>NZ_KI912105.1:1927124-1932719 GCF_000517065.1 Alkaliflexus imshenetskii DSM 15055 | reverse complement strand
CCCTTTAAGGCCTGTAAATGCGCCTTCGATAACCCCATAAGAGAATGCTGTTATATTTAAACCCTTAGTACATGACAAAACAGTTAAATAATTGAAAATCAATTAAATAATAATCTAAAGCATTTGGATAAAACCTTGATATTCAGTATATTACAGCTGATTACCACATCTTTTGTACTATACGTGAACACCAAGGTTGATAACAAATATAGCGAATTAATCCAACTGTTTAAAGAAACGACCGGACGGCATAAAGCACGGGTAAAGTGCACGATTTCAATTGTTTGTGCAATGTGCAAGTTACAAACGGTTTCGTTCGTAAAGCTTGCGCAAGGATTTGAGGGACAGGCAACCTACGTAATCGAGCCCATCGACGGGTGCAACGATTTTCGCCGAGTTTCTTATAGAGAGGCGTTTACTCGCCCGGCTGATATTTGCTCTTTTGCCCCTCTAAAACCGCCCTACCGCTTGAGCATGGACAGAACCAATTGGCAATTTGGGAGCTTGGATATCAACATATTGATGCTCAGTGTTTGTTATAAAGGCGTGGCCATTCCGCTGCTGTGGAAAACTTCTTCCCAAACGTGGGAATTCAAAATGCCACAGAGCGCCAAGAATTGTTTTGACGACTACATCGAGCTATTTGGTTGTTCGTCCATCTCTGGTTTCGTGGGCGATAGGGAATTTATTGGCGATGAATGGTTTGGGTATTTAATCCTTAATAAGGTGCCATTTTATATCAGGTTACGCGAAACATGAAAGTCCGTGTGCCCGGCAAAGGCGAAAAAAAGGTCTTCTGGCTATTCAACCATCTACGGGTTGGCGTACACATGCATTACAGTGGGTTGGTCCATTTGGGCGGAAACCTTGTCTATTTGTCAGCTATCAAAACCATTGATAAAGCCACAGGTAAAATTGAATTTGTTATCATTGCATCGTTCAACAAACAGGACCAAGCACTGATTAACTATAAGGAAAGATGGCAGATAGAAACCATGTTCCGGGCCATGAAAACAAGTGGTTTCAACATAGAAGACACACATCTCAACAAGCTTGAGCGCTTATCTACCTTGATATCCGTTGTTTCCATTGCATTTATTTGGGCTTACCTCGCTGGTATAGACAAACATGAAAAAATTGTCACAATTAAAGTCAAAAAACACGGAAGAAGAGCCTTCAGTTTCTTCAAGTATGGGTTAATTCGGATTGCTCATGCATTGTCGAACACACTGGATATAAGCGAATTTAACAAATGTGTCAAAGTTTTGTCATGTACTTAGAATTCAGGCTCTATTCAATTTGAAGATTAAAATAAACAAAGAGGAGCTATCTTTAGATTGTTCCTCTTTGTTTAGTAATCTAATCACAACAAGGTATGAAGCTATTTTTAAATTTCATTTTTTTATGTACACTCCCATTTTCATTAGCAGGGCAGATTTCAGTCAACTTGAAAGATACTGTAATAATGAACTTGAAGGAACATGTGACAATTTTAACTTCAAAGGAATTTCAGGGAAGGGGAATTGATAATGGAGGAGCTGATTTAGCAGCTGAATATTTGTATAGTTGTTTCAATAATTATGACTTGAACCATCATAAAACCAAAGAGGTTGATTCGATATATTTTCAAAATTTTATTGTGGCCAATTACGGGACTGTTAAAGAAGAGTCGTTTATTGAAGTTGATGGAAAAAAGTTCTATTCGGGAAAAGATTTTGTCACTCTTGGGTTTGGAGGTGTCAATTCTAATGAATTCTTAAATGGTCGAAGATCTTTTCTGATAACAAGACAAAGTGACCAATATTTTGTACTCTCTTCAAAGAAAACACAAGGTGAAATTCGCTTATCTTATAACAATAAACAGTTTTTGTCTGCATGTCGGGCTTTAGGTCAATATGAATTGTTCGTAAGAAACAACCCTTTATTTACACTTGATTCAGGCAAAGACTCACTAACTTTTAAAATGGTGGCATCAACCTCGTTGACCAGAGCGTTAACAAAGTATATTTCGAAAAAGCAGCACGATAAGGAGGACAGTGTGACAGTGTGCGTTATACGCGATATGAAACCCTTAAAATGCAAAAATGTAATTGGTTACATACCGGCTAAAGCCAATACCGATAGTACGATTGTTATAACAGCTCATTACGACCACTTGGGGATAATTAACGGAACACATTTTCCGGGTGCAAATGATAATGCGTCGGGTGTGTCAGTCATGTTGGAATTGGCAAGGTTATTAGCTGACAAGCATAAGTTCGGATGGAGCCCTAGCGTGAATCTTGTCTTTATTGCATTTTCGGCCGAAGAGAGTGGTTTGCTGGGATCCGGCTTTTTTGTGGACAATCCGACTATTGATTTGGCAGCCATTAAGTACGTGCTTAATTTGGACATGGTCGGAGGGGTCGGAAGGACTTTAGAAGGGCAACCGGAAATGCTTTACTTGTACAGCTCCAATTGTGTTGGGCATGACGTTATTGATTTCTTGGTTGATGGTGCGGAAAAAATGATAAACCTATCTTTCAACCTGTCGGGAAACCCTAAGTATTTAAAAGCTTCCGACCAAGCGAATTTCATTAGAAAAGGAATCCCGTCACTGTTTATATTTTCAGGTGTTGACAAGAATTGCCACAAGCCCACAGACACAAAGGATTACCTATCTTTTGAAAAGATGGCTGATTTAACTCTACTGTTAAGAACCTTGCTGGTTGAATGATATGAAATTGGGGCTTGCGAAACAATGCCGTAGGCTCGAATTTTTCATGCGGGCCTCTGCTTGCCCCTGGCAAAGCCAAGTATTTAACTTCGCTTAAAAGTAACTTGTTATTCGCAATTATGTAACTGTAATTATTCTGCTAAGCAAAACCTGCAATTTATAAAAAAACAACTGGTTTTTTTATAAAGCGAAGTTGACTATTGCACTTAGCCCGAGTTTAATCATATTAGTATATCGCTATGGCAGATAAAAACTACGTTAAAAAAAGCACAAATCACAGATTCGCGCTAACTGGTTAAGTGCGCAGTATATGTTGGTTGGTGATGGGGTTTTAATTTTCTTCTAAAAAATTTGTTTGTTCACACCCATTAGGTTAAATTGCAATATCAAATCATTGAGATGCTTCCTAACCAGAGGAGTCTCTTTTTTAACCTTAAACCCGAAGTCCCATGCTTCTATCCCGAAAAATTCAACAGTTGCAACAACTGGATCAACTTATCCGGTTAAACTGCACAGGAAGCCCATCCCAGCTTGCCCAAAAACTCGAAATCTCAGAGAGTTCACTTTTCCAATTGCTACAAACGGCAAAAGATTTAGGTGCCGAAATCAGGTATAACTCATATAGAAACAGATACGAATACATCACACCCATGCGTTTTGTTTTTGGGTTCCGGCATGAAGCGCGCATACAACTCGACACAATAAAAGGTGGCTTCTCCACGCGAAGCAAAAGTCTTTCCTCGTTTTGCCAGAAAAACCCGGGGACTCTCCTGTCTTATTTAGAGGCAATCTAAATTTTATCATTTTCTCTCACTCCAGAGTTTTTGGAGTGGCACGCCATATTTTTACTCTGCATTTAATATTTATCCCGGCCGGAAAAACAATGCCCCGGATGCCGAAAAGGGACACATGGAGTGTGATGAGTAGGTTTTGTATAACGTTTAATATTTGTATTATGAAAACTTTAAAAATTATAGAATTTGGGCGCATTCATGGTAATAGTCCTCTTACAGCAAAAGAAATGAATACAATTAAAGGAGGTTTATGCGTATGTGATTCGCGTTTTCAAATGGGTAGTGGTGTTATTAAAATTGGCAAATGTATCTGTAATGCTAACTACTAAAATATGGATTCATCTCTAAACTAAATATAGTTTAGAGATGAATTTTGTATTGCTAAAAAGAATCTCGATAAATTAAAACTATAGATGTTTTTAGGATTTTGATCTTATTTAGTAGAAGATTTCATATAGGTTTAGAATGATAATCCCTCCATAAATGATAAGTTATATTATATATGAATTTCAGAAATATATAAAAAAAACTATTTTATATATTTTTATTGTAGTTTGCTTTTCATCGTGCCAAAGTAAACGATTGGTTTTTTCAGAAATTGAAGCAGATTTAGATTATTTAAAACAGAAGATTGAAGAAATCCATCCAGATCCTTATTGGTATTTATCAGAGAATCAGTTTGACAGTTTGATTTATAGTGTGAAAAGAAACTTTTTTGAGAAAGGTAGAATCAGTCAAAAGAGATTCTATCAGCAGTTAAATCCAGTTATAGCAGAATTACAAGATGGTCACACACGATTACGAGTGCCTTCATCGATTATGCTGAGAGCATTTTTCTGGGGATCAAGAATAATGCCTGTTGCTTTCAAAATTGAAGGACAGGAGTTGTATCTGAGAGCTGATTTGCGCAAAAAAGAGTTGTTTGACAAGAGTGATAGAGTTGTTGCAATTAATGGTATTCCTACTTCAGAAATAGTTGAGAGATTATTGGCCAATAATTACGGTTTCAATTTCAGCTTTAGGGTTCATCAGTTAAATGAAACATCTATTACACGTGATTTGTGGTTGTATTACGATATGAATAGATATTTTTTTGTGGATGCAGTGAATTCTGAAGGAGAGGTGTATAGGTTCAATTTAAAAGGGCTATCACAACCAAGGTATTATCGCCGGCTGGCGAAATTTAGTGATTCGACAATCGAAACGAATGGTCTTCAAACTCTCATAGAGGGCGATAACGGTTCGTATAGTGAATCCACAGAAAAGAATTTGGCTGTAATTAGATATAAGCAGTTTGGCGGCAAGGATAAGGATTTTATTGATTCTGCTTTTGCTCTGGCAAAATCTGGAAACATTGAAAAATTAATACTGGATTTGAGAGATAACAGAGGCGGATCAACATCTGTTTATGAAACCATCGTGTCACATCTTACAAAGGATACAATCATGATGTTTGCAAATGTGGAGTACAAAATAAGTCACGAATTCCTAAGTACATGACAAAACTTTGACACATTTGTTAAATTCGCTTATATCCAGTGTGTTCGACAATGCATGAGCAATCCGAATTAACCCATACTTGAAGAAACTGAAGGCTCTTCTTCCGTGTTTTTTGACTTTAATTGTGACAATTTTTTCATGTTTGTCTATACCAGCGAGGTAAGCCCAAATAAATGCAATGGAAACAACGGATATCAAGGTAGATAAGCGCTCAAGCTTGTTGAGATGTGTGTCTTCTATGTTGAAACCACTTGTTTTCATGGCCCGGAACATGGTTTCTATCTGCCATCTTTCCTTATAGTTAATCAGTGCTTGGTCCTGTTTGTTGAACGATGCAATGATAACAAATTCAATTTTACCTGTGGCTTTATCAATGGTTTTGATAGCTGACAAATAGACAAGGTTTCCGCCCAAATGGACCAACCCGCTGTAATGCATGTGTACGCCAACCCGTAGATGGTTGAATAGCCAGAAGACCTTTTTTTCGCCTTTGCCGGGCACACGGACTTTCATGTTTTCGCGTAACCTGATATAAAATGGCACCTTATTAAGGATTAAATACCCAAACCATTCATCGCCAATAAA
>NZ_KI912105.1:1914953-1927024 GCF_000517065.1 Alkaliflexus imshenetskii DSM 15055 | reverse complement strand
AATAGCTCGATGTAGTCGTCAAACAATTCTTGGCGCTCTGTGGCATTTGAATTCCCACGTTTGGGAAGAAGTTTCCACAGCAGCGGAATGGCCACGCCTTTATAACAAACACTGAGCATCAATATGTTGATATCCAAGCTCCCAAATTGCCAATTGGTTCTGTCCATGCTCAAGCGGTAGGGCGGTTTAGAGGGCAAAAGAGCAAATATCAGCCGGGCGAGTAAACGCCTCTCTATAAGAAACTCGGCGAAAAATCGTTGCACCCGTCGATGGCTCGATTCGTAGGTTGCCTGTCCCTCAAATCCTTGCGCAAGCTTTACGAACGAAACCGTTTGTAACTTGCACATTGCACAAACAATTGAAATCGTGCACTTTACCCGTGCTTTATGCCATCCGGTCGTTTCTTTAAACAGTTGGATTAATTCGCTATATTTGTTATCAACCTTGGTGTTCACGTATAGTACAAAAGATGTGGTAATCAGCTGTAATATACTGAATATCAAGGTTTTATCCAAATGCTTTAGATTATTATTTAATTGATTTTCAATTATTTAACTGTTTTGTCATGTACTAAGCACGAATTCATAAAAAATAAATTATTTGGACAGGACTTTGAGTATCCTGATATCAATGCTGTTGGCGAGATGCACGTTTTGGACAATGGTCTATTAAGGATATTTCCACATCATGAGAATGAAGTATTTAATGGGTGTTTTTATGTGTTGATGGATGCTGGGACATATTCAACAGCAAGTGGATTCTGTGCTTTGATTAAGGATAACAATTTGGGCACTCTAATTGGCGAGCCAACTGGTGGGCTGGGCTCATCATTTGGCAATTTTGCAACTATCCAACTGCCCAACTCAAAGATCCCATTAGATATATCCACCAGCAGGTATTACCGTCCAAACGCGGATAGAGACTTTTATCCTGTAATTCCAGATAGAGAAGTAAATTTTAGTGGGAGAACTTTTAACGAAATTCTTATCTATATAAACGATTTGTAGCATTATGAAATGGTCTAAATATAATATTGAGACAGAAGTTAACGGAATAGCCTATTTATATAATAGTTTATCAAATGCTTTAATTCAAGTTGATGAAGAGTTGCGGGGCTTAATAGAAATGATTAAAGCAGGGAAAGAGGATGTTGCTAATTACGAATTGACGGATCAACTTAATGCTATAAAGTTTATCGTCAAATCAGATGAAGACGAATTAAATTCCTACTATTTACAAGCTCTTAATCAAAGATATGAGCATAATGATTTATATTTGACAATTGCCCCAACCCAGGAATGTAATTTGGATTGTATATATTGTTATGAAAAATGGCGTGAGCCTAAATATTTAAATATAAATGTGGAAAATGCTATTGTTGAATTCATAAGTAAAAAGTTGCCAAATTATTTAAATATTGTCTGGTTTGGAGGAGAGCCGTTACTTGCTTTAAATTCAATTATTTCTTTATGTGAAAAAATAAATAGAATAGGTATAAGATCTGATTATTCAATTGTTACAAATGGTATTAGTTTAGATCTTAAAACCTTTTCTACATTAGTTCGCCATGGATTTTCACAGTTTCAAATTACTTTGGATGGTGAAAGGGCTTATCATGATAGTAGGCGTCCTAAAAAGGATGGTAGTGGATCTTTCGATCAGATCCATCAGAATATCTCAAATATTATTGAATATTGTAGAAAAGAAAGTATTAAGAATGTTAAAATTAACATCCGAGCTAATATTGATAAATCGAATTCTTCACAATATGCGAAATTGTTAAAATACTATTCAGAATTCGATCCTGAAAATCTTTTATGTGTAAGTCCTGGAATAACAAAAGATCATAATAATTGTACACAATTGAATTGTTTTAGCACTAATGAATACATTGATTTTGCTCTCAATTTATATAAGAAAAGTGCAATAAAAATAATTGATTTTTACCCTTCAAATACATTTACTGAATGCTTCGCTCGTCATTATAATAGTTACCTAATAGGACCAGATGGTAGATTATATAAGTGTTGGCATGATTTAGGGGATAATGAAAAGTCTATTGGAAATATCATGGACATAGAATTATTAAATAATGATCTATTAGCTAAATTTTTAATAGGAACTGATCCTTTTCAAGATAAAAAATGCAGAGATTGTCAGTTCATGATGGTCTGTGGAGGAGGATGCCCAAATGAAAGATTCATTAACAAGTATGAAGGTGGTAAAATAGATACTTGCTCTATCTTTAAGCATAAATTCAAAGAATTACTGTCTGCTCACATAGAGACTGAAAAAAATGAGTGATTATTTCGTGCATGTTCATCAACCCGATGCCATGGACTGTGGCCCTACCTGCCTGCAAATGATAGCCAGGCATTACGGCCGTAATTACTCCATACAAACACTTAGGGAGCGGTGTAATATTACACGCGCCGGTGTATCTATGCTTGGGATTAGCGAGGCTGCTGAGAGTATCGGTTTCCGCACGATGGGTGTGAAAGTTGGGTTTAACAAATTGGAGGGGAAAGATTCCCCTCTTCCATTTATTGCCCATTGGAACCAGGGACATTTCGTGGTGGTTTATGCCATTAAAAACGATAGGGTCTATGTGGCAGACCCGGCCCATGGCAAAATGGTTTATAATAAAGATGAGTTTATTAAATGCTGGGCATCAACCATAAATGGGGTTGAGCCCCAGGGGATCTGCCTTCTTTTGGAGCCAACATCTGATTTTTATTCCATGGAAGATGAAAAGCCTGACAAGTCTGGTTTTTCTTTTTTATTTAGATACCTTAAGCCTCATAAAAAATTTATCCTTCAACTGGTACTGGGGCTGCTGGTGGGAAGCATGCTGCAATTGGCTTTTCCTTTTCTTACGCAGGCTGTTGTGGATGTGGGTATAAACACCAGGAATCTGAATTTTATATGGTTGGTGCTTATTGCCCAGCTCATGCTGTTTGTCAGCCGTATGAGTGTGGAGTTTATCCGTTCATGGATATTGTTGCATGTAAGCACCCGCATCAACATATCTCTCATAAGTGATTTTCTAATAAAGCTGATGCGGTTGCCAATTCGTTTTTTTGATACCAAAATGACCGGTGACATCATCCAACGGATTGAAGACCATAGCAGGATTGAGAATTTCCTTACCGGCCAAACGCTGAATGTTTTGTTTTCGATGGTTAATATACTGTTGTTTGGAGCTGTTTTGGCCTGGTACAACCTTCAAATTTTTGTGGTTTTCGTTTTTGGCAGCCTGCTCTATTTTATCTGGGTGTGGATGTTTCTGAAAAAAAGGCGTACAATTGACCACAAACGTTTCGCGCAAATGTCGTCCGAGCAAAGCAACCTGATTCAACTGATTATGGGTATGCAGGAAATAAAGCTAAACAATTGCGAGAAACAGAAGCGTTGGGAATGGGAGCGTATTCAGGCTCGATTATTCCGGGTTAATGTACAAAGTCTCTCATTAAACCAGTACCAACAATTGGGTGGGCTTTTTTTTAACGAAACCAAGAATATTGTTATCACCATATTGGCAGCCACAGCCGTGGTTAGCGGAAGTATGACTTTGGGTATGATGCTGTCGGTTCAGTACATCTTAGGACAATTAAACAGCCCCATTGACCAGATGATCAATTTTGCCCATGCAGCACAGGATGCAAAAATTAGCCTTGAGCGTTTGGGCGAAATACATAACAAAGAGGATGAAGAACCGGACAGCGATCGTTTAAAGGAGCTTCCGGATAAGGCAGGGCTCAGCATTGAACAAGTTATGTTTCAGTACGAAGGGCCCCACTCCCCAAAAGTACTGGATGATATAAACATCACTATCCCCGAAAATAGTATTACAGCCATTGTGGGAACAAGCGGGAGTGGAAAA
This sequence comes from Alkaliflexus imshenetskii DSM 15055, assembly GCF_000517065.1. GTDB lineage: Bacteria > Bacteroidota > Bacteroidia > Bacteroidales > Marinilabiliaceae > Alkaliflexus > Alkaliflexus imshenetskii. The sequence goes on along the minus strand of NZ_KI912105.1, from coordinate 1,923,141 downwards.
ACTACCCTTATAAAAATGCTCCTGGGGTTTTATGCACCTGTGGAGGGTCAGATAAAAGTTGGTGCTGTTAACCTTAACAATTTCAACCAGGGATGGTGGCGAAGTCGTTGTGGTGTGGTAATGCAGGATGGTTACATTTTTTCTGATACCATTGCACGTAACATTGCGGTAAGTGATGAGGTTATTGATAGAAGAAAGTTACTATATGCATGCAAAACAGCCAACATACAGGAGTTTATTGAAACCTTGCCATTGGGGTACAATACCATAATAGGGCAAGAGGGTACCGGGTTGAGCCAGGGGCAGAAGCAACGCATCCTGATTGCACGGGCAGTTTACAAAGACCCGGATTACATTTTTCTGGATGAAGCAACCAATGCTCTTGATGCAAACAATGAGAAAGTAATAATGGAAAACCTCGACCAATTTTTCAAGGGGCGCACTGTTGTTGTGGTAGCCCATCGTTTAAGCACAGTGCGCAATGCGGATAAGATCATCGTATTGGAAAAAGGGAGGGTGACAGAAACCGGTTCCCACATTGAACTGGTTGAACGCTGCGGGGCGTATTTTAATTTGGTCAAAAATCAGCTTGAATTGGGAAATTAATGAAGGATAAAAGTTATCATATTTCAGAAGAAGATATTGACGCTGTTCACCTGCGAAGTGAAGAGGTGAAGGAGATTATGAATAGAGTACCCGGTCGCATTGTCCGGTGGGGTATTTCCGTCATCACCCTCATTATTGTTGCCGTTTTTAGTTTTGCTTTTGTATTTCGGTATCCCGACATAATTCATGGTACATTTTATTTGCAAACAACAAATCCCCCGGCATTCCTTCTTGCACGTTCTACCGGGAAGTTGCAGGTATTGTTGGTATCAGAGGGGGATACCGTAAGCCCCGGACAGGTTTTGGGAGTTATCGAAAATCCTGCTGATTTCAATGCTTATCAAAATCTGAAACATATAGTGGGTACAAGTTTGCCTCCATTAGAGGTTAAAACAGTTATTGACTCAATCAGTGCTGCAAATTTACAGTTTGGCGAATTCCAAACCTCGCTATCTGCATATATTAAAGCCCTTGAAGCATATAAAAACTACATTGAATTAGATATTTACGGAGCACAGAAAATGGCTATTCAATTAAAGCATGATCAACTTAAAAGCCACAGCAAGCTTTTACAAAACCAAATCAACACCGAAAAGCTAAGTTATAAGTTAGCTGAACAAGCATTTTATCGGGATTCTCTTTTATACACTCAAAAGGTAATTGCCGCCTTGGAGTATGAGAATGCCAAGAAGATATTATTGGCTCAGAAAATGAGCCTGACCAATGCCGAGATATCTCTTTCACATACCTGTCTTTCTCTGTCAGAATACGAGCAACAATTAGGTGAGCTTAAACTGAATGAAAGACAATATGAACTAGAACTCTTAAGCAACATAGAACAATACAATAGAAATCTTCAAAGCGCAATCTCTGAATGGGAGGACCGCTATTGTTTAAAAAGCCCCATTCACGGTAAAACCTCATTTGCCGGGATTTGGAAAGAAAATCAAAATGTAGCTATTGGGCAACACGTTATGACCATCTTGCCATTTGAACAAACTGAAATAACCGGTAGGGTAATAATACCTGTCCATCGGGCTGGGAAGGTAATGCCCGGACAGGAAGTGAACCTTAAATTTTCAGATTTTCCGCATCGCGAGTACGGAATGCTTGTTGGCAGGCTTAATTCAATGTCATCTGTTCCTGATAGTGCCTACATTGGTACAATAGTTCTTCCTGATACGCTATTTACAAACTATGGCCGGCTACTGCCTTTCAGGCAAAATATGCGAGGAACAGCAGAAATCATTACCGATGATTTGAGTTTAGCACAACGACTGTTTTACCCCCTTAGATCTGTTTATAAGTCATATATATCAAATTAGTTTTAGATAGAGATTTTTTTTATTCTGGTACGGTTGAATAGCAATATTAAAATAAGGTATAGCAAAAGTGAATCCTATAGAGTTTCTTGGAATTTACTATAAATTTTAATTTTCTTCTAAAAAATTTGTTTGTTCACACCCATTGGGTTAAATTGCAATATCAAATAATTGAGATGCCTCCTAACCCGAGGAGTCTCTTTTTTAACCTTAAACCCGAAGTCCCATGCTGCTATCCCGAAAAATTCAACAGTTGCAACAACTGGATCAACTTATCCGGTTAAACTGTACAGGAAGCCCATCCCAGCTTGCCCAAAAACTCGAAATCTCAGAGAGTTCACTTTCCCAATTGTTACAGACGGCAAAAGATTCAGGTGCCGAAATCAGGTATAACTCATATAGAAACACATACGAATACATCACACCCATGCGTTTTGTTTTTGGGTTCCGGCCTGAAGCGCACATACAACTCGACACAATAAAAGGTGGCTTCTCCACGCGAAACAAAAGTCTTTCCTCGTTTTGCCAGAAAAACCCGGGGACTCTCCTGTCTTATTTAGAGGCAATCTAAATTTTATCATTTTCTCTCACTCCAGAGTTTTTGGAGTGGCACGCCATATTTTTACTCTGCATTTAATATTTATCCCGGCCGGAAAAACAATGCCCCGGATGCCGAAAAGGGACACATGGTGTGTGAAGAGTAGGCAGGTTATTACTTAAATACTTTTTGATATGAAAACGAATGAATCAATTCAAGAATCAGAATTTCAATTAAATGCACGGGAATTGTTAGAAAATTATCAAATGATTGAAATCCGAGGCGGTACACACTTCGACAGCAGAGTGCTTGAAGATGGAAATTGTCATGGAAATGGATGCAATCAAACATGTAAGAAAAACCAATAATCTTTTGCATTTTTTGTAGGCTCAAGTAATATTGAGCCTACAATTTACTATTAATGCGAATAAAGGGCGAAAATTTTAATTCGATAATAACAGTAGCAAGTTTACCAAACACATCTACTAACAGTTTATTCGTTGATCTAATTTTCAAAGTCCATTAATTTTTTTTGCATTAATCCAATTAATGAAAGCTCCTATTGATTTTCTTATTATAGATACAGCTATAGAAAACAGGCCATAGAAAAAACTATAAGAATGTTAAACTTACAACTCTTTAATTTTAAGATTTTGGTAAAAGATGTTAGTGTTAGCTAGTTGTTTACAAATATTGGCAATTATGAATTACGTTTTAAATCCCGATTATACTCTTTCAGTTGATGAAGGACGAGTTATGTTAATGTCAAAGGGCAAATATTTCCCTCCTAATTGGGGCGGAGTGTCTGGTTTTGAGGGCTTTATCCATCCTGTTTTTGCAGTGATTTTGTCCTTCTTTAAAGGAGGGAATTTTAATGACTCAATATCGGAGGCATCTGTTTACCTTAACGTAGATTTAATTTATATCAGACAGTTTGCTAAAGATTTGTTAAATAATGAGAATTTCTTCATTGTCAAATATGGAGACATCAGTATGGTATTTCCTCCAAAGACAATTGTGGAAACGACTGATGAGATGTCGATTTATTTGTACGACCCCCAAAGTTTTATCAATAATAATCGCATAGATTTGCGTCATAAGCGACATTCTTTACCAAGGGATATTTCACTGTTTCTCACTTCAAATTGTTATACTGATTGCTTGTACTGTTTGGCTGATAGAACGATGAATATACCTTCTGAACATCAACTGTCAACTCAGCGTATTTGTGAATTAATTCAGGAGGCTAAAGAGTTAGGAGTAAATTCTTTTGAAATTACTGGGGGTGAAGTATTTCTTCATCCTGATTGGTTTAAGATCGTGAGTCAATTAATTGATTGTGGTTTCGTCCCTTATATATCAACTAAAATTCCAATTAGTTATTCTATTGTTAAAAAACTGAAGTGTTTAGGTGTTAAGGAGATACAGATTTCTTTGGATTCTGCAGAAAACGAAATATTGAATAAATTAGTTCAACCAAAAGAAGGAGGGCGTTATTTAGAGCGAATGAAGAGGACATTTTATTTGCTTAATGAGAATGGAATTAACGTTTGTGTTCACACAATCATTACTTCATTTAATGATAGCACTCAAAATATAGGAATAATTTATGACTTTATTAAAGGATATGATAATATTAGTTCGTGGAGGATTGATGAAGCTTTTTTTTCTCGATACTCAAAATCAACCTGGAGTAAATTGAGAACGTCATTAAAGAAAATGAGATTAATACATGATTTTGTGAAAACTTATAGAGGAGATATAAATATTGATATTGACGACTACTCCTCTCAATCTATTAGTTTTGCAGATAAGAAAGAGTTTCTTAAAAAGGGAGTCAGATGTCCAGCAAATTACAGTTCAATGGGTATACTCCCAGATGGCATGGTTACAAGTTGTAGTCGTTTCTTTTGGACGCCTCAGTTTTTAATAGGGGACATTAAAAAAGACAGTATAAAAGATGTTTGGCAATCAGAAAAAGCAATTGAACTTTGGAATAAAAAAAGAGCAATTAGGGAATCAAACAAAACAACGAATAATGGAAGTAAGTGTTATCAATGTGGTGATTTTGATTTTTGTATTGATGCAAGTCGTGTATGTTGGAGTGAAATCGTGGATATATATGGACTTGAAAAATGGGACTATCCTGATATGCAATGTCCAGACTCTGATTTTGAGAAAGCCTATGAGAAAAACATTGAGTTATGATTAAGCGACTTTTAACAATCATCATTTTCTCAATAGCATTCTCCGTTTTTAGCCAACAAGCTTCATTAAAGGGAACAGTGATTGATTTAACCACACGCGAACCAATTTCTTATGCCTCTGTAATTCTGCTGAATCCTGCTGACAGCAGCCTGGTTGTTGGGTGCATATCCAATAGCAATGGCATTTTTCTTATTGAAAGTGTGCCTGATGGAAGTTACCAGCTCCATGCATCCCATCTGGGTTATGCGCCTTACACCATTCCTCATGACGTAAGTAGTATTTCATCGCACCCGCTCTTGTTGGAGCTATCTCCTTCTGAGACTCAACTTGGAGAGGTTGTTGTGCGCAGCAGTCGCCCTCCCATAAGCTTGCGAACCGACAGGAAAGTGATAGATGCCACAAGTTTTCCGTCAGCATCAGTAGCGCTCGATTTGCTGGAGAATATACCTTCGTTGCACGTGAGTTACGATGGGAAGCTTACCTATCGTGGCGATGGGGGATTTGTGGTGTATGTTAACGGAAAACAGGTGCCCAACGGAGAAGAAAAACTGCGTCAGATACCGGCATCACGTATCGATAGAATCGAGCTCTTAACAAATCCGTCATCGCGCTACAGTGCCGAGGGAACCGCAGGCGTTATCCTGGTATTTCTGAAGAAAAACAGACTTGAAGGATACGCAATTGGAACCAGTTTAAGGTATTCAACTCACGATGTATTGGAGCACCTGTTGTCTGTTGACCATAAAAGCGAAAAAGGTGGCTGGTATTTGGAGTGGCAATATGGAAGTTATGTCTGGTCCGATTTATCGGAGACTTACCACAGAAGTAGTTTTTTGGATGATGAATTATTCTCAGTATCTGCAAACAGAAACAAAAAGAGCTACGGAATAACCAACAATGTGGAGATAGGTTTTAATTATGATTTGACCGACAGGGATAATATTGATTTCTCAATCTATTTTCAGCCTTTTGAACGCACAAACCTGCGCAATGAAAGAGGTTTGTTTCATGAGCGCTTATCACGTGCAGGCGAGGAGGATTATAATATTTCTTATTGGATGCAGTCACAATACAAGATGCACTTTCAGTATGTGGGCGGACAGATAAGTTATGAACGCACCTTTGGGGCTGACGAAAATCATACGGTATCAACCTATTTTGATTATTCCTCCTACTTGGCTCCCACGCACGAGCGGCAACATGATTATAAATATTTTACGGATAGGGTTGAACGTGTAGGTTTTGCAGGTACAGAGGTAAACGAAGTAGCCGTAGATACAAAAATTGAATATATTTGGGAGTTGTCAGACGCCATCACCATCGAGAGTGGTGTAGAAGTTGAAATCAATCAAATACCCAAAGTAACTTCAGTAAGCGGAGAGTTTGCTGCAAACGGCACACTGGTTCCATTCCCGGGTGAACCTCTGAACCAAAATGTTGATTTTTCCCGGGATGTATTTGCTGCTTATCTGCTTTTTAAAAACAGCATTGGAGAGTTTGATTATCAATTGGGTATGCGGATGGAGCACTCAGCGCGAAAGGCCAATTATCATTTTGACGATACCGCCGATCAGACACTAGCGGTTCCGTATCATAAAAAGGAAGTAGATTTTTTCCCCGGATTTCATTCCACGTATAGTTTTACTGAAACCATCCAGATTTCGGCTGGTTATACCAGAAGGATAAGAAGACCGCGCTATTATGAACTTGTACCGCTAAAGCAGTATTCCGATCCATATTCATATTACTCCGGAAACGAGGCCTTATCGCCTGCTTTTTCCGAGGCGTTTGAGGTGACCTACTTAACATCCCGAAACAAAGATTTCTTTTCGGTGGAGGTTTTTGGTCGAAAAACCACCAACGTTATTCAACACTTTTCCCGAATTGTAGTTTCTGAAAAGGTTTTAACAACGCCCGAAAATGTGGGTAGATCCCTAAGTAGAGGGTGTGAAGTAATGGGTGGCGTAGATTTGTTTACCTGGTGGAATCTCAACACATCAATTTCATTATATGCTTATCGATTAAAAGTCAATATTGATAATGCGGAGCGTATGGAGGATAAACTCCGTTCTGACTGCAAAGTAAACAACACGTTTTTATTGCCAAAGGCCTTCACGCTTCGTTGGGGTTTGTATTATGACAGTCCGCAGGTAATGGCACAGGAGCGGCAATCTGGTCTGTTTTATTCAAATCTTTCTGTTACAAAAAACATACAAAACAACAGGTGGCAACTTAATGCATCGTGTTTCAATGTGCTCAACTCCCGAAAAACTACCGGAACAATTAGAGGCGATGGCTTTTTGGTTGAGTATGAAAGGAAGCATAAACCCTATGCAACTTTCAGGGTGGCCTATCGGTTTAATAATCAGAAATAATTAGTTGATTGATTTCGGTTTTACGTTTTAGTACGAAGGCCCGCATTCATATATCCAAAAGGTGATAGCCCTGTTGGATTATGAGAATGCGAAAATGAAGTTATTGGCCCCAGCTAAGCGTAGTTTTTAACTACGCACAAATTAACTTGTTATCTGTCATTACGTTGCTTTATTTTTCAGTAAAGCGAAACTAGCACTTTTATAAAAAAACTCCAGTTTTCTATAACGTGTAGTTGTAAAATGGGGTTAGCCAGATAAATCATTTTCGGCTCTCGGCATTCGCAGTTAAAAACTACCGGTTAAGATTCGACGTAGTCTGCCAAGGCATCTGCTTATACACAAGACTACGCCGATCAGAGTGCGCTATGAACTCGTAACAATAGGAAATCCTCTGTGTAAATGTTCGTATTTTAAACTTGGCAGTACTTTTTCAAGATTTTGCACCAGAAAACTTGTTAGAAATAAAGAACTGCCATCCTGTAACTGTAAGCTCCCCTAAAAACGGGACAGTTTAAAAATAGAAAATTAAATACTAGATTTAAGCTGTAATTATGAAAAAGAAAAGATTCACACCAGAACAAATCGCCTCTATCCTAAAAGAATTTGAAAAGGGAAAGAGCGTACCAGAAATCATTCGGGAACATGGCGTTAGTCAAGCATCCTTTTATAAATGGCGTCAACGCTATGGCGGATTGGAGGCTTCTGAGTTAAAACGTTTAAAGGAGCTAGAGGAAGAGAACCGGAAGCTTAAAATGATGTATACTGAACTGGCCTTGGATTTAAAGATAGCTCGTGAGATTATCGAAAAAAAGCTTTAAAGCCCTGCATAAAACGCGATATTGTTCATGAGCTTAGTTGTGATTTAGAAGCGAGCATTGGCAGGGCGTGCCGCGTTATAGGAATAAGTCGTTCAGTATACTATTACCAGTTAAAAAAGGACGATTCAGAATTAATTCAAGCCTTAGATGAGCAAATGCAAGCTCATCCTACTGAAGGATTCTGGAAAGCGTATGAGCGTTTTCGTATGGCCGGAAAACCTTGGAATCATAAAAGAGTTTATCGTGTATATTGTATGAAGGGCTTAAATATTAGACGTAAGACTAAAAACGTTTGCCTGCAAGAGTGCAACGACCGTTAGA
>NZ_KI912105.1:1224404-1914853 GCF_000517065.1 Alkaliflexus imshenetskii DSM 15055 | reverse complement strand
CTATGGGAGGGGATTATGAAGGGAAAATTACTACACTTGGTTAAATAAGGTCAGAGGAAAAAATTATAATTTAATGCTGTCCTAATAATGGGGAGCTCACACATTCCTAACCCATACAACAAAAGACTAGAAGTTCAAATAATGTCGATACCAACAACAATCTATTTATTAGGCCAAAGTGCTTATTATAATTTAGTAATAGAAGTTATTGGGAATCCAAAAATAGATAACGGGAATGAAATAATTATTGTCGGTGAAATTGAGGTTAAAGCTGAAGTATCTTGTGGAAAAACAAGTCTTATTAAAGAATTATGGAAAAATTGAAATAATTAGTAGGGGATGGGGAGGTAATCACGATGGCTGGTTTGCTTTCAATATTGTTAATTCTGGCAACGGTAATTATAAGTATTCAAGACAAGATTTTTATATCACTAAACCATAACTGCTATGAAGACATTTATTATTTACGCACTGTTGGCCATGGTTGCTTTGAATCTCATATCCTGTGATTTACGTTTCGACGCCCTTCCTCCAAAAACAGTATTCTATAATTTAGGGTTCAATTTTCAGGATTCTTCCGGAAATGATTTGGTTAACGGAATTGGATTGGAAGAGTGGATTCCGGCCAATATATCAATGGAGAATGCTCTATCGGGCACTGTAAACCGCGAATTGTATGTATTGGACATTGCTGTTTCTGACCCTTGCACAAATTGGGACAATGATATCTATAATTCTCCGGCTCGGCCTGGTTTCATCCCAGATGTTAATCGTCCAATATTCACTTTGCATAACAATGGAGACTGTTATTTAAACAGTAGTTTTAGTTTATTGGCAGATGCATGTCCGGATCAGAGAATACTCATCTACAAGTTAAAAATCGCTCATGTGTTTGGAGATGATGCGATATACGAGTTTGTTACTTACTGGGATGTTCCAAAAGAATATTTGCGGGATAATTCTAAGTTTGCTAAGTGTTATCGTATAGAATTTGACGGGAATGTGTTCATTCCTGAAACGTCGGAGAATGAATCCAGATATTATTCTGCAACTATAGTACTTAAATAATATGGTTATAGCTAAGCGTAATTGGAAGCTAGCGCGGCTAGATAACGGCAGCCAGAACCCAGTTAAGCATAATTTTTGAGTACGCGAGAAACTATCTAATTTGCACAATTAATACAATAACCCGTTGGCTCGAATTTGTAATTCGGGCCACAATAACCCATAAAATCAACCACATTCGCTTAACATATATTCTTTTTTATTCACAAAGTTCTCCATGCAAAAATCTTGTGTTTTGTTTCAGGTGTTTTTTTTGACTGACTTTTAAGCTTCGACTTTGTACCATTGCAAATCGGCGCGAACGGTGTACAAATATGCGCGAACGGCGGCCTATAGGTTTAATAATCAGAAGTAAATACCTCTTAGGGTTGCTTTTGACACTTTATGTTATTTGCTTCAAATATTTACCCTTGCAGATGTTTTATCTACATTTCTTTTTGATTAATTTTATTGGAATACAGGAATGAGTCTCAATAACTTAGTGAATCATGGGAAATCTATTTAATAACCCAATCCAAAAAGCCATTGTTATATGCTTTTTACTGTTTTCTGTTTCTCCGATTTTAATTGATATCACTTTAAATTTTAACGGTTTTTTTTATTCTCTGTTCTATCTGTTGTCAAGATTATCACTGATTTTGCTAAGTTTTTTAATACTAAACAGCATCGTGAAATTCAGAACGGCAGTCTATATCATGGCCGTCTTTTTTGTAATTGTGGTTCCCGTAGAGCTGGTTCATTTGCTGGTGTTTAATGATTATATGACCCGACAGGGCATAATAGCTGTAGCACAAACAAATTATAATGAGAGTGTGGCCTTTATAAGAGGAATAGAATGGATTATTGTTATTGTAATAAGCCTACTCCTGTTTTTCCTGATATCTTTTCGTAAACTTCCAACTTTTCGGCTAAACTTCCTAAAGCCAAAGATTATTGCTGCATTTTTTGTGCTGGCTGCGATGACCTTTACTTCATTGATTGGGCAGTTAAAGACTTCGGCCGACTCAAGCGGGAAACGAACTTTTTATCTTTTTAAAAGAGAGATTGTAAAAAAGCACCCATTAAATTTGGTTTATCGCTGTTATGAGAGCTATGCCTATTTTAAAGCAATTGATAACTACAGGAGAGATATGGCACATTTTAGGTTCCAGAGTATTCAAAACAGAGAGTTCTCTTCCGGGCAGATATATGTAATGATTATTGGAGAATCTGCCAGAGCTGCCAATTACCAGATATGCGGTTACCAAAGAGAAACAAATCCAAGGCTTTCGTTGATAGAGAATTTAGTTGTATTCAACGACTTTTACGCTACTGCCAACGTAACTACTTTGGCAGTACCGTTAATGATTACCAGGGCAACCTCTGACAATTTTGACCTTTGTCATAAGGAGAAAAGCATTGTCTCGTTATTCTCTGAGGCCGGATTTACCAGTTATTGGATATCCAATCAGGAGATTTTTAAAGGTTACGGTTCGGATAAGTATCTGGATGAGATTGATAACTATTATAGTCAAACGCATAAAAACCCGGATGAACACATCCTCCCGGTTCTGGATGAGGTTTTGAGCGATACCACCAATGATAAAAAACTCATCATCATAAATCTGTTTGGAAACCACTATGGAATAAATAGCCATCCTCAGGAATACAATGTTTTCTCTCCCAATCTGGAACAATCAAATGCAATCAATCGAAATGTAAGCAACAGAGAATTGTTTATTAACTCTTACGACAATTCAGAATTGTATCAGGATTATGTTCTATCTGAAATAATTAAGCATGTCGATGCGCGCGAGTCTGTTTCTATGGTCTATTTCTCGTCTGACCATGGCGAAAGTCTGTTTGATGAACCCTCCTATTTTTATGGGCATGGCGCATCTACTATTACAAAAGAGCAGGTTCATGTTCCGGCCTTTGTTTGGTATTCATCTTTGTATGAGGTGTTTAATTCAGACTTGGTTGTGAATCTAAGAGCCAACATGGACAAGCGATTGTCAGCTGACAATACATTTTATACGTTTGCACAGCTTGCCTCAGTAGATTTTCCGCAATTTGTTGATTCCTTAAGTTTTGCAGATAAGAACTTTAAAGAACCTGCTGAGCGAAAGGCCATAGTGGATTACGTGACGGTATCTGCTGAGTTTAAATAAAAATATAGTTTCGCACTATGCAAGTAAGCCAAGACAACAGCAAACTGTCTGTATTTCAATTTTTATTATGGGGCTTGTAAATTAGATATTATCCGGAAATGATAAGTGTTGATGGAATACATTTTAACCATTCACTTTTTTTGTTGATGGCTTTTTTCCAGCTGAGTGTGCTTATAAGCATTAAGTTTTGTTTTGTGAGAAAAGCATCGGTAAAGTTGCTCTCTTTTATAATTCGGATGTGATTTGGAGCAATTTGTTCTATCCTGGTGATTGATTCTTTCAGATGAAAGTTATTTTCAATCACATTTAACGGGTCAATGAATGTTACCTGTGCATTGGTGTTCCAAATAAGTTTTTGTACGAATTTCAGAATAGACAAATCTGAATCACACAGAATTGGAACTACCACAAGGTGTATATCGTTCAGTCCTTTATCAATTAAGATGCCTACAGAGATATTGCTTTTTGAGAGTATTGCTTCTGTTTTAGGGTCAAAATGATGATGTCCAAACAGAGGTTCTCTGCCCATCACCTGATTGAAAATTCTGTCAGGGTTTATTATTCGTGTTGTAAATCCAAGCATTTTGCCTAAAAGGGTTCCTTCAAAAATAGATTTTCCAATGCCAATTAGAAGTAGATCATATTTGCCCTTATTCGCAATTTCCGTTATTTCAGTAATTATATCTCCTGATGATTTAAAGAGTGTTGAAATCTTCTGATTCAAATATCTGGACTCATTCAGAATTTCATCAAAAGCCTCTGATTCATATAGTTGAGCGTTATATTGATGAATTTCACTGCTCAGAGCCAGATGCATCACCGTAACAGATGCATTATCATGTAGTTTTTTAACAAGGCTGTGAGCCAGCCTTAGCAGTGATTTACCCATTTCCGGATTGGCAAATGAAATCAGAATGTTGTAGTTGCTGTTTTTTCTTAACGTATCAGTTGTGTGCGTGGTAGATGACCGAAACAGTTTGTTGATTAGGGACAAGACGGGGCTTGTCATCAATGTGGTAGCTAAAGCCATTATAACCATCATGGTAAAAATCTCTGACGTGAATACTCCGAGATCATATCCAATGTTCAGAATGATCAGCACCATCAGTCCTCTGGTATTTAACAACGTACCAAGAACCAGACTGTCCTTAAGATTTTGACCAAAAATTCTGGCAATTATTGCAGTGCCGATAAGCTTACCTGTTATAGCCACCAGCACAACTATCGCAGTCGCTTTCCAAATCGCCGGGTCGTCAATCAATCCTATTTGAGTGCGAAGGCCGGTAAAAACAAAAAACAGTGGCAATAGAAGCACAATGGCCACATCTTCAATTTTTTCGATAAATAAGATGCGAAACCTTACGTTTTCAGGCATTATTGCACCTGCCAGAAAGGCTCCAAATAATGCATGTATCCCAATTAGTTCGGCGATGAAGGCAGAGAGTATTAGTGTGGCAAAAAAAATTGCTACAATTGGCTTGCTCAGATTTTCTTTTGAAGGATGCAATTCACCTACTCTTTGAAGAAAGGGACGTATTATTTTAATCATCAGAAATAAGAAAGCAATTCCATACACCATCGTAAACGAAGCACTCATAAAGGAGCCCGAACGGATAATAGAAATAATGATGGCCAAAAGCGACCAAACCAATAGGTCGTTAGATGCGGCACATGCCATAACAATTGTGCCGGTCTTGGTTTTATGGATGGCTCTTTCCTGGGCAATTCTGGCTAATACCGGAAATGCCGAAACGCTCATAGAGATGCTGAAAAATAGAGCAAATGAGATAAAAGAGATGTCGGACGGGATAAATTTTTGATATAAAAACCCGGCTAGAAAAAGCCCGGCAATAAATGGGATTATGGCACTGGCATGTCCTATCACTATGGCTTCGCGTGCCGAAGATTTCAAAACTCTTAAATCCAGTTCAAGACCTACTGTAAACATAAAGAGAACCAGCCCTATTTGGCTCACAAAATGCAAGTTATCCAAAGAACTTTCAGGAAAAATGAAATTTGATATTTCAGGAAAATGGAGACCCAACAGAGAAGGACCAAGTAAAATGCCAGCTATTATCTCTCCAATTACAACAGGTTGGCCAACCTTACGGAATAACCAGCTAATGATGCGTGCTGCGAATATAATTATCACAATTTGAAGAAGCAGGATTGATAGTGGACTTTGGAGATTATTAATTATAGGTAGAATGACGTGGCCGGAGTGATTTGTCTCTTCAAGTAAAGTGTTGGATAGGCCATGATACCCCATGTCATTGCCTACCAACACGAACCAATAGATAGCCAAAAGTAAAATACAAGTTGTTGTGGCATAAAACAAAATGTACCTGAAGACGTTCATTCGCGTTAATTGTTTGGCTTTAAGTTCACCAATATACAAAATTTAGTTTATTGGAAATTCATTGATGAACACATTCCGTTTGTCGTATGGAATACCGGGATAGGCAATGATGAAATTGTAATTTTTGAATTTTATGGTCATGCTTTTGGGTAATCTATCGGCAAATGGCATCCAACTCATGGTGTTTCGGCGCGCACCAAATGCAAACAGGATGTCGTTTGGTTTTAGTAATAATGTAAACTGATTTAAATGACTCACGTCATCTGTAAGTAAATGATACTTTACCTCCACATTGGTTCTTTCGCTCTTAATGGTTGATTTTATAATGTCAGCAACATCTTTCTCAGCCGAAATCATAATGGGGGCATTCATTCCCTTTGCCAATGTTAAAAGCGATTTTAGTACGCCGTAAAAGCCAGGTTCTTTAATTGATGATGAGGGTATATATGATACAATTCGAGAATTGCTCATGATGGATTTTTCCATTTTGCATACAAACACAGATTGTGAGCTTTGCTCTAACAGTTGGTCGAGAACGCTGCCAAATATGCGGTCCTTGGCCGAAATTTTTCCGTTCCAGCCTATGATTAGCAAATCAGCCTGTTCCTCTAAAGCGGCTCTTGAAATGCCGTTGGCAATGTTTACATCAATTCGTTTTAAGGTGTTGAGTTCTACACCAGCACTTATGGCGTAATCACTTGCTTTGGCCAACATCGTTTCAACTCTATCCATTTCATCATCAAGCTTTGATTGGTCGGTTACTACCGAGAGTGTTGAAATCTTGCTAACAGTGTGGTCTTTGAGTATTATGGCGGTAGATAGTAAATGGGGTGCAGTCTCCGGATTTGACAGAGGTACCATCACATGGGGAAGTTTGGCGTTAACAAACTTTTCACCTGCGTTCTCGTTTGCAATCTTTTTGCCATAATGTTCCACTATCCAGGGACCAATGATACAGGTTACTAAAATCATCATTATCACTCCGTTTAGCACATCATTACCGATGATGCCCAAGCGATAGCCTACCAATGTGGCTGCAAGGGTTGCAGCCGCTTCGGTGGTGGTGAGGCCAAAAATGACCATGCCCTCGGCTTTTGTAAATTTGAAGAGTTTCTGGGTGATTTTGGATGAAACATATTTTGTTACCACATTGGTTGCCAGCATAGTGGCCATCACTATCCATGATGCAGGGGAGTTGAGCAACACCTCCACATCCACTATCATCCCAATATATAAAAGAAAAAAGGGAATGAAGAATGAGTTACCTACAAATTGAACCCGGTTCATTAGTTGACTTGATGAGGGAATCATGCGATTCAATACCAGGCCCGCTAAAAATGCTCCAACTATCGGTTCTATTCCTATTACACGAGCTAAGTATGAGCATAAAAATGCCACAACCAGCACAAAATGGAATTGCATGATGCCATCATCAACATACCTGAAGAATAGCCGTCCCAATAGCGGTAACAGATACACAACAGCTAGAAAATAGACAACAGACAGCACAGTTAATGTTGTCCAGAAATTAAAATCAAGTGCACCGTTAACCGACCGGGCTACTACGGCCAAGACCAATAAAGCGAGTGTGTCAGCCAGGATGGTTCCACCAACAGTTGTTAAAACTGCTCGGTTGCGCACAATCCCCAGTTTGGTTATGATTGGATATCCAACCAGTGTATGCGATGCAAACATGCTGGCTATTAATATCGACGCAGTCCAGGAAAACCCCATGGCTCTGAATAAAAATGTCCCAACCAGCTGTGGAATTATAAAGGTGATAATACCAAAGATGATGCTTTTGTTTTTATTCTTCTTAAAGTCGAGCAAATTGATGTCCAACCCGGCTAGCAGCATTATGTATAACAAACCTATGGCGCCTAACAGCTCAATCGCAGATGTCATGGCAATAATATTGAGACCGTTGGGGCCAACTATCACTCCTGCAATGATGATTCCGACTACTCCCGGAAACTTTATTTGTCTCGAAAGAATGGGTGCCAGAAGGATTATGAGGAGTAATACCAGGAATAGTAAAACATTGTCGGTAATGGGCATATTTATCCGTTCCATGATGATTTTATTTTTATGGTTTTACGTGCAAGGTATAAATCAACCGGAAGCTGAACTGTTTGTATGAACCCAAGTTGCCGGATTCTGAAATACAATTGCAATAAATTGTAATAAATGGTCACTGCCTTTAATGTGTGTTTTTATCCTTCCAGAGCTTATAAATTGCATTTAGCACAAATAGAAACATCCCGGTTAAGCAGATTACCAGAACGATGTATCCAAGTATTTGCCAAACAGTGAATTCCATAGTATTGGTTTTTACGTTTACAAATAGAGGATTTGTCTTCATTAGTATCAATTTATGAAGAAATGCCCTGTGAAAGTGGAGATCTGTACACAGTTTGGCAAATCCTGCACTGAGCAGGTGAAATATTGTATTGAATCTGGAGAAGTAGTTAAATGATGCCGTTTTGAATGAGATAAGCTCTGTTACCTCTCCACTGAGAAGGATGGTGGATTTTAGAAATTGGGCAGAAACCTGACTCACGAAGAAGTCTGCTGATAAGCCTTTGTTCGATAAATAAAATAACTGATTATCCTGTGACCTTCTTTAGAAATTCGGCCCTGAAATTATCACTCAGTGTAACGGCCAGAGATTTGCCGGTTGGCATAACTATTTTGGTTGTTATTTCATCATTCGAAAAAAACGATATGGCTTTGATGGCGATGACTTCTCTCTTGTTGACCTGGCTGAATGCGTTTGATGGGAGCATACCTAAGAGCGCGTTGAAGGAGTAATTTTTGGCAACAAGAAAGGACCCATCCTGTAGGTATATAACTTTGTCGCGACTGTCTATATCTGAAGTATGAAAATATACAATCTGGTCGAAAAAGAGGATTGCCTTTCCTTTATCAGTATTTATATGAATATAGTTTTTGTAATGTGTTGGAGTTTGAGCTTGTTTTGTAAGTTTTGATATGGCTTTTTCAAGTCGCTCCAGGGTAAGTGGCTTACGCAGGTAGTCCACTGCATTGAGGTCAAACGCATCGGCGGCATATTCTTTATACGCAGTGGCAAAAATAACTGGTTTGCCCGATAGGAGATTTGCGATTTGCAAACCACTGATACCTGGCATCTCAATATCAATTATACAAAAATCGAATTCAAGGTTTGGCATCTCCTTGAGAAAAAGTTCAGGATTGTCAAACGCTTTCACAACTTCCAGTCCGGGTATTTGTTCGCAGAGCATCTTCAAATAAGTGAGCCCCGGAAGTTCATCGTCCAGTAGCAAACATTTTAGTTTTGTATTCAAGTAAATTCAGTTTTAAATACGCTATATACACATCATTTTCTATAACTCTGTCAAGTTTGTAACAATCTTTATATAAGAGGTTTAGTCGATGTTCAAATGTTTCAGACCCAATTCCGCTTTTCTCTTTTTTAAATTGAGGCCTCGGCGAAATTTTATTGGCCACAGTTAGCTCGAGACAGTTCTCCTTAAATTCAAAAACGATGGAGATAAATGCATCGGGACTTTGTAAATCGGCATGTTTAAATGCATTCTCAATTAAATCGATGGTTATCATGGGGATCACCAGCTTTTGGTCATAAAGAGGCTCTGTATCGTCAATGTTTGTCTTCACTTTTAATTCAAACAATGGACTTACTTTAATTTTGTTAATTTCGATGAGATTAAGGGCGAAGTTTATCTCTTCTTTTGCTGATACCATGCCTTTACGGCTTTCATAAAGAATATAGTCCAATACGCCCGCAAGTTTGTCAAGTGCAAAGTAGGTCTGATAGGCGTGTGATTGAATTGAGTTTAAAATGTTTTTAAATAAATGGGGGTTCAGTTTTGATTCAAGTGTTTTAAGTTTTATGCCACTGTATTGCTCTTCTAATTCAAAAAGTCTGTGCCTTAATTTTTTATTTTCACGTGCAACTGATGTAAACCTGAGGTATATAAAAACAGCAACTACCAGCATTATTATGCCAAACACCAGTATAATGTAAATAAAATACATGGTCTGTTCAGTTTTCATTCAGTGCTAATTTTAAGATGTAGGATAATATCTATTGTGCGCAATTTCATAATTTGAATCGTTTGTCGGTCAGTCCTATCCCGTTAATCTTTCGGTATAAATCCAGTGCGTACACATCCGTCATGCCTGAGATGAAATCGATGACGGTTTGTATTTTATGGTGCAGTGGCGCTTGTTGGTCAACCCTGTATTGTTCCGGAATAAAGGGGAGCAGCAGTCCGGAATAGTAATCGCCCGGATGCATCACTGCATTGGTAAACTCTTTGAGCAGTGAGCCCAAAATTTTGAAGCCGGCAATTTCTATCTCTACCACCGAGGGGTGTTTATAAATGGTATGCAAACCTGTGTCAACGCATTTTTGCATGGCGGCGGCGGTATGTCCTTCCAGTTTTTTTATGAGTGACCCGGTGAAGGAGCCGTTGAGGATGGCATCGTGGTTGTCGCAAAATATGTGTGAACATTTATCCACCAGCTTGCCGATGACCCAAGCCCTGAGAAAGGCGATGAGCTCGTTGGTATCGGTCACTTCGTTGCTTACCTCGTGGATACGTCTGATTTGTTCGCGGTCGGCATCCGTGTCAAAAAAGGCCATGAGCAGCGCGCGGGTCTCCTCGGTTGATAAGATGCCAAGTTTGTGTGCATCTTCGATGTCCATCAGTTGATAACAGATGTCGTCGGCAGCCTCCACAAGATAAACCAACGGATGTCGCACAAAGATGCCCGGATTATCGGTTTCTTCCATGAGACCTAGCTGACTCGCTATTCCCAGCCATGTCTCTTTTTCCGATTGAAAAAATCCATATTTTTTACGGCCTGCTGTGCCCGATGGGTATGGATATTTCACAATGGATGCAATGGTGGTGTAGGTAAGTGCGAATCCTCCGGCGCGCCGGCCGGCAAATTTATGGGTGAGCAGGCGCAGGGCATTGGCGTTGCCTTCAAAATCCACCAGGTCGTTCCATACATGGTCGTCGTTAATGAGGTCGCGGTAGTGACGGCCATCACCGTTTCTGAAGAAATGCGAGATTGCCTTTTCGCCGTTGTGCCCAAAGGGCGGATTGCCCATGTCATGCGCCAGACACGCGGCAGCCGTCACAGAGCCCAGTTCATCCACCAATGGAGTGGCTACTTTGATGGTTTCCTTTAAAAACCGACTTATGTTCGAGCCCAGTGAGCGCCCCACGCTGGCCACTTCCAGACTGTGGGTGAGCCTGTTGTGAACGAAGATGCTTCCCGGCAGGGGAAAAACCTGGGTCTTGTCCTGCATCCGGCGAAATGGCGATGAGAATATCAAACGGTCATAATCACGCTGAAACTGTGTGCGGTCGTGGTGTTCGTCTGGCCGTACTGCTTGTCCGGTGCGTTTGGTCGAGAGTAACTGTTCCCAGTTCATTGTTTGGCTCATGCTTCTTTGGCTTCTGAATGCGGTTTGTGTGGTAAAGTTAGGCATTTTGGCGTTATGGCCAATTTGACCCATCAAATGAACTTAATCACTTTGGCCGAGCAAATCAGGTCATTTTCTATGAATTCGTATTCCTTACGCTGGTTTTCAATGTACTCTGCAAAGAGCGATTGTTTGTCGGGATGATGTTGCATCAGCTCATGGCACCTTTTTTCGAGTTGGGCGAATTCCTTGCGATGGAGCGCCTCTGTTTCCTGGTCTGTCTCATAAATAGTTTCATCCACGAGTTGCATGCCGGCCTGGCTGATTTGTTTCAGCACTTCGGTTTTTTTCATCAGCGTCGGATGGCTGAATGAACTCTCGTCGGCGTTATATCCATCTGCGATAATTATTATTCCAGAATGGTTTAGGGCTGATTTTATGGCGTTAAGCGTTTGGAGCATATCGCCAAAAACCGGTCCAATGGAGCCCAGAATGATGACATCAAATCCGTGGAGCGAGTGGATGCGCGTGCGGATGTCACTGGTCTCGAACCGACACAGGTAGCTCACATGGTGTTCGGCTGCTTTCTGTGCGGCCGCGCAGATGAATGGTTCCAAAGCATCAATGCCCAGGCAATTACAGCCGGTGGCCTCAGCCAGTTTAATAGATACTGCGCCTTTGCCGCAGGCCAGATCGAGCACCTGTAATCCCGGTCTGGCATCGGTATGTTTTTTTACCAGTTGAATGATGGTGTTGGGGTCGGAGCCAAGCTCCCAAAAATCCTGCAGGATATAGGGGAGATATTGAAAAATTTCAGGTTGATTGCCATCAAGGGCCTTTACAACAGATTCTTCAATGGTTTTCATGTAAGGTTAGTTTAGTATGATGTTCGTTTTTATGCCGGAGTCGTGACTTCCAGGCGGTTGTTGTCGGGATCCAGTGTTTCAAATTCATAATATCCATCGCCGGTGGTGCGTGGCCCTCTTAAAATCTGAAATCCTGCCTCCTGCAATGTTTTGGCTTTCTGGTTCACCTCTTCTTTAGAGCTGGCACCAAAAGCCAGATGGGTCAGCCCGCAATTGTTTTGATTGTTTTCGTTGCGGTTACTCTCCGATAAGTCGGGTTTACGCATAATTTCCAATCTGGCGCCGCCATCAAATGTCAAAAAATAGCTTTCGAACCCGGTTGTAGGGTTGATGTATTTATCATTTGATTTTGCGCCGAAATAGGTCTCATAATAAGATTTTAGCGCTTCCAGATTGGTCGTCCAAATGGCAATGTGTTCTATTTTCATTCTGTTATTTATTACCAATAACTTTAATCTTTTTCCATTTACCGGTGTTAAACCGCCATATCAATATAAAACAAAATATAAGGAAAAACACTACCAAAAGGAACCAGCTGATGACTACCGATAGATTGAATATTTTTAACGACACATAAAGCAGCGGCACAAAAAGCCAGTGTGCCGACACGGAAATCACCATGGTGAAAAACGTGTCGCCTGCGCCGCGCAAGGCGCCTACCAATGCCACCATCACCGCCAGCGCCAACACATAAAGTGCCGCAATGCGTATCATGGCGGCGGCCAGTGGCACGGCCGTTTCAAAAATTGGGTCGTATTCCATGGGGCGGAAGATGCGTACCAGAAATTCGGGCACAGTGATGAACAGGATGAGAATGGCCACCGAGTAAAATATGCCGGTGCGGATGGCCGACAAAGCGGCACGGTGTGCTGCTTGAGGCCGTCCGGCTCCCATGTAGCGTCCCACAAGGCTGGTGACAGCAATCTCGATGCCAAGCAACGGGATGAAGGCCACCAGATCCCAGTTGAACATGATGGTTGAAGCAGTGGCGACCACATCGCCCTGCGAATGAAAAAGGGCTATCATGATGCCGAATGCCAGAAAGTTGAGCGATAACTCCAGTCCTGCCGGGTAGCCATAACGTATCAAGCGCTTCATGATGTCCAGACTGAACCTAAATGAAGAGGCCACAAAGAACATCTGTCTGTTGTTTCGTCCCAGATAGGCGATGGATAACATCAGCACCGCCGAAAAGGCGCCACTGATGGTGGCAATGGCTGCTCCGCGTACGCCCATGGGTTCAAATCCAAATTTTCCCAAAATGAGGATGTAATCCAGTACCACGTTGACCATCATGGCCAGTATAGTGGCGCTCATTACAATTTTTGTTTTTCCGATGCCGGTGAAATAACACCCCAGCGTGTAGCGCATCATTCCAAAAATACCGCCCCAAACCAATATGTTGAGATACTCAATCTGATGACCTATCTGTGATTCTGAAATCTCCATAAAATAGAAGAAGCGGATGGCCACATCTTTTAGCAGCAGTATGGCAGGCCAGGCCAGCAGGGTGATGAGAATGGCCTGAAATGCGGCTCGTGTGGTGTTGGCGCGTTCTCCGGCACCAAAGTACTGTGCCACCAAAGCCGTTGAGTAGCCTGTAAGGCCCATGAAGAAAAAGGTGAGCATCTGAAATGTTACCGCTCCGCCCATGGCTGCATTCATGTGTTCAGGCCCCAGACGAGAGAGAAACAGCCGGTCGGTAAAGGTCATTACCCCGTCGCAGGCTGTTGAAATAATCATTGGGAAGGCCAGTATGAGGAGCTCTTTGATGCCTCCTGCCTTGTGATAATCGCGTGTATATAACTTGATGAGGTTCATTGTTTGCGTTTGTGTATGATTGAGATGCTATGATCAATTTTGCCCAATAAACTGATTAGTTTGTCGATGGCGAACTTACCAGTTTTTACTAGTGCATGGCATATTTCAATTTTGTTGTGGAGTTTCTTTTCTTTTATGAGTGTGGCACAGAAAGCCACAGCCGATTGGTCTGTTTTTCTTTGGCAAGATGTCGGGCTTCAAGCATTTTTTCAATGCCAGTGAGCTGTTTAGTAACTTTACTGCATAAGTGTAAGTGATGGTTTCAAAATCTTTATCCAAACTTTTAGGGACATAACCCCGCGCTTTAAGTTGTTCCGTGGTGCGCTTCATTGCGGGAGAAAGCAGTACAAGGCACAAAATTAATTCATTTTAGAATTAATGTCAGGTTACACAGGAAAAAGTATTTTCAACTTAGCCCCAGGGGTTGACCAATTGAATGGATTTTTTTATATTTATTAGTGATGTAAGACGTTGAAGGGGCGGATTCTAACTCTTTATTGCAAAATTATCTGACATGGAGAATGACCTGAAAATTCTGTTGACCATTGCCGACCGACCCATAGCAGAGGAAATTCAGCTCCTGCTTGAGAAATCTGGTGTACACTCGCTTTTAACCTCTGATAATCCGGCCTCATCGGTCATGCAGATAATTGGCGGAGCAACCCTGGGCAGTTCTGAGAATCTCACCTTGCAGGTGCATGCAGATGATTATAAGCAGGCGGTTGAAATCGTTAACCAGAGCCCATACTGGGATTTATTTATCTGATTACGCGTCATCAGTCAGGCATCCCTACAAATTAAGAAGGCGCAAAACAATCCGGAATTAATCCTTCTGTTTTACGCCTTCCTGTTTTTTATGCTCTTCTAGTTTACAAACACATCATCGGCTATGCCGCTATTCACCTCAGTACTTTCAACAATGATTTCGAGGTTTTGAGGTCCCACAAGTTGGGTCATGGCTGTTGGGAAGTTGATTCCCGATACTTTCTTGTAGTTTTTATAAGAGGAGATTACTGTACCTTGCATGCCAGTGTTAACTTCACGCACTTTAAGACCGCTTTCCACATCAAAGTAAACGGTTGTTTCCTTTCCTGATGGGCGTTTTACAAGCAGTTTGTATGCTTCGCCGCTTTCCAGATTATCGATGCCCTGAAGCTCCAGAGAGGTGCCGTCAGTAGTGTAGTACAATTCGGGAAAGAGCACTGCGGCTTCGGCAATCTCCTTCAACAGGTCGCCTTCCAGTTTTTGTTCTCCCATTGGGGAAACTATTTTACCGCTTGTGCCATCAAAAACCTGCATGGAGATGGGATTGCCACCCATAAGGGTTTCTACCAGAATTTTGTTGGGCGCCTTTTGGCGGGTTACAATCTTAAAGGTCATCCCTTGCATGGAAGTAGAGGCATTCATCGTCATATCCTTCACATTCTTAAGCGCATTGCGGCCACCCAGAGCATCGATGTAATTCTCTATTACATCCTGGGCCGAGAGGTTGGAAACATTTCTTGGTGGCGCTACCTTATTCACGTAGTAATCGTATTGTGTTACGGTACCACTCGGGCAGAACGCTTTCATCACCTCTCTGATTTTATCAGCCTCACCTACAGCCATTATAATGGCATTTTCGGGGCGTAAGTATTTATTTGCCATATCCATCACATCCTGAGGTGTAACGGCCGCCACTTTTTCCAGGTAGGTTTTGTAGTAATCGGCAGGCAGTTTATAACGCTCAATGTTCAGGGCAAAGCGGGCAATGGTTTGCGGGTCTTCGAGCGAACGCGAAAAACTGCCCATCATCATGTTTTTAACCAGTTCCAGGTCTTCATCACTTACCAGTTCGGTTTGCAGACGTGTCATTTCATGTAGCACCTCATGCAGCGCGCTGTCTGTTACTGAGGTACGCACCGAGGCCGAAGCTGAGAAGCTACCGATGCGTTTGTCGGTACGCAGACTTGAGTATGCGCCATAGGTGTAACCTTTCTCTTCGCGCAGGTTTTGAAACAGACGTGCGTTAAATGAGCCACCGCCCAAAACCTGATTCATCACAGAGGCTTTGATGGCATCTGCATCACCTGGAGTAAGCACCACTGCGTGGGTAACCTGGATGGTGGATTGGTTGGCGCCATCGCGGTTGGCAATGACTACTTTTGGCTCCTCAAATGAGGCCGGTAACTGATAGTTATGGGTTGGTACCGGCGCTTTCTTCCATTTGCCAAAATATTTGTTTGCCTGCGCTTTAGCTTCTTTCATGCTGATGTCGCCCACAATCACCAGATAGGCCACATTGGGTCTGAAGTAGGTGCTGTGGAAGTTTTTCAGCATGTCGGCATTAATGCGCTCAAGCGTTTCTTCGGTAACGATTTCGCCATAAGGGTCGTTTGCACCGTTGCGAAGTACTGTGGCAATGTTATTGGCGATGGCATTTGGGTCATTTTTTTCGGCCTGAATACCCGATACCCACTGACGTACGCTTTTCTCCAGCTCATCTTGCGGGTACGATGGGTTCATTACCACATCTGACATGATTTGCAGAAGGGTTTCACTGTGCTTTTTCAACGAGCGGGCATAAACCCCCTGAGAAGAAGTGCTCAATGTGGCACCGATGAAATCAATGGCATCGTCGATTTGAGCTTTTGAGCGGGCTGAAGTGCCCGACCGCATGAGCGATCCGGCCAGTGATACATAACCGGCTGCTTCACCCTGCAACACCGGGTCGGTTTCCAGGTTAAGGCTGTATGCCACAAACGGAAGCTTATGATCCTCAACTACGAAAACCTGTAAGCCGTTTTTCAGTTTAAATTTTTTATACTCGCCAATGTTGATTGTAGGTGCCGGACCGGCAGGTGGTGGCGTGCTCCTGTCGAGCTGGGCAAACAGGTTCCCGGCAATAAAGGCAACTAATATGATAGAAAGAATGCGTTTCATTTTATACGAATTTGAGTTTATGCACATAAAAACAAGTGCCGGTTAAGATTTAGTTTTTGGGCAGATAGTAAAGCACCACGCGGTTGTTCGTAATGAAATATTCACGTGCCACCCGTTGAATGTCTTCACGTGTCACAGCCATGTATTTTTCCAATTCGTTGTTGATGAGCGATGCATCGCCAAGCTGTGTATAGAAGGTGGCGAGGTTGCCAGCTCTTTCTGCTATTCGTGCGTTGCTGCCAATGATTTGGTTTTCGAACTGGTTCTTAAGTTTCTGGAACTCATTTTCAGGTATCAACTCGTCCTGAAGTTTTTTGATTTCCACATTCATAGCCTCTTCCAGTGCAAGAGGGTCAATGCCCATGTTGGTAAATGCATAGGTGAGGTTGAGCGCAGGCTCGCTAAATGGAATAGGGAAAGAACCTACCTGAATGGCCATCTGTTTGTTGTCCACCAACTCGCGGTATAAACGTGAGCTCTGACCGGTCGACAGCAATGTGCCAAGCATGTCGATTGCATAATAATCCTTGGTACCCAGGGCTGGTGTACGATAAGCCTGTAGAACCAACGGAATCTGTATGTTGTCAAAAATGGTGTCACGCACTTCGCCGCTCAAAGGAGGCTCAATGATGTTTGGACGGTAGATTGGACGTTCCCCCGCAGGAATGTCTCCATAATATTTTTCAACCAGCTTTTTAGTGTCGTTCAGGCTGATGTCGCCAGCCACTACCAGCACAGCGTTTTGGGGCACATAAAAAGTGTCATAAAACTCTTTGAACTCTTCGTCGCGGGCAGCCATGATGTGATCCGGGTCGCCAATGGTTGGCCAGCGATAGGGGTGTACTGTAAAGGCTCTCTTCAGCGTCTCAATTAGAATGGTACCATAAGGGCGGTTGTCATACATCTGCTTTTTTTCTTCGATGACCACCTGCTTCTGTGTCTGAATACCCACAGAGTCTACTTTTGCATGCAACATCCGTTCTGACTCCAGCCATAAGCCAAGCTCCAGCTGATTCGACGGAAGCGTCTGGTAATAGTAGGTTAAATCGGCCGAAGTATAGGCATTGAGCGTACCTCCGGCACGTTCCACAAATTTGGCATACTCACCACGGGGAATGTGTTTCGTTCCCTCAAACATGAGATGTTCAAAAAAGTGGGCAAAGCCAGTACGTTCAGGGTTTTCGTGTTTGGAGCCCACATTGTACATCACCGATACAGTGACTATTGGCGTTGAATTGTCCTGATGCAGGATAACATGCAACCCATTGTCAAGTTTAAACTCAGTGAAGTCAATCCTGCCCGATTGGGCAAACATTCCTGTTCCGGCAAGCATGCATGCGGCAAGCAGGAACATCACTCTTTTTTTTAATTGCATCATAAAAATTATGAGTTAAGATTAGAAAAATGGACCTCTCTCTTCAGATTTTAGAAAGGAAATGTAAATATCAATAATAATTTCTAGAAATGCACCCATAGTTTTATAAACGCACCTCAGGTATTTATGGATGAAAACTTCCGACTGATGCGTTTAACAAATCACAGGCCATTTAAGATTAACAACTGATATGCAAAACGTTTATGATAGAGAATTGGATTGTTTGAGGGCAGGTGCTGTACGCTATCGGACATGCAGGTGTCCGATAGCGTACATTTTTATCGAATTTAGATGTGCTGATTATTGCACTATTCAAGTTATATTGCTTGTATGTTAGTGCAATCACTTTAATATCAGCTATGATCTAATGCAGAGCCTTAACCCGGATGTTGAGATTAATCGTGGAACCAGAATTGGGTTAAATTTTACCGCATCATCGCCACTTGCCTGGATAATGATTCTAACCCTTATGGGAATGATGACAATTTTTATTTTTACTTTTGTCTTCTGTTCTTATTTTATTTTCTGGCATGCTGCAAAGGAGTAATTCATTTTTAAATGTGCCGGCTAAACAAGAATTTGAATGCGTACTGATGAAATGAGCCATGAGTAATTGTTACTCACTTAGGGGCATGATTAATAAGGCGAGTTCCATCCCGATAAATTGGGACAAGTTCTGGCAACTGAAACACAAAATATAAGCAGATGAAATACATCGTATTGATAATCTTTTCATTTCTGACGTTGATGGTGCTTCCCACATCGTGCGCACCCGAGGAAATATGCCTGTCGAACCAACACTCGGTGCAAACCGGGTTTTACTCAGCGTATTCGGTAAAAAAAGACACAACCTTGGCGAAGGCATCGGTTTATGGCATCGGGCAGGATTCGTTGGTGTATAAGGATGCGCGTATCGGGAAAATGTTTCTTACCCTGTCATTTTCCGCTGATACGACCATTTTTATCATTGATAACAATACATTGCTCGATACACTTTGGTTTCGCCATTCTAAATCGCTGGAGTTTATATCCAGAGACTGTGGTTTCACCTGGAATTTCATTGTTGATTCGGTATGGCACACAAATACTTTTGTAGATTCTGTTTCTATTTCTTATCCCCAAGTTAATTATGGCGAGAATGTTGAAAACATCAAGATATTTCTTTATTAGTTTTTGGCTGCTGATGTCTGCCGCTGTTCAGGGACAGGAGCCACTGCCCCAATGGGTGCCGGCCAGAGGCATAACCGTGGGTGTTAACCTGGCAGGTCCTATCAACAGGCTGATGGACGACAACCGTACCGGCATATCCTTCCTCACCAGAGTCAATTTTGGAGAGGATATGTATTTATTAGGGGAAGCCGGATTCGAGAATGTAAACTTCAGAAAGGAGCGATATACTTATGACTCAAACGGTACGTTTTTGCGAATAGGTATTGAGAAGGACATACTGCCACGAAAGCATCAAACCAACGACAACCTTTTGATGGGTTTGCAATATGGTTTTGCATTACATGAACATGGCGCATCCGGTTATACCATCAGAAACGGCTATTGGCAGGATTACTCCGGAAATGTATCCTCTTATACCCTAAACTCACATTGGGTTGAGTTTTCGATGGGGCCACGCACAGAAGTTTTCAAGAACTTTTATATGAGTTGGAAACTTCACATTCGTACGCTCATAGCCACTAACAATTCCGAGTTGCTCAAACCGTATATAGTACCTGGTTTTGGGAATGGCGACAGACGACTGAATGCAGGTTTTTCATATACACTGGAGTATCTTTTACCCCTTCGTAAATAGGGTTATGAGATGCCAGATGTGAGGTTGAACTTTTGTCTTATTGTTTGCACCACACCGTTTTCATTGTTATCAAACTGGGTGATAAAGCGTGAGACTTTAAGTATGTCGGGATGTGCATTCTTCATGGCGTAACTATGGCCTGCGGCTGCCATCATCTCCAGGTCATTCAGAAAATCGCCGAATGCCATCGTCTCTTCTTTGCTGATGCCTAGTTTTTCCTGTACTTTTTCGATGGCCGTTCCTTTGTTAGCGGTGGGGTGTGTCAAATCAAGCCACTCCGGTCCCGACACGGCTACTTTATAGTCGTTTTCATAGATTTTAAAATGGCCGTAGCTATTGGTTTCAGCGCCATAAAAATCATAAATGGCCACTTTCAGGATGGTGTCATTTACCAGCGTGAGATCATCCACAATTTGCAGACGGTTGTAATATTTTGACACCTCTTCCAGAAATTGTTTTCTGGTGCATTCCACATAGGCGGCATCTTTTCCACAGAGCACAATTTCTGCACCTTCAATGCATCGGCCTGTATGTATGAACAGATTTGCGGCAGCCATCTCCAGGGCATTCTCATGAATAACTTCCCCTTTGTATCGAACTATGGTGCCGTTTTCAGCAATAAAAAGTGTGTCGTTACCAATGGTTGTGAATGTAGATTCCAGACTCGATAACTGTCGGCCGCTTGCTACAGCAAAGAGAATGCCTTTGTCGGTAAGCTGGCGGTGTACCGGCCAAAAATCCGGGTGAATCTCTTTTTTTGCGTCCAGTAAGGTGCCGTCAAGGTCGGTTATGACCAGTTTTATATCCATAATAATTTTGTAGTATCAGCGTAAAAATCAGTCAATAAATCGTTTGATGATGTTTCCGTAAGCATCGATGCGACGGTCGCGGAAGAAAGGCCAGATACGGCGTACGGCTTCAGAGCGTGTCAGGCTGATGTCAACAATCAGGTTTTCTTCGTCGTGGTTGCCGGCATGTGTTAAAAACTCACCTTGGGGACCTGCCACAAAGCTGTTGCCCCAAAACTGAATGCCGTTGGTCACGCCTGAAGGATCGGGTTCATGACCCACGCGATTCACCGAAACCACCGGCAATCCATTGGCCACTGCATGTCCGCGTTGTGATATTACCCAGGCCTCTTTTTGGCGGTTTTTTTCATCCTCACTGTCACTGCTTTCCCATCCAATGGCAGTGGGGTAGATGAGCAGATCGGCGCCGCGCATGGCCATCAGTCGGGCTGCTTCAGGATACCACTGATCCCAGCATACCAACACGCCCAGTTTGCCCACCGAAGTTTGTATGGGCTCAAAGCCCAAATCACCCGGGGTGAAGTAGAACTTCTCGTAGTAGGCCGGGTCGTCGGGGATATGCATTTTACGGTATTTACCTGCAATGGAGCCATCTTTTTCCATTACCACGGCGGTGTTGTGATATAGTCCGGGTGCCCGGCGCTCAAAAAGAGATGTCACGATAACAACCTTCATTTCAGCAGCTAATTTCCCAAACCGCTCGGTGGATGGTCCGGGTATAGGTTCTGCCAGGTCAAACACATCCGTATCTTCCGTTTGGCAAAAGTAGAGACTGTTATGTAGTTCTTGCAGTACAATCAATTCGGCACCTTGCGCTGCTACGGCGCGGATATTCTTTTCCAGTTTATCCAGATTGGCCGTGATGTCGTTCGTATTACACTGCTGAATGAGAGCGGTTTTTATGGTTTTCATGGACTTCAAGATTATTTTTCTGATGCTGCATAAATGCATGGTTCAGCAGATAGCAGAAGCCATCTGTGCATAGTTTACCCGAAACACAGGTTCAATATGCGAAGATACTTAAATATTCAAATGGAGCGGGACGAGAAAGTGTGAACAATCATTAACGGTAAGAATTTCAGCAGTCTGGATGCCTTCAGTTTTCATTTATCTGGTTCATAATCTGAATTTGTTCATTCACAAATTGGTTGAAACGTCCAGGTTCCCGGAAAGATTCCAGATACTCACGGTCAGGTTTACCTGTTGGGTTTCGGAGCACCCGGTACCAGCCTTTGCTGTGCAGATAAACCGTGCGGATTTCATTAGTTGGTTCTGGCAGGTTAAATGCTACAATAGCATTGTTACCCACATTGGGTTGTACGTAGTATTTTTTATCGTCGTGAGAGAGTTTTTTGGTGACATCCTTTCCTTTTTCATCGATGGCACTTGCAATGGCAACGATTTCTTTTTTTACCGCAACATTTTCGGAATAGTCTATGCCTGCGTAATCTATTTCCCAAAATAAATTGCCGTATTCCAGCTTAACCCGCAATGGATCCGTTTCAGAGCCATCCAGAGCCAAAGTCAGAATGTCCTCTTTCATGGTCATGGGCCCGGCCACCTCAAAATAGTCAGCTTTGTGCCACTCACCGTTACGCTCCACATATACCGAAAGGGGTATGTTTTGGCTCAGCATCCAATTTTTTAGATGATCCCCTGAGGCTTTTCGTTGTTTTTTATCCCATTTATGCCACGCATCGCCGAATAAATTTTGGAACCGTCCAACCATATGATCGAGTACTGATGAGTTCTTAGCATTTATTATCAGTTTGGCAATATTGCTTGTTTGGGGCATGGGAAATTCAAGGATGATGCCATCCGTCAGAGCGAATGCTTCTTTGGTTTCTGAACTGGCATAGAAGCGCTCATCTTTGTGCTTCAGTAAATCGGTGACGTCCTCACCAGCCAGATTTGTGGCTCTAACTGCTGAAGTCAATTTCGACACTGTGTGAGGAACACCATATTTGTCTACCCATATTTTCTGGTTATACGGATGATCAAATACCCACAGCTCCATTAAATTGGTATGCTGTATTTCCTGCATTTCGTTGGTGATTTTAATCTGATAAGCAACCTGTTCAAGCCTGAATACCGGAAGCTTCAGATAGTCGTGACGCTCCAAACCGGGTTGTACACTACCACTGTATATCTCACCCGCAAACTGAAATTCCTCCCCGTCATACACATAGATGAACGGGCAGGAGGTTTTGGTGAGCAGTGCGATGATTATAATGATGGAAAAGGTGGCAATTGTACCTCCAATGAAACCTGCAATCCAGGATGCCGCTGTGGCGTTTGGGTTTTTTTCATGAATTTCGATTTTCTCAATAGCGTTGAGCGGTATTACTGCCCTTACGCCTTGTTTTTCGAGCTCTGTTACATAAATGTGTACTTCCTTCAGAATGTAGCTTTCGTTATGCGATTTACCTGGTTTATATCTTGTGCTGCCATGCTTTTTAATGGTACGCGGAAACTCAACATTGTATTCACGCAGGGATGACCCAGTAAGCGTGGTTTCAGTCAGATCAGCTCCAGTTAAAAGCCAGGATTTGTCCTCCAGATGAATCACGAAGGTTTTTTTCAGAAATGTTTCTTCGTAGAGTTTTTGTGATGAGGGATTCGGAATGCTTCGAACCCTGAAATAATACATGCAGCCCTGTGATAAATGAATCATAGCCAGTATCAATATCCATGATATAGTTTTCATTGGCAACGACCAGTTTGTGGTTGTTGTTCTGATTCTCCATCTGTTCTGAACGAGTCTTGTTTTCATGATCGGGTGGTTTAGAAATGCCAGGAGATTTCTGTTCTGATAATAACCTTAGAGGTTGGAGAGTGCCATCCTAATGGATTGTCAATACCTGCTGTAAAGTAGATGTTTTCGACAAGTCTGGAAGTAAACGATGAGCTACAGATAAATCCGCTCCGCTGCGTTTTTTTTGTTGGCTCGTACATATCCATTATTTGGTATCCTTCGCTAAACCTGCCTGTCATAGCATACATGCCTATGCCAAACCGGCCTAAATCCGAGCGGAGAAAGTAGTAGTTGAATCCTAATCCAAGACAGTAGGATGCATTTAAAAAGTTAGCATAGCTTGCCTCGTTATATTCAACCGTGTTTATAATTAAGGTGCTGCGTAAACCCAATTTATCTTGCCATAACATGATTTCATAAAACGTATGCAATTGGCCTGCTAACACAGAGAACATGTTAATACCTATCAGGTTTTTATATTCAGATGCATCCGTGTTAGAATCATCAATATTAATGAAATGAGGAATGTGTTCCATTTCACCATTTTCGTATTTGATACTGTCAATTTCATTCCGTGAAATATAGTAAACAATACCATCGTCCGAACCAAATGGACGAAAGGAACGAACTTTGCCTTGTCGATCCACATCCGTGGCTTCGATTATACTACCATCTTTTTTGTAAATAGTAGATTGTGCCGTCAGGTTGAGATTACCTAACGCAAATAAAAATAACAGGAAACAGATGCTGCATCTTTGTGCTGAACCGATGGGACGATTGGAATTCATGGTGTAAGCCAAAGGCACATTAGGTGAATGTTCCAATCTAAAACTAAACACTAAAAGTTACGATGATAGTGGTGGGTTGTCAAATATAACTGCCGTATTGTAGCCTTTTAAACCTTAGTGTGTTTGGGATGGGTGAGTTGAGTATGGTTGATACAGCTCTTTATTCAGTTGGAGGGATAGAAAAAGGCCTGAGGAAAACCCGCAGACCTTTCTTTTTTTTAGAGTGCCGACTCCGGCAACTGCATTGTCACGCAGTGCAACGACCCATGCTGTTTAATAAGTGGTACGCAGTTGACGCCGATAATCTCCCTGTCTGGGAAGGCCTTTTGCAGCTGCGCAATGGCTTCTGAATCTTTAGGTGAATCGTAGGTGGGCACCAAAACGGCACCATTAATGATAAGGAAATTGGCATAAGTTGCCGGCAGTCGCTCACCACCGAATATTACTTCATCGGCCATGGGAAGCGCGACGAGATTATAAGGTTCACCTGAGGCAGTTTTAAACGCCAGCAACTCCGTTTCCATATCTTTTAAAGCGATGAAATGCTCATCTGTTTCATCGGTGCATTTTACGTATGCAATGGTGTCTGGTGAGCAAAAACGCGCCAGCGTGTCGATGTGGCTGTCGGTGTCGTCGCCCGCCAGATATCCGTTATTAATCCACAACACACGTGATAGCCCAAAAGCTTCTTTCAGGTAGGCCTCAATTTCTGCTTTGCTCAACTGCCCGTTGCGGTTAGGCGATAGCAGACACTCCGAGGTTGTAAGCAGTGTCCCCAATCCATCACTCTCAATGGCGCCGCCTTCGAGCACGAAGTTGAGGCGATTTTCATACGTCACTTGGGACTGAAAAATGTTGTTACTAAATAGCTCCCGATTCAGAAGGTTGTCTTTGTCGGCAGCAAATTTGAGTCCCCAGCCGTTAAATTTAAAGTCGAGGCATACGGGCTTACCATCCTTAAAAACCATGAGCGGGCCAAAGTCTCTTGCCCAGGTGTCGTTGGTAGAGGCAACCACTGGTATCACATTGTTGCCATGGATGGTATTGAATGCTTCTGCCACACCATTGTCCGGCACTATGAGCACAACTTTCTCGAAGCGGGCAATGGCCGCAATAATCTCCCTGAAGCAGGATTGCACCTCCTCAAGAATGTACGCCCAATCACTGTTTTCGTGTGGCCACGCCATTATTACTGCACTTTGGGGTGCCCACTCTGCCGGTAATACAATGTTATTCATCGTGCTCAATTCTATCATCTTTATTCGTTGATGTCTGACTGCATATACTCTTTCACCTCCAGAAAAGCCTTCTCGAGACGAATCATGCGGTCTATTAAAAAGTACATAAGGTCAGACCATTTCTCCTGATCGTGAATGTCGGCTTCCATCTCGGTGTAAACTCGGCACACCTGTTCACCCGTGGGTTTTTCGAATGCAAAATCCCATATCAGAGGCTCTCCAAATTCCGCTTCAAAAATACTTTTGGCAGCTTGCAGTTTCTCAAACAATTGAAGTCGCCTCTCTTCGCTGCGGTGGTTTATCTCAAGGGCTACCTGAGCTTTTTGTCTGTCCACGTCAAATCGCAAATCCAACCCCTTGATGCCTGTGCTGTCATAAATCCAGAATTTCTTACGACCTTTTTGCCCCGGCAACCTTCGGGTGCGATTGTTGAGCTTTTGCCAGAACTCAACTCTTAAATTCTTGATTTCGTCCTTGTCGTACATCGGTTAGAAATAATATTATTCTCGTTTTCTGATGTCATAGATGAGCGCTAACACAAAGAAAAACGAATGCATATATTCAAATAATCCCAGAATCTTTTCACCAATTAATGACCGGATACTGCTAACCTAACAGGTTTAGCAGTGCAAGTTTTCTACCCATCTTTACCAGTAACAGTTTAGAATGGTCTAAGTTCTGACATCTTAAAAATGATATCTAAATGATAAAAGCGTTCTGTGGTTTACGTAGGATTTCAGGTTTTGCGGCACACCGTAGTTGTCATACGTCGATCCCCAGTCTGCTTCGGTGTACATGTATTCAAATGCAATCCAGGTATATTTATTTACGTGGTATTTTATACGTGGCGCTACCGATAACACGTTGGTTACATCCGGATGAAATGGGGAGATGGATTTTTCAACAGTAACCTCTTTAGAGGCGCCTAAAGCCTTCATATAACCTATGAAAAAGCCGGGATCCCATTTTTCTCTGTCGCTGTTAATATCGGCCCAAAGGGTGCCTGTTGCAAGTGAAGCAAATTCGGGGTTTTCATTGGTGGAGCCTTTAACTCTGCCCACCCCTCCCGGTATAGCCAGTTCCGATAGATTGTCGCCATACAGAGCAGCGGTGCGAAGTGTAAACTGTGGAAACTTGTATCTGAACGATGCCTGGGCATGCACACCATTCACCATCGCATTGGTTTTGAGGGTGTCAACAGCGTCAGGTATTGCCAAACGTTTGTAACCTGCAGTAAGGGCTGCAAAAGCAGGACCTGTTCCTCCAAGTTTTAGTTGAAGCGTAATCTCAGGCATTTGAGAGAACTCACTTCCCTTAGGAAATCCTGCGGTTCTGAAGTTATTCTGCTCAATAAATGACACACTTAGCTCGGTGGTCTGGTTTGCTTTCCAGGCAAAACGTAACTGAGGGTTACGGCTTAACGGGTGCATTGGAACGCCCACGCCGGTATTTGCTTTTTGGGGAAACATCTCGGTTAAGAACAGCGGATGCCACGTTTGTCCGGCGGTAAGAGTGAAGTCTTGATATCCGAAACGCACAAACGCATGACGCAATCTGAAATTGGAGTCTGCCGCACGTGCATCGCCCAAGAAGTCGGCTTCAATCAAACCGAAAACAGTAACACCATTAACTGTAGGGCCTTTGATGTGCAAGCCAAAACGTGAATGAGCCGCGTCAATATCAATGTTACCCCTATCGTTCAGGTCTTTTCCAGTTCGCTCATCGATGCTGGCGGGCAGAGGAAACATGAAGATGTGCTCATTTCTGATGGTACGACCCACCCGGGTGTTATGAACCGCATCCACAGCCACAAAGCCGTGAAAAGAGATATCAAAAGGCTTTTCCTGAGCATCCTGAGCATGTACAGTCGCCAGTGCCAAAAGCGAAAACAGTAAAAGAGTAATTTTTTGCATGATTCCTTAGTTCTTTAGATGAGTGCTTAGAAAGAGTTGTTTTTTAGGTTTTTAGGTCGAACTTGAAAATCTCTTTTCGACCACGAAAAAACGAAATCTTCCTGAAACGAGCAAACAATTGTTTAGCGAAACCATTAATTCATTTATATTTAAAGTCTGAATGTGCATAACCACAAAGGTTCAAAGGCACGTAAGTTTCGCATTCAAACCATTATTACCTTACCTGCAAAATGAATGAGAATGAATTATCGCGAATCGCAGTAAACGCAGCTTTTGAGATTCATAAAGCTTTAGGCCCGGGTTTACTGGAATCTGCATACGAAAAATGTTTAGTATATGAATTACGTCTTAATGGATTGCAAGTTGATCAACAAGTTCATTTACCCATTAGGTATAAAAATGTACTATTGGATGGTGGTTATCGATTAGATATATGGGTCGAAAAGAAGTTAATCATCGAGGTTAAATCTGTTGAAGCAGTATCAGATATTCATATTGCCCAACTTATTCCTTATCTTAAACTGGCAGATAATATGTTAGGTTTGTTAATTAACTTCAATACACCACTTATCAAGTCAGGAATAAAAAGGGTTATTAATGGCCGTATTTATATTAAGCGAAAATGTAATAGATGTTAAATGAGTAGTGGCGGATCATATCTTTATTGGAAATTTGAGTCTTAGTGACTTTGTGGTTGAATCTCGTATTTTTTTGTATATGAAACAGATTATTAGAGTGCTATCTGCGCCTTGGTTGATGGGGGCACTGTTTATTATCCTGGCTGCTGCAATGGCCATGGCCACATTTGTTGAGAACGATTATGGCACGCCTGCTGCTAAGGCACTGGTGTACAATGCATGGTGGTTCGAGCTTATTTTCTTTGTGCTTGCAGTGAACATGTTGGGCAATATTTTCAACTATAAGCTATGGCGTTGGGAGAAAGCTTCTGTTTTGCTGTTTCATGTCTCTTTTTTTTTGATACTGGCGGGTGCCGCTATTACCCGATATATTGGGTACGAAGGCTTGTTGCATATCCGCGAAGGTGAGGAGGCGCGTGTTATGATGTCTTATGATCCACACGTGGTAGCTACACTCATCACACCCGAATCTACTGAGGTGGATGAAGCGCTCTCGTTGACTTCGCCTGCTACACCAACGCATTACCGGAGCACGCTGCGGGCCGGCGGTGAAAAGGTGAAGATAAAGAGTGTGGCTTTTGTGCCAAACGCCACGGCTGCTCCCAGAGAGATGCCGGGAGGTAAGCCATTGGCCGGGATTGTTTTTTCAGGTATGATGGAGCGTCAGGAGACTTTTCTATCACCCGGTGAGTTTGCCGAACGAGCTGGCTTTATTGTGGCTTTTGAGCCCGACACCACGCTTCGTCCCGATGTCATCATCCGCAGGGCTGCCAATGGCATGGGCGTGGAGCTCATTTCGGGTCGTAACTTTATAGCCCGCCATATGGGCGAGGAGGGTGAGCAGGAGATGGAGGCAGGCATTTTTTATCCGTTTGCGCCAGGTCAACTTTACGATTTTGGCAGGGTGCGTTTGGCGTTGAGTCGATACCATGCATCAGCCGTAATGCAACCTGTGGCCATGCCCGGTGGTAGCGATCAGGGCTTGCCCCACGCAGTTGTTTTTGATGTGCGTCACCGTGGTGTAACGCATCAGTTAACAGCATACGGACGCAGTGGCATGGTGGGTGAGCCATACACGCTTCAGCTACCTGGCGCTACCTTTGTGGTGCGATACGGTGCTCTGCCCATTGAGTTGCCGTTTGCTATCCGATTGAACAAATTCATCCTTGAGCGTTATCCGGGTTCTCAGAGTCCATCAGGCTACATAAGCGAAGTTACCCTGCTTGATGCAACGCGTGGCGTGGAAAAGCCATACCGCATTTTTATGAACAACATCTTAGGTTATCGCGGCTATCGGCTCTATCAGAGCTCTTACGACAAGGATGAGAAAGGAACCGTTCTATCGGTGAACCATGACGGGTTGGGAACTTTTGTGACCTATCTCGGGTATTTTTTAATGTCATTGGGAATGATGTGGGCTCTTTTTGCACGCAAAACGCGTTTCCGAATACTTATGAATCAGGTGGACAGAATACACCGCAAGCGGAAATCATTGGTTGCAATGATTTTACTTTTAGTAACGCTTCCCATTTCGGCTCAAAACAGCATGCTTCCTCCTGCACCCGACAAAGAGCTATCCGCTGCTTTTGGGGCGCTATGGGTTCAGGACAATGGTGGACGTATCAAACCATTGAACTCACTGCATCAGGAGATAGCTCTCAAGTTGGTAAAGCACAATACCTTTCAGGGTATGACTGCCGACCAGATGATTCTGGGTATTTTCACCCACCCGATGCAATGGCAACATGTACCGCTTATCACTGTGAAGGATCCTCAGCTAC
The DNA here is from genome assembly GCF_000517065.1 of Alkaliflexus imshenetskii DSM 15055. Lineage (GTDB taxonomy): Bacteria > Bacteroidota > Bacteroidia > Bacteroidales > Marinilabiliaceae > Alkaliflexus > Alkaliflexus imshenetskii. The sequence continues at coordinate 1,885,129 of NZ_KI912105.1, read as the reverse complement.
GCAATTTGTTAGGTATTACCCATAAAAAAGCCTCCTTTTCTGATTTCTTTGATGGCAATCGCCACTACAAAATACATCAGTTGGTAGATGCTGCCAACCGGCAAAATCCATCCATGCGTAACAAGCTGGAGCAGGAAGTGATTAAAATTGATGAACAGGTGAATGTGTTTTATCTCACGCAAATGGGACATCTACATAAGCTGTATCCTTCATCGCGCGATTTGCAACTGCCCTGGTACACACCGGCCTCACAACCCACCACCATATCAACTGTTGACAGTCTTTTCGTTGTTTCATCTCTCTCTGATTTTGTTGCTTATGTGCGTTCAGGCGATTCGGTTGCTGCGCTTGAGCAGCTAAAGCTCATTGGTGCCTATCAGGAGAGCCATTCGGAAGAGATTCTGCCAACACAGCTGACGCTCAGGCTAGAGCTGTTATACAACCGACTGAATGTGTTTATGTGGCTTGCCACCTTTTTCTTTGGGCTTGGGGCGATATTGTTACTGTTTCAGTTTACTTCGCTTCTGCGGCCATCGCTGAACTTTAAGTGGATAATGCGGGTGGGATATGCGTTATTATTTGCAGGATTTCTCTATCACACTTTTGGGCTTATTTTAAGATGGCTCATTGCAGGTCATGCGCCGTGGAGTAATGGTTACGAGTCTATGATTTTTATTGGCTGGTGTATCCTGCTTGCCGGTTTTGTGATGGCTCGTAAAAGCAGCATGGTGCTGCCGATTACCGGTGTGTTCACGGGAGTGGTGCTGATGGTAGCTCATTTGAGCTGGATGAATCCGCACATCACCAACCTGGTTCCAGTACTTCAATCTTATTGGTTAACGCTGCATGTGTCGATTATCATTGGTGGATACGGTTTTTTGGCGCTTGGTGCTCTTTTGGGATTCCTGAACCTGATAATAATGGTATTCAGAACAAATAGAAACTTTATTCGCCTACAGCTTACTGTGGATGAGCTTACAGCCATAAATGAGATGGCGCTTACAGTAGGCCTCTATCTGATGACCATCGGGTCGTTTATTGGCGGTGTATGGGCTAATGAGTCATGGGGGCGTTACTGGGGATGGGATCCTAAGGAAACATGGTCGCTCATAACAATTGTTCTTTATGCATTTATTCTTCACATGCGTTTTGTGCCCGGATTAAAAGGCTCAATGGCATTTAATACAGGTTCTTTAATAACCTTTAGCTCCGTTATAATGACCTATCTGGGTGTGAACTATTATCTGGCTGGATTACATTCCTATGCCGGTGGTGATCCTGTACCCATCCCGGCGTTTGTTTGGTATACTTTGGCAGTAGTAACAGTGCTGATTTATCTGGCACGAAAGAACGAAAAAAGACATCTGCCCTTGCGGCAAAATGAGGAGGAAGCTGAGCTAACACAATGATACTACTCTGTAATGTTAATGGGCGTTCCGGTAATGTAGGACATCACTTTCAGAAAATCTTCAAAATCGGCTCCCGGCTTGTCATCTGGCGAACGGGCGCCGACTACAAAGGTTTCGGGAGCAATGCCTCTGTAGGTTAGCGTTACGAGGTAGGTTCTATATTTCCCTGGATACATAATGCCTTTAAGGTGATCTCGTATTCGGATTTTTTCTATTTTGTTGTATTCAAAAAACTCGACATAGCTGCCAATCGATTTTGTAATACCTTCTTTACTCACCTCAAGCGTGCCAAGTTGGTGAAGTGCCTGCTTGGCATAAATGGAGAATATTGTATATACCAAAAACAGGAACACCCAGCCAAGTATTGCATACATCAGTATTTGATGAGACAGAGCAAGTAGAGCCACCATCAGGCTGAACATCATCAAAAATGCGATTGACAATACAGCCGCAACATAAAGGAAGTTGTTCAACTGGCCAATCAATTGAAGCGACAATCTTCCGGAGCCATATATCCTGAATGTTGACATCGTTTCTCTTTACTATTTCATGTTTCGCACAAATAATGAATTAAAGTTCTAATCTGTTGTAAACTCTATGAAAGTCGTCTGGTTTTCTGGTGTTTATGTTTGACATTCAGATTGATAACTCCAAAAGTTTATGTCTGGTTTAAAGTTTCAAACAGACGGTATTTGATTGGATTAATCCGAAGGGCGCCATGCGGGCACTATAATTATAGTATAATTAAAAGTGAATTGCAAAATTAACATGAATCAAATCTGTATAACGCAATGAAGCACAGAATCTAAGTTCGCCTCTGTTTGTTCCGACCGAACTTTTAATGGCTCAAATTGTTTAAGTCATAAACAAAAAGTTTTAACAATATAAACGATATGGGCAGGATTAACGTATTCAGAACAAAAGAAATTAAGGAAGCTATTGAAGCAAATCCCGAAAACGCAAAACAAATCATCAATTCCGAAACCGAGTTGGGTATTTGTGTGACTGATGAGCTTGGCAATTACATTCACGTAAACAAGCGTTACAATGAGATTTACGGTTACGCAGAAGGTGAACTTATTGGGAAGCATTTTACGGTGGTTGTACCGCCAGAGAACCACTCAAAACTTCAGACAGCGCACGATATGTTCATCAAGAATGAGTATGAGATAGTACGTTTTTGGGAGGTGGTACGCAAGGGCGGACAGAGAATTCAAATTCAGGCTGCTGCCGCGTTTTTTGACAATATTTTGGGCGCCGGCGGTAAAGGACGAAAAGTGACCTTTGCTTATTACGAGGGATAACCGATTACTTAGAAGTTTATTGAAACCAACCAATGGCCTGTAGTGAGATTGTATTCTCACTACAGGCCATTTTTTGTATATATCGATGCAGTTTTACAGGATAGTAACTATGATAAATTTCTGATGGTTATAATCTTTAAGACTGCTTTATTATCACCTGATAATTTTTAATCGGGGCAGTATCACCATGTTAAATAATGATAAAATTTTGATTGTTTTGCTTTTTCGTTGTAATGTTCATATAACATAACAATATCATTATTGAATTATTGAAAGAAGCTGTATGACAACATGAATTGAAGTAAACGACGATTTTTTTAGTTTTTTGAAGAGAGATTTAAACTAATTGTTATATTTGACTTGTTAATTAATGTTTCAAAAGCGCGATTTGTACAGCTTTTTATTTGGTATTGAAATAAATAGCTGTCAATCTTCGCCCAAAAAATCATTACAGAACAGAATAGTGTGCGTAGTACAATATCAACGAACAATAAAGCGTTTATATGAGTTCCATTTTCAGTAACAGAGATTACTTTAGGAAGCTTTCCTTTAAAATTGGTGCAATCATTATTGTGACCGAAATCATCGCCCTGGCTATCATAGGGGTGTTTTATATCAATCGGTTTACCGGAGAGCTGGAGAACAGAATTCAGAACCAAATTCAGACGCCCGGATTGATGATGTCAAAGGGCGTTTTGGCATACGAATCGGCAGAGGATGCGGAAATCATAGAGAACATCGTAGGTGAGACCATCGCAGAATGTGTGATAGTTGGTGCCAACGGATACATCTATTACTCGCTCAACGATACATTTAGAGACAAGTATGTCGATCAGATAGAAGAGTTAAAAAATTTCCCTGAATTGGAGGAGGATCTAAGTGAATCTCTGTTCCGAAGTCTATATATCAATGGTCAACTTTTTTATGCCGGAATCTCACCAATTCGTCTCGATGATGGCAAACGTTTGGGAACGCTTTTAATCATGGCGCAATCCGATAAAGTGGCACGTCAGAAAAGCAGCATCATCCTAATCTTGATTCTTGGTTCATTGTTCTGTCTGCTTCTTACTTCGGTTGTGATTATTTATCTCTTTAACAGGTTTATAACCAGAAAAATAAATGTTCTTCTCAAAATTCTCTTTAACATCCGTCAAGGCAGACTTAAGAACGATGGTCACGCGCTGTTTTCTGACGATGAATTGGGAAGGTTATACGAGTCGGTGAAGGAGGTGGGCAGCAATTTGTCCGAAATTGTGAGCAATATACGTCAAGGCTCTGATAAGCTAAACGATTCCAGCTCAAATGTTAACGAAGTGTCTCATTTGATTGCGGATGGTTCCGGTGATCAGGCATCTTCTGTCGAGGAGGTTCTGGCGTCGGTGGAGGAGATGTCGTCGAGTATTGAAAACAATTCTGATAATGCATCCCGCACCGAAAAAGTGTCGGTCATCACCTATGAAGGATTGAAGAAAATGGGTGGAGAGGCGGAGCTCAGCCTACGCTATATTCGTGAAATTGCTGAAAAAATTACCGTCGTCAATGACATTGCTTTCCAAACCAATATTCTTGCATTAAATGCGGCAGTGGAAGCGGCAAGAGCAGGAGAGCATGGGAGGGGATTCTCCGTGGTGGCATCGGAAGTGCGGAAGCTGGCAGAGCGCAGTAAGGTGGCGGCTGATGAAATCAATAAGCTGGCAAAAGATTGTGTGGCCATTACCGAAAGTTCATACGACCAAATGGTTACCCTACTTCCCGAGATTGAACTCACTACCAATTTGATAAAGGAGATTTCTATGTCGAGCCTGGAACAAAAACAGGGTGCATCACAAATCACTTCGGCCATATACAGGCTTAATGATGTCATCCAAAAAAATAGCCAGTTTGCTGACAATCTCTCGAAGTTCTCATCGGACCTTGAGAACGAAGCGCTCGAACTCAGGAAGAGGGTTAGCTTTTTTGACAATGAGTAGTTCTTTTGTTTTTTTAATGACCATGTTTATCCAATTCATCAGTAGATAAATGTGTTTTTCAGACGAAAACTCACCCAAATTACTACCGGGTGATAACCGTCAAATGAATTAAAACCATATCAAATGAGTTGTAAAAGATATATAACAGGAATGATTTTGTTGATGGCGATGGTGGCTTTTTCGGGATGTCGGCAATGGAATCAGCAGCAGCAACAAAATAGAACCACTGGCACTGTTAACCGCACCGAACAAACGGTTATCCGGTTTATGGGTCAATGGTTCGAGCAAGGCGACAGAGAGCGTTTTATTCGTGAATTTGTAACAGAATATAATTTCCGGAACCAACATGTGCGGGTTGAACTCGTTTTTCCTGAAGAGATAATGGGCGACCGGCGTGGTGATAAGGATTTGGAAGTGTTTGTAACAGAGCAATTACGTTCAAGAGTTACAGATTACGACATTCTACTGCTAAACAATGACTATGCACTGGTGGCAGATGAACCGGGTTGGGCAAAAAAGTATCTGGTTGACTTTGCCGAAATTCCGCAATTCAGAGAAACCACCGTGAAGGGACTTATCAACGATTCAATAATTGGATTATGGGGAGGAATTGTTCCCGGACCTCTTGTGGAGGGCTTTTACTATACACTCTGGTGCAATACCAATGTGGCCAATCAGGTGGGAGTGGAAGTGAAACAAATGGGCATGACTTTCGACGATTTCCGAACCTATATACAGGCTGTGCACGCTTACAATGAGAAACAAACCAACCCCGACGACCGCAAGTACGCACTTTTTGAAGCCGGCGACTGGCGTACCATGAACTATTTGACCAACCAGCTGTACATGTCGATACTAAATGATGACGAGGAGTACTTCAGAGACAGGCCATCGGAACGTAAACTCAGAGCATGGAATCAAACATTGCAACTGCTTCAAACCCTCGCACCTTATAAGCCGCTGAATCCTCAATACAGTGGCAAAGTATGGAATGATTCTTTTCATGAGTTTCTCGATGATAGATATCTTTTTTTTATTAATGGCTCCTGGATGTACAGTTTCTGGCAAAATGTGGATCGTCAGAAATTAATGAATATGATGCCGGTGGAGTTACCCGTTACAAGACAGGTAAACAACTATATCGGGGGATATCAGATAATGTGGGGAGTTCCCAAAAATGCCCCAAACCGCGACGAAGCCGTAAAGTTTCTCCTTGCAATGAACGATGCCCGCGTGGCCGAAAAGTGGGTGAGATATACCAAGTGCCCCACAGGCATACAAGGCAAACTAGCCACTGTTTCGATGGGCGTTGACCATTTTGAGGATTTTACTTTTCAAATTGATCAGAAGTATGGAAAGAACAAGATAAATCCCTTGGGAAGTCAGTATGTTTTTGGTTTTAACAACCGCTGGAACCACTATTTCGCCCACGAGGTTTTACTTGGGGAGATTACGCCCGCCGAAGCCGTGCGACAGATTCGTACCGCGCTATCAAATAATAATGTAGCTATTGTGCCGTAAGTTTTTTTGAAATTGAGTGTAAGGCGCATAATTTTTAGTCAAGGGTGCTTGAAATAGGATAATAGTCAATACTATTGGGGTAAGTTCACCGGGTTGGCCGCTTTTCATTGATATCTCATCCTTGGCCAAAAACATCCAAAATTACGAACCTTTAAATTAAAGCAGTAGAGCGACACCCGGATAGTTAATTCAGGCAGTATAACACAAAAAGCGCCCTGATAATCAGAGCGCTTTGTAGCCTCACCAGGACTCGAACCTGAATCTGAAGTTTAGGAAACTTCCGTTCTATCCCTTGAACTATGAGGCCGTGTTTACGGGTATGTAACCCGATTTTCGGATGGCAAAATTAATGGAAAAATAGAACTTATCAAATTATGGTGTCATAACCTTTACAGGTGGCTGAGTTTTTCAACTGCTTTCTCGAGGATTGCATCGGGACGTGCAAAGTTGAAGCGCAACAGTTGCTTTTTTTGCTTTTCGTGAAAAAAGCTGCTGTATGGCGCAGCTGCTACCCCTGTTTCATTGAGCATACGGATGGCAAACTCTTTGTCAGATTCTGCAGATATAGCCGAATAGCTGTAAAGCTGAAACCACGTGCCGCAAACAGGTAAGGGGATAAACCGTGTTTTTGAAGTCATCAGTTCCTGAAAGAACTCCATTTTACGACGATAATGCTCTGTTGTCGCCTTGTTCTGTTCTCTGTTTCCGATGCAACTGGCGAGACCTGTCTGGAATATGCTCAAACAGTTGCCATCAATCAATGTTAATATTTTTCGCATTTGAGCCATAAGCGCAGCAGGTGCTGCACAGTAACTCACCGGCCACGACACACGGCATGCTGTGCTTAGAGAATTAATAAGAATGCTTTTTTCTGCCAATTTGGGATACATGGCCACACTCTGATGCCCATGGCCATCATAAACCAGGTGCTCGTAGCGCTCATCACTTAAAATCAGAATGCGCGTGCTGTTTATTATTTTTTGCAATCGCAGCATGTCGAGTTCGTTGAGCACCATTCCCGTGGGGTTGTGGGGTGTATTGATGATGATAAGGCGTGTGTTGCCATTTATCATTCGCGTAACTTCATTCCAGTCGATGTAATAGTTTGGTTCCTTTAGCGAAATATATACTGGTTTTGCTCCACTTAGAAGAATAATAGGCAGATAATCTTCGGACGCAGGCTCAAAAAGAATTACCTCGTCACCTTCGTCTAAAAAGGCATTCATGGCAGCAAAAATGGACTGATTAATGCCGGTGGTAATGGTCACTTCGTGCTGGGGATTATATACATGACCATGAAGCCGGGCTGTTTTCTCCGATATTTGCTCTCTGAGCTTAGGCAAACCGTATAATGGTGATGGAGCGTTTAATTCCAAATCAGCCATCTGACTAAGAGCACCAGATAAATAAGACGGAAGTTCTTCAATGGCATGACTGGCAGCTAAATCAATGGCTCCTTTTGATGTGGCTACTTCGCAGATGGATGTGATGTATCCGGAATCCAGAGAGGATAGTTTAGTGATAAACATATGGGTCAAATATCAATGGTTCGTATAATGAGTATGTAAATATCTCGAATTAACTGTTTTGTTTTTTTGAGAAGAGGTTCAGTTGCCTTAAATACTGACATCTGATAAAATCATATCATAGGTTTTCATTTCACAGTATATTTTTGAGACTGTTTGAAATTTGTATAACACCTGCTTTAAGATTTTTAGACTGATAGACACGATAAAACAGAAAATAAGATAAATCCAATCATCTTTCTCAACTATGCTATCTATCTAAAATCTAACACTTTTTGCATTTATATCTTGTTTTACAAACTAAACTTAAACAGTACATTTAATTTATTCCAAAGACCAGAGCTTCGATAAAAACTTAGCAACTGCTTCTATTACACCAAATTTGGATGGTTTTTAATAATAGAATGCTGTTTTTATTTTTTATATATGTGAAAATTCCCTTGATATTTCCCCTCTCTACCAAATATAACCCCATTTTTTCAAACAGATAGGATTTTATTTAATTCTCTACCATCATAAACGATGCATAAGCAATAGGAAAAGCTTCGCTGGTCAAATTTTCGGGCAGGCTCTTCAAATAAAAAGATAAAGTGCCGGTTTAAACCATTGGCTTTAACACCCCATTCTATCTGAAAAGCTCTTCAAGCACAGATACTGATTTGATTTTGCCTATGCCCGGATAGTGAAGTTCATAGAACAGAATTAGGGCTTCGAGCAGGCTACGACGTTGCTCTACGTTTGAGGCCAGCATGGCGAGTTGGTCTTTGGTCGTGCCAAACAGTTTTGCAAAAAGGCTTGATGTTGCCTGATTTAAGTGGTTGGGGTGTGCGGGTTCCATACTCACAAAATAACCGTCTGAGAGGTCAAACCACATGTGAGAATCATCAAAGTTATTGTGAGGGAAAAATCCAAGATGCTTCGTTAGGTTAAACAGAAAGAAGTGGTGGAAGTTTTCCAGTCCCGGACTGTTTGAGTCAAGATGTACGATGGACTCTGCAACAAAATTAAAAAGGTTCTCATTGGGGCCTTCGTTGCGCAGTATGCGTGTCAGTATTTCAGTTATAAGAAATGCCTGGGCGCGCCGCGTTTGAGAAAAGGGAATGGTACATAATGGGTAGCTTAATTTAAATTCTTTGATGCGTTGAATCTCTTTTTCGGCGCGGTGACATACATCCATATCTAAGAAATTAAGAGACTGCATCAATATAATATTGCTCTTTTTCTTCTTTCCGTAGACACCGTTAACCATATAGCTTTGCATCCCAAAATCACGCGTATAGATGTGGATGATGGCGCTTGATTCGCCATAGCGTGTATGTGTTAATACGATGCCTTCTGTTTTTACAATCATTGGTATGTTCGCTTTCCGGCTTCAAAAATAACGAGTAACAGTTAAAAGTGATACCGAATTTTAGGATTTAGTTGAAAAGTTGGCAGTATTTTGGGTTACCAATCTGCATCCGGATGCGTAATTAGATGTTTTAAGCAGATGGCTGTTTAATTATCAATGCATCTTTGTAATCACGTGTAAAAAGCTTTATTTCAGGGCATCGTGTTTTTTGGCGTCGTTAAATCTTTTTTTGCGGTTTAAATTTGCGGTTTGTTTTAACTTGTCATGTAGCCATATGGCAAGTGCTGAAAGAGATGGAGATAGCCTTATGTCAGCATGTTTTTTTCGCTACAGCGAAACAATAGCGCTACTTTTTTTGGAAGGGAAAGCCCTTTATTATATATTTGCAGCGCAAAAAAGTTCTTATAGTTGCTTGCCCAGATGGCGGAATTGGTAGACGCGCTGGTCTCAAACACCAGTGACAGCAATGTCGTGCCGGTTCGACCCCGGCTCTGGGTACGCTTAAAACCTTCTCGGAAACGGGGAGGTTTTTTTATTATGTCAAATTATCCGTGATTCTCCTCAAATCCTAAGATTAAATTCGGAAATTCTGAGATTCACTATTCCCTTCAAGTGAGGCAATAGCGGCCTTTTGTCTCTATTTATAGCTACATCTCCTTTTTTATCAACAAGCACTGTTTTTTTCTCAATTTTATAAATGGCGTCTGGAGAATTTAAATATCTTTAACGAAAAATGAATTCATTAAAATTATAGCAGGTTATACCTTGCATGTTTAAGCTGTCACACAATATAGTCAGGCGCATACGCGCCTTTATTAACCGGCATCTTGGGCCTTCATCCCTGCCAGGCGATGGCATCGGCTATTGGCGCGAACGTATTTTTCATTACTTCTCTTTGGCCGTGGTTTTTTTAGGGGTAGCAGTATATCTCTATTATGGTCTGTTTTTTCTTTTGGCCGGTCAGCATCATTTTTTTGCCTTTTCAACATTCACATTTGTCTCTTTGCTGTTGGTTGTGAGCCTGCCACGCATTTCGCTTACATTTAAGGTGGGTTGGGTGTTGTTTATGCTCTATCTTTCTGGCGCCTTCCTACTATTTCTGGGGCCACACACCAATATTGGGATGATATTTCTTTTTGCCTGTTCGGTCATGGCCATCACCATGTCAGGAGCTTTTGCAGGCATCATGTTTTTTTTATTGCAGGTAGCCACTCTGGCTGCAGTGGGGGTTTATTGGTATTCAGGTTTTTTTGAACTCAGCAACCCAGCAGACATTTCAATGACTACCTACGTTAACTTGTCCATTAGTTTTCTTGTACTGACAGTGATAACACTTGCGCCATTGATGTCGTTACTGAACGGACTGATGTTTAATGTAAAAAAGGAGCAGCGTTATCTGCGAATATTGCGACAGGAACAGGAACATCTGGTACACGCCAGACAAAAAGCTGAGGAGTCAGACAAGCTTAAAACTGCCTTTTTGTCAAACATGTCGCACGAAATCAGAACGCCGATGAATGCCATTCTCGGATTCTCCAATTTACTCACGCATAACCACATAGGCAACGACGAGAAAAAGGAATTTACCGATCTCATTCGCATCAATGCAAATAATCTGATGTCGTTGGTCGAAGATATAATCGACATTTCAAAGATGGAAAGCGGACAGTTTGAGGTGCGCAATGCACCCTGCCAATTACATCTTGTGTTGAAGGAAGTCTATGAGATGTTTACCGAAGAGCTCTTCAGGCGAGGTATCACCACCGTAAAGCTCTATATGAAAACCGGCTTGTCAGATGATGGTGTACAGATACTTACCGACGGCCCCAGACTAAAGAAAGTGCTGGTAAATCTTGTGGGCAATGCCATAAAGTTTACTGATCGCGGCTATGTGGAGTTTGGATATACGGTAAATAGTGAGCATCTGCTACAGTTTTATGTGAAAGATACCGGAATTGGCTTGCCTGAGGGTGTGGAAGAGCAGATTTTTAGCCGGTTTTACAAGTGCAGCAACAACGATGAAAAGCTCTATGGCGGAACAGGGATAGGTCTTACCATCGCACGTCACCTTGTAAATTACATGGGCGGCAGCATCTGGGTTGAGCCCCGAACCACTGTGGGCACAACGTTTAGTTTCACTTTACCGTTCCAGCGCATTGTGGTAACACCGGCACAAAAAATGCGACCCAGATTATCCGGAAAAGTTAATTGGGAGGGCAAAACTTTCCTGATAGCTGAAGACGAGGAGGATAATTTCCGCTATCTGGAAGTGGCTCTGTCCCTTTTCAATGCCAGTCTTATTTGGGCGCGCGACGGCCGGGAAGCACTTGATATCATGAGCAAGGTGCGCCAGATTGATTTGGTATTGATGGATATTAAAATGCCAATTATGGATGGCTACACAGCCACACGCGAAATCCGTAAGATTAATCCCGATGTACCAATCATTGCGCAGACGGCCTACGCCATGTTGGGTGAACGCGAAACAGCGCTTCAGGCCGGATGTAACGGATATATTGCCAAGCCTGTTAATTACAACGATTTAATTGATTTAATAGACAGGTTTGTATCTTCTGAGTTGCGAAGTACTGCTTCCGGTGTGGGTTCTTAAAACCGCCGCATCAAGCATAAATCATGTTTTATAGCTATTTCTGAGGTTTTCCAAGTGTAATATTGGAAAGATATTTTTATTTTTACTTTTCATTTTCACTCTAATACCATATAGTATCATGACTGGCGATATTGATTGGGGTAATTTATCTTTTACCTACACCAAAACGGATTATAACATCCGGTGTTATTTTCGGGATGGCAAATGGGGCGAGCTTGAAGTGAGCTCATCCGAAATGATTAATCTTCACATGGCTGCAACCTGTTTGCACTATGGACAGGAAGCTTTTGAGGGGTTGAAGGCATTCCGTGGAAAGGATGGGCGAATACGCATTTTCCGACTTGAAGAAAATGCTCGTCGCATGATTTCATCGGCCGATGGGGTTATGATGGCGCGCGTGCCCGAAGAGGTTTTTATTGAGGCTGTGAAGAAAGCTGTGAAACTTAACAGTCGGTTTGTGCCGCCAATGGACTCGGGCGCATCACTATATATCAGGCCATTGCTCATCGGAAGCGGACCCAAAGTGGGTGTGTCACCTGCCGATGAATACCTGTTTATGGTGTTTGTAACACCGGTTGGGCCTTATTTTAAGGAGGGTTTTAAGCCCACCAACCTGATGATTACCCGCCAGTACGACAGGGCAGCTCCCAATGGAACTGGTCACATTAAAGTGGGTGGAAACTATGCAGCCAGTTTGCGTTCAGGTAGTATCGCCAGAGAAAAGGGTTATTCCGCAGTGCTTTATCTCGACAGCAAAGAGAAAAAATATATAGATGAATGTGGCCCCGCCAATTTCTTTGGCATAAAAGGCAACATATATGTCACGCCTGAATCAAAGTCGGTGTTGCCATCCATCACTAATAAAAGTTTGTTACAACTGGCTCAGGAGCTTGGCTTAAAAACCGAACGCCGTCCTGTATTACTCGAGGAGCTTGAAACATTTGAAGAAGTTGGCGCCTGTGGAACTGCTGCTGTTATTAGTCCCATTGCCCGTATCGACGACATCGATACAGGAAAGAGTTATCTCTACAGTAAAGATGGGGAACCCGGTCCGATATCTGTGAAATTGTATAACAAATTGCGCGCAATTCAATATGGTGAAGAGCCTGATAAATTCGGCTGGATTACCTTTATAGAAGAATAAATCCTATTCAATAAGCCAAACATATAACTCCCCATGACGGCCGTGCTGTTTTCATGGGGCGTTTTTTGTTTGGATAGCAGATGTATGGTTTCGATATTTATTATTTATAAACCCAAATTCAATTAAAAACATGAAAACCTTAATCCATTCAATCCACACCTACGGATTGAAAGTTCTTTTTACATCCCTGTTTTTATTCACAATCGGTTTCTCAAATGCCAGTAACATTTTCGATGCAGTTGGTATCCAGATAAATGAAGCTCCCTACCCGGCCTTTGCCGCATCAGATTCAATCAACACGTCAAATAGCGCATACAAGCAAGAAGTGGATGTAACAGAAAAACCTGTAGTCGATTATCCAAAGTATCGCATTGCGGCGAGTGTTGGTTACTCCTATCGCATTGCGAGAGTTAATAAGGATGTTGATCCTCAATTTCACGATTATGTTAGAGATTTAAAATCCGGAATGGCATACTCTTTCGACGGAACGTACTATTTTTCGAGGGTATTGGGAGCCGGATTCAAATATGCCAAATATCAGTCTAGCAACAGCATACATGTGCGTTTTGACAATGGACAGAGAGGTGTTGCCAGCGATAATATTTCAGTTGACTTTTATGGTCCATATCTGGGTATTCGACTGCCAATCCGAAATTCAGAATCTACATTTGTGATAAACTATGGTATTGGCTATTTGGGTTATAAGGATAAGTTTGTATTGATGACTCCCGGCACTTATAAAGGGTCAACAGTTTCGAGTTTCTGTGATTTTTCTTACGATTTGATGGTAATGCCTCAATTGGCATTGGGTCTGCAAATGTCTTATTATGGCGGTATTATTAATCGTTTTGAAAAAACCTACCAAGGAACCACAACCACCGAAAAATTTGAAACAGGTAAAGGAGAGAACCTCTACAGATTCGATTTTTCGCTTGGGGTAAGGTACTCTTTTTAGTTTATCTGCCAACAACCAATTTTTTGAGGATGACGAGTTTCTCTCCGTCGTCGTGCATGGTCTCATAGCCGTAATGCTCACATATAAATTCGATGGTACGGTCGTGAAAAAAGCACACATGTGTGTTGTCACGGGCGTACCACCACGTGTTGAAGTCGGTAGTATCCTTCCATCGCTCGGTGATGATGGTAAGCACACCGGCAGGAATTAGCAGTGAGGTGATGAGATTGAGCTCCCTGCCCGGGTTGAAGAAATGTTCAAAACACTCAGTCGCAAACATAAACTCCAATCTCTCATCGGGCAGTTCAGGGAAAAAGAATGGGTCGTAGTGGTAGCATTCGTAGCCCGAATCAGACATCAGCTGCGACAAAACCGGGTTTGGCCCGCAACCAAAATCGAGCCCTGTCATACCTTCATATATGAATGGCAGAGTAGGTTCAATGGCTTGCTGCAAATGTTCTACATAGCCTTTGCAATCGGGGGTGTTATTGTGTTGGCTGTAGCGGAGTTTTTCTGCTTCTGGAGAGGGTAGAAATTCAACGTCCTTAAAAATCAGATTGCAATTGTTGCATTGCCAGAAAAGTATGTCGTTAATGCCTTTAAATGATTTATGAACATCCTCTCGGCATAGGGTACAAGTCATAATAAAACTGTTTCGTAATTTTCTGATAGATAAGCTTTTTAGGCTTTGAGGGTGCAAAAATAGGCAATCTATACGGATATATTTGATTTTAGACGGTTGAATTATAATTATTTAGCATTTACCCAACCCTTATGCATTGAGTTGGTCGGCAACATGTTCCACTCGCACAAGTTCCTGCCTCACCTCTTTCACTGTATCAAAAAACGAGGATGCCACCTCGTTGACCATTGTGCGGTTGCTTTCAAGGTTTCCAAAGGCTGTTTGAAGCCTTCCCATCACGTTCGCAATGTTACTTGCCTGTTTTTTTGAATCATCCGATAGTTTAATGATCTCTCCTGAAATTACCCTGAAACCGTTTGTTGCATGTCGTGAGCCGTTTGTGTTTGTCTGAATGGTGGCAGCTTCAATGGAAGCGTTTAGCCCAAGAATTTTCACTTTATCGGAAATGTCGTTAATGAAACGTGCAATGTAGGTTGATTCTTCGAGCAATTTAGCTGACTCACCTATGTCTTCCATCATTTTGGCGGTATGGTGAATGAGTTTTTTCTGCTCAACCGACAAGCTGTTGATACGCGATGATAGGTGCTCAATGGCCTTTAGTAGTTCGTCACCGCTCTCTTTTCGTCTCGATATGTCCGAATCAATTGTGGCCAGATAAGCCAGCTTGCCGGTGTCATCGTAAATTGGGGTGAGTGAAGTATGTGTCCATATTGAATCACCGCTTTTAGTAATGTTTAAGGCTTCGTAAAACACAGGTTTACCAAGGTGCGTGCAGGAGTAGAGCCGCTCCTCAATGGCTCCGTTGAAGCTCGTTTGTCTGATGTTGCTGCCGAGCTTCGAAACAAATTCGGAGTAGGTATAACCATACATTCTTGTGAAGCCTTCGTTTACCCATTCGATGTTGCCATCCGGATCCATTATCATAATGGCATTTTCAGTTTGGCGCGCAACTATCGAAAGCCGTTCCATCTCTTTATTCGATTGGGTTGAGTCAATTAATGTGCCTTCAGGCTCATCATTTAATGTGACTTCGACTGTTTCAGTCGGTTTATTCTTTTTCTTTTCGATGATGTAAAGAATCCATCCGATAATAGATGATGAAGTTAAAATGAAAGTAATTAGGTTCATTTGGTTTTGGTATGTAAATAGGCGATGTAAAAATAGAAATAATCGTAAATAATTAGCCCATAACAACTATAAATTGTGATTTCAAGATAAAAGGATGGTAGCCGTAAGTGGTAGTATATTTCTAAGTCTCATACTTCAATTTGGCGTACTGTGCAGGCTTATGCTTTTATTAGCCAAGGAGTTGGTGTTGTGCTATTGCACCCAGAATAGTTACTTGGTTTACTATGATAAAAAAAGCCCCCGGACAATTTGCCCGGGGACTTTTAGATATTAAACAAACAATGTGATGCTTATTTTTTATCACCTTTGCTGCAGCAAGCTTTTTTCTCAGCTTTTTCAGCGCACTCGGCTTTTTTCTCAGTGCATTCAGCTTTCTTTTCAGCACACTCAGCTTTTTTAGCTTTGTCGCAAGTCTCTTTTTTTGCAGGCTCTTGTGGCATTACCTCAGCAAAAGCAGGAGCAGCAATAGCAAGAGCAAAAACAAACAATACGGAAGCTACAAATGATTTTTTCATAATGTGATAATTTTAAGAATTAAACTATAGTTTATTTTGATTAGGTAGATGCTACCTTAAAATCATATACAAACTTAGAACCATTCCAGATAAAATCAAGTTACTGCTGTGTTAAAGCGCGTTAATATAATGTTAATATGTCAGGCACGATGATGTTTTTATCTATTTTTGCTGCCTATGGGTCAAAGAATTATCGACAAACAAAGTTTTTTACCGGTGCTCACGTTCATTATCCTGGTTGTGCTTATCGTGATGCAGGTGAGTTTAATTTTCCGTGCGGCCAAAGTTGAGGAGCAGAATTTTAACCACCGGGTGGCTATGGCACTTAAGGGAGCACGTGATGAAATAGGCGCTCGTGTGCCGCTTTGTAGCGACATGTCTGATTTTTTGTGCGGACGCAAATGCGCCGAACCCGTGCATACCAAGAAATACAAGGAGGTGGACAGTATCATTCAGTCAAACTTGAGTATTTATAACATCGATTTGCCCTACACTTTCGAAGTCACTGATTCTATCTTACATCTGAGCAAAGGGCGCTTTTTTTCGTCTGCATCTTACCTTCAGAATCTCAACGGCCTTGTGGATCAGAATGGCGTGCAGATAAAATTACTATTCCCAACACGTAACCAGTTTATCATCGGACAAATTAGAAGTCAGCTGGGCCTTTCGATATTGTTCATCATCTTTGTGATGTACTCATTTCTTGTTACATACCGGATGTTTAAACGTGAAAAGGCGTTGCTGCTGCGCACCACCGATTTTATCAACAATATGGTACATGAGTTTCAAACGCCCATTGCCAATGTTCGGTTTGCTACCAATTTGCTGAAAAAGGTATCGGGCACCAAGGAGCATCAGAAAAAAACCGATGAGTATTCTGGTGTAATTCTTGAAGAGACACAGCGACTGCAAAATCACGTGGAAGCCATTCTAAAAGTGGCATGTCCAAATGGCGGCGATTTGGAACCCGAAGCCATAGATTTTAACGAGCTTATTGAGTCGGTCATAGCAACTTTCAGATACCGGTTGGATCATACCGGTGCCGTCATTCATTTCTCTCCGGCGCAGCCATCCATCATTGTGAATGGAGAGCGGGGTCCACTTACTCTGGCCGTATCCAACCTTATCGACAATGCATTGAAGTATGTCTGTAAAACACCAGAAATTTTTATCTCAACATCAATTGCGCATAACATGATGGTTTTGAAGGTGAGGGACAATGGAATAGGCATCCGAAAAGAGGATCAGGAGTTAATATTTGACAGGTTTTTCAGGGTGTCGACAGGAGATGTTCACAATGTTAAGGGGTTTGGACTTGGTTTAACTTACGTGAAAAAAGTAACTTTACAGCACAACGGCACAATCTCGGTTGAGAGTATGCCAGAAAAAGGCAGTACTTTTACCATTAAAATCCCAATTGCCCATGACGCCAGCCAAACGAAACTGCATTCTCGTAATTGAAGACGACCCAAACATGGGTTTTTTACTTCGGGAGTTTCTTTCCGCCTCAGGTTTTTATGTGGTGCTTCGTACCGATGGCGATAGTGGTCTCTCTACTTTTAAAGATGGCGGCATCGACTTCTGTATCATCGATGTGATGTTACCCGGTATTGATGGATTCACCCTTGCAGAGCGCATAAGAAGAGAGGATCCAGAAGTGCCTTTCATTTTTCTGACAGCCCGCTCCTTGAAACAGGATAAGCTAAAGGGTTTTAATCTGGGTAGCGACGATTATGTTACCAAACCTTTTGATGAGGAGGAGCTGTTATGTCGTATCCATGCCATTCTGAACCGCGCGGCTGGTCGTGCTTCAACATCCGACAAAGAGGATTTGCCTGAATCGTGCGAGATTGGCAAGTACCTGTTTGACGCTAAAAACCAGGCATTGATATTGAACGATGAGGTTCAGCGGCTTACCCATCGCGAGAGTGATGTGTTGCGAATGCTCTGCTCCAACAAAAACAACATCATTCGCCGCAGTGATTTACTTGAAACTTTTTGGGGTAAAGATGATTATTTTAACGGGCGCAGCCTGGATGTTTTTATCACCCGTTTGCGTAAGCGATTGGCAAATGATGCGTCTATCAGAATCGAGAACATACCCAAGGTTGGCTACGTACTGCACGATGCGGTAGGCACTAATTCAGATAAAGCGTAACACCCATTGATAGATTCCAAATTTTGAAAGGGGTTACATATTTGGTTCTTATCATCTCAAGCACATACGCATCCAATGTACTCATTTCTGCATAGATACCCATTTTTTTAAGCAATCCATTCCCGTTGAGTGAAATTTTGTATTCACCACCCCAAAAAGGCACCAGGTGAACCTTATTCTGGAAATAATATTTGTCCGGATAGTGGGGCGGTAATCTGTGAAATGTATTATTGGTATGCCCCCAGTTGATTGAGAACCCTGCTCGCGGGGTAAGGTTGCCTAACATGCCGGGCTTGAACAGATCCCAGCTGTTTTTAAGGGAGATGGTGTGCACCGTGACGGAACTGCCGCCAAAATTGTGGCTCAGCAATCCATAATACAAGGTAGGTTTATAGCGCCTGCCAAAATCATATCCGGCACCAATCGACATAAAGCCGACTAATCCTGCATACTGCGCCGAATAATGTGAAGGTATGAACCATTTTGGACGATAGGTGATTGTATCGCTGCCAATAATGAGTTCCCTTGGTATATCCATCCTTTCCATAAAACTTTTATGAACCTTTTCATCGGGGCCATGGGCAAAGCTGCTTATGGATAAAAACAATAATAGGGATGATATAGATAGAAGATTGATGCTTTTCACCGCTTAAAATCTGTTATAATTTAAAAATCAAAAAAGTTGAGTATCACACAATCAGTAATGCTCCCTTCTTACCTGCAACGTGTCAGCCTTTACATCTAGAAAGAAAACTTCACCCTTTTGACTGCTCGAGATGGTCAGATAAGGCGGTCCGTTTTTGTATGGCCTGCCCTGCCAAAAATGGTGTGTGTGTCCATGAATCGAGAAATCAACGTTATACTTCTCCATGAGCATGTTAAAATAGAATTCATTCCCGGTATTGAATTGGTCACTCCAGGGAGGTATGTGTGAAAACACCAGGCGATAGATGTAATCTTCACTATCTTTAAGCACCTCTTCCAGCCACTCAAAATCGGGATCCTGTACATTTTTTTCCCAAATCACATTGTCAAGAAATACCAGAAGGCAATTGTTGTGCACAATTGAGAAGTTATAGGGGCCAAACATCTCCTTGTAAAGAAACTCTCCGTTCGAGAGGTAGTCGTGATTGCCAATGATTGTGATCAGTGGATGTTTTAACTTGGAGGAGATCTCCTTATACCAGATAAATTCTCTGTAGATGCCGCTTAGCGTGATATCGCCAAGATGGACTACAAAATCCAGATCATCCTTTTTGTTCAAGTGAGCCACCTGTTTTTCGTAA
Source organism: Alkaliflexus imshenetskii DSM 15055 (assembly GCF_000517065.1). Taxonomy (GTDB): domain Bacteria; phylum Bacteroidota; class Bacteroidia; order Bacteroidales; family Marinilabiliaceae; genus Alkaliflexus; species Alkaliflexus imshenetskii. The sequence goes on along the minus strand of NZ_KI912105.1, from coordinate 1,865,608 downwards.
TAATCATAATAGGTATGCGAATCGCCAACCAGTCCGATGGTAAAAGGTCTAAACCCGGAACTGTTAAGGTTTTCTATTTCTCTAATGGCCTTTATGTTAAGGTCTTTATCAGGTGCTCTTACGCCTGCCTTGTAAGGGCTGTACTCAAATAAATTATCACAACTTACAACAGCAAAGGCGGTAACAATCAAAAACAACGAGCGTTTTATATATGTATGTTTCTGAACCATATCAGTATCAATTCAAACTTTTGTTGACAAAAGACTTTTGGCCAATTTGAGCCAATTGTCAAATTTACAACATATTGAGCGGGGAGGGTAAATGAATGAGGTAGAAAGCCCAATTTTGTTACCGGAAGGCCAAAAGCGGTGACCGAAACGTTTTGCGCAAATGCTTTTTTATCTGGACAATAAGAAATAAAGAATAAATGATGTATTTTCGCACGCCCGATAATGTAATTTTTAAACCTAAATAGATGAGTTCAAATCGTAATGTTTCCGGTTGGGTTGTCACCATGGCAGCTACCGGTATCAATCTGATTCTGGGGTTGATTTATTCCTGGAGTGTAATAAAGGCAGCTCTTGTGAAGGATTGGGGATGGACCAATACTGAAGCCTCACTGCCTTATACCGTATGCGTAGCATTGCTGGCGTTTATGACTGTTTTTGGTGGTCGTCTTCAGGATAAATTTGGCCCTCGCATTGTGGCACTTACCGGTGGCATTTTGTTTGGCTCTGGCATCCTGTTGTCGATGTTTGCCACCACTCCGTTTACCATGGTACTTACCTTTGGTGTAATCAGCGGACTTGGAATGGGGTTTGCCTATGCATCTGCCACGCCTAGCGCCATCAAATGGTTCGAAGCTCGTAAAAAAGGACTTATTGCTGGTATTGTTGTGGCTGGTATCGGACTGTCATCGGTGTATATGGCGCCACTTGCCAACTATCTGTTAAGACTTAGCACGGTTGAAAATACGTTCCTAATCCTGGGAATTATTGCAATATTCTTTCTTGTGGTATTCGCGCTTATTCTTCGTAATCCGCCTGCAGGTTTTGTGCCCGTTGCCAAGCAAGGACGCCCTGTTGTGGCACAGTCTGATGACTACACATGGAAAGAGATGATGAAGGCGCGTCCGTTTTATCTGCTCTGGATGACCTATCTGCTAAGCGCCACCGCCGGGTTGATGCTCATTGGTCACATTGTGAGTATTGTGAAGGTGCAGACCAATTCAGATAAGGGATTCTGGATTGTGGTGATCTTTGCCATATTTAATACTGTTGGTCGTGTTCTTGGAGGTTTCCTTTCTGATAAGATGGGTCGTACCACAGCATTGTTGATGGTGTTCGTAATTCAGGCCATTAACATGTTCGCTTTCTCGTTCCTTACAACTGTTCCAACATTGGCTGCGGGTATTGCTGTTGCCGGACTTTCCTATGGCGCACTTTTCGCCCTGTTCCCCGCAACAACAGCCGATTTCTTCGGCATTAAAAACCTTGGTGTGAACTATGGATTTGTGTTCACCAGCTGGGGTATTGCCGGTATCATTGGCCCCATCCTTGGCGGCATGGTTGCTGACATTACCGGAACTTACAGCGCTTCTTATGTGGTGGCTGGTGTAATGCTTCTGCTGGCTGCAATGATTGTTAAATTTATCAAAGCGCCTCACAAAGTTGCATAGTTATTGACTTTCAGCCTAAGCGCTGAATATATAAAAAAGAGAAACCGCAAGCATCATTAATTTTTGCCTGCGGTTTCTCTTTTTAATATCCATGTATGTGGGTGTAGATGTACTAAAAATCTGACGAGTCGTACACACGCACTTTTTTCCACAAATGCCGGTTCTCTTCTACAAATTTAAGGTGAATCGGGTGGGCTTGGTAGATGTCCTGATCTTCCTTCGATTCAAAAAAGAGGATGAGTGAGTAGGTGTAGGAGTGATCTACTACGTCGCGATCCTCGGTAGCTGCCGGAACACCAAAATGGCTTCGTCGTATGGTTTCTACCTGCAACAACTTTTCAATGGCTGCCTCAAACTGTGCCCTGGTTCTCGGGTTATCCGGTTCTTCGAGCCAAAAGAATACATGGTGAACCAAAGTTCCAAACATCCTCTGATGTGGTGGCGTTTGTGATTTCACCGGGGCAATGCACAACATTGCCAATAGCACCAATAAGATGGTACGAAGAATTACTTTAAACATGTCTCTCATAAACAATTGATTGTGATGAAGTGTTGTTGATGTAATTTTATTTATCAAAACTAATACATACTGAAATAAAAGGCCATAGGGGCAATTGTTTTTTATCAGGTAACATTCCGGTAGCTGTGATGTTATTTATATTTCTGAAATAGGTTATCTTTGATGATGCGCTCAAAATCAGTTATATGGCAGGAGATATTGATATGCAAAGCATGAATGGCACCGAACTGCTTTTTTCACTTCTTCAGTTCCTTCGTATAATTGCTCACCTGGTTCGCATACCAGATATGGAGGAAAATCAGGGAGGATTTTTTAACAAAGAGTGCGGACTAGTTTAAAAAAAGTTGTTACAAACTAAATAACTTATTTACAATGACGGAGTTTTGGGATGAGGCGTATAAGGACAAGCAAGAAATGTGGGGGTTTGAGCCTGCAAAGTCGACAGTTTTGACAAAGAACTTTTTTATTGAGCAAAAAGTAAGAAATATACTCATTCCGGGAATTGGATATGGACGGAATGCAAAAATCTTTATCGAGAGTGGGATGACAGTGACAGGAATTGAAATTTCTCAAACTGCCATTGATTTAGCCCGAAAGCACTTTGGTAATGACTTGACAATTTATAAAGGATCGGTAACTGAGATGCCTTTTGACAGCAAATTATATGACGGAGTATTTTGTTACGGATTGATCTACTTGTTAAATGAAAAGGAGAGGAAAAAGCTGATTCGTGATTGTTATAACCAATTGACAGACCGAGGTATTATGGTATTTTCTGTTATATCGAAAGATGCCGAAACTTATGGTCAAGGAAAAAAAATAGGCAAAGATCGATTCGAAATGTTTGGAGGGGTCAAAATTTTCTTTTACGACAAAGAAACAATAGATATCGAATTTGGGATTGCAGGCCTCTTTGAGGTGACTGAAGTAACGGAGAATTTTCCTTTTTACTTAATAAAATGCAGGAAGAACAATGAGAAATAAAGAAAAACTGCGCTTAATTGTATGCAATGATGGCGGGTATAGCACGTCCAAAAGGTTTATATCAACATCTTAACGTTTTGAATGGAGATTCGCTGATAATTCGACCTCATTTCTGGATTTCCCATTTTTATCAATAAATAAATATTTAAGGATTATGACTATGAAACCAACCCTTTCACCAACAGCACCCGCGCAACGTATTGCCATTCTTGATACATTACGGGGTTTTGCCATTTTTGGCATATTAATGGTTAATATGCAGTGGATGAATGCCCCTGTCGCATTCTCCTTTTCGCCCGAAGTATTGTGGGACACACCGCCCGATCGTGCGGCTTCATTTATTATTCATGCGTTGTTCGAAAGCAAGTTTTTTGTCCTTTTTTCCATGTTGTTTGGATATGGATTTTGGCTGTTTCTTCAAAAACCTGTAAGCGAAGGCTCCGGAGTAGTAAAATTATACGCCTGGCGTTTGATATTACTTATATTTTTTGGGGCTGCACATGTTTTGTTTCTCTGGCCAGGCGATATATTGGTGTTTTATGGCCTTTTGGGGCTGGTGATGCTGCTTTTCAGAAAGAAAAAAGATAAAAGCCTAATTAAGTGGGCTGTAGGCTTCATTCTCATACCTTCCACATTAACCGGGCTTTCGGTGTTGATGATGTATTTGGCTTCATTCAGTGCCGAAGGGCAAGCGGCTGTAAATTTGGCGATGGAACAAAGGGATGCCGTAAGTCAAGCGCTCATCAATGAGGCCATGCAAGTTTATCCTTCTGGTACGTTTTGGGATTTAGTGGCAATGCGATTAAAAGAGTACAAACTGCTTTTACCGGCCATTTTCTTCTTTTACCCTTATGTGTTGGCCATGTTTTTATTGGGGCAATATGCAGCACGTAAAGGCTTCCTGATGGATGTGGCTTCAAATGCAAATTTGTTTAAAAAGTTGATGCGGTGGGGATTGTTTCTTGGCATACCCTTAAACCTCTGCTACGGTATGTTATCGATGAACGCTTCCATGAATAGCATGGATGCAAGCACTGTTGTTTCCACTCTGCTCATTGGTTTTGGCGGGCCGCTTCTCACGCTTGGATACGTATCTGCAATAGTGTTACTTTTCAATGGTGGTTACATAAAGAAAGTATTGAGTTCACTTTCTGCCGTAGGTCGTATGGCACTCACAAATTATCTGTTGCAGAGTATTGTTGTGGCATTTTTGTTTCAGAGCTATGGGTTAGGGCTTTATGGGCAGGTAACTGTCTGGCAGGGTATGATTTTAACCATTCTGATTTTTGCTTTACAAGTACCTTTCTCCATCTGGTGGTTGAGTAATTTCCGCTTTGGGCCATTTGAATGGTTATGGCGTAGCTTTACTTACCTGAAGTTTCAACCGATGAAATAAGCATAATCAACCAAGTAACCACATGACACATCAATGCCAGGGTCATTTTTGGAGCAGATGTGTAAACCATGAGAAGTTTACAGCGGTTGGCATTCATAAAAAAGATCCGCAACCAGGCAGTTACTACATTTTGCATGGTTGCGGATGTTTTGTCGTGAAGTCTAGGAATTAAACTCCAAGGGGTTAGCGCATATAAACGATTTTACGCACCGACTCATCTATCTCCACTTCAGTACCTTCCGGAACTTCAATTCTTACCGTTAGTTTCTGATCCCGAAACTTGGCCGTGCGGTTTAATGTATATACTTTATCCAATCGGAGGATGGAGTCTTTTTGCTGCCATGAATACTCAGTCATTGAGGCGTTATGTTCTGCATCGGCCTCATTTTTACCACGACCCTGTCGCTCCAAAGTAATTGCCAAGCGTGGTGCATTCTTCACTACTCTTATTCGGGAGCGGCCTTCAACCCAGAAATCACCGTTTCGTATGGCAACTTCCATGTTTTTAAGTTTTATCATGTTTCTGTTGCGATGATAATAGTCAACTTCCGGAAAGTCTGAAGCTTGCAGATAGAGTTTGCTGCCTCCAATATCTGACAGAATAGTAGTTTCCTCTACGTAGGCATAAGACTTGAACAGTTCAGCCACTTTAAATCCGCCATACGCCAAAAGGGAGATGCCGGAGAGCCACAGAATAAGCCCGAGTGTACCGATGGTTTTACCTCCCTTTCGAAACTGGAATACCAAATGAAGTCCCAGATAGAAAATCATTATTAAAGGAATACCAATTGTAAGCGCCAATCCAATAAGAATAGGAAGTGATTGGTTCGGTGCAAGGAAAATCTCCATTAAACCACCCAAATCGGGACTGTTGGGGAAGATGCTTACAAAGAGGTTTGTAAACATCAGTGACATGGCCATGACCATCATGGCTAAAAAGGTAAAACCTATGAGTATGATGCCGAAGATAACGGCAAACACACGAAGCAACTTGTTTATGCCCGAATCAGGTTTTGGCCCTCCAGCCCAGGCCTGACGCGTTTTGGAATATGCCGGCTCGCCACCATACATCTGCATTCGTTGCTCCATGGTAAGTGCCTTGGGCATCACAATCCAGAGAATAATGTATGGTAAGATGGAGATACCATAAAACAGTCCAAGAATAAAGAGTAAACGGAACAGTATGGGGTCAATGTTGAAGTATGCGCCCAGACCGCTGCAAACCCCTGCAAGCACTCGCGAATGTGGATCGCGGTATAAGCGTTTGGGAACCACAATAGGTGTGTCAGCCTTCTTTTTGCGAACAGGCTCATCATCGTCCGGTTCTGTGTCGGTTGCGTAATCTTCCGGGGCTCCGAGTATTTTTATTACTTCTTCCACGTCGGCAAGTGTTACGGCAATCTCGTTTTGTCTCGTTACCGGAATAAAAAGCTCGGCCATGCGTGCTTCTATGTCATCCAGTGTTTCGCGCGCCGCTTCGTCGGCGCCTAGTCGGGCTTCTACGGCATCCATGTAGGCTTTCAGACGGTCGTAAGCGTCGTCCTCAATTCTAAAGGCCATGCCGGAGAGGTTGATATGAATGGTTTTCTTCATCACGTTACGGTTTTGTGTTGGTTCGTTAATCCACTTTTAGTGCATAATCAATTAAAGTACGCTGCTTTTACCAACAAGTTATCATCCAGGGAAATCCTGCTGCAAACCCTGTTATTTTTAAAAACAGTGTGAGCACGAACAGTATCAGGATGGCAATTAAAAATCCTTTCATGGCTGAGCGGAAAATCAGTCCTAGAATAAGGAGAATTATCATCAGCGGGAAAAACCCCGGCCATATTATGTGTCCAAAGGGAAAATGTACCAGAGACATCCCCAAAAATGGTGTCACATTGTTGATTATTCTTCCCAGAACCAGTATGCCAACCAGAATGGCGGTAAAAATCAGCACGTTTCTGTCCCTTTGGGACATCCGGTTAAGTGTGTCGTTTTTTTTTGTGAAATTTTCAAACTTGTCTTTCACATTGTGATACTGCTCTTTTATAACCTTTTCGATGTTCGACACATTGATGTTTTCGCCACGCATTTCAAGTTTTTGGGCTGCGGTGATGGCAGCAGGCATGGCAATCCATAGAATGATGTAGATTGGGATGATTACACCAAAACTGAGAAACGGCAGAATTGCAAAGATCACCCGCACCAAAACCGGATCAATGTTGAAATAGGCAGCAATACCGGAACATACACCCCCAAGCACCTTGTTGTCGAGGTCGCGGTATAAGCGGCGACGGCGTGCGTAATTCTGATATGTCTCTTTTTCACCCGCTTCGGTTGAATCCTCTGGCTCAGCGCCTGCTTGTGGCGAAAAATCTTCAGGTTGACCCATAATGGAGATAACCTCTTCGGCCATGGCTACCGTGATCACACCTGTTTTGGGGTTGATGCGTTGAGAAAAGAGCTCACTCAATCGGTTTTCAATGTCGGTGATGATTTCCTGGCCGCCCTCTTTGCCATTAAACCATGCTTCCAGTTTTTTAAGGTACTGTTGCAGTCTTTCGTATGCATCCTCATCAATGTAGAAGGCGGTTGCAGCAATGTTGATGGATATTGTCTTCTTCATTTTTGTTGGCTTTTATCGTGAATTAACTTTACGGCATCAACCAGTTCGGCCCAGGAGAGATCCAGTTCTTTCAAAAAGTCCCGGCCTTTGTCGGTCAGTTCATAGTATTTGCGGGGTGGCCCCTGGGTTGACTCTTCCCAGCGATAGCTGAGCAGTTCGGCATTTTTAAGCCGTGTGAGCAAAGGGTATAATGTCCCTTCGACAACAATCATCTGTGCCATTTTAAGCTCATTGATGATGTCTGATGCATAGGCATCATTTCCCGAAAGGATGGAAAGAATGCAATATTCCAAAACACCCTTACGCATTTGCGCTTTTGCATTTTCCAACTTCATATCTGTAAATTTAAGTGTTTTATAGTATTATTGATGGTACCCTGCCTATCGAAATGGCAGGTAATAATTTTGTTCCCGTTGTTTTATTTTGCTCCTGATTGTCGCTTGTTGGTATGGTGTCATTGTTTGTAACTTCAACCTTCTCTGTTGTCACCATTTTGTCTGCAAAATCGTTACAGCAATCATTTAGTGTGCCGTGTCCCGATTGCATCAGGATAGCTGTTAACGCAATAGCAGTTAGCATGGCCACCTGGTTTCGTAAAATTGTTATGGTTAGTTTTTTCATCGTGCCCTGTTTAAAATCTTTTTTGTATTACCAACGGCAAATTCAACTTTATTCATGTCAGATTGCTTGGTCAGCCGGTTCTTGTTTCTCGGTTCGATACTTCTGATTATAGATTACCTTTCTATACACTGTTGTTGGCAATGCAAATATATGAAGATATTTTAGTACTATGCAATACAAAGTACTAATTTTTTTCGGTTTTTGTGAAAATTTTTTTGTAGGTAATTTAAAATGAGGAATATACGACGCATGTCTCTATTGTGTTTTTTTGTTTTGTGATGGAATGGTACAAGGGTCAATGTAAAATGAACCTAAAAATTTGAACCAGATGGCTTGCGTAATGGAAATCTTTGATTCTGCTATTTCGAAAAATTTACGGCTTGGTTTTTTTTCGGAATATTTTTCAATAACTTGTTGTGAATAATGATTTGAGGTGGTGGTTGCCTTTGCTGTGTGATCGTTCGCCTGGCAAATGTTTTCGAATACCGTTTATCAATGCGACAGTATGACCATGCTTCGTCACCATGACAATTATCCGGTATGGATTGTTGTAATTACCAATATGCATTCGATTATTATTTATGCGTTAGGAGTGTACATTCTTAGTCGCATTACCTGGCATTTGGCAATACCCTATGTTGCTTATGTGTTTGTATTGGAATTCAGGTTGTTGAAACTGCATTGCACAAAGTGCTACTATTGGAACAAGAGATGTGCGTTCGGGAAAGGACGATTGAGCGCCTTGTTGTTTAAAAGCGGAAAACAATCGCAATTTTGTAAGGATACTTTTACATGGAAGCAGATGATACCTGATTTGCTGGTTCCTGCAATCCCTTTTATCTCAGGTATTGTAATGCTGCCTTTTAATCCTGATACTTTACTGATTGTTTCATTGCTATTACTCCTGGTACTTTCTACAACAGTAAGTGGTATCGTAAGAAAGGAGTTAACCTGTAAATTTTGTCACCAAAAAGATGCCGGATGTCCTGCATGGGCATTGTTCAACAAATAGACTCTCTTTTGAGTTTCATGGGATCAATGATTAAAACAGATTATACAAATGAAAACAGTTAACGTTTACCTCAATTTTCTTGGAAACTGTGAAGCAGCTTTCCTGTTCTACCAATCGGTGTTTGGTGGAGAGTTTTCTTATCTAAGCAGATTTAAGGATATGCCGCTTCAGGAAGGGATGCCTCCAATGCCTGAAGAGATGATGAACCAAATTTTACACATCTCATTACCCATTAGCAAAGAGACTATATTGATGGGCAGTGATACCGGTAATGATTGGGCTCCAGGGTTCATTGTGGGCAACAATTTTTCTATCTCAGTGAGTGTCGAAAGCCGTGAAGAGGCCGACAGGGTATTCAAAGAGCTATCGGCAGGAGGAAAAGTTACCATGCCAATGGAAATGGTTTTCTGGGGTGACTATTTTGGCATGTTTACCGACAAGTTTGGGATTAACTGGATGATTGGCTTTGAGAATGCTAAAGCCCGTTAATATTGGTTTTTTCGCATTATCAGATTGTCATACGTCGCTATATGCACGAAAACGTGTATATTCCATGGAAAAACAGTAATTTCGCAGGTTAAAACAGATAACTGTATGGATTCTACACGACAAAAAAAGATAGGGAGGCTTATCCAAAAGGAGATGAGTGAGATATTTCAGCGCGAAGTGCGTGAAATAGTGATGGGTACAATGGTGAGTGTTACCAATGCAAGAGTATCGCCCGATATGGGGAATGTGAAGGTTTATCTCAGCATCTTTCCAACCGAACATAAGGATGAGGTTTTTAAAAATATTTCCCAGAACAATTCTACCATTCGGTTTATGCTCGGACAAAGGGTTGGCAAACAGTTACGCATCATCCCGGAACTTCAGTTTTATATCGACGACAGTCTGGATTATGTTGAGAGGCTGGATAACCTCTTAAAGGATTAGCCCTATGCAGTATGATCCTATCAAGCGGGCTTTGGGGAGTGTTTTTAATCGCAACCCGTTTTTGCGTATCTTGTTTTACAGACTTTTGGATCTCTTACTGCTTCGTAGCTGGCACATCCGACGCGAACTGAGGTTATGGAAAAAATCGGCCCCCAAGGGTGCTGCCATTTTAGATGCCGGTTCGGGTTTTGGTCAGTATGTGTGGCGAATGGCGCGCATACATGAGTCATTTCATGTGGTTGGCGTGGATGTGAAACAGGAGCAAATCGACGATTGCAATCAGTTTTTTGAGCAACTGAAACTTGGCCATCGCGTGAAATTTCGTGAAGCTGACCTAACCCAATTTCTCGAACCTGAAACATACGACCTAGTGTTGTCGGTCGACGTAATGGAGCACATTGCCGAGGATGAATTGGTGATGCGGAATCTCTGCAAATCGCTTAAGCCCGGCGGTATGCTTTTAATATCAACCCCATCTGACAAGGGAGGTTCAGACACACATCACCATGATGGGGAAGGTGCTACTGGTTTTATCGACGAACATGTGCGCGACGGATACAATATTGAAGACATCCGCGTAAAGCTATTTAAAGCAGGGTTTAACCACGTGGAGGCCCTATATACCTACGGAAAGCCCGGAAGCATGGCATGGAAGCTCTCCATGAAAATCCCCATCATCCTGCTTAATAAAAGCAAACTGTTTTTCTTGCTGTTGCCTTTCTATTATTTCATCACCTTTCCGGTAACGTTCATTTTAAACTATTTGGATGTGATGCAAATACATACCTCAGGTACCGGATTGATGGTGAAAGCCATAAGGTAAAACGGTTACCGATTCTGGGCATGCAGATGTGTTCATCGCAGTTTTACTTCATGCGGCTATAGGCATGTGGCAAAGAGTGATTTATTTTATATCGATATAAAAGAGAGTGTTAAGTGGTTTCCTTGCATCGATTCGGATTCTATTTTTAGCAAATAACAAAATACCGACACAAATGAAACTGTCTCTTCAGATTGCCATCAGATACCTCTTCGCCAAAAAGAGCCAGAACATAATCAATATCATCTCCTGGATATCTGTGTCAGGGGTGCTTACCGGCTCGCTGGGCTTGCTGGTTGTGTTGTCGGTTTTTAATGGTTTGCATGGGCTTATAGGTTCTCTGTACAGTTCATTTGATCCGGATTTGAAAATCGAACCCCTTCGTGGTAAGGTGTTTAGCATCGATTCGCTGGATTACTCTTCACTTGTTGCCATCGAAGGCGTTGATGCCATAACCGGAGTAGTGGAAGATCATGTGTTGTTCAGGTTTGGAAAGCGACAGGTGCCAGGGCGTATCATGGGTGTTGATTCTCTGTTTAATCGTGTATCTTCAATTGATTCCATCATTGTGGATGGTCAGTTCAGGTTAATGTATCATGGTATGTACGAAGGCGTAATGGGTTATGCACTGGCTGACCAATTGGGCGTTCGGCTCAATTTTGTGACACCCCTCATGATTTATGCACCCGAGCGTACCGGACGCATCAATCCGGCGCGCCCCGATCAATCTTTTCGAAGCAGATATTTACAACCATCAGGCATTTATATGGTAAGCCAGCTGGATTACGATGCTGCATATACCATTACACACATCGATCAGGCAAGGGATTTGTTTGATTACGATGCATCCACATTTTCGTGGATGGGAATTAAAATAGCTGATGGACGCAAAGTTGAGAGTGTCAAACAGGCTGTTTCAAAGCTGCTTGGCAACGACTTTCGGGTTCGTAACCGTGAAGAACAGCATGAGACATTCTTCCGCATGATGAAAGTAGAAAAGCTAATGGCCTACCTCATACTTTCCTTTATATTGCTCATCGCCATCTTCAATGTAATTGGCACCCTGTCGATGTTGATTTTTGAGAAGAGAGAGAGCATCGGCACCTTGCGGAGTATGGGTGCTGACCGGCAACTTATCAACCGGATATTTCTATTTGAGGGATGGCTTATTTCCCTTGCTGGCATGGCAGGGGGGTTGCTTCTTGGCTCTCTACTGGTATGGTTGCAGCAAACGTTCGGATTCATCCGCTTTCATGGCGCCGGCAATTTTGTGGTCGATGCCTATCCGGTAGTGTTGCGTTGGCCTGATCTTGTTACTGTTTTTGTCACCGTTTCGCTCAGCGGTTTTCTGGCTGCGTGGTATCCCGTAAGGGTTATTGTTCGTCGCTACTTTCAGGAGTTGGGTGATAAATAAAATCAGCATAATCGTGCTTTATCCTATCCAGTATGGCATCAATTTCTGCCATGCTTTCACTTCGAAGCATCTCTATTTTTGTGCTGCGAAAATTCTCCAGGCCTTTAAAGCTCACAGCCAGATGACGTCGGGTGTGAATGATGCCTCTTCGCTCGCCCAGCCACTCTACTGATTTATGCAAAACCTGACGTACCATCTCCACATGTTCGGTCATGGAGGGCGGAGGCAACAACTCGCCTGTATCCAGATAATGGCGTATCTCTTTAAAAATCCATGGGCGACCAATGGATGGACGGCCAATCATTAACGCGTCAACGCCGTATCGGTCAAAATAGAGCCTTGCTTTTTGCGGATTATTGATGTCTCCGTTACCTATTATCGGAATCTGCATTCGCGGATTGTTCTTCACGGCACCAATTAGCGTCCAGTCGGCCTCTCCGGCATACATTTGCGCCCTAGTGCGCCCATGAATGGTAAGCGCTTTAATACCTGTGTCCTGAAGTTGTTCCGCTACATCCACGATAATTTTTGATTGCTCGTCCCAGCCAAGTCTGGTTTTCACTGTCACAGGGAGGTTAACGGCTTTAACTACGGCCTCGGTAATTTTAACCATGAGGGGTATGTCACGCAGCAATCCGGCACCGGCACCTTTATTGGCAATTTTTTTCACCGGACAGCCAAAGTTGAGATCTATGATTTCAGGACCTGCTGCTTCGGCAATGCGTGCTGCCTCAGCCATGGCTTCCGGATCCTTGCCGTAAAGCTGTATGGCTACCGGCCGCTCCTCATCAAGCAGGGTCAGCTTCCGCCGTGTTTTCTCCACTTCTCTCACCAAAGCATCTGACGATACAAACTCTGTGTACATCAAATCGGCTCCAAATTGCTTGCACAAACTGCGGAACATGTGATCTGTCACATCTTCCATGGGAGCCAGGAGCAATGGCTCTTTGCGTAATTCAATATTCCCTATCTTCACTCTGTTTGTCAATTTCCGTGTGGACTAAGCCACAATGATTTTCTCGTTTTTTCAGACGTAACGAACCTTTTTGGTTGGCTGCAAAGATATCGCATTCTTGTAAGACATGACTCCTTTTGGGGGTTATATAAACTTAAAAATGAGAGATTCCTGCTCCTTTTGCCGGCCAATTGTAATACATGTGCCGAAATCAATACCCGGGTATGGAATGGATATGTGGGTTTTGGGGCTTAAAATGAATTTTTGTTATAATTATTTTTTTCATAAATTGGGTAAGTTATAATTCCACATAGGTAGCGGTTACTGATTGTCCGGGAGTTAAACGTTTAGTTGTAAAAACGTGTGAGATTTGCAACGTAGTTTTAATATGCGTTAACGGAACAAGTGAAAATAAAAAATGCAGCATAACTGGTTTAAAACCATATTCAAGCCAAAATACTACTGGTTTGGGGTCGTTTCTCTTTTGATAGTATCTATGCTTCTGTTTGAGCAGTGCGACCCGGCAACCGACGGCGACAGCGTTGCGATGTCTCAATCTGCTGGTTCTGCTCACACCGATTCGCTGGTGGTAGAACAGCTTATTCAGCGCTCAAATGCATTCCTTGATGAAACAGGCACAAAGGCGGATGCCTTGGATCACTTTCTGGCCGAGGCGTTGGATATTGCCGTTCGTCGCAATTTGGTGGCGCAGGAAGCGTTTATCTATAATCTGGTAGGCAAACGACTTCGTAACCGATCTCTTTACGGCGAAGCACTCAGGTATCACAACCGGTCGCTTGGATTGGCCCAGGCAATTGAGAACAAATCTTTGCTTGCCGATATTTACAACCAGATTGGAGTGGTTTACAGGCGTACCGATGACAACGCGCTGGCTCTCGACATGCATTTTAAGGCGCTTCGTATTTCCGAAGAGATAAGGGATACTTTTAACATTAGCGTTGCCATTAACAGCATTGGTAACGTCAATTTTAATTTAGGGCGTTACCATTCTGCTATCGAATATTTCCGAAAATCACTGGAGTTTTCAGCATCTACCGGAAACACTCTTGGGCTTGCCATCAATAACCACAATATTGGTGAGTGTTACCTCAAATTGCACGAGCCTGAGTTGGCATTGCAGTTTTATTTTAAATCATTGGAATACAACACACAGGTAGGAAGCAGGCCCGGACAAGCCATCTGTTTTAATAGCATAGGCACCGCGCATATTGCCATGCAGGATTACGCCACCGCGCTCGACTTTCTCGAGAGAGCCCTTCAAATCAACCAGCGTCTGGGCGATTTGATGCAAACATCCATAAGTCTGGCAAAAGTAGGTGAGGTGTATCTGCTGATGAAAGATTACAAAACAGCAGGTAATTATATACAGCAGTCGTTTGAAATTGCACAACGCATTGGCAGCCGGTTTCAGGCCGAAGAGTCGGCTCGTCTTTTGTCGTTGCTCAACGAACAGCAGCATAACTATTCACAGGCGCTATCTTACTTTAAGATGGCATCGGCCTACAAGGACAGCATCCTCAACGAAAAAAACATGTATCACCTCACCACCATGGAGGCCATTATGGATGTGGAGGCACAACAGGAACAAATCAGTCAGTTGAGTAAGCAGTCGTTGCGGCAGCAATCTGTTCTGGGGCGTCAGCGTCTCTTTCTTACCATATTTGTGACTCTTGTGGTGGTAATGGTTTTGGTGGTGGTATTGCTGGTGTATCAATATCGTTTGCGTTCAAAGTATAACAATCTCAAAAATCAGCACAAGCTGCTACGTTCGCAAATGAATCCCCATTTCATTTTTAATGCGCTGAGTGCCATTCAGGTTTATGTGTTGGAGCACGATGTGGAAAAATCAACACGCTTTCTTACCGATTTTGCCAAGCTCATGCGAATGGTTCTAAAAATATCTCACTACGACTATATCTCGCTGAAGGAAGAGACGGAGATATTGAAATACTATCTGGAATTGCAGAAATTAAGGTTTTACACACCATTTGATTACCATATTCATGTGGATGAGGTGATGGCACCCGATATGGTGGTTGTGCCGCCCATGATTACCCAGCCGTTTGTTGAGAATGCCGTGGAGCATGGAATCAAAGCGATTGACGGAAGCGGACGTTTAGACATACGTTTTAAGCGGGTAGATTCTCAAATGATAGTAGAGGTAGAGGACAATGGTGTGGGCATCAATTCGTCAATGCAACAAAAAAGCGATAAAGCGCGCACACATGAGTCCATGGCACTAAAAATAACAAAAGAGCGTCTGGATGTCATCCGCAACGACTCAGGAGGTAAGGTAGGTCTCGAAATAATTGATAAGCGAAGCATTAATCCTTTTGACCGGGGGACGCTTGTTCGCATAATTCTGCCCATTGTGGCAGTTAATACATCCAAACCGGCTGCCAATGGATAGTTTTAAGGTATTAGTTGTAGAGGATGATCGGTTTACGCGTCGTGTGGTTGAACTAATAGTTACAAACCATTTTCCTGAGATGGAAGTTGTGGGGCGCTGTGGCTCTTTAGGTGAGGCCCTTAGGTTAATTCAGGAGAGCAAACCCGACTTGGTTATTCTCGACATTCAGCTGGAGGATGGAAATGCTTTCGAGTTGCTCGAACAGTTGAAACCGATACCTTTTAAGGTTCTGTTTATGTCTTCTTATCAGAGCTATATGGAGGAGTCTGTTCAGTTTGCAGCTGTTGATTTCATTCAAAAACCTTTTGATGAGAGCGATTTTGTGATGGCTCTGGACAAGGCCCTCGATACTTTTACCGACGCCGAATATGCACAAAGGCTCGATGTGCTATTTTCCAATATTGTAGGAACACCTGGAAACCGCTCGCTGGTGATGGCCACCGAAAATGGAACGCGTATCATCCCAGTCCGCGACATTGAATATGGAGAATCCATTACCGGAGGCTCCCTGTTTTACATGACCAATGGGGAAGTGTTAAAAGTGTCGCGCCCCTTGCGCCGATTTGAGTCGTTGTTGGCTGCAACCGGTTTTTTTCGATGTCACCCGCTGTTTTTAATCAACCTTTCATTGATCATCCGTATTGATGTGGACATACAGCAGGTGATGTTTGTTTCGGGGCATGCCGCACCTTTCGAGTCAAGACGTACCGAAGCACTCATCAAACGCTACAATGAGTTGCACAGCGTTCGATGATGCGTGCCTAATAGTTTTTGAAGGTGATTAAAAACTTCGGAAACCGATTAATTCCCTTACTTCGCGTATGGTTTTTGAAGCACTGGCATGTGCTTTCTCTTTACCCATGTTAACTACCTTTTGCAGATATACTTCATCGGCATAAATGGCCTTGATTTTTTCACGAATGGGTTCGGTGAAGATTATGATGTCTTCAGCCAGTTGTTTTTTCAGGTCGCCATAGCGGATGGAACAGTTGGCATACTGCTCTTTAAAAAAATCGAGCGTTTCAGGTTTCGAAACTACCGACATGATGGTGAACAGGTTGTTAACCGACTCACTCACCTCTGAATTAGGTTCTGTAGGCCCTGTATCGGTGACTGCTTTCATCACCTTTTTACGTATTACCGCAGGTTCATCAATCAAGTAAAGGCCATTTCCTTCCGACTTCCCCATTTTGCCCGAACCATCCAATCCGGGAATTTTAATGAGCGCCTCTCCAAAGTTAAAAGGTTGTGGTATTGGGAAATATTCTCTGTTGTATATGCGGTTGAAGCGAGCAGCGAATTTACGAGTCATCTCCAGGTTCTGCTCCTGATCTTTACCAACCGGCACTTTTTGCGCATGGTGTATGATAATATCGGCTGCCATTAATACAGGGTAGGTTAACAATCCGGCATTGACATTGTCGGGTTGTTGGCGTGCCTTATCTTTAAAGGAAGTGGTTCTTTCCAGTTCACCCAGATAGGCATTCATATTGAGCAGAAGGGTGAGCTCGGCCACTTCCGGAAGGTCGCTCTGTATATAGATGGTCGCTTTTTCAGGGTCGAGGCCTGCAGCCAGATACTCAGCGAGCACCTGACGTACATTGCCGTGCAAATCTTCCGGCGTAGGATGCGTGGTAAGCGAATGGTAATCGGCTATAAAAAAGTAACAGTTATAGTCGTTCTGCATCTTCAAAAAGTTTCTGACGGCGCCAAAATAATTGCCAAGGTGAAGATTTCCGGTGGGCCGGATACCGCTTACTACAGTTTCCATGAAATGATAATTTTATCGCGTGATTAATTCAAGTGCAAAAATAATGAAGAATATGGGATAGGGAGAATTTATACCGTATAAAGTTAGAAACAGATTCGAATACCGTTGGGAATAATCTGAACATTTTGCTTGTGTGTGAAAAGCAGACCACTTATAAGGCCGAGGCTGCTTCCTACCGCCACATCCGAAAGCCAGTGTTTGTTTTGGTAAACGCGCCCGGCAGCTACCGAAACAGGAATCAAATAAATCCACCTTGAGTATGTTTCGGCAAAAGGGGTGAATACTGCAAAGGCCAGCGAAGCGTGGCCTGATGGCAACGATTTATATTCATCACGATTGCCCGGAAATGGCTGAAACGAGCCGGGTCCTTCATCTGTAAATGGGCGGGCGCGGCCAGCAGTGATTTTAAGGGCCTCGGTGGCGATAGCTGTTACAAAAACGGACTGAATGGCGTTTGTGCTTGTGTGGCAAAGTTTCTCGTCACGAATGATGAACCGGGCGGTGCCATAGGTTAGCAGCAGTGCCGGAACAATGATGGTTTTTTCGCCTGCTACATCGGTTATGTTGGTCATATCGTTAAGAAAGCCGGTCTGGTTTTTCACAATAAAGTTTTGCACTGGCTGGTCGGCCAAAAAAACAGCGCCTGAGGCAATGGTCAGCAACGATATCACGCGCCATGTCTTTAATTCTTTGGAGTTGTTGAGGTTTAATGAATCGGAATCGGCGGCTGAGAGTGGCATCAGGAATGTCATCCAGAGCGCAATTCCTGTAAAAAATTTTGGCATTTTTTCTGTAAAGATATGCTTTTTAAGAAAGCAACAAAGTACGTTGATATCGTTAAACATTTGACTGAATGCGTGGTCTAACGCATATAAGTTCGTAATTTATGTAATTTTAAATCTGGAATTATGAATACAATCACAATTCGTATTTATTCTTTGGCCTTGGTGCTTTGTTTGGCAATGAATGTTGCTGCACAAAAAAGGCAAAAAGAGATAAAGCCCCGTGCCACAACCAGCACCGAAGTGGTTGAATGGCAGGAGCGGCATATTGAAAACCTGAGCAAAGAGTTGTCGTTAACCGCCGAGCAGGAGGCCCAGTTGAGAGCTGTTTTGGAAAAGAGACGTGGCGAAGCATCAGCCATGAGAGAAACGCGCCGCAAGGAGATGGAGGCTCGCCGTGCCGAACAGAAAGCCCGTGCAGAGGCAACTCGTGAGCGTATGCAGCTGCATGACGAAGAGATAAAAGCGCTGCTTACCGAGGAGCAGAAATTACGTTACGACCAACTAAGGCAGGAGCGGGCAGCAGAAGCCCGTCAACGTATGGCCGACCGTCGCCAGCAGCAGCAAAACCGACTGGATGAAACAACCAAAAAATCCGACGTGCCAAAGTCCCCTCGCAAAAAAAGTGATACAACCTATTGAATAATTGGTTTTTTTAACTTAAATTGAATTAGACAGCAATTTTCCTGAGACAGTTATCTCTGTTTCAGGAAAGTTGCTTTTTGTTTTATGTTAACAGGAGACGATTGCCTTTGCCTTTTTTTCTTTGATAAATAAACTGTTTCGACTGTTATTTATGACAATAGAATATTAAGTATTTGCTTTTTGTTTACAAACGACTTAACTTTATATATGCACAGATAACCCTTAACCTGTGATCATGAAAATAAGTGAACATATCCCCAAAAAAACAAGCGTGCCCGACTGGGAAAACAGTCTGACATTGCTTTCCGGCACGCTGCAATCTCCGGTAGGTTTATTGGAATATAGAAACAATGTAATTCGGTGGTGGTTTCGAAGCACTCAAACCAATACAGAAAATACAAAGTCAGCAGATTCTCTTTTGGAAGCTGCCGGAAGAACCGCTCTTTCGTTAAATCCCGATGCAAATAATAGCATTTGGTTTCCTGTAAAACATCTGAATGGAACCATGCAGTGTGTGACACATGAGTTAGGTCGCACTGAGTCTCGTCGTCTGCTCCTTATTCTTATCTTCAAAGAGAACACAAATCCTGATAAACTGCAACAACTGCTTATATCTCAAACCAAACGTATTATAGAAGAGGATTTGGCTCTTGCATCAGATACTTCAGATGAAGAGTCGGCTGAGTTTGGAAGCTTTGCCACCAGCCACGACATGCACAGAATGTTGTTTGAGAACTCTCCGGTTGGCATCTTCTATTTTAACCGCCAACTCACAATATCCAAAGTAAATGCTCGTTTTTGTTCAATTCTTGGAGTTCAGGCCAACGAGGCAGAGGGATTTAATTTAAAATCGGCTATGGATCGCCGCATTTTGCCCGCCGTGCATGCTGCCCTTGAAGGGCGCGAAGGGATGTTTGAAGGCGTTTACATGTCAACTTTGAGCGGAAAACAGGTGAGTCTGCTGCTTAAGACTGCCCCCATATACAACCGTAACCATGAAATTTCCGGCGGAATAGGCATTATTCAGGATTTTAGTGAAGCCATCATTACCCGTCGCGCGTTGGAAGAGAGCGAGATGCGCTTGCGTACTCTTATAAACTCAACACCTGATTTTATCTGTTTCAAAGATGGCGAGGGCAGATGGGTTGAAGCAAATCATACGTTGGTTGATCTTTTTGACCTCAAGGGGGTAGATTATCAGGGGATGGACTATGCACAGCTGATTGAGTTGATGCCTTCTAAAAGAGAAGTGCTTACGTTTTGCCATGAAACGGATAACATGGCATGGAAGAAAGGTCGTCCCATCCGCATCGAAGAGCACATTCCTCAACCCAAAGGTGGTGTCAGAGTGTTTGATGTGATAAAAGTGCCGTTATTTAATAAAGATGGTTCACGTAAAGGCCTAGTGGTGCTTGGTCGTGACATTACTGCCCGCAAGCAGGCCGAGATGGAAATTAAGGAGAAAGAGATGCGGTTTCAGTTGGTGGCCATGCATACCAACGATGTGATTTATGAGTGGAATGGTATTGACAAAGAGTTTGTCTGGCATGGTAACCTAAAGGCTATTATTGGTAATATGGATGGACCGCCGGATATCCGTTCTCTGCTGGCCTTGATACATTCCGATGACAGGAAACGCTTGTTACAGGCATGGCAACCGGCAAATGGCGAGGCAAGGTTCTGGAAAGAGGAATTTCGTGTTGTTCTGCCCGATGGTGCTGTAAAGCATTTAATGGGGCGGGGCATCCTTGAAAACAGCGAGTCAACCCATCTCAAAGCGTATGGTACCGTTACCGATATCACCAAAGAGAAACAACTGGTAGTTAATTTGCGCGATGCTTTGGATAAGGCCGAGATAAATCACAACAAAATCAAGAGCTTGCTCAACATGATTCCTGACCTCATTTTTGTTTTTGATAAAGAAGGATACTTCAGGGATTTCCATGTGGTGAATGAGAATCAGCTCTTGCATCCATCGGCCGATTTTATGAACCGAAAAGTGGAAGAGGTACTCACGCCGAAACTGGCCAAACTAACCCGCGATAAAATTGCTTCGGTATTGACAACCCGAAGAATTGAAACCTACAATTATGTTCTGGGAAATGAGGATGAAGAGCGTGTGTTTGAGGCACGCATGGTCTATTTTAAAGAGGATGAAACCATTTGCATTGTGAGAGATGTGACGCGGGCTAAACGCATCGAAACGGAATTGGTGAAAGCGAAGGAACGTGCCGAAGAGAGCGATCGCCTGAAGTCAGCGTTTTTGGCCAATATGAGCCATGAAATACGTACGCCAATGAATGGTGTCATGGGTTTTGCCGAATTGCTGAAAGATGAGAGTTTATCCGCCACAAACCGAAAGCTCTACCTCGATATCATAGTAAAGAGCGGACATCAGTTATTGGAGATTATCAATGATGTGTTAGAGATATCTAAGATTGAAACAGGTCAGGTCTCTATTGTAAGGGCAAACAATTTGGTGTCAGATGTTGTCAGTTCCATTGCCGACACTTTTGGCGTTGCGGCCGCTGAGAAGCAAATTCGCCTCAGAGCATCGGTTAACTGTGAAAAGGGTTTTGTGCTGGAGTGTGATACCCAAAAACTGACTAGGGTGCTTAATAAGCTCATTTCAAATGCCATAAAATTCACAAAAGCTGGCGGTAATGTGGAGGTTGGATGTGAGTGTCTCGCCAATGAGATCTTGTTTTTTGTGAAAGACGATGGGATTGGCATTGCGAAAGAGCATCATGCCATGATTTTTGATCGTTTCAGCCAGATATCTGACCCCAGACTTAAAAACAGTGGCGGTACCGGATTGGGCCTGCCGATTTGTAAGAGCTGGGTAGAACTTATGGGCGGGCGAATTTGGGTTGTCTCATCACCCGGTGAAGGGAGTTGCTTCTTTTTTACTGTACCGCTTTAGGTAATGCATCAATTGGGATAAATCTCAAGGATTACTCAACTATGCAAACGTTAAAATTACTTTGCCATGGCCTTTGCTTTCAATTCCTGAGGCATCTTTTCGATGGCATATCTTAAGGAGGTACGGGGCATCACACTTTTATTTTTAATCACATAGTCAAACACAGCTTGTTGGTGCGACTGGCTGGCGGCCTTTAACATCCATCCATAGCCTTTCCTCACCAAATCATCCGTATCTAAGAGCAGGATGTCGGCTATCTCCAGAATATCACTGAGGAATTTTCCTTTTCTTGCCGGAATAATCAAAGATACCGCAGCGGCTCTGCGCACCCATCGGTTGTCTGAAACGGCCCAGGTCTTCAACGCTGTTAAGTATTCGGGAAACATCTGAATAAAAGCACCTACCGTATGGTTGCAAAGTGTGTCACACGATGCCCAGTTGTTCACATAGTTGAAAACCCATTTTTCGAAAATCTGAAAGTCTTCGCGTTCGTAACGTTTATGGATGTTATAGGACCAATTGCAGGCAATAAATGACTCTTCGATGTATCCCGATTGCCACAAGGCATCGCAAAGGCTGAAGATTTCCTGTTTGGTGGCCGGGGCGATGGCTTGAAAGTAGGTTTTGCCAATCTGTGTTACAATCGGCACTTTAACACCATGACACATTATCTTCTCTTTGAAGAAATTTTGACTGGTGGCGCGTGTTTTTTCATCGCTTTGAGTAATGAGTTCCTCGCGAATTTGGGCGATGATGTTTTCCATTGTCGGGCTTATTTGATAAACACTAAGTTCTATTATAGCCATTAAAATTCGGCTGTTTCAGTTGAAATGTCAACAACCCCCTGGTTCGCTTCGAGGTTAAAAGTGAATATTCCGGCCATCGCAATAAAAAAGAGGCTGCCTTATCAGACAGCCCCTTAGATATGGATTCACCAAAATGCTTAGTCCTGAATTTTGGCTTTGAGAAACTCGCGGTTGAGGCGGGCAATGTTGGCGATGGAGATGCCTTTGGGACACTCCACTTCGCAGGCGCCGGTGTTGGTACAGTTACCAAAACCCAGTTCGTCCATGCGGGCCACCATGTTTTTGGCACGACGAGCAGCTTCCACGCGACCTTGTGGCAACAGAGCCAGTTGACTCACCTTGGCCGACACAAACAACATGGCCGAACCATTTTTACAGGCAGCTACACAGGCTCCACAACCAATACAGGATGCGGCGTCCATTGCTTCGTCGGCATCATCCTTGGGGATTGGCAATGCATTGGCATCGGGCACACCGCCGGTATTAATCGACACGTAGCCACCAGCTGCTATGATTTTGTCAAAAGCAGTACGATCAACGATAAGGTCTTTGATAACCGGGAAACCTGCCGAGCGCCAAGGCTCAATATAGATGGTTTCGCCATCGTTGAACTTACGCATGTGTAGCTGACAGGTGGTGATGTCATCATCGGGTCCGTGCGGACGGCCGTTGATGTAAAGTGAACACATACCGCAGATACCTTCGCGACAGTCGTGGTCAAAAGCTACTGGCTCCTGTCCCTCGTTCACGAGTTGCTCGTTGAGGATGTCCATCATTTCCAGGAAAGAGCTGCCGGTAGATACATTTGCAACCTTGTAGGTTTCAAAACGTCCCTTTTCCCGGGCGTTTTTTTGTCTCCAGACTTTGAGTGTGAGATTTATATTTTTTTCCATGATATAACTCCATTAATAAATTGAACTTGTCTGCAAACCATTATTTGTAGTTACGCTGAATGAGCTTCACATCTACAAATTGCAGCTCTTCCTTGTGCAACTCTGGTTCTTGGTCATCACCTTTATATTCCCAGCAGCTTACGTAGGCAAATTTGTCGTCTACGCGTTTGGCTTCACCCTCTTCGGTTTGAAATTCTTCACGGAAGTGACCACCGCAGGACTCTTCACGGTTTAAAGAATCGATGGCCATGAGTTCGCCAATTTCGATGAAGTCGGCCAAACGGTTGGCTTTTTCAAGTTCAATGTTCATGCCGATGGCATCACCGGGAATGCGTACATTGGTCCAGAACTCCTTCTTGATGGCGCGGATTTTTTCAATGGCTTGCTGTAAACCTTCTTTGTTACGTGCCATACCTACAAAATCCCACATCACGAGACCAAGTTCTTTGTGCAGACTGTCAACCGAACGTTTTCCGTTGATGTTGAGCAATTTGCTAAAGCGGTCTTTGGCAGCTTTTTCAGCTTCCACAAACTCTTTCTCTTCGCCGGTCATACGCGGTGTGCGGATGTCATCGGCCAGATAGTTTTGAATGGTATATGGCAACACAAAGTAACCATCGGCCAAACCTTGCATCAGTGCCGAAGCACCAAGGCGGTTGGCTCCGTGGTCGGAGAAGTTGGCTTCGCCGGCGCAGAACAGACCAGGAATGGTTGTTTGCAGTTCATAATCTACCCAGATACCGCCCATGGTATAGTGGATGGCGGGGTAAATCATCATGGGTGTCTGGTATGGGTTGTCGTCCACAATTTTTTCGTACATCTGGAAGAGGTTTCCGTAACGGGCACGGATCACATCTTCGCCCAAACGCTCGATGGACGATTTGAAATCGAGGTAAACAGCCAAACCGGTTGCACCTACACCATAGCCTGCATCGCAACGCTCTTTGGCGGCACGTGAGGCCACGTCGCGTGGCACCAGGTTACCAAAAGCGGGGTAGCGACGCTCCAGGAAGTAGTCGCGGTTCTCTTCGGCAATCTGCGTGGGTTTGAGTTTTCCGGCACGGATGGCTTCAGCATCCTCTTTTTTGGCAGGTACCCAAATGCGACCGTCGTTACGCAGTGATTCAGACATCAGCGTAAGCTTGCTCTGGAACTCGCCATGAACGGGAATACATGTGGGGTGAATCTGAGCAAAACAGGGGTTGGCAAACATGGCGCCTTTCTTGTACGCCTGCCATGCTGCTGAGCCGTTTGAGCCCATAGCGTTGGTCGACAGGAAGAAGGTGTTGCCGTAGCCGCCGGTAGCAATTACTACGGCGTGGCCAAAATGGCGCTCAAATTCGCCGGTTACCAGGTTGCGAGAGATGATACCGCGTGCTTTGCCGTCCACCATTACGATGTCCACCAGTTCGTTACGGGTGTATAGCTTTACGGTTTTCTTTTCCACCTGACGCATCAGAGCCTGATAAGCGCCCAGCAGCAACTGCTGACCGGTTTGTCCTTTGGCGTAAAAGGTACGGCTCACCTGCGCACCACCAAACGAACGGTTGTCGAGCAAACCGCCGTATTCACGGGCAAAGGGTACACCTTGCGCCACGCACTGGTCGATGATGGAGTTGCTCACTTCGGCCAAACGGTAAACGTTGGCTTCGCGGGCACGGTAGTCGCCACCTTTCACGGTGTCGGTAAACAGTCGGTGTACCGAGTCGCCATCGTTGGGATAGTTTTTGGCAGCGTTAATACCACCTTGTGCAGCAATGGAGTGCGCACGACGAGGAGAGTCCTGAATGGTGAAAATTTTCACGTTGAAACCCATCTCACCAAACGAGGCTGCGGCAGAGGCGCCGGCCAAACCGGTTCCTACCACTATAATGTCGAGTTTTCTTTTGTTTGCGGGGTTAACCAGTTTCTGGTTAGCCTTATACTTGGTCCACTTCTGAGCCAATGGCCCTTCGGGAATTCTTGCATCAATCTTTGCCATAATCTCTACGGATTGAATGTGATTAACCTTGATAGAATATATATTGCAGCAGCGCAATCAGTGCGAATCCGATGCCTACAAACCAGGCATACACGTTACCCGCTGCAGTAAGGCGCTGGCGCCAGATGGTGTTGCTGAAACCGATTGTCTGGAAAGCAGACCAGAAACCGTGCGACAAGTGTAAAGCCAGGAAAACACCTGCAATGACATACACCACCACAATCCAAAGGTAGGAGAAAGTGTAGTTAACCAATGCGTAGGCATTCTCTACTTCGGTGGCAACACCGCCAATGGTGATGGTTGTGTGCGACAGAAGGTCGTCGCCGGTAATTTTCATTTTTACCCAGAAGTGTGCCATGTGCAGCACCAAAAACGCCAAAATGGTAATTCCCAGAATCAGCATATTTTGCGATGCCCAGCTCACGCTAAGGGTTTTATTGCCCGATGCATACCGGTCGTTGCCACGCGCTTTGCGGTTTTGGATGGTCAGCATAAAGCCCCAGATGATGTGAACCAGAAAGCCAACAGCCAAAACAGGTTCCATAATCTTAATCATCGGGTTGGTGGCCATGAAATGTGCCGCCGCGTTAAATGTCTCTCCGCTATCCGGAACCAGCAACAAAGCGTTGATGGCAAGGTGCATAAGCAGAAACATCATCAGAAAAAGTCCTGATAAACCCATCAGGAGCTTCTTCCCAATGGAAGAACAGAATAAATTGCTCATAAGGTTTCTTTTAAAATTAATTGCATCTGTTTGTTAATATTTTTAAGTCTTTCGTCGGAATTGTATATCTGATTCGCTGATTAAACAAGCTGTTTCAGGCTTTCAAACGGAGCTGCAAATGTAGTTGGTTAGGCGGTTTTTCACCAACAAAATAAAGAAAAATCTCTCTATTTATAACATGTCTAATTTGCAGGTGCAGATGTATTTTTCTTTTTTATGTGATGTTAACAAATGCGTTTTTGAGCCATGTTTTGTAATCTCTGTGTAACAGATTAATATGAAAATGTAAAAATGGATGTTTTAATCTTGTTTTACAAGTGATGGGATTAAAATTTAACCAGAATGATTTTGGTGAAACTCGATTTTACGGCACAATAAACTGCTATTCTGGTTAGCTTGCCGATAGCTAATTGTTCGGCCAAGTGTAGGGAAAGTGTCACTACAATTTGAAAAATAAAGAAGTAAACTATCATTAAAAAATGATAAATTTGCAGTATGGCAAAAGCAGACTATATCATATCGTTAATAAAATCGCATTACAGCAATGAACCTGAAAGGTTTACCACCATTGCTTTGCAAATAGCTGCTCACGAAGCCAAACTTGGGCATACACTTGTTGCCAATGAAATTAAATCCATTATTGACAAAGCAAAGGAAACGAAATACAAAACAAAAACTTTTGCCCCCGAATTACAAGGATTGATACTTGAAAATGTACCTGCAGTTAATTTATCGGATATCATTGCATCGGAAGATATAAAATCCAAAATCGTTCGGATTGTTACAGAATTTGTTCAAAGGGATAAGCTTAGAAAACATGACTTGGAAAACAGAAGAAAGATTTTGCTCTCAGGCCCTCCGGGAACTGGAAAAACTTTAACTGCTTCCATTCTTGCTAATGAATTGAACCTACCTTTATACACCATCTTAATGGATAAGATGGTTACGAAGTACATGGGCGAAACCAGTGCAAAACTACGTCAGGTTTTCGATTTAATTGAGCAAAGACAGGGCGTGTACTTGTTTGATGAGTTTGATGCCATTGGCGGGGAACGAAGCAGGGATAACGATGTAGGCGAAATGCGCAGGGTTTTAAATTCCTTCCTCCAATTTATTGAACGGGATAATTCTGATAGCCTGATTATTGCCATTACCAACAACAAGGCTTTGTTAGACCAGGCTCTTTTTCGTAGGTTTGATGATGTAATCCTGTATCATTTGCCCGATGGGGATGAAAAATTGGCTTTATTGAAAAACAGGCTATCACAATTTTCAAAAAAACTAAAATTTAATGACCTTCTTTCAAATATAAACGGATTAAGCCATGCCGAAATATCGCTTGCATGTATTGATGCTATTAAAGAAACGGTCTTGAATGAAAAGCTGCAAATGAATAATCAACTTATTTTAAAAGCAATCAAAGACCGCAATGCAGCATATCATAAATAATTTTAGTACATGGCAGAATCATATAAACACATTTTTATAAAAGGAAATGTAAACCGTGAAAAATACAAAGCCCCATCATCAATGGGTGGACAGCCACGTATTCCTGTTCGTGACCGGGAATCTCAAAGCCAAAAGCTGTTAAGACAATTTGATGCCATTTGGCAGACCAAAGCACAACTACAACAACAGCGTGAGGCAGAACAAATCGCCACAAGGGAAGGGACTTATATTTCTTTTACCAGTGCAGCTGACCACGATTTAATTACTAAAAGTTTGGAAGACCTTCGAAAAGGAATCCGCTTACTGAATATTAAAGAGATTCCTGTTGGGGAAAATCAAACACAGATAAGGGCAACAGTATATGTCCCAAACGGAAAAGAAGGGCATTTCATTTCAAAAATCAAAAAATACCAACAGGAGGAAACTGCTAAAGGAGAACCTAAAAACGCTTCATTAGTCAATAGTATTGAAGATGTAAGCATTGCTTTGTTAGAAGGTTTGTGGACAGACAACCTGCAACTGATTCCTGCTGATAATTCTAAATGGTGTGAAGTATGGTTGAACGTTAATACAAAAGAAAACCTTGAACAGGAACAAATTGCACAATTTCTCACAACACTCGAAACGATTGGTATTGAGGTTAAACACAACAGTATCATTTTTCCTGAAAGAGCTGTTTTGCTTATAAATGCAAACCGGCAAAACCTTATTGAACTAATGCTTCAAAGCGATTTGCTTGCAGAGTTCAGGGCAGGACAAGAACCCGCAGGATTTTGGGTAAATGAAAGTTCCAAAGAACAACAAAATTGGGTTGAAGATTTACTTCAACGAATTGAAATAGTTGATTCAAATATAAAAATATGCTTGCTGGATAGTGGAGAAATAATGGACATCAGTTGTTGGAGCCCTTAATTAATGATGCAAACACCTTAACAGTCGATAATTCTTGGGGTACAAATGACCATTCACCCATGAGAGGGGGACATGGCACTTTAATGGCCGGAATAGCGGGTTATGGGAAACTTGAAGGTGCTTTAATGACCGGAAATATTGTTTCACTCACACATAAGTTGTGTTCCGTGAAAATTTTACCACGTCCTAATCAGGAAGAAACACCAAAGGAACTTTGGGGTGATGTTATAGCACAAGGAATTGCAAGGGCTGAAATCCAAAATCCCGATATGGTTTTGGTCTATTGTATGTCAGTAACATCAACAGAAGATACTGACAAAGGACGGCCTTCTTCATGGTCAGGGGCTATGGATAATTTAGTATTTGGTGAAGGTGAAAATCAGCGACTTATAATAATTTCTGCAGGTAATATTCGTGATGAAGAATCTTGGAGAAATTATCCTGATTCAAACTTTACTTCTTCTGTTCAAAATCCGGCTCAATCATGGAATGCAATAGTTGCAGGGGCATACACTGAAAAAACTCTGGTAAATGATGATAATTATCGGAAATATACACCTGTTGCCAACGAAGGTGAATTGTCTCCATACAGTTCAACATCTTTAGCCTGGGAGAAAAAGTGGCCTGTAAAACCCGATGTGGTATTTGAAGGTGGCAATTTACTGAAAGCTCCTGACGACAATGTTACTCCACATGATGATTTAGAATTGCTATCAACTTCAAAATCATTCAATATTAAACCATTTGACACAATTAATGCTACAAGTGCGGCAGCAGCTCAGGCTTCTTGGTTCGCTGCAAAAATTGCATATGAATATCCCGATGCATGGGCGGAAACCATTAGAGGCTTGATGGTTCATTAGCCAATTGGAATCCCGCAATGCTCAACCAAATGAATGTACAACAAGGCAACAGAACTAGTTTTAGGAACTTATTGAAAGTTTTTGGTTTTGGAGTACCTCAATTAGACCGTGCTTTATATAGTCAGGAAAGTGCTTTTACTTTTATTGCCCAGGAAACTATTCAGCCTTTTAATTACAAAGAAGGAAGCAGTCAGGCAGAAACAAACGAAATTCACTTTTTCAATCTTCCTTGGCCAGCCGACTTATTGTTGGGGATGGGGCAAATGCCTGTAAAATTGCGAATTACCCTATCTTATTTTATTGAGCCAGGTGCTGGTGAAATAGGTTGGAAAGATAAGTACCGTTATCAATCTCATGGATTACGCTTTGATTTAAATAATGTCGGTGAAAGAGAAGATGATTTCAGAAGACGGGTAAATATTGCTGCAAGAGAAGAAAACGAAGAAGTAGCAGGTAATGCTGGTAGCAACAGATGGTCAATTGGAACAAATAGTCGCAGTAACGGTTCCATTCATTCTGATTTTTGGGATGGTACAGCAGCAGATTTAGCAACCTGTAACCACATTGCAGTTTATCCTGTTATTGGCTGGTGGCGTGAAAGAAAACATTTAGGGAAAGTTGAAAATAGAACACGATATTCATTAATTATCTCACTTGACACACCAGCACAAGATGTTCAATTATACACAACTGTTAAAAATATAATTGAAGTGCCGATAGAAATTAAGACTACATAATAACATAAATTCTGAGGAAAATCATGATAAAGCAATGACTTTCAGGAGTGTATGACAAAATATCAGGCGATACACGGTATATTAAATATTTGGCAGAAAGTGCTAATTTTAAGGGCGGTACATTTAATTAACATAGCAACGGTTTGACAGAAATCGCTTTAAAATGCCAAACGTTTCATATACCCATCCGTTAAAATTAATATCATGTTTGTTAATTGGGAGAGATTAAGTAACTCTTACAATTTAATTTGTAAAATATGATGTAGATGCGAAAACTTTTAGATTTTAGACAGATAGCTTAGTTTAGAAAGATAGTAAGATTGATATTATCTATCGGTATAAATACCTTATCCCGCATTACGGGACTTCGCTTTGATCTGCATTTAATAGTCTAGGAATCTTCAAAGCAGATTGATTTTATTTTAAACAGTCACAACACTTCTTGATTTTCATGGCTCCTTTTGTTCTAATACTGTTAATGGAATTCAGTATCAGGTAGAGTTGTTTATGCATCAGTCTCAATTATTCAAGCGACTGATTAAACTACCTGATGTTGCAGGCTGATTAAGTATGGGATGAAATGATTTTATGTTTTTTCAATAAAAAGTAACGTAAAAATACGACATCATTAAAATATGTCGTATTTTTACGTCATTAAACCATTCAGATATGGCACAAGCAAAAAAAGAGCTATTTGATGTTGAACTTCAGGACGCTGCCGTTATTTTTAAAAGCCTTGGTCATCCTGCGAGGTTGGCAATATTGAGGTACTTGGCTGCAACTCAGACCTGCATCACCGGTGACATCTCGGATGTGCTGCCATTAAGCCGCACCACAGTGGCACAGCACCTCACGCAATTAAAAGAGGCCGGCCTGATTAAGGGCGAGGTTGCCGGAGCACGTGTAAATTATTGCATCAACAACGATAAAATAGAGTTGCTCAAGCAGTTTGCTTCACCATTTTTTGAGTCATTGTGTTGTAATGGTGGTTCCGATTGCCAAACAGATGGGCATTCAGATTCTTGTAGAATAAATAAGTTTAACCTATAAACAAAAGAAAAAATGAAAGTATTGATTTTATGTACCGGAAACAGTTGTCGCAGCCAAATGGCACACGGCTTTTTACAGTCGTTTGATTCGAGATTGAATGTGTGCAGCGCTGGAACCGAGGCGTCAGGTCGTCTCAATTCCACAGCTGTGCAAGTAATGAAGGAAATAGGGCTTGACATAAGCCACCACACTTCCGATTCGGTTGATAAGTATCTGAAGGATGAGTGGGACTATGTAATTACTGTATGTGGAGGTGCCAACGAATCATGTCCTGCTTTTATGGGAAAAGTGAAGCACCGTTTGCATTTTGGGTTTGACGACCCTTCGCATGTACAGGGCACTCAGGAGTATATCATGAGCGAATTTTACCGTGTGCGCGATGAAATCAAAGCCAAATTTGAGAGTTTCTACAATGAGACTTTAAAGCCGCAATTATGACCCAGTCAAGCGACATTAAGCGCAAAGTGATTGAAAAATACGGGCTTATTGCCAAAGGAGGTTCATCTTGCTGTGGCGATGGCGGGCTTGAGTTTTCAATGATTGGTGAGGATTACAAATTTGTGAAGGGGCATGTGGCTGAGGCCGATCTGGGTCTTGGCTGTGGTGTGCCTACGCAGTTTGCCAACATCCGGGAGGGCGATCACGTACTCGATTTGGGCTCAGGAGCCGGGAACGATTGCTTCGTGGCGCGAAGCCTCACCGGTGCCAGTGGCCGTGTGGTTGGCATCGATTTCACAGAGTCGATGATTGAGAAAGCCAGACTGAACAATTCAAAATTGGGGTTCTCCAATGTGGAGTTTGTTCAAGGCGACATTGAATCTATGCCCTTGACGGATTCGATGTTTGATGTGGTTATCAGCAATTGTGTGCTGAATCTGGTACCCGATAAGCGAAAGGCCTATGCTGAGATTATGCGTGTTCTGAAGCCAGGCGCTCATTTCTGCGTGTCGGATGTGGTGTTTGTAGGCGAACTGCCTGCAAAACTCAGGGAGTCAGCCGAAATGTACGTGGGATGCGTAGCAGGTGCCTTAGCCCGTGATTCATACATGCAAATTATTGATGAGACAGGCTTCTCAGATGTAATTGTTCATAAGGAGCGATTGATTGAGATTCCTAAACAGATTCTGGAGCACTATCTGAATCAGGACGAGTTGGCTGATCTTGTGGCGTCCGGTGTCGGAATATACAGCCTCACCGTTTCGGGAATTAAACACAAGCAGATTTAAGACAATTGGACCGTCCTTCTGGTGGTCTCTATTCTATTATCATTTAAAAATTAAGTATGTCATCAACAAAGAAAATCGCATTTTTCGAGAAATATCTAACCCTTTGGGTGGCACTGTGTATCATTGGCGGTGTGATTATAGGTCTTTTGGTGGGCGATGCCATTGAAGTGATGAGCAGCTGGGAAGTTGCAAGGGTAAACATCCCCGTGGCCATTTTAATTTGGCTCATGATTTATCCCATGATGCTGCAGGTTGATTTCTCCAGCGTAAAAAAGGTGGGACAGAAACCCAAAGGGGTTATCCTGACCCTCGTTGTTAACTGGCTCATTAAGCCTTTTACCATGGCATTTTTTGCATGGGTGTTTTTTTCCAAGCTTTATGGTGCTTTTATCTCTCCTGAACTGGCTGGCGAATACATTGCCGGAGCCATTATTCTGGGTGCAGCGCCATGTACTGCCATGGTTTTTGTGTGGAGCTACCTGACCGATGGAGATCCAAATTACACACTTGTGCAGGTGTCGGTTAATGACTTAATTATATTGGTCGCTTTTGTGCCTATCGTTGGTCTGCTATTGGGTATTACCAATATCACCATACCGTATGATACCTTAGTGGCAAGTGTGGTAATATTTGTGGTGGTGCCTTTGGTTGCAGGAGTAATTACGCAACGAATATTGATAAAGTCGCGTGGGCAGGAGTGGTTTAAGAATGTGTTTTTGCATCGTCTGCGTCCGGTGAGCATCATTGCATTGCTGATCACATTGCTTCTGCTGTTTGCCTTTCAAGGACAAAACATCATTAACAATCCGTTGATTATTCTTTTGGCAGCTGTACCGTTGGTTATCCAAACCTATTTCATCTTTTTTGTGGCATGGTATGGCGGCAAAAAACTCAAACTGCCCCATGCAGTATGCTCTCCGGCGGCCATGATTGGTGCCAGTAACTTTTTTGAATTGGCTGTGGCAGTAGCTATTGCGTTGTTTGGGTTGCATTCGCCGGCTGCATTGGTAACTGTTGTGGGCGTATTGGTAGAAGTACCTGTAATGTTGTCGTTGGTGTGGTTTGCCAATCGAAACAAATATTGATTTTTGTTGACAATTCATAAAGTTTCGCAATAATTACATGCCGGCGATTATAATTAATAATTTTGCCGGCATGTCAATTAATGTGTTCAATAAGTATATAAATCCATCACGCTTTCCATTTTTCTATGGATATCTGGTGATGGTGGTTGGTACCATTGGTGTTTGGGCCAGTCTTCCCGGGCAGACGGTGGGTGTCTCAATATTTACTGAGCCGGTAAAAGAGGCGGTAGGTTTAAGTCGCAATCAGTTTAGTGCAGCTTACATGATTGGTACAATTATGAGCTCACTGCTTATAAGTGCTGCCGGCCGCTGGTTTGATCGATTTGGAGCTCGCAAAGTGGCTGCAATGGCTGCTGTAGTGCTTGCTTTTGCGCTTTTCATGGCCTCTCTGTCTGATGTGCTTGTGTCCACCATCCAGCGTTTTATCTCTTTCTATCATTGGATTGTCCCTTTTGTTTTTATGGCTGTGATATTCTTTTTGTTTCGGTTTTCGGGACAAGGGGTGCTCACCATGTCATCGCGTAACATGGTGATGAAGTGGTTTGAGCGCTTTCGCGGTCGGGTAAATGCTTTTAGTGCCTTGAGCATTTCGTTGGGTTTTTCCATCGCTCCGGTGCTTATCGATAAGTTAATTCAATCTTTTGGTTGGTCAGGAGCATGGCAGTTTATGGGTTTGGCACTACTGGTGATGTTTTTTATTATAATCCTGTTTTTTAGAGATAGTCCGGAGGCACATGGTCTGCTACCCGATGGGCAGCCTCCCAAAGGTGACTGTAAGGCGGTTGAAGGTCGTGTAATGCGAAGCTTTGAGCCAGGCGAGGCTTTTCGTACCCGGGCTTTCTGGATGTATGCCCTGATGCTTTCTTTTAACTCCTTTTTTATTACAGGATTTACCTTTCATGTGGTGTCGATTTTTGAGACATCCGGATTTCCCAGGTCAGAGGCCATTTCCATATTTATTCCGATAGCGGCAGTATCTGTTTCGTTCAGTTTATTTTTCAATTTTATCTCTGACTGGCTCCAGCTGAAAATAATTTTGTATGTGATGATTGTTGGTGGCTTTTTGGCCGTTGGTGGTTTAATGGGGCTTACATTGGGTTGGGGCTTATACCTTGTGGTGGCCGGATTGGGTATTATGGGAGGACTATTTTCGGTGCTTAATGCGGTGGCCTGGCCGCGACTTTTTGGTCGCAAATACATAGGCACCATATCCGGCAAAGCCATGTCATTCATCGTTTTTGCCAGTGCACTAGCGCCAATGGTTTTCAGCTTGTCGTTCACATGGCTGGGTTCGTATGTGTGGGTGGCTTGGCTCAGTTTTTGTTTTATGCTTTTTGTGGCCATTGCTTCAGTGAAGGCCAACAATCCAAGATTAACATAGAGAATCAATATCTGTTGTGATTGGGATATTGACATTTGGTTGAGACGATATGGTAGCCAAACCTTATATGCTAAAGCATCGTATCAACCCATCGTACAACTTCATATTATTTTGACATTATGATTAGAAGGTTTTTGGTTTTAGTGGGATTGGTTGCAGGGATGAACCTTTATGCCCAAAAACAAGTGGATGCCGACGAAATGTTGCGGTTGGTAAATGAAGCCCGAAGTGCCGATTGCATGTGTGGCGATGATTCAATGAAAGCGGCCGGGCCTTTGATTTGGGATGCGGCTCTTACGCGTGCAGCACAAAAACATGCCAACGACATGATGCGAAAGAATTTTTTCAGTCACACAGGTTCAGATAAATCGTCTGTGAGTCAGCGGGTTGATCGCGAGCGTTTTAAGTGGCGTGCTGTTGGTGAAAACCTGGCGCTGGGCTTTAACGATGAGGCCTCCGCAGTGGAGGGTTGGATGGGAAGCCCCGGCCATTGTAAAAACATCATGAATCCTGAATTTACCCGCATTGGGGTGGCCGTGAGCCGCGATGGAAAGTACTGGGTGCAGGTGTTCGGAACCCACATGGAGGATTAACTACAGACATTCAGGCAGATGATTTCGTTGATTGGCTTTTTGCTTTATGTTGAAAGCCAATCAATAGCTTTTAGAGTAATCAATCCCGAGACCACATAGCGCATTGTTTTGCCTACAAGCATCCATACCGCTGTTTTAGCAGGATTGGCTTTAATGAGTCCCAACGCCACTGCCAGTGGGTCGCCAATGCCGGGCAGCCAGGTGAAAAAGGCAATCCAACCCTCTTTCCCGGCAATGCGTTTGTGTATTTTCGCAATTTTTTCTGCCTTGATGCGCAGATATTTTTCTATCCATTCCCATTTGCCAATCCATCCAATCCAAAAGGAGGACATGCCCCCCATCCAGTTGCCTATTGATGCCACAGACAGACTTAGATAAGGATCATATCCGGCCACCAGCATGGCTGCATAAACGGCTTCGGAACTAAATGGAAGCACTGTCGCAGCCAAAAAGCAAGTGGTGAACAGCGCGAGATATCCTAATTCTGTATACATGCTACAAAAGTAATCAATCAACCTGTTAATGAACAATCGGGTGCCTGTATAAGTTTCATTGCTAATAGCGATTTAATTACAGCCTATCATGCGATTGACTACTTTTCATATACCCGGAATGGATTGTCCTTCGGAGGAGCATATCATACGACTCAAGCTTGAGGGACGATTTGGAATTGAGCTGCTTAGATTTAATCTGAAGTCCCGTTGTTTGGACGTGTACCACCGTGATTTAAATGAAAAAGTGATTTTAGGCGAGTTGGATGCCTTAAATATGGGTGCAGTCATGTTTCGAACCATGGAAGTGAATGAGGTGAAAGAAACAACGAACCAACACCGCGAAAGAAGCGTGTTGTGGATAGTGCTTGCAATTAATTTGCTCTTCTTTGCCGGTGAAATGTTGTTTGGGTTGATTTCAGGTTCAATGGGTCTGGTGGCCGACTCACTGGATATGCTTGCCGACTCATTTGTATATGCTTTGGCTTTGATGGCCGTTGGAGCAGCTCTTCGCACCAAAAAGCGCGTGGCAAAAATAAGCGGTTATCTTCAACTGCTTCTTGCTCTTATTGGTTTTGGCGAGGTGATACGCAGGTTTATTGGAGCCGAAATCATACCTGACTTTAGGATTATGATGATGGTGTCGGCCCTGGCTCTTGTGGCCAATGTGATTTGTCTTGCTCTTTTGCATCGGGTTAATAGCAAGGATGTACACATGCAGGCATCCATGATTTTTACGTCCAATGACATAGCGATTAATCTGGGGGTGATTGTGGCAGGTGCGCTGGTTTGGTTTCTCGAAACCCCAATACCCGACCTGATTGTTGGCAGCATCGTTTTTCTGATTGTAATGCGGGGCGCCTGGCGCATTTTGGCCTTGGCCCGATGAGGAATGTATAGGGTTTTGTTGATTTAAAATCACTCGGCTTTGATTCAAAAATGTTTGGCAAATGGTATATTTGCTTTTATACAAAACCAATTACTGACATGAATCGTTTTCTCAATTTTTTTGTATCTGCAATTCTCTTCTCAACCATATTTTTATCGTTAAATGCACAGGGCGATTTTTGGCATATCACCTCACGCGACTCATTTAGAACCGACAGGGAAGATGCGCTTCTGTTTTCTGTTGAGAGCTCGCATTTTTTTCTTAATAACGAGTATTTTGGCAATATGGTTGAGGGTTATACACTCCCGGGTCATATTTTTGAGCCATCTATAACCTATTATGCCGGCAGCCGCTTGAGATTTAAGGGAGGAGCCAGCATGGTTAAATTCTACGGGGATAATGAACAGTTGAAGGTGCGTCCGGTTTTGTCAGCACGGTTACGATTCACGGATGAGTTGGACTTGATATTGGGAACCCTTAACGGGAATAACAACCACCGTTTACCCGATGCGATGTATCATTTTGAGAGGGAAGTTTTTCGTCCGGTAGAAAATGGCCTGCAGGTAAAATACAACTCAGAGAAATTATGGGTAGATACATGGATAAACTGGCAACAGTATATTCGCAGTGGAGATACGATACCGGAAGTGTTCACGGCAGGCTTAAGCCTCAGACGAAATCTATTGAATAGCACCAAAGGATGGTCAGTGGTAGCACCTTTGGCATTTTTAGCATGGCACGAAGGCGGCCAAATAAGCAATTATTTATCCCCTTCGCACTCTCCGGTGAATTTGGCAGCCGGTCTGGAAATCGATAAAGTATTACCTGGGAAAATCAATCGCATCGGTTGGTTTGGCAATGCCATGTATTATCGAGACTTGAAAGATTCCAATTTGAGCGGACTGCATAAAGGTCATGGTTTTTACACTGGCGTTACTGCTGCATCCACACACAGCAAATTGCTCGTGTCATACTGGAGTGCCCGCAATTTTGTAGCTCCTTTGGGCAATCCTATGTACGGCTCTGCTTCAGTCATCGATGGCAGCAAAGCGGTTTTTAACAGCAGGCAAATGATGGTAGGCAAATATCAGTGGCAAAAAACCTTCTCACCACATATCGGTTTCTCATTCCTTTTTGAAGGTTTTTATGATGTGTCTGAAGGATGGTTTGACTATGGTATGGGGGTGATGCTTCGGTTTAGTCCTGAATTTTTCATTGCACGTCTTCCAATGGCTCAGTGGTAAGAAATCGCCAGTGGATTCCTGCCCAGTGCTCTCCGGCATAATTAATACCAACGCGAGGCAATGTAGTATAGCCAGATGTGACATTGTGCGTTTGCCATTGTAGCCACAATCTGTTTGAATCGTTAAGATTCTCACCATAAAAGCTTTTATCGAGTTGCAGCGCTTTACCCACACGCCCCGGACCCTTTATCTGCTGCGTGCCCCGAATAAGAATGGCCTGAGGATGATCGTTGGGGCCGGTGGTGATATTTAACAGCCAGTACATGCCGTATATCAGATACACGTAAACCCGCCCCCCTTGTAAGTACATCACATTGGTGCGTGGCGAGCGTCCTTTGCTTGCATGGCAGGCGAGATCCTCTTCACCGCGGTATATCTCTACTTCGGTGATGTCGAGCACAAGTGTTTCGCCACTCTCAAAATGGCGTACAAGCTGCATTTTGAGCATTTCAGGAGCCACAATAAGGGCATCCTGATGAAAAAAGTCCTCATTCACACGGCCTGTGCACTGCATCAATAATCTATTTTATCGCTTTTATCAGACCAGGCACGGAAGGTATTCAGAGCCTCCTCACTAAGCAGAGGTTGCATTAATATGCTGCGATTTGCCATGGGCATGCTTAACTCACGGTAAATAAAATCGTCATCGAAACCAATAGATGCAGCGTCTTCTCTGTTGTTGCCATAATACACATGCGGTATGCGCGCCCAATATATGGCGCCAAGGCACATGGGGCATGGCTCGCAGGATGTATAAAGCACACAGTTGCTTAAATTAAACGTGTTTAATTCGCGTGATGCTGCACGTATGGCCAACACTTCGGCATGGGCTGTTGGATCATTGTGATTGGTAACCTGATTAGCACCCTTCCCAACAACTTTTCCATCTTTAACTACCACTGCACCAAAAGGGCCACCTCCGTTTCTTATGTTTTCGTCGGCCATTTCAATGGCCATGCGCATAAAGTCAGAATGGTTATCCATATCTTATGATTTCATCTGTTTGCAAAAGAGCCTAAAAATGCAAAAAAAATATGGATCGGCAAAAAACGGCATCTTATCGGAGAAGTTAGGTTGTCTCACTTCAAAAATCAGGTGGCGCGTTGCGATTGAGCCGTCAAAAAGCGCCAAAGGTTGCCGGAGTGCCATACACCAAATGAACATAAATTATATGGAGAAAGGTTTTCACCTTACACTCATCGATATGGAGAATATAAAAATGTAACTTTGCAATGATGAGAGTTTTAACGAATGAAGCTGTCGCAGGGATTGCTGAAACTGCGTTTTTGGGTTGCAAAAGCATGAGTTTGGTTGCTGGGCAGATGACTTATCGGTGAAACTTATTTGATGCTCCATACTATTGGTTCCTGTTACTGCTATATATGGCGAAACAGCGAATAACTTTTCCCGCGAACATCGTGGATGAAGATTTCAAAAAAGGGTCTATTTTTATTGATGATTAAACCAATCATCTTATGAAGAAGATTGAAACGAAATTTGGTAAAGAGTTTATTCACACCATACCGTGGATGGAGTTTATCTTAAAATTGCAGAAATGAAAATACGTACACAATTAACCATATTATTTACCATCATAACGGCCACTATTTTAGTAATATTTGCCTCTATAATCTATATTTCAGCGAAGCAAAACAGGGAGAAGGAGTTCTTTTCGCTTTTAAAGAAAGAGGCTATTACTAAAGCCAATCTCTATTTTAATGCTAAAGTGGAGGTTAAAGTCCTGCAAGACATCTATCGAAGTAACAGGGAAATACTTAACGAAGTAGAGGTTGCCATATACGATACCGGTTTTAATTTGCTTTACCATGATGCCGTAGATATCGATATTGTAAAAGAGACCCATGAAATGATAACCAATATCTACCAAAATAAAGAGATGGCATTTTTTCAGGATGATTGGCAGGTCATTGGTCTGCGCTATGAATTTCAAAATGAAGTGTACATTTTAACAGCCGCGGCGTTTGATCAATATGGGCATAATAAACTTAACAACTTGCAGAAAAATATCATCATTGTTTTTATCGTCTCAATTTTATTCATCGGCATTGCAGGTTTGTTCTTTTCAAAAAAAGCATTTTATCCTGTAAAAGAGATGATTGAAAAGGTGAAGCGCATATCGGCCACAAACCTTGATTTACGGCTTGCTCCCAAAGGAAGTAAAGATGAACTGTCCGAGTTGGCAAACACATTCAATGCTATGCTTGAGCGGCTTGAAAATTCGTTTGATTCACAAAAACACTTTGTTTCCAATATTTCACATGAACTCAGAACACCTCTTGCTGCAATTATTACAGAACTTGAACTGGCAGTAAACAATAATCGAAGTGTTGAAGCGTATAAATCAGCATTAAGAAAAACCTTATCGGACGCAAAAAAACTGGTGCGTCTTTCCAATAATTTGCTCGATCTTGCCAAAGCCAGTTACGACTCGTCCGAAATATCATTTAAACAAACGCGCATTGATGAAGCACTATTGGATGCCATGCAGCAAGTGCAACAAGCGAATCCCAATTTTAAAATTGACATTCACTTTGAGAATGATTTTGAGAATGATCATCAAATTTCAGTCAAAGGGAATGAATATCTTCTGAAGGTGGCATTTGCAAATCTGTTTGAAAACGGATGTAAGTTTTCAGCAGATAAAAGCTGTATGGTCTCTATTTCATCGCCTCAACCCGATACCGGGAATCTAAAATCCGCAACGCATGACCCTGCATATATCACGCTTAAGTTCATAGACAAAGGTATTGGCATTGCCCAGAGCGACCTTAAAAATATCTTCACGCCGTTTTATCGTGGCGAGAATAAGAAGTATACTGATGGTAACGGCATAGGGCTCGCTCTCACACAAAAAATCATTTTACTGCACCGGGGAACAATATCAGTATCTTCAAAACAGGATGAAGGTACCACCTTCCATATCCAATTGCCGCACGCCTAAATCGACTCTAATAAAATTCTAATTTTTTCTAATACGTCTCTAACAGCTCCCATGCGGGGGCTGTTTTAATTTTGTGGCGTTGAATTTAAAATTAAACCCAATGGATGCAGGTCCTGATAGGATAACAGGCAGTTTAATCTTCTAACCGGCACAGTGCTTTTGGCTGTGCATAGCTGATTGGTGAATTGCACAAACCGAAAGAGAAATGACCTTATTAGACTTTAGATCACGGCTTTTATGGGCTCTTCTACTTGGGGCAGCCATTGGCCTTGAACGCCAGTGGCGACAAAAAAGTGCCGGTTTGCTGCCTTATTTATCAAAGAAGGTTCGTGAAGATGTTATCAAACTTAGCAGCTATCCGCCCGAAACTGCCGGTGGCATCATGGGTACCGATTTTGCCACGGTTCATAAAGGCATGACGTGTACCGAGGCCATCAATAAAGTGCGGAGTGACTCACCATCAAAAAAACCATCTATTACGTGTATGTGGTGGATGACAAGCAGCTTATGCAGGGGATTTATTACGCTTAAGGATCTGATAATTGCCAATCCGCATACTTTGGTGGGCATTGTTACACATGATGAAGCCATTGAAGTAATTAGGGCTGAGCATACTGAGGATCTTGAGAAGTTCATGGGTATGATACCCGGGAAAGGCCTGATGGATTACAGCAGAACTCCTGTGTGGCAGCACTTTAAGAAAAGAGTTGTCTGGATTGCGAGTCTTGTTGTTGTGGGTTTAATATCGGGCATAAGAATAGCAATGCTGATGTTTTTTTAACGAAACAGTCAAAAATAAATAGTAATCAACATTAAAAATTTAAGGTTATGATACTGAAATCTAATAATTCAATAGCCGGTCGCAACCGCATAATCATCATTGGATTGGCGACAATGATACTGTTGGCAGTATTGTTGATACCGCAGTTGCGACGCCAAATTATAGGCGATGAGGCTGTTCCGCAATATATAAAATTGGAGGGTTCTATTTTTATTCCTGAAACGTCTCCGTTACGAGAGAATATTGAAACAGGCGCAGCACTAACTAATATAATCAGGACAGAGGTTTCGGCTCCTGCAACTGTGGCGGCAAAACCATCTATGCGTGCAAACATCTTTCCACCTGCGGGGGGGCGTATAGTACAACTGTTTATCAATATGGGTCAGAACGTTAGAACAGGTCAGGCTTTGTTTGAAATATTTTCACCCGAAATAGCCGAAGTACAAACTGAATTTATCAGCGCCCGCAGTGCTTTGTTGCAGGCCGAAAGAGAATTACGACGAAAAGAGGATTTGCACAAGAAAGGAATTGCCCCTTTGCGAGAGCTTGAAGAAGTAAGTACAGTACATGAAATAGCCCAGAGCGAGATGGAAGGTGCCTTGCTGAAATTAAAAATTATGGGTATTGATGAGGATAAAATTGGTAAACCCCTTGTGGTTCGTTCACCAATCAATGGCAGAGTGGTTAATTTAAATGTTGCTCCTGGCGAATTTATTGCAGAACCTGAAGAGCCGCTTATGATTATTGCCGATTTAAGTAAAGTATGGGTTACTGCCAACATTCAGGAAAAAGACATCCGATTTGTAAAGCCCGATAGCGATGTTTACGCATCATTCGCGGCTTATCCGGGTGAAGAATATGAGGGGAAAGTACTGTTTGTCAACGATATTTTAGATGAAGATACACGAACAACCCGTGTTGTTATTGAATTTGATAATGTTGACATGAAGTTAAAGCCCGGCATGTTTGCTTCGGTAAGATTGCTGTCGGAACCGGCACCCCGGATTGTGATTGACCAAAAAGCTGTACTGCAACGCAGAGAATATAACTATGTGTACGTGCAGAATGAACCCTTCACCTTTGAAAAGAGAAAGGTGATTACGGGTGACTTGATTGATGGGAAAATAGTTATTCTTGAAGGGCTTGCCGAAAATGAAATTGTTGTAAATAAGAATGCTGTTATGTTGCCATAGTATTGAATCAGAAACTTGCATAACCGTAAAAACAGGAAAACATGACAATAGAAAAATTTATACGATTTTGCCTTTCCCGCAGGGGGATTATGGCGGCTTTATTCGTAATGCTTGGCTTCTTTGGGTATTATTCATTCACCAAACTTGAAATCGATGCCTACCCCGATATTGCGGATGTTACTTCAATGGTAATTACACAGTATCCAGGCCACGCTGCCGAAACCATTGAGGAGCAAATAACCATACCCATTGAGAGGGCACTTAACGGCATGCCGGGATTGTTGGTGATGCGTTCAAAAAGCACCTTCGGGCTCTCCATGATAACCCTTGTGTTTGCCGATGGCATGGACGATTATTTTGCACGTCAGCTTATTCGTGAACGCCTGCTTGATGCAGAATTACCCGAAGGAGCAAATCCTGAACTGGAACCATTGACAAGTCCGACAGGCGAAATTTTCCGCTATACTATACACTCAGATATATACAGTCAGCGCGAATTAAGAGAGCTTCAGGATTGGGTAATCATCCCAAAATTGCGGGAAGTTTTCGGTGTGGCCGAAGTTGTAACACACGGTGGCGAAACCACCCAGTTTCAATGCGAACTGGATCCTGAAAAACTTCAAAAGTATGGACTCTCCCTCGAAGAAGTTATCGAAGCGGTAGAAATAAACAACTCAAATGCAGGTGGAGGCCGCGTGGTCAGGGGCGATTTGGCTTATGTGATAAGAGGTATCGGTCTGGTGCGTTCGCTCGATGATTTGGGCAAAGTGGTTGTTAGCTCGGTAAATGGAACTCCCATATTTTTACGTGATTTGGGAGAATTGAAGTTAGGTGCCATGGAGCGCAACGGCATGCTTGGGCGCGACCATGAAGATGATCTGGTGCAAGGTATCGTCGTACTCCTTCGGCACCAGGATCCATCACCCGTTTTGGCTAACGTGAACCAAAAAGTGGAGGAGTTAAACACCAAAATTTTACCCGAGGGCGTTTGGATTGATCCTTACTACGATCGCACCGAGCTTATTCAGCAAACCACCCGGTCGGTATCGCTGACGTTGCTGCAAGGCATTGCATTGGTGGTATTAATTCTGCTACTGTTTATGGGAAGCGTGAAGGCTGCATTTATTGTGGCAAGCGCAATTCCATTTGCCATGCTGGTTTCGTTTGCGCTCATGTATCTTACAGAGATTCCGGCAAACCTTCTTTCACTGGGGGCGCTTAGTTTTGGTATTCTGGTTGATGCCGCCATAGTTATTGTGGAGTCGTTGCAGGCCCGAAGGGAGAAAAACCCCAACGAAGTTTTCACCGAAGAGCGGGTGGCCGAGAGCACCATTAGAGTTGGAAAACCCATCTTTTTTTCTGTCCTCATCATTATCGCGGCGCATCTGCCACTGTTTGCTTTTGAAAGGATTGAAGCAAAGTTTTTTATCCCAATGGCCTATACCGTAGCATACGCTTTGGGCGGAGCGCTGCTTTTCTCATTGGCGGTAATACCCGCTCTTATGCTTTGGTCCTATAAAAAACCCTCAAAGGTTTTTGTAAACAAACCAATGGAATGGCTAAAAAACAGATACAGCCGGTTTATGTCGTTTTTGCTCAACGCTCCTAAATATGCCATTGTACCGGCAATCATTGCTGTGTTGCTCACCGGCTTCGTGTTCACCAAAATAGGCAAAGAGTTTTTACCCTACATCGATGAGGGCTCAATATGGTTACAGGTGAAGATGCCTTCCGGCATATCTCTGGAGAAGGCAACAGAAATGGCGGCTGAACTCAGAAGTGTAGCACGCGAATTCCCCGAAGTGAAGCACATAGTTACCCAGTTGGGCAGAAACGACGATGGTACCGACCCTTTTACCCCTTCTCACATCGAGTCGATGGTGGTTTTGCATCCTTACAATACATGGAAACCAAAGCGCAGCAAGCTGGAGCTGATTGATGAGATGGACAAACGGTTTCAACAAATCTCAGGCATGGTAGTCGGCTTTTCTCAACCCATGATAGATGGTGTAAACGACAAAGTAGCAGGAGCACATAGTGAATTGGTGGTGAAGGTATTTGGTGAAGATTTTGTTGAGACCCGGCGAATAGCCGAAGATATTATGGCCGTGCTCGAAACGGTTGAAGGCGCCGTTGACCTGGCAATCGACCAGGAGCCT
This sequence comes from Alkaliflexus imshenetskii DSM 15055, assembly GCF_000517065.1. Lineage (GTDB taxonomy): Bacteria > Bacteroidota > Bacteroidia > Bacteroidales > Marinilabiliaceae > Alkaliflexus > Alkaliflexus imshenetskii. Next base: position 1,820,693 of record NZ_KI912105.1, on the reverse strand, counting down.
CCGTTGCCACAGATGCAAATTGAGATCGACAGAGATGCCGCAGCCCGGTTTGGTATCAATGTTTCTCAAATATCGCAACTGATAGAAGTAGGTATCGGCGGTCTTGCCGTTTCTGAAATATTTCTCGGACAACGCAGGTATGACGTTATTCTTCGGTATCCCGAAAATGTGAGAAATACCCCCGCGAAAATTGGTAATCTCTTGCTCACAACGCCCGAAGGTGCGTCTGTTGCACTCTCGCAAGTGGCTGACATAAGATTAACTACCGGTGAAAGCACCATTTCACGTGAAATGAACCAGCGGCACACTACGGTAAAACTTAACATACGCGGACGCGACTTTTCGCACTTTTACAAAGAGGCGCAGGCAACCATCGAAGAAAATGTTCAGTTCGACAAAGATTTATACACGCTAAAGTGGGGTGGATTATTCGAAAATAAAGAACGAGCCGAAGGCCGTGCACTCATTATTTTAGCAATGGTGCTGGGCATTATTTTCCTTTTGCTGTATGCTGAATTTGGAACAGTAAGACATCCATCAATCATTTTGGCTTCATTGCCTCTGGCAATTCTGGGCGGTTTACTTGCCCTTCAGTTCAGAGGTATGACAGTTAATGTGGCAAGCATCGTTGGTTTTATTGCTTTATCGGGTCTTGCAGTGCAAAACGGGGTCATTTTAATTTCAAACATCAACAGGTTAAGCAAAAAGGAAAATAGCAGTTTAAAGGATGCGGTTTTAAATGGCTCGGTACAGCGCCTCAGACCTGTATTAATAACCGCTATGACGACGTTATTTGGTGTGTTGCCGGCAGCTTATGCTATTGGCGTTGGCAGCGATATTCAACGCCCACTCACCACAGTGGTTATGGGAGGATTAATTTCTGCTACCATACTTACAATGATTGTGCTTCCGGTGATATACTTCCTTGTTGAAAAGAAATTGAACCAAAAAAATATCTAGAAAATGAAACCAATTAAAATAATAGTAGCATTTCTGACAACCATCTGTTTTACAGCATACCCGCAGAGCCACGACAGAAATGTGCAGGAGATTGACTTCAAGACATTTCTGGAACTTACGCTGAGCAATAATTTTGATTATCTCATCGAAAAATTTGAGGTGTCGATAGCCGATGCTGCATTGCAAGCGTCAAAAGTTTTTCAGAATCCGGAGCTGGAAATCATACTGCCCCGTTTTGTGGATGAAGAGTTTGCAGACATGCCGCGTAACATCGCTTTTGAAATGGAAATCCCTGTCGAATTATTTGGGAAGCGCAAAAACCGTATCCGCCAGGCTCGTGCCGAAAAATTTGCTGCCGAAGCCAATTTAGAGGGCTTTCTGCACGAACTAAGAATGGACGTGGCAACTGTATTCACAAGTGCCATTGCGAAACAATTGGTGATTGACCGCATGAATACGACGCTTCAACAGCTTAATCAGTTGATACAAATCAATCAAACCCTTTTCGAAGCCGGTGAAATAGGCGAAATTGAGGTGTTGCAGACAAGATTAGAAGCCCGCAATTTTGAAACCGAGCTCTTTGGCGAGCAAGAAGAGATGGCTGAAATAATGGCAGATTTCTATTATCTTATCGGAGGTATTCCCGCCAAATCTATTGTTTTCACCGGTAATATTGAAGCAATTTACCCGGTCAAAAATTACAATGAGTTGAAAGAGCATGCCTTAATTCATAGCGACCATATTCTTGCTGCTAAATTTGAGGAAAAAGCCGCTTTTTATAATATGAAACTTGCTCGCTCAGAAAGATATCCCGATATAGCCATTATTGCCGGTTACCACAACGACGAAGCCATTAGGCCAGCGCCCGGTTTGCGCTACTCCTATGTAGGAGTGAGAATTCCTTTGCAGTTTTCAGGACTCAACAGAGGAGCCTACCGTCAAGGTTTGTATCAATATGAGCAATCCAAGCTCGCATTTCAATCGGCTACTTTTCAGGTCGAAAATGAATTAAGAACGGCGTGGGAGTTACACCGTATTATGTTGCAAAAGCGCACCCTTTTTAGTGAAGAGATACTAAAAGATTCTGAACGAGTAAGAGAGGCCATTTTATACAGCTATCAGCGAGGAGAAGCATCGCTGCTCGAACTTATTGAGGCTCAAAGAACAAGCAACGAAACATTTCTGAACTATTACAACACTCTGGCCAATTACAAGCTGTCACTAATAGAGTTATCCAGATCAGCTTATCTATGGATGCTTGATATGTAACCACAACACCCATTTTAGCGCCGGAAGTGCTGACAGATTCATGTCCGGTTTTGTGAGAGGCTAAGGACAAAGTTCCTTGGCCTGCTCTTCATTGTGTTAAGTCTGCGAACTTGACTTGAGTAGTGTCTCAGGCCTCACTTTCATCATTTAAAAGAATAAACCCCATGCCCGATTTGGTGTGAATCAGTTTTGTATCAAAGCCTTTGTCTATTTTCTTTCTCAGATAATTGATATACACATCGATGAAATTGGTGCCGGTGTCAAAATGGGTTTCCCACACTTTTTCGGCAATTTCGGTTCTTGAGAGAACCCGTTCAGAGTTGCGCATCATAAACTCAAGCAATTTAAACTCTTTTGGGGTGAGATGAATGCTTTGATTATTTCGAACAACCGTTTTGGTGTTGAGATTTAGTTCAAGGTCTGAATATATTAGTGTTGAGGCGGTGTTGCTGTTAAGGTTGGCATATCGGTTTAAAAGCACCTTTACCCTGGCCAGAAGTTCTCGCATCTCAAAGGGTTTCACAAGGTAGTCATCTGCACCTGCATCAAATCCTTCAACTTTGTCGTCGGTGGTACCAAGGGCTGTGAGCATGATAATTGGCAGAGAGGATTTTTGTCGTCTGATTTCTTTACACACCTCCAAACCATCCTTTTTTGGTAATATGATATCTGTAATTACAAGTTTATAATCGTTATTAAGAGCCAATTTTTGACCCATTTGTCCATCATAAGCCACATCGGCCTCGTAGCCATTCTCGTGCAATGCCCGCAGGAGTAGTGAAGCCAGTCGGTTGTCGTCTTCAATTATTAGAATCTTCATTGTGTTGAGACTTGATATCAGTAGGGCAATTTACATTTTTCCTTATTGTTTGAAAAACTGTGTGCGATTTTCAGGTTTTAAACAGATATTATTGTTGCATTTCAGGTACTTTTGTGATAGAACTATTCCTAACCACTCATTGTCATGAAGCATCTCTTTTTTTACTTATGCGCACTTTGCCTATGCAGCGCGCTGTCGGCTCAGCCTGATTCCATCGTGCAAATTAATTCTGATCTTCGACTTATTCACATTACCGACTCAATTTTTGTACATGAATCTTTGGATGAGGATTTGGTTTGGGGGCGTTATACATCCAATGGTCTTATAATAATCCGTAAAGGTGAAGCCATTATGGTTGATACACCTACTAATAACCAAAAGACCCGTCAGTTGGTTGAATTTATTCAGCAGGAGTGGGATGTTCGGCTATCGCGGCTTATAATTGGGCATTTCCATGCCGATTGTATGGGAGGGTTGGAATACATTCAAAGCATCGGTGTTGAATCCATATCCGGAAATCTCACCATCGGCAAGTGTAAAGAACTAAATTTGCCGATGCCGGACAGATCTTTTTCTCACCAGATGGTGATTCCTTTTCATGATACCGAAGTAATTTGTTATTATTTGGGTGGCGGGCATACAATTGACAACATCATAGTGTGGCTTCCTATGGAGAAATTGCTTTTTGGAGGATGCTTGATAAAGTCATTGGAATCAAGAGGTTTGGGAAACCTCTCCGACGCTGTTCCGCTGCTTTGGAAAGAAACTGTGGAGAATGTGATACGTCACTGCCCTAATGTACAATGGGTGATTCCAGGTCATGGGCAGCCCGGAGGCCCCGAACTGCTGACCCATACCATCGACCTTGTTGATGCGTTTTTTCTGTCTGAATGACACGATTTCTAATGTCAAATTTTAATGCCTGTGAAAATCAATTTAAACAATCGGATATTTCGAGCACTCTCAAATTCCCCGAATGGCGAAGTGTCAGACAGCACACTTTTTTATTACAAACAATCCGACGATTTAATAACTGCTGAATATAAAGGCGGAGAAATTGTGATGGGAACCATTGTTGGCAAAATAGTTAACAACAACCATCTTGAATTTGAATACCGTCACACCAATGTAAATGGTGAAATTAGAACTGGTGTGTGTCGGTCGTATCCCGAAATCGTAGATTCAGGGAAAGTAATACTAAAGGAGTATTGGCAATGGACGTGTGCAGATTGCAGCAAAGGAGAATCTACATTAATAGAATTATAGATGAACGTATTGGTAGTTTATTGCCATCCGAGTAAAGAGTCGTTTACTTACAGGATTTTCGAGAGTTTCTTAAAAGGATTAAGCACAGCCAATCATTCCGTGGTTGTATCTGATTTATACAGTATGAATTTTCAGACCGACATGAGTTTGGAGGAGTATAACAGAGAAGGTTTTGCCTGCATTGAAAAGCCTTTGTCCGATGACGTGTGTATAGAACAGCAAAAGATTCAACAGGCAGACTCAATCGTCTTTATCTATCCGGTATGGTGGAGTGATTGTCCGGCAAAACTCAAAGGGTGGTTCGATCGTGTCTATTCGGTTGGCTTCGCGTATGGCTACGATGCCCAAGGCCATAAGCAGATTAAAATGAAAAGGCAGAAACTCGGTCTTGTCCTCTGTACAGCCGGCCATTCAAATGAATTCTTGCTGCAAACCGGAATAGCAGAAAGTATGCGAAAAGTAATGATTGATGACAGGCTGGGACCCCGCTTTGAAAGCAAACAGATGCATCTTTTTGGTGGAACCATAAATGTTAATGAGGTAATGGATCAACATATTCACAAAGCCTATGAGATTGGTGCTAATTTGGACGGCTTAATAAATGGCATAGATTAAAATCGCTAACGATTATTGATGCCTTGCAATATCCGCTAATTTAAATTGATATTGCCATTGTCAGATATAACAGAAAACAAACAACTCTATTGTCTGAAGTATAATTGTATATTCAGCGTTGAAAACTAAACACTCCCCAAGCAAAACACACTCGATGAATCTCATCATCTTACAGAATGCGTTTAAAAAATGCCTTCAACCATTGTGAGTTATAAAAAAATAGTCTAATTTTGCGGCCGATTATTATCCGTTAAAAAGGTGTAATTGAATTGTTTTCAGGAAATTGTTCACCGCCCAAGTGGTCATGCCCGGCCGCGTGGGTGCCCATCTGATACCGTTCGTACACCAGCAAATTGTTTTAATTAATTTTTGTAGGTCTAATTTCAAACAAAGAAAGACTGTGAATACTTTAAGTTACAAAACCGAATCGGCCACGCCGGCTACCATTCAGAAAGAATGGCTGGTTGTGGATGCTACTGACAAAGTACTTGGCCGTTTGGGTTCAGAAGTGGCTAAGCTTTTGAAAGGGAAGCACAAGCCAAATTACACGCCCCACATGGATTGTGGTGACAACGTAATTATCATCAATGCCGATAAGGTAAAACTTACCGGAAAAAAGTGGGAAGACAGAGTGTTTTTCTACCATAGCGGTTACCCCGGCGGACAAAGAGAAGTGACTCCAGCAATGCTTTTTGCGAAAAGTCCCGAAAGACTGGTTGAAAGAACCGTTAAAGGGATGCTTCCAAAAACCAAACTGGGACGTCAACTCTTTAGAAACCTGTTTGTGTATGCCGGTCCTGAGCACAAGCAAGAAGCTCAAAAACCAAGGGCCATTGATTTAAACACTATTAAATAATCGCTATGGAAGTTATAAATGCCATTGGAAGAAGAAAGGCTGCTGTTGCCCGTATCTATCTGAGCGAAGGAAAAGGTAAGATCACCATCAACAAGAGAGAGCTTGAGAATTATTTCCCTGCAGCTACCTTGCAGTATGTTGTGAAACAACCTCTGGATCTTCTTGGAGTAGCAGGTAACTATGACATCAAAGTAAACCTTGATGGAGGTGGTGTGAAAGGTCAGGCTGAAGCGCTGCGCCTTGCCATTGCCCGTGCACTTGTAAAAATTAATGCCGACAGCAAACCCGCTTTGCGTGCCAAAGGATTTCTCACCCGTGACCCCCGTGTGGTTGAAAGGAAGAAACCGGGTCGTCCAAAAGCAAGGAAGAGATTCCAGTTCAGCAAGCGTTAAGATACCTCAGGTGCGTTTAGTATCTAAACCAACGAGATTTCTGAAACAGAACTACTTATTGGTTGCCTGAAATAAGAAAGTAAACGACTTTAAAAAAACAAAAATGCCTAAAGTACAATTTGATCAGTTACTGGAAGCCGGAGTACACTTCGGTCACCTTAAAAGAAAGTGGAATCCAGCCATGGCGCCTTACATTTTCATGGAGCGCAACGGTATCCACATTATTGACCTGCATAAAACAGCCGTGAAAATTGATGAGGCTGCAAATGCAATTAAGCAAATTGCTAAATCTGGACGGAAAATATTATTTGTTGCTACCAAAAAGCAGGCTAAAGACATTATCGCCGACAAGGCAGGGTCAGTGAACATGCCCTACGTTGTGGAGCGTTGGCCTGGTGGTATGCTTACCAACTTCCCAACCATTCGTAAAGCGGTTAAAAAGATGACATCTATCGACCGCCTTATCACCGATGCAAGTTGGAACAGTCTTTCTAAACGTGAGAAATTGCAGATTACCCGTCAGCGTGCAAAACTGGAGAAAAACCTGGGTAGCATCGCCGACTTGAACCGCCTTCCGGCTGCTATGTTCGTGGTTGACGTGATGAAGGAACACATTGCCGTTAAAGAGGCCATCCGTTTGAACATCCCTGTGTTCGCAATGGTTGACACAAACTCTGATCCGGGTAATGTGGACTTCGTTATCCCTGCCAACGACGATGCTTCAAAATCAATCGAAATTGTGTTAGGCGCAATGGTTGATGCCATTAAAGAAGGTTTGTCTGAGCGCAAAGCCGATAAAGATACCGATGAAGGTGCCAAAGAAAAAGGTGCCGGAAAAGGAAGAAAAGGTGATGGACGTGCCCGCACAAAAGCTCGCAGAGATGAGGACGAGGAGATTGATGACGAGGTGAGCGAAGTTGAAAATTCTGTGTCTGAAGAAGGCGAAGAATAAATTTCTAACCAACAAAATCTGAAGAAAATGGCTATATCTGCTGCAGACGTAAGCAAACTGAGACAAATGACCGGCGCCGGTATGATGGACTGTAAAAAGGCCCTCGTTGAAGCCGACGGCGATTTCGAAAAAGCTACCGATATCATCCGCAAAAAAGGACAGGCTATCGCTAACAAGCGTGCCGACCGTGATGCCACCGAAGGTGCTGTTCTTGCAAAATCTAACGCCAACAACAAAAAAGGCGCTCTGATTGTGCTAAATTGCGAGACTGACTTTGTTGCAAAAAATGAGAGCTTCGTGGCTCTTGCCGAATCTATCCTTGACCTGGCTTTGGCCAGCGACGCCAATACCGTTGACGACGTGCTTGCACTTCAACTCAATGGCGTAGCCGTTAAGGACGTTATCACTGAGCAAATTGGTGTGATTGGCGAGAAACTTGACCTGGCTTTCTTTGGCGTGATTAACGCTGAAACAGTTGTAGCATACATTCACCCGGGCAACAAACTGGCTACGCTGGTTGGACTTAACAAAGACGGTGTTGATGTACAAATTGGTCGCGACGTGGCTATGCAAATCGCTGCTATGAGTCCTGTATCTGTTGATCGTGACTCTGTTCCACAGGATGTTATCGAGAAAGAACTTGAAATTGGTAAAGAGCAAGCGCGTCTTGAAGGTAAACCCGAAGAGATGCTTGAGAAAATTGCTCAGGGTCGTTTGAACAAGTTTTTCAAAGAGAGCACGCTTCTGGAGCAGGTGTTTGTGAAAGATGGTAAAATTACCATTCGCGAATATCTTCAGAAGGTTGATAAAGCGTTGACTGTTACTGAGTTTCAGCGTTTTTCGCTCAACGCATAATACAGTCCACTGTTATAGTACAAAGCCCCGCAGCCTCTTTCGGTTTGCGGGGTTTTATTTTGTCTACGCTCCAGGTAATTGAACGGCGCTGGATGTAGTCGTCAATCAATCTTCAATGTGAGCTGTAATTTTCCCAATTAGGGCATCATGTATGCAACTGGTTATTTAACCAGCGCTACATCCTGTTTGGATGAAAGCTCTTCAAGAACTGATAGTTCACGTATCCAGGCATCTTGAAAACGGCCGTTTCTTTGTATTCTGGCAAGATGATTTTTGGCTTCGGTTTCACTTTCGAATTGCCCATATACGTAACGAAGATAGCCATCATCGCCTCGAAAGGTTTTTATAAGCTCAGCCTCCAGCCCGCGTAAATACGTTGTGTGCGCCCGTTTTTGCTTACTTAAGGCAAGAATCTGGATTGTAAATGCAGGTGCTTTCTGCGTTTGTTCAACTATTTCAGAAGTTTGACTGCCATGTGTGGTTGGCGCTTCAACGGCTAAGTTTCTCTGTGGGATGAGCGGAGAGAGCATCTTTATATCCTCCGAAAGGATGATTCTGTTAATCCTGTTAAAGGCAAGTTCAGGTGAAAGGTATATGGTCTCTATATCCTGAACCGTTTCTGGTGTTGCTTCCTGAATTCGGTAACGCTCATCTGTGTTAAGCACCAAAAGGTATTTTCCGCTCACAGGGTTGGGTCGGTAATCGCCTACCTGGGCATTGTCTGATTCGCGCCACACCAATATCCGCAGTTGTGACACAGGCAGGTTACCCTGATTTTTAACTGTACCCTCAATTACAGCAAGTGAACCGGACTCTTCATTGCTAAAGCTTACCTGATAAATATTGGAATGGCCATGTCCTTCAGAAAAGCGGTATGACGACATATATGCTTGGCTTTTATCGAGCGTAGGAAGAAAAAAGAGGTCGTCATCGGCACTGTTTATGGGGTAGCCAAGGTTCACGGCCTGTGCCCATTGTCCGTCGTCAAGCTTATGGCTGTAGAACACATCAAAACCGCCCATCGAGGCATGTCCATCCGATATAAAATAGAGCGTCTGTCCATCGGGGTGCATCATCGGAGTCTCTTCGTCGTGAGGTGAATTGATGTTTGGACCCATGTTTATCGGTTCTTCCCAGTTGCCATACACATCTTTACGCACGCTGTAGATGTCCAGACCGCCAAATCCACCTGGCCGATTGCTTGTGAAATAGAGTGTGCTTTGGTCGGGTGAGAGGCTGGCATGGGTTTCGTCCCAGGCAGAATTAATTGGTGCCGGAAGTTTTACCGGTTCCTGCCATTTGTTGTTGATAAGTTGGCTAACGTATATGTTCTTTGTTAATCCACCTTCGGTTTTATAAAGGAATAACTGTTCCCCATCAGGGGATAAGGATAGGATAGATGCGTGTTCGTTACGTTTGATTAGTTCCGGAATTGGTATTGGTGTTTGCCAATTTTCGCCATCAAATTCCGACATGAAGATGTTTTCCGGGTATTGACCGTCGGGTAGCAGTCTGTCTCTACCTACCGGACGGCGAGAGGTAAAGAACATCCGTTTGCCGGTAAGACATACAAGCGGGCTGTGATCATCGTAAAATGAGTTTATATTGTCGCCTGGATTTGTGATTTTCAGTGCTATCGGATTGTTTAAAAGGATTCTTGCATTGGTTGCTTGTTTTATGTCATGGGTTATTTCCAGCAGCAAATCATCAAAGCTTGTCGAATCTTTTAAGTAATGCAAAATATCCAGGGCTTTGTCCGGTTCATGGCGCAAACTGTAGGCGCGTGCCATCATTTGTTGCACGTAAATACCAAATGGGTCAAAATGATCTTGTTCTGGAATAATGTTTAAGACTTTACGAAATACCGTAATGGCAGAATCAAGCTTTTGGTTGGAGTCGATAAATGTTACTCCAAGTTGAGTCAACGCGTCAACATGGTTTGGCGATTCAGTAAGTATCTGTGAAAACAACTCAATTGCCCTGCCATAATCCCTTTGATCAGCAGCGGCTATGCCTCTTCTGAAAGTGCCGTGATGTTTATCTCTTAAAACTATTTGCGAATTTACTGTATCAATGCTGATTGCAAATAGAATCAAAACACAAACAAATACAAACCTATCTCTAAATCTCACCCGCATATCATGATGATTTGTCTGTTATTTAAACTTGGTTGAGAACCAAAATGTTACATTTTTTTGAATCTCTTTTAATATTGGCTATCAGATGATTGATAAAAAGTCGTATAAGTAGATAGGTTGATGGATGTCAAAGTGTTTAGGGATGGTCTGAAATTGGCATATTGATGTTCTTTTCAAAAAAAATACCCTATTTTTGAAGCAATTTGCAAACCAGGAAAATATCGTGCGATATGCAGTTTAAACGAATTTTATTAAAACTCAGCGGTGAGTCGCTGATGGGCGAACAAGGTTATGGCATTGATCCGGTGCGGCTAAACGATTATGCAGAGCAGATAGCCGAAGTTAATGCGATGGGCATTCAGGTTGGAATCGTGATTGGCGGCGGCAATATTTTCCGCGGCTTAAGTGGTGCCTCAAAGGGTTTTGACCGATACAAAGGTGATCAGATGGGAATGCTTGCTACAGTAATTAATGCATTGGCACTTGCATCGGCACTTAATGGATTAAATATAAAAGCAAGGGTGCTTACAGCCATTCGAATGGAACCAGTTGGTGAGTATTACGCTAAGCCTATTGCCATGGAGGCGCTAAAGAATGGAGAAGTTGTGATATTGGCCGGAGGTACCGGAAATCCATATTTCACCACCGATACAGGATCCTCGCTCAGAGGAATCGAAATTGAGGCCGATGTGATGCTGAAGGGTACCCGGGTAGATGGTGTCTACACCGCCGATCCCGAAAAGGATCCGTCTGCTGTTAAGTTTGACACCATAAGTTTTGATGAGGTATATAACCGTGGGCTAAAGATTATGGATCTCACAGCCACTGCCATGTGTAAGGAAAATAATCTGCCTGTGATGGTGTTCAATATGGATGTGAAGGGCAACCTTAAAAAGGTGTTGTCCGGCGAAAAGATTGGAACACTGGTGCATCCATAAAGTAAGGCTGAACAGATTGTTATTGACGCCCTCGACGAATAATGTCACGGATATCGGCCACAATCATAAGCGCCTCTTCGCGGACAATGGCCGGAGGGGCTATGTTGCGAAGTTGTAAACTCCGGAGCCAGCCTGCAACATCATCATCACGCATGGTGTAAAGAACCTCTCTGAAGGTTTCTATTTCGGAGGGTGCGTAGTCTGATGAAGGTTTAAATCGGAATGCATCCAACTCTTCGTCATCGTAATAAACAATTTCATCAGATGAGGAGAGAAGGGTTTCTTTGTCGCAAACCTCATGGGCGCCGCAGCAGTCGGCATCGGGAACTTGCACAACCTCGACAGTCTGTTCTTTTTTACCTGATGAGGCCATTCGGGTTCCAAACCAGGTAAGCGCAAAAACCACTATTATACTTAAAATGATGATCCACATGCGGCAAAGTTACAAAGCTTTATTGTTATAAATGGGTGGCCAGCGTTAAAAAAACCAAAGAGCGTTTTTCAGATATTAATTTATAAATGATTGATTGAAACGCAGCAAATAATCAGTAAAGAATGGGAAAACCAATGAACGGGGAGGAGCTACATTTTTTTGGAATAAGAGTAGTTTATAAGGATCTTGTTGATCAAGGTTATGAAGTGCTCAATGTACGTAAGGAGATGGATGTGAATCCTCAGATTCTGGCACGCAAGAGTGATACGCTCTATTTCATTGTGGTTAGAACAGCTACCTATCCGCAAATGGGAGTGCTTACGCCCGAAGTGGCCGCAAAAGTCTCTATGCACGCTTTGCGCCACAAGGCAGTGTGCCGTTTTGCCAGCGTTGGCGTTGCCAATGCCAATGGTGAAACGGACGAGGAGATGGGTCGTCCTGAGCTTGGTGGCGAATTCTATATCAACTACAATGGTCTGTTACCTTTTCCACAATAAGTAACGATGATACAGAAATTGAGCGAATTTGGAGACGAAATCGATTGTTTGTGTTGTCTGTGTTGGTTTTTTTCTTTGTCATGCACCAATGCGGACGCGTAATAATGCCTCGTCAGGGCAAATCCACAGTCGAATCAGTTACCACTGAAAGTTTAGTAGCTTCACCTGAAGTTGATGGCAGTAAGTTAAAAAGCTATGATGAAATTATCCAACAGCGCGGCATCTCAACCAGAGGTCGTGGCAGTTCACTGTTGACCTTGGTGATTTTTCTGGCCGGTTTGATTTATGCCATTCGTTTTATCTATCTAAAGGGATGGTTCTCTCTTATATTGCCACAGTGGGTCTCGTTTAAAACAAAGCTGTTTCGCGATAAGGCCACAGGCAGTTTGCGTATTCGAATCACCATTTGCAACAACACATCAGAAAGCAGAACTTTTAAGCAGCCCGAGATATATTTCAGGAAAGGCTCAAAAGTTCGTACTTTTAGAATCAACAATGAATTTTTTCCGCTTACCTTGATGCCGGGCATCAGCCATGCTCTGGTGGTTGATGTGGGCCAGTTTTATGATAAAGTTGGCGATTTGAAAGGATACAACCGTGTTTCGGCAGGCATTGAGCAAGTTAACGGCAAAACATACAAAACATTTGCCTGGCCACAATGGTTGGTTTTTAAGTGAAACAATTTTGGTATCTTGTTGAATTAGAACAGTGATTCTCTGAAACGAGCTCTGCGTAAACTATATGCATACAGTGGAGCGTTTATCCGCTGATCGCTCCCGATAAGTCGGGACAAGTTGTGGTAATTAAAATCCAAATTTTAGATACATGATACGAGACTTCTTTATCCGTAAGTGGCAAAGCTATAAAAGTAGAAAACGTTGGTGGAGCATAATGTTCGACTTTCTCTTCCTTTTATTGATACTGGCGATGGTGATTCCGGCCAGCCGGCGCACTATGTCCTCCTTTGTGGTGCGCCAGACCTTAATATCGCCTCGGGAATCGGCTAAAACCATTTTTCTGGATGACGATGATTGGCAGTTTAGTGTGATGAGTTATGATGGTGAATTCTTTAATCTGAAGGATTTTGAAGGCAAGCCTGTTTTTATAAACTATTGGGCCACATGGTGTCCCCCCTGTATTGCCGAGCTGCCATCAATTCAAAATCTCTATAATCAATATCGCGATAAAGTGCATTTTATCTTTATCAGCAATGAAAACCCGGATGTGGTAAAGGCCTTTATGGAACGGCGCGGGTACGATTTGCCTTTGTATGCACACGCAGGGCCTGTGCCCGATGCTTTTGAATCTTCTGTGTTGCCAACAACGTTTGTGATAGGTGCTGGCGGACGCATTGTGTTGTATAAAACCGGTGCAGCCCGCTGGGATTCAAAAAAGGTTTTCAGGCTAATGGATCGTCTTAGTCAGCAATAAAAAAAGCGCAGGATTGAGATTTCAATCCTGCGCTCTATCTGTTTGCTTCGCTTGATGATTAGAACTTGTAGCGCACTCCAAGCGCCAGTCCAAACCATCCTCTTGAATCTACATCAACAAGAACCAATTCAGGTCGGGTGTCAATAGATAGTTGAAGAGGTATCTCAGCAAAGTTATATTCTATACCGGCATTAAGTGCCAAAGCCAGATAAACGCCATCTTTTCTCTCGTATGGCCCGGAATAACTACTGTTTCCCAACGAAGGGCCAAGGCCAAGATACCAGTTAAAACCTGCTTCAATGGGCATTACCCACTGATAAATACCGGTTAGATTCCAATAGCTCCAGTGGTTTGTGCTTTTAATTCCCAAGTCAAGTTCCAATCGGTCACGGCCAAATGGAGTCTGATAAGAAATTTCAGCGCCTACAAAGTTTCCTCCACCAAATCGAAGACCGATGGCTCTGTCCTGAGCGGCTACAGAAGCTATTGGTGCTAGAAGTAAAAAAACAAGTGCAATTAATCCCAGCTTTTTCATTGTATTATAGTTTATGTTTGTAATTATTAAGATTAACAAAATATGGCTTCTTTTGCTCAAATCCTATGCCATCAATATAATGTTGGCTAACGGGTAAAAAAAAACCTCCATATTACTGGAGGTTTTTTTAGTTGTCCCGCAAGGATTCGAACCCTGACTAGATGGACCAAAACCATCTGTGCTACCGTTACACCACAGGACAAACTCACGTGCTTTGTCTTTTCAAAAGCGATGCAAATATAGAATCTTTTCACCTTATTCACCAAAAAAATGAACCAAAAAAATCAAAAAGATTGTGGTTTTCTGTTTCGCTGGATAATAAGTGGTTTATTGTCATTTAATTGTCCGATTTTAAACGTTCTTTCCCATATATGACATCGATTTTTAACCTGATTTTTATAAGATTATTGTATTTTTGGCAATCAGGATAATTACACTCTGGTTTAAGAGACTGAAATTTAAGTGTTATGCAAAGATATTCTCGTTACAACAATCTTTTTGGATGGCTGGCCTTTCTGGTTTCGGCCGTGGTTTATATTCTTACCATAGAACCTACAACCAGTTTTTGGGACTGTGGTGAGTTTATCTCCGCATCGTATAAATTACTGGTTGGGCACCCCCCGGGAGCCCCGTTTTTTATGATTGTGGGGAGATTTTTCACACTTTTTGCCCCTGATGTTACCAAAGTGGCCATTACCATAAATATTATGTCGGCACTGGCCAGTGCTTTTACCATTGCATTTCTGTTCTGGACCATTACCCACCTGGCACGTAAAATTTTTATGGACGAAGAGACGAAGGAGGAATCCTGGCGTATGTGGGCGGTATTGGCTTCCGGATTTGTGGGTGCTATGGCCTATACTTTTTCAGATACTTTTTGGTTTTCGGCCGTGGAGGGTGAAGTGTATGCCATGTCGTCACTCTTCACTGCGGTTGTTTTCTGGGCCATCCTCAAATGGGAGAATGTAGCTGATCAGCCGCACTCAAACCGCTGGTTAATTCTTATTGCTTACCTTATGGGTTTGTCCATCGGGGTGCACTTGCTCAACCTTCTGGCCATTCCGGCTATTGTAATGGTTTATTATTACAAGAAGTATGAGATAACCCGCAAAAATACAGCTAAGGCGCTGGCTATTGCAGCAGTTCTTTTAGGCTCTATCCTGTATGTCATTATCCCCGGAGTTGTTAAGGTGGCCTCCTGGTTCGAGTTGTTCTTTGTGAATGGTTTAGGGTTTGGATACAAGAGTGGGGTAATAGTTTACGCTACTATGGGAATCAGTCTCTTGTGTTATGGTATATACTATACCTATAAGAAGCAGAAGCCCATTTTTAACACCATATTGACCGGTGTTGCCGTTATCATCATGGGTTATTCTTCTTTTGCGATGATTGTGATACGTTCGGCAGCCAACCCAACCATGGATCAAAACTCGCCCGAGGATGTTTTCACGCTCATGTCATATCTAAACCGTGAACAGTATGGTGACCGACCCCTAATTGTTGGCCAGTATTATAACTCGCCACTCGATTGGAATGCCATGGAAGGAGATAAGGGGCGTCCCATTTATGCACAAATAGATGGTAAGTATGAGATTGTGGATTCGCGTCCCAATTATAAGTTTGATGATCGCACAACCACGTTTTTCCCACGTATGCACAGTCGCGATCCCAGACACATTGACGAGTACAAGCGGTGGGCCGACATTAAAGGGCGCCCCGTTTCGGTAACCGATGATTCGGGTCGTCCTACAACCATTCAGCTTCCTACTTTTTACGAAAATCTTAAGTTCTTTTTCAACTATCAGGTTCGCTACATGTATTTCCGCTATTTTATGTGGAATTTTGCCGGTCGTCAAAATGACATTCAAGGGCATGGCGAGATACACCGTGGTAACTGGATTTCAGGAATTCCATTTCTGGATAACCTGATGTACGGCGATCAGTCAAAACTACCTGATACACTAAAGAATAATCCGGGACGTAATACATATTATATGTTGCCTCTGCTTCTAGGTATTCTTGGACTTCTCTTTCAATATGGTGCCGGGAAAAAAGGTAAGCGTGATTTTTGGGTAGTAATGTTGCTGTTTTTCTTCACCGGACTGGCCATTGTAATTTATCTGAATCAAACACCATTGCAGCCTCGTGAGAGGGATTATGCTTATGCAGGCTCCTTTTATGCCTTTGCAATATGGATTGGTTTGGGTGTGCTAGCGCTTGTGGACGGATTAAGAAGGGTACTTCCCGGCATTCCTGCTACTGCCATCGCATTCACCGGCTCATTGCTGTTGGTGCCGGGTATCATGGCCATGGAGAACTGGGACGATCACGACCGTTCGCATCGTACCATTGCACGTGACCTGGCTTTTAACTATCTCAATACTGTTGGCGAAAACGGTGTTATCTTCACCAATGGCGACAATGACACCTTCCCGTTGTGGTATGCACAAGAGGTTGAAGGCGTTCGTACCGACGTGCGTGTGTGTAACTTAAGTTACCTGCAAACGGACTGGTACATCGATCAGATGAAGCGTAGAGCTTATCTGTCAGATCCATTGCCATTTTCACTCGAAAAATCACAATACCGGGTTGGCACGCGCGACATAGTGTATATGCTCGATCGTATTGAGGGCTATGTGGATATGAAGGAGGCCATGCAGTTTCTGGCCAGTGAAAACCCTCGAACCAAGCAGGTTCCTAATTACAGCGGAAGAGTTGAGTATCTGCCTTCAAAATCATTCTTGTTTCGTGCTGACCGCAATAGAATCATGGATAACGGACTGGTAAGCCCACGTTACGAGCATCTTATTGACTCGCTCATGTATGTGGATGTTAACAAGGAACGCATTCTGAAGAATGAGGTGATGGTGCTCGATTTGCTGGCACACATGGAGTGGGAGCGTCCTATCTATTTTGCTGTAACTGTTGGCACAGAAAACTATGTGGGTTTGGAGCCCTATTTTCAGCTCGAAGGTTTTGGTTATCAGGTAGTGCCCATCCGTGCCGAAGGCTCTGATGGTCAAACAGGCCGGGTTGATACAGAGAAAATGTATGACAATGTGATGAACAAGTTCATTTTTGATGGATGGAACGACCCCAGAGTATATCTGGATGAGAACCATTTGAGAATGGCAATGAATATACGCAACAACCTTTCGCGCCTTGCAACCGCCTTAATCGAAGAAGGACAGGTAGAGAAAGCTGTTAAGGTTCTGGACAAAACCATGGAGGTGTTGCCGCATCCGCGTGTGCCTCACAACTATTTCTCACTTTTCCTGGCCGAAGCCTATTTTGAAGCTGATGAAATGGAAAAAGGTGATGACATTACCCGCGATTTGGCAATCGAAAACCTTCAGGAGCTTGGTTTCTTCACATCTCTGCGTCCTGCGTTGCGTGCCGGTTCAATGAGCGAAATTCAACGCAACATTGCCATCTATTCCGAAGTGATGCGTACCCTCAGATATTTTGGACGAGATGAACTAATCAGGGAATTGGAAGGAAAGTATGAAGTTATTTTCCAGAGACTTGGATTCTTCCAAGGTTAAAAGCCATAGTTGGAAGGTTAAACCACCACTTGTTTTCAGGTGGTTGTTTCCTTCTACAATCTGGCGCATACCGGTTAACAGTAAGCGCGTGTTCATCACTTTTGACGACGGCCCCATACCAGAAGTTACGCCTTGGGTTGTGGATAAACTCAGGCAGTATGGAGCCAAGGCTACTTTTTTTTGTGTTGGCGACAATGTGCAGAAGCATCCCAACGTTTTTGGCTTGCTGGCTGATAGTGACATGGCTGTGGGAAACCATACTTTTTACCATTCAAAGGCATGGTCCGTATCACTGAAAGAGTATCATAAGAGCATCGATATGTGCACAAGTTTGGTGAATTCAAATTTGTTTCGTCCGCCGCATGGGCAGCTTTTTCCGTGGATGATACCTGCACTGCGACGTAAGTTTAGTAAGATTGTTATGTGGGATATCCTGTCGATGGATTATGATGCCAGTTTGACTGCCGATGATGTGTTCAACAATGTAGTCACTCGTGTTAAGCCAGGATCTGTTATTGTATTTCACGATTCGCTTAAAGCCTGGCCGCGACTCGAGAATGCCTTGCCTCGTATTCTTAAGTCTCTAAGTGATCAAGGATACACCATGGATGTAATCAAATGAAAGGTGTTGTACTTTTTTTGGCAAGACTAGACTACATCTTAACACATTACAGTTAAGTCTAATTGCATTAAATGAGATGGTTAAAGACGTATAAAATATCCGAGTTCGATAGCATCTTGATGCAGATGTGAATCTGTTCATGAAACATCGTGCTAACCAATAACTTAAACAAATTATACACGGATGAATATTCTGATTTTGGGCTCCGGTGGCAGAGAGCATGCCTTTGGATGGAAGATTAAACTTAGTCCCCTATGCGATAAAATCTATTTTGCACCTGGAAATGCAGGCACACTCGCTATCGGCGAAAATCTGGCTGTCAACCCCAATGATTTTCAGGCTGTAAAGGATGTGGTGATTGCAAAGGGCATAAAAATGGTGGTTGTTGGCCCCGAAGAGCCTTTGGTTAGAGGAGTGGTTGATTTTTTAGAGAGCGATCCTGAACTGAAGGGGCTTATGGTTGTTGGCCCTTCGAAACAAGGTGCCATGCTCGAAGGCAGCAAGGATTTTGCCAAGCAATTTATGATGCGTCACGATATTCCTACAGCACGTTACCTGGCTGTTTCGGCCAAAACTTGCAGCGACGGGAAGGCTTTCATGAAGGGGCTGAAGGCTCCTTACGTCCTCAAGGCTGATGGGCTTGCTGCTGGCAAAGGGGTGCTAATCATCGATGATTATGATGAAGCTTGTGCAGAGCTGGACAGGATGCTTGGCGGAAAGTTTGGTGCGGCAGGCAATACAGTGGTCATCGAGGAGTTTTTGAGCGGCATCGAATTATCTGTTTTTGTGCTCACCGATGGCAACGATTACTTTATCTTACCCGAAGCCAAAGATTACAAGCGTATAGGCGAAGGCGACTCAGGTCTTAACACAGGCGGCATGGGCGCAGTTTCACCGGTTCCTTTTGCCGATGCAGCATTCATGGAGAAGATCGAGAACCGTATCATCCGGCCAACGGTAAATGGCATTCAGGAGGAGGAGATCTCATATCGTGGTTTTATCTTTTTCGGGCTTATAAAAGTTGGCAATGATCCTTATGTGATTGAGTACAACGTGCGTATGGGCGACCCTGAAACCGAAGCTGTTTTGCCTCGCTTGAAAAATGACATTGTTGAACTCTTCATCGATTTGCACAAGGGCAAGCTCAAATCTCATAGAACCGAAACAGATAGTCGCAAAGCGGTTACTGTCGTATTGGTGTCAGGCGGTTATCCGGGCGATTATGAGAAGGGTATAGAAATTTCAGATTTGGCTAAAGTGGATGGCAGTCATGTGTTTCATGCCGGTACCGCCATCAAGTCTGATAAAGTTGTTACCGCCGGAGGGCGTGTAATTGCGATAACATCAATGGCTCCCTCAATCGATGAGGCCCGCGTATTATCTCTCAAGAATGCGTCAAAAATTCATTATCAGGGAAAATATTTCCGTAAAGATATTGGGTTTGACCTGATGTAAATGAGTGCGTATGCTATTCAGATTTTTACATAAAAATGACATTTCAATCGTAATACTGGCACCTTTTCTGGTGCTGGCATTGTGGTTGAGATTTTTTTTCGTGGATATCGTCCACATCACATCGCTCGACAATCCGGCAATGCCGCTGTGGGATGCATTTGTGCTGCCCTATTTTGGTTATTCAAAATACACTGCAGCTACCGGCACTTTTCTGCTAGCCTTACTCACCGGTTTTTCGGTAAACCGGATGGTGGCCCGATATGGCATGTTACAGCACCAAAGCATGATGCCGCTGTTGATTTTTGGGTTGTTATCAGGCGCCTTTTTATCTGTGCAGAAGTTAAATCCGGTATGGTTTTTTGTATTCTTTTTTGTGTTGGCCATTGAGCGGTTATTTGCCACAGTTAACCAGAGAAACCATGCAGTAGGATGTTTTGATGCTGCATTTCTGTTGGGCGTTGGCAGCTTGTTTTACGCCAAAGGTCTTTTCTTTCTCCCAATATTGATAGTAACCATTGGTATTCTCAGGATTGGCAGTTTGTCAAGTCTTGTGGCCTCGTTTTTTGGGCTACTTTTCCCCTTTGTAGCCAGTTTTGTTTATTACTTCTATTTCGAGAAGGGCGTTTGGTTTATTCTGGTGTTAAAAGAGAATCTCATCACCAACCCCGGTCAGTATAACCATACTGTTGTTTCGCACATTTACATGAGTTTTGTTATTGCCATATTGGCTGTTTCCATACTCTCAGTTGTCCGGTATATGTCCGTTCAGAAGGTGATTGTGCGCTTCTACTTCAGAGTGTTTATCTGGATAATTCTACTTGCCGGAGCCGCAGTGCTTACGCCCTTTTTCAGTATGGAGCTGATTCCTTTGGCCGCTGTTGGAGCCTCCGTCACGGTGGCGTTTTGGCTCGAAAGGATTAAGTCTGTATGGATAAAGGAGATCGGTTTTCTTTTATTGGTTTGTTTAACCGTTATCGGGCAGTTTTTCCTTTATTAATCTGTTTTTTGCATACCGAGCCAACGTTTTAAGGTTGTTTCAAGCATCTCCATTTTCACCGGTTTACCCAGATAATCATTCATCCCCGCATCGATACAAGCCTCTCGGTCGCCTTTTAAAGCATTAGCAGTCATGGCTACAATGGGAATATATACTCCCCGGTTCCTCAATATCCGTGTCGCATCCAAACCATTAAGCATAGGCATCTGAATGTCCATTAAAATCAGGTCGATCTGTTTTTTTTCGGTGGCAATAAAATCAACAGCATCTTGTCCGTTTTGGGCAATGATTACTTCATAATGGAGACGGGTAAGCATTTTTTCTGCAATTTTCTGGTTTATGGGATTGTCTTCAACCAGTAAAATGGTTCTGTGACCATTTTGGCAATCATCCGGTGAGTTATTTTGGCAATTATCCTCTGTGTTGTTACCCCACTGCGGGTAAAAGAGTTCAAAAATTGCTGTTCGCAGTGCCGACTGTTTTATGGGTTTCAGAATTGTTTTGTCAAAGCATTTATAAACATGTCTAAACTCTGTAACCAGTAGTATCTGCTTCGTTTTTTTTGAAACTTGCAACAGTTCATCATGAAAAGCCTTTTCGAATCCTTGCAATAGACTGCAATCAGCAATAATGAGGTCAAAGTCCTGCTCGCTTCTGAGAATGTCGAGTGCTTCGTCACGATGTACCGAAATTCGGGGTTTCAAACCCCAATTACGCAGGGTCTTGTTCATCAGCAATATGTTGGTGTGATGATTCTCCAGTAAAAGGATTTTTAGCGCGTTGAACTGTTCCGGGAATTTCTCTATTTCACTGTTTTGAATGTCGCATCTAAAAGGGAGCACAACGTGGAAAATGGTTCCCGGCTGGTCTGAAGGTGTTTCTATCCTGGGGTTGGGGCTCTCTACCCAAATGCGACCACCCATTAGTTCGGTAAGCATTTTTGAGATGCTGGTTCCTAAGCCTGTGCCACCGTATCTGCGAGTGGTTGAACCATCGGCCTGTGTGAATGATTCAAATATTTTCTCGAGTTTTTCAGGTGGTATGCCAATACCTGAGTCCTCAATCCTAAAATGAAGCCACCATGTATCGTCGCCGTTTTTTTCTGAGTCAATGCGAAGAAGGATTTCTCCCTGATTGGTAAATTTGACAGCATTGCCCAACAGATTTATTAAAATTTGGATTAGCCGTCCTTCATCGCCGATAAGCACCGAAGGGATTTTATCATCAATTGACACCCCAACCTCAAGCTGTTTTTTATTTGCTTTAAACGATATTTGATCCGTCAGGTATTCTACGGTAGATTTAAGGTTGAACGGATAGTTTTCAATATTCATTTTACCGGCTTCTATTTTTGAGAAGTCCAGTATATCGTTGATGATGTTCAGAAGGTTGTCACACGATTTGGATATAACCTCGAGTGTGTTGCGCTGCTCGTTGTTAAGTCGGCTCTGCGAAAGCAGTTCAGCAGCACCCACAATGCCATTCATCGGCGTCCTAATTTCGTGGCTCATGTTTGCCAGAAAATCCGACTTGGCTTTGTTGGCTTCTGTTTCTTTTCGCTGCATCTCTTTTTGGGCAGTAATGTCCATGAATGCTTCCAGCTTCACTGAACGTTTGTTAAGGCTAATTGGGATAATATTTTTTAGAATGGTGCGTGATACGTTGTTTTGCGCAATCGAGAGCCGCTCTTCCTGAGAAACAACCTCTATGTCGCCAATGGTTTTTGTTTCGGTTTTGTGATTGGTCTTTTCAAATAGCTGGCTGTAACCCTTAAGTTTAATATATTCAAGCGCTTTTTCGGGAGTGAGAAACCCCATTATGTCTGCTGCGGTCTGGTTAATTTGAATAATCTCCTGGTTGTCATCTGAGATTAAAATTCCCACAGGAAGGTTTTCTGTTATGGTTTGCAGATTGTTCAGTGATTCGTTCAGCGACTGGGTAAGTTGTTTCTTTTCGGTTATATCTTCCCGTATAATTATGAAGTTAGAAATGGTGTTGAACTCATTAAAAACCGGCGATATCTGGATTCTTTCCCAGTAGAGCCGCCCGGTTTTGTTGCGGGTCTCCACATCGCCCGACCAAACATTGCCCGCTTGTATGGTGGTCATCATCACCTGCGAAAAGTCATATATCCCATGATTACTAAAAAAGTAGGGCTTACGGCCAATGGCTTCCTGCTTTTCATATCCGGTTTTCTTAACAAACGATTCATTCACATATTCTGTGATGCCTCTGGTGTTTGTAATCATTATTGCCACCGGGCTTTGTTCTACGGCCATCAATAGTTTCTTGCTCTCCTCCTCGGCACGTTTGCGGAAAAGAATGATACGTGAAATCTGAATTATAAGTATGTAAGTTATAAATCCGGCGAAAAGACTAAAAACTATCAGACTGATATATTTCAGCTTGTTGTATCGTCCCAACACATTTACACTGGTGTTGTTAACTGCAACTACGTTTTTTTGTATGTCGTATGCAATTTTCCTTTCTGTTTCATAGATGCGCTCAAAAATGCTGTCGGCCTGTTTCAGATAGAAATCGATGGTAGCTCCCATCTCTTCCTTCGAAAAATCCTCACTTTCAATCCATTTTCTTATGGTTGTGGATATCCTTGTTGAGAGCGATTGCAAATCACTTATTGGTGGAAAAAGGTCGCGCACCTCCGAAATGGAGCCTGTATAGTAATCGTTTGTGTAAGATATGATTTCCGTTATCTCATCGTTCATCGGCAGGTTTACCGTATTACGATATGTGAAGGTGCCGCCTTCATCAATTATCTTCAGAATAAAGTATGATTCTTCGATGCGGTTTCTGATTTGTTCGTGAAGCGTGCTCAGCTGGCGCTGGGTGTTTGCGGTTTGGTAATATCTGAAGTCGAGCTGTATGTTCATAAGCTGCTCTTTCAGAATAAATGCCAGTTTTTGTTTTTGCTCTTGATTTCTAATGGTTTGCTGGTAGCGTAGCGTGTAGTTTTTGTCAAAATAGTTTTCGATGGTAAGAATGGTAAGAATGGTCACGAAGAAAATCCCGAGCAGTCCAAACAGCTTATTAATAACAGGCTCTTTAATGAATTGGGAAAACTCGGGTTGTAAATTACCCGGAAGGTATCTTTTTAATCGAGTGGCTGTTTTTTCCGGAAAATTAAATCTCATTGTGCTGTTTGATATAAGTTAATTGCCGCATTTCTGGCCCGCGTAATTCCATATTTGGCAAAAAGATCGATTCCCTGAGGGGAACTAAGAAAAGCCATAAATGAATATGCCAATCCCGGGTTTTCGGTGTGCTTTAGTATTGATGCATAAACTTTGGGCGATGGATAAGCAGCATGTAAGGAGATGGTATCAACCAGTGTATAGTGGTGATTGGTAAGATAGCTGGAACGCCAGTCAATGGCTAAGGTAGCCTCTTTGTTGTTCACACTGCGTATGAGTCGTCTGCTGTCGGGTGCCAGTTGTGAAACATTGGCAATTACCTGATTATATAAATTGTCCTGTTCGAGCAGAAGCCGGGTTTCATGTCCCAGTGAGCTCGATTCCGGATTGGCAATCATAACAACGTGGTTGTTGTTGATAAGTGCACACAGAGCGCCATTTACCATTTCCGGATTGCCTGGTGGAACAATTAAAATTAGGCTGTTGGTACCCAAAAAAATAGAATCCAGAATTATATGCCCTGCATCCATACGCAGTTGTTGCAGTCCAAAATAGCTGTCAGGAATAAAAATATCTCCCTTCCCTGATTGAATGATTTGCCCGGTAAGATCCCGCGCGTTGCCATTTTGTATGCGGATAATACATTTATAATGTGATTCGAACCATGCCGTTATCTCCATAACGGGTGCCACCATGCCATTCTCACAATAAATGATAAGCTCTGGCGGACCCTCAATATAAGGATGGTTGTTTGCCAACCTTTGTCGACATCCAACAAGCAATAGAAGACTGATTAGAATTAAAGACGCTTTCATACAACCGGTTTTTCCCACGATGACGTGTAACGATTTAAAAATCATGTAAAACCTTTATTGTTGTCTGCCGGGGTATACGTCAATGGATGGCATTGTCAGACAATATCGGCCATAACCTGCAAATTAAGAAAGGTATGAACCAATTGCCCGAATTTTGTCACAGTTTTGAATGTGTTAATCAAAAAGAATTATGCTTTCCTACTTACGAAGTGCTTTTTCACCCATTTGGGTATGACAAATGCCCCTATGAAGAGGTAGGGATAGTAGCTGATAAGACGCCATAAAAATGCCATGGCTACACCTGTGCCCAATGGAATGAATGCGGCAAGGAATCCTCTGAAAACATATTCAGCAAATCCGCTGCCTCCGGGCGTGGGACTCACAAGCATCATTATCCACATTACCAGTTGCTTGCCAAAAACCAGAATGTGATCGCTCCAACTCAGCCAGTGCATGCCAAAAAAGGTAAGAATTAGCGCGTTCACCACCCAATAGCGAGCTGTCCAGCTAAAAAATGTGGCCACAAATGCTTGTAACCATTTGCTAAACGGCCAGTTTCTGAACTCTTTGGAGGTCTGAATTAACTCCGTGCCGGATTCGTTGGCCTGAGGTCGCCATTTTTTGATAATGGGTAACTTAAAAATCCAAAGGAGAATCCATTTCAATCCTCGCGGGTTGATAAACAAACCGTAGGAGATGACCAGGGTATAAAGAAGTTTCAAGGAGTATCCCACCAAGGCAAATATCAAAAACTGGTTCTGATACCATGGAATAGCTACCTCTTCCGGGTTTAGTGAGAAAATATCGGTACGGCCTATGAGTAGCAGAATCACCGGAAAGGTGAGGATAAAGTAAAGCTCATCAAGAAATGAGGTGACCATGACAACCGCAGTACTGCGTCCCAGAGAAATTCCTTCTTTATTAATAAAGAAAATGGCAACGCTTGTTCCTCCAATTGCCGAAGGTGTGATGGCTGAGGTAAACTCCCAAAGCATCACGATGTTAAAAGTCTTGCGCCATGACAATTTGTTCTGAGTAAGAATCCGCAGGCGTATGATGTATCCCAGGTCGCGTATGCCCATCATCACAAAGGCCAGAAACAACCAAAATACCGATTGAAGTGTGAAACTAAGCAACGACAGACTGCCGGGCTGGTATTCCCTGTAGAGCATAAAACCGGTTACTGCAATGCCAATGAGAATCGGTAGTACAATACGGGCAGGGTGAATGCTTTTGAGAATCTTTCCTGAGTTGTCTGTCATGAATTGTGATTAACCGGGGTGAGCACTCTTGCATCTGTTTTAACAGATACAAAATTAAGTCATTGAGCAGAGATGGGAAAACTCTTCCGGTAGAATTTGATGTTAAGAATACAAAAAAAAACCGGAATTTAATCCGGTTCTTTGTGGAGACAAGGGGAGTCGAACCCCTGACCTTTTGACTGCCAGTCAAACGCTCTAGCCAACTGAGCTATGCCCCCGTTTTTTTAGCGTTGCAAATATAGGTGTTTTTAAAACAATCTTCCAAACCTTTTTCAAAAAAACGTCTGCTTTTTTACCACGCTGGCCATTGCCTTAAAATATTCTATTTGTTTTCAGCTAAATGTGAGATGCATGGTAATTATGACTCTCAATTTATCGCATCACCTCACAATGCTTTATCAGGGTTAAAATTAACACCTGCTTATTTCGATTCGAAGGTTAAAAAACTGGTTGTGAGAGCTTTAGTATCTGTTGCAATTGTTTAGTATGTACAACTTAAGTTAAGTCATATTAAATAGGTTGAATTCCTTAAAAGAGGGTCATAACTTATTTAATATAACCACATAAACTGTTGTATATGGAAACCAGGAAAACGATTAAAGCAGATTTAGAGAGCAAGCGCTCCTTGTTTTTTCAGGTTGGTTTCATCTTGGCTCTGTCGATGACTCTGATCGCCTTTGAATGGTCTTCATCCCAAGAGGCTGCCGATATTAAATTTTTTGGCACCGAAGTGGATGTTCCTGTCGAAATTATTCCTGTTACAGTAATTGAACCTGCAGAGTTGCCCAAACCTCCAAGGCTTATCAGCCAATTGGTTATTACAGATGAACCCATTGATGTGGAGCTGCCCATCGAGTTTATAAACAGTGAATTACCTGAGGAAGGGCACTTTGGGCTACTTGCAATGGCAATAGAGCCAGAGGAACGCGATGAGGTGCACTATTTTGTTGATGAGATGCCCGAATTTCCAGGCGGTGAGCAAGCTCTTCGACGTTTTCTGGCCAGCGCTGTTAAATATCCCAATGAAGCCATTCGAAATCAAGTGGAAGGGCGGGTTTTTGTTGAATTTGTTGTTGACGCCAAAGGGATGGTTACACGTGCAAAGATAGCACGAGGAGTGCACCCATCACTCGACCGTGAAGCATTACGCGTGGTGGAGTCGATGCCTGCATGGAAGCCCGGAATACAGAATGGAAGAAGGGTAAGTGTTTCATTTACAGTGCCAATATTGTTTCAATTGCAAAATTGATGCACCCTTAGTTTTTGTTTGAATTGACAACGAATCAGGAAGGTGCCAAACGTTAAAATTTTTAAAAAAATATAATGTTCAGGAATAAAGAGAGAAAAGCTTGTTTTATTTCATGAGAAAAACTTATTTTTACCTCTCTGTTTCGTTGTTAATTTGTTTTAAAATGCTTGTGAAAATACGGTTTACGTATTATATTTAAGTAACTAATAACCAGCAACCAGTAGTTATGGAAGTTAAAAAATCACCCAAAGCAGATCTCGAAAGCAAGAAAACTGTATTTATGCAGATTGGTCTTGTTGTCACTCTTTCTTTGGTTTTAATTGCCTTTGAGTGGACTACCACTGACGTGAAGATAAATCTTGACTTCATGGAGGCTGACGTAGAGGTGGAAGAAGAGATTATTCCAATTACCCGTCAGGAGGAAGTACAACCACCACCACCGCCACCACCACCGGCAGTGACCGATATCCTTAATATCGTTGACGACGATGTGGAGCTTGATGTAGAACTTGAGATTTTGGATACTGAAATGGACCAGAATTCAATGGTCGATTTCTCTGCCATTGTAGTTGAGGAAGAAGAGCGTGACACCGGTGAAATCTTTATGATTGTAGAAGAGATGCCTGAATTCCCCGGCGGTGATGCCGCATTACAGCGCTATCTTGCCACTTCTATCAGATATCCGGTTATTGCTCAGGAAAACGGTATTCAGGGTCGTGTTTATATCCAGTTTGTAATTAACCAGCAGGGCGAAGTGACCAATGCAGTTATTCTGCGTGGTGTGGATCCCAGTCTCGACCGCGAAGCATTACGCGTGGTTCAGGCAATGCCAAAATGGAAACCAGGTAGACAGCGGAACCGTCCGGTACGTGTTTCCTACACAGTGCCCATTAACTTTGTTCTTCAGTAATTTATCTGATACAACTTTTTTAGGAAAGACCCGGTTTGCGCCGGGTTTTTCTGTTTCTGGACGCTTTTGTTTTACGGTTTCAGCATAGAAATTGAAGGGTGATTAAAAATCCATTATTTTTGCACTCTAAACACTCTTATAAATGAATGATTTGATTTCTACCGGTAAAGAACTCGAAAAGGTTGTTCTTGTCGCCGTAAGAACTCCCGACTTATCGGAAAGCGACGTGAAGGATCATCTCGATGAATTGGCGTTTCTGGCTGAGACAGCAGGCGCGCAGGTGGTTCGCCGGTTTACGCAGAATCTCACGATGACTGACAAGCGCACCTATGTTGGTAGTGGAAAATTAGAGGAGATTCTGGAGTATCTCAAGGTACACGAAGATATTATGGGTGTCATCATAGATGATGAGTTGTCACCTTCGCAGCTGAGAAACCTCGAGGGCGCACTCAAACGCCGCATTCTGGATCGCACCAATCTTATTCTCGATATTTTTGCGAGCCGTGCTCGTACTGCCCATGCTAAAACTCAGGTGGAACTGGCTCAGTATCAATACCTGTTGCCCAGGCTTACGCGTATGTGGACACACCTCGAACGCCAAAGGGGAGGTATTGGTATGCGTGGTCCGGGTGAGAAGGAGATTGAAACCGACCGCCGTATCATTCGAGACATCATTTCAAAACTAAAGAAGGATCTGGAGAAAATTGACAGGCAAATGGCTACCCAGCGCAAAAACCGGGGTAAACTAGTGCGTGTGGCATTGGTTGGTTATACCAACGTTGGGAAGTCAACTTTGATGAATGCGTTGAGCAAAAGCGAAGTGTTTGCTGAGAATAAGCTCTTTGCTACATTGGACACTACCGTTCGCAAAGTTGTGATTGGTAACTTGCCATTTCTACTGGCCGATACGGTTGGTTTTATCCGCAAACTACCCCACCACCTGGTGGAGTCATTTAAATCGACACTGGATGAAGTGCGTGAGGCCGATGTGTTGCTGCATATCGTTGACATCTCGCATCCGGGTTTTGAACAGCAAATAGAGGTGGTAAACACCACATTGCGGGAGATTGACGATCGTGAAAAACCCTCCATCCTGGTATTTAACAAGGTTGACGCATATAATCATGTGCCCAAAGAGGAGGATGATTTAACGCCGGCCACCAAAATGAACATCTCTCTCGAGGAGCTAAAAATGACCTGGATGGCTAATAATACGCCCTGTATTTTTATTTCTGCATTGGAGAAGACAAATTTCAATGAGTTTAGAGATGTGCTCTATCAGGAGGTGTTGAAAGTACATGTAACCCGTTTCCCTTATAATGATTTTCTCTATCCTGAGGGGGACGACGATTTTGAGGAATAGTTCCCGGTTATCTCAATGTGCAATTATCAATTGAAATGGGGACTTCCATGTTTTACAATCAACAATTACTCAGGTAAAAAACTCGGATTGCTTTTATTTTGACATGATCAGTGAACAGAGATAATAGCTGATATTTCAAGGGTAATCTTATCAATACGAAAACGCCGCAAATTGAAAATTTTCAGTTTGCGGCGTTAATGCATGTTGTTAATACTGAAAGATATCAGAAAAGCCCTGATATTTTTCCCTTGTCATCAATATCGATGTGTTCGGCGGCAGGGTGCTCCGGCAATCCGGGCATACGCATGATATTGCCCGTGATGGGGATAATGAAGCCGGCACCGGCCGCAATCTCGATTTCGCGAACTGTTACCACAAAATTCTCGGGGCGTCCCAAAAGCTTTGGGTTATCTGACAGTGATTTCTGTGTTTTGGCGATGCAAACGGGAAGGTGGTCCAGACCCAACCCTTGAATCTTCTTCAAATCGGCTTTGGCCTGGGGCGCATAATCAATGGCCGATGCACCATATATGCGTGTGGCGATGGTCTCGATTTTTTTCTCGATGCTCCAACTCCAGTCGTAAAGAGGCGTCATGTCCGAAGCGCACGATTCAGCCACTTCAGAAACGATGGTGGCCAGTTCTATTGCTCCTTCTCCGCCATAAGCGTGTACTTTGGCAACGGCAACTTTCACTCCCAACTGTTTGCATTTGTTTTTAATCACATTTATCTCCTCTTCGGTGTCGTCGGCAAAGTGATTGATGGCTACCACCGGGCATACATTGAATTTACGCATATTTTCCACATGCTTTTCAAGGTTCTCGATGCCCCGTTCTACGGCAGCCGGGTTTGGTTGCTTGATGTCAGACAAGAGTACACCGCCATGATATTTTAAAGCACGTATGGTGGCAACCAATACGGCAGCGTCGGGCTGTAGTCCGGCTGAAACGCACTTAATGTCGAGGAATTTTTCTGCCCCCAGATCGAAACCAAATCCGGCTTCAGTCACCACATAATCTGAAAGGGTCAGACCCATTTTGGTGGCCAATACGGAGTTGGTGCCCTGCGCTATGTTGGCAAAAGGGCCGCCATGGATAATGGCCGGATTGCCCTCGAGGGTTTGCACCAGGTTTGGTTTGATGGCGTCTTTGAGCAGTGCTGCCATGGCGCCTTCGGCTTTTAAGTCGCGGGCAAAAACAGGTTCTTTGGTATATGTAAAGCCAACAAATATATTGCCTATACGTTTTTTCAGGTCGTCAAAACTTTCGCAAAGGCATAGGATGGCCATGATTTCCGAAGCAGCAGTGATGTCAAATCCGGTCTCACGAGGTACGCCGGAGCTTGTGCCACCCAATCCTACAATTATATTTCTGAGTGAGCGGTCGTTCATGTCCATCACGCGTTTCCAGTGCACGGTGCGCGGGTCGATGCCCAGCGAATTGTTTTTGTTTTGTATGTTGTTATCGATGAGCGCAGCCAGCAGGTTATTGGCTTTTTCGATGGCCGAAAAGTCACCTGTGAAATGCAGGTTGATATCCTCCATGGGTACCACCTGTGCGTGACCGCCACCTGTAGCACCGCCTTTTATGCCAAACACAGGCCCAAGACTGGGCTCGCGCAAAACTACGGTGGTTTGCTTTCCGATTTTGTTCAGGCCTTCGCTCAATCCAATTGAGATGGTGGTTTTGCCCTCGCCGGCAGGTGTTGGAGAGATGGCTGATACCAATATCAGTTTTTTGCCCTTAATTTTGTCAGGGTTGATTAAGTTGAGTGGCAGTTTGGCCTTGTAATGGCCATAGGGTTCGTACACATCTTCGGTAATGCCCAGCCTGGCAGCAATTTCCTTGATAGGCTTTAGCTTTGTGCTTTGAGCAATTTCGATGTCTGATTTCATATCTGGTTAAATAAAAAATTACAATAACATATTGCTGAAACGAAGTCCCAAAAATACAATTTTAGGGTGTAGAAGATTATGTCATTTTTCAGGCTTCTGTATATTTTCTAAAATAGTACTTTTCATATCTATTCGCAAATTCAATGGTCAGAGGCGCCAGCCAAATGTTGTTTGTTAAGGGTTTTCTGTTGTTCACAACCATATACCTCTGAGCATTGATATTAACCTGTCAAATTAATATATTTATTACGCCAGTGTAAGCCTCACCCAAATACTCTGTCTAATGGAGATTCAATTGCTCAAAGACCCCGAAATTGCACCAACCCACGAGGTGTTGAAAGTTGCATTAAGCCAAGCATTCAGTGCCTACCTTGAATTGATGAAATACATCACGTATGACGATTCAGGTTTGTCAGCTGATTGGCATTATTATATGGATGGCAAGGCATGGTTATGTAAGGTTTGCCATAAGAAGAAAACAGTTTGTTGGCTGTCGGTTTGGGAAGGGTTTTTTAAGATTGGGTTCTATTTCACGGCTAAAACAGGGCCAGGGATAGATGCGTTGAACATCTCTGATTGCCTCAAGGAAGATTTTAAGAAGGCTAACCTCATTGGTAAACTGTGGCCACTTGTAGTCAACGTGTATTGCATGGAGCAACTTCAGGATGTGTTATGTGTGATGGATTATAAGAAACAGTTGAAATAGTGGCTAAATAAAAACGGCTTCCCTGACAAAAGGAAAGCCGTTTTTGATCAGAATAATTACTTATAAGCTTGTTATTTTATCAAACCTGCTTTAATCATGTACTCAGCAATCTGAACAGCATTTAAAGCCGCGCCTTTTTTTATCTGATCTGAAACAGTCCAGAATGTAAGGCCATTGGGGTTTGAGAGGTCGCTGCGAACACGTCCTACAAAAACTTCATCACGTCCGGCAAGGAACAGTGGCATTGGATATTCTTTCTCCGAAGGATTGTCCATAAGGATAACACCTTCGGCCTTGCGGAAAGCTTCTCTGGCTTCTTCCACTGAGATTGGCCGCTCTGTTTCTACCCAGATGGATTCTGAGTGGGCACGCATTACCGGTATGCGCACACAGGTGGCGCTAACCTGCACATCTGAACCCATTATTTTGCGGGTCTCGTTGTACATCTTCATCTCCTCTTTGGTATAGCCATTGTCAGTAAACACATCCACTTGCGGAATGATGTTCATGGCCAGCTGATATTGGAACTTGCTTACAGTTGGTTTTTCACCTTTTACAATTTGGTGTACCTGAGTTTCAAGTTCTTCCATTCCGGTGGCTCCGGCACCACTGGCTGCCTGATAAGTTGACACATGGATGCGCTTGATGTGTGACAGGTTTTCGATGGGTTTCAATGCAACAACCATCTGTATGGTGGTGCAGTTGGGATTTGCAATCACTTTGCGGGGGATGTTGGCACATTCTGCAGCATTTACTTCCGGTACCACCAGAGGCACATCATTGTCCATGCGGAAAGCACTGGAGTTGTCAATCATGATGGCGCCATGTTTGGTGATGGTCTTCTCAAACTCTTTGGATGTAGATGCTCCTGCTGAAGTCAAGGCAATGTCAATTCCCTTAAAATCGTCGTTGTGCTTCAGCTCCTTCACCGTAAGTTGTTTTCCCTTGAAGGTATATGTGTTTCCTGCACTTCTGGCCGAACCGAATAAAACCAGTTCGTCCATTGGGAAATTCCTCTCTTCCAAAACGCGCAGGAATTCTTGTCCCACGGCTCCGCTGACGCCAACAATTGCTACTCTCATTTCCTGGTTTAATTAATTGTTTTACAATAGATGAAAATTGCGTATTTTAACGACATGATTTTTATCATTTCGCATCTCATAATTGCAACAAAAATAGATAATTAATTATAACCTTACCCCATGCGTACCCTATTTATTTTATTATTTCTGCCTGTTTCCATGCTTTTTGGCCAGGTTGTAGAATCTTTCTCCGATGGTGATTTTACGGATAATCCGACTTGGGTCGGAATGACTGATTATTTCAGAATTGATCCGCAATCTGGTGCACTTCAGTTGTATGCGCCAGCCGAGGCCGGAAACGCCTGGATTTTCACCAGATCATCTGCAATTGAAGAGGCTGTTTGGGAGTTTTCTTTCCGAATGGGTTTTAATCCATCGGCCAATAACTACGCGAGGGTTTACCTTACGGCCAATGCGCCGGACATCAATCTCATTACGTCTTCCTATTACCTCGTACTTGGAACTACTGCCGACAATGTGTCGTTGTGGCAAAATATCGGTGGTAAACATACCCGATTAATCGAAGGGGTTGCCAAGCGTTTGGATTTTAACAATGTGAACGGACGTGTGCGCGTCACCCGCAACATAGGAGGGGCTTTTGCCCTCGAAACCAATATGGGCGATGGCTGGATAGAGGAGGGCCGAAGCGAATTGTCGGTAGGGCATGTTTCAGAATGGTTCGGTTTTAGTTGCCATTATACTGCCACACGCAACAGCCACTTTTGGTTTGATGACATTTTGGTTACCGGCCAGCCTTATCGCGATACAATTCCTGTACTCGTGGAGCATTTACACGTGGTGAGCCGCCACAGGCTCGAGGTTCAGTTCTCAAAGCCAGTTGCCAATCTTTTGTATTCGGCTTCAAACTTCACCATTCATCCGGGCAGTCTCATCCCCCAAATTGAGCCATCAGAATCCAATCCCTTTGTTTTAAACTTGCGATTTAATTCGGAATTACCTGTTAGCGAAGGGAGCAGTTTAACGATATCCGGAGTTGCTGATAAAGATGGCAACCAGATGCCTGAAACGAGATTTCCCTATTTCTATGAGCCATCGGTGGTTAGTTCCATTGGCATGGTTGAGCCAAACAGAGCCAAAATCTGCTTCAGCAGACCGGTGGATGGGGGCACGCTTGGACTCTCCTCTTTTAACTGGGAAGATACCGGTCCACGTGTGGCTGATGTGGTCTTACTATCGGATGGTTGTGTTGAGGTGCTTTTTGCGGATGATATACCAAATGGCAGGGTGTTGAATATGACGCTTGGACCGGTATATGCAGTCAATGGGGATTTGTATCCTTCCGGCCCTTATGTGCTCTATTTTTATCAGCCGCAGCGCTACGATTTGGTTTTTACCGAAGTGATGCATGACCCTTCACCGCCGGTAAGATTGCCCGATTCGGAATACATTGAAATTTTTAACCGTGGCAACAACCCTATAAATCTGGCGGGATTTACGCTAGGTGTGGGGAGTAGAACAGCCACTTTGGGGAGCTCACTGATTTTTCCGGGCGATTACCTTCTGCTTGTGCCATCTACACAAGTAGTATGGTGGGCTGATGTGGATAACAAACTGGCAGTGACCTCTTGGCCCATACTCCCAAATACCGGAGGCGACATCGTATTGAGGTGTCCTCGAAAAACGGTGATTGCATCGTTAAGTTACAATGGCAATATGGGGCAGGCAGGTTTTAAAAGCGATGGAGGCTGGTCTCTTGAAGTGATTGATACGGATAACCTTTCAAGTGACTGGGATAACTGGGGCTATTCTGATTCACCATCCGGGGGAACTCCCGGAATGTCAAATTCTATTTCCGGTTCCATGCCTGATAACATTAATCCATCGGTTATTGATGTTTTTTTGCTGTCTGACAGTTGCGTGGTGGTTCAGTTTTCTGAACCGATGGCAGACAATGCGAGGCTTACTATAGAGGGGCTCCAAGTTTCACCATACAGGGAGGCAGCGCGCGTATCCTTAGAGGAGATTTTTCATAACGCCATCACAATGTGTTTTGCTGATGCTTTACCCCGCAATGAAGTTTTTGAACTTGGGTTTAAAAGTTTGCCGCAAGATTTGGCAGGCAATATGCTACAATCGCCAAATGTGGTAAGGGTTGCTAATCCTGTTGATCCTGAACCTTTCGATGCTGTAATCAATGAATTGATGTTTGATCCCCCGGCCGGTGGTGAAGATTTTGTGGAGCTTTTTAACCGTTCAGATAAGGTGTTGGATTTGTCAAAGTACTATTTGTCGCGCAATGGGGACAATGGTCTGCCCGAGAAACTGGTGTCATTGTCGTTGCAAACACGGCCATTCTTCCCCGGCGATCACCTTGTGTTTACTTCGGGTCGCGATTGGCTCTTGTCTTCTTACGATATTCCGTGTCGGCTTCTGGTGCAAAACCTGACCGCACTACCCAATTTTGTGAATGCAGGAGGTACCGTATTCTTAACGGATGTGGCCGGGGTGGTGTTCGATAGGTTGGATTACAGTGATAAGATGCATTTCTCATTGCTCACTTCTACCAAAGGGGTTTCATTGGAGCGTATCGATGTGGGAGCCCCATCCGGTGATGTTTTCAATTGGCACTCGGCAGCGGCACAAAGCAATTATGCAACTCCGGCACGACGAAACTCTCAGGCGGGCAATCAATCGCAGGTAACAGAAAGTTCAATTTTTCTTGAACCCGAGGTTTTTACACCAAATCAGGATGGCGTGGACGATCTGCTGTTTATCCGATACCGATTTAAGGAGCCTGGCTACAGTTGCACGGTGACAGTGTTCAACCGGGAAGGGCATCCGGTCAGACATATTGCAAATAACTCACTCGCCGGACGCGAGGGTTTCTTCTCCTGGGATGGGACAGATGATTCAGGCCGCCGGTGTAACTCCGGCATCTATATCGTGTTAATCCGGTATTTTAATCTGAAGGGAAAAGTGACGGAACAAAAACTGGTTACGGTGCTGGGTGTGAGTTCGAGATAGTCAGTTTTTTGTTTGATGCTGATATAGGTTATAGCCTCTCCTTTTTTATCAGAGTCAAATTTTCGGATACAATCAGGTCGAAACGTGTCAGTTGGCTGTCGCGAACAATAAGTTCGAAAAGGGTAGGCACACCGGCTTTGTGAATTTCTATCGCATTCATCAATTCGCCGTGCTCTAATGTAAGTTTCTGTATTGATTCAGGAAGGTTGCTGAGCAAAAGGTTTTTTTTGTACTCCACAAGGCTGCCATCCGCAGAAAACCTGGCCAGATACTCTTGCCCCTTTATGAAGAAAATGGCTTCATGCAGACTGTTTTCAGAAGTGTTCCACTCAATGTTTCTGCATCCCTTAAAGTGTGACAGAAGGCTCTTCTGGATCACTTTGGATGGCTTTTCAGAAGGTTTTTTGAATAGTTTATTTAATAGATTGTCCATTGTACAATTTTGTGAAAAATATTGGTGTGACACACATTACTCATTTTCGAGTTCTTTTAGAACATAAAGAAGACGAGCCTTGGCACGTTTCATTCTCATTTTGGCAGCACTCTCAGTTATTCGGAGTGAAACGCCAATCTGTTTAAAGCTAAGGTTGTATTCATATCGCATCAGTAAGAGCGCTTTCTCTTCGGGGTGAATCTGCTCCATGGCTTTTTCGAGGTGTTCAAGTGTTACTTCAGGCGTCTCTTCTTCTTCATCAATAATCTCAGGAATTTCATTTTCCTTGTTCCAGGCAGGGTAGTGAAGTTTCTTCTTGAATCTTAAATAGTCGATACATTGATTGTATGTAATTGAGTATAGCCACGACGAGAAAGATGACTGTCCCTTAAAACTGTCGAGTTTTTCGTATGCCTTGGATAGCACATCTCTGGCCATCTCTTTAGCCAGTGATTTGTCTTTTAGAAGGCTGTAACATTTGTCAGTTACCCGGGCATAGTAGCGACTGTATATCACTTCATACAAACTTGAATCACCATCATTTTTTATTTTCCGGATCAACTCTTCGTCTTTGATATTTTGATGTGGGTTAATCTGCATGGTTGCTTTGAAGAATGTGATGGTTTTTAATATCAGGTTTTTATGACGATGATTTTTTTTTTGAAAAAGCGGTTACTTTTTAAGATAGATGCGTCTTAATACCGAAATCCGGAAGTCCGGATGTAAAATCGAAAATAAATATAAACACAATTTTTTGGAGGAATCTAATTATGAAAAACATTTTTTCCGGTATTGCTGTCTTGTTCATGCTAATTTTTGTGACTTCTTGTGGTCAATATCCTCAAGCTGAATTGAATTCTGCCAAAGCAGCTCTGGATTCTGCCCGCGAAGCCGGAGCTGATATTTATGTGTCTGAGGAATTTAATGCCGCTGTGGACTCATTTAATGTGGCAACTCTGCTGGTTGAAGAACAAAAAGCCCGTTTCTTGTCAAACTATGAAAATGCCAAACTCAAACTGGCTGAGGTTTCAACTGTGGCAGGAGGTTTGGTTGCCAAAACAGCCGAGCGTAAGGAAGAGTTCAGACAACAGGCTTTAGCTGCAATTTCGCAGCTCGATGTGTTGGTGAAGGAGGATCTTGAGTTACTTATTCAGGCTCCCAAAGGAAAAGAAGGTGCTGCTGCACTGGAAGCTATTAAATCTGAATTAGGTGTGCTCGAAACGGCTTTATCTGAAGCAAATAAACTGGTTGAATCTGGCGAATTCGCTTCAGCTACCGACAAGGCAAATGCCGCTTACGAAAAGGCTTTGACCATCAATGAAGAGCTTAAAACAGCCATTGCCCGTAGCAGCAAAAAACGATAGTTCATTAACCTGAATAGAAGCCCCGGGTTGTAATAGAGCCCGGGGTTTTTTATGACAGCTAAAATGAAGCGAATTATATATTTGGGCATAGCTATTTTGTTGATGGGTGCATGTTTTCTGGTTTTTTTGCTCAGAAACAAGCAGGAGAAACATGCCGCAATATTTCGCCAATTGGCTGCTGCCTATGAGAGTTTGTCAACTGCGCGTAGCAATCAATTAAACCATTATGCAGCCGATGAGTTTTTGTTGGCCGAAGCATTATACAACGAAGCGCTTGCCAAATGCAAGCATCAAAGTGATAAATGGATTTTGAGGCGTGATTACTCTGAAGTGGCGCAGCTGCTTGAAAAAATTCAGTTGATTGTGTCAGACGCAGGAGTCCGGGCTGTGGATAAGATTCAGAGGATAAATGAAGATTACCAAAAACAAAACTCTGAGGTGGGGCAAATGATTCATCGATATGAAGCGTTTTACTCCCATCTGCCTTTACCGGAAGAGGTGAGGGCCGGATTTGTTAAGGGCAGACTGATATATGACGAGGCCGGGTTGGCATATAGTAAAGGCGTTCTTAATACCGCCCAAAGCCTGATGAATAGGTCTGCTGCATTGGTTGGAGGGGCTTATTATTTTGGGGATGAAATGCTTAAAGACTACTTTGGTGCCCATGAGGAGTGGAGACGGTTGAATGGGGAGGCGCTTCGTGCTTCATTCTCTCAAAAAGTAATTTTGATTGATAAAGTGGCCAGGATATTATATGTGTACAAAAATGGAAAGCCTGTGCACGAAATGGCTTCAGAACTTGGATCAAACTGGGTAGGCGATAAATACCGGGAGGGGGACATGACCACTCCTGAAGGAAAGTACCTCGTTAGTCAGAAGAAGGAAGGAAACAGAACCATATACTATAAAGCGTTGCTTCTAAATTATCCCAATGAGCAAGATAAGCAGCGATTCGAAGATAATAAGCAAAAGGGTCTGATTCCCAGAAATGCCAGTATCGGCAGCCTTATAGAGATTCATGGTTCAGGCGGACGGGGAGTTGATTGGACAAAAGGATGCATTGCACTTGAAAATCACGATATGGACACGTTGTTCAGATTGGTTGAGGTTAACACGCCTGTATACATTGTGGGTTCGCTCAAATCATTAAACGAACTTTATAACATTGGCTCCATTCGGCCGCGCAGATAACAATTTATTGTTTTAAGATGATATTTAAGAAATACTTAAGTTTAAGCAGAGAGTCATTTGCTGTTTTAGTTTCGAGCTTTTTCTTCGGCGGTTTTTTGCTTTTAATAATCACGCCAACGCTATCAGAAAAGGTCATTTTGTTAACTTCTTCCGTAAAAGGAGAGGTTCCTGACAATGAATCTCTGGTTAAAAGTGAGCTGTTATTGATGGATAAACTGGAA
The DNA here is from genome assembly GCF_000517065.1 of Alkaliflexus imshenetskii DSM 15055. Taxonomy (GTDB): domain Bacteria; phylum Bacteroidota; class Bacteroidia; order Bacteroidales; family Marinilabiliaceae; genus Alkaliflexus; species Alkaliflexus imshenetskii. The sequence continues at coordinate 1,781,490 of NZ_KI912105.1, read as the reverse complement.
AGGTGCAGACCGGCTGGTGCCTATCTCGTAATCAACACTACTTTAAATCAGTTTCAGCTGTATAACAAGCGCGAGTTGGTGCGCGAGGGGGTTTGCTCAACCGGCAGTTATACCAAATTGGTTAAGAGTGATGAGGAGTCCTGGTTGTTTAAAACGCCCAAAGGCGTTTTTCGCATCCAGAGCAAAATCACCAACCCTCTTTGGCGAAAGCCTGACTGGTACTTTGTTGAATCTGGTCTGCCTGTGCCACCGGCGGGGCATCCATCCAGGTTTGAATATGGCGTTTTAGGTGATTATGCTCTGAGTCTTGGCAGTGGTTATCTGATTCACGGCACCTTATATCAGCGATTCCTGGGTCTTTCGGTTACGCATGGGTGCGTGCGAATTGGTGATGAGGATCTTGAGTCGATTTTTAAAACTATGCCGGTAGGTGCACGCGTGTATATTTTTTAATATGTAGTGATAAGGTTAATTGAAATTAGTATATGGATTTTCCGAAAGTAGATAGCAGTGATTCGCAAAGTGGCACAGATAGCACCATCAGGTGGCGAACGGTTTGTTTGGTTGGGGGTGTGAGTGTTTTTTTGCTGGCATTGGTTTTTCTAACCCTCAGCACCATTTCTGTTTTTATTGCCATGAGCAACCTTAACAAGACTTATGCAGATAAAGAGTTTGGAACTGTTGCTGCGCCATCAACGGCCTTCCTCGAGAGTCGTCTGGCTGCTTCTAAGTTGGACTCTGTTTCACTGGTACTTGATTTGCCGCAGAAGCGCGTCACACTCGAAATGGGTGGTGTAGTGGTGTATGATGCATTAATTGATAATGTGAAGTCATCGCCGGTAATCCGGAAGTTGGACTCAAAGTCTTTGGTGGCTTTGGCTCGAGAACCATCGAGGATAGTGAGGTGGGAGGCATCGGTCGAGAAGGAACCGATAACCATTCTCCAGGCTCCTGCCACACCCGAAGAGGCAGAAGCAATAGCTTTTGAAGTGCCGGAAAATAAAAGGTACGATGCGTTTTTTACACTGGATTTGGATTCAGGAATTCGGTTGGTTTTCACCCACCATGAAGGGTTCTCGTTTAAAAAGTGGTTGTGGCTGACTCGCCAAAATCTCAATGTAATAACAAATAGTTTAGGCTCTGTTTTTAAAGGCGAAATGCCACGATATACTCCAGTCATAAGCGTAGACCTTTCACCTCACGACGCCTTGGTTATTTTTAGAGCCATACCCGAAAATGGATACGCGGTTCTGAATTTCACCCATTAAAACAGATTTATTTCTGAACCTTGCGTTCGGGATATAAAATTCAGCAAACAGACTAGTAGAACTGCCATGTAGCAAACCTGATAAGATTTGCTACATGGCAGTTGTATTATACTCTTACAAAGTATTCACCAATTCGGCAATAACACGCGTCATGTTGGGTTCAGCTGCAGCTGCAACTTGTTGAACCTCTTCGTGCGATATTTCAACAATTTGTCCGGGTACACCAGAGTCGGTTATAATGGAAACACCAAAACAGGTCATGCCCATGTGACGGGCAACAATTACCTCTGGCACTGTTGACATGCCCACGGCATCACCACCAATGATGCGAAAATTCTTGTATTCGGCTGGCGTCTCAAATGTTGGACCTGCTGTGCCCACATAAACACCTTGCTTCAGCTCTATTCCCTCTTTTTTTGCAATTGCATTGGCTCTCTTTATGAGTTCGTGGCTATACGGCTGGCTCATATCCGGGAATCGTGGCCCCAGCTCTGCCATGTTTTTACCCAATAGCGGATTGGTGCCAAACATATTTATGTGGTCATCAATAATCATGATATCACCAACTTTAAAATCAGGGTTTAGTCCTCCGCTGGCGTTTGATACAATTAGCTGTTCTATTCCCATCAGTTTCATTACGCGTACCGGGAAAGTTACCTGTTGCATCGTGTAACCTTCGTAGTAGTGAAACCTGCCTTGCATGGCCATCACAGGCTTACCTTTTATAGTACCGAAGATGAGCTGTCCCTGATGACCCTCTACGGTGGACACCGGAAAGTTTGGGATTTCTCCGTAGGGAATAGTTTTTTCGATGTCAATCTCTTTAACAAGTCCGCCGAGACCTGTTCCCAGGATGATTCCTACCTGTGGCTTGGTTTTTTGTGCAGCCATCAGAAATTGGGCTGTTTCTTTAATTTTTTCCAGCATAATCGGTTATTTTTTTGTCAAACAATGGTTGTGCATCAAAAAGAAATTTTAGTTCTATTGGGATATACCAAATGCGTGATTGCAGTTGGTCTGTCATTCCCTGAGTCGCATTTAGTCGTATGGCATCCTTTTCGGTTGTAAGGATGTGGGAGTTGGCACCCTCTTTTATCAATGTTTTCTGAATTTGTTGTAGGTCGTTTTGCGTAAAATGATGGTGATCCGGATAAGAAATAGGGATAACCTTTGTGCTAAATTTAGCTGCCATCTTGAAGAACGGCAGTGGGTTACCAATTCCTGCAAGGGCAATAATCGGCGCGTCTGGATCTAGTAAAGATTCAAACTCATCAGCGCTTAAATTCTCGTTAAGCGGGACCGGGTTTTTATAGGCAATGGCGGTGTAAAACAGCTCCTGATGATTCGCTGGTTTTAATCTTCTTTTTATCTCTTCAGCCTCTGAAAGAGTAAGATTTTCAGGGCATTTGTTTATCACAATCAAATCGGCACGTTTGATGCCTGAGCGGGGTTCACGAAGGTTTCCGGCCGGCAGACAATGGTCTTTCCATATCGGCCTGTAATAATCCATCACCAATACAGAATATCCAGGTTTTACATACCTGTGCTGATAGGCATCGTCCATTAAGATAACTTGTGGAGGATGTTCTTGCGAGAGTAGTCGCTCTAGACCTAAAACCCGCTTTTCCGATACAGCCACCGTAAGTTGTTTAAACTTACTTTTCATCTGCATGGGTTCATCACCTATGGACTCATATCCGGTATTGTCATTTGCAATAAGAACACCCTTTGTTTTTCTTCCGTAGCCGCGACTCAAGATGGCACAATGATACTTGGGAGATAAAAGTCTGACCAAGTGTTCAGTTAAAGGGGTTTTGCCGGTACCACCAACCGTTAGATTGCCAATGGAGATAACAGGTAACTGATACTGCGTAACAGACAGATGTCCCGTATCGAAAAGCCTGTTGCGTATGGCAGTAATTGCTGCATATAACCAGGAAAAAGGAAGAAGCAACAGGCGTAACTTTGACATAGATAGGATGATGCCGTTTGTGATGGGAAAAAGTTTCTGCTAACCACCTGTGCAGGCGATTAACAGAAACGGTATTGCGAGAGTTGAATTAGTTGACACTTATTTCAAAAGGCATTCTTGCCTGAACGGGATAGGCTGTTTGTAAGTCACGAATGGTCTGGAATATCCGGAATTCTTCGCCAAAAAGGATGTTCCCTATTCTGGCTGAAGCATCGCCGGACAGACTTTTCATGACTTGTTCGATGGGTGTAAGCATTTCTGGAAGCTCCACAATTCGATATGACTCGATGTTTGCCATATTTGCTGCAATTTTTATGGCATCGTCAATGCCACCCAGCTTGTCAACCAGTGACAGGCCAAGTGCATTCTCACCACTCCACACGCGTCCTTCGCCAACCTCGTCTATGGCTTCAACGGTTGTGTTTCGGCCATCGGCACAGCGCTGCAAAAAGAAGGTGTAGAATCGCTCGATGTAAGCTTGCAGAATCCTTTTTTCATCGGCCGTGAATGCCCGGTCAAGTGCAGGCATGTCGGCAAAGGTATTGGTTTTTACCCGGTCTGTGGTGATGCCAATTTTCTTGAGCAATCCCTGGGTATTTGGAATCAGGCCAAAGACGCCAATACTTCCGGTCAGCGTGGTTGGATGTGCCAGTATGGTGTCGGCAGCACACGCAATGTAATACCCACCAGATGCGGCCAAATCACCCATCGATACCACAAAAGGCTTTGTTTCACGTGCCAGCTTCACCTCGCGCCAGATTATTTCAGAACCCAATCCGGAACCACCTGGCGAGTTGATGCGGAAAACAATGGCTTTGATTGAGCTGTCTCTGCGTGCCTGGCGGATGGTGCGGGATAGTTCGCCCGATTTTATGCCGCCTGATGAACCATCGATTTCCCCTTGTGCATATATCACTGCGATTTTATTTTTTTCAAGACCTTTTTTCTTGCCCGGGAGATACACCTGATCATATTTTGCAAGGGTAACACCATTCAAATCTTTTTTTGATTCGATGCCGGTGAGTGATTTTAGCTCTTCAATTACTTCATCTTTGTATTTAAATGAGTCGATGAGTCCCGAAGCAAGCAATGCTGAGTCGGCCATAAAAGCAGGCAGGTTCTCAGCTGTTTGGTTTAAGGCTTCAACACTGATGTTGCGTGATTCAGCCACCTGGTTCAAAACATGCTGCCACATAGAGTTCAGAAAGGTTTCTGTTTGCAGACGGGCAGCATCACTCATTTTATACAGAATGAAGGGTTCAACAGCCGATTTAAACTCGCCATGTTTGAACACCTGCATCTCAACACCAAGCTTTTCAAGTGTTCCCTTGTAAAAGGTATAAGTGGAGCTCAATCCTTGAAAGTCGAGCATTCCTGCCGGATTCAGGTACACTTTGTCACCCGCGCTGGCCAGATAATATCCTTTTTGAGTATAGACTGAACCAAAACTGTGTACAAATTTTCCTGACTCACGGAAATCAATCAGTGCATTACGAATCTCTTCAATAGTGGCCCAACCGCCCATGGCGAGCCCCGGTTCCATGTAGATACCCATGATGCGGTCGTCAATTTTGGCTTTTTTAATGGAAGCTAAAATTTGGTTCAGGCCGGTGGTTGAGGGTTGACCCGACAGTTCAGATACCAGTGATTGCAGCGGGTCGCTGGTGGCGCGCTCCACAATGGGGCCGCTTAACTCAAGCACAAGGATAGAGTTTTTATCCACTTTGACATCCTTACTTGCTGAGGAGGCCAAGATGCTGATGAACATTACAATGCCAATCAGAAAAAAGAATGCTGACACCATTGAACCCAGCACTACTGCTAGAAAATACTTGAAAAATTTGCTCATATTTTTTTGAAATTATGGGATGGTTAAGTATTAAAGTTTTACGTTTTCAAATTCTACTGGCTAAATTACGAAAAGGAATGGTAATAATGTATTGGATGTATTGAAAAATAACAAATTCTTGACGAACCCATAAACCGCTGATAGAATAGCTGGATTTACCAACTATTTATACAATTTAATAACAAAACAAGTGTCAGTTGAGACATTCATCACGTATTATTGTTTTGCGAATTTACGTTCAAAAAGGTAATTTTAGTTCCGTTATGAAAATTTAAACTAAATCAAATTATATCTATGAAAAAATTATCTGCCAAGGGAATATCCCGTAGGCATTTCATCGGAGCCACAGCGGCCGGAGTGGCCGGAATAGCGATGTTCTCATCTTTATTGTCATGCCGCAAGAGCGAGCCAGATACGGATCTCAAACTGGGCTTTATCGGAGTTGGGCGTCAGGCTATGTACCTTCTCGATGGTTTTATTGGTATTGAGGGTGTAAAAGTAGTTGCCGGTTGTGATGTTTACGGATCAAAGCGGCAGCGGTTTGAGAACAGGGTTAACGCCTGGTATCAACAGGCCGGTAAAAAAGTTGAGGTTAAAACCTATGAGAACTATGTTGATTTGCTGAAACGTAACGATATTGATGCAGTAGTAATTGCAACACCGGATCATTCTCACGCATTGATTGCTATTGCTGCATGCAAAGCAGGTAAAGATGTCTATCTGGAAAAACCATTGACTTTTACCATTAAGGAGGGGCAGGAACTTGTAAAAGCTGTACGTCAGAATAACCGTATTCTATCGGTGGGTAGTCAGCAGCGGTCAGACCCCAATTTTCAGCATGCGGTTAAGGTCGTGCAAAGCGGTGCTCTGGGTAAAATCGAGAAGATACATGCTTATGTAGGAGCGCCTCCAACGCCATATAACCTTCCAGAGGAGCCTGTTCCTGCTGATTTAAATTGGGATATGTGGCTTGCCTGTCTGCCCGACAGCATTCATTTTAACCATCAGTTAAATCCTCCAATATCGTTAAACCCATTGCAAGACGAGCAGCTGTGGGGTGCCTGGCGCTGGTACAAGGAGATGGGAGGTGGATTTACAACCGACTGGGGTGCGCACATGTTTGATGTTGGGCAGTGGGCTTTAGGTATGGATGGCTCCGGACCGGTTGAGATTTCTCCCATTGGCGATGGCACCGAGTTCATGCAGTTTGTATATGCCAATGGCACCGTGATGACTTCTGAACCATTCGACGAAGCCTGGACCAAAGGCCTTAAATTCATAGGAACAGATGGCTGGCTCGAAGTTTCGCGAGGCCACTTTAAGGCTTCGGATGAAAGTCTGCTCCCCAAAGTAGCCGAAGGTGCCGCCGAGTTGGCTTATGAAACAGGCGTAGCCCATCTTGAGGATTTTATTGATGCTGTTAAGTTGCGTCGCGACCCAATTGTACCGGTGGAGATTGGTCACCGTACCTGTACGGTTTGCACCTTGGGCAACATTGCATGTGAATTGAAACGCACACTGAAATGGGATCCTGTTTCAGAAACTTTTGTTGGCGATTCAGATGGAGCTGCCACAAAAATGCTGCACTACCAATATAGAGATGGGTGGTCGTTGGTTTAAAGTACTAATTCAAAATTGGTAAGCTTAGTCAGCCATCGGCATTTGGCACGATGGAGACATGAATTTCAATACTTAACATTAAACTCCTCTTTGTACTGAACAGCGCAAAGGGGAGTTTTTGTATAGTTCTGAAAGGTTATTTAGTTTTACAGCTTTAAAAATACTGCCTTTTTAAGGCATGCAAATTCGATGCTATTTTAATGTTTTATATGTCACAGAAACAGTCACATTCAGCACTTATCCTTTTGGGAGGAAACACTCCTGAAACCCGTAGTTTTTTTGAAAAAGGCATTGCCCGCATAGAAGAGATTGCCGGAACAATTGTTAAGGTATCAGGAGTTTATGAAAGCACGCCCTGGGGTTTTGAGGCTGAGGGATTGTTTCTGAATCGAGTGATTGAAGTGAGCACCCGAATGGATGCCAAGGGGCTCCTGAAAGTGTTGTTAAGTATAGAGTCAGAGCTGGGGCGCGTACGTCAGCAGAGTGGTGGATACATTTCCAGAAGCATTGATTTGGATCTGCTTTTTTTTGATGATGCCAGCTTTGTGTCTGAGGATCTGACGCTGCCTCATCCACGCCTTCATCTGCGACGATTTACATTGCTGCCATTAAATGAACAATGGCCGGACAGGATGCATCCGACCATTGGTAAAACTGTGAAAGAGTTGTTGGCACAATGTCCTGACGAAGGTCTCGTAAGGCGTTGTGATTAAAGCTTAGCGCCATAAGCCAGATCACCCGCATCCCCAAGTCCGGGAATGATATACGATTTGGCATTTAACTCCTCATCAATTCCAGCCAACCACAAGGTTACCGGTTCGCCAGCCAGCATATTGGTTACGTAATCAACACCTGCCTGGCTTGCAATGATGCTTACCATGTGCACATGGGCTGGCTTTCCGTTTGATTTGAGCGCTTTGGTGGCCAACTCCAGGGATGAGCCAGTGGCCAGCATGGGATCCGCCAGTATCAACGTTTTACCGGTGAGGTCTGGTGCTGAGATATACTCGATGTGGATATCGAAGTGGCCATCATCGGTATATTTGCGATACGCAGAGATAAATGCATTTTCGGCGCGGTCAAAGTAGTTTAGCAGTCCGTTGTGTAGCGGAATGCCTGCCCTTAAAATAGACGCTAGCACCACTTGTTCCTGTAGGATAAACTCTTTGGCGATACCCAGCGGTGTTTGAATCTCTTTTTCTTCGTAATTGAAAGTTTTGCTTATTTCATAGGCAAATATTTCTCCAATACGCTCAAGGTTGCGGCGAAAACGCAACGGATCCTGTTGAATTTTCTGATCTCTTATTTCTGCAACAAAGTTGTTCAATAGACTAGCAGGTCTATTAATTAGTTTGATATCCATGGGGGTTTATTTTATCGCAAAAGTAAAATTTCTCAACCAATATTTATCTGATTTATGTCTGAGAATCTTTATAATTAAGATAAAAGAATTTCATTCAGGTGCTGGGGGGTTATATTGTTTTCTCTGAAGTTAAGTGTCAGCATATCTGTTTTGTTTCACCATTTGGAGTGAATGTTTTGGGTGGCTTTCGAGTATTATTAGGTAAAAACAAGGATAATTCAATGGTTGAGTGATTACGTTTTGTTTGTGACAATACTAATTAGTCGGTTCATTCTATATTTTAGCCTTATTTTTTTCGCCAGGCGCAATGGCCAAGGTAAATTGTCGATGGTGATGCTCATATATTGTTTTTTTTGAGCACCAAAGCCGGTGTTAAACTCACAGATGCTTATTATGTCCGATCCGGCAAAATCAAGTATCAGGTTCTTTCCTGCTTGAAGTTGAATGTATTTATCGATAAGGCCAAAGGTGGTTTTCTTTTGGCGGCCGGTTTCATCAGCGGAATGAAATAGGATGCAGCGGCGTTTGCCGCAAAGAAAATAGACAGCCCCAATGGTTTTGTCATTTTTATCGATGGACAAAATGGTTCCGCTGCCATTCTGGATAGAGGTTTTGATTAAATCATTAAATCGCTGATAATGTGATGAGGGAACATACACTTCGGGACGAATTTTTGCAAATTCCTGCTTGAGTGAAGTATATGCTTCTGGTTTCTGGTTTTGTTCAATAAAAAAGTTATGACGCTCAAAACGCCGTATATTTTTCTTATGTGATGGCGTGTATTGGCTATATAGTCGCTCATAGTCCGATGAAAGGTTCAATTCACACGTTGTGCGCCATTTCCCAAAGGCAGGCAATTCAATGGATTGGTCATTTGGCACCGAACTTTGTGCTATAAAACTATATTTGGTAAAATAGTCTTGTTTGAGTATTGATGGGAAGAGAGATACAACATCAGCACTTGCAGAAAGCAATCCTAGATATTGAATTTCTGATGGCATTTGCAGAACAGATGCACCTGCACGTTTTACTGCCGTCAATGGCATCACGCCTAAATAGTCATCTACAATTACTCCATGCCATCCGGGGGCAATTATGTCGAGCACCCAAGAATAAGCCAATGGCGTTTCATTGAAAGCACTCCCTACACATAGATCCCATTTTTGATCGCTAATTTCCTTGCGGTTCAGTATTCTAACATTAAAAGCTTTAGGACTTATGGTGAACATCGTGTTAGATGGCATCTTGGAAACTTTGAAAATTATAACATACCTTCATCGGCAAAACTAAAATAGCCATTCTCGGCAACTATTACATGGTCTAGCACCGGTATATCCATCAGTTTTCCGGCTTCGGCAATTTTTTTTGTTATTTGGCGGTCGGCATCACTGGGTTGAAGATTTCCTGATGGATGGTTATGACTAAGTATTATCGATGCTGCATAACACTCCAATGCCTTCTTTATGATGAGGCGCACATCAATTACGGTGCCTGTAAGTCCGCCTTTGCTTACATTGTAACGCAGCAGCACTTTATTTGCCCGGTTAAGCATCAAAATCCAAAACTCTTCGTGCGGCAGATCGCCTAGAATAGGTTTCATGAGCCTGAACACATCTTCACTACCCTTTACAACAGGCATTTGGAGCGACTCCTGAAGCGTACGCCTGCGTCCAAGCTCCATTGCTGCTACAATGGTTACTGCTTTGGCTTCACCAACGCCGTGATATCGTTTTACAAGTTCTTCAACTGTACTTTTACCAAGTATGTTAAGGTTATTCTGGTGGTCTTTCAGTATTTTTTTTGATAAATCAACGGCCGATTCTTTGCTGCTTCCTGATCCTATCAGGATTGCAATCAGTTCGGCATCGGATAGGGAGGTCAGACCCTTTGCCAAAAGCTTTTCACGGGGGCGATCCTCAAGAGCCCATTCTTTAATGCTTAAGCGGTTGTATGGTTCCATAGTTGTGATTAAGGTTTTACCCTAAAATTATGGATTTCATAAGACCTGACAAATAGTTTGGCGCACGATTGATGTTTTTCATCACTCTTTTTATTGGCTTGCGATGGTGTTTTGGTTAAGCCCATATATCAGAATATGAGAATTGGAGAGTGAGATTTGGTTGAAATGAGCTGAATATTAGATGTATTCTAAAGAAATATTTCTTGTTGTTTCAACACAAAAAAAGCCCCTCCGTTGCGGAGAGGCTTTAGCAGTCCCTAGGGGAATCGAACCCCTGTTTCAAGAATGAAAATCTTGCGTCCTAACCCCTAGACGAAGGGACCGTGAGCAACCTTTAATTAAAGGCTGTTGATGTGTAACTGAAGGCTTGATTTCAAGTTCGAAGCCTTGTTTTTATGGATGATGTTTTTCTTGGCCAGTTTGTCAATCATCGAAACCACTTTTGGATAAAGGGTAGCAGCTGCTTCCTTATCGGTAGTACTACGCAATGCCTTTACTGCGTTACGGGCAGTTTTAGCATAGTATTTATTGTGTAGGTTGCGGGTTTCAGTTTGTCTGATTCTCTTTTTTGCCGATTGATGATTTGCCATCGCTATAAATATAAAAAGTTCTTAATGTTTTTAGTTGCAGTCCCTAGGGGAATCGAACCCCTGTTTCAAGAATGAAAATCTTGCGTCCTAACCCCTAGACGAAGGGACCGTATCACAATTCAATTTTTGGAATTGCGGATGCAAAGATAGAGCAAAAAATATTAGCTCCAAATATCTGATTCAAAAAAAATGTGAAAAAGATATGTTTGTATAGTTGGTTAAACTTATCTGATTAAAAGTCAGGCTGCAAACAATCTTTTTGAATAGGCATATACAGAACAATCTTGTTTAAATATGGAAACCCTTTCCGCGAAAAGTTCTCGTGTATGTATTCGCATTAAGCATCAAAGATATAAATATTAAGTGAAATTGAAAAAAAACTGGAGGCCGGTTGAACTATTATAAATATATTTCGTTTCTTTGTTGAGATTAAAAGTGGAGGGATTTGGCAGATTGCAACCACTCAAAAAAAGTGCTAAAACGCATGTTTTTGACTTACCTTTGGCAATTCCCTTTATAATTTTTCGTCGATTATAACACGCAATTAGTTGTGGTGTGTTTCTATTTTAGTGTTTAACAGATGTCTGTTTCAATGGGAAACAGGCAATAATTGTATCTATTATTATGGGATATTTATTTACGTCAGAATCGGTTTCCGAAGGGCATCCCGATAAGGTAGCCGATCAGATTTCAGATGCGATATTGGACGAATTGCTGCGTCAGGACCCGAACTCCAAAGTGGCTTGCGAAACCTTGGTAACTACCGGACTCGTGGTTACAAGTGGAGAGATTAATACTACGGGATATGTTCCGGTACAAAAGGTGGCTCGTCGCGTTATTCAGCGCATTGGATATACCAAAGCTGAATATATGTTCGATTCAGGTTCATGTGGCGTAATATCGGCCATACACGAGCAATCAGAAGACATACACAGAGGTGTTGAACGGGAGAGTGAGGAGCGCCAGGGCGCTGGAGATCAGGGTATGATGTTTGGCTATGCTTGCCGTGATACCGAAGAGTTCATGCCGCTGCCACTCCATCTTTCTCATATCCTGTTACAGGAGCTGGCTGCCATCCGACGCGAAGGCAGGGAGATGACTTACCTTCGTCCCGATTCCAAATCTCAGGTTACTTTGGAGTACGCTGACGATAACCGCCCCATTCGCGTACATACCATCGTGGTGTCAACTCAGCACGATCCTTTTGCTGAGGAAAATGTGATGCTTGAGACCATAAAACAGGATGTACGTAACATCTTAATCCCAAGAGTTAAAAAAATATTGAACTCCAACATTGCTGGTCTGTTCGACGACTATATTCTTCACGTTAATCCCACCGGAAAGTTTGTGATTGGTGGACCACATGGCGACACCGGCCTTACCGGACGAAAAATCATTGTGGACACCTATGGCGGTAAAGGAGCTCATGGCGGAGGTGCTTTCTCAGGTAAAGATGCCTCCAAGGTAGATCGTTCAGCGGCATACGCGGCACGTCACATTGCGAAGAATATGGTTGCCGCCGGGCTTGCCGATGAGGTGCTCGTGCAGTTGGCCTATGCCATTGGTGTAGCAGAACCTGTTGGCGTATATGTGAATACCTATGGCACTTCAAAGGTGAAAATATCAGATGGTGAGATTGCCCGCAGAGTTGAAAAGCTTTTTGATTTGCGTCCGGGGATAATTGTTCGCAGGTTGGGTCTGAAGAATCCAATTTTTGAACCCACTGCGGCCTATGGCCACATGGGACGGAAGCCCTATAAGGACATCGTAAAAGTTATTGAGAATGGTGTGGAAGTGGATAAAGAAGTTGAGTTTTTTACATGGGAAAAGCTCGATTACATGGACGCCATTAAATCAGAGTTTGGATTGTAAGCAGTCTCTTCCCTATCAATAGCAACAAAATTGTCGCCATCTCCTGTAATGTAGTGCAGGAGATGGCGTTTTTTTTTCCGTAGTTCATATTCAATTGGCTGCTGTTTGACAGTGGCATCTTCATCAAAAAGCAAAAAAAAGTATAAACAGGTGCTTATTTTTGGCTAATGGCTTAAAACATTAGGTGGCAGGTTGGTCTGATGAGCAAAAAATGTCTTATTTTTCGGCTTAAAATAGTTCCGGTATTTGCAGATTACAATCTCAACGTTTTCTTTATTCATGAAACAACTTATACTCACCGTAGATTATGAACTTTTTTTCGGTAGCGATGCCGGAACGGTAGAGAATTGCATGATACGACCAACACGCCGTTTGGCCGAAGTATTGGGTGAGTATAACTGCAGGATGACGGTTTTCTGGGATATTCTCCATTTTTATCGATTGCGCCAGCTCGAAGAAGATGTGAAGGATTTAAAGATTGATCGTGAGCTGATTGAGAAGCAGATTCGATGGCTTGTTCGGCAGGGACACGATGTGCAAATGCATATACACCCCCACTGGCTTGATGCACAATGGGTAAATAAGAAGTGGCGATTCAACCACACCCGGTTTTCGTTACACCGACTTTGGGATGAGGCCGATCCCAATAATATTGAAACAATTCTTGGCTGCATCACCCAAAGCCGTCTGTTGATGGAGGAGATTTGCAGAAAAGAAGATCCCGAATATCAGGTGCGTGTGTTCAGAGCCGGAGGATACCGTGTGGAACCTTTCGAGAGATTGGCCGATGCCTTGCGTGCCAATGGGATAAAGGTGGATTCAACCGCTTCATTTGGGATGAAAAGCCGCTCGGTCGATTTTCCGTTTGATTATACCAGAATGCCGGGTTTTTTGCATTATCGTTTCGACAGGTCGATACTCACACATAGCCAGGAGGGCGAGTTTTGGGAGTTTCCCAAAGAGAGCGTGAAAGTTCCCTGGTATGGCAGGATTCTTTTTTATTTTTTACGTAACTTTTTCTATACCGAGAAAGGTCATTTTGGTGATGGCAAGCGATTAAGTTTCACCAAAAAGGAGCAGACAGGCCACATGTGGACCCGGTTGGGTTCACGTTATTATCTGCTAACGCCTGAGGAGAAGGATCCTATAAGGTGGCGATATCTTGTGGCCCATGCAAGGGAAAACGCGTTGGCTGTGCTCCATACCAAAAACATGAGTCCATTCACCATACAAATGCTGCATCAGTTTCTCGAGAATCGCCATCTGCGTTTCCGTTCTCTGCTAGAACGCATAAATGAGCTGAATATTTATCCCGATGTAATGCTGCCAAACAATGAATAGTGTCCAAAAATCCATATCTCTCGAAATGGTAGATTTGGGTCGCCAGTATCAACGTTTGAAAAATGAGATTGATCAGGCTGTGCATGCGGTAATGGAACAAACAGCATACATCAATGGACCTGAGGTAAATCTCTTTGCATCAGAATTGGCACATTATCTGAATGTACCTCATGTAATTCCTTGTGCCAATGGTACCGATGCACTTCAGCTGGCATTAATGGCTTTGGAGTTAGAGCCTGGCGATGAGGTTATCACTACATCATTCTCTTTTGTGGCATCGGCCGAAGTGATTGCTTTACTCGGACTAAGACCTGTATTCGCTGATGTGAATCCCGATACATATAATATTTGCCCCCAGCACGTTGAAAAGCTTATAACAGGGCGTACACGGGTGATACTGCCGGTTCATCTGTTTGGGCAGGCAGCTAACATGGATGCTTTGATGGAAATAGCCAACCATCATGGTTTATATATTGTGGAGGATGTGGCCCAGTCATTGGGTGCAAATTATCTGTATAACGATAAGGAGCAAAAGCTGGGCACCATTGGTCATATCGGATGCACCTCTTTTTTCCCATCCAAAAATCTGGGCTGTTTTGGTGACGGAGGTGCGTGCTTTACTTCAGATGCAGCATTGGCTGAGAGAATCCGGATAATCGCATCGCATGGGTCATCCAAGCGGTACTTTCATGATTATATAGGGATAAACTCAAGGCTCGACACCTTGCAAGCAGCCATTTTACGTGTAAAGTTGCCGTTTCTGGATGAATTTATACATACCAGAAATATAATAGCGGGTATATACAATCAATTACTTGCCAACACTAGTGGGCTTAGATTGCCCGGGTTACAGCCGGGAGCATCTCACACCTTTAACCAATATACCATAAGGGTGATGAATGAGCGCAGAAACGAACTGATGGGGCATCTTGAACGCGCCGGTATTCCTTCAAGGGTATATTATCCAAAGCCATTGCATCTTCAAAAAGCATTCGCCAAATATAATAATGGTGATACAAATTGTCCGACTGCTGAAATGTTATGCCATGAGGTGCTTTCCATACCGATGCATTCTGAAATGACAGAACAAGAGGCTATTTATGTGGCAGAAACGCTTAATCGCGTTTTTAAGTGACGAACCATTCAACTATTTTGATTTATGGTGCATCCTGCTTTTTGAATAATGATTACTTTCATACTTTAATCAATACTATAACACACAGAGAAATGAGTTCAGGGGAAAATATCATGATTAATGAAACCGCAGTTGTGGATGAGGGTTGTGTAATAGGCAGTGGTACAAAGATTTGGCATTTTTGTCATCTGATTAGCGGTTGCCAGATTGGTGAAAACTGCTCTCTGGGCCAAAATGTAATGGTTGCATCGGGTGTGAAACTTGGAAACAATGTGAAGGTACAGAACAATGTCTCCATTTACGAGGGTGTAGAGTGCGAAGATGATGTGTTTATTGGTCCTTCGGCGGTTTTTACCAATGTAACCAACCCCCGAAGTTTCATTAGCCGAAAGCATGAGTATAAAAAAACGATTATACGCCGGGGAGCCACGATAGGAGCAAATGCCACCGTGATGTGTGGAATTGAGATTGGCGCTTATGCATTTGTGGGTGCCGGTGCGGTGGTGACACTTGAAGTTTTACCTTATGCCATGGTTGTTGGCACACCTGCACGCCAGGTGGGATGGGTGAGCGAGTCGGGATACCGTTTGCGTTTTAAGCCGGATGGATTGGCCGAGTGTCCCGATAGCGGTGAAGTGTATCTTTTTACCAAAGGTAAAGTTGTGAAAATTGTAGATAAGAATGTCTGAACCTATAAAATTTGCAGTGGTTGGGCTTGGCCACATCGGCAAACGGCATGCGGCCATGATTCAAGGAAATAGAGAAGCACAATTGGTCGCCGTTTGTGATATTCTTGATGCAGTATCATTGGGTTGGAGCGATGAGTCCATACCTTTTTTCAATACATTGGAGGAGATGTTGGCGAAGGCTCCCATGGCAGATGTGATTAATATTTGCACACCCAACGGATTGCATGCCTCTCAAGCCTTATTGGCGCTTAATGCCGGTAAACATGTTGTTGTGGAAAAACCCATGACACTTCTAAGGCATGATGCAGAACAAATTATATTTAAGGCGCTGCAAATGTCGCGTCAGGTTTTTGTGGTGAAACAGAATAGGTATTCCCCGCCCGTGAAATGGTTAAAGCAAATCATCAGCGACGAGAAGTTGGGTAAGATTTTTATGGTACAGATGAACTGCTTCTGGAATCGTGATGATCGCTATTATAAATCAGGCAGCTGGCATGGAACTACCGACCTCGACGGAGGCGTGCTGTTTACACAGTTCTCCCATTTTGTGGATATAATGTATTGGCTGTTTGGTGATATTTGTAACATAAAAGGAAATTTCAGAAATTTCGCTCACCAACACTCCACAACTTTTGAAGATGCCGGATGTGTTGTGTTTGATTTTGTGAATGGCGGTGTGGGGTCAATCAACTATTCCACTGCGGTATGGGATCGTAACCTCGAAAGCAGCACCACCATTATTGGCGAAAAAGGAACCGTTAAAATTGCCGGACAATACATGGATGAGGTTACCTGTTGTCACGTATCCGGTTATGCGATGCCGGAGCTGGAACCCGTTAATCCGCCTAACGATTATGGTGGTTACAAAGGATCTGCTTCCAATCATGGAGCAGTAATCAACAATGTAATAAGTACACTTAAGGGCAAAACAGAGGTGGCGACCAATGCCCTCGAAGGGTTAAAAGTGGTTGATATTATTGAACGGATATATCAGGTTCGAAACCAAGCAGGGTTTGAAATATCAATCATGGCCGGAAATGAGGCCTCAGGCAAAGTTTGAAGTTATTAATTGAATCAACTAAATAATGGGAACGCACGGAATGCCGAATGCGTACGAAACAATAAAAAATCCAACCCTATGTATCAGGAGTTATTAGACAAAAAGACAAAGCTATCGGTTATCGGACTGGGTTATGTGGGACTTCCAATTGCGTTGGAATTTGCCCGTAAAATGAGTGTTGTCGGTTTCGACATAAAAGAGGATCGCGTAGAGATGATGCGTAACCGAATAGACCCAAGTAAAGAGCTTGAATCAGAAGCGTTTGACGGGTGCGACATCCATTTCACCTGCAACCTTGACGATTTGCGCGAAGCTACCTTTCACGTGGTTGCTGTACCAACCCCCATCAACCGACACAATCTT
This sequence comes from Alkaliflexus imshenetskii DSM 15055, assembly GCF_000517065.1. Classification (GTDB taxonomy): domain Bacteria; phylum Bacteroidota; class Bacteroidia; order Bacteroidales; family Marinilabiliaceae; genus Alkaliflexus; species Alkaliflexus imshenetskii. Next base: position 1,764,408 of record NZ_KI912105.1, on the reverse strand, counting down.
CCCGATTTGCATCCATTGTTAAGTGCTACTCATACCGTAGGAAAGGTGCTTAAAAAGGGCGATTATGTTGTGTTTGAATCAACAGTTTATCCCGGCTGTACCGAGGAGGATTGTGTGCCGATTCTTGAGCAGGAGTCTGGTTTGAAATTTAATGTCGACTTTAAAGTAGGCTACTCGCCTGAGCGCATAAACCCCGGGGATAAAGAGCACACGCTTACAAAAATTCTGAAAATTGTTTCGGGTAGCGATGCCGAATCTCTGGCTGTTATCTCCGATGTATATGGTTCAATTATTAAGGCGGGAATTTTTAAGGCCAGTTCAATAAAGGTTGCAGAAGCTGCCAAAATCATCGAAAATACCCAACGCGATGTTAACATTGCTCTGATGAACGAGCTTTCATTGATATTTAATAAGTTAAATATCAACACATACGAGGTATTGGAGGCTGCAGGTACCAAATGGAACTTCCTGAAGTTCTTTCCGGGTTTAGTAGGTGGTCATTGTATTGGTGTAGATCCCTATTACCTCACTTACAAGGCCAATGAGTTGGGCATCCATTCAAAAATAATTACCGGCGGACGTGTCATCAATGACGGGATGGCTCCATATATTGCCAAGCAAACTGTTAAGAAATTGATATCCAATGGGTATCCCATTAATGGGGCGCGGGTTTTAATTATGGGAGCCACGTTTAAGGAGAATGTGAGTGATATCCGTAACTCAAAGGTGGCCGACTTGGTGAACGAACTAAAATCCTTTAGCGTTAATGTTGAGGTGGTTGACCCACACGCTTCGTCCGAAGAGTTGTTGCACGAGTATGGTTTTGGATTGACAGATGCCATTTCAGGGAAGTATCACGCAGTGATTGTTGCCGTGAACCATGCTGAATATGTGGGACTTTCTGAGACCTATTTTAAGTCAATCCTCGAAGAGAAAGGACTTTTTGTAGATGTAAAAGGCATTTTCAGACATACCATCAAGCAGTTGGAATACTGGAGTCTTTAAGAGTATATGAGGTTATCGCGTAAGCAAAGAATCTTGGCCGAGCGCCTGTTGTCCACATGGGTGGATGAGGAGTTGCTTACGCGCGAACATGCAGACCGGTTGAGTAGTTCCATCTCACAGAAGACACTCAATTGGAAACGGGTAGCCCGAAACATGCTTGGGCTTGCCATAATTTTTATGGTTATTGCTTTTCTGCATCTGGTTGCCGATAAATGGGTAATACAGTTTTTAGAGAGCTTTTTCGCCATGTCAGATGCTTTCTTTCTTGTTTTATTACTCTCTTTATCGATGGTATTTCCTTTCCTGGCCAGATATTTTCACCGCAAGGGACATGGTTTAAACCTTTCGGTAGAGACGTTTTTGCTATTAGGGTTGCTGGCTTTTTCAGGTGCTGCATATTATACCAATGCCGTCTTTCAGCCTGTGAGTGTGATAAAGGTTTTATTAATACTGGTGGTATCTGCCTACACGCTGGTTGTAAGTTTTCTCTTTCGTGATAAATTGATGTGGCTGTTGGGTTTAGTGGGCGTTATGTTGTGGTTTGGCGTGGAGACGGTACGGCTGAGTAATTGGGAGACCTCTTTTCTTGGTTTAAACCTACCTGTCCGTTTCCTGATATTTACCTCATTTTTGGCTTTGGCATCAAATGCCTTGTCCTTGTTTGAGAAATTCAGACGCTACAGCGACATCTCCATCCATTTTTTTCTGATGATGATGTGGGTTTCACTCTGGATGACGGCTCTTTTTGGCAATTATTCGTCAATGGAGGCGTGGGACAATGCTTCAGCGTTTCAATTGCTGCCATGGGGTGTTTTAATGGGGGTGGTGGCCTTCATTTTCTGGTTTATGGGTAAGAAACGACATCATAAAGAGTGGATTTGGATGGGCAGCATAGCCCTGTTCGCAGATGTGTACACACAGTACTTCCTTTTTCTTTGGGAGCCGCTGCCGGCATCGTTGTTTTTCTTTGTCATGGCCTTATCGTTTCTTGTAATAGGCCGGAAAGCAGAAGTAATTTGGGGTAGTTAGGTGCAGCATGGTGAAGAATATATACACACCATATTCTACAAAAGCCAGCACGATTTAGCTGTATGAAATCGTTTCAACTGCTTATTCGTCAAGTCTTTTCAGGTTAAAGAGCTTAATGATAAGCCCCGCCAGAAAAACCACCAGAAACATTACATTTATTCTGAACAATTCTGGATTTGCTTTTGTAATGAAAAGCAGGATGCCTGCTAATATTGCCAGTATCAATGGGAATAGGATTCTACGTATCATTACTCTTCTTTTTTACGGAATATGTCTCTCATTCGGTTTAGCAGGTTTCGGTCTTTCTCATCGGTTTGGTCTTCAGTCTCGATTTTCTCTATGGGTGCAATTTCTACAGGCTCACGTTTTTGAAACAATCGCTGGAAGAAGCTTCGTTCCTCTTCAAGCGGCGTAGTTTCGGTAAAATCTTCGCAATCAAGCATGGCGTAAAGCTCCTCGGGAAGTGGATAGAATCGTTGACTACGCAGCGCTCTGTGGTTTGGTGAACGCTCTGCCTGTTGCATAAATCGGGCAAAAATGGGCAAAGCGGTATGTGCTCCTTGTCCCAGAGCTGTTGAGCGAAAATGGATGCCAGGATTTTCGGCTCCGACCCATGCTCCGGCCACAATCGTAGGTGAGTAGCCAATAAACCAACCATCAGCATTGTTTTGACTGGTGCCTGTTTTTCCTGCATAATCTCCCTGAAGGTTATATCTGGAGTAGAGTGAGCGCCCAGTGCCCCGTTCAATGGTTTCGCGCATAATTTGAACCATTAGTCTGGCCGTCTCTTCATTAAAGGCTTCTTGTCCGGCATGGTTCTCGGGTGCCTCGTATAGCAGGTTGCCGTTGTTGTCCTCAATACGTAAAAGTATTATGGGCTGAATAGCTCTGCCGTAGTTGGCAAAAGTGGTGTAGGAGGTGGTGAGTTCGAGCAGTGAAAGATCAGCTGTGCCGAGGGCTATAGAAGGCACATTTGGGATGGGACTTTGGATGCCCATTTTCCGTGCCATTTGAATGACGTCACCAGTTCCGGTTTTGTCTATAACCTCTGCTGCAATGGTGTTGGCCGAATTTATCAATCCGCCCTTTAATGAATAGTAACCATGATGGTTTCCATCCGAATTGGTTGGCGACCAATCGTTGTGACGGCTGTAAATTCTTCTTTCGTTTGAGATAAACTCACAGGGATCAAAGCCTTTGTTTATTGCTGTAGCATATACAATGGGCTTGAATGTTGATCCGGCCTGTCGTCTGGCTGTGACATGGTCGTACTTGAAAAATCTGAAATTTACACCACCTTCCCAGGCCAGAACATGGCCGTTTGCCGGGTTAATGGCCACAAACCCGGCGTGCAATGTGCGTAGCGTATTTTTTAATGAGTCGATGGGAGAGATGGTAACCCTTTTTTCTCCATCATGTGAAAAAACCGTGGTGGAGACAGGTTTCTTAAGTTCTTCAGTGATTTGGCTATCGGTGAGTCCCTGCGCTTTTAATGTCTGATATCGGGTTGTACGTCGCAGTGCATTGTTGAAAATATCAGGATTGGCGTGCCATGGTTCACGTTGCGCCCAATGCTCGTCAAATGTTTTTTGCAGATATGCCATGTGGTTTCTAAGGGCTGTAACAGCAAATCCCTGAAGTGTGGCATCAAGGGTTGTGTGGATGCGGAGCCCATCGGTGTATATATTGTATGTATCGCCATATTTTTCTTTAAGGATGGCTTCAACCTGTATTCGAACCTGCTCCATAAAGTAGGGGGCTGGGCCGTGATTGTGATCCAATCGGGTGTATGCGGTTTGTATAGGTGTTCGCTTAAATGCATCGGCTTCGTCAACGGTGATAACGTTTTGAGCTGCCATTCTGTCGATGACAACATTGCGTCGCTGCATGGAACGTTCGGGGTTGATACGCGGGTTATAGGCAGTGTTGGCTGCAAGCATGCCAATCAAAGTGGCTGCTTCGGGAATAGAGAGTAGGGATGAGGATTTGCCAAAAAAACGATGTGCCGCAGCTTCAATACCAAACACATCTTCTCCAAATGGTACGGTGTTAAGGTAAAGTCCAAGTATCTCCTCTTTTGTAAACACCTTTTCCAACCGCGCTGCAATGAAAATCTCTCTGGTTTTGTTGATTGGAATTGAGAAGAGTCCCTTATCTTTTCTTGGATAGAGGTTTTTTGCCAATTGTTGACTGATGGTGCTGCCGCCTCCCTGACTGCGGTCACGCAGAATCAGTGTTTTTACAAACACCCGGCCCATGCTCACAAAATCAAGCCCTTTGTGCTCAAAAAAACGGTTGTCTTCGGTGGCTATCAGGGCATTTTTTACGTGTATCGAAATGTTCTCATTGTTGATAGTTTGGCGGTTTTGTATAAAATACTTGCCAATCATTATCCCATCAGCGGAGTAAACAAGTGATGCGGTATGGTTGCGTATGTTGCGAAGTTCACTTTGTGCCGGAATGCGTCCAAACAAACCAAGATATACCAGCAATACAAAAATCACCAGAAGACTGATTGCGGCCACGGAAATTTTTATACTCCAGTTTAATATGGTTTTCTTCAGGTTGTTGTCTGGCGCTTGTTTACGTCCTTTTTTGGATGGGGATGATTTAGTCATTCTTTTCAATTGTTTTGAACCACCTAACAGCATTCTGGATGGACTCTTTTACCGGAATAAATGTATAATCAAATTTGCTGGCAAATTTTTGAGCTGAGTATTTTGATATGGTTTGGGCGGTGCGGGCAGTATCTTTTGTAATTGCCGGCGCTTTGCCTGCAATAAGGCAGAGCAAAAGGTTGGCACGCCAACCAATTTCTGTAATCACTTTGGATACCTTAATAAATGGAGGTCTCTTGCCCATTTCATTGGCAGCCAGCGTGAAGAACTCTTTAAAAGTTAGGTTTTCACCATTCAGGATAAATCGTTCGTTCACCGCATCACTCTCCATTAACAGAACAACGGCTTTGGCCACATCACGCACATCTACAAAGCCGGTACCTCCATTGGTGTAGAATGGCATGCCGCGTTTCAGAGAGTAGAAGAGCCGTCCGCTGCTACGCAGCCAGTTAACAGGACCAATTATTACTGATGGGTTAACAATGACAACCGGAATACCCTCTTTCGAGGCTCGCCACACTTCCATCTCGGCTCTGAACTTACTGTATGAGTATGCCGAGCGATGGTCGTCGGGCTGCCATTCAACCATTTCGTCTACCTGTCTGCCGTCAATCTGTTTGCCCAATGACGCTATGGAACTTACATAACAAACCTTTTCAACTTTACATTGCAAACAGGCATTCATCAAATTGGCTGTGCCTTCGGTATTTACCTGCAACATTTTGTCCGACTCTCCCGGATTGAAAGAGACCATCGCAGCTGCATGATATACCTGTTTGACTTGTTTCAGTGCATCTTCGAGTGCAAAATAGTCCGATAGATCGGCTTCAACCCATTGGATACGTTCCAATAAGGTTTCCGACTGCGGGTCGTAAAAACGAAACAGTTTTCTAACCTCTTCAATATTGCTCTCTTTACGGTATATTGCTCTTACCGTGTGTCCTTTGCCGGTTAGGTGGTAGAGCAAGTGAGAACCTACCAAACCGGTGCCGCCTGTTACTAATATCATTCTGCAAATTTAGTATTTACCAATGAAAACGAACGGTTTGTTTCAGTTCTGAATGCACACTTAGCGGAACGGGGCTGATACCTGCAACGCTTTCAATGAGTTGCCGCTCTTCCTCTGAGTAGTTTTTATCCGGGAAGTGAAAATCCATCACCACTTCAAATACACGTCGTGGGTCATTGGCCATTATTTTGGTGATTTCCAAACGGGTTCCTTCAATGTCGATGTGGTGGTCCATGGCTTTGATGCCCATAATGGTGAGAATGCAGGTGCCCAATGAGGTGGCCAGCAGGTCCGTGGGTGAAAATGATTCACCTTTACCTCGGTTGTCGGTTGGTGCATCGGTCACTATTTTAGTGCCTGACTGAAGATGGATGCTCTCAGTGCGCAGGTTGCCCAAATAGGTAGTCTTTACGGTTATCATTTTAATGTTGTTTAAAGGTGCGGGTTTCAGATGTTTTGAAACCGATATCAATAATGCTGTGCAATCAAGCTGGTTAAGCAATACCGAAAACAATTTGCCTGCGAGTGAAACCTCAATACAAACCTGAGGCCATCATTTCGGAAATTGTTACTAAATTAGCACAATCAATGCGAATATAATCTAATTTGTTCTGGTAAAGTTGAAACTGATAATGGCAGATTTTGTTCCGAAGTTCAACTTTGAAATACCATCCGAAACCAATTAAAACAAAATATATGTTTTCAGGAATAGTTGAAGAAGCCGCCACGGTGGTAGGTCTCGAAAAAGACAAATCAAACCTTCACCTTACGCTAAAATGTTCGTTTACCAATGAGCTGAAGATTGACCAGAGCGTGGCGCACAATGGGGTTTGCCTTACGGTGGTTAAAAAGGAGGGTGACACTTATACCGTAACAGCCATTCAGGAAACGCTTGACAAATCAAACCTCGGAAATTTAAAAGTGGGCGATAAGGTAAATCTTGAACGCAGCATGGTGATGAACGGACGACTCGATGGACACATTGTTCAGGGACATGTGGATCAGACTGCTGAATGTGTCGAGCTTAAAGAGGCCGATGGTAGCTGGTATTATACTTTCAGATATGATGTGGATAAGGCAAAGGCTGCCCAGGGATACATGACTGTTGAGAAAGGTTCGGTATGTGTTAATGGTGTGAGTTTGACTGTAGTAAATAGCCGTGATGACAGATTTTCTGTTGCCATCATTCCATACACTTATGAGTTTACCAATTTTCATCAGATTAAACCAGGGTCAATCGTAAATCTTGAATTTGATATTTTGGGTAAATACATTAGTCGACTGATGGGCCTTAAGGAGTAGCAATCAGAGAAAATATAAACAGGCAGCAATACCTTATGTGAAGGAGTTGCTGCCTGTTTCGTTTTAATGCCTAAACAGTTTTGGTTCTCTGCTTTTGCAGGAGCCAAATCGCTATTTTTTCTTTGAAGTAACTCTGTAAACCACAAAGCCTGCTACTATTGCCAGGGCAACCACAACGATGTAAGTTGTTGTGCGGCTCTTCTCCTGTGTTACCGTGAAATTCTCTTCACTGAATAGTATCGGGTCGGCATCGTCAATTGAAATTGTGTCAGGAGCTACGGTTTCGTATTCGTAGTCGTACTGCGCCATGATGGCATTGAGGCTTGCAGCACCAAAAATCAGTGCGCCAACCAACATGAAAGTCATCCAAAACTTCTTCATAATCTGCTTATTTTAGTTATACAAAATTATTAATTTTTAGTGAGTTGTAAAAGTCTTTCTCTGGCATGACGATAAGACGGCTGTATTTTAAGACTCTGTTGGAGGTATTCGATGGCTTTTATTTTGTCACCGTTTTTTTCCAGATGGTCGGCCATCAGAATGTATGCCGGAAGATACTTTTGGTTTGAACCGAGAATTTTTTCAAGCGTGGCAACAGCAAGCTCATCCTTGCCAATTTCAAAGAAAACTTTTGCTTTTTCGAACAATGCCGGTTCAAAGGCCGGGTGTATCATTAGGGCATTGTTTAACGCTTCAAGGGCGGCATCGTGATCCTTAATTCGGAGATATGAACGGCCGAGGTTAAGCCAGGCGCCTTCGAGTGAAGGGTCTATTTCAGTGGCTTGCTTCAACAATCGAATGGCTTCCAAAGTATCTCCCTCTTGCAATTTTATCCATCCATCGAAATCGTTCAAAGTAGTGCGCTTTACAACAGCACATACGGCACGGCCTTCTAAGTTAATGGTATGGATTGTTCCTGCCGGAGGCCACTGTTCATTAAGGGTATGCGCATGTAGGTATGTGGCCGAAAAAATGGCATAATCCCAGTTTTCGAAGCTCCTGTTGTAGAAAGATGTGTGTTTGTGCGATGTGGCTGCTTTGCTATGTCTGAAAAACCAGGCTGTCTCAAAGTTGGATGCGATGGTTTTACCTGATAGGTCATTTGTTTCCAGATGCTGTTGCAGCCATTCGGCTGCTGGCCTGATGCTGTGGAAATAGTAATCTGCCTCATACTTCCCAAAAGCGCCATGATAACCACTTGTTATTTGATTGAAATAAAGATATTGAAGTGGGTGGTTTTTTATCATGAAAGATAATGGATGAATGAGGAGCATGGCTGGAATAACCAGAAAAAGCCTGGCATACACAATCCCCCATTTTTTTTTAATCCAATCACGGATTTGAGACAAACCGTGTGCTGACAGTATAACGATTGGCGGGTATATGAACAATACATGTCGCCATCCACCATAAACATTGGCATTTTTTAGGATGATGTATACAAGTGGAAATATTGTGCTGAATATTAGCAGAAAGAGCAATGGGCGGTTGTTGCTTTTTTTCAGGTTAATGAATAGTCCCGGCATTGATACCGGAATCATTACCGGAATGGTAATAAGCATCATCCAGGGAAGGTAGTGCCAGGGAAGCATATCGGACCAGACGAGTTTCCCCATATAGAGTTGACGTATGGTAACTGGATAGGATTCCATCAGGAAATGCGAAACAACTGGATTTTTAATGGGGTTTAACAATGCAAACGGCCAGAATATCAATCCCAGAAAATAGCCTGCAATGCATATTCCTGCAATGGTAACTGCTGTTTTTTTCAAGAGAGAACGGTCCCGGATTATTAAATGTTGGTTTTTCAGGAACATTATCAAGGTAATCAATCCCAGATAGGCAATTACGATGAGTCCCGGTGGCCTGATGCTGATTGCAAAAGCGATGCTGAAGATTAGTCCTGCAATGGTTCTTTTATCAGGTAGGGGCCATTCGTCAATCCATCGCGAAAGAAAATAGATTGATGCCAGATAACTCAATGCAAACGGTATGTCTTTGAGATTGTTAAAGGAGTGGCCGATGAATCCCGGCGATAGTGCGATGAATGCCAGCGCAGCGAGCGCTGTGCGCCATCCGCTCAAACGCACCGAAACCATAACCACCAAAAGGATGATGCTCCATCCTGCAAGCGCTGCCATCAGATGGCGTAAGGTAAAGATATCTTCAACGCCTGTGATGCGGGCAATGAGCGATGCGAGGTTGTCATAGCTTTGTCCGTAATATTTCAGATTGGTTACAGGTGTGTGAAGTGCTGTTGTGTCTTTTCCGAAGGAGGTGTAGAAATCAACCACCGCCTCGGCCTGCTCCAAATGCAGATATTCATCACCTGAGATGCCGGCATCGAGCGAGAGATAAAGCATGATGGGCAACAGAATAACGAGAATCAGCAGGGTTACATATCTAACAGAGCGGCTTCCGGTCATCTTTTACAAATACTTTTTACGGATAAAATAGATAGGTCGGTTTTGGCTTTCGCGATAGGTGCGATAGATATACTCGCCAAGTACACCAAGAAAGGTGAGTTGAATGCTACCCAGAAAATAGATGCTTATCATGGTTGACGACCATCCAACGGGTGCCCATCCGGTGAATTTGGATAACAGTACATGTATGCCTGCCAGAAAAAAGACGAATACCCCGGTGATACCAAGCCAAAGACATAGCTTTAACGGGAAGCGTGAAAATGCAAACATGGCATCGAGCGCAAGTCTGAAAAGTGCTGAAAATCGCATTTTAGATTTGCCTGATAGCCTCTCCTGACGGGAATATTCTATCTGAGTCTGGCGAAATCCGATGTAATGTCGCAGCCCGGGGATGTAGCGCGTTTTCTCTTTCATCGCCAGCAGAGCATTCAGTGCTTCCCTGTTTATCATTGAGAAATGCCCGGTATTTTCAATCTCTTCGAGGCCACTTATGTTACTGAAAATTTTGTGGAAGAGCCGCGTCATAAACCGCCTTTTAAAACTCTCTTCCTCGCGATTTTGTCTGAAACCATTTACCACATCAAATCTTCCCTGCTGCAATATCTCAAGCATTTCAGGAAGTAATTCAGGTGGGTCTTGCAAGTCGCTGTCCATCATCGCAATGAATTCACCTTTGGCATGTTCAAGCCCGGCGGTGATGGCTGCCTGATGCCCAAAGTTTCTGGACAGTTCAATAATCTTAATCCGTGAATCGGCTTGATGATGCTGTGTGAGAATTTGAAGTGTGTGATCAATGCTGCCATCGTCCACAAAGACGAGTTCGTATGCTCCGATTGTTTCCAGAGACGCCTTCAGCCTTTCCAAAAGCACGGGCAGAACTTGGACTTCGTTATATACCGGGATGATTACTGACAGCATGACTTTGTAAATGTTTTGGAGAGCAACCGGATTCTCATTTTTAATGAGAATCCGGTGCTTTTTTAGTATGAATCAAAACTCGCAAATGTGTTGAGATGAAACAAGGCGTTAGCCCCTTTCTCAAATTACAGATTTGCAGTTATCTCTTTCAGATAAGCAATGGATTCTGCAATTTTTGGTGTAGGGTTATCCCAATCCCACTCATATTCTATGGTTATAACTCCTTTAAAACCAATCTGTCGCAGATGTTTCAGAGTTGCTGGCATATCAAGCACACCGGTTCCAAAAGGCACTGTGTGGGCATCCATTTCACCAAATGCGCTCATGTCTTTAAAATGCAGATATTTAATCCTGCTCTCTAAAATACTATATCCAACTATGGGGTCGATACCCGTGCGCATCCAATGGCCATTATCGGCACTAGCGCCAATAAGGCTATTTCTTCCGGCTATTGTTTCGGCTACTGTTTCTGGATTCCAATAGCGAGTTGGAGGTGGATGGTTGTGAATGGCCAACTGAATGTCATATTTTACAGTTAGCTCATCAATCAGATCCATCCAGATTGGATCTGGCTCACTGCCAATGGTCTGTATGCCCATGTCGGCCGCAAATGAGAAGAGTTGTTCCCATTCCTCTTCCGAGTTGGCAGCAACAATACCATAATTTATCATCTCAATTTGGTGTTTCTTTAGCAGCGAACGAACCAGTTCACGATCGTCATTGCTCATATTGAAATGGGTAGTACCCTCGCTGCCGGCACCAATTTTTTGTCCGGGATAGGCTTCAATATATTTCAGGTCCAGTTCCTTGGCAAAATTCAATGTTTCCTCAAAAGTGAATCGATTAAATGAATAGGCCTGAACGGCTAGTTTCCATCCATAATCCTCCCATGGAAATTTGTTGACTTGAGGCTGTTGGCACGAAATTGTCATAAGCAATAGTGAGGATAATAGTAATACTGTGATTTTTTTCATATTGGATCTATTTAAGGGTTATACTCTTTTGTTAAAGTTCCCGCAGCCAAATATTTCTATACGAAACAGCATCACCATGATCCTGAAGTCTGATGGGCAGTCTCTTTTCATGGTATTCATACTCAGGCGACCCAATGTAGATGGTAGGCCCCATTAACTCCACATGGTTTTGTATAAGTATGCCGTTGTGAAATACAGTCATATAAGCAGGGCTAACAAGGGTTTTATCCTCACCAAACCGGGGTGCTGTAAAAACTATGTCATAGGTTTGCCATTCTCCGGGTTTTAGGCCGGCATTCACTAAGGGAATGTATTGTTTATAGATACTTCCTGCCTGACCATTGTAATAAGTTTCATTTTCGTATGAGTCAAGGATCTGCACTTCGTATTTATCCATCAGAAACACCCCGCTGTTACCACGCCCCTGGCCTTCGCCACGAATAACGGCAGGCGATTGCCACTCAATATGTAACTGTACATCTGCAAAGCCCGATTTGGTGCGGATATCGCCTGTGCCAGCTTTTACAGTGAGCACGCCATCATTTATTTCCCAATTTATGGCGCTTCCATCCTGATGCTGCCAGTTGGAAAGTGTTTCATTCCCACCCAGAAGTACAATGGCATCCGATGGCGGTGCGTTGTTATGTCCGGGAGTTACTATTTCTGGCCTTCTCGACCAATCCTCAGTATCTTCAGGTTTTTGGCTATGTAATGTCATACTAAAAAGAATTGACAGAATTGTGAAAGCAATTGTTTTCATTAGTTGTTGGATTTTATTTTTAGATGCGTGGAAGTTTCCATGGTGTGCGATACTGTGGCCAGATTAGTTCGGTGGCTTTCTCGTTATTTGCAAAGACTTTTTTAGCATCGTCCCAATATAGTTTATCGCCCGTTCGATGTGCAATATTTCCCATGTGTGAGATGATGGCTATGTTTTTGCCAATTTCGATGGATCCTCTGGGTGTTTTCCTGCTGCGAATACAATCGAGAAAATCGCGCACATGGTTGGCTGCATCGTTTCCGTCGCCAGATTTTCTGGGAACTGCTTGCAAAGAACCTTCCTGTCCGGGTTTCTCCGGAATAACCTCCCATCCGCCGCGATCCACCACCAATGTACCACGGTCACCGATAAACGCAACGCCATGTCCGCGATTGTATGGACCTAAGTCGATGCCAATGGCGTGTTCCCATTGCAGCACAAAGTTATCAAACTCATAAAGCACCATCTGGGTATCGGGTGTCTCCATTGCAGCTTTGTCAATGCTGTAGTTACCTCCCAACGACATGATTGATTTTGGCATGTGGGCTTTCATTCCGTAGAGAGCAAAATCAATAAGATGTGCACCCCAATCGGTCATCAGGCCACCGCCATAATCCCAAAACCACCTGAAATGAAAGTGAAATCGGTTGGGATTGAATGGTTTTAATGGGGCAGGGCCTAACCAGAAGTCATAATCCACGCCGTTTGGAGGTGTACCATCGGGTCGTGGTGTTGGTTTAAGCCATGAGAGGTATGCCCATGTTTTTACCGTGCGTATATTACCTAGTTGTCCCGAATGCACATAATCCATTGCATCAATCCAGTGTTGCCCACTTCGTTGCCATTGACCAACCTGAACCACACGGGAGTGTTTTTTAGCGTAAGCGTCCATCACCATACATTCACCAATGGTATTGGCAAGCGGTTTTTCAACATAAATATCTATCCCGGCTTCGCACGCTTCCAAAAATGGCAAACAGTGCCAGTGATCGGGCGTTGCAATTATTACGGCATCAAGGTTGTCATTTTTAATAAGCTCCCGATAGTCGGTATATAGTTTGATGTCGGGCTCCTGAACAGATGCGTCGCCACTTTTTTCATGCACTTTCTTAAAATACTCTTTGGCGTCGTTGGCTCTTCGGTTAAGGATGTTTTGGTCTACATCACACATGGATACCAGTTCCGTGTCGGGCTGCTCCATGAAACGCATAATATTGGTCAATCCCATTCCATTTACCCCAATAACCCCGTAACGCACTTTCTTTACAGGAGAGGAACATCCTGCCAGCCCTGGTACTGATGAAACCAGACCGGCTCCGGCAATTACGGCGGCACTGGTTTTGCAAAAATTTCGTCTCGTTTGTGTCATGATGCTATTTTTTCAGTTCTTTCGAATCAATATTTTCAATATTAGTGCCTATTTTAACCTCTTACAGCGGTTCCAGGGATGGGCGTTACAAATCTCGACATATCCACATTGTCCATAGTAAGATCTTCTGGCCCCAGTTTGAGATTTGAGTTGTATATCTCATCCCATGTGATTCGTTTGCCGGTGTATGCTGATTCCCGGCCCATAATGGCCGTCAGGTTTGACAATGCTGTTTGTTCTCCTTCGTTTACATAATGGTTGGTTCGTATAGCGGTAACCAGATGTATGTGTTCTTGTATATAGGGCGAAATTTTAACGGTTGTCATCTGGTTGCCATCCTTATCTTTCGGGTATTGATATTGCCATTTGATGCTGCCATCCAGATTGTAGATGGTGTTAAAGCAGTTTGTATACCCTTTGGTTCCCATGATAATCTCACCTACACCATTGGCGCAATTATCTATTTGGCGGCACATACTGTGCGATGATATGCCGTTGCCATAGTTGAAATCTATGCTAAAAAAGTCATATTGGTCGCCCGTAACACGTCTATGCCTTCCGCCATAGCCAACGGCAGCCTGAGGCGTCATTTCCATAAACCAGTTTACAATGTCGATGTTATGGATATGGGTGTCCAGAATGTGATCGCCGCTTAACCATGTGTAATTGTTCCAATTGCGCAGCATATATTCCATATCCGTCCAGCCTTCCTGTCTGCGTCTGAACCAAACATGTTCCTGATTCCAGAAAGCTTTAGCAGCCACTGGTTTTCCGATGGCGCCATTGGCAATACGTTCGTAGGTGGCTATGTAATCGCGCTGATGCCGTCGTTGAGTGCCGGTTACTACATTTAATCCGAGCGTTTTAGCCATACGGGCAGATGCAATCACAGAACGTATGCCAACCGGGTCAACAGCCACTGGTTTTTCCATGAAAACATGTTTTTTTGCTTCTACGGCCGCTCTAAAGTGTTCAGGACGGAAAAAGGGGGGTGTTACCAGCAGAACCACATCCACATCGGACTCCATCACTTTTTTGTATCCATCCAATCCTGCAAAGCATCTGTCATCAGGTACTGTGATGTTATAGCGCTCCAGTCGTTGTCTTACATCGGCAATTTTCTCAGGAAAAACATCGGCTAGAGCTCCTACCTCAAGTCCGGGGCCGGCGCTCAAAAAATTGAGCAGGGCACCGGTTCCTCTGTGTCCGCAGCCAATAAGTCCTGCTTTAAGTTTTCGGCCATGTGGCGCATGGTCATCCAGAAGGGGGAGTCCCAGTTCTTTGGCACTTCTCTTTTTAGAACAACTCGATAAAAAGGCAGCACCAATCACTCCTGCTGTGCCGGCAATAGCTGTGCGCTCAAGAAAACTTCTTCTGTCGATATGTTTTTTGTTTTCCATGATGTCTTGATTAATTATTCAGAAATCACATTTGGGTCTGCTTCACACACCACCCTGAAGCCTACATGTCGGGCATCGGAATACCACCATACACTCTTTGGAATTTGGGGGTCGGTGCGCAGCCAGTCTTCGGTTCTTGTATGGCTGCGTGCTGCCACTCTAAGTTCTGCCGCATCATCCATAAATGAACCGCCTCGCACCACCCTCTCACGTCCACGACGAGGAGCCAGAGGATTATGTAACACTTCTTCTTCATAGTGGGCGTAGGCGTCGGGGGCATAGTAGTCCAGACAAAATTCAGCCACATTGCCAAGCATATTCACCAATCCAAAGGGATTCTCTTTGATGTCATGTGGCAAAGCAGTTCTATTTTGGCTATTCTCTTTGTAGATGGCATATTCTGATATGTTGCTTGTCTCTGGACCAAAAATTCTATTCCACCAAAAACGTGTGGAGTATTTCTTAGGACTGCCATCAAAAAAATAGGGCGTTTGCGTGCCACCTCTTGCTGCATATTCCCACTCTGCCTCGGTGGGCAATCGGTATCGCTTACCAGTCACGGCCGACAACCAACGACAATACTCCACCGCAGCGTAATGGGTCATGGTGATGGCTGGTCGTTGTCCTGTTCCCCAGCCCTGGTCGGGTGCGCCCCAGGGAGGTGTGGCTCCTGAGAATCCATCAATCTGAGCCCGCTCCTCTGTGGTTAGCCTTCCTTCCGATGAAGTGGCGTTGAACCATGCCAGAAACTCATCCCATGTAACTTCAATCCTGCCCATAAAAAAGCGGTTGATATGAACTTTTTTCTGCGGCCCTTCGTCGTCTCTTCGGTAAGGTTCGTTTTCCGGACTTCCCATTATAAAGGTGCCGGACGGAATGGCTACCATCTCAAAAGAGACGGAGGTTCCAGGAATAAACTCAGTGAAGTTTTTAAATGTATCTATTTTGGCAGCATAGGCGAAAGCTTCACCGGTCTCATCGCGCTGGCCAAAACCAACATTTTGAGCATGTACGTAGTTCGGGTTGTGATGGCCGGTGTGCATGTGACAATTCAAACAGGTCATTTCATCACGGTTACGCTCATAGTGCAAGTGACTGTCCACACCGTCTACACTTAAACCAACGGGAAACAGGTTGCTGTGACATTTTACGCACGACGATTCATAGGTAAACTTATTGGCTGCGGCCACTGTGCGTTTGGCCTCCCAGTTGTAATCTGCCGAGTCCTTGAACAGGAAGCCATATACGTCTTTGGCACCATGTTTTATTTTTGCCCATATATGTCCCTGTCCTTTTGGGGGCAAGTGGCAATCAATGCAGTTTACGACAACACCCGATTGGTTGTTGACGTGCGGCGATAGGCGCCAGCTCTCCTCCGCATGGTCATGCACATGGCACGAAAAACAATATTCATTGGTGCCGGTATAGTGAACCGCTTTGTTAAAAGGATAAATTGCGAGCAGCATGGCAATAACTCCTGCGGTAAACCAGACAAGTGGTTTTCTTCGCTGATAAAATCCGACGAGTCGGTTTATGAATTTTCTCCCAGGCATTATTTAATAAATTAGAACCACAAATTTACGTAACAATGGCTAAGCTCTTGTTAAAAGGCGCTTAGGGGTCAATTACAAGGGTATTAATTCTGTATTAACAAGGTTGTTTTTACGAGGTTAATATGTTGGTATTGAGCTTCATGGCGATGTTTGGTGGCTATTTTAGAATTTGTCTAAATTTTAGCGTTTTACAGCCTTGAGCAAAGTGGAATAAAGTATAAAAACCAACCTTTGTTAACGATTGCAAAACGCATCAAATGGTCTGGAAAACTGCTCTCCCAGTGCTTTTTCATAGTTGTCGGCAAACCATTGGTAGGTGTATTTTGCCTGGTTCACATGGTTTTGTTTCAAAAGTGCAGTTATTTTAAGTTCGAGAGCCTCTTCGTTAAATGGGTCGCCCATAAAGATGCGGTCAGATATTTTTAGTATCATATCTGTATCTTCGGAGAGTGGTGCCTCTGTGGCTTGTCTTAACAGGGTGTCAATTACTTCAGACGCCATGTGTCCTTTAAATTCATCAAGCCACTCCTCTTCCATATCCATTAGCAATGTCCCGCGTTCAATCATCTCAAAAAGAACACTGAAGGCTTCTGGATCGCCAATTGTCGATTTGTTTTTGAGTATCCGTAGCACCTCAATATAATCACAGAAAACTACCTTTCGGTCGATGGTGAGTAGCCAGTTTTCCATCTGGTTTTCTATTTTGATCCCATCCATCAGGCTCAGAACCTGCCTGAGCTTACTCATGTTAACGCCTCTGTTGTTGGTAGCGTTTTTCTTTGTATGTCCGTGCCAAAGTATCTGATTTATTTCATCGGACGAGATTCCTCGTTTTGGTTTTTGACTGTAAAGTAACAATAGAATAAACAATTGGCGCACCTTGGGTGTGAACTGAATGGAAATATCGGTACCGTCGCGCTGGATGGCCTCAAACTCACCAAATACCCTTATGCTGTTACACTTTCCATCGTGCATCGAAATATCAATGGTGTTGGTTGTTTTCGTGGTTGCAACGGTTTCCTTAACAGCAGGTTGTTTTTTTCGCTTTATAAACCAAAACAGAAGAAACAGTATCACTAATACCGGAATCACCCACATCCACTGTCGGTGAAATGGTGGTGGCTGGTAAATTGGTACCACTTCCTGATAAAGTTTCCATATCTCTTCATTTCCCAAAGGCCTGTCCCAAATGGCCAAATCATCCAGATAGCCACTCATGTAGTTATACATTTGTATGGCACGTCCAACGTGTAGTTTCCCCCTTCCCATATACGAAGGGTGTTTTTGCGAAACAACCTCAGGACGGCCATTCACAAAAATTGCCTGTTCGCCCGTACTTTTGGTATATCGCCATACCACGTGCACCCATTCGTTGGCCCGAACAACGTTGCTTCCTACAATGTCGTTGGCATAAAATCCAAAATAGGGTAAGCCGTAACGTAACTGTAAGTGCAAACCTTGCCGGTAAGTCACCTCTTCGGTACCCAAAATGGTTAAATCGCGACGTTCCTCAAGTGGAGGAGTGGTTTTTAGCCATACACTCACAGTAAAGTCATTGTTGTGAAGTCCCATTTTTTCCGCATCGGGCAGTTGAATAAAGGTGTTGTCCTGAAGAATAGCTACTTGCCCCCTTATCGGGTCTTCAATAAATTCAACACCCGAATTGTTTCCATGAAAACGCCGGGGTCCTTCATCTCTGGCACTGTTGTTAAATGGATAATAGGCCACCAGACGATAGTTCAAATCAAGTGGCATCGCAATGAAATTTTGAGACATGTCATCGCGCACATTCGTGAGTTTGGCTCTTTCGGGTATAAACCGGTAGCCGGGTTTCAATGGCTGCAGATAGAGGTCTTCGCCGGCTAAAAAGGGAAAAGAATAGTGCCCGCTGGTGATGGCTTGATAGGAGCCATCCCAACTTACATGTGATAACGGTTGTAGGTTGTAAGTAACATTTCCGCTAATGGAGTTGTGAGAGTTTAGGTTAAAAATAAGTGCTTCAAATACCGGGTGATATAAATTTCGCACAATGAAATTTGGTCGCTTACCTGTTTTCTTCCATAAATTGATAAGGTGCGAGATGAGATAGGGATTTTCATTGATGTTGAGTTTTAGGAATGGGATTTCGAGGCCGGTGGTGTCACGTGGCAGGTTGTATCCCGAAAAATACATAAACGGATTGCTAGCACGTCCTCGGGCATAGGTTCCGTGAAACTCTGGCTCCAATGCGGTCGAAAAGTGGGGTTCCACAGCGTAATCCCACAGATAGTAAAAACCAGTGGGCGCATCCTGATTTCGTTGCAAAGTGAAACAAACAATCTGTTTTCCTTTCTCTGTCATGATGTGTGTAGATGGCCAGGCGTCATGCCCATCTGCCACATAAATTTTATCAAACAGCTGATGGGTTTTCAGTGCCGTTTCCAGATAGAAAAAAGGAAAATTATAGTCTAAAAAAAGAATCAGAGCTTGCTCGGGGCGTTCATACAAAAAATGTCTGATTTGCTCCAAAAAGGTGGAAAAGGGAAACTCTTTTTGTTGAGGGGTAATTATTCGGATAATGGCAGAGTCTGTATCTACAACTAACCGCAATTGAAAACCACGTACGCCGTTTTGCAGAAGCGCGTCGGGATGCAGATTCTCTTTTTCGAGGTGGTTGTTGAGGTCTGAGTAGTTCGAAACCAGAAAAATCTGGTCTGAGAACATGGCAGGCCCACTTCGTCTACGCTGCGCATCTGTTGCTATATTAGCGATGACGAATATAAATATCAATATAAGAACACGGAGCCTTTGTCTGGTCATTTTAGCAAGATTGCAAAATTGCGCTGTGAATGTAACGATTCGCAGCGCAATTTACAATATTTAACGCGGTAGTTTTATCTCGCAACGGGCTGTTTTGGCTCGTTGATTAAATCATCAGGTTGTGTTTCTCTATATCTTTAAAGTAGTTGTAAGTTCCTACTTTGAGTTCTGCTGTAGCAGCTTCGTCACACACAATAATGCCTTTGGGGTGCAGTTGCAATGCACTAATGGTCCACATGTGGTTAACGCCCTCTTCAACGGCTTGCCGCAAAGCACGCGCTTTGTTGTGACCATTGGCAATGATTAATACTTCACGGGCATCCATCACCGTGCTTACACCCACAGTTAAAGCAGTTGTAGGCACTTTTAACGGGTCGTTGTCAAAAAAACGTGAATTTGCCAGAATGGTGTCGTAGGTGAGTGTTTTTATTCGCGTTCTCGATGTTAGTGATGAACCAGGCTCATTAAAGGCAATATGGCCATCGGGGCCTATTCCTCCCAAAAAGAGATCTACTCCTCCAAATGCGGCCATTTTCTCTTCATATTGTTTGCACTCCTCTTCCAGATTAGCGGCATTGCCATTGGGAATGTGCACGTTGCCCGGACGGATGTCTATGTGGCTGAAGAAATTTTTCCACATAAAGGAGTGGTAGCTCTGCGGATGATCCTGTGGTATCCCAATGTATTCATCCATATTAAAAGTTATCACATTGCTAAATGAAACTTTCCCGGCTTTGTGATATTCGATGAGTTTTTGATAGGTTCCCAGTGGCGATGAGCCGGTTGGAAGTCCAAGCACAAAGGGTCCGGATCCTTTATGGTTGTTAATCTTTTGAACAACATAGCTTGCTGTCCACTCCGAGATGGCCAGATAGTCCGGTTGAATAATTAGTCGCATGATTTTGATTTTGTGTTTACTAAAAGGGAAATTTTCAATGTTTTTTGTCGAAAATGGGGGTGACCACACAAATATAACCCTGTTTTTTCAATTTATCATCCGAACAATAGATGTGCGACAAACAAAAAAACTCCGCAGGAATGGTACCGGCGGAGTTTCCAATTTTATTTGTATAAGTCTATTTAAACTTCACATACTTCACATTAACCTTTGGGTTTAACTCTTCAATATCGTTGAATAGTATTACCCTGTTAAAGTTATATTCGGGTTGTGAAATGCCCAGATAGAATGGTGTAGGTTCAATTTCGCCTTTTACTACTTTTTCAAAGTAAGCCTGATTCATTCTGAAGAAATAGCGGTTTTGTAAGGCATTATAGGTGGCTCCTGCGTTTATAAAAGCGGCATGTGTCACCCCGTTTTTATCCTTACCTGTTGGGAATACCAATCTGCCGTTTTCATCTAATTGTTGAATAATTAGCTGGGTGGCAAATGGAGTTTGCAGTATTTCTGTGCTTTTCATAGCAAGCGTATCTGCAAAAAATGCCAACTCAACACCACTAATTCCAAACTTCGACGGACTGTTATCCGTGCTGATAAGTGAATCTTTCCATGCCGTATACAGAAAATCGAGGTTTAGCTCAACCCTGCTTCCTGCCATACCTTGAATGTATAAGCGATCTGCCGATGGCGTATTAAACGGTATTTTGCTGCCATGCTCATGCGTATACCGATTGAAAAAACGGGACTCTATGTTTATAGGGAAATTATATGCCATTGGGTCAACCTGAAGGAGTACTTCAGAGCCATTGTCTCTTCTTTCCCAGTATTCGCGACGGTAGTGTAATACAAGCTTCGAGCGGTCATTCATTAAATCAATTTTAATAAGAGAACCGGGTAATGATGGGTTTGAAGGGTCTTTCAATGTGATGTAAAACCCGTTGAACGCATCCTTAATTGAATCTCTGTGCGCCAAGTCTTTTGCCGATAAGTTAAAGAAACGCTCCGCCATTTCGTCGGTTAAGCGAATGGCCAATTCATGTCTGAAATTGGCCTGGTTCCAGATGGAGTCGGTAAGTCCTGCATAGGCTGAGGTGGTTTTTTCGCCCAGCAGTTCCGGGAAATAGCGACCATCCATTGGCTCATTGCTAAAGTAGCGCTGCGTACTGCTTAGTCTGTCATTTAGTTCATATACCTGTATGGTGTGTTCGGCATTTTTGTTGCCATACCACATGTCTTTGGTGTATGTCAGGTATAAAACCAGCGAATCAACAGCGAATTTCTCAGGCTCAATTTTTGACGATTCCGGATTGAACCGGAAACCCGGGTACGATTCCGTTATGTTTATTTCTGTTACGAAATCGGCTTTGGTATGTCCAAACAGAGGGTCGTTAAAATACCCGATAACGGCAAATGGATTCTGAGAGCTGCCATCTGATATAATACGTTCTGGATGTATGTTGGTGCCCCGCAATATCTCACTTTGTGTGTTGGCATCAATCAAATCGGTGGGTGGAAGTATCTCCAGACCGAGGGTTGCGGGATCGTTATCGCACGCAGTGGTGAAAAGGGCTGAAATTAATCCGATAAATAAAATGGTTGTCAGCCTGTTTTTTTTGTATTGCATACAATTGTTAAAAATGTTGTTATTTCCTTTATTGGAATAAAATTGTGCGTTTAAATTGTGTCGTAGAAGTCTTTATATGCATCTACATAAGTCTCCTCATTCTGATATCCTAGAAATGGTTTCCCGCTTTCGCTGATGTATTGGGCAATCTCCGGATGAATCTGCTCACTCCCCTGTATCACGCCGTCTGACATGTTGATGGCCAGCTTGGTGAGGTTCACATACGTAGGGTCTTCCAACAGTTTTATCTCCTTTTCATTTATGCCGAGCGCTTTTACTTTTTGTTTCATTTTTTTGTCCAGCGTTGTGCTAAATGCGTCGTCATAAACGGTGTAAACCACTTTGGCTTCCGAAAAGAATGGGTCATCATGCATGGTTTTCTTTATCAGCAAGGGTGCCAATGCTGTAAACCATCCCTGACAATGAACCAAATCTGGCGCCCATCTGAGTTTTTTTGTGGTTTCCAATACCCCGCGTGCAAAAAAGATGATACGCTCGTCGTTATCATCAAATTCAGTGCCATCGTCGTCGGCAATGGTGTTTTTTCTTTGAAAATAATCTTCATTGTCGATAAAGTAGACCTGCATTCGGGCTGCCTGAATGGAAGCTACTTTAATGATAAGTGGATGATCCGTGTCATTTATAATAAGGTTCATTCCGGAAAGACGGATGACTTCATGAAGCTGGTTGCGTCGTTCGTTAATGGATCCAAAGCGCGGCATGAATGTTCTTATTTCTTTCCCCCTTTCCTGAATTCCCTGTGGAAGATTGCGCGCTAAAACCGACATTGCGTTTTCTGGAAGATAAGGTGTAATTTCCTGGGAGATGAATAAGACTTTGGTTTTTTCCATTTCTTTTTAGAAAAAGTTGATACTGGTTGTGGTGGCCTTTTATGATACGACGACCAAAAAATAAAATGGTTGCAAGCAACGGCATACTTACCGGCAGAAACCATTTCTGTTGTTTACTTGTGGGGACAATCTATCCACCACAAATGCTATTTTAAAGCAATGACTTTGCAAAAATATAAAAAATATGGTTCTAAAACAAAGAGAGTTATCACGGTGTATGCGCTTATTTGCGCCTGATTCGGGTGGTTTAGGCTCTTTTTTTATTCATAATGAAAGGATTTTTAAGGTTTCATTTTTTTATTGTTTGACATTTATTCCTTTATTTTGCCCCGTTTTTTTATTCCTAAAGTAATGGAAGTATTGGAATCGTCCGCTGCATTGGCAGATAGGATTAGAGAACTTAAAGCATCAGGTAAAATAATTGGCTTTGTGCCTACCATGGGCGCCCTGCATGAAGGGCACATCTCTCTGGTGGAAGAAGCCGGCATGCAGTCTGATGTGGTTGTGGTCAGCATTTTTGTGAATCCCACACAATTCAACAACCCAGATGATTTAAAACGGTATCCGCGAGATTTGCAGAAGGATCTTGACTTGCTGAAACCCACCCCGTGTGAACTTGTTTTTGCGCCAACTGTTAAAGATATATACCCTGAACCTGATAATCGGTTTTTTGACTTTGGCCTTATCGATAAGGTCATGGAAGGATTTTATCGTCCCGGACATTTCAATGGTGTGGCACAGGTTGTCAGCCGTTTGTTCGATTTGGTGAAACCCGACAAAGCCTTTTTCGGTTTAAAGGATTTTCAGCAGCTTGCAGTTATTAATGACATGGTGCGACAGCTTAAATACGATATCGAAATAGTGCCATGTGCCATTATTCGGGAACCCGACGGTTTGGCAATGAGCTCAAGAAATCAGCTGTTGACGGCCGCACAGCGAAAAAATGCACCAATAATAGCACAAACATTGTTTGATTCTTGTAATTTTGCAAAGTCCAACAGTATAAACGGTACTGTGGAATTTGTCACTCAAAGCATAAACAGTGCACCGGAACTGGAAGTTGAGTATTTTGAAATAGTGGATGGAGATACTTTGCAGTCTGTGCAAAACTGGGAAGAAAGCGATTACATAGTAGGCTGTATCGCAGTTTTTGCCGGTGAAATAAGGCTTATTGATAACGTGATTTACAAAAAAAACATGTCATGAACATTCATGTTGTGAAGTCAAAGTTACACAATGTAACTGTAACGGAGGCCAATCTGAACTATGTGGGAAGCATCACCATTGATGAGGAGTTAATGGAAGCGGCCAACATTCTGGAGAACGAGAAGGTTCAGGTGGTTAATAATAACAACGGGGAGCGAATCGAGACTTATGTCATTAAAGGGGAGCGGGGATCTGGTGTTATTTGTCTTAATGGCGCAGCAGCCCGTAAAGTAGCTGTCGGAGACGTGGTTATCATCATTACCTATGCTATCATGTCCTATGAAGAAGCAAAAACATTTTCGCCAATCTTTATTTTTCCCGATACAGCTACAAACAAACTTATTTAATCGCTCAAAAGGGCATTAAGTAATGCTAAATCATAAAGCCGGTTTTCTTTCGAAGGCCGGTTTTTTAGTGCGTATCCGAAAAGTTTTTACATTTTTGTATAAAATACAGAAGATAGCAGACTCACTTTTTAAGAATAGTGATATTTGTATCACCAATCAAAGAGTATGAAGTCTGTTCATCCAGCATTACAACAAGATTTTTAAGTTTGTGAGGAGATTTATATCCTTAAGTGCGGCCACTTGCCATGTTTGTGTATGGTGTATGCATGAAAGGAGATGACCATATCAAGGCTGTCACTGTTTCCAGTTTATTTAGTATTTCCACATCAACAAAATTTTAATGGCAAAAAGCAAAACAGTATTCGTTTGTCAGAATTGCGGTTCTGAATCTCCTAAATGGATAGGAAAATGCTACTCTTGTGGTGAATGGAATACTTATGTGGAAGAGATAGCCATTGTTGGAAAGCAATCGGGTTCGCTCTCAGCTTCTCCATCATCCGCATCTGCGAGAACCAAGCCGGTGCCGGTAAACGAAGTGGCTGTTGACCAGGTGCCGCGCATCGACACCCGAATCGGTGAGTTTAACCGTGTTCTTGGTGGCGGAATGGTGCCAGGAGCACTGGTGCTTTTGGGTGGTGAACCTGGCATCGGAAAATCAACCTTGGTATTGCAGATGGCGATGCAGTTAACTTCCCATACCGTGCTGTATGTTTCAGGAGAGGAGAGTCCGCAGCAGATTAAGCTTCGTGCCGATAGGTTATCTAAGGATCAAGGTGCACATTGTCTTGTAGTGAGTGAAACATCCCTCGAGAAAATCATCAATCACATCGATAACACCAATCCGGGTTTACTAATTATAGACTCTGTGCAAACGATGGAGCGCGAAGGGGTTGAATCGGCGCCCGGCAGTGTGTCACAAATCAGGGAGTGTACAGCTGCAATTTTGAGAGTGGCAAAGGAGCGATCCTTACCTGTATTGCTTATAGGTCATATCAACAAAGAAGGAAGTCTGGCCGGACCTAAGGTGCTTGAACACATGGTTGATGTGGTGCTTCAGTTTGAGGGAGACAGACATTACATGTATCGGATATTAAGGTCAATTAAAAACCGGTTTGGCTCAACATCGGAAATTGGAATCTTCGAAATGCAAGGCAATGGATTACGTGAAGTTACTAATCCAAGTGAGATGCTTCTTGCGCATCAGGATGAGGATATGAGTGGCATTGCCATTGCTGCTGCCATCGAAGGTATGCGGCCATTTTTAATTGAGGTCCAGGCATTGGCCAGTACTGCTGCATACGGTACGCCGCAACGCTCTTCTACGGGATTCGATTTGCGCCGCTTAAACATGTTGTTGGCAGTGTTGGAAAAGCGTGCCGGGTTTAAACTGGCTGCCAAAGATGTTTTCCTCAATATTGCAGGCGGCTTGCGTGTCAGTGATCCGGCAATCGATTTATCGGTGGTGAGTGCCGTATTGTCGTCTAATACCGACCTATCGGTATCACGAGAGGTGTGCCTTACCGGTGAAGTAGGGCTATCCGGAGAAATACGCCCCGTGACCCGTATCGAACAGCGCATTGGAGAGGCTGAAAAATTGGGTTTTAAAACCATTGTAGTGCCTCGTTACAACAAGGGTATCGATTTTAAGAAGTTTGATATCAGAGTGGTTCAGGCTGGCAAACTGGAAGAAGCCTTTAAACAACTATTCGCTTAAAGAAAAAAGGTTCAGGACGTTTTGCCTGAACCTTTTTTATGTAAGTCACTAACACAGCTTGTGATTAAAAGAATTCATCACTGGCCTGCTGATAATATATCTCCATCTCTATCTCATCTTCGGATTTTGGCGTCCTTTCGTCCGGGCATTTCAGGTTGATGTTGAAATTGAGTGGACGTTCAAATTCATCATCCAAACTGATGCCAATGCCCGGTGTTGCGTAAGCCCCCTGCATATACAAAGCCCATACCGGCAGAGCCATGTTTGCACCTTGTCCCATGGATAGGTTGTCGAAATGAATGGCACGCTCTTCACCTCCAACCCATATCCCGGTTACCAGGTTAGGCGTTACACCTATAAACCATCCATCAGAGTTATTCTGTGTAGTTCCGGTTTTGCCGCCAATGGCACCTTTCAGGTTGTATCTGAGGCGCAATCTTACTGCAGTTCCCGTGTTTACTACTCCTTCAAGCAGGTTGAGCATTAAAAATGCACTCGACTCGTCAATGGCTTCGCTGCGGCGGGGATTAAAAGTGGCTATTACATTGCCGTAGCGGTCTTCGATGCGGGTCACAAATAAAGGTTCTGAATGTACGCCTTTATTGGCATAGGTGGCATAGGCAGCTACCATCTCACTTAAGCTAAAATCAGGAGTACCCAAAGCAAGCGCCGGAACGGCATCAATCGGACTTTTTATGCCGAGAGTACGTATCATTCGGGCAACTGCCTCAGGGTTGTATTGTTTCATAATCCAGGCCGTGATGTTGTTGTTCGACTGTGCAAGACCCCATTTTAGTGAAACCATTTCGCCCATGCGTGCGGTGCCTGTATTTCTAGGTGTCCAGGTTTGTCCTGTGGGCAGATAAAATGTTTGTGGAATGTTGGGAACCATGTCACATGGCGTTAACCCTTCCTGCATGGCAAGGGTATACACAAATGGTTTAATGGTTGAACCTACCTGGCGCTTACCCATGGTTGCCATATCATACTTAAAATGGCGATAACTTGGCCCTCCTACATAGGCCTTCACGTGGCCGGATTGTGGATCCATTGAGAAGAGACTTGCACGTAAAAACGACTTGTAGTAGTGAATCGAATCCAGCGGAGTCATTATTGTGTCCACATCTCCTTTGTATGTGAATACACGCATGGCTACTGGCCTGTTAAAAACCTGCCGAATCGAATCCATCGGTACATTTTGCTGGCGCATAACCCTGAACCGGTCTGTTTGCTGAATGGCTTGGTTTATGATGTTTTCGTATTGTTCCTGAGTTACATGTCTGGAAAATGGTGCACGTGCGCGACCTCTTTTTTCATTGAAAAATTTGGGCTGCAAATCCTTTCCCAAGTGCTGAATAACAGCCGCCTCTGCCGAGATTTGAAGTTTCGAGTCAATGGTAGTATATATTTTTAGTCCATCGCGATATATATCCCATCTGGTGCCATCTGCTTTAAGGTTTTTGTTTACCCATCCATACAGAGGATTTGTGGCCCATTCAACACTATCTTCCAAAAACTTTTGGTTCTGCCACGATGCGTAGTTCTCTCTGCGTGGTTGCTGTGCCGCAAGTGTTAACCGCAGGTATTCGCGAAAATAGGGAGCCAAACCGCCAATGTGGTCTGAGCGCTTAAAGTCCAAACCTAACGGTAGCTGTTTGAGCGAGTCAAAGTCTGTCCGGTTTATGTGACCTGCTTTAAACATTTGTCCTAATACCACATTGCGTCGGTTCGTGGTAAGTTCAGGACGGCGAACAGGATTAAAAAGTGAAGGGTTCTTTAACATCCCAACCAAAACCGCGGCTTCTTCCACTTTAAGTGAATCGGCCGATGTGCTGAAAAAGGTTGCTGCTGCCGACTTTATGCCATAAGCGTCATAAATGAATGGCGCCTTGTTCAGATACATCGTGAGTATCTCCTCCTTTGTGTAGCTTCGTTCCAGTTTCACGGCAATAATCCACTCTTTGAGCTTCTGCAGACTTCGTTCCCAGATGTTTTTAGCGGGTTCGTGAAATAGGAGTTTAGCTAACTGCTGGGTGATGGTGCTACCTCCTCCTGCACCCTCTTCGCGCAGAAGTATTGTGCGAACCAGTACGCGCCCTAATCCACGGGCATCTATACCGGAGTGATTGTAAAAACGCACATCCTCGGTGGCTACCAAAGCATTGATTACATTGGGTGAAATCTCTTCATAGTCGGCTCGGCTGCGATTCTCCTGAAAGAAATTTCCAAGAATGATATGGTCAGCAGAGTATATTTCTGTTGCCAGATTGCTGTGTGGGTTCTCCAGCTCTTCAAAACTGGGCATGAAGCCTAATGCTCCGGCAGATAAGAGGTAAAACAGTAGAAAGACCATGAAGATAGTCCCTGCAAAAATACCATAAAGCCAAAACAGGATTTTTTTTACCGAAGGTTTCTGTTCCATATAAATATAATGTCTGATAATGGATTTCGCCGTAAATTTAGTAAAAATGAAAGTAATACCATTTAAATTTGAGAAAGAAGCGTGAATGGTGTCCGGGAATATTATAAATCAAGATGTTCTTAAATATTTGACTGTGTTACACATTATTTTATAAATTTGCGACCCGAAACGGGAATGGGATTGTGGTGCTGAATCACACAAAAATAATGCCAGCCCACATAGCCAATTTGCCTGTAATGACTTATTAGAGAGCGTTTCAGTAGGCTGCTCACGAACCGATTCTCCGTAACGATGTTTTATTGACAAGGTCGATACAATGACCGATTTTATTTTTTGAGATGGCGAAAAACACTAAAGATAACGAATTGAATCTGGTGATAGTAGAGTCACCAGCCAAAGCCAAAACCATTGAAAAATTTCTGGGAAAGGATTTTTTGGTGAAATCCAGTTACGGACATATCCGTGATTTGGAAAAGAAAGATTTCGGAATCAACATTAGCGGAAATTATCAGCCTCAGTACGAAGTATCACCCGATAAAAAGGAGGTGGTAAAGGAATTGCGCGATCTCGTTAAAAAATCTTCTACCGTATGGCTGGCTTCCGATGAAGACCGTGAAGGGGAGGCCATTGCATGGCACCTTGCCGAAGTGTTGGAACTCAAGCCCGAGAACACCCGGCGAATTGTGTTCCATGAAATCACCAAAGAGGCCATCCTTAAAGCCATTAAGAATCCCAGGAGTATAGATATTAATCTGGTTGATGCACAGCAGGCACGCAGGGTGCTCGACCGCCTAGTGGGGTTTGAGTTGTCTCCGGTTCTTTGGAAAAAAGTGAAACCGTCACTTTCTGCCGGTCGTGTGCAATCAGTGGCTGTTCGCCTGATTGTGGAGCGCGAGCGTGAAATATTTGCCTTTCAGGCTGAATCGGCATTTAGGGTTACGGCTGTTTTCGTTGTGGATGCTGTGGACGGAAAGAAACAGGAGGTTCGCGCAGAGCTGAATCAAAGGTTTAAAACGGAGAAGGACGCAGAAGCTTTCCTTCAGCATTGCGCAGACTCATCATTTGTGGTAGCCGATGTGTCCAGAAAACCATATACCAAAAGCCCTGCGGCTCCTTTTACTACCTCTACACTCCAACAGGAAGCTGCCCGTAAGCTGGGGTTTTCTGTTGGTCAAACCATGTCGGTGGCGCAGCGATTGTATGAAGCGGGAAAAATCACCTACATGCGTACCGACTCGGTAAATCTTGCTGACTCCGCCGTATCAATGGCTGTTGCGCAGATTAAAAAGGAGATGGGTGAAGATTATGTAAAGGTTAGACAGTATAAGACAAAAAGCAAAGGGGCTCAGGAGGCTCACGAAGCCATTCGTCCCACCTATCTTGATAAGGATTCGGTTTCGGGAAGTGCCGCAGAACAAAAGCTTTATGAGTTAATATATAAACGCACGCTGGCATCGCAAATGGCCGATGCTCGAATTGAAAAAACCAGTGTTACCATCGACGTGAAAGGTTCGCCCTATCATTTTCAGGCAGTAGGTGAAGTGATTCTCTTTGATGGGTTTTTAAAAGTTTACATCGAATCTACCGACCAGGAAAGGGAGGATGAAGATAACCCCGGTTTCCTGCCACCCATGAAACCGGCTGATGTCCTTCATCTCGACATCATGGAGGCCAGAGAACGGTGGACTCAAAAACCGCCCCGCTTTACCGAAGCAAGTCTGGTGCGAAAGCTTGAAGAACTTGGCATCGGACGCCCATCAACCTATGCACCTACCATTAGTACCATTCAGCAAAGAGGATACGTGGTTAAAGAGGATCGCCCCGGCTCACCAAGAAACTACCGCTACATCTCGCTCAAAAATGGTAAAGTTGCCGGTAAGGAGAAGACAGAGAATACTGGTGCCGAGCGTTCCAAACTCTTTCCTACCGACATCGGAATGGTTGTGAATGACTTTCTTGTCAAGTACTTCCCGAATGTGGTGAGTTATGATTTTACTGCTGAAGTGGAAAAGCAGTTTGACCTCATTGCCACAGGCGATCTTGTCTGGAACGAGGCAATTCACAAATTTTATGTGCCGTTTCATAAGCAAGTTGAAGAAACGCTCGAAAAATCGGACAGAAATACCGGCGAACGCATTCTGGGCAACGACCCCAAAACAGGTAAACAGGTGAGCGTAAGGATAGGGCGCTATGGGCCAATGGCTCAACTCGGCGACAGCACCAACGAAGAAGAGAAACCGATGTTTGCATCGCTTACCCGTGAACAACACATCGAAACCATTACACTTGAGACTGCTCTGAAGTTGTTTGAACTGCCCCGTGAACTTGGCCTTTATGAAGATAAGAAGGTAGTTGTTGGTGTTGGTCGATTTGGACCTTATGTGCGTCATGATGGGAAATTTGCCTCGCTAAAGAAAGATGTGGACGACCCACTCGAGATATCTCTTGACAGAGCCATTGAATTGATTGAAGAAAAAAGGGAGCGAGACAATAAAAAAGTTTTAAAGTCGTTTGAGAAAGAGCCGGAACTTCAGATTTTAAATGGTCGGTGGGGGGCTTATATTGGTTACAAGGGAGCCAACTACAAGATACCAAAGAGTGCTGAAGCAGAGTCGCTAACACTTGAAGATTGCTTGAAGTTGGTTGATGAGGCAGATAAAAAAGGAGGTGTGAAAAAGGGTAAGGCAGTAGCTAAAAAGGGTGCCGGAACCAAAACTTCCACCGCAAAGAAAACAACTGCCACAAAAACAACAAAGACGGCAGCAAAAACAACAAAGGCCAAAAAGAAATAGAATAACGTGGACATCGTTCATTATCTGGAACCATATAAACCAATTCGGACAACAATCCCCGGAATCAGTCAGGAGGAGTCGCTGGCTGAACGCGTCTCGTTTTTCGGAGGAGGTGAAGATTGGTTCAGGAATGCAAACTTCCAGATTGTTATAATAGGTGTGCCCGAATCGCGAAATGGTGCCGATAATCGGGGATGTGATGCAGCTCCCAATCAGATACGTAGATGGTTGTATGCCCATCGGGGCGACAATCTGGATGTAACCATAGGTGATGCCGGCAATGTGCTCGGAAAAAGCATCAACGATCGTTACCATGCCCTTAGCGATGTAATTACATATTTTCGAAACCTGAAGTCCATTGTGGTGGTTCTCGGCGGCTCGCAGGATTTATCAATGCCCATATTTAAGGCGTTGAAAGGTATATCTGACAACGTGAATCTGGTGGCGGCCGATGCAATGCTGGATGTGGATGTAGCTAACGAAGATTTTTCATCCCGATCATGGTTGAGCCATCTTGTTGCCGATTACGCAACATCTTTAAGCAACCTTTCGGTTATTGGCATACAGAATTATATCGTGTCTGGTTCTCAGGAGGGGTTTGTTACAAATCGTTTTTTTGAGATTCTCCGTCTGGGTCAGATACGTGGAAACGATATTGATAAAACAGAGGTACCATTGCGTGATGCCCATTTTTTTTCATTTGATTTTAGAGTGATAAAAGAGCAGCCACAAATAATGGATGAGGTTTTATCGCCACATGGACTGGAACCACATGAAGCTTGTCGGATATGCCGATATGCCGGAATGGGTGAGCAAATCAATGTATTCGGGCTGTTCGATGTTCCCGGCTCAAAATCAGAGTTGAAAAACAATGACCTGCTGGCAGCACAACTGGTGTGGCATTTTATTGAAGGGTTAGCGGGACGCTTTGGCGACTATCCAAATCGTTCCATCGATGCTTATAAGTATTATGTGGTGCCTTTTGAGGGTGAGGATCCAGGACTCGAATTCTTTCACAATCAGGAGAATGGGCGTTGGTGGATGCGCGTGCCGGCAGACAACGGTTCTGTGGTAATGGCATGCAGCCGCGACGATTATCGAAAGGCCCTTAAAAAAGAGTATCCGGACAGATGGTGGCGTTCCTTCATGAGAAGAATGCCGGTAACAAAAGATATAACAAATTGTTAAAGGTTCCTTTCAAAAAAAATGAAACCTTTGAAGCCGAAAATAAGTATATGGAGTCAGTTTTTAATTATGCGAATAAACGCTCTTTGAAGCTATTTCTCCATCCGAACAGAGCATTGCAAAATGCTTCTTTGTCGGATACGGCCAGAGGTATTTTTTTTCATTTTCGATCTTTTTGGTCGTGGAGTTTTATTTTTTTTGTGTTATTTTGCAACAATTCGTTGGTCTATGCACAGATGGAGCCACAATTTAGCCAGAATATGTTTAACCCCATCGTGGTTAATCCTGGTTTTGCAGGTAATTCCGGCAGGATAAATGTGGTCGCAATGGACAGGCATCAATGGATTGGTATGCAGGGAGCTCCCAGAACAACGGTTGTGGGCGCCGATATGGCAATAAAAAATGTGTTTGGAAATCCAGGCGGAGTTGGACTCACAATAATGAATGATGAAATCGGGTTTTTTCGTAATATCTTCATTCAGGCTAGTTTGTCCCAGAGGTATTTTGTAGCTGATGGCACATTGGGAATTGGGTTCTCTCTTGGGATTTTAAACCAGGTTTTTGATGGTACCAAGGCGGTCACTACCCCGGGGGGCGGAGGATCATACCACAATGCCACAGATAATCTTGTCCCAGGCACCGAGGAGAGTGGAACTGCCTTTGATACAGGCCTTGGCGCGTGGTTTAGCAGATCAGATTTCTATGCCGGAATATCAATTTTACATTTATTTGAGCCAAAACCAAACTTTAACGATCAATTGAACGTATATATCCCACGTTCTTTTTTTATAACGGGTGGTTATAACTACGCCTTCATCGAGGCTCCAGTGATGTTCAAACCCTCATTTTTCCTGAAAAACTCAGGAAATTCCTGGCAACTCGATGTCAATGCACTGTTTGAGTTTCAAGGAAGATACTGGGGCGGAATTTCATACAGAATTCAAGATGCTGTGGTGTTTTTAGGCGGAGTTGAGTTGCGAAACGGGGTTCGGATTGGTTACAGTTATGACCTCACCACCTCACAACTCCGAAAAGTCGGCGACGGCAGTCACGAGATAATGGTCGGTTACACGTTTGACCTCTCCTTCGAAAAGAGAGAAAAAAGATATAGAAGCATTCGGTTTTTATGATACAGAGAATGAATTAAAATAGTACAGTTTAAGAATATACGATAACTATGAAGAAAGTACTTGCCCTGAGTTTCGTTTTACTCACAATCTTGAGCGGATGCGGTAAATCCGGCAACGGTGAGCTTGTTGGGGTGCCACGTCGTGCTTCGTTCTATGAACCTGACCCTTTTGGTATGTTGTTTATCCCACAGGGAAGTTTCAACATGGGGCTCAATGACCAGGACATCGCCAATTCGATGACCACCCAAACCCGTACGGTTTCAATTCCTTCCTTTTGGATGGATGAAACTGAAATTACTAACAGCGAATATCGCCAGTTTGTATACTGGGTGCGCGACAGTATCGCACGCAGAATGCTTGGCGACCAGTTCGATGAATTTCTGATTTCAGAAGACCGCTACGGAAATGAAATTGATCCACCATTTATCAACTGGCGTACCCGCCTGCAGTGGACCAATGAAGAATATGCAGAAATTCTTGATGATCTTTTCCTGCCTGAAAACGAGCGCTTTTTCCGCAGAAAAGAAATCGATACACGTAAACTTATTTACGAGTATGAGTGGGTTGACTTGCAACAGGCAGCAAAAAAGACCAACCGATACAATTTTGAAACCAACTCGTATGAAGGAGAGGTTTACAACCAGTTCGGAGAACGCATCCCAATTCAGGATCGTTCAGCTTTCATCATGAAAGATCGCGTCAATGTATATCCTGATACTCTTGTTTGGATTGCAGACTTTACCTATTCATTCAATGAGCCTTGGACAGAAATGTACTTCTGGCACCCCGGTTTCGATGAATACCCTGTTGTGGGTGTGGATTGGAAACAAGCTACGGCTTTCTGTATTTGGCGTACACAGTTGCTTAACAACTTCCTGCGCTCAAAAGGACAACCAGAAGTAATGGCATACCGCTTACCAAGCGAAGCTGAATGGGAATATGCTGCGCGAGGTGGTCTAAACCAAAACATCTATCCATGGGGTGGATTATATACTCGTAACGACAAGGGATGTTTCCTTGCCAACTTCAAACCGCTGCGCGGTCGTTATGGCGACGATGGAGGTATGTACACAATGTCTGTTGCATCATTCTCTCCAAACGATTTCGGACTCTATGATATGGCTGGTAACGTGGCTGAGTGGACTTCCAGTGCTTTTGACGAAACGTCTTACAGCTTTATGCACGACATGAGCCCTACGTATAAGTATAACGCTTTGCCCGGCGACCATCACGTGATGAAACGTAAAGTTGTCAGGGGTGGCTCCTGGAAGGATATCGGTTTCTTCCTCCAAAACAGCACGCGTACATACGAATATCAGGATTCTGCCAAATCCTATATCGGATTCCGTTGTATCCGTGATTATATCGGAAATTAATTTTGCATAGAAATATTAGATCTATATATCATGAGTGGAAGTGGTTTTTTTGCAAGTCCCGCCTATAAGAAGGTGATGTCTAAGGTTTACGGGATTGGTGCATCAGTAGTGATTCTTGGAGCACTTTGGAAGATTTTGCACCTACCGGGAGCTAGCTTGATGTTGATTGCCGGTCTGGGTACCGAAGCGATTATATTTTTCCTGTCTGCTTTTGAACCTCCGCACGAGATGCCCGACTGGAGTCTGGTCTATCCTGAATTGGTTGGACTGGAGCCTCGTGAAAGGGCTGTTGGCGCCATTGCAGGTGGTGGCGGTGGTGGAAGTGAACTCACTGCGCTTATCCAAAGTGGACACCTCGATGCCGATACAGTACAAAAGTTAAGTGATGGTATTAAGAAACTGTCGCTGACAGCTTCTCATTTAGCCAACCTGAGCGATGTCAGCAATGCCACTGAGTCCTACCTTCAAACCATGAAGGTTGCATCGGAGAGCGTAGGCAATTTGTCTAATGTTCAAATGCAGCTGGGACAATCGGCAGAAGCCCTCGCCAGCAGCTATGCCAGCACGGCTAAAGTGGTGGCCGACAGTGGCACCAGGTTCTCTCAGGAACTGAGCAACACAGGCGAAGGATTTGTGCAAACCATTAAGGAAAGTGGCCAACAGTTGGTTAAGTCTTATCAGGCAATGGGTGAATCCATGAATCAGCAAATTGAAAAAGTTGCTGCCGATGGTTCTAAATATACCCAGGAACTGGCTGTTGCCAATCAGAAGCTCTCCTCAATCAATTCTGTTTATGAGTTACAGCTTACTAGTTTAACTTCTCAGGTTGATGCATCCAAAGATCTTTCCAAAAGTCTTGGCGAAATCAGCCAACACCTTAACCAGTCTGTTGCTGACACTGTTGTATATAAGCAAGAAGTAGCCAATTTGTCAAAAACACTTGGCGAGTTGAACTCAATCTACGGAAACATGCTTAGTGCCATGAGTGTAGGTGGACGGTAGTTTACACCAATAATTACAGAACCAAAAGAATTTAAACTATGAGTGGTGGTAACTGTCCTGAAACGCCGAGGCAAAAGATGATTGGGATGATGTATCTCTTCCTGACAGCCCTTATGGCATTGAACGTTTCAGGTGAATTATTGAACGCATTTATTTTGGTGGACCGAAGCATTTTACAAGCTAAGGAATCTGTGGAAGCCAAAAACTTCCATCTCTATTCCGATTTTGAAAGTGCTTACGCGATGAACCAAACTAGGGTTGGTCCCTATTACTATAACAGCCGTTTGGTTCAAGAAGCGGCCGATAGTTTGGATCGCCATATACAAAGCTTAAAGGAGCTATTTGTTTTTAAAGCCGACGGACCTGATTATACAGTTGAGAACTATCGTTCTGCCAGTAATCAGAACATCGCTGCTCAGGTTATGCTTACCGAGTTGCAGGGTCGTCGTAGTCTGGAATTAAAAACAAAGATTAATGAGTATCGGGAGTTGCTAAAAGGCATGGTGGAAAATGACTCAAACTTGCTTTCAACACTTGATGTGGCGCTCTCAACTCAGGATCCTCCAGTTAGGGATAACGTTAAAAGAGCCTGGGAAGATGAGAAGTTCTCTTATATACCGCTGTCAGCTTCTATGGCTTTGTTAAGCCAGATACAGGCCGATGTGCGAAATATGGAAGCCGATGTGGTTCGCTATCTTTTTACGCGTATTGATGAAGGGTCATTTAAGTTCAACAGCATCGAGCCTCTTGTAATACACCGTTCGGACTATGTTATTCAGGGCGATGAATATTACGCAGAGATTATGGTAGCTGCGAGAGATACCACTCAGCCACCTGTGGTCACAGTTGACGGAAGAGGGGAGTTGCAAACCCGCGAAGGACGCGGTATTCTCAGGATTCCCGCTAACAATGTAGGGGAGCAACGCTGGAGAGGCAATATTGCCGTGATGGGACCTGATGGCTCTTCAAGAAATTATCCTGTACAGGGTAGCTTTGTTGTAGCGCAACCTAACGTGGTAATTTCGCCTACAAAGATGAATGTGTTTTATGAAGGTGTGGAGAACCCGGTAGAAATTTCAGCACCAGGTATCCCTAGTGAGAATCTTCGCGTAAACATCAATAACGCCAAAATCACCCGTAGAGGTGCTGGTTATGTGGTAGAACCTAACGTCGGTTCTGCCGGACGTGAAGCAGTTGTCACAGTTACCGCTAACATAAATGGCAGGGAACGAAGCCTGGGAAGCAGAAATTTCCGTGTTAATCGTGTACCTGACCCTATTGCTAAAGTTAATAATCAAAGAGAAGGTACCATACCAAGGGCTATTTTGCTCGCACAGCTAGGGGTTGTTGCCGACATGGAGAATTTTGATTTTGACCTTAACTTTAGAATCACACAATTTACCGTAGCTACACTCAGGGGACAATACATGGTTGATGCAACATCAAATACAAACCGCTTTACCGAAGAACAGAAAGATCTTATCAGAGGTACTGTGCGTGGACAACGGGTTTACATTGAGAATATCAGGGCTGTAGGACCTGACGGACGTACCCGGGCATTAGGGTCAATTACTTTGACCATCGACTAAACAGGTAACTGTCACTGGGTTTAATTATCAGATATATTAAAACATACAACAATGAGAAAACAGGTTTTATTCTTTCTAGGTATACTAATTATCGGACTTAGTTCGGTATTTACAGAGGTGCGTGCTCAGCGGGATGGAAGGCCTTTGGATAACATATTCGATAAGGAACATATCCGCAACAAGCGACCAATTCCCTATCCATCCATTCGCGAAGCTGACATCATCTGGTCAAAAAGAGTATGGCGCATCATTGATCTTCGTGAAAAGGTTAATTTACCGCTTTACTATCCGGTTACCCCTAGCGACGATCGCTTCAGCCTAATCAGCTTATTGCTTCATGGCATCAAGTATGAGGGTTTAAATGCTTACTCTATCAACGACGATGAGTTCAAAGTACGAATATCTCGTGATGATGTAAATGAGGCGATGGGTGCTACCCTTGAAATTACCAGGGTAATTAACCCCGATACTGGAATAGAGGAGGAAGTAGAGGTTATGCGTGATGAACGTGTAGACGAAGTGAAGCAAATTTTGGTGAAGGAAGTTTGGTATTTCGACCGAAACTACTCACGTATGGATGTTCGCATTCTGGGTATTTGCCCAATTCGCGAGTACACTAACCTTGCCGGTGAGGTATTGAAGCGTCAGACTTTCTGGATTAACTATCCTGAAGCACGTGATTTGTTTGCCCGTTACGAAGTATTTAACACCGGAAACGATGCCCAACGTCGCTCTTTTGACGACATCTTTATTAAGCGTTTCTTTGGAAGCTATATAGTGCAGGAATCTAACGTGTATAACCGCGGAATACAGGATTATGCCGTAGGCGTAGAAGCTCTGCTTGAATCGCAGCGAATCCGCAACGAGATTTTCACATTCGAGCACGATCTTTGGGAGTTCTAAAAGATTGATGTTTTCTCAGAGTTGAACTGATTAAAAAAACCGGATGATTTCTCATCCGGTTTTTTTTGTTTTTAATTGATTGTTATAGCGAACTGTCTCCAAACTCTGTTTTTATATCGGCAGTAAACTGACGTATTTGTTGTTCATTGGTTTTTGGACAGATAAGCAGGGCATCACCTGAATCAACGACGATGTAGTCATTAAGTCCTTGTATTACAGCTACCTTGCCTTTTGGTATGTTCACGATGCTGTTTTCTGTATCGTACAGTAGGGTTTTTCCGCAAATGACAGCATTGTTGCTCTTATCTTGTGCAGAATATTCATATAACGAAGACCAGGTGCCTAAATCTGACCAGCCAAAATTTACCGTTTGAACAAATACGTTTGCCGCTTTTTCCATCACGCCATAATCAATTGAGATGTTCTTGCACTCAACGTATGTGTCATTAACTGCTTGCTTTTCGTTGGGAGAACCAATTTTACCGTCTAGTTTTGTAAATAGGTTCTGTACTTCAGGCAGATGAGCGGCAAAAGCTTCATCAATGGCCTTTAATGACCAAATGAAAATGCCGCTGTTCCAGAAGAACTCTCCACTCTCATAGAAAACCTTCGCCAGTTCCAAATTTGGCTTTTCGGTAAATGTTTTTACTTCGCTGAAGGTGGGATATTTTGTGTCGTCGTTTTTACCTATTTGAATATAGCCGTATCCGGTTTCGGGGCGATGCGGTTTTATACCCAGAGTGAGCAGCGCATTTTTTGAGTTTACAAAAGCCAGACCTTTGTTAATGGAGTTAATAAACTCATCTTCATTGATGATTAAATGGTCAGCCGGGGTAACTACTATTTGTGCATCTTTGTTCCTTGAGCGAATGAATGCGTTGGCATAGGCGATACATGGTGCCGTGTTTCTTCGAAATGGCTCGAGTAGCACCTGTTCAGGTTTAAGTTCAGGTATTTGTTCAATAACTTTCTCCTTGTATTCCGCGCTGGTAACAATAAGAAAATTTTCTGGGGAACAGATGGGTGCAAAACGGTCAAATGTTTGACGTAGCAGACTTTTGCCTGTGCCAAGGATATCCAGAAACTGCTTTGGTGTTGAGGCTTTGCTTAAAGGCCAGAAACGGCTTCCAACTCCACCAGCCATTATCACACAATAGGTATTCTCCTTCATTGGTCTAATATTTTGATTAATTTATGTGTTTGTTCTATAAGAAATGATGCCTTTTTTTATTCGACTTCTTTTTTTACTTTTTTGTTGATTTAATCAAGGACGCATCGCTATAATTACCGACTTAAGCTATTTGGTACATGTGGGTAAAATTTAAGTTGATACACTGTTTTGCAGATGGCTGCTTTTTAAAAACATCCCGCTCATTTCGAATGCATATTACTCTTTTTTCCCGATTTCATTTCAACCTACTAAATTAGTTACTATTTTTAAAAAAAAATTACTCTATGAACTTTTTGTTCCACATGGGGCGTTATGCGCTCTTTGTCCGTCGGGTATTTGGTAAGCCTGTCAATCATCGCATTTTTTTCAATCAGATAGCGCAGGAAATGGAGGCACTGGGTATTAGCTCAGTAGGCATTGTTGTGATAATCTCATTTTTTATGGGTGCGGTAATTACATTACAGACAGCCTATAACATTGAAATGCCTTTTATTCCGAAATATACCGTTGGTTTAGCGGCACGTGATTCTATACTGCTTGAATTTTCAAGTACAATTGTAAGCTTGATTCTGGCTGGTAAAGTAGGCTCTCATATCGCATCTGAAATTGGCACCATGCGTGTTACTGAGCAAATTGATGCGCTTGATGTTATGGGAATAAATTCAGCAGGTTTCTTAGTGTTGCCCAAGGTAGTGGCGCTGGTTGTGCTGAATCCTTTTCTTGTGATGATAAGTATGGGAGTTGGTATTTTTGGCGGTTGGATAGCCGGAACATCAACTGGAGTGGTTCCTTCGGCTGATTATATTTATGGAATACAGTATGGATTCATCCCGTTCTACGTGATTTATTCACTGATTAAGGCTGTGGTTTTTGCCTTTCTGATAACCACCATTTCCGGTTATTGGGGTTACTATGCATCAGGAGGTTCCCTGGAAGTTGGACGCAGTAGCACAAAAGCTGTAGTTGTGAGTAGTGTGCAGATTTTGCTCTTTAATTTGTTGTTAACCCAATTGCTATTGGCATGATTGAAGTAATGAACTTAAGCAAGTCATTTGATGGGGTTCCTGTATTAAAAGATATATCGGCTACCTTTAAAACAGGATGCACCAATTTGATTATCGGCCAGAGCGGATCAGGAAAAACAGTACTGCTGAAATCTCTCGTAGGACTCCATGTTCCGGATGAGGGACAGATTCTTTATGATTCCAGGAATTTTACAGAGATGCATCGCAAAGAGAAGAAAAGCATTCGACAAGAGATTGGCATGTTGTTTCAGGGTTCTGCGCTTTTCGATTATCTTACTGTTGAAGAAAATGTGCGTTTCCCCCTCGATATGTTTTCAGGTTTTTCGCTGGAAGAGCGACGCGAAAGAGCCAATTTCTGCTTAAAGCGTGTAAACCTTGAGAATGCCAACCATCTGTTTCCATCGGAGATTAGTGGCGGGATGCAAAAGCGTGTTGCCATAGCACGGGCCATTGCGCTCAATCCCAAATATCTTTTTTGTGACGAGCCTAACTCTGGTTTGGACCCTAAAACAGCCATCGTTATAGATGAACTCATCCAGGAAATCACTCGCGAATATGATATGACAACGATAATAAACACCCACGATATGAATTCTGTATTCGGCATAGGTGAGCACATCATTTTTATAGCCAAAGGGAAAAAGCAGTGGGAAGGTTCCAATGATGAAATACTCAGTAGTGAGAATCAGGAACTGAACGATTTTATTTTTGCCTCGAAGTTTTTTAGAAAGATTATGAGTGGCGAGAAATAGTCAATAACCAAACTCCCCGGTTGCTTCTTAAAAAGTTCCCGGGGAGTTTGGTTTAATAGCTGTTAACGCTGCTCCGGAAATGTTGTGAGCATTACGTTTCGCAAAGGATCCATGTTATCTTTAAATCCGCTGATGGAGCGGAAATTGTCTGATGCAGACTTAGTAGTTTCCTGAACCGGAAAAGACCCTGTTTCGATATATGTGAGCACATTGGCTAAAAAATGTTCCTCTGCTTCGCCAAGCTGGGCGTTGTATCTGTTGTCTGTTAGTGCAAAAGTAGGGGGCAATCCTTCCTGATAGTTTATGCTGTTGTCTTTGTTTTCTGAACGAAGAACTATGGGCTGAATGGCCCAATTGTGCTGGCGTTTAGAAGGGTCTGCGTTGTTATCGGTTAGCATAACAGAAGCATAATATTTGCCATGTGTGGTTTCGCCCAATTGCACTACTTCCATGTGCGGTTTTAAACCGTAAATAATCATCTCACTGGCCGAAGCTGTGGCAGAAGTGGTGAGAACAAACAATCTTGAAAGGTTCAGATTTTCTGCATGGGCTTTAAGCTTTAGATCTTCATTGTATCCACGTAGATTGTTGTTCCATTTTTCACGAATAAACACATCACCTACTGCCGATGCGGGAGCTATCATTTCTGCCAGCATAAGCGCCGTGTTCACTGAACCACCTCCGTTATAGCGCAAATCTAACACCAATTCTGATACGCCCTGAGCTTTAAACTCCCGAAACACACCGGCCAATTCGTTGTCATAGTTGGCAATGAAGGATGTGTACGCCAGGTAACCTACTTTCTTATCGCCTAATTCAATAACAGATGTGGCAACGATGGGATGATGAACCAGATCCTGAACAGCTGATATGCTAATGGAAGGAGACAATTCTGTTGCATCGCCGGATTGATTGATATGGGCAAGTGTTATTACCATGTTATCCAGACGCAACAGCTCCTGATAATTTTCTACCG
The DNA here is from genome assembly GCF_000517065.1 of Alkaliflexus imshenetskii DSM 15055. Taxonomy (GTDB): domain Bacteria; phylum Bacteroidota; class Bacteroidia; order Bacteroidales; family Marinilabiliaceae; genus Alkaliflexus; species Alkaliflexus imshenetskii. The sequence goes on along the minus strand of NZ_KI912105.1, from coordinate 1,722,283 downwards.
TAAGGAAATTTCCATTGATTCGATAAATAATATCCCCACGTTTTAATCCGGCATCTTCTGCTGGTGTGTTACGATATACAAACTCAATAATGGCGATTACCTGATTGGAGTTTGCCGACAGCCGATAAAGTTCAATGCTATATCCCTTGCTTTTGGTCACGCCTGAAAAATATTTCTCAAGAGCTTCCACATCATCAGTAATAAAGGACCATTTGTCGTCAGGTTGTTTCAGTAGTTTATAAAAGTAAGCTTCTGAGTCAGGTTCTTTTTTATGGTTAATCTTAGGCATTTCGGCACTCCAGAAATAGCCTAAGTCCATATAGTCATAAATGAATTGATTGATGGTTAGTACACTCCTTGGAATCTGTTGAGCCTCTTCCAGGTTAATGGGATCATCCTTTTTGCACGATGCTAAGGATAGGGCTACAATAAGAATATAAGCCCAATGTATTGCAAAGCCTTTTGTTTTTACGGACATACTTTATACGTGTTAAGGTAAAATTTAACCTTCAAATTTAGTTATTTTGATGACACAGTTGCTTTCAAATCTTGAAATAATCAAAAAGAGTGCCGAAATTTGCATCGTTGATTTTTGATTATGAGTGGCTTTATTTTTTTTAACAAAAAAGAATAGATAAAAAGTTTGGAGAATACCGGTTGAACCCCTACTTTTGCATCCGCTTTCCAAACGAGGGAAGATGTCTAAAGATGATGAGCAATCTAAATGGTCAAGTCTTCGACACTTCAAGTTTCAGATTAAAACAAAAAGATAAATATTTTTTTTGAATAATAATTTGGAAGATTGGAAAGAAAAGTTTTATCTTTGCAGCCGTTTCGCTGAAAAAATCAGGGAAACAAACTGAGAAAAACAAAAGAAAAAGTTCTTTGAAAATATTGATGCAATACCAAAAAAGAAACAAGGTTAAAACAAGCAACGTCCTTTCGAAAATTTCTTTGAGGAGCACAGGAAAACATATTAAAATCTTTTCTACAACGAAGAGTTTGATCCTGGCTCAGGATGAACGCTAGCGACAGGCCTAACACATGCAAGTCGAACGGTAAAATGGTAGCAATACTATTGAGAGTGGCGCACGGGTGAGTAACGCGTATGCAACCTGCCTGTAACTGGGGGATAGCTCCCTGAAAGGGGAATTAACACCGCATAAGACTACGGCATCGCATGGTGCAGTGGTAAAATATTTATAGGTTACAGATGGGCATGCGTGACATTAGTTTGTTGGTGAGGTAACGGCTCACCAAGACTACGATGTCTAGGGGTTCTGAGAGGAAGGTCCCCCACACTGGTACTGAGACACGGACCAGACTCCTACGGGAGGCAGCAGTGAGGAATATTGGTCAATGGGCGCAAGCCTGAACCAGCCATGTCGCGTGCAGGAAGACGGCCCTATGGGTTGTAAACTGCTTTTGTATGGGAAGAAAGTTAGCTACGAGTAGCTATTTGCCGGTACCATACGAATAAGGATCGGCTAACTCCGTGCCAGCAGCCGCGGTAATACGGAGGATCCGAGCGTTATCCGGATTTATTGGGTTTAAAGGGTGCGTAGGCGGACTTGTAAGTCAGTGGTGAAATACTGCAGCTTAACTGTAGAATTGCCGTTGATACTGCCAGTCTTGAGTACAGTTGAGGTAGGCGGAATGTGGTGTGTAGCGGTGAAATGCATAGATATACCACAGAACACCGATTGCGAAGGCAGCTTACTAAAGTGTCACTGACGCTGATGCACGAAAGCGTGGGTATCAAACAGGATTAGATACCCTGGTAGTCCACGCTGTAAACGATGATTACTGGTTGTTAGCGATATACCGTTAGTGACTGAGCGAAAGCATTAAGTAATCCACCTGGGGAGTACGTCGGCAACGATGAAACTCAAAGGAATTGACGGGGGCCCGCACAAGCGGAGGAACATGTGGTTTAATTCGATGATACGCGAGGAACCTTACCTGGGTTTAAATGGGAAGTGACAGACTTGGAAACAGGTTTTTCTTCGGACACTTTTCAAGGTGCTGCATGGTTGTCGTCAGCTCGTGCCGTGAGGTGTCGGGTTAAGTCCCATAACGAGCGCAACCCCTATCGGTAGTTACCAGCACATAATGGTGGGGACTCTGCCGAGACTGCCGGTGTAAACCGTGAGGAAGGTGGGGATGACGTCAAATCAGCACGGCCCTTACATCCAGGGCTACACACGTGTTACAATGGCCGGTACAAAGGGCAGCTACCCCGCGAGGGGATGCGAATCTCAAAAACCGGTCTCAGTTCGGATTGGAGTCTGCAACCCGACTCCATGAAGCTGGATTCGCTAGTAATCGCGCATCAGCCACGGCGCGGTGAATACGTTCCCGGGCCTTGTACACACCGCCCGTCAAGCCATGGGAGCCGGGGGTACCTGAAGTATGTAACCGCAAGGAGCGTCCTAGGGTAAAACTGGTGACTGGGGCTAAGTCGTAACAAGGTAGCCGTACCGGAAGGTGTGGCTGGAACACCTCCTTTCTGGAAGTGCTTTTCACGCAAGAGAAGTTTTCAAATAAAGAGAGGATAACCTGCTCAAAAGCCAAGTAACTTTGGCGGTATTGCATCATTCGGGGAATTAGCTCAGTTGGCTAGAGCGCCTGCCTTGCACGCAGGAGGTCAAGGGTTCGACTCCCTTATTCTCCACAGTTACTTCGGTAACAAACGTTCATTGACATATTGACCGAAATCGAAAAAGAAATAGACACGAAACGAACCATTAAGAGATTCCCGCGAGGGGATTTTTTAGGACGTAAGTAACGTGCGCAATGCGCGAGCATTGTGACCACAAACTACGTGGCAATAAGAAAGTAAATAAGGGCGTACGGAGGATGCCTAGGCTCTCAGAGGCGAAGAAAGACGTGATAAGCTGCGAAAAGCTGTGGGGAGGTGCAAATAACCGTTAATCCACAGATATCTGAATGGGGCAACCCACTTGGTTGAAGGCCAAGTATTCCGATTTATCGGAAAGCAAACCCGCTGAACTGAAACATCTAAGTAGGCGGAGGAAGAGAAAACAAGAGTGATTCCCTAAGTAGTGGCGAGCGAACGGGGAGCAGCCCAAACCGTAAATGTTTCGGCATTTACGGGGTTGTAGGACTACCATCACTATATATTAATACGAAATGGAAGCAACTGGAAAGTTGCATCGCAGAGGGTGATAATCCCGTACATGTAAGTATGATATATAAGGTAGTATCCTGAGTAGCGCGGGACACGAGAAATCCTGTGTGAATCAGCCGGGACCATCCGGTAAGGCTAAATACTCCTGAGAGACCGATAGAGAACCAGTACCGTGAGGGAAAGGTGAAAAGCACCCCGAACAGGGGAGTGAAATAGTACCTGAAACCGTGCGCCTACAAGCGGTCGGAGCCAATTTATTTGGTGACGGCGTGCCTTTTGCATAATGAGCCTACGAGTTATACCTTACCAGCGAGGTTAAGTAATGAATAGTTACGGAGCCGAAGCGAAAGCGAGTCTGAATAGGGCGCTATAGTTGGTAGGGATAGACGCGAAACCTTGTGATCTACCCATGGTCAGGTTGAAGTCCCGGTAACACGGGATGGAGGACCGAACCAGTAAACGTTGAAAAGTTTTTGGATGAACTGTGGGTAGGGGTGAAAGGCCAATCAAACTGGGAAATAGCTCGTACTCCCCGAAATGCATTTAGGTGCAGCCTTATAATAGTTTTGCAGAGGTAGAGCTACTGATAGGACGCGAGGGCTTCATCGCCTATCAACTCCTGACAAACTCCGAATGCTGCAAAATGTTTTATAGGAGTGAGGGCATGGGTGCTAAGGTCCATGTCCGAGAGGGAAAGAACCCGGACCATCAGCTAAGGTCCCCAAATGTATGCTAAGTTGAACCAAACGCGGTATGGTTGCACAGACAGCTAGGATGTTGGCTTGGAAGCAGCCATTCATTTAAAGAGTGCGTAACAGCTCACTAGTCGAGCGACCGTGCATGGATAATAATCGGGCATAAGCATACTACCGAAGCTATGGATTTGTACAACAGTACAAGTGGTAGGGGAGCATTCCAAACTGCGCAGAAGATGAGTTGTGAGACTTGTTGGAGCGTTTGGAAAAGCAAATGTAGGCATAAGTAACGATAAAACGGGTGAAAAACCTGTTCGCCGAAAGACTAAGGTTTCCTGATCAACGCTAATCGGATCAGGGTTAGTCGGGTCCTAAGGCTAAGCCGAAAGGCGATGTCGATGGGAAGCAGGTTAATATTCCTGCACCTGCTATACACTAAAAGTGACGGAGAGGTGAGATATCTGGGGGCTGACGGAATAGCCCGCTGAGCCTAGGCTTCGGCCAAAGCGAAGATAAGCAGCCGCTTCCAAGAAAAGCGAGTATAGCAGCTCGTACCGTAAACGGACACACGTAGTTGGGTTGAGTATACTAAGGCGCTCGAGTGATTCACGGCTAAGGAACTCGGCAAATTAACCCTGTAACTTCGGGAGAAAGGGTCCCCTTGCAGCGATGTGAGGGGCGCAGAGAAATGGCCCAGGCGACTGTTTAGCAAAAACACATGGCTATGCCAATTCGAAAGAAGACGTATATGGCCTGACACCTGCCCGGTGCTGGAAGGTTAAGAGGAGATGTTAGGGGTAACCCGAAGCATTGAATTGAAGCCCCAGTAAACGGCGGCCGTAACTATAACGGTCCTAAGGTAGCGAAATTCCTTGTCGGGTAAGTTCCGACCTGCACGAATGGTGTAACGATCTGGGCACTGTCTCAGCCGTGAGCTCGGTGAAATTGTAGTAACGGTGAAGATGCCGTTTACCCGCAACGGGACGGAAAGACCCCGTGAACCTTTACTGCAACTTAGCATTGATTTTGGGTAAGTGATGTGTAGGATAGGACGGAGACTATGAAGTGGGTCCGCCAGGATTCGTGGAGTCATCCTTGAAATACGTCCCTTTGCTTGCCTGGAGTCTAATTCCGCAACGCGGAAGACATTGCTTGGTGGGTAGTTTGACTGGGGTGGTCGCCTCCAAAAGCGTAACGGAGGCTCCCAAAGGTACCCTCATGACGATTGGTAACCGTCAGCAGAGTGTAATGGTATAAGGGTGCTTGACTGCGAGACCGACAAGTCGACCAGGTGGGAAACCAGGGCATAGTGATCCGGTGGTTCCGTATGGAAGGGCCATCGCTCAAAGGATAAAAGGTACTCCGGGGATAACAGGCTGATCGCCGCCAAGAGCTCATATCGACGCGGCGGTTTGGCACCTCGATGTCGGCTCGTCACATCCTGGGGCTGGAGAAGGTCCCAAGGGTTGGGCTGTTCGCCCATTAAAGTGGCACGCGAGCTGGGTTCAGAACGTCGTGAGACAGTTCGGTCCCTATCTGTTGTGGGCGTAGGAGATTTGAGAGACCCTGTCATTAGTACGAGAGGACCGTGATGGACAAACCACTGGTGTATCAGTTGTTCCGCCAGGAGCATAGCTGAGTAGCTACGTTTGGAAGGGATAAGTGCTGAAAGCATCTAAGCACGAAGCCTGTCTCAAGATGAGATCTCCATATAAGGGGCGTTAGAGACTATGACGTTGATAGGCTGCAGGTGTAAAGATGGCAACATCAAAGCCGAGCAGTACTAATTACCCGAAACTTTCTGAGCAAGGTTTATTTGTGGCTGTTTCTTTTTCGAGGTCAATATATCTATAACATAGAATTAGATATTGAGATATTAAGACAGATAGATAAGATGAAAGAGATAAAGCGCTTCATCTATACCTCTAAAAATCTATATCTTTAATCATCTGGTAAGGTATTCAGGTGGCTATAGCGTAGGGGTTCCACCTCTTCCCATTCCGAACAGAGAAGTTAAGCCTTACAGCGCCGATGGTACTGCGTAACAGTGGGAGAGTAGGTCGCCGCCGATTTTTTAAGACAAAGGAGTAGTTGAGCAATCAGCTACTCCTTTTTGTGTTTAAGCCCGTTGGTGCGTATGCAGTAAAACTGCAATTAACCACAAAGGCGCTGAGGGTTTTAATACTTTCAATTCTGATTTTCTCATATGGTACTCGAGTTAATTTACTTTTTACACTCTCTTTTTAAATCAATTGCCAATACAGTTAAATGACGATATACATTTAATTGTATTGAGGTACGCCATTTCTTCATATTGTTGACATAATTCACAATTCCGTTTCTGTTTTTTTTCTACTTTTGCCGCGTTATTTTTGATTATCCATTACAAATCTAATGGTTGTGTGCATCTAATTGCAATTATAGCAGGTCTTTGCTATTTTTATGTATTGGTTGTATAACAGCTTTAAAACAATTTAAACTCATGAGAAAATTTACTGCAGCAGTATTAATGGTACTTACAATTGCATCGGTTAGTGCTCAAAACCTACAGATGCATTATGATATGGGTAAAGACCGTGGGTATGTAACTACGACTCTTGAAATGTTCAAACCTGACCAATGGGGAAGTACCTTCTTTTTTGTGGATTTTGATTATAATAGGGACTTTGGAAATTCTGTCTCTTTTGCTTACATGGAGATCTCTCGTGCCTTAAGATTTTGGGATTCGCCCTGGGCCGCACAGATTGAGTACAATGGCGGTACTTTTTTGAATGACGCATGGCTTACCGGTGCTCAGTATACCTGGAACAATGCCGACTACAGCCGTATTTTTACGCTTCAAGGTTTGTATAAGTACATAAAGGATAAGCATGATGCATCTTTTCAAATTACCGGCGTATGGACTATGCATTTTTTTGAAAGGAAGCTTACATTTATGGGTTTTGCTGATTTCTGGCGCGAAGAAAGTGTGTTTGGAAATAAGACCACTGATTTCGTTTTTCTTTCTGAGCCGCAGTTGTGGTACAATGTAAATCAGCATTTATCGTTGGGAGGAGAAGTTGAGATAGCTTCGAATTTTGCTGGTGTAGAGGGTTTTAAAGTTTGTCCTACTGTTGCTGTTAAATGGACTTTCTAACGCTTTTATCAAGCGATTGGTATTAATAACTTCTGAATACAAAACGATGTTAGAAAAATTCTTTAAACTTAAAGATAATAGAACCAATATCCGCACGGAGTTGGTGGCCGGTGTAACCACATTTATGACAATGGCTTACATTCTGGCGGTGAACCCCGACATTCTCTCCTCAACCGGGATGGATAAGAATGCCATCTTTACGGCAACAGCCCTATCGGCAGTAATTGCCACACTGGTTATGGCTTTATGGGCGAAATTACCTTTTGCTTTGGCTCCTGGTATGGGATTGAATGCTTTCTTTGCCTTTACGGTGGTAATAGCCATGGGGTATAGCTGGGAGTTTGCGCTTACAGCTGTTTTTCTTGAAGGGATTGTTTTTCTGTTGTTAACTGCTTTCAACGTGCGAGAGAGCATTGTGAACGCGATACCCCGAAACATTAAACACTCAATATCTGCAGGTATCGGATTGTTTATTGCCTTTATTGGCATGCAAAATGCCGGACTGATAGTGAAGAGCGAGGCCACCATGGTGACTCTCGGAAGTATGGGTTCTCATACGATTTGGGTGGCGATGTTCGGATTGCTGGTATCAGGCGTTCTCTTGGCACTAAAAGTTAAAGGTGCGCTGCTTATTGGCATTTTTGCATCTGCCATCATGGGTATTCCGCTTGGTGTAACTCATTTGCCTGAAGGACATCTCATATCCCTACCTCCATCGCTTGAGCCGATTGCCTTTAAGTTTGATTTCAGTCAGGTGTTTACACTCGACATGGTGATAGTATTGCTTACTTTCCTTTTTGTGGATTTGTTTGATACTGTTGGAACGTTAGTGGGTGTAGCTGATAAGGCTAATATGATTGATAAAGACGGAAAGTTGCCCAGAGTGAAGCAGGCACTTTTTGCCGATGCCGTGGGTACAACTGTAGGCTCAATGTTGGGCACATCAACTGTAACCACCTATGTAGAAAGTGCATCGGGTGTAGCAGAAGGTGGACGAACAGGACTTACCTCGCTTACTGTGGCAGGTATGTTCGCCATTGCATTGTTTCTGTCGCCCTTATTTTTAATGGTTCCGGGGGCTGCTACTGCTCCTGCACTTATATTGGTGGGCTCATTCATGCTAACACCCATTATGAAGATAGATTTTGAGGACTTTACTGAATCTATACCTGCATTTTTAACTGTAATAATGATGCCTCTGAGCTATAGTATCGCCGAAGGTATTGTGTTTGGAATGCTCTCATTCGTATTTCTAAAATTGTTCACCGGCCGATACAAACAAGTTTCGTTGGTGATGTATATTTTGGCTGTATTGTTTTTAGCAAAGTTCTTCTTTTAATTGAGTGGAAGCCAATCGTAAACTATTACGATGATGCCCGGTTTGCAAGAGGCTTGCAAACCGGGTTTCTTCTTATATATAAGATTCAATGCGGCTTCCGGGTGTATTTTTCTGACTAAAATGGCTCGTTATAATTTGATATGAGAATCATATTTGGTACTTTTGCAGGCGCATAAAACGGGATGTACATTGATCTCAAAATCGGTTGGGTAGAAGCTACTGGATTTTAATTGATTATTGTATTATCTTTTAAAAGTTTACATGTGTATATACGACGTTTTCTATTTTCTGAAAACGAAGAAAAGTCCTCTTAATCCCGACTTGCTGAGTTACAAACATGCTGATTTGTGAGTCAGGAAGCGGTAGCGTGGAAAAGTATGAAGGGATTACAATCTCAATACGCATCATCACCCACCGGATAGAGCCTTTTAATTTCCCAATGCTTAATTTTTGTTCGCCCATCTCCGAAAGCTTCATGACTTCTGTTTAAAACTCTATTGGCATTTTTAATCAAGGTAGATAGGTAGCGCGATAATTTGACAGTTATATTTGTCCGTAAAGGAAACTGAACCACTTTAAAGCCATCTTATTTGATATCTATCCGAGGATTTAAGCTAATTGCATCTTGTTCTAATGATTTTTAATTTATCACTTAGATTCTGTTTTTATACAGTCGCTTAGGTTTATTTCCAATTACACTTCATAATTCAATTACTCAGGCAATGCTTCGTACTATCAAACCCCAATTCCGGCAAATTGTTTACAGTTTTTTCATTATTCTGTTCACCTGCTTTATCGCTGGTGTAACAGAAATTCATGCGCAGGCAAAGAGCTTAAATGCGCAGGATTTATCCACTGTTAAATCAGCTGATATTAGTGATGCGCAGTTAAGAGCATATATGGTTCGCGGACGTTCAGAAGGGATTTCTCCTCAGCAGGCCATGGATATGGCGCGTGCCAGAGGGTTGTCACCTGCCGTGGCCAATGAATTGATGCAACGCATGCGCGCACTGGAGACTGAGGGGATGGCGTCAAATGGCGCAAAGACTCATCTGCGAAGTGACAACTCTGAGCCGGCAGATTTGATTGACACCATTGAGTTTGTTGAGGATGATAAGCCATTTATTTTTGGCAGCACGCTTTTTAAAAGAGGAATGTCCGGATTTGAGCCATCCATGAATATTCCAACCCCTCTGAATTATGTATTGGGCCCCGGCGACGAGTTGGTGGTTGATATTTGGGGTGCCACAACCAATTTGCACCAGTTGACAGTTAGTCCTGAGGGGACAGTCACCATTGACAATCTTGGGCCAGTCTATGTGCACGGCCTGTCTATCGAGGAGGCTGATAAGCGTATCATTGAAAAACTTAAGCAGTTGTATCGCGGGTTACGCCCAGGTCAGGCTGATCAAACCACGTTTGCGCGCGTAAGCCTCGGGCGGGTTCGTACCATACAGGTGACCGTAATGGGTGAGGTAAATGTGCCCGGAAGTTATTCTGTATCTTCATTGGCAACCGTATTTAATGCACTATATAAATCAGGTGGTCCAAATCGTATAGGATCATACAGAAATGTAGAAGTGATAAGGGGTAACAAGGTTGTTGCCCGTTTGGATGTATATGACTTGTTGCTGCGTGGCGATCAGCGACAGAACATCAGATTAAATGATCAGGACATTGTTCGTGTGAGTCCTCTGGTTACAAGAGTTGAAGTAAGAGGAGAGGTGAAGCGTCCAGGACTGTACGAGGCTGCTGAAAATGAGACGCTGGCAGATTTGATTGGCTTTGCGGGACACTTTACCGATTCGGCCTATACGCGACAGGTCACTGTTCAAAGAAATACCGAAACGGAGCGCATGATGGTGAGTGTGAATCGCGATAAATATGGCTCATTCGCAATGCAAAACGGTGATGTGGTAAGTGTGGATCCTATCCTTAACCGCTTTGCAAACCGGGTAACCATTTCAGGCGCCGTATGGCGTCCGGGTGACTATGAGCTAACGGAGGGGTTTACCCTTTCACAACTTATCCAACAAGCTGAAGGTGTGAAGCCTGATGTGTTTCGTGAGCGTGCCGTAATTAACCGGCTCGATGAACGTCATGATTTCTCTGTGGTAGCTTTTAATGTTGATCAAGTTCTCAGTCAGCCTGAGTACTATGATATTGTACTCCAGCCCGAAGACGAGGTGATAATCCGAAGCATTCATGAGATGCGTGAAGAGCGTATGGTTTATCTGGGCGGAGAGATTCGTAAGGCAGGCAGCTATCAGTTTCGTGATGGCATGACGCTGGAGGATTTGATATTGATAGGAGAGGGGTTTAAGTCTTCCGCATCCGAAGCCCGTATCGAGATAAACCGTCGAATCATTGGCGAAGCAGCTCCGGCACGCAGAGGCACCCGTCTGGCTGAGACATTTGTATTTAGTGTAGAGCGCAACCTCGCGCTGAGGGAGGAAGCCCGGCGCTTTGAGTTACAGCCTTATGACCAGGTTTTTGTTAGAGCCAGGCCTGATTATCAAGTACAACAAACCATTACCATACAGGGAGAGGTAATGTTTCCCGGCACCTATGCCATTACGGATCGTAACGAGCGCATTTCTGACGTTATCCGCCGTGCAGGGGGACTTACAGACGAAGCTTTTGTGCCCGGCGCTACGCTTATGCGTACATCTCAGCAATTGGAGCGTGTTGAAACAGTGCTTGAGACGGGTCTGAGTGAAGTGGTGGATCTAACCAAAGACAAGGAGAGCTTCATAGGCATAAATCTGGGAACCATCCTTTCTAAGCCAGGTACGCGTGACGATTTGTTTGTACGACCCGGTGACGTTATCAAAGTGCCAGCAGAGTTACAAACAGTGCGTGTTTCTGGTGGCGTTTTACGTGATTCTGAAATTCGCTATATAAAAGGGAAAGATCTTCGTTATTATATAAAAGGTTCTGGCGGGTTTTCCCAGAATGCACGCAAAAGCCGAGCTTATGTGGTTTATGCAAATGGTGATGTGAATACGCGGTCGCGGTATCTGTTCTTTGGCATCTCTCCTGAGATAACACCGGGAGCCGAAATCATCATTCCTCAACGTGTGGAGCGTCCACCAATGACTCCGGGAGAGCGCATTTCTATTTTTAGCTCCGTGGTTTCCATGGCTGCAGTTGTTATCACCGCCATGTCAAGATTTTAGTTTTCAGTCTCAATTCAGGTTCGTTATTATGACAGAATTTAAAAATATTGAATCATCAGAAAAGCAGTTGCCTGCCATCATTAAGGATGATGAGATTGATTTGGTGGCGTTGATGCTGCATATATGGAATGGCCGGGTTTTGATTTTGAAAACTGTAGCTGTTTTTGTAGCCTTAGGTCTTATTATTGCCTTGACTAGTCCAGTTCGCTACACAACAATCGTAAAACTTATTCCAGAGAGTAATAAAAGTATGAGTCTCGGAGCCCTAGGTGGCCTTGCCGCCCAGTTTGGTTTTGGTAGTGTTTCAGCAGCTGCCGAAGGTGGCGGCATTCCACCGGATTACTACCCCGAAATTGTTAAGAGTGTGCCATACCTCAAACTTTTGATGCAGCAGCCCTTTGAACTGCCTGAAATTGGGTCTGTTACGCTCTATGACTACTATCAATCTGAAATTGCTGGATCTTGGCAGGGAAATATTAAAAAATATACCATCGGCCTCCCTGGCGTAATCCTTGACTGGATTAAGGGTAAGCCCGAAGAAATGATGACCTCTGGAGACAGCAGTAGTTCGATAGTACGCTTGACGAAGGAAGAAAGAGAAGTGCTTGAGTGGTTGCAGAATGAGTTGTCGCTTACTATTGATAAGCAAATTGGGATGATAACTCTTACGACAAAAATGCCTACTCCTGAGCTGTCGGCAGAAGTTTGCGCCTACGCGGCTATGCTTTTGTCTGATTACGCTGTAAGTTTTAGAACTGATAAAGGTAAAGAAGATTTGCAGTTTGTGCAGGATAGATATTTTGAGGCTGAAATGCGTTTTGAGACAGCCCAAGAAGCACTGGCTCGCTTTCGCGATTCCAGTCATGGAAATCTCACCGCACTAGCCCAAACGCGCCAGCAGCGCCTTCAAAGTGACTACGATTTGGCCTTTAATGTTTATAAGGCACTGGCTCAGCAGTTGGAAGAGGCACGTCTTAAATTGCAGGAAGAAACCCCTGTCGTTAAGATTATTCAGCCAGCCGTTGTTCCAGACGAAAAAAGTTCCCCGAAAAGGATAAGACTAATGATCCTCTCTGTCTTTGTTGGTGGTATTTTAGGTATCGGTCTATATTTTGTCAGGAGTATTTTGAACAATATTTTGGCAGAGTTCTTAGCAAATAAAAAGTAAAAGCAGAAGCATGACAGAAGTTTTAACCATAAGGCACATTGCCTGCATAGATACCAGTTACGTAATCAGTTTCACCATGTCCGTTATTGCATATAAGTGTCCTGCTTTTTAGTTGAACATGGTAAATTTTAACAAGCGGTGCATAGCTCACTGGGAGGACAACCTAAAGAACCTGACCAATTATAAACCCGGACTACTCAAAGTGGTAGCAAATATACGCAACCTCAACCTTCTTATCAGTACTGATGCGGAAGGCGCCATTACCGCGGAGATATAATCTTCATTTCGGCGAATACTCGCACCAAGACCTAAGGTATAGGTAAGGGCATGACCGCCAATTTGAAGTACATGGAGAGATTTACTCCTTACTAATTGTCCAGGTAGCCACAATCGATAAAATAATAAAATAATCGCTCCTCACGGTGCAAGCAGCACAAAGCATAAGCACCATATAGTATGCTGAAATCAAATGACAGCAGTTCCAAGTACTTTACAATTCCTAGTTTTTGGCGGAGACACAGCTTTTCATAATTGCACTAGCCTTACTGCATACTGACTCATCGGACTAGGCAAGGCCGTTAGTCCATTTCCCAAGCACTTGTGGATATCTATCCAAACTTACCTCCAATGTTTTCTGGGTCAGTGCGTGTACTGAATCAACGCTATTTATGCTCTCTGTGATTAGAGGTTTGTTAATGATGATTTATTCACCTTCGCTATTGGTTTGAACCTCTAAACTGGTTACAAATTTCTGATTGCCTCCGATAGCTTTGGCTCCTCTTGTTTTTAGGGGGAGATAGGTAATTTGGATAAAATAGCCCTTAGTTAGTGCCTCGCCGAAGCCACCGACTAGGTATTGTTCGAATAAGCCGAATTATGGAAGAACAAACTCAAATTTAAGGCTGACAAGTGTTTGCTGTCTTGACTCCTTAAACTACTGAAATAATACCGAAATCGTCCCCGCGTTAAAGTAGTCAAAAACTCTTACGAAGCCTTGGACTATGTACTCGCCTTTGTCATCCTTAATGATTAGGATGAATTTAATTACCAACGCTCGCAGCGAGGCTATGAGTATATGATGAAGTCTTTGGTAGTGTTTGATAGTAGGATTGTTCTAGCAGATGAGAAATATAGTTAATGAGGGTTTCGTATATGAAGTAATGGTTTTAAATAACATTGATTTTTTTTGAAAACTTGATGATTTTGGTTTGATAGGTTTTTTTTATGGGATTAAGGGTAAACTTCTTATATAACTTATTTCTTACTTTAGCAAACTACCTTGTAGGTCTTGTTGTGTTTCCATATATTTCCAGAGTTTTTGGTGTGGTTAATGTTGGAATCGTGGGGTTCGTGGATAGCTCCATTAACTACTTTATCCTTTTCGCAACTTTAGGTATAAGTACTATAGGGGTTAGAGAAATTGCACGAGTTAAGACAGATAGAGAGAGATTAAATTCAGCGTTTAGTAGCTTATTATCTTTGTCGTCCCTGTTTTTAATAATTGTTGTTGTATTGTATTTCGTGTTGATTTTTTCAGTTCCATCCTTTGAGACGCACAGAGCTTTGTTCTTGATTGGTAGCGCAAAACTGATTTTTACAGTATATTCGATTGAATGGTTCTATAAAGGAATTGAAAATTTCAAGTTTATAAGCATCCGGAATGGAGTAGTGAAAGTTGTTTATTTATTATTATTGTTTCTGTTTGTTAAGGAAAAAAATGATATTGAATTATACTTTTTTTTGACAGTTCTAAGTATTGTTGTAAGTTCCATAATTAATATAGTCTATTCCAGGAAATTTGTGACCTTTTCACTCAAAAACATTAGAATAGAGCCATTTGTTAAGCAGGTTGTTTATATTGGAACCTATTCAATACTGACTTCCATGTATACAACTTTTAATATAATGTATTTAGGATTTGTTTGTAATTCCGCTGAGGTGGGATACTATTGGACTGCTTTGAAGATTTACACTATTGTGCTGGGGTTTTATACAGCTTTTACTGGTGTTATGTTACCAAGAATGAGTGGTATGGTAATGGGAAAAGAATTGGATAAGTTTAAAGAAATGATACAGAAGTCTTTTGATTTATTGTTGTCCTTTGTTTTGCCGGTGATAGTTGTTGGCATTATACTAACGTCACATTTGATTTTCGTATTATCAGGATCTGGTTTTGAGGGCGCAATTAGACCAATGAGGTTGATAATGCCTCTATTATTGGTTGTTGGTGTTGCCCAGATTATTGCGATTCAAGTTTTAATTCCTTTGAAGCAAGATGGTCAGATCCTACGTGCTTCAATTATTGGAGCAATTGTTGGGGTTGTCGGGAATGTTCTTTTTGTTGAAAGTTTTGGAAGTGTTGGAACAGCTTCTGTTCTTTTGTTCTCAGAAACTTCTGTCACTTTATATTACGTCTATTTTGCTATTAGGAAGCAGATTATATCTTTCCCATTTTTATTGATAAAGAAGCACTTAGTTAGTATATTGCCTTACATCGCTGTTAATGCACTTTTAGTTGTATTGGAGTTAGGTAGTTTTTTAACAATTGCTACTGCTATAGTTATGAACGGCATTCTTTTTTTAGTAATGCAGTACTATTACATTAGAAATCAATTTTCATATAAATATATAAGTATGGCTTTGCAGAAGTGCGAAATTCTATTAAAGCGATAATACATGGGTGTTCTCATCGCTAATTTCCTGTTGTATTTCATTTATTTTCTTTTTAATGTTAAAGGGACGGGTCTTTTATTCAAGGCTCTTTTGATGATGTATATGTTTGTCTCTTTATCAAGCCTATTTATATGGGAGAGTGGTATTTATAGTTTTTTACATAGAAACCATATAATCACAAATGAGATATCAATTTATCCATTTCTTTATCTATTTGCAACGTTTATATTTCTCTTTGAACCTATAAAAAAGTTTAACGAGAGTAAAATTGAAATGGTCGTTCTTGATGATAAATTTAGAATTGAAATATTAGGCAAATTATGTATTGTTTTTGGTTTAGGTCTTCTAGTACTTTTGTTACTCTTTGTTGATTATAATGCATCTTTAGAGAATGCTTCTGAAGTGTACAGAGATAGTGAAGATGGAGAGTTAGCTATGCCTGTTTTTCTTTATCGGCTTTACACACTACATCGGTTGTTGTACCCTTTTATTTTATTATTAGGATTTTATTATCTATCCTTCAAAAGTGAGTTTAGATTTAAGACAATATTGTTATTGGTTGCTGCGGTTATTCCCAAAGTTTTTGTTTCAATAGTTTTAGTTTCGAGGGGAGGATTGTTCTTTATAATAATTGAACTTATGACCTGTTTTTTGATTTTTAGAAGGTTCATTCCTCAAAGGACGAAGCGGTTGTTGTATGTTGGTTCACTTTTTATAGTAGCTCTACTAACTTCAGTTGTTGTAATTTTTACTGCATCAAGGTTTGGGAACTCTGCCTTCGGGCCGCTCATGAGTGTCTTTAAATATTTTGGAGAATCATTTTTGAATTTTAATAGCACTTTTTGGGGCAACATACAAGAGCACCCAATGAGTGAATTCAAGTTCCCATTTTTATATCAATTTTATGATATCCCACGTACTTTTTTATCACGATCAGATCAGTATAGTTTCTTTTCTGACATGACTGGTACAAATGTCCTGCTTTTTAAGACTATCGTGGGAGATTTTTATGTTGAATTTGGAATAGTCTTGGGTGCGTTAATTCTCTTTCTGATTTCACGATTATTTATAAAGTTTGTTCGTTTTGAGAATACAATAAGGTTCTCCTCATTAATACCTTTCCTTTATTATTATGAGTTGGTGTTTATCGGCGTTTTTGACTTATTGTGGCATGGGAAGTTCCTTTTTCAGTTGATTGTGTTTACTTCTCTGATTTATGTTTTTATTAGGTATAGGATTAAATTAGGTCTAGCATTCAAATGATTTCGATAGCATTAGCCGCCTATAATGGTGAGCATTTTATAAAAGATCAGTTGGAATCGATATTAAATCAAACGATTCAGGACTTTGAGATTGTTGTGTGTGATGACAACTCTAATGACTCTACTTGGAAAATATTACAAGAGTTTCAAAGTAGGGATAACCGAATTCGAGTATTTCAAAATCCCAAGAATCTTGGATTTAAGAAGAATTTTGAAATAGCGATCCAGCTATGTGAAGGTGAGTATATAGCTTTATGTGATCAGGATGATATATGGGTTTCTAATCACCTAGAGGTTTTGCACACTTCGATTGGAACCAAAGATGCAAGTATTGGAAATGCATTGTTCGTTGATAAAAACTTGCAGTCTTTAGGCGTAACGCATATTGAATCCCTGAATGGAATGACTAAGTATCTTGATAGCGATATCGGTAAAGCTATTCGGGTTCTTTTTGTTGGAAATTTTTGCCAAGGAGCTAGCATGATGTTTAAAGCCAATTTTTTAAAATCCATCTATCAAGTTCCTGACGTCTTTGAAGTACATGATGTTTGGTATGCCATGGCAGCAATCTGTAAAAAAAGTCTTGTTTTTTCTCCTGTAATAATAACTTACTATAGACAGCATGACTCGAATGTGATTGATAGGACTGGAAAAGGGATTGAGAAAAGACTGCGAGGTTTGTTTGGAAGACAGAGTGATGCTAAGCTGCATCAAATAAGTTATGCTGTGAACAATCTGTCTTTTGATGAAGATATTACTAATCTTATTTATGAAGCAATTTTATTCCACAAAAATAAAAGGCGCTTTCTATTTAGGCTTAGGTTTCTAAAGACATGGTTTGCTTACTTTAACTATATGTATCTTAATAATAAAAATCGTTTTTTTAAAACTCTATTGTTTCTTCTGTTCGGAAGGAGTTGAGAAGGTTTTTATTAAACAAAAATAATGGATTATGAAGGTGGGGATGTTAATTTGCTCCGGGTCCGGAGCTACAAAGAATATTGGGGATTATATACAGAGCCTGGTAGCGGAGGTCTTTTTTGATGAAATTGATGTTTTGGTTGAAAGAGAAGCATTGGATACATACGCATCTAAAGAAAAGACTATTCTTCTAATGAATGCATGGTATATGTGGCATCCTGAGCATTGGCCCCCCAGTGGTGATATCATTCCATTATTGACATCTATTCATATAAACTTCGCATCTAAAGAAAAGATGCTTCAAGGTAAAGGTTATGATTTTTTTAAAAACCATGAGCCAATAGGTTGTAGAGACTATTCTACACTGGAAATTTTTAAAAGCAAGGGGATTGATTCATACTTCTCTGGATGCCTGACTTTAACACTCGGAGAAAAGTTCTTCTCAAAGAATAGAAGTGACCAATTTATTTTTGTTGACCCATATTACGAGTGTATTTCTGGAAAGACTTTCTTTTCTTTTAAGAACACCTTTGTCCCTTTGATATATGGGATAAAGAATTTTCATAGAATCAAGCCACTGTTTTCAGTCTTTAATTATAATTCAAAGTTGTCTTTTTTGGCACCATTTTTTAGGAGATTAGAGCGGTTTATTCAAATCGCAGCTTTTTACAGAGCATATTCAAACACTTTTTCTGATTCCGTTTTGTTTAATGCAAAGTACTTAACCCATATTATTAAGCAGAATGATTATCCAAAAGAAAAGGATAAACTAGATTATGCTAGACACTTGCTTTACTTGTATTCATCGTGTAAGTGTTTAGTCTCATCAAGAATACATGCAGCACTGCCGGCTATTGGGATGAACACGCCAACCATATTTGTTACTAGTGATTTTTTAAACGAATCTGTCGTGCTTGGAAGAAATGGCGGGCGTTTTGGTGGTTTAATAGATTTTTTTAATGTCATAAAATATGATAATTATCGATTGAAACCTTCTGGAGATTTACCCAGTTTTATTAATCATGAAACTATTCTAAGGAATAGAGATAATCATATAGATGTTAAACGGAAACTTTTTGAAACATGTGAGAACTTCATAAAAAGTCACTTTAAAAGATGAAACATATAGCACTAATTTTTGCAGGAGGATCAGGTACAAGAATGAGCAGTGGTGGAAGGCCTAAGCAATTTCTTTGTTTACATGATAAAGAGATAATTATTCATACAATTGAGCAATTTGAGTTCCATCCTAGAATAGACCATATTATTGTTGTATGTATTGAGAGTTGGATAGGATTCTTAGAAGAATTAATAAAGAAATATCAATTGAAAAAAATAGTCAAAATTGTTCCTGGAGGAAGAAATGGTCAGCAGTCAATATTTAACGGGTTAAAGGTAATTAATGACATAGGTGAGCATAATTCTCTTGTTTTGGTTCATGATGGGGTACGCCCTTTAGTGACTAAGGATTTAATTAATGAGAATATTGACGTGGCAGGCAAATATGGTGCTGCTATTACAGTTAGTCCTGCTATTGAAACTATAGTTAATTTAAAGAATGAAGATATTGTTGGAAATATTATCGACAGGTCAATTTCATTTTATGCTAAAGCGCCACAGTCATTTAAGTTTGGAGATTTATGGACTGTTCATAATAAAGCCATTAAGGATGGAGTGTTAGACACTATTGATTCAGCTTCGTTAATGGTTCAGTATGGGTATGAGCTAAAGGTGGTTAGATGTGGTCCGGAAAACATTAAAATTACAACACCAAGTGATTTCTATATTTTCAGAGCGCTTTATGAAGCCAAGGAAAATTCTCAAATATTTGGGATTTAGTCTGAGATTGTTAAAGCCATGAGAGATAAGATTATTTTTGAAGATATTGAAACAATTTTGGATAGTTCTGTCCCTATTTCTGAGCTTGCAGGGAGAACTATCCTAATTACTGGGGCAACTGGACTTATAGGGTCATTTTTAGTTAAGTTTCTGGTCATGTATAATACAAAGGCTAACTCCCCCGTTCGGATTATTGTTTTGTCACGTGATTTGGATCGGATAAAGAGTGCTTTTTCTGAGCATATTTTGGCTGGAATTGAGGTTGTTATTGGAGACGTATTAGATTTGCCAGCAATCACTTTCTCAATTGATTACATTGTTCATGGAGCTAGTGTAACTTCATCCTTTGATTTTATTCAACATCCTGTTAAAACCATTAATACAATTGTTAAGGGAACTGAAAGTGTTTTAGAGTTTGCAAAGCGAGCCGGTGTAAGATCTTTTGTCTTTCTTTCTAGTATGGAAGTTTTTGGGTTTGTTCAAAATGCTGAGCCTATTACAGAATCTGATTATGGCTATATTGATATTTTAGATGTTAGAAGTAGCTATTCTGAAAGCAAAAGATTGGCTGAGTGTTTGTGCGTTTCTTATAGTAAGGAATTTGATATGCCGGTGAAGATAGCCCGTTTAACTCAAACTATTGGCCCCGGGATGTCATACGAAGATACTCGTGTGGCGGGACAATTTGCGAGGGCTGTTATTGAAGAAAAGGACATTGTTCTGAAAACAGACGGAAGCACAACAAGGAACACATTATACGTTGCGGATGCCGTTTCGGCAATATTAACGATTATGCTAAAAGGCCGTCCAGGTCAGGCTTATAATGTTGCAGATAAAGATTCTTTTTTGTCAATTAAGGATACAGCCATAATGATTGCAAATAAGATTGCAGCAGGGAGGATAGAGGTAAGATGTCAAAACGATGTCAATAGTATGTACGCTCACAACAATGCTCTTATGCTTAATTTGTCCACGGCAAAATTAGAAAGTCTTGGATGGAAGGCGTTGTTCTCCTTGGAGGAATCCTACAGAAGGTTAATTCTAAGTTTAATTAATATCAACGCATAATTTTTTTGGTTTCGTTACAACCTTTTTTCGGTAGTTAGTATCTGTTTATTTAGACTATGATAACTCAATTAATTCATAAAATAGTGCGGTTGTTAATGCACGTTTTTTGTATATTCCCAATAAGAAAGAACAGCATTTTATTTATTAGTCAAAAAGGGAAAATGTTTGCCTGTAATCCCAGAGCACTTTTTGAATATTTTTATTTTAATAATAAAACCAACATTGATTTTGTTTGGGTTATAAATGAGTCTTCGGCGGATTTAGAAGCTTATGACAATATAATAAAAGTCAGATACAATAGTTTGGCTTATTTTTATTATCAGATGACTTCAAAAATAATTGTTTCAAATATCCCTAGTCCTATATATCTACCTCTTCGAAGAAAGCAAATCATGATAGATACCTGGCATGGGGGAGGAGCATATAAAAGAGTGGGTCTATTAAGCCCAAAACAGGAGTCTTTGGTCAAGAAATCAAAAGGCATAAGACTCAAAACAATCGAAGATAAAAATAATCAAGCGTGGGAACAATATAAAGCGATATACAACGCTAAGGATACTACATTTTTTGTTTCGAGTTGTAAAAGATTTACTGAAGTGATGATGGAGTCGCAACTACTACCAGGTTCTGCTTATATAGAAACCGGCATGCCTCGTAATGATGTTTTTTTCTCGGATTATTCAAATCTCGCGCAAAAGGCAAAGAGCAAACTGGGTATCGCTGAAGATAAAAAAATCGTACTGTATGCTCCTACTTATCGAGGAAATGTGAAGAGCCAGAAGACGGTGATTAATTTAGATATTGAATTGTGCCTAAAAAGTCTTGAACAACGATGGAATAGTGAATGGGTGTTCGTGTTTCGAGGGCATGTATTGGGATTTCACGAACAATTAGAGAATGAATATATTATTAACGCGTCGCAATATGAGGAGATGCAAGAATTGTTGTGTTTAGCAGATGCTTTTATTACCGACTACTCTTCGTCGATGTGGGATTTTGCCCTAACTAAAAAGCCAGCTTTTCTGTTCACTCCAGATTTAGATTATTACTTAAATAATGATAGAGGTTTCTATACCCCAATAGATGAATGGGCATTCCCATATGCAAGAACAAATATAGAACTTAGTCGTTTGATTGAGAGATTTGATTACGATGCTCACCTCAAGAAGGTAGATAATCATTTGTTTAGCTTAGGTAGTTTTGAGCAAGGTACAGCTACAAAAACGGTATGTGAAATACTTCTATCACACATGTGATTTTCAATATGTTTAATGCTGTTTATTGGTAGTTTCTTATCTTCCTCTCGTTTTTTTGTTTAGTTTTTGTGCTAAGATACCAGTTCGGATTTTCTGACCTATTCTAATCTTAAGGATTTCAATTAAGACTTTTCGTTATGTTGGGCTATAATGTTTTTGATAGACAACTAGTGCAATTACCTTCTGGAAAGATTGTGATTAGCACTATAAATGCATATTCTTATGTGGTTGCTAAATCAGATGGCTTGTTTCGTAGAGCACTTCTAGAATCAGACATTTTACTTCCTGATGGGTTCTCGGTCGTTTGGGCTCATCGCATTTTAAATGGAAGGAGGATTCGAAAGATTGCGGGTGCTGATATTTTTTTCCATTTGCTTAAGAGGGCAAATGAGCAATCTCAAAGAGTTTTTTTTCTCGGAGCATCTCAAGAAACTCTAAGTTTGATCTCGGAGAGAATTAACGCGGAGTTCCCCCAAGTAACAACAGATTTCTTTTCTCCACCGTTCAAAAATGAATTCTCTGATATAGAGAATCAAATAATGATATCTAAAGTAAATGACTTTAAGCCTGACATCTTATTTGTTGGGATGACTGCACCTAAACAGGAGAAGTGGGTTTATTTGAATGCAGCTAGTTTAAACACATCCATTATTTGTTCAATAGGGGCAGTATTCGATTTTTATGCGGGGACGGTTTCTCGCCCTTCTTCATTTTGGATTAAGTCTAATCTGGAGTGGTTTGTTCGATTTGTTAAGGAACCCCGCAGATTGTGGAAGCGCTACTTTATTTATTCGCCCCTATTTTTTATTGATGTGCTTAAAGCGCTATTGTTTAGGAAGAGTTTCCAAGTTGGAGAGAATCTTGAGGAGTAAGTTTGATAAGCTAGAGTTTTCAACCCGCTCCTAAAGCTGATATCAATAAAGATTTTGACACGAGTTCTGTTGTAGGGAAGCGCCATATTGTATTCTCACTTGGATCGGCTGCTTAGCTTGCAAAGAATTAGGGTTAATTCACGCGAATGATGGGTAAAACATTAAATATGAAAGGCATAATTCTAGCTGGTGGTTCCGGCACACGATTGCATCCAATAACTCTGGCAACTTCAAAACAGTTGTTGCCGGTTTATGATAAACCGATGATTTATTATCCACTATCAGTTTTAATGTTGGCTGGTATTAAGGAAATTCTGATAATTACAACACCCGAAGATCAATCCGGTTTTATAAGATTATTGGGTGATGGCTCACAGTGGGGTATATCGTTGGAGTATGTGGTTCAGCCATCGCCAGATGGTTTGGCTCAAGCATTCATATTAGGAGAAAGTTTTATTGGAGATAGCAACGTTTGCCTAGTGTTAGGCGATAATATTTTTTATGGTCATGGTTTAACAGGGTTGTTAAATAGCGCAGTAAAAACTGTAAGTGAAGAGAATAAAGCTGCAGTTTTTGGATACTGGGTTTCAGATCCAGAGCGATATGGTGTTTGTACTTTTGACGATGAAGGTAATGTGACCAGTATAGAGGAGAAGCCAGAGCATCCAAAGTCAAATTATGCTGTCGTGGGGCTATATTTTTATCCTAATAGCGTAATTCAAACAGCAAAGCAAATAAAACCATCTTCGCGAGGAGAACTAGAGATAACATCAGTTAATCAGGAGTTTTTGGATGAAGGACGTTTAAAGGTTGAATTGATGGGCCGTGGCTTTGCATGGCTTGATACTGGTACGCATGAATCACTTCTTGAAGCTAGTCATTTCATAGAGACACTGGAGAAAAGAATAGGGTTAAAAGTTGCTTGTCCTGAGGAGATAGCCTATTCAAACAAATGGATTTCAAAAGATCAGCTACTCGGAATGGCAAATCAGTTGATTAAGAACCAGTATGGGCAATATTTATTGTCAATTTCGGAAAGGAGAGTTAAATAGTAATTATGGAAATAGTAGAAACTGAAGTTGAAGGAGTAGTTATAATAGAGCCACGGGTCTTTGGTGATTCTCGTGGTTATTTTTTTGAATCGTACAATGAAACGTTTTTCAAGAAGCATATCGGTTCTGTAAATTTTATACAGGATAATGAATCTCGTTCAACCAGAGGCGTTTTACGAGGGTTGCATTTCCAGAGGCCACCTTTTGAGCAGGCAAAGTTGGTTCGTTGTATCATTGGTGAGGTGTTAGATGTGGCAGTTGATATACGCATTGGTTCTCCAACTTTTGGGAAACATGTTGCTGTGTTGTTATCAGGAGACAATAAACGCCAGATGTATATTCCTAGGGGCTTTGCTCACGGTTTTGTTGTTTTATCAGAAGAAGCAGTTTTTTCATATAAGGTAGACAATGCATACGCACCAGATTATGATTCAGGGATAGCTTATAATGATCCCTTTTTGAGTATTGACTGGATTCTCAAGGATGAACAAATTTTGTTATCTGATAAAGATAAAAGACTGAAAAGACTTCGAGACATAACAGCTCCATTTATATATTCTGAGTTATGCGCCTTTACTGAGGGTTGATTAACGATTAATTTTCCCCTACTTTTTATGGAGTAGATTTCGGGCTTACATACAATTTAATCAAGCTGTTTTCGTTCATATTAGAAGTTGCGCCACCCATTCAGCGCAACTTTTCTTATAAATAAGCATCTGTGAAAGTTGTGGTGTAATCTGTTTGATTTGAGTTTAAGGTATGTAGCTGTATATTTGTAAAAGGCATTATGAATAACTGCTTTTTTAAGCAGGACTCAGGTTTGAGTTTTTTACCGGCATTGTAACAGTATAATTTGATAGGTATATAAGATAGATATGAGGCAATATTTACTTTTTTTCATCACTTTGGTAGTTTTAATGTTGCCAATATTGGCACAGAGTCAAAATGTGAATCCGGCAACCGTGGATGTGACCTCATTGAGTGAGACTCAGATAGCACGACTCATCACTGAGATGCAACGCAGAGGCATGAGTGAAGAGCAGGCCATCGCATTGGCTCGTTCCCGAGGTGTTTCAGAGACACAGATACTACAATTGCGTCAACGTATTCAGGCGAGTCAGTCTGGTGTGGGAGGTAGTATGCAGGGAGGGTCTGATGTTGGGTTTTCAGTTGATCAAGAGTTATTTGGGAAAGACAATGCGTTCTATTCTGAGAAGTCCTTCTTTGTTGCCACGCGCGAGGAGGAGCGTTTGTTTGGGTACCATCTTTTTAATTCAGATAATCTGACATTTCAACCAGGCGTGAACTATCCTGTTACCGGGAGCTATGTGGTAGGCCCGGGCGATGAGTTTATTATTGATGTATATGGCGCCTCTCAGCAAAGCTATGTGCAGAGTGTAGACAAAAATGGGAGGGTTAATATTCCAAATGTAGGTCCGATAATGGTAGGGGGATTTTCCTTAAAAGAGGCTGAAAGGCGCATTTTTGATAAGTTGGCAGTGATTTATCGGGACATGGTGGCAGCTACCCCGCGCACTTTTGTTAGCATTCAGATCAGCGCCATAAAGCCAATAACAGTCAATGTGGTAGGAGAGGTGTTTGCTCCGGGAACCTATACTTTGCCAGGAACCGCCACCGCCTTCAATGCACTGTATTTATCAGGAGGGCCTAACATCAGAGGGTCGTTTCGGGAGATAAGGGTAATTCGCAACGGCGAAGTTGTTCGCACGCTTGATGTGTATGATTATCTCATTAACGGCAATAGTGCAGTTAACATTTCATTAAATGATGGAGATGTAATATTGGTTCCAACATTTCGGAACAGAGTGCGCGTGGGGGGTAGTTTCATACGTACCGGTATATTTGAAGCTGCTCATAATGAGACCATCGGGAAGCTCATTGAGTATGCCGGAGGGTTTAATGAAAAGGCTTATCGGCAGCGGATTGAACTGCATCGTAACACGGGAAGAGAAAGCGAAGTCAGAGATGTTTTTAGTGCTATGTTTGATGATTTTATCATACAAAATGGAGACAGCCTTTATGCTGGTGAAATATTAAGTCGGTTTACCAATAGGGTAGTTTTGGAAGGAGGCGTATTTCGTCCAGGCACTTATGAACTTACCGACGGGCTCACTCTTAATGAGCTTTTAACCCGGGCCGACGGTGTGCGAGAGGATGCATTTCTTGAACGTGGCATGATTTTTAGATTAAATGATGATTTGACGCCTTCCAATATATCTTTCAATGTGTCAGATGTTGTGTCAGGTCGTAAGGAGATATTTCTGAAGCGCGAGGATGTGGTCACCATATCACTCATTAGCGATATGCGCGAAGATCGCACAGTAAGTGTTGATGGAGAAGTGCAGCGTCCCGGCATTTTTTATTTTCGTGATGAAATGACCCTAGGAGATATGGTGGCTTTAGCCGGAGGACTGAAGGAATCCGCCTCTGAAAGCTATGTTGAGGTTACGCGCAGATTGTCTTATGACGAAGCAGCAAAATCAGGAGAGAAGACAGGGCACCTTTTTCAGTTTACAGTGCCTCGATCGTTGACACTCGGAAGTAAAGATGCTGCGTTTAAATTGGAACCCTACGACCAGATTTTTGTGCGTAAAGCTCCGGGGTATGTCGAGACTTCGAAAGTTAAAATTGGTGGCGAGGTGAATTATGCAGGTCAATATGCCTTGGTTGGGCGAAATGAACGCCTTTCTGATATTATCAAACGTGCAGGTGGATTAACAACAGAGGCTTACGCCCAGGGTGCAATGCTAACGCGGGTGGTAAAGCAAGATGCTAAAACATTGAGGTTGCGCGCCTCTTTGGAAAAATCTGAAGACGGCGTTACATTTAGCGATATGGATTTTGAGGTAGTAGGAGTGGATTTGTCTCGTGCAATTACGCGTCCAGGAAGTCGTGATGATATATTCCTGCAGGATGGAGATGAACTAATTGTTCCGCGCAGACTGCAAACTGTTAAAATAGAAGGAGAAGTCTTAAACCCGCTGAGTATGCCTTATATAGAGGGACGCGGACTTCGTTTCTATATCGATCAGAGTGGCGGTTTTGGCGTACGGGCCAAGCGTAGGAAGGCGTATGTGGTGTATCCCAATGGAACTGCAGCTGCTACCAGAAGTTATTTTCTTTTCACGTCCTACCCACAAGTGACTCCGGGAAGTCAAATCGTGGTGCCGCAAAAACCGGAACGCACGCCACTGCCTGCCACGGCATGGATTGGCATAAGCAGTGGGCTGTCAACAATTGCGCTGACCATTGTAACTATTATCAACAATCTTTAAGTTACCTACACAATATAAAAGAATAGTTAAGTTAAGTGTTATGGATAACCCTATAGGACAAGTAAAGAGAGGTAATAATATAGATTTGATTGCATTGTTAAACACCTTCTGGTTCGAAAGAAAGTGGATAGTTTATGCTATTTTGACAGGAGTGTTTTTAGCGCTAATTATAACCTTTAGCATGCCAGTAAGATATAAAGCTGGAGCTGTATTGTTACCACAAACCGATGGGATGGCATCAATTGGACAATTGGGGAGCCTTGCTTCCCTAGCCGGCGTTGATATCAATTCGATGTTGGGTGGTAATTCTGAAATAGCTCCAGAGATATACCCATATATAATGGGGAGTTATCCTTTTTTAAATGATTTGCTGTCAACGATTGTTTATTCTGCAGATAGAACAGATAGCATTTTGCTGTATGATAGAATCCGCAAAGAGCTAGAGCGAAATCCATTTAAACTGATAAAAAGTTATACGATATTATTGCCCTGGACAATAAAGGATTTGATCATAGGAGGGAAAAAAGGGACCATTGTTTCGTTTGGGAATGAGATTGTTTTTTATGATGAAGAAAAGCAGGCTGTTTTGGATGTACTAACGGGGTTAATGGACGTACGAGTAGACAGAAGGAATAAGCTGATCTCAATCAACATTTCAGCTGATGAGCCTTTTGTTGCGGCACAGATTGCTGAAAGGGCGCGTATACTGTTGCAGGAGTATGTAATTCGCTATAAGACCCGACGTGTAAGTGAAAATTTACAGTTTATAGAGGAACGGTTTGAGGAGAAGAAAAAGGAACACGACAGTTTACGTCATGAGTTGCTTTCCTTCAGGGATGCCAACCGATTTTTGGTGGCAGAAAGGGCTGAGTTGCGATTGGCAGATCTTGAAAACCGTTATGCATTAGCAAATAGTCTATATCAGACTTTGGCTCAGCAATTGGAGCAGGCACGTCTGGCAGTAAAGAATGAGACGCCTGTGTTTTCTGTGATTGAACCTGTAAAAGTTCCAGTAAGAAAAACCTCTCCACGCCATAGCATAAATCTGGTGATAGGTTTTGTTATTGGGGCAATTGTAGGGGTAATGGCTATCGTTTTCAAGATCGTGAGATTTTATTTAAAACTGTAGGGTTGCATAGAAATAATGCTGAATGCATATTAGGAAGCAAAACTATTGTAAAGTTAAGCTGGAGAGAATAGTTGGTTTTTCATTCTAGCGATCTTGATTAATTTGCAAATAGTTAATGGTTGGTTTTTGTTTTTATTCATTTAAATTGAAGAGTATTGATTTTTAAACAAGAATTTAGAAACACATGAAAACTGTATATATCGGGATGAGTGCAGATTTAATACATCCCGGACATCTGAATGTGATTAGGGAAGCTGCTAAATTAGGCTCTTTAACCGTTGGACTTTTAACCGATGAAGCGATAGCCAGTTACAAACGTTTACCATATCTGGAATACGAACAGCGTAAAATTGTTCTTGAAAACATCAAAGGAGTTGATCGTGTAGTGCCGCAAGAAACATTGGATTATCGCCCGAATCTTTATAAGCTTAAGCCAGATATTGTGGTACATGGTGATGATTGGCAGGAGGGAGTGCAGAAACAAACCCGGCAGCAAGTGATTGACACTTTACAGGAGTGGGGCGGAAAACTAGTGGAAGTGCCTTATACACAAGGAATATCCTCAACTAAGCTGAATCGTTCCCTTAAAGAAGTTGGGACAACGCCGGAGATACGATTGAAGCGACTCAGACGCCTTATGAATTCCAAATCTATTGTCAGAATTATTGAAGCACACAATGGACTAACAGGCCGTATCGTAGAGAGCACAAGCGTTACGATAAACGGACAGATTCGTGAGTTTGACGGGATGTGGGCCAGCAGTTTGACTGATTCAACAGTAAAGGGGAAGCCTGATATTGAGGCTGTAGACATCACCGCCCGGTTGAGTAACATTAATGATTTGCTTGAAGTGACTACCAAGCCAATTATTTTTGATGGTGATACAGGCGGAAAAACTGAACATTTTGTATTTACTGTTCGCACCCTTGAGCGACTGGGTGTATCAGCCATAATCATCGAAGATAAAACAGGGCTAAAGCGAAACTCCCTTTTTGGTACTGATGTGTCACAAACGCAGGATTCAATACCGCATTTCTGCTCTAAGATACGCGCAGGAAAGCAAACACAGGTGACCAATGATTTCATGATTATTGCCCGTATCGAGAGCTTGATTCTTAAGGCCGGAATGGAGGATGCCATACAAAGAGCGAAGGCATATATCGAAGCGGGTGTAGATGCGATAATGATTCATTCTAAGGAGGATACACCTGATGAAATTCTTGAGTTTTGCAGTTTGTTTAACCAGTTTGAGGTTAAGGTGCCTCTCGTGGTTGTGCCAACCAGCTACGATGCCATCTATGAGGATGAGTTGGCAGCCAAAGGCGTCAAAGTAGTGATTTATGCCAATCAATTGCTTCGAAGTGCTTATCCTGCGATGGTCGATACGGCCAGAAAAATATTAATTAATCAGAGGGCTTTTGAGGCCAGGGACAATATGATGTCGATAAAAGAGATACTGACCCTGATACCGGATCTGGATATTCCAGATGTGGAACTGAGCTAATAATTTTTACCGATGATTGACGCAGGCGATTTTCTTGCCCATTTGATCCACCGCGGGGTGGATTATTTTTGTGGAGTTCCTGACTCACTGCTTAAAGATTTTGGTAGTTGTGTACTCGATCGTATTGATAATGGCAACCATCAAATAACAGTGAATGAAGGCAGCGCC
Organism: Alkaliflexus imshenetskii DSM 15055; assembly: GCF_000517065.1. Lineage (GTDB taxonomy): Bacteria > Bacteroidota > Bacteroidia > Bacteroidales > Marinilabiliaceae > Alkaliflexus > Alkaliflexus imshenetskii. The sequence goes on along the minus strand of NZ_KI912105.1, from coordinate 1,692,575 downwards.
ATCGGTTTAGCTGTCGGGCATTATTTGGCCACTGGGAAAGTGCCTCTTGTTTATATGCAGAATAGCGGGCTGGGCAACGCCGTTAATCCGCTAATATCGCTGGCAGACACCAAGGTGTATGGCATTCCGATGATGATGTTGATTGGATGGCGAGGTGAACCAGGAGTTAAAGATGAACCGCAACATTTGAAACAAGGGGAGATTCAGAACGAACTTTTAGATTTACTGGGAATTCCTTTCAGAATAATTGACGGGAATACGCCCAACTTTACTTCTGTTATCGACGAACTGCACACAACTGCAATTGCCCGTAGTTGCCCTGCTGCCATAGTAGTTCGTAAAGACACTTTTACACCTTATAAAAGGACATCCCGCGGAGACCAGAATTTATATGAGTTGCACAGAGAAGATGCAATTGAAGCGATGACAAGCCAGATGGATGAGGATTCAATTGTTGTTGCTACCACGGGTAAGATTTCCAGAGAGCTTTATGAACTGAGGGAGAAGAGGTCTCAAAAGCATTCCTGCGATTTTCTGACTGTCGGGTCAATGGGGCATTCAATTATGATTGCCCTTGGCATTGCTCAGGAAAAACCGGAGAAAAGGGTTTACTGTATTGATGGTGATGGGGCTGTGCTTATGCATATGGGAGCCTTGGCAACAGTGGCAACAGCTTCCGGTGTGGAGAATTTGATTCATATTGTTCTGAATAATGGCGCCCATGAATCTGTTGGTGGTCATCCCACAGCAGCCTTTAAAGTTGATTTGTGTGGTATTGCTGCTTCGTGTGGTTATAGACAGGTGTTTCGCATCGATAACAAAAGCGACTTATCCGGGTTGTTCCAAAAGTTGCCTAAGTTTTCCGGGCCCATTTTTATTGAAGTAATGGTTTCATTGGCATCGCGTGCTGATTTAGGCCGTCCGAAAGAATCACCGGCGATGAATAAAGAGGCATTTATGCGTTTCATTAAAGGGATTTGATCATAAGTCTGAAATGAGATTTATACGATGAATTAATGTTTGAGAAACAGCAGATACATTTTGGAAGCGGTGTGTCATCCCGACTACCTGATATCCTTGAAGGATTGAATGCCAGGAAGGTTTTTCTGGTGACTGGAAGTCAGTCGTTCGACAATTTGTTTCCAGGCCAACAACTCAGAAAACTTATCGGAGGGTGCGAAGTATACAGACACCATGGATTCCAAGTCAATCCGCAATGTTTTGAAATAATTGATGGATTAAGGAAGCTTCAGCAGTTTAAGCCGGATGTTGTGATTGCCATTGGTGGAGGCAGTGTGATTGATACCGGCAAGTTGATTTCTGCTTTAGGTAATGCTGATTCAGATGTATATGACACAGTAAGAAATGGTGTATTGCCAGATTGCGAAAGTATTCCGCTTATTGTATTGCCAACAACTGCCGGAAGTGGAAGCGAAGCAACTCATTTTGCCGTAGTGTATATTAATGACCAAAAGTATTCAGTAGGTGATGCCCGCTTGTTGCCTGAAGTTGTTTTGCTTGATCCGGCGCTTACGCGAACCATGAGTCGCCAACTTACGGCCATTTCTGGAATGGATGCATTAAGTCAGGCGATAGAATCCTTTTGGTCACTTCAGTGCACTCCGGATAGTTTGCGCTATGCGAGTGAATCGATTCAGCTAAACCTGGAGGCTTTTGAAGGGGCAGTTATTCATGCGGATGCTTTATGCAGGGAGAAAATGCTGAAAGCCTCATATTTAGCCGGCTGTGCCATTAATGTAACCAAAACTACCGCGATTCATGCATTCTCATATCATCTGACAAAAAAGTATGATGTACCACATGGCCAGGCTGTTGGATTTCTGTTGTCAGTTTTTTTTGATTTTTATAACGAAGCAGGATGGGAGTTGGAAATGTGTCTAGGAAGAGAATATGAGAAGTTGCTTGCTCTGTTTAATGTGTCTGGTTTTGGCGGACTGTCTGATATTATTCAACGTAGAATGAAATTGGGTGGGATCGATATGACATTTCAAGAGATTGGGATGACTGAACCGATTCAGTTTGACCAGTTCTTCCATGGGGTTAATCTGGAGCGATTGGGTAATCATCCAGTAAAGATTGATGAAACTTTTTTAGAGTATCTAAAGAATAAACATTGTAATTGACTTTGGAAAAATGAGTATTAAAGAAACCATATCTGTCAGAATTAACAATATTCCACTGGTATTTAAGGCGTTGCGTTTTTTGTATCTGTTGGTTACATTTCGTTTATGGAAGGAAATGTTCTTTAAAAAGCATTTTGAAGCGAACTCGTTCGATGTGCTTTGTTCTGCTAAAAAAGCATTGAACAATGCAGGGGTGGAATTTTGGCTTGATTTCGGCACGCTGTTAGGCATTCACCGGAATGGAGCGTTTATCAAGAATGATTTAGACATCGACCTGGGAATTTACATTCAGACTGACTACTCGATCATCGATAGATGCATGAGAGAGGAAGGTTTTAAGTTGTTTCGTGGAATTTCGCTTGATGGCGGTCAATACGGGATGGAGTTATCATATATTAAAAATGACATCAAGATTGACTTGTTTTTTTATAGCCAAATTGAAGCAAACAGATATCGGGTTCATTTATTTGTAAATTTCCCGGGTTGTGGAGAGAAGCAATCTATTAAAAAGTACGGAGGGTTGCGTCCTATTGAGCAGTATATGATTCTGGATGGATTGAAGAGTTGTGAGTTTAGAGGCGAGACTTTCAATATCCCATCAAATGTTGAGGAGTACCTGGCTTATCATTACGGGAATGATTATATGATTCCACGTAGTTGGGATTATGCAAATGTTGAAAAAGATAATCTCAATGCCTGTTATCTACCCGATAAAGTAGGTGTTGTGTTTAGAGAGTTTAAATGAGCTGTTTGCGATAAACCGGAGATTCCATTGCAAATAAACCACAGCCAAAAGCGATGCAGATAAAAACAATAAAAGAACTGAAAAAGAATCGACTGGTACAGAATTTTTCATACTTGTCGCTCATTCAGTTGTTTAACCTGGCATTGCCGTTGGTGACCTACCCATATTTGATCAGAGTGTTGGGAAGTCATAATTATGGCTGGGTGGTATATGTAATTTCCATAGCCTCATTTTTTTCGATTTTAATAAACTTTGGATTTAACATCTCGGGGACACAAGATGTGTCAGTGAATCGTCAGGACAAGCAGAAGGTAGCAGAGATTTTTGCGGCAGTTCTGATTGTTAAGTTTGTTTTGTTTACGGTGGGCTTATTGGCCGGCCTTACATTGGTCGCAGTTATTCCCCGATTTGAAGGACATGCCACGCTCTTGATTCTCGCGTTGTTTACGGCCATCTCGGAAGTGTTACTGCCGGTTTGGTTTTTTCAGGGAATCGAACGCATGAAGTATATCACACTGATTTCGCTATCATCCAAGTTGGTCTACACCATTTTGGTGTTCAGTTTTATCAACCAACCCCACCATTATGTTCGGGTTCCTGCTTTGATGCTGTTAGGAACTATTGTAGCAGGAGCTGTGGCGTTCTATATCATCTTTGGGAGGCTGAAATTGTCACTGATACTTCCATCTTTTAATCAGGTTGTTGACAGTTTCCGAAAAAGTGTCCCATTCTTCCTGTCCCGAATCTCTGCCGTTGCAATTCAGGAGTCCAGTTCAATCTTAATTGGGACATTTATTGGGATGAAAGAGGTAAGTTATTTTGATTTGGCACGCAAGGTGGTGCAAATAGTGCTGATTCCATACAATATATTGAACCAAACCTTGTTTCCATATATAGCACGCACTTTAGATATGCTTTTGGTGAAGAAGGTGATCCGCTTTGCTTTTTTTGGAGGCATTGGCGCTTATGTGGGTATTTTTTTCTGGGGTGATTTTATTATCCGATTACTGGGTGGTGAAGAGATGTCTCACGCTAAGCTGGTGATTAACATCCTTGGGTTGACAATCGCCTTGAATGGAACCAGCTTTTTTCTGGGAAATACTGTGCTAGTGGTGAAAAATCACTCCCGGTTTTTTAATCAAAGTATCATTTTTAGCTTTTTAGTTTATGCCGCGATGGTCTCCATAATAATAATTGCCGACCTGCATTCGTTACATCTTTATGCATATTTAGTTGTCTTAGTTGGATTGTTTGATGTGGGTTATCGCTATTATTTTGTGAAGAAATTAAAGCTACTAAACATGAAAACTGGAGCAGGAAATAATTGCTAGAGTAAAAGATTCGTAAGACGAAGGGCTGATAGTTTTTAGACTACGGAAAAAGATTTATGATATGAAGTTTTCTTTGATAATGGCAACGATAAGGCGAACTGAGGAGCCATTTAGATTTTTGGATAGTTTGAAAGGTCAGATTTATAATGATTTTGAGGTAATAGTTATCGATCAAAATTCAGATGATCGTATCAGTAAAAACATTCAAAGTTATAAGGCTGAACTGCCAGGATTAATACACCTCAAGGTTTTGCCTCAGAGCTTATCTGCGGCACGAAATGCAGGTTTAAAAGTTGCCACAGGAGATGTGGTCGCATTCCCTGATGATGACTGCCGTTATTTCCCCGATACGCTTCAAGCTGTGAATCAGTTGCTTTCTGAGAATGAAATGCTGGCGGGAGTAAAGGGGCGTATTGTAGATGAAAATGGAGGAGACTCGTTAAAAAAATGGAGCAAAAAACCTTTCACGATAAAGAGGCGGCATATTTTGTTACTAACCTCGTCAATCACCATGTTTATTAAACGCAACCGAATGGTTGGCTTTGATGAACAGTTAGGGGCTGGTGCCCGCTTTGGAGCATGCGAAGATGTGGATCTCATGTATCGGATATTAAGTTCTGGCGCCTCAATGGCTTATATGCCGTTGATAAAGGTTTATCACCCGCATGAGGATATATCGGATCTGCAAAGTGACAAGATCCGAAGTTATGGCCAGGGTTTTGGTGCCTATATACGTAAACATCCTTCGGTAGTTAACGTATCTTTTTTTATTGCTTTCATGTGTTATCATGTGTTGCGGGGTATGGTTTCATTACTAAAAGGTGATGTGGCAACAATGAGTAAGAGGTTCTTGTATGTATGCTCACGAATAGAAGGCTTTGTGAAATATGGAGGTTGATGTAAAAGACGGTATCGTTGGGTTATTCTTTTTATCCTGTTTTTCGGTGTTCATTGCTGTGGTACCGATTTATGTGCCTGTTTTTTGGCTTTTTTCATTTGTTGTCATTCTCCACGTGGCATTGCAATCCCAGTATGAGATTAACGTCAAAACCTTTTTTACAATACTGACTACTGGGTTTTTTATCCTTCTTGCAACTTATATTTTTGTACGTTATCGTTACCAATCAAATTTCCAGGTCTATTTTAAGATTCTTACCAACTATACATTTCTTATTTCGTTTTTGTTACTTATTGGTCGTGTGGACCCCTCCCGATACACAGAGAAATTAGGTTGGTTACTTCGACTCATTCTGATGCTTTCGTTTATTCAGGTATTGATTAAGGTTGCCTATTTAAATTTGTGGTTTGCCCCTTTCGAATATGAAACCTCACAGATGGCCTTTGCTATTGACGAGTGGATTACTTTTTTTGGAAATAACCATAAAAATATTTGGGCAACAAAGGTAGCGTTTATCGGATTTATCTACTTTGGAGGTACCTATTTGGGCGTATTTGAAAGAAAAGGATTATATAATATCCTTATGTTTTTCACCTGGATATTGTCATTGTTTTATTTAAGTAGCAGAACAGCTCAGGTGTCATTGTTTGTATTCATTGTTGTTTGGACTTGGTTCCGCTATATTAAAAATGTTCCTGTATATGCAAGGTTATTTGTCATAATAGTATTTTTTGCATTAGTGTGGTACATTACGCCTTTGTTTTATGAAAGGTTGTTACGATTGGATGAATCTGTATTTAATCTTGAATCAGGACATACTGGAGATGGATTTAAAGCCCGTCTATATTTGTGGGCATATCTAATAGATAATATTGATTTGATCAACACAACTTCCGGGAATGGAATTTTATTCCTTGATTATTTCTTTGGGGACAGGTTTTCTGAATCAAATATTCACAACGTTTATGCTACCTTATGGATTGATATGGGTATCGTAGGTTTATTCTTATTTTTATTCTTAATGTTTCAGACATTTCGCAGTTTAAAAAACAATATGGCTTTTTTCTTTATAGTTGGGTTACCTTTTCTACTTTCTTTAATGGTTCAATATCTTGGTTATGATAGTGATATTGTAGTATATGTTTCTTTGGCTATATTCCTTTCTTCTGCGCAAAAAGAGCCAGAATCAGTTGTGGGTTTAATAAACGAAGGCTAAAACACAATCTTTTTGATAGGCGTACGTTTATTGCATGGAGAATAGTCTTCGCATGTTGTTAATATGTAAACGAATTAAATGTGAAAATTTTACTTACTGCAAGTCTTGTTTTATATAGAAATCCCGAAAATCAGCTTATTCAACTATTGGAGTCACTTCCATTAGATATAATGGCTTTATCGGTTATAGATAATTCACCTGATGATGCTTTGTCAAGTCTGTTTACGAGCTTGCAAAATGTAACATATAACCATTCAGACTCCAACTTAGGATTTGGGAAGGGGCATAATAAGGCATTTGAATGTTGTCCTGTGAAAGCAGATTTTCACATTGTACTAAACCCGGATGTCTATTTTAAAAAGGAAGAGTTAAACAAGTTAGTGGAATACTTGCAAACTAATACTGATGTTGGTGTCGTTGGCCCCAAAGTTTTTTATCCTGATGGCCGACTGCAATTTTCCTGTCGTCTTCTGCCTACGCCAATCGATTTATTTGTGAGAAGGTCAATGTTTCGAGCTTATAAGGAGAAGCGAAATGAGATGATTGAGTTGAGGTTTACACAATATAATAAAACCATGGAAGTCCCTTTTGTCTTAGGTTGTTTTATGACTTTCAGGACATCTGTTTTTGCAGCAATTGGAGGGTTTGATGAGCGTTACTTTCTTTATTTAGAGGATGTGGACATTTGCAGACGGGTGTCTCAAACTCATAGGGTTATGTTTTATCCCCATGTGTCAATTTTCCATGTTTATGCGATGGCATCCAGAAATCATTTGAATCTGACTTTAGTGCATCTAAAATCGGCTTTTAAGTATTTTAATAAATGGGGATGGTTATTTGATAGGGAGAGGAAGCGAATTAATAATTCTACGCTGAAAAAACTTAAGTTTTACGATTCTAATCCGAGAGCTCAAAAAAACTTAATGTCAATTGCTTTCACAATTTTCTTACTGTAATTATTTTCCCATTCATGATAGCAGTTTTAAAGTATGCATTCGGTCTGCCACGTATTGTAAAAGTAAGAAAAATCCCTAAGCCGGAAGGCCGACCTAGGGTGGTGAAGTGTTCTAAAGTGTAGTGGAATCTATTAGAATCTTTTGGAATAAGTTGGATTTAGTTGGAATCCTTTGGAAAATTCTGACACTTGTTTGAGAGTTTCCAATTGTGTGGCAAAAGATCTGCTAAGTCCAGTTCATAATTGTTGTTGTACAAAGCAATCTTACTAAAGACATCCGTTAACCATTCTCTGGGGTTCACATCGCAGGCCTTGCAGCAGCCCAGCAACGAATACATAATGGCCGCATTTTCGGCCGACTCGTGGTTGCCGCAAAACAGAAATCCTTTTCGACCCACAGCCAAAGGACGGATGGCATTTTCGGCCAAATTGTTGTCTGGAAGGTATCGACCATCCAAGTGATAGCGAGATAAGCGCTCAAAGAGATTGTAGGTATAGCTCAAGGCCTTGCTCATGCGGCCACCGGGTATGGCTTTGGGGTGATAAGCCACAATCCATTTCTCAAATCCACGCATGATTGGGTAAGCCAACCTTTTTCGCAGCTCTGAACGTTGTTCGTACGTCATGGATTCATCGTTGGCCATTTGCTCCACCTGGTACAATTTGGCAATTTGTGCCAAAGCATACTCTGCTCCGTTTTTGTCTTCCAGGAAGCTTTCGGTGAATTTACGGCGTGCGTGTGCCCAGCACCCAAGCAGCAAAACACCTTTCTTTTGCTCGTAGATGGAGTATGCCTGGTACCCGTCAGTTTGAACGGCTCCCTGAAAATGCTTTAAGAGATCCACGACTACCTTTTGGGCCCGGGAGCCTTTGTCGTAGTGAAAGAATACAAGGTTGTTCATAACGGAACGAACCATCCATAGATAGGCTTTAGTGGCTTTGTGTTTTTCATTGTCTACCACCGGTATGGTGCTCTCATCTACCTGAATGTAGTCCGATTCTAAAACAAGATCCTTTAAACGAAGATAAAGGGCACGAAGTAAATCACTCCCTCCTTGGAACCAACCATTAACCGTTGATGCAGGCAGCTTAACATCGACCATTTTGAGCATAGCAATCTGCCGATGAAATGGCAAATGATAAAAATATTTGTTCATCAACAGTTCTGCCAACAAAGAAGCACCGGCATTGCTGCGGGGCAACGGCAGCAAAGGCATAGGTGCGATACGTACGGCAGGTGCTTCTTCTTGTTCGGATTGGTCTTGTGCCTGGGCGGCTATGGGTTTAACGGCGTATTTGGGACGCTCTATGCGACGCACATACAGCTCTCCGGGCTTAAACTCGAGGATTTCAGTTGCTTCTATGCCAATACGAACCCAGTTGGCTCGCAGGTCTTCGGGCTCTATGACTTCGATCTCGCGTCTGAGATGCTCTGGCAAAGGAAGACGAACGGCGCTCTTCTTTTCCCGAACAACTTTACGACGCTCGTACTCGATCAACTCCATTTCAGCTTTTTCAATAGCGATCTTCTCTTGGGGCAGAGCATCAATCCCATCAAAGTCAAGCTTTCTTTGGTTGGGGTCTTCTTTTATGAACTTCTCTGAGGACTTGCTAAAAAACTTGTGGCGAAACCAGGCCAGTTGATCGGTGAGCTTCTTAATTTCCTGATCCTTTTGAACGACTTCAGAGCTCAGTTTTTGGTTCTGGGCTTCGAGGGTGTCCAGGGTACCATTGTCGATTTTTCGCAGCCGGGAAAGCTCCTGGAAGAGTTCGTCTCTTTCCTGAAGAAGCGCCTGAACCAACTTGTCGTTGTCGCTTGATAAATCGCTCATTATCCCTGTTTGATTACGAGCTTAAAGGTAGTAAAACCAAGGCTTGCAGCCAATTTTAACAAGCTAATAATCCTGAAAAAGTGCTTCTTTTTGTCGCGGTTTCAAACGTCGTTTTCTGGGGGTAACATTTTTCACTATCATCATTAAATCCTGCCAGTCGATAGCAACAGAAGGCAAGCTGTCATCAAAGGTGGGCAACTTAAAAACGCCACTGTCGAGCTTCTTGTGATAGATTACTAAACCGCCATGCTCCAGGTGCAGTATCTTCATAGTGGTAAGTCGCTTGTTGACGAAAATAAAGACCTCGCCACTTTGTACCTCACGCTTCATTAATGAGGTGACGATACCGCTGAGGGTGTAAAAACTCTTGCGCATATCAACGGCTGCAGGATATAGAAAGTATTTGAGTTTTCCATGCAAATGAAACATCGGCCATTAATCAAAGAGGTGAACAATTGCTTTTAATAATCGCAGGTCGATGTTTTCGCGGATTACCATCTTTGTTCCGTTGGGAAAGACAAGTTCAACAGGTGCCTGTGAAATGCTTAAACCATCGGTTTTGTTCGTGGCTATCGCAACGTGCTTGTTGTGTTTTGTTTTTTGCGTCGGTGCCGAGTCGATTACCAGTGGAACAAAGCGCTCAGGTGCTTCTTGCGCTGTATTCCCCAACTGCTTTCTCCAGTAATAAAAAGTAGAAGGGGATAAAGCCTGATTGGAGCAGAAGTCTCGTACGCTTAAACTGGATTCCTGATACTCTTGATAGAGTTGCTTGAAGGTCGTATGTGTCATCCTCATTTTTTGCCTTCAAAGAAACGACTGCTTAGCTTTGATGACAATATGTACTAGGCCGAATGCTTACGTTTTAAAGCTGAACTCAGGCAATGTTCAGATATTGAGCCAGCATTACAATCAGGTAAATCTATTCCTCAGGATATTTGGATAGTCCGGAAATAGGTGTTTAAGGCCGGTTTCAGGTTGATTCAGAAAAATCAAAAACTCCATTACAGCGATGCGTTGTAATGGAGTTTTTTTGTTGAGGTCGGTGGCGGATTCGAACCGCCGTACGCGGTTTTGCAGACCGCTGCCTAGCCACTCGGCCAACCGACCCTTTCAGGTGGCACAAAAATACAAAATTATTTGGTTTGCCTGCAATGGTGGGGTGTTTTTTATTTGTTATTGATGGGATTTTTTGAAGAACTGAGCCTCGGTTCAGATGACTGGATAAAACGGTTCAAAATGTGCCACTAATTTCGGCCAAAATGTGCCACGAGCCAAGGCCAGGTTTTGAAAAAGTCGCAACAGGATTGCCCCTTTCTGTTTCGGTTCGAACTGTGCCAATTATTTCGGTTCGAACTGTGCCATTTTGGAGAGCCGCTTAAGGCTCAAGATTTCGGTTTGATTTGTGCCAGTTTGAGAGATCAAGTTTAATTTTCTATATCGCCATAAAAAGCGATATGGCACACATTCTTGATCTTATGGAACTAAAGCAAATTTTACGGTTGCACATTGATGGCATAAGTAATCGTCGGATATCTGATACTCTAGGCATTCATCGCAACACTATAAACAGTTATGTAAGGCAGTTTAAGGCGTGCAAGCATGGCATAGAAGAACTCCTAAAGCTTTCCAATTATGAGCTTGCCCAGCTATTCCCGGGCCACACCACCATAAAGAATCCTCGCTTTGATGAACTGATGCAGTTCTTCACTAATATGCATGCAGAACCAAATCATCCTGGGTTTACGCTACTGCATCATTACTCTGAATATAAGTCATCAGCTAAAGAGCCATACAGTTACACTCAATTTGTCGAGCACTACCAAAGGAAGTACTCTAAAGAGAAGGGCTCGATGAAACTTCCCCACAAGCCCGGTTATGAACTCTACATTGACTTCGCCGGCAAGAAGCTTACAATAGTTGATAAGTATACCGGGGAAATCCAGGCCGTAGAGGTGTTTGTGGCTATTTTGCCCTGCAGTCAGTACACTTACGTTGAGGCTTGTCCTGACCAAACTATGGAATCCTTAATAAAGTGCACTGCCAATGCCTTGTCATACTTTGGGGGCGTTCCCCAGGCCATTGTATCAGATAATCTAAAGTCAGCAGTTACTAAAGCCAGTAAATACGAGCCTCGTATCAATCGATCATTTTTAGATTTTGCGAGTCATTACAACAGCGTAGTAAATCCGGCTCGTGGATACGCCCCGCAGGATAAAGCATTAGTGGAAAATGCCGTAAACTTATCCTATCAACGAATTTATTACCCCATACGCAACATGACCTTCTTTTCTCTGGATGACCTTAATAAAGAGATCCAAAAACACCTTGTAGGCTATAATAACATGTTGTTACAACGGCGCTCATGCAGTAGGCGAGAGCTTTTCCAAACATTAGAGAGGCAGCACCTTAAGCCGCTTCCTTCAACACGATATGAGATAAAAGGATATCGCAGGGCTAAGGTCCAAAAAACCGGATATGTTTATTTCTCTCCGGACAACAATTACTACAGCGTTCCCTATCGTTATATCGGTAAAAGAACTCAAATCCATTATGCCGGATCGAGTGTTGAGGTTTTTTACAATCAACAGCGTATTGCTTACCACCAAAGAAACCCTTCTCCAGGCGAGTACAATACCGATAAAAGCCACTTGTGTAGCACACACAAAGCCTATCTTGAGTGGAGCCCTGAATTTTTTAAGAACAAGGCACTAAAGCATGGAGTTAACGTCCATGATTTTGTAGCCAGTTTGTTTGATAATCAATCTTATCCGGAAGTCATTTACAAGAGAGCCATGGGCGTAATCCAATTGCATCGGATCTATGGTGTCGAAAGGCTCAACAATGCTTGTAAATTGGCTCTTGATGTCGGCATACACTCCTATGGACGACTTAAAAACATTCTTAAGAATAAACGGGACGTTTTTGTTGAGGAGCCGGATAATCAAAGAGCATCTCATATACCCACTCATAGCAATTTAAGAGGGGCAACTAACTATAAATAAACCAATAAACATGAACAACAATCAAACAGTAGAAAAACTTCGCCATATGCGAATCAACGCTATGGCAAACTTGCATTTACAGCACGTCAAAAATAATCAGTTAGACACTTTGACTGCGGATGAATACCTGGCCTTACTTACCGATCATGAATGGGAGGAGCGTCAGAATAAGAAAATCAACAGACTTATTAAACATGCCGGGTTCAGACAAAATGCCACACTTGCAGACATCGATTACAGTGCCACCAGAACGCTTGATAAAAACATGTTCCAACGGCTGGCCTCGCTTGATTTTATCAAGAGAAACGAAAACGTTATAATAACCGGGCTAACAGGGGTTGGAAAGAGCTTCCTTGCTCAGGCTCTTGGCCATCAGGCTTGTATGATGGAATACAAGGTGGTTTATGCAATTACATCCAGATTATTTAAGCGACTTAAGATATCAAGAATGGATGGGACGTATATGAATGACATCAATAAATTAGCCAAAACGGATGTTCTCATATTAGATGATTTTGGGCTGCAAGCTTTTGATAAGCAGGACCGAGAGTCGCTAATGGATATAATAGAAGACAGACACGGTAAGAAAACAACGATTGTGGCTTCACAAATACCTGTCTCGGTTTGGTACGACATTATCGGGGAAGGAACGATTGCGGATGCAATACTCGACCGACTGGTAAACTCCTCTCATCGAATTGACCTAAATGGACCCTCATTAAGGAAGGGCATTTTAGCAAGCGAATAGCATTTTTTTGTACTATTGCACCATCTCTCAGACTGGCACATTTTGACCGAAATGCCTGGCACAAATATGACCGAAATACCCAATGACTCATTCTGTTGAAGCGTGTCAGGTGCGAATAGGTTCAGACAATCGGGACAAAGACACCTGTCGTATCTCATGGCGATGGATGATAAGGTCTCTTTATTTACTTTGACAGACTTACACCAGCAGGTGTTTTGACTGCTGTGACAACACTCAAAACGTTTGCCGCATTTCGGACATGTTTCCAGAATCTGACTTCCCGTCATAAAACTAACGCTTCAGGGTTACGCTGACACTCTTCATTTGACCTCCCATGGGGGGATTCATTTTCGACACTTTCACGGTAGCATGTAATATGGCAGAGAACTGTTCAAAAAGGCGGTTGATGATGCGTGCCGTGAGGTGTTCCAGAAGATGGGAGTTGATGGCCATCTCCTCTTTCACAGCGTTGTATACGTTCACATAATTTAGCGCATCTTTTATGTTATCGGTCAGCATTGGTTTACTCACTTCAGTTTCCAGTGATATGTTTACAATGAAGCTGTTGCCAACAACCTGTTCCTCTTTAAAGCAGCCGTGGTATGCGTAAAAAACCATCTCTTCGAGGTCGATAATGGCAGTTTGTTTGTTGGATGTCATTCTATTTGTGATTCTTGATTGATAATAGATTGTTTTGGGAATAAAAATGGAAGTGCAAATATGCAGCGTTTATCCCAGAGATTCAAAAAACATGCTGATATCTCTCCCCGGTGCAATGGCGATGAATTCAGAATTTCGCATGTCCGCATTGTTACACATTAATGGTTCTCCATCGGGCCAGCGGCGCACATGTCCACCGGCAGCTTCCACTATGGCTTGTCCGGCAGCAGTATCCCACTCCATGATGCTGTCCATACGTGGATAGAGGTCGGCCTCTCCGGTGGCAATCCGGCAGAATTTAAGAGCACTTCCAGCCCTCACAAAACAGACCGGAGAAACATATTGGCTTATTCGGGCTATGAAGCTTTCAGTTTGGGGTGTAAAGTGGCTTTTGCTGCCCACAATGGTGAAGTCATTGTTTTGCTTTAGGTATGGGAGCTTTTGCGCTTCTTGCATAAATCGCTCAGATGATACAGATGTATCAGGTGTGATGTTTTTAAGATGCCACGCACCACTGCCCTTTATTCCGGCGAATAATTCAGCTTTGCACGGCACATAAATGATGCCTGTGGTGGGTCGGTTGTTCTCAACAAGTGCGATGTTAACGGTAAACTCGTCATTCCCATTTATAAAATCCCTGGTGCCATCCAGTGGGTCGATGAGCCAGTATCGGTTATTTTTTTTATTTCGCTCCACTGTGTGGGGTTTCCCTCTTCGCTGAGAACCGGCCATGGCGTGTGTGACAGTGTGTCAACAATATACTTGTGACTGAGCATGTCGGCACGGGTAACTGGTGAGAGATCCTCTTTGCTGGATACCGATTTGTCATCACTTCGATAGACGCTCATTATCAGTTCTCCTGCCTTTATGGCGGCGTTTATGGCTATTAAGAAATCGTTATTGAGCATGTGTCAAAATTTAATAGACGGTGAGATAAGCCACTTGATGCGGGTTTGTGGTGTGAAGCTGAAGGTTGTGAGGTCTAGATTTTGAATTACAATAACACCCGGTGTTCTACCCTCATCCAGCAGACCTATTTGGTGTGACATGTGAATGGATGAAGCGCTCCATTCAGTTGCAAGATACAATAATTCTATCAGGTTATCTGTAGCAGTGAGCGAGAGGTGTTTTTTTATCCTTTCAAGAATTGGCATTTCGTGGTTGTTGCCGCATCGGTCTAGTACCTTGTGCGGTGCCGCAATGCTGTCGTTGGTTTTTATCAGGGCCGGTGGTCGCTCTGAGGTTTGGTAGTTGTTTGTGCCCAGCAGTGCAGTGCCCCATGCATAGTGCATATTCAGATAACGGGGCTCGGGTATAATCTGTTGATCAGCAAGGCAGATATCGAGTAACCCGGGAATCAGCAGGCCGCCATGTAGCTCCAGTCCCGGGCGTTCACGCAATCCTTCGGGATGCACTTCTACTTTTTCAATAGCTCCCTGTGGCGATAGTTGTATTATTGGCCATTTGCCAACGTTTCCGCCCGGAAGCAGGATGAAATGGGAAGCAAACATTCGGCTTCGCATAGTTCTTTGGTTTTATCGAATCAACTCCTCGGGCAACAATATTTTGTGAGGTTCGTTCACAGGAATTGAATCCTGAATAACATTGATGGAGATGTTCGTGATTTCAACAGCCGGTCTTATTGTGGAGTCTTGCAGCAGAATGAAGCCGTAAATTTCTACCGGGAAAGTGTCTCTCCTTAATTTAAGTTCAAGAAGAGCATTGGTTCGGTGGAACGAGTGCGTAATGCTATGGTAAACCGTATCCGCAGTGCTGTCGGGGTAAAACGCTGAAAGCATCATGCGCGGCGAACGGCTGGCATCATTCCTCAAAAACTTGTAGGATGCTGCCAGTTTTATTAGCCCTGACAACTCAAGCGTGTCGGTGGTATAGCGAAATGGCAATCTTGCATCGATCGTATCGCTCAGGCTTAAATGTATGGTCGAGGTATCTCTCCAAAGATTAAGGGGCTGGTTCACGTCGATGTCAGGTAGGTTGGAAAGTCTGAGCCGGTCTTCCTGTTCCCGTTCAATTAAAATTCTCACATCGGCCTCCCGTTCGCTGAGTCGGGCAAGTACTTTTTCATATACCAACTGATAGAGTTGAGGGTTGTTGTTATACCATTTGCGAATTGTATCGAATTGTTCGGGTGCAATGCCGTGGCGGTTAAGCACGAAGGCATAATATCCGGCAATGTTGCGGTCGCGATAGGCTGAAACTCCGGGTGCATAGGTGATTGTGCTTTCGAGGATGAGTATGTCGGTAAGGATATCGGCCATCTTGTCCGGGTTGGGAAAACCTCGCGGAATGTTGTATTTATTACAACCCATAAACATCAGCAAAATGAGGATGAGCAAAGTGTTCATCGTTCTGCGTAGTATGTATTTGGAGCTTCTTATGGGTGTCATGATGTTTAATTTATATCACATTGCTTGATGTCAGACAATTGTGAGTTAGACAAAGTTGTCGTATATGACACCAACTGTATCTGGTTTTTATCTGCCATCGCCACGCACCATGGTGCGAATTGTTTTCAGGAAAAGTACAAAATCCAGCTTAATGGACCAATTGTCTATGTATTCCAAATCCATCTTCATCCACTCATCAAAAGGGATGTTGTTACGGCCGGATACCTGCCAGATGCAGGTGATGCCTGGCTTCATTGAGAGGCGTCTGAGCTGCCAGCGCTCGTACTCTTTTACTTCGTCGGGCAGGGGGGGGCGTGGCCCCACTACCGACATCTCGCCAAGCAGCACGTTAAAGAATTGAGGCAATTCGTCGAGGCTTGTTTTGCGCAGAAACTTTCCAACTTTTGTGATGCGCGGATCGTCGGCGATTTTAAATACAGGGCCGTCCATCTCGTTATGTTCCAGCAGTTTTTCGCGCAACTCTTCGGCGTTTACAACCATCGTTCGGAATTTGTAAACTAAAAATTTACGGCCGCGCAGTCCAACCCGTTTCTGTTTAAAGAAAACAGGTCCTTTGGAGTCGAGTTTGATAGCCAGGCCAATAGCAAGAAACACCGGAGATAGCAATATAAGTACCGATGCGGAGAATAATCTGTCGAAAAAATCTTTTGTTTTCAACGCCAGATAGTTCATTGGCGTACTTGAAATGGTAAGGAAGGGAGTGGTGCCGAAAAAATGGAGCTGTGTACGGTTGGCCAGCATGTTAAAAAATGGCGAATACAATCTGAAAACCACACCCACTTCTGAGCATATCTGAACCAGGGATTCCAACTGTTTGGGAACCAGATTTTCTTTACAAATTACAACTTCGTCGATGGCTTTCTGTCTGAGCAATTGCTCTATATCAGTATCTTCAGGAAGAAATGGAGCCACCGATGAACATTCAGACTCCAGTTTGTCAGTTCCAATAACTGCTGTAATGCGATAGCCCCATTCAGGGTGCTTTAGTATTTGGCGCACAAAAGGGATAGAAGTATTGTCGCCAATAAGCAAAATATTTAGGTAGTTTAATCCTTTTTTACGTGCCGACTTAAGTAGTTGATAGGTAAATGTTTTAGCGCTAAAGGTAAAGAACAGGTGTACCAATCCGAAAATAAAGAAGAGGTGTATGCCCAGATAGAAAAGGTTGAATGCCCAGGCAGAGAGGATAAGAAGTAAGGTGCCTGCAAATGTCAGTCCCAGGCAGTTGAAAAGCACGATTGAATACGGACGTGAACGGTACATGATATTTGTTCCCATGCCGTTGCTAAGCAGTGTCCAGAAAATTACAATGAGCAGCTGAAGAATGACACTGTCTTTGTGATGGAGAACGGAAAACCGTCCAAATTCAAGATATAAGGCTATGTTGAAGCTAATGATGGCGAGCAGGATGTCGACCATTGTCATTAGTGCGTTGATTGCCTTGGTTTTCTCCTTTAGCATCGTTGATTTGATTTGTGGTCACGAATATAATATTTTATTGTTTAACCCGCCAATAATAGTGCAACATCGTGAAGCCTAATTTCACATTGTTTTAATGTATGATGCGGACGTTTGTTGTGATGGTGTGTTGGATGTAAAGTATTGGTTGAGAGAGTGTAGTTGTTTGTCTTGAGATTTGGGAGAGGCCGGTATTTCTTAAATAAGAGTATTATGTGCTTTTAATTGTGGTTGGGTAGTGTCATTTTTTATTTTCACAACCGGTTTGTGATAAAACCAGGCATCAGAGCAGAAGGGGATATATAAGATTGTAGGATGTTAGATGTGATTGTTGATATCTTTCCAGATTTTGGAATAGACCGTTTCTTGCGCCTCTGTTTTTGTTAAAAAAGGTTGTTTTTAACTGTTTATCTCGCCTGTTTTCAGAGTCAATGAATTTTCCAAGAATTGGAATTTAAAAAAGCTAAAACATTCATAAGTTTTTCTTTTTGGAAAACTTTTGAGGTGTACGATTGTTGTTAGTGTATTGGAAATAAGTGAATAGGGTTTTTGTTTTGGACAACTTTGGTGGGTTGTTGATAAAAAATATTTGCCGAAAGGGATAACCTTTTCTAACTTGCCATCATTAAAATTATCCAAAAGGAAAAAATATAATCATCACCCTAACAGGGAATTAAAAAAAAACAATTGAGATGGAAGTTACAACGATGCAACAACGAACCGAAAGCGGAGCTGAAAAACTCTTCACCAACGAAGAGGCTTTTAAGGCAGCTTTGGAGTATTTCAAAGGCGATGAATTGGCAGCTCGCGTATGGGTAAATAAGTATGCACTTAAAGATTCGGATGGCAATCTTTATGAACTTACGCCCGATGATCTGCACTGGCGATTGACCCGTGAAATTGTGCGCATCGAGAAGCGTTACCCCAATCCCATGTCGGAAGAGGAGGTTTTTGCCTTGTTTAAAAACTTTACCTACATCATTCCGCAGGGGGGGCCTATGGCCGGCATGGGCAATAACTTTCAGGTAGCTTCGCTATCCAACTGTTTTGTTATTGGCAATGATGGCTCATCTGACTCGTACGGAGGCATTATGAAAATAGATCAGGAGCAGGTGCAACTGATGAAGCGCCGGGGTGGTGTGGGGCACGATTTGTCGCATATCCGTCCCAAAGGGTCGCCGGTTAAAAACTCCGCACTCACGTCAACCGGTATTGTTCCGTTTATGGAGCGCTTTTCAAACTCTACTCGCGAAGTGGCACAAGATGGCCGACGCGGCGCACTGATGTTGAGTGTCTCAATTAAGCATCCTGACTCAGAGAAGTTTATCGATGCAAAAATGGAGCAGGGAAAAATTACCGGTGCCAATGTGTCGGTAAAAATTGATGATGACTTCATGAAGTCGGTTGTTGAGGAGCGTCCCTATATTCAGCAGTATCCCGTTGAAGCCAACAATCCTAAATATAAGAAGGAGATTAATGCTCAGGATTTATGGACTAAAATTGTTCACAATGCCTGGAAATCTGCCGAGCCCGGTATTCTCTTCTGGGATACCATCATTCGTGAGTCGGTGCCCGATTGTTATTCAGATTTGGGATATAAAACGGTGAGCACAAATCCGTGTGGTGAAATACCGTTGTGTCCTTATGACAGCTGCCGGTTGATAGCCGTAAACCTCTATTCTTACGTTGAGAATCCTTTTAAACCAGAGGCGAAATTTAATTTCGACCTGTTTCGTAAGCACGTGGGTGCAGCTCAGCGTATTATGGATGATATCATCGATTTGGAGTTGGAGAAAATTGACGCCATCCTCGAAAAAATTGACCACGACCCCGAAGAGGAAGAGGTGAAACGGGTTGAGAAGAACCTTTGGCTCAACATTCGCAGAAAAGCAACCGAAGGACGCCGTACCGGTGTAGGCATTACCGGCGAAGGGGATATGCTTGCTGCACTTGGCTTGCGTTATGGTAGCGATATTGCTACCGAGTTTTCGGTAGAGGTGCACAAGAATCTTGCTTTGGCAGCTTATGGCGCATCAGTTGATTTGGCTGCCGAGCGGGGTGCATTTCCTATCTATAATACGGAACGTGAAAAAAACAATCCGTTCGTTCAGAGAATCAAGGAGGCTGATCCGGAGTTGTATGCACGTATGTCAAAATTTGGTCGCAGAAACATTGCATTACTTACCATTGCCCCAACAGGAACAACCAGTTTGATGACTCAAACAACAAGTGGTATTGAGCCAGTTTTTCTCCCTGTTTATAAACGCAGACGCAAAGTGAATCCCAATGATCCGCAGGTGCGGGTAGATTTTGTGGATGAGGTTGGCGACAGCTGGGAGGAGTACAACGTGTTTCACCATAAGTTCCTGACATGGATGGATGCCAATGGCCATGACATTACACGTCATTATGGACAAGAGGAGTTGGATGAGCTGGTTAAGGAGTCGCCCTATTACAAAGCAACATCCAATGATGTGGATTGGCTGAGCAAAGTGCGCATGCAAGGTCAGGTTCAAAAATGGGTGGATCACTCCATCAGTGTGACCATCAACCTGCCAAACGATGCCACTGAGGAGTTGGTTGGGCAGCTATATGTGGAAGCATGGAAGAGTGGCTGTAAGGGTGTTACCGTGTATCGTGATGGCTCGCGTGCAGGTGTGCTCGTAGCAAGTTCCAAAGAGAAGAAAGAGGAGGAGCCCTCTAAGTTCCCGAAAAAACGCCCGCAGATACTTGAGGCTGATGTGGTTCGTTTTCAGAACAACAAAGAGAAGTGGATTGCATTTGTGGGTTTGTTAGATGGTCGGCCGTATGAGATTTTTACCGGTTTGGCCGATGACGATGAAGGAATTTTGCTTCCCAAGTCGGTGCTGAAGGGCAATATTATTAAGAATTTTGAGGAAGATGATTCGTCACGTTACGATTTCCAATATGTGAATAAGAGAGGGTATAAAACTACCATCGAAGGATTGTCGTTCAAGTTTAACAAGGAGTTCTGGAACTACGCCAAGCTGATTTCCGGTGTGTTGCGTCATGGCATGCCCATCGAGGATGTGCTGCATCTGGTTTCGGGCTTGCAGCTCGACAACGAGAATATCAACAACTGGAAAAATGGTGTAGAGAGAGCCCTTAAAAAATATATCCCCAACGGAACCAAAGCTCGGAAGGGACATTGCGAAAACTGCAGCTCCGACAACCTGGTTTACCAGGAGGGATGTCTGATTTGTCAGGACTGTGGTTCTTCAAAATGTGGATGATTTGATGTGCCAATAATGTAAAGAAGGAAAAGGGCTCGTTCGATATGAACGGGCCCTTTTTTAGCGAGGCCTATGTGGTAAAAAATAGTTGGTGAAAACATCCAAAAGCTATTAGTTTATTGAACCTGCTGTTTTTGGGTATCACCACGCATCATTTAAAATAGGAGGATGGACTCCAATTGTCTCACTATGCAAAGGAATTATTTAACCACTATTTTCTTTATCACTATGCCTTTGGATGTTTGCAGGTGCAACAGGTATATGCCAGGAGTAAATTTATCTGTCGGTATGCGCCTAATGTTGTCATTACCTGATGATGAAAAGACCACTCTTCCGTTGATATCGAACAGCTTAATCGATTCAGCCGGATGCTGAGATTCAATATTGAGATGACTGACAGCAGGGTTGGGCCATATTCTCACTGATTCTCCTGCTTCCACGTCTTTTACATCTGTTTTTACGGCATATCCCTCTACGGTCATGTTATCAAAACGGTTGTTGCCCGATGTGTTGGCGGCATTTTCATCAGTGAATAAGATTTTCACGGCAAAGTCCGGATTGTTTTTGGCAGCACTTAATCCTGAAAAATCAACGGTGACAATAGAATATGTTTCAGTTATTTCAATGTTGTCCTTAAAAAGTGTCCATGTGGCATTTGGTTCATCCTGATAATAGATGGCTTGTGTTTTAGCGCCATTGTTTGTTCTGGTAACGGCATATTTGAGCACAATCTCCTCAAACCCTGTGGTAGGCAGTTTTATCATCAACTCCCTTGTATTGGCAGGGTTTCGAACACGTAAACCTCTCTCCGCCGGAAAATCATTTCTTGCATTGAGTGCAGATCCGTCGTTGACACGATCCATGTAGCCATTGCCCGTTCCGGGATAACTGATGATTGCGGGTTCATCGGTAAGGGAG
The DNA here is from genome assembly GCF_000517065.1 of Alkaliflexus imshenetskii DSM 15055. Classification (GTDB taxonomy): domain Bacteria; phylum Bacteroidota; class Bacteroidia; order Bacteroidales; family Marinilabiliaceae; genus Alkaliflexus; species Alkaliflexus imshenetskii. The sequence continues at coordinate 1,670,985 of NZ_KI912105.1, read as the reverse complement.
AGATTGGCTGATATTTCCTGGATGTGACCATCGTCCAGCGAGTTAAAGTGCCAGTAGTGAATAAGTTCCAATGTTGGTGCTGGCTCAAATATGGCTGTTGCCGATATGGTGCCGCTAAGTGCAAAGGTGATTTCTCTGGCGTTGAGATCTACACCGTTCACACCGGTCCATCGTACAAACCTGAAACCCGGTGTGTCAATGGCAGCAAGAGTTACCGGAACACTCCCAAAGTAGAGGCCATTCCAAGGATATGGATTGGATGGATTTATGATGCCAGGAGTTTCGTCATCTATAACGATGGTGTTAACACGAATTTTACCGCCATTTCCTTGACGGTTCACGGTGAGACTTTGGAGTTGACTGATGCCGAACTCGCTCATTACATGGCTGCGGTAATTGGCGGGTCTCTGGCTGGCAAACGTTTTAATGCTACCGCCCAGATCGTTACCACTTCGCCAGCGATTCCAATGTTCGTTGCGGGTATTTGCTAAACGCGCGTTGAACGCATCAACTTTTTGGCTTATGTATGCCGCATTAAAACAGGTGTTAAGCTGGTCGGCCACAGCATTGATGAAGTAGTTTTTAAAATCGGCGTTGTTCAGCAATCGTCTAAACAACATGGACGAGGGGTCTGAAGCCGATGAGGACATTACCCGGCTCAATCCATTATGCGTTTGATTACTGCCATAAAGATTCATGCCAAAATCTACATCGTAGAGCATCCATCGCCATCTGCCGTCCTTCCCGGGAGCTGCGTTTTCATGCCATTCGGCTGAGCGGGAGCGCCAGAAGGTCATGTTATTTTGCGGCCAGTCGGTATTTTGAAAATAGATTTGAGCCGCATAAAACTGGGCGAGACTTTCAATGTCAACTCTTTGCTTAACCCAATCGTAATGAGCTGGAAGTGCCATGTTGTTTGCTTCGGCATAACTCAGGATGTCATAAAACAGTGCCCTGTCCTGTGATATGCCCACATCAATACTGCCCCAAGCCTCCATGATAACCACATCGTCGGGGTCGAGATTGTAGTGCGAAGCAATGTAGTGCTGGTCGTACCTTTCACGTAAGTTAATGATGCCCCAGAATTCTCCGTTGATGAAATGAACCACCGGCTGATAGGCCTGAGTTTCGAAAGGCAGATGCTTAACAAGGTCCTGCATGAGGGCATCCCTGTAAAAGGTGCTGTAAAAATCGTTGCCGGAGTTACGAAGTATCAGTCGACGGAACGTTTCCACAGTCTGCTCTGGGTCTCCTTTAGCGGGTAATTCACCAAAAAACGGGAATTCAAAAGTGTTGCCTGTGCCATAAGCACTTCGGGCATATAAGCGCAATGATTTGATATAGTGCGCGCGACTCCAGCCACCGTGAATGCGCAATCCAATGTTGTGAGCGTATGCGGGTAGGCCGTTGCCCGGGAAAAACTCAATGTGTGCCGACCTCTCCCATTCGGGGCCGCGCTGATTGTAGTTGGCAGGTCGGCCGTCATTCCATTCATCGGTGTTATTTGAACGCCAGTCAACAGCCACTTTTCCGGGCACGTAAATGCCCAACTCGTAGTCGAAAAGATTTGGTTCGTCGGTTACAATTGAAAAAACGGGAAGGTCAAATCGATTTTCACCTTCGGGCGTAATGAAATAGGTGTGGGTATATGTGTGAAGTGAGAGCGCATTCTCTTTTACCGGCTTTACCCTAATTACGGTTCCCTTAAAGATGTTTGATGCTGGCAGGCGCGTGCTGGTGCTAAAAGCAGTATTAATGGCGGCAATTTGATATGCATCAGACGACCTGTCGGTAACAGGTATTGCAGTCTCATATAAAAATGTCCTGAATTGCCTGTTTAGCAGCGCGCCGTGTGGGTATATGTTTTTGTATTGATAAGTTGTTCCATTCACGTTGTCCGGATCAGGTTCTGAGCCGTCAAGCGTATAATAGATATCCACATCCTCATCAGCAGTGATGGTAAGTTCAAATGGCTGGGTGTAAAATCCTCCGGTATGCGAGAATACCGGGATTTGCGTAAGTACTTCAGAATAGCCTTTATTTGAGTTGGTAGCAGCCGGAGTGGGAGTTTCAAAAAACAATAGCGCATCACGCGTCAGGTTTAGTCCGTACGATATATCACCGGGTATGGGTATGGCATCTACAATGTGCACTGTTTCGCCATCGGGGTGTGTCAGAAGAATGGGCTCTCCCGATGCAGATATTGAAAAGTTGGTGTGCAGCTCGGTATCTTTTACAAAGAGGTGCTGCCCCGCGATGGGAGCTTCCATCGTGCCATTCGGAAGTTGCCATCTTACGGCCAGGTTGTCGCCACCCTGTTCTTCTTTCATTAATGCTGAAATGTAATAGTACTGCCCTTCTGTCAAATGTATCGGTGCGGAGCGTTGCTGGCTGTACTTCTCCCACTCACGTGAATTGGTCCAACCCGGAACCTCTGCAATAATCACGGCGTTGGCAGGATTTTCACTGGTGCTCAACAGTAACTGGCCATTGTCATCGCTCGCAATCCAGAATGTGTAATTTCCGGTCATTGGCGCTTTTATTAAGCCATGCATGCGTTGCCCGTAGTTGTCGGCAAAATCAACAGGTGCTTCAAAAAAATCGGTGATGATGCTTGTGTACGATGGACTGTTAGGGTATCGTGGGTGATTCAATAGATGGTTTATAGAGGTGCCAGTCATATCCAGAAATACTTCCTGACGAATTCCATTCACATAGGAGTTAACAGCAGGTCTGCGGTCTTTTCCCGATGCCCAAACCAACAGATACTCGCCCGGTTGGATGGTGACATCCGGAAAAATCCATTTGAAAGGATTGGAGTCGTTGTCGGATAGACCCCAGTTCAGTAGGTTTACTGGTTCATCCCCATGGTTGTATAGCTCAACCCAGTCAGAATAATCACCATCTTCATCGGCAATTGTGTTTGAGTTGGATGCCATTATTTCATTTACAACCACTGTGTGCGACTGTGCGTTTACACTGTATGTGGCTAACGCGAAGGATATCAGAATTGTGATAGTCTGAATTATGCGAGTAGATTTTAACATCGTGACTTATTTGATTGTGAGTTGTTAAAAATAGCAAAATAGTTTTGGGAATAAAAGGAATAACCGATTAATCGACCCGATGGTTAAGGGATTGCAGGTCTCAACTACGGGTGATTTGTATATCTTTGCATCAAACAAGAAATCATAACTATGAGTCAACGCGAAGTAAGAGTCCGTTTTGCACCCAGTCCCACCGGGCCGTTGCACATTGGCGGGGTACGCACCGCCTTGTTTAATTATCTGTTTGCCAAAAAACATGGCGGCAAGTTTATTTTACGCATCGAAGATACCGACAGCACCCGTTTTGTTCCGGGGGCCGAAGCTTACATCAACGAGTCACTCAAATGGCTCGGACTGACACTCGACGAAGGCGTGGCAGAAGGTGGTCCGTTTGGCCCTTATAAGCAGTCGGAGCGTAAAGCAATCTACAAGCAGTATGCGCAACAGCTTATCGACAGCGGGTGGGCTTATTACGCCTTTGATACACCCGAGCAACTGGATGCACTGCGGGCACAACATGAAGCCGAGAAAAGTACTTTTGCCTACGATATCTCTACCCGTAACAGTTTGAATAACTCATTGTCGCTTTCGGATGAAGAGACAAAGGCGCGTCTTCTGTCCGGAGAATCTTATGTGATTCGGTTTAAAATGCCCGAAAATGTGGACGTGACAGCACGCGACCTGGTTCGGGGTGAGGTGACATTCAACACCAATACCCTCGACGACAAAGTATTGTACAAATCGGCCGACCAACTGCCAACCTACCATTTGGCCAATATCGTGGACGACCGTCTCATGGAAATCAGTCATGTCATTCGTGGCGAAGAGTGGCTTCCTTCACTGCCGCTTCATGTGATGCTATATCGTGCCTTCGGATGGGAATCGGAAATGCCCCAGTTTGCCCATTTGCCGCTCATACTAAAACCCAGTGGGAAAGGAAAGCTCAGTAAGCGCGATGGCGATAAGGATGGTTTCCCGGTGTTTCCGCTTCAGTATGTTTCGCCCGAAGGGGAGGTGGCATCAGGCTATCGCGAGTCGGGTTATTTTCCCGAAGCCGTTAACAATCTGCTGGCTTTGCTGGGCTGGAATTCCGGCACGGAGCAGGAGATTTTCTCTCTCGATGAACTTGTCAACATCTTCTCCATTGAGCGGGTGAACAAGTCAGGCGCGCGGTTCGATCCGGATAAAGCCAAGTGGTTCAACCATCAATACCTCGTTAATAAAAGCGATGCAGAACTGGCACAATTGTACTTGCCCATCATCAGAGAGAAAGGTTTTGAGCCATCATTGGAAACAGTTACCACAATTACCGGTCTGGTAAAAGAGCGTGTGAATTTTGTGCAGGAGCTATGGGAGCAGAGTTATTTCTTTTTTGAGGCGCCATCGGACTACGACGACAAGGTGGTGAAGAAACGATGGAAGGGCGATGTGCCTGCATTTATTGGAGAAGTGGCTGCACTGCTTGAGACGGCTACCATATGGAAGGCCGAAGAACTGAAGCAACAGGTTTCTGACTTGATAACCGCCAAGGAACAAAATTTTGGAGGCGTTATGAATGCGCTGCGATTGGCATTGGTTGGCGGCGGCTTTGGCCCCGACCTGTTTACCATTATCGAGTTGTTGGGCAAAAATGAAACGGTGAGCCGACTGCGCAAGGCTGTGGAAGTGATTCCCGCATCGTAAACCGAAACTTGTGCAGGTGACGAACAGCGCATACCAACATCATTTATGCGCTTTCGCTTTAGTCGCTGATATCGTCACCCCGGAAGTGATTTTATTGCCCCTGTATTTTTATTGAGGAAAAAGGGCTTTCACGGTTTGTACTTTCGTTTCTGAATTTTTAAAATGTTCAGATACGAATGTACAGACCGTTTTTTGTGATTATAAAGCTTGTTTTGGCTGCCTTCACATCGATAGCGGGCGAGACACCGGAGCCGGTTCGGACTTCCCATTCTACAGAAAGTGTGGAGTGGGCGCCACATCATTACAAAATGCAATATCTGACAAGAGCCGGCTTCATCTCTGCCGGTGCAGGCTATAATGTGGGCAATGTATATGAGCCAACTCTATTAATTGGCTACATGCATCAGTTTATTGAAGGCAAAAGCCGCAACGCTCCGGTAGTTTCATTAAAAAACAGTTTTAATATTTATGGACGAAGCATTCCCGACAGGTTTAATCTAAAAGCAGGCTTGAGTCTCAATCTCGCGCTATCGGAGAATACTTTCGAGAAAATTCCTGTGTACAACAAAAGGCGCCCCTACTTCCAGAACAGGTTTTATGTGTCGCCCTATTTTGGTGGCGAGTGGTTGCTGAATAGCCGCAAGGAGCGGAGGCGCAAGTATGGATTATATGCCGAATTATCTACGCTGGATAGCTACCTTGTGGACTTTTCCAGAAGCCGTTTTGTCGATTTTGATGAAATATGGACGCTGATGTTTGGCGTCACAGTGTATCCTTTTTAGCTCGTTTTTTAACACGCCACTACCGGCCTTTGCCCAAAAAATAACAACTTAATTTCTCATCATCGCATGCCATAGTTAAAACCATCATAGCTTTTTGGAGAGTATTTTGTATCCAAAAACAATTGAGGATGTTTTATAGTTGGTGGACCAACTCTGGTATTTCTCTAAAATGTGGCGATTGGTATGGTGTCTGTATTCCAAACTATATTTGCTGTGTTGTATCCCAACTCCGAAGGCAAAATTGAATCCGGTGGATATTTTGAGCGGGCTATAAAGTTCAGCACCATTTCTTTCGTAATCAATTGAGGATGGGAATAGCACATCGCCAATAATCGATGCATTTACAAAAAGTTTTGAATCGTTGTTAAGTTCAAAGTAACGTCTCAATGTTATTGGAAGGTCAATGGATTTATAATCAACACTTACCGTGTAGTCTCTGTTTAAGATGGCAGAGGTAAGCTCCATTTGTTTTTCAGAGACAAACTGCTGATAAGTTGGCTCAACGCATACCGACCAACTTCTATCATTGTATGGCAAAACAAATTCAAATTCAACGCCCTGTCTAAAACTCAGTTTTCTGCCAAAATCTACATCCTGATTGTTTGCACTTGAGTTTGAAACTGACAACATTGTATTGTTTAAGCCGGGTCTGAAGGTAATGTTGAAAGTGCCCCTCCTTCTTTTTTCCCTCCAATTGGTATAGTTGCTCGATGTACATTTGTTATACTCAGAAAAAATATCTACCAATGCTTTCGTTTCATAGGTTATCTCGCTAAACGTTTGAAATGTAAACGAGTGGCAATTGAGTCTGTTCGCGATTTGTTGCTGAAAGGCAATGTTTTTTCCAATCTGTCCGCCATGTGTTTTATACTCTTTGTAAACCAACTGTTCAATTGGTGAATCATCTACCTGATAAAAAAATCTGATTAAGCCGGGTTCTTCATATACGTACAAACTGGCTTTTCCTTCAACTAATAATTTCAAAAAGAGTTGTTCTTCGCTGAACTCTGGATTTGGATCAATGCTCATCGTCTTTATATCCACGCTCGACCTGTCTATTTTTACCACACTTCTAATGAACTTTGATTCGTCGTAAATCCCGAATTCTTTAATGGAATCGATAGGGGCCTTAACCTGAGGTGCGTTTTCAGTTAGCTTGTAACTGATAGAATTTGGGTTTTTAAATCCGGGATTTCTTATTAAACATTCGATTTTTTCGTTCGAGTTGTTAATAAAATATCCTGTTGAAAATCGTTGGGAATGGCTGCTGAGAGCAATTATTGTAAACAAGAATGATAGTAGAAGATGTTTCATTGAGAATTGAGTTGGTTACTAAGGTTTTGATTGCTATTAGCCATCAAATATAGAAAAATAGTTTGTTTCAGAGGTGACTTAATGGGAAATTATTATGTCAAAGAGTCGGATGTTCAAAATCTGGAAGTCACGATTTAAATATAACATATGCAACGTACACATATACTACATTCCGGGCATTGTGGAAGCGGTTTCAAAGCCGTAGGGAGTGCAGCTTAAGTTTTGAGAAGATTAAGATCTCTGTTCAATCCACATTCACTTCAGGCCGTCATTTGTTCCTTTCAACCCCCCTGCTTTTTCACTTCCAGAACACAAATTGTAATTGCCGGTTTTCACGCACTAATTTTGTTGACATAAAAATGTTGACCCTCAGGTGATTGTAATAAAATGTAAAAAAATGAAACGAGTACCTATTATTCTCTTTGTAGCTGGTTTGTTGTTTGCCTCTTTTGGATGCGGTCGCAAGGCCGTTGAGGAGGTTAAGCAACCCCGAATTGTAAAAGTTGCTATGCCACATAACGGTGGGCAGATAGCTGTATCAGAGTTTAACGCATATATTGAAGAGAGCCTCACGGCCGAGGTGCCCTTTCGTGTGGGTGGGCCGGTTATTGGGCTATACGCTGAGCCGGGCGATTATGTGAAGGCTGGTGCGGTGCTGGCTACCATCGATCCGCGAGACTTTCAACTCCGCTTTCAGGCGGCTGAAGCTCAATATAATCAGGCAAAAGGTGAGTATGAACGCTACCTGGAACTTTACAATCAGGGAAAATTACCTGCAAATACCATCGATAAGCTGGAGACAGCCTGGCTGGCCGCTAAAACCAACTGGGAAAATGCAAGAAATGCACTGGCCGATACCAGATTAACAGCACCTTTTTCAGGTCATGTTTTTCAGCGAAACATCAACCGTCATGAAACCATTGCCCCGGGTATGCCGGCTTTTACCATTTTAAATATGGATGAGGTGGAGGTTGTATTTGGAATTCCCGAATCAATGGTTGCTCGTATGGCAACTGTGCAAAAGGCCGTTGTTGTGGTGTCGGGTATTTCTGTTGATGCTGCGGTAAAGTCGGTGGCCGGAAAATCCAACAGCAACAATCTTTTTGAGGTGAGACTTGTAATGAAAAATCCCGATACGCAACTGGTGCGTCCCGGAATGAGTGCAAGAGTTCTGGTAAATGGTGGAGCTGCTGACGTTACACATCCGAGCATACCTGTTGAATCTGTCTTTTACAGGCAGGGCGCACCACATGTGTGGGTTTATGATGAGGCTTTGGGTAAAGTTGCATCACGTGCCATATCAACCGGAGCGTTGCTGCATGGCGGACAGATAGAGATTTTATCTGGATTAGAGACGCGCGATAAAGTGGTGGTTGCAGGTACGCACTCACTTCACGAGAATCAATTTGTGAGAGTTAGTTCATTATAACAGCTGGAAGAGATGCTTGATAAGATATTGGAACAAAAAGCCTTGCTGGCTGCCTTCCTCATCATCATGGTGTTAGGAGGTATCGGTTCGTTTGCCGGGCTTAGTAAATTGGAAGATCCTGAAATTACCGTTAAAGCGGCGGTTATCGTTACACCTTACCCGGGAGCTTCGGCTCAGGAGGTGGATATGGAAGTGACCGACGTGCTCGAAAAAGCCCTTCAGCGACTGGAACACATCGATTACATAGAGTCACGGTCGATGCCCGGCATGTCGCAGATTACGGTACACATGGAGGGTTATATCACCATGGATGAGATTCCACAAGTTTGGGATCACCTGCGCCGCAAAATTCATGATGCGCGTTCATCGCTTCCGCCGGGGGCTTTGGAGCCCATTATTAATGATGACTTTGGCGATGTATATGGCATTTTTATGGCGGTGAGCAGCGATGGCTACACCTATAAAGAGCTTGAAAATTATACCGATTATCTCAAAAGCCAGCTTCTGTTGGTTGATGGTGTTAAGCGTATCGAAATGATTGGCCAGCGCACCGAATCGGTCGACATTGTTTTTTCACCTGAGCGTTTTGCCGCGTTGGGCGTAAATCCCATGGCCATTGTTCAAACGCTCAATGACCAGGGCGAAGTGGCCGATGCCGGAACATTGGTGGCAGGGTCACAACGGTTGCGCATTAGTGTTGGTAATAAATTCCAGTCGTTGGATGAGATTCGACAACTGAACATTCAGGGAGCCAATGGAAAGAGTTTTCGGCTGGGCGACATTGCCGAAGTGCAACGCGGTTATCTCACACCCAAGAGGGGCGGGTTAACTTACAACAACCGTGAGAGCCTTGGATTGGCCATTGCTATGGAGTCGGGTGATAACATCATTAAGTTGGGCGAAAGAGTGGATGCTGCGGTGGCTCGTCTCATTGGCGAAATCCCCGTGGGTATTGAGGTGCACAAGATATATGACCAGCCATCAAAAGTTCAAAGCTCCATTAACGATTTTACCATTAACCTAGCCGAATCGGTGGCAATTGTAATTGTGGTATTGCTTTTTGCCATGGGGCTGAAGGCCGGTCTGCTTATCGCCAGTAGTCTGGTGTTTACCATTTTGGGGACTTTTATTGTGATGGGCTTCATGGGCATGACACTCGACAAAATTTCGCTGGGTGCCATCGTCATTGCCATGGGAATGCTGGTCGACAATGCCATTGTGATTGTGGATGGGATTCTGGCCGATTTGGAGCGCGGTGTAAAGCGCAGGAAGGCTGTTGTGAATTCAGCCAGGCAGAATGCAATTCCCCTCATAGGCGCTACGCTGGTTGCCATTCTGGCTTTTATGCCGCTGGCATTTAATACAACAGCTGCCGGGGAGTTTTTAAAGCCTCTGTTTTTTGTGTTGGCTATATCGCTCAGCTTAAGTTGGATTTTGGCCATCATACAAGTGCCCTTCATGGCTAATTTATTCTATAAAAAGGGGAAGAAAAATGAGAAGAAGACCGGAGCATCCAAAGAGATTTACAACGGACCGGTTTATAAAGTTTTTGGCGGCATCATCCGCTTTGCTCTTTGGCATAAGCTGGTTTTTATAATTGCCACAGGCGTTGTGTTGGTAGCTTCTTTTGGCGCCTTTGGATGGCTGAACAAAGACTTTTTCCCGGGTTCAAACTACAACCAGTTTATGGTTGAGTACCGTTTGCCGCAGGGTGCAGATATCTATCAGGTTGAAAGTGATTTACGCGAAATAAAGGAGGAGTTGCTGAGTTGGGATGAGGTTCGTCATGTGACAAGTTCATTGGGAAGTTCGCCGGTACGCTATACACTTTCGCGCCCTATGAACAGTTTCAGTCCGGGTTATGGCGAGCTGATTGTGGATGCTTCAGATTACAAGGTGGCGCAGCAGCTTATCGAACGTATCGAGGATTACTTTCCTGATAAATATCCCCACGCAGTTATTCGGTGCAGGCAGTATTCTGCCATTGGCGGAGATTATAAAATACAAGCCGTGTTTTCGGGACCTCAAACCGATGTGCTGCTTCAATTGGCCAATCAGGCTAAGGAGATTATGCACCATGAGCCGGGAGCCATATTTGTAAACGATGACTGGGGAAATGAGGTGAAAACGCTGATGCCTGTCTACTCTCCGGCAAAGGCGCAGAGACTAAATATATCCCGTGGAGCCATGGCTTCGGCGCTTGCAATTGCTACCGATGGCATGCCAATAGGGCTTTTCTACGAAGAAAACACAAAGATGCCGGTGGTGCTTAAAACCGACAGTCCGGCGAAAAGTAATCCGGCCACACTGGCGACTATACCTGTTTGGGGCAACTATTCGCAGAGCAGTGTGCCGCTTGCGCAGGTTATCGATACTTTGGGTGTGGACCGTGAGTTTTATCTCATCAAACGATACAATGGCGAGCGGGCCATAAAAGTGCAGTGCGACCCTGCCCACGGTCTTACCGCACCGGCTGTGTTGGCACGTTTTAGAGCCGATATAGAGAACCTTCCGTTGCCCGATGGCTATAAACTGGAGTGGCATGGGGAGTTCAAGGACAGCAACACCGCAAACCGGGCGCTTTTGGAAAATTTGCCACTGGCTCTCCTTTTAATGGCACTTATTGCCATTGGGCTATTCAATAATTTCCGACAGCCGGTTATCATTTTCCTGATTGTGCCGCTTGCTTTTATTGGTATCATATTCGGCTTTCTTGTGACGCGGATGAATTTTGGTTTCATCGCCATTGTTGGCGGGCTTGGACTCATCGGGATGATGATTAAAAACACAGTGGTGTTGCTCGACCAAATCAACATCGAAATAAAATCGGGTAAGATGCCGGTGATTGCCATTATCCGTGCAGCTGTTTCCAGGGTTAGACCTGTGTCAATGGCATCGCTCACAACAATTTTGGGCATGTTTCCATTGCTTTTCGACCCTATTTTCCAGGGAATGGCAGTGGCCATCATGTTTGGGCTTCTGTTCGGAACCATTATCACATTGTTGGTGGTGCCGGTGCTTTATGCGCTATTTTATCGCATCGATACTGGCAAGCTAGCCATCATCGGTAAAAAGAAAGCCTATTAAGTCTTGTTTTTTCATTTTCGTTAATGCTTGGGTTAGGTTGGGGAAGTGTGCGGTGCAACGGCACTGGCTGCTTCCCCGTTTTCCCCGCCGTTTATATTATCTGGTTATGAATCGTATCTATAATATTTTGATTGGTTTAGTTGCCTGCATTGCTGCCGGGCAGGCTCAAACACCCGTAACACTTGCGGAGAGTCGTGTGAGTGCGCTGGAGTATAACCGGTCGCTCGATTTGGCTCGCATGGATGTGCAATATGCCGAAGCGGCTGTTAAGTCGGCACGTACTGCTTATCTTCCTAAGGTTGATGGCTCGGGTTCGTTCATGTTTCTGCCCGATTTTGGCGGTGTTGCATTACCCGGATTCTTTCTTCCAACGGCCGAAAGTGCCGAAGCTGCTGCCGCTGGAAACTACTCGGGCACCAGTGATGCCTATTTTCCCGGTTTTAATTTGGTTATGGATGACTTGAAAATTTACATGGCCGAAGTATCGCTGCAGCAGCCGGTTTATGCCGGAGGACGCCTGCGAACCGGCAATCAGATGGCCGACCGGGGCGCTGAAATTGCCCGTGAAGCGCTCAGTTTGACCCGTGCCGAGGTGGTCCACGGCACCGACCGTGCCTTCTGGGGGTTGGTGGCCATTCAGGAGCAGGTTGTGGTGCTTCAAAAATATGTGGAAGCGCTTGATTCTCTCGAATCTCAACTGGCAGTTCATTTTGAGCTGGGTCTTTTGCCTCGCAGCGAACTGCTTAAAGTCACCGTTCAGCGAAATGAAGCACGATTGCAATTGCTGGAAGTTAAAAATATGCAGAAAATTGCCGGCATGAACCTCGCCAGGCTCACAGGTCGTCCCCTCGATGAACCACTCACAGCGGTTTACGAGGCGCCCGCAGAAAGCCTGTCGCAATTCGAGATTAAAAATGATTTCTCTGCCCGTCCCGAACTTCGTATCTTGCAGCAGAAAAGTGAGCTGGCAAGACTCGAAAAACTTTCGGTACGCGGCGAATACCTGCCGCAGATTGGGGTATCGGCTGGTTATCGATACATTGATGTCCCCAACCTGGTTTCCGGAAGTTGGAATTTAACTGTTGGGGCGGGTGTCTCAATACCAATCATTCATTGGCGCGATAAAAAGCACCGAACCGACATGGCGCGCATCAACCAGATGAAATCAGAGGTGAATTTTAAGGATGCTCACGAACAAATTAGTCTGGAAGTGCAACAAAACCGCTTCAATCTCGAAACAGCCATACAAAAAGTGGATGTGGCGGCTGTCAATCTGGAGCAGGCAGAGGAAACACTCTCCGAGGTGGAGATTAGCTTTAATGCAGGATTAAATAATATCACCGATTTACTCAATGCCCGCGTAGCCTGGCAACGGGCATCAGCAGCACAGGTTGAGGCACGAGCCAATCTCGAAATCGTTAAATCGGCTTATATGAAATCGGTTGGCTTGTTATAGCATTTATTCTGAATAGATATGACGTTGAAAGTATTACAATTGTGCCCCAAAGCAAGGATGTTCGACTATCGGCGCATCCTTATAGAGTTGTTGTCCGCCTTTCTTATCTCTGTATTGATGATTCTTATACTTAGAGATGAGGATAGTCCGGTGGCGCTTCAGGCACGTGGGGTAACCTTTAGTGCCATTGTGCTGGTGCTGCTTTGCGAGGGTATTTTTATTTTCGATGCCATTATTTCAAAGCGCTTTCCATGGCATGAGGCAATTCGCAAGCGAATGGCATCGCTCTTTATCTTTGCAATGACCTGGTTGGCCGTAATTGGTTTCTTTGCGAAGTTAATTGCAGCATATTTTTTTGTCCCTGTAGGTCATGAGCCGGAGCCGGAGCGAATAAATGTGGCCATCACCATCTACATCCTTTTTGCCATCATATATGTGATTGTACTCATTGGTCATAACTTTCACGTTACGCTCAACAGGTACATTGTAGAAAATGAGCGGTTGAATCGTCAAAAACTGGAACTTGACTATTCGGCACTTCAGGATCAGATAAATCCACATTTCCTGTTTAACAACCTGAGTACGCTGATGGCACTCATTCGTCAGGATGCAGATGCTGCTGTTAAGTTTGCAGGCGATTTTACCGATGTGTACCGATATGTGTTGATGAGTACCCGTCATAAAACAATAACCCTTCACGAGGAGGTTGAATTCATCCGCTCCTATCTGGGGCTGCACGGTCAGAGACTGGGCGAGGGGCTTCTGGTGGGAATCCATGTGGATGACGCGTATCTTTCGCGCAAAGTGCCGCCCCTGTGTTTGCAGTTTTTGGTGGAGAATGCCATTAAACACAATGTGGCCACATCTACTAAACCGTTACAAATTGATATATCTGTGGAAGGGAACAAGCTCTGCGTGACCAATAATTTGCAGCGCAAAACATCCACCTATTCCACCAACACCGGACTATCAAACTTATCCAGAAGATATGCTTTTTTGGATTCTAATGCCGATGTTGAGGTGGATAGCGGAGCCGACTATTTTAAAGTAAAAGTGCCAATGCTTTAGCTGTTCAGAGTTTGAATTGAATCTAAGCATCTGATAATAACCTTAATCAGTCAATCACAGTTAATCATCTAACATCTAGCCACCTAACATCTAATCATCTAGCATCTATATTATGAAGTTTAACGCCATTATTGTTGAAGACGAGCCCTTGTTGGCACGTATGTTACGTCGCATGATTGAGGAGATAAATCCCGATTGTCAGATTGTGGCCGAACTTACCGGGGTAGAGGATACTGTGGCATGGCTCAATGCCAATCCCGAACCGTGTCTTATTTTTATGGACATCCAATTGTCTGATGGCATTTGCTTTTCCATATTTGATGCGGTAGATGTAAGCAACAAAGGCATAGTGTTTACAACCGCATACGATGAGTATGTGATGAATGCTTTTGAATACAATAGTCTGGCTTATCTTTTAAAGCCCGTTAAACCCGACGATTTGCGAAAGGTGTTTGATAAAATCGGAAACATTGCGGGAACCTTTGAAGCATTCAACCAGTTAAATGGACAGAAAAAGTATGGCGAACTGGCCAGACTCATTGAGCAGATGCGTCCCAGATACCGTAAACGCATCATGGTAACCAAGGTCGATGGCTATGTTCAGTTGGCGGTGGACGATGTGGCTTTCTTTAAAGTAGATGAGAAAGTTACGCTTGCATACACTTTCACAGGTAAAGTACATGCCATCGATTTCTCACTCGAAAAACTGGAGGAGGAGCTATACAGCGACTCATTCTTTAGAGCTAACCGCCAGTATATTGTCAACATAGAGGCTATTAAGCAGATTGAGAACTATTTTGGGGGTAAATTAATCCTGAAGCTCAATACCATTGCAGCTGAAAAAATCATCGTAAGTCGCAAAAAAGCCAATATTTTCAAGAAATGGCTGGATAGGTAAGCGTTTGCCAGAGCCATAGGCTCGAACCATCTTGTAAGGATGGACTTTAGTCCATTCTGGTTGTGATGCCACGCTCTATGCGAGAGCCGTTGGCTCGGCGCATTTTTGGTGTGCAGTTCTAGTTGTCATCTGTTTATCTTTTGAAGCAGCCACGCCATGTTTTCGCCCAGGGTGTGCATGGTTTTAATGCCTTCGGTGTCATTCAGCACATCGCCTTTCTCCTTGCCAAATGCAATGTTCCAGTATGATGAGCCAGGCACAATCATCTCGTTGATTAGAAAGAAGTGGTTGATGCTGTCGAACGTATTGGTACCACCAGCGCGACGTGCCACTACCACCGCCGCCCCCACTTTGCGGCGAAGAGGATTGCCGCAGCCCCGCATCACATATCCCGACACATCCATCAGAGCCTTCATCTCGGTGCTTACATCTGAAAAATAGACCGGTGAACCGAGCAGAATGCCGTCAGCCTCACGCATCTTGTCGATGCATTCCTGTATGACCTCATTTTTTATGTGACATTTGCCATCGGCCATCTGTCGGCATTTGTTGCAGGCAGTGCATCCATGCACTTGCCGGCCACCCAATTGATAAAGCTCAGTTTCGATGCCATGTGAACTCAGCACTTTTAGTGTCTCTCTGAGCGCGATTTCTGTGTTGCCGCCTTTTCGCGGGCTTCCATTGATGGCGAGTACTTTCATAGCTTTTCGAAAAAAAACAGATAAGAATCCCGGCGTAAATATTGCACCATTCTTCTTATCTGTTAACTGTTTTGAAGTGTATTGCTCCGTTATTTGTTGGCTTTGGCCCAACTGTCTTTCAACCCTACCGTCTTATTGAAAATGAGTCTGTCGCTTTTTGAGTCTTTATCAACGCAAAAATAGCCGAGACGCTGAAACTGGAAGCTGCCTAACGGTTTGGCATCAGCAAGCATGGGCTCCAGTTTGCAACCGGCCAGTGTTTTCAATGAGTCCGGATTGAGATACTCTTTAAAGTCCACATCGCGATGACCGTCGGGCTCTTCATTCATAAAGAGACGGTCGTAAAGGCGCACTTCGGCATCGATGGCATGTGAGGCCGATACCCAATGCAGTGTGCCTTTCACTTTGCGGTCGGCCTGCGGCATTCCGCTTCGGGTTTCGGGGTCGTAGGTACAATATATTTCGGTGATGTGTCCGTTTTCGTCTTTTTTGAAATCCTCACACTTAATAATGTAAGCACTTTTCAGACGAACTTCGAGTCCGGGGCCCAGACGGAAAAATTTCTTTGGCGGCTCCTCCATAAAGTCATCCCGCTCAATATAAATCTCACGACTGAAAGGTATGGTGCGACTGCCCATGCTTTCGTCTTCGGGGTTATTGATGGTTTCCATCATTTCCACCTTATCCTCCGGAAAGTTGGTGATGATGAGTTTCACCGGGTCGAGTACGGCATTGACACGCATGGCACGTTTGTTCAGGTCTTCACGTACACAATATTCCAACAGACCTATGTCGATGACATTTTCGCGACGGGCCACACCAACTTTTTCGGCGAACATGCGAACTGATTCCGGGGTGTAACCTCTTCGCCTTAGTCCTGAGATTGTAGGCATCCGTGGGTCGTCCCAACCTGAAACAATGCCTTTCTGCACCAGCTCGAGCAATTTCCGTTTGCTCATCACAGTGTAATTGAGATTCAGGCGGGCAAACTCAATCTGGCGTGGGCGTACTTCCGGCGTGGCTTCATCCTCCAGAATCTGGTCTAAAAACCAATTGTAAAGCGGGCGGTGAACCTCAAATTCGAGGGTGCAGATGGAATGTGTTATCTCTTCAATAAAATCACTCTGCCCATGGGTGTAGTCATACATGGGGTAGATGCACCATTTGTCGCCGGTGCGGTGGTGTGGTTTATGAATGATGCGGTACATGATGGGGTCGCGCATGTGCATGTTCGATGAGGCCATGTCAATCTTTGCGCGTAATATTTTCTCACCGTCTTTAAATTCGCCATTGCGCATGCGTTGGAAAAGATCCAGGTTTTCTGCCAACGAACGGTTTCTGTATGGGCTCTCCTGGCCGGGTTCGGTGGGAGTGCCTTTTTGAGCGGCAATCTCTTCGGGCGTGAGCTCACATACGTAGGCTTTCCCTTTTCTTATCAGTTTGATGGCCCATTCATATAACTGCTCAAAATAGTCGGATGCATATTTGGGTTCGCCTTCCCATTTAAAGCCGAGCCACTTTATGTCCTCCTGTATGGAGTCAACATATTCTACCTCTTCCTTCACCGGGTTGGTGTCGTCGAAACGCAGGTTACAGGCTGCATTGTAGTGCTGCGCAATGCCAAAATTGAGGCAAATGGATTTGGCATGTCCAATGTGCAGATAACCATTGGGTTCAGGAGGGAAGCGGGTAAGTATTTTTTTGCCGTTTTTACCTTCGGCAAGATCCCTGTCTATTTCCTGATAGATGAAGTTCTTTACTTCGCTGTTTTTTGGCGATTCGCTGCTCATATATTCGCTATGTTTTTTCTCAACCTACAAAAGTAAAAGATTTTACACGGATCCAGCTTTTTTCGACTAAAAATGTAAGGCGGTCAGGAGCGATGTTGTATTTTTGTGCAGATTCTACAAACAATTATATGAAGTTATTATACGATGCCGGAATCCGGTTATTTTCTCTGGCCACCAAACTGGCCTCACCATTCAATGAGCGTGCTGCGCTCATCAACAAAGGCCGTTTACAAACCTGGCAGAAGCTCTCTGCCATCGATTGGTCAGGCGAGGTGATTTGGGTGCATTGTGCTTCACTGGGTGAGTTTGAGCAAGGACGCCCACTCATCGAAGCCATCCGAAAAGAGAATCCTAACGTAAAAATTGTACTTACTTTCTTTTCTCCGTCGGGATATGAAGTGCGCAAAAGCTATAACATGGCCGATGCAGTGGTGTATCTTCCCTCGGACACCAAAAGCAATGCACTCCGATTCATAAAAACAGTAAATCCTTCAAAGGTATTTTTTGTAAAGTATGAGTATTGGTTTCATTACTTTAACGAGTTGAAGAAAGCAGGTATTCCACTTTACATGGTGTCAGCCATTTTCAGAGATAATCAGGTGTTTTTCAAATCTTATGGTGCATGGTTTCGCAAGATTTTGGGATGCGTCACCAGATTTTATGTGCAGGATGAAAAGTCGGAGAAACTGCTTCACAGCATTGGGCTTCAGAATACCGTTGTGGCCGGCGATACGCGATTCGACCGGGTATCTGCCATTGCAAAGTCGGCTGCAGATGTGCCAGTTGCAGAGGCTTTTTCAAAGGATGCGCGGGTGCTTGTGGCAGGCAGCTCATGGCCTGCCGATGAGGCCATTCTGGCCGACTACATTAATGGTGCGCCTGCCAATGTAAAGTTCATCATTGCGCCCCATGAAGTGCACGATGGTCATGTATCTCAACTGGTAAAGCGATTCACCGTGCCTGTTGTGCGATTTTCACAGCTTCAGGGCGAAGTGCCATCCAGCGCCAGAGTTTTAATCATCGATACCATCGGGCTGCTGTCATCCATCTATCGTTATGGCAGTGTGGCATATATTGGTGGTGGGTTTGGAAAAGGGATTCACAATACGCTGGAAGCTGCCACCTACAACATGCCTGTAATTTTTGGTCCCAACCACAAAAAATTTAAGGAAGCTGTTGATTTACTTAGCCTTGGCGGGGGCTTCACCATTGCCAATCAAAATGATTTTAATATGGTAATGGCGAAATTATGGGATGCCCACGCTTCAGAGAATCTCATACAGGCCGGACAAGCTGCCGGTGCTTATGTAAAGAGCATGTGTGGCGCCACACCCCTCATCATGCGTGAGATCTTAGGAGCGTGACACCTGTAGGCCAGCCATACTCAGGCGCATATCCACAAACCGGGCGCGGTTATTGGGTGGCTCACTTGTCAGCACCTCTTTAATGCGTTGGGCTGCTGAGGCATCTTTGGCACATATCAGCAAGTAACCGCCACCGCCTGCACCCAGAAGTTTTAATCCATAAGTCAGGTCGCTTATTTTGTTGATGATGCTTTGTATCTCAGGTGTGTTCGTGCCGGGGTCAAGCAAGTTGTTTAACTGCCACGAATGGAGTATCATTTTTGATGTGGCTTCATAATCGCATTTTTGAACCGCTTCATACGTGGTGACGGCGTGGGCTTTTATGGCGTCCAGAATTCTAAGGCGCGAACCTTCATTTAAAAACATACCGCGTACAATTTCTGAAAGGATGTTTTTTGCCACGCGGGTGATGCCGGTATAATAGAGCAACCAGTTTTCGCGGTAATCCGGCAGGTTGAAGAGCAGATCGGGCAGCCAGTTGGCTGTGATGTCTGATTGTAAGCCCGGTTGTGAAGTTAATAGTTTGATGCCCGGATAAATACCGCCGTACTGATCTTGCCATCCACCGCCTGTGGTGAGCATTTGTTCCAGAATGAGTGTTTTATGGCAGATGGTCTGGTTGTTCCAGCTCAGTGCGCAAAAATCTGAAAGTGCACCCATGATGGTGGCGGCCAGAATGGAGCTTGTTCCAAGACCGGAACCTTTGGGAATCGCCACCAGCAGTGACACTTCAATGCCGCCACCAAATGCCTGAAGTTGTGTTTTCAGTGAACTGAATTTTTCCCGACAGTAGTCAGGATGAAACCCTGCCAGACACAATGCGGCTTTGGGTATCGAAAATGCGGAACCTACATTGGCATAATCACCCAGTTCTTCGTACGTGGTAATTTTTTCTGATACGCCGTTGTCGATGCTGCGTAAGGTTATGTCAGGCTGGTCTGACAAGCGCACGAATACCTGAAGAGGCGGCTGACCGTTGAGGTCAACAGCCAGATTCACCACTGCTCCGCCCGACTGAATGCAATAGGGTGGGGTGTCGGACCATCCGCCGGCCATGTCGAGCCGTGCTGGACTGCGTCCCCAAACAATCTGGTCGGGAAATACACTGAGATTTGGTAATTCCTGGTTTTCTCCGGTTTCCCTGATAGCATCCTGGAGCACTTTATACGCCATCAATTCGTTGGCACCAGCTATTTTCCCATTTATCCGGTCCACTTCAGCGCGCAACATCAGGTCGCGTGCTCTGGTCAGTGGTGACTCGTCGCTGTCAGGGAGTGATGGCAGCGGGGCTTTCCCTTCCCCAAAACCAATGGCCAGTGCTTTCAAATCGGTTTGATAAAAAACGCTGCGTTTGTGGTTTTCGGCCAACTTCGGTATGGTCTTCCATGCAAATTTGTCGCGCATGGCAAACAGCCGGCTCAAGTTGGCCCGGGCGCTTATCTGGTTGGCCGATAACCGTTCGCTGTGAAGCCAAACTGCCGCCATTGTTTCCGAAAGGGGTTCATGCGTCAACATCCAGTTAACCAACTCCTGATTGAGCGTTTTGCCATCCACCACCGGAAATAATGGTGTGTTTTGGATGTCTTCCTGTGGATTTATGCCCGATGCCTCGAAAGTGAAAGTGCGTTCGGCGAGCCATTGTGACAATGGGATGCCCATCCATGCGGCAACCGCAGCTTGTCCACTAAAGGCATCGTCCATACCGTAAGGGCGCAGACAGAATTTATCCTCATCCACTGGAACCACATCCAGACAGATGCCCGATGGCAGGTTGATATGCCAGTTGTTTTCAGGAATTCCGGTTAGGATGTGGTGATGGTTTAGTTGCCATGAGGCCGGAATGTAGCTGTTCTCAATCCAGACATGGTGATTTTGGCTGTTGAGGGGCATTTCAGTTACTGCGTTCTGCACAAACATTGATGGATGCGGCTTTACGCGATGATGCCAAATGGCACGCTGATCCTTCACCTGGTTTTGAATTTTTTCGGTGGAGGTGATGAGCTCCAGGCTTGTGCCGTAATGATAGAATTCTCCTTTGTCCAGTGGCACGATGGCTACCGATAATTCTGATATTTCACCATCGGAATTTTGGGGCTCGGTGCCCAGGCAGGTGCCAAAGGTGCTGTAAAGGTCATAAAAATCGGGGGTGCCGTTTTTGAATTTAGCATCATTCCACCCACATTTTCGCATCAGAACCTGAACGGCCTTATCGCTCAAAATCCAGATGCCAATGTCCATCATAAACAGATGGCTGATGGCAAGGTTTTCAATCAGGTTGTGCGATGGCTTTTGGAGCATGAAACTCAGTTGGCCGGTATTGTTACGAGGGGTGAAAAATACGCCGTGTCGCGAAGCCAGGTGTGGGTCTACCCAGATACCCAGACATACCACATCGGCCTTGGGAAGCGCATGTATCGGCGATTCGTTCAGTATAAGCACATCGCCGCTTGCAATCAGGGTGTTGCTTTGAGTATCCGAAGCCAGCATCAATTGCTGATACAGTGGCAACTGCAAATCCAGAAGGTTCTGATGCAGGTTTTGGCCTCTGCTCCAGCGAAACACCGGAATGGGCGTAAGTAATTTGCCGGAAGGTGCATAGGCTGGCAAGCGTCTGCTTTGCCCTCCGGCATGAATAATTATTTTTTTTCCGAATGACAAATAGCTGTCAAAGCGCTTATGTCCGGATTTTTGGTAATGATTTGCCAAAAGCCAGGCGGTGCCGCCTCCCGAGCCTACCTTTACACCTGCAGGGTCGGCCAATACCAACCGGTTCTCTTTTCCCTGCGGAATAAGTTGGTCGAAAACGGATACCAGATTCTCCGGAACTGAAAGCAGCGTTTGCATGGATGAAGATTTAAATTATATGAGGTTTGTTGATATGTTGTATGCCAGAATTTTCGTTTCTCTTTTTGGTGTAGAGTCTAATTCGCCGGCAGTTTGGCAAATTAATAAACAAGGGATTCTTTTTTCAATAAAATAGCTAAATTAACATTTTGATGTAATTTTGATTGAATAAAACATGATATGGCTATCTACACTGAAGAGATAATATTGATTAAGGATCTGAAGGCCGGTCAAAAGGAAGCTTATGAGTTTCTTTTTAAGAAATATTATTCTGCGCTGTGTCATTATGCCAATAAATACCTGAAGAACGACCATGCATCTGAAGATGTTGTTTCTCAGTTGTTTTGCACGTTATACCTTCGTAGAGACGAGATTGTAGTTGGTTCGCTGGCTCCATACTTATTTCGGGCTGTACGCAATTCAGCAATTAATTATTTAAGGGACAACCGCCAGCATATTTCTCTCGATACAATAAACAGTGTTTCTGGACCAGGTGATTATCATTTCGAAGTTCAGGAGGAAATGTCAGGCTCTCTTATGGCTCAGGAAGTAGAAGAGGTTGTTAATAAGGCGCTGGAAACACTACCAGAACAATGTCGTACTGTTTTTATGCTGAGCAGATTCGAATCACTAACCTATAAGCAAATAGCTGAGCAGCTTGGGATTTCTGTAAATACAGTTGAAACACAAATGTCCAGGGCTTTGAAAAAGCTTAGATCGGCACTGGGCAGTTATCTTACCTTATTTTTATTTTTAATTCATTCGGGAATACACTAATTGTCTAAGAAGCTCTTTAGACCTGTTTCTGTTTTTAAGAAGATGGGAAGTGATGAGTTTTTTTTCATTGTATTCGCCTGACTGTCATTGTATGTTAAATATTGTGATATTTTTTCATTGTTTCTTGTGGCGGTAGAATCGATTGTTTGTGTCTATATAGAAACAATAATAGTGAATCACCTGATAGGCATAGTCTGAGTTAATTGTCAATGTTTAATATTTGGTTATGGATGTGAACGAGAAAGATTGGGAGCGGTTGGTCACCTATTTTAGTGGAAATGCATCGGATGAGGAGATGCGGGATGTTGAAGCTTGGACCTCTGAGTCGCGTCAGAACAGGCGATATTTTGATGAGGTTCGTGAGGTGTGGTGCGCTACCGAATTGGCCAATAAATCCGACAGGTTTCAGCCCGGACCTGCATGGCGTACTTTTAGCCGTTGGTTTGATTTGCAGAAAAAACATGAGAACGCCATTCGTTTTCGTCAAACACTGTGGGGCATTACACGTTATGCCGCAATGGTGCTGTTGACCTTAGCTGTATCGTGGTTTTTATTTCATCAAAACAGTAAAGAGGATTTCACGGGGTTTGTTGTTGAAGTTCCTTATGGCCAGAGAAGTAATGTTGTTTTGCCTGACGGTACCCGTGTAGCGCTCAACTCTGGCACCACCTTTCGCGTGATTCATCTTAGCGATACCGAGCGAAGAGTTCATTTGTCGGGTGAGGGTTTTTTTAATGTGGCACATGACAGTCGTAACCCATTTGTGGTTGAAACGCAAAATTTTGATATACGGGTGTTGGGCACTTCCTTTAATATAAAGACTTATAAGGATGATAATTTGGCTTCTGCATATTTGGTTGAGGGAAGTGTACAAATTGAAATGCCTGGTATGAATGCCGTAAAAATCCTTCCAGGCGACAAAGTAGAGTTTTTAGGTCAGGGCCAATTAAAAACCATCAAAGGATTGGACGAGAGAGCAATATTATCCTGGCAGGAAGGAAGGTACATTTTCCGACAGGAGAAATTGGCCGATATAGCCCGTACGTTGGAGCGGGCTTATGATATCCGCGTTGAGTTTGAAACCGAGCAGGTGAAAGAAGAGCGTTACACCGGAAGCCTCGACGTAAACGAACATGTAACAGATGTGATGAATCGGCTTGTAATAACCTCTGGTTTTCCTTTGAGATATCGCTTGTCAAACAGGGTTCTTACAATATCTGCCGATTATCGCTAATTAAGTTTTTTGATTCTATCACTTTAAATATAACGGTATGGGATAAAATCAAATTGAAAAAAATGGAGAGTGCCTCCACACTCTCCATCCGGATTATGCCTCCACATAATCCAGTGTCGAAAATAACAAGTCAGGAACGACTTTATTATTCACCTAAACACGTTCAAATTTATGAAAAAAAAACGGTGTTGCAGATTTAATCTGCATGCAAATGTTACGACCAAAACTTTGAAGGTCATGAAACTACTATTTCTGTTTGTGTTTGTTTTGAACATTAATATGCTGGCTGTGTCAGTGTATGCCCAAAACAACAAGTTAACGATTGAAAGTCGAGGGGCTTCCTTGGAGGATGTTCTGAAAAAGATAGAAGAAACATCTGGTTATGAATTCTTCTATCATGTGGATCGTATAGATTTGTCCAGAAAAGTGGACATAAACCTGAAAAATGAAGAGGTTGAAAAGGTACTGGAACAGTTGCTTCGAGAAACTGGGAGCAGTTACCGGATAGTTGGTAAGCATATACTAATCACCTCCGATGAGGAAGTAGCAGGAAAACCTGCGATTCAGCAATCTGGGAAAACAGTTTCAGGGAGAATTACGGATAGTTTTGGTAATTCGGTGCCCGGGGCTACAATTATCGTGAAAGGCTCCGCTACAGGAACCATTGCTGACTCAGATGGATATTTCTCTCTTTCAGGTTTGACAGATGAGACGGTGCTGGTATTTACCTTTATTGGAATGAAATCGCGTGAAGTTATCGTTGGAAGCCAAACCACACTTAATATAGTGCTTCAGGATGACATACTTGGCTTAAGCGAAGTGGTTGTGGTAGGATATGGGACGCAACGCAGGGCTGATATTACAAGTGCCGTTTCTGTAATTACCGAAGAGGCTTTTGAATCGCGCCCTAATACGCAGTTTGGAAACCTAATTCAGGGGAAAGCTGCGGGTGTTCAGGTGCTGATGCCATCAGGAAAACCATCTGCAGGTTTTAGTATTCGCGTGAGGGGAACCAGTTCTATATCAGCTAATAGTGAGCCTTTGTATGTGATTGATGGAGTGCCTACTTCGGATACCCGCGCTGTAAACCCGGCAGACATTGAGAGCATCACCGTGTTAAAAGATGCTGCTTCAGCGGCCATATATGGCGCTCAAGGTGCAAATGGTGTAGTGCTTATTACCACAAAGAAAGGCCAAGCTGGAGCACCTAAATTTGAGTTTAGTTCTTATCAAGGGTTTTCAAGTGTTTGGAGAACGCTCGATGTGTTAAACAGTGAACAGTATCGGGATCTGATGTATGAACTTGGCCGAAATACGGATTGGAGCCGATACACTGAAAATACTGACTGGCAAAAAGAAATCTTTCAGAACGGACGTTCGCAGAATTATCAGTTTTCCGTGTCGGGGAAAAATGAGAAAACGTCTTATTATATTTCTGGAGGCTGTAAAGGGGGTAAAACGAATTGTACAAACCGCCAATGATTGAATGCCGCAGAAACAGGCAGATTCACAAGATTGTTGTAAAAACGAATTGTGCAAAACAGTTTAATTAAGTTTAATATGGGTTTAATTACTTAGGGGTTAATATAGCCCCTTTTTTTACACTCTTTAATTGCTGACTAAATGTAGACCAAATGCTTTATTTATCAAGGTAAAACCATCAAAAAAACGTTCTCCTGATGCCAAATAAACGACCCTGCTATTACGCCAAATACGTTACTCTTGAATAACTCGCTTTATCGCTCTGTTGTTTGATTGGGGGGACAGTTGGGGGGACAGTTGGGGGGACAATTTAACCGTTTTTGTCTGCTGAGTGTTATATCCAGATGGATAGAAGAGTGTTGAGTTTGTTGGATTCTGCTTTGAGTTTGGGCGGGTATGATGCAAAAAGCACGCATTAACATCATTTAAATTATCAATGTAAGTAAATGTTTATTAGGTGATTAGGTGTAAATCATGATACCCAAAACAAAGGTGGTTGTGTGCGGATTTGAGTAAAATGCGTTTTAGTTTATTTGAGAAGAGAATAAAATAATTACTCTAGAAGTAGTCATTCAGCAATATTCCCTTTTAGAGATTGTATTACTTCCTTTAATCGGCCAATTTCTTCGCACAAAGATTCAATTTTCTGGTCTTTTCTTTCGATATACAATATGAATGATTGAAGGTTAAAGTCATGAGATGCATTACGATTGGCGGGATCTTGTATTTTAAAAGGTTCTGACACAACGGTATTTTCGTCTGAAAACAGTTGATAAGGAGAATCAGAGACTCTATTTTCTTGTTGGCAATACATTTCGCCAGAACCATTTATTAGCCATTCTACATTTACATTACCATAAGCGGCGAGAAATTTCGCCAACGTGTCTTCGGTGATTCCGGTATCACTCTCCAAAGTCCCTCTACTTATACCAGTTATAGCATAGAACTCTCTTTTACTGATGCCGAGCTCAGATATAAAGAGCAAAATTCTTTGCTTTATTGGCGAAATATTTTGTTTTTTCTCTTGCAACTGGCGAAATATTTTGTAGTTTTGTGTTAATGTTAAAACAAATCTACGATGATTTATGGATGAAAATCAACTTTTAAACAAAAAAAAATATGGTGATATACGAGTAGTAGCAGAAATGATTGGCGAAACTCATAGTAACACCGACAGAATATTGCGCCGGCCAGGGGCTCGAAAACACAAAAAAGCGATTGAAGCCTTAAGAAAGATTATCGAAGCAAGAGAAGAGTTATTGATGTCCTTGGGTGATGATGAATCTAATTGCTAAGTATTTAATCAATAAGTTGACAATTGCTTCACTATGCCAAACAGATAGTAAACTCAACCATTCGTACTCCTCAAAAAATGACTGGCTATGTTCGAGTTAATAGATAATACACTGTGTGTTCCTGCCAAAGTTTTGTATGATGACTTGGAGTTGTGTTCTTATGATAACTACAAGAAAATGGTTGTCAGAGATAAACTCAAATTAGTGGTAAGAGGTGGCAACGGACGACGTGCTATGATAGATTATGCCAGTATGCCAGAGGACTTAAGGATGCGCATAAGGAAAAATTGTGCAGGTAAAAGTCCTTATGAACTTGCCTTGCAAAACAGAATTAAAACTTTGATTGAACAGGATTTAAACGCGTTGGAATACTTTAATGGTTATGTGAAGCCGGATGGAGAACCACTAAGTGTAGAAAAGAGACGAGAGTACAATGCGAATGCTAATGTGCTGAACGCAATCGATTTGTTTATAAAAACAAAGAATGCATGGCGTCGCACGATGGGAGGTCGGAAACAGAACATGTGGGATGCCATATCAGAGATGGTTAATGATATTCGTTCAGATGAGATTCCTCATAACCTACCTAAGAAACCACGCCCATTGCGCAATAAGTTTGACAGGTATATGAAAGAAAGCTATCCCTCACTGGTGCATGGCGGTACCGGCAATGCGAACACAGAAAAACTCACACCTGTGGCAAAGGCATGGTTGTTGGCTCGCTGGGCATCGCCTATAGAGAAGCTAACCATGACGCAACTATGGGAGGAGTTCAATTCACTGGCCGATGAGCGCGGATGGAAAGCCGTAGATGACCAGAAAACAATACGTAACTACATCTATCAGCCGGAAATAAAAGAACAGTGGTATGGCCACCGCTACGGCGAACTAAAAGCTAAAGAAAAATATGGCTATCAGCACTCAACCAAATTGCCAACCATGCGCGACAGTTTGTGGTACAGCGATGGAACAAAGCTGAACCTCTTTTACATGGAGGATGGTAAAATACAAACCACACAGGTTTACGAGGTAATGGATGCGTACAGTGAGGTGTTTCTCGGTTATCATGTATCAAAAAGCGAAGATTTTTCCGCACAGTTTTCGGCCTTTAAGATGGCTGTTCAGTTTTCAGGCCACAGACCTTACGAGTGCCGGTACGACAACCAGGGAGGACACAAGAAGTTACAAAGTGGCGATTTCCTCACAAAACTAAGTCACCTAAGCATACGCACGCAGCCATATAACGGTAAATCGAAAACAATTGAGAGTGCCTTCGGACGTTTTCAGCAGCATTTTTTGAACCGCAAATGGTCTTTTACAGGACAGAATATCACAGCTAAAAAGCTTGAAAGCAAGGCTAATTTAGAGTTTATCCTGGCAAACAAACACATGCTGCCCTCTTATAACGAAATGATGGCTGAGTATGTGAAGCTTCGCAACGAGTGGAACCATGCACCACACCCACTCACAGGCCGTCCCAGAATCGAGATGTACCTGGAAAGCCATAACCCAAAAGCACCGGCCATAGGGTTTATCGAAATGGTTGATTTGTTCTGGATTCAGCGCGACAACACAGTTATGTACACCGCTTATGGATTAACCATTACTGAGAAAAAGCGCAAACATACTTACGTCAAATACGATGAAAACCGCATGCCAGATATGAAGTGGCACCGCTCCAACATCGACCGCAAATTTATTGTGAAGTTCGACCCCGAGGATATGAGCACCATTTGTGTGTTTAAAGAAACGCCTACCGGCTTGCAATATGTAACAATATTAGACGAAAAAATCACAGTTCACCGTGGCAAGCAGGAGGCCGAAGCGCACGAAGCTTCATTCCTGGCACAGGTAAACAATGCCAACAAAGCCGCTCGCATAGCCACACGCGATAAAACCAATGAAGTACTGGAGCAATTTAACCTATTACCCGAACAACACGGCTTGGTGTCTCCGGCACTAAAAGGCATTGAAAGTGCTAAAAGGAACCCGAAAAAACAAAAACGAAAAGTGGCAAAGATTGATATTGGCGAAATAGAGAAAGCCATTAGCAACGAAGTGCCCGATTTGAATGACGAGGAAAAATTGTATAGCAAACTATATTAAAAACCCGAACCCCCGCGATATTGGTGCCGCACACCACGCGAGGGTTCAACTAAACATCGCAAAGTTATGATGAATGAAAAGGAAAAACAAGCAATTGCCACAAAACTGGCATGCTATGTAGAACGGTTCGAGAGCCAAAATAAGGCGTCGAAGAGCCTAAAAAATGTGAGCTCGGCCACCATCTCACAGGTATTAAACTATAAGTGGGATTTGATTGCCGATGAGATGTGGCGCAATATAGCCAGTCAGATTGGTTACAGTGCAAGCGAGTGGGTCTCTGTTGAGACAGGCGATTTTAGATTGCTCAACACTATTTTAGAGAGGGCACGAAACAGCAGTACCGTATTTGCCGTGGTAGGCGATGCCGGAACCGGGAAAACCTTTGCATTGCGCAATTATGCAGAAACACACAAAAGAGCCTATCTGCTGCAATGCAATGAGTTTTGGAATCGCAAAACCTTTATGCAGGAGCTACTCTCAGCAATGGGTCGCGATTATTCCGGTTACACCGTTAACGAGATGATGGGCGAAGTGGTAAGAGCACTTAAAACCCAACAACATCCGCTCATAATAATGGATGAGGCCGATAAGCTCAGCGACCAGGTATTATACTTTTTCATCACCCTTTACAACCAATTGGAAGACCATTGCGCAATAGTATTATGCGCCACTGACCATTTGGCAAAACGCATCAAACGAGGGCTCAAACTCAATAAAAAAGGCTACAAGGAAATCTACAGCCGCATTGGGCGAAAATTTATCGAACTGGAGGGATTAAACACATCAGACATCACATCCGTTTGTGTGGCCAATGGCATTACAGATAAAGTACGCATACGTGAGGTGATTGAAGACAGCGAGTATGATTTGCGCAGAGTAAAGAGAAAAATACAAGGTCTTAAATATGTTCTTAGCGCCTGATTAAACAGGCATTAAACAGTGTTATAAATGGCAAACCAACGAGCAGTAAGTATTAAAGAACTTCAATCAAAGCGGTTTAATTCGATGCCCTTTGATGGTGAATTTGAGGCGTGTTTTGGAAGGCCAGAGCGAACAGGATGTTGGATTATTTCTGGGCCGCCTGCCAATGGAAAAACCAGATTATCTGTAAGGTTGGCTAAGTATATGACGCGCTTTGGCCGAGTGGCATATGATAGTATTGAGGAGGGGTTAAGCTTGTCACTACAGAAAGCATTCATAGAAGAGGGAATGGAAGATGTTGAAAATCGAATCCAGCTATTAGATAAAGAACCCATTGATGAATTAGTGAAGCGGATAAAAAAACAACGAAGTCCCGATATCATGTTTATCGACAGCTTGCAGTTCACGTTCAAAACCTACGCCCAACTAAAGAAAATTATTGATGAGAACCCCCGGAAACTCTTTGTATTTATCTCACATGCAGAAGGCAAACAGCCTGCCGGCCGTGTTGGTAAAGCAATCGAGTATCTGGCTAACGTTAAAATACGAGTTGAAGGCTTCAAGGCCTTTGCAAAATCTCGGTACGGCGGCGGCGAGCCTTACACCATTTGGGAAGAGGGAGCCGCCAGATATTGGTAACAATAAACATGTATCATGAAAAAGCTTGCCGCAAAAAATCAACTTATACGCTTGTATCATACACTTGCCACAAAACTCAATATGAGTGATGAGGCTCGGATGGGAGTGCTTGCGGCCTTTGGCGTGGAGAGCTCAAAGGAAATGACCATAGACCAATTGCAGGAGGTTTGTAGGCTTCTTAAACAGCAATTAAACAACGATTCAGACAAATGGCGCAAACGTGTAATGGCTTCGATTTATGGCTACTTGCAATTAACCGGACGAAAAGCCAATACAGAGTACGTGAAGGCTATTGCAATGCGCAGTGCGGGTGATGGGTATGCCAGTTTTAACCAGATTCCGGTAAGCAAACTAAAGGTTCTTTATTACGCTTTTCTGGATAAGCAAAAAACGCTCAAGCGCACCGGCGAGCTGATGAATGACGATATGGATTTTATGCAATTTCAAAACTAACCTTATGCAAACAGATGAAATAGTAACACGAGCCAACAACATTGAGGCTGCAATATGCAATCGCACAGGATTGAGCGGTGAGGATTATCTGATGCTCTTTTTTGAAACAGGATGCGAAACTGCAGAGCGGTTTTATGTTGAGAGTGGCATAGAGTTTCAGGGCTATAACGCAAAAGATTTTATGACATCCAACGTGTTTTGGTACTGGTGGGCACAATCGTTTATGCGTGGATGTGAATTGTTTCTTCACACTACATTTAAAAGGGTTAACATCTTGGAAGTGTTTCTCAAGAAAAATCCCTGGCCCACAAAAGAAACTTACGAGAAAATAATCATGGAGTTAAACCTAAAGAAACAACAAAATGAACAAAGAGCAGCGACACCAAATGAGGCTACAAGGTATAGAACCATTGCGAGCTCAATATGACCCGCGCAAAGGAATATGGCGAATAGTTAAATACACCATAACCGGAGGCTGGGCAAAATTTGGCGCGTCAACCGGGTACCCGAGTAAAGCTGCCGCCGAAGATGCCATAGAGCGATTATGCAAAGCAATGCCTTCGATGTATGTAAAAGACTAAGAAAATGGAAGATACAAAGCGAAATAGGCTCAGATATCGCCTTCATCACAAACTAAGAAAACACGGCTGTAAGATTGTGACAAGCCAACGTTATGTCGTGAAACAGTCGAGAGAAATGACCCCAATTGCTGAAAAATACTGTAAGCAACTTATATCAATGGGATATTGTGTCCAGAACCCAATGTTCGAAGTATAACCTTTAAAAATTTTGAAAATGATAGATGTAAGCACCATCAGCCCCCAGGAGCGGGCTAAACTAATGGAACAATTACAGGCGCAGGAACAGGCCGAAAGGGAACACCGCCGCAAAGAGCGCGAGAATTACCGCGACCTGGTTGCAAAAACAGTAAGCGAAAACATTCTGAAGCTTCAGAACATCTCATCGCTGTTGAGCCGCGCCAAAGCCGATGTGTTTAACAGTTTCACCGCCTTGTTAGAGTTGAAAAAAGACCTCTACAACTATAAAGACGGGCAGCAATCACACGCCTTTACTGATGATGCCGGGCACACCATCACCATTGGATGCCGGGTAGTTGACGGATGGGACGATACCGTGGAGGCCGGTATAAGCAAAGTGAACAGCTACATAGAAAGCCTGGCAAAAGATGAGGACACTGCAAAGCTGGTGCGCATCATTCAGAACCTGTTAAAAAAGGACGCCAAAGGCAACCTTAAAGCAAACCGTGTTCTGGAGCTTCAGAAAATGGCCGATGACATCAACGATGAAACATTTCGGGATGGCGTAAAAATCATATCCGAAGCTTACAAGCCGGTGCGTAGTGCCTACTTTATCGAAGCATCGGTAAAAGACAGTATCGGAAAAGCACAAGGGGTGCCGCTCTCTATTACAAGTGTTGATTTCCCGGAAGGAGAAAATATCAATACCGATGCGCTATGACAACTTTTGAGATAATAATACTGGCAGGAGCTGTGCTTGTTTTAGCGGTGTGCATCATTGGCGACATCAAAGCATCCAAACGACCAAACCAACCTACACACCATCGTCCCGAACCATGGGATAAAACTTATGAAGACTAAAAAAAGCCGGTGCGAGGCAGCGCACCGGCCATTTTGGAACAGCAAACGCCCATAACAGGCAATTAAAACACGAATGTATGAATAAATCAGATACAAATAACAAGCCACTTTCATCGCAAGAGTTGCATGACAGGCTTACCGAAATAACAGAGAAATTAAAAATGTTAAGGCTCCCCGCAATGCCGGGCGAAGCTTTTAACCGGACACTGCGCAAGCGGATAAAACTAACCAGGGAACGCGTTGAGATATACCGAAAACTTGAAAAGCTATGACACTACTATCTCTCTTTGGCGCAAAGGACGTCAAAAACTTTCGTTATGTTCTTGTGAAACACACCCCTGACGGCAACCTCTATTTTAGCAGGTGCATAAAAGGTGTAGCAGATTTTACCCTTGACCGTACCCGCGCATGGCGGTTCGACACACCTGAAGAGGCCGCCAAAGCTCAACGCTCTCTAGGAGTTTTTTATCGGGGTCTGAGCATAATTGAAATAGATTACAACACAAAACACATCGCTAATGAAATCTAAAATATCAGTATTCATCACCGGTTTTATTCAGGTGTTTTTTGTGGTGGTAAACACCTACTTCACTGCCAAAGCAATCTATTTAGGTGTGTTCTTAGCCTCCTTTACCATTTCGCTGGTATGGACACTAAACGTGAAGCGCACCGCCCTGGGCACTTGGGCTGACCGGTTTCTATATGCCGGAGGTGCATCGGTTGGCGCAGTAAGCGGACTGGCAAGTGGAGCTTTTATACTTGATTTTTTAACCACGCTGTTTTAGCCAACGGTAAATGTTTGTGCAGTTGGGGAATAGAAACCACTGCACTGTCAAAACAGTAGTAACTTAATAAATTGTAAAACAGATGAATACACCACAAAAACCCCAATTGCATAAACATAGTGTTAGCATTTCGGCTTTTTCTGTCCATGAATTAAGAATAGGAAGTCTTTTAAATTATGATACAGGAGAAGGAATTTCTCACACTATAATTGATTGGCAAGATTTGAAATGGTTAACTGAAAATCCAGATGATTTTAATAAAAACCATTCGCCAATCTTACTAACAGAAGAATGGTTGTTAAAGTTTGGCTTTTCCGATAAGGATTACAAAAACGGCTACATAGGCAAAGATTTTAAAAGCGGTGGAATGATTTTAGATTTTGTATTATCAAAACCTTTTGAAAAAGGCGAATGGAATGATACTTATACTTTCGGTTTTGAAGGTCATCGCTTTATAAAGTTAAAATATGTCCATGAGCTTCAAAATTTTTATCACACTATAACTGATGTGATGCTGTCTTTAAGCTGAATGCTAACGGTTCGCAGGTTTATTTAGTTGCGATTTTAAAACGATGAAGTATGAATAAAGAAGAAATTTTCAAAGAAGCAGATAAGATTATTAATAAGCACAAAAGCAAGCAATTGAATAAACCTGTTGTTAACGGTTCGTTGCTTATACGTTCACTTAGTTTGCTCGAAGAAATGATAGACAACCACGATGCTGATGCTGTTAGAATGACAGATGCGCATTACACAGAAGTAAAGAAATTGATAAAAGATATTAGGCGCACAAAACATCGCAAGAGGAACCGCCACCAGCAGTGTATAGCGACGTTTTAATGCGCTATACACTTTGTTGGCACATTAACCCAATTAAGATGAAGTTTTTTGAACCTTTTTCTTAAATATTCGTATTTAAATATTAGTTTAACCCTTTATTTTATTAGATATGAGAAATTTATTTGCAATTGTTAGTGTCTTGTTGTTTTTAGGATGTTCTACAGATACTGATGAAATAAACTTAATAGAAGGAGACCCTACAGTGTTAATCGTTACCGTTGAATATGAAATGGACTTAATGGCTAACAAAGTGAAAACTGGAGATAGTGGCTCAAATGTTTACTATTTTGAAAACTTTGAGTTTCGAACACTAAACGGAGGTGATCAGGAAGGGTTGTTTACTGTTCATTACAACTATGTTGGTGAAGGTGTTTTTAAACATGTAACGACAGGAGATGAAGTAATTTACACCAAGAAAGGGATAGCTGACGCCTTGGGTAAAGTTAAGTTTACAAACACCCCCAGAAGCAATCATACCGTTGTTGCAGAAAGCAATAATGTTAATGGGAAAAAGAGTTGGGTTGTGGTAAACACCAAAAATTCAAACAATGTTAATTTTTTTATGAAGTAAACATTCTTTTCAGATACATAAAAAGAGGCTGTCTAAAAAGGCAGCCTCTTTTTAGTTTTGTTATATTTGTATAAAGACTTACAAGCAAATGGCCTATAACCACAAAAACCGACTGTTACGCATCATAAAAATACAGGAGATAACGGTTGAACACACTCGTAACGGCGTAAGCCAGGAGCATGTTTACCGGTCATACATCGCCCCGGCCTTTGCCATTAGTCGCCGCACCTATTACAAATACCTCGCAACC
Source organism: Alkaliflexus imshenetskii DSM 15055 (assembly GCF_000517065.1). Taxonomy (GTDB): domain Bacteria; phylum Bacteroidota; class Bacteroidia; order Bacteroidales; family Marinilabiliaceae; genus Alkaliflexus; species Alkaliflexus imshenetskii. Next base: position 1,636,550 of record NZ_KI912105.1, on the reverse strand, counting down.
AATGCCAAAAAGGAGCTTTCGCAAAAAAGCTACAGTACACATTAATCTTCAAATACAGTACGGTAGGTTATCTCATATTGAAATAACCCATGCCGATTCCGCACTTTACCTTGCTTTATGCGGCTTAATGCCTCAAACTCTTCCGTATCAAACCCCTGCAAAGCCTTATGCACATCACCAATTATATCATAAGGTGTAAGGCTTAAATCAATCACGTGTTCAGGTGTATTGGCTGATGTTGGCCCAGGGTTGTCAAACACCAAGGTTACTGAAACAGTGCCCCTACACAGCTGTATTTCATCTGCCAAACTTTGGCAGTCGCCAATGTCAATATTTATTAATGCAGCTGGCAAAGCAATAGCCGGTCGCGAAGCTGAATTCATCTGGTCTGTATCCATATCAATCCAACGCAGTTGACTTATCTCTGCTTTCAGCCTGTTTTTAATCGGGATATAAATTCTTTTCATGCCTTTAAACATTTATAAAATGGTTTTTAAATATTGCTGAATGCGCTCAATCAGCCTTGTTGCCAACTCATTTGCATTACCCATGAATTGGCGTTGCGGAATGTTCATTTGTCTGGTATGCTGCTTCACATCCTGTCCGTTTTTGCGCCGAAAAGGATTGATAGTTACTGAGCCATTGAATCCTTCGTTGTGTGGTCGGGCGTAATCAACCTTATCATTTCCGGCGCTAATCACTACGCGTTCAGGTGTTATTATAGCCGGTGTTATGCTGTTTTGCAAGTTGCCACTTTCAATCATTAGCGAACCTGTGGGTTTAGGTACTCCATCTTTCCAAGGATTACCATCAAAACTTTTGGTTCGAAATGATTCTTTGAAATATTCAGTAGCCGTTTCTGCTACCAGGTGTGACACATCATCCATTACCCTGTCGGGTAATTGCTCCAGGTACTTTTCAAGGTCGGCAAATGTTGACATATCGGTGAATTGTGTTTATATTTGTACCAGTTGGCAGTGCGGGTAAGGAAGTTCCATAAACCACGGGAGGAGGGGCACTGACAGCTGAATAAGACCAGCGTATTGCCAACAATCCCGATTAAAAAGAGAGGTAGTCTAAGGCTGTCTCTCTTTTTTGATTAACAATCCCTGGCGCAACTGGAGAGCCTTGTTATTATTCTCGTTAATAGGAAACCATGTTCGTATTCTGTAAACACTTCCATGCTTTACCTCAGCAATTGCTACCACGCTCACATTGTTGTAATACTTGATAAAACTGTATGTGTTCAGATTGTTTTTGGTGGTAGTTATCCACACTTCATCTGGCTCTTTTAAGGCATTTTTCAATGCCGGAAAATAAGCAATACGTTCAGAGTATTTGTCCGCATGCCCGGACAGATAATCAGCTTCAAAAAATGCAATCTTCCTGTCATTGAAATCACGGAAGAGTATTGCATCCCCCTCATGTTCCATGTTGTTTAAGAAGCTCTTTGCATCACCTTTATACGGCTCGTAACTATCTGTTTTATTAGCCCTGTTCTTTTCAAAGGAACCAAGACCAAAAGTCCTAAAGTTTACATTCTTTAAAAGCTTTTGAGCCTGTTGTGGGAATTTAGCAATATAGTTCTGATTGGCAGTAAAAATTTGTGCCGTAACAGCCTTGTTTCCGCCGAACCCCTGTTTATCAATCTTATCCCACTCTTTCGACTGCAGGTATTGGTCAACCTTAATTTGGTTCGCCTTGATGTTTACAATACCTTCCACCTCATGTTTCATTCTTGGAATTACATAGCAACGGCATTTCCATCCATTTGGAGGCCAAATTTTTTCCCATCGCGGGTCTCTGTAATGCAAAATAATTCCGTCCAGCTTTTCGTGCTCCTTCCTTACTTTATCATCACCAACTGTTTTGTATTCCCAATAGGGGAAAAGGTTTGATTTCGCGATAAGCCTGTGATAATTTTCTGATGAAGACGCAACATTAGTAGCTGTCTGATACTCTGTGCGCTGCCATTTCTTGTTGAAAACATCAACCTCTTTTGAAGCCTTTTGGTGAAATTCTTCAAACGATTTGCTTTCACGGTAAAGTTGGTTAAGAAGCCTGATTTCGGCAATGGTTTTGGCTGCTGAAAACTGAAATACATTCAGTTCCTGAGCTGTGCGAAACGCATCATTTTGGTATTGATATACAAACCCAAAATCAGCCATTTGCTGGGGCTTATCGTCCAGTGCTTTAATAAGGTCACTGCTGATGAATTGGAACAGTTCCACATCAAAGGTTTGTTTGCCGTCAATACGGCCAATCAGGCGGTCATTAAAATCGCCGTCAATCAGTTGCGTGAGATGGTTTGCGGTAGCCCCGGTCAGAGCCGGGGCGTAGGCGAAAAAATCCCACAAGCGCAATAAAAATGAGCGGTCACTGTTTTTAACCTCTTTTTTGTCCGCATCAGGCTCCTTTCCCTTTGGCTCCGATTGTGGTTCCTGGATAACAACTTGAGGTTGTTGGTGCCTTCTGGCTATAGGCTCACCATCTTTAGGCATTGGGATGGCAAATTTTTCATGCAGGAACAAAGCCGGTATTTCCATGATGTCGCTCAATTGCACTATCTCATTTACATCAAGCTCCCTGGCAGCTTTGGGAAAAACAAACCAGCCTCCTTTAACTGGGAAGCCTCTTTTCTCAAGTATAGGCAATACCTTTTGGTTGAGTACACGCTGAACAAAACGCAGGTCGCTTCTGTTTTTTCCCTCTTCCACTTCTTTGTGCACTTCGCCCAACGACCGGGCGCCCTTTTCACCCTGCACGGTAGTGAGTGTTTGCCCAAGTATTGAAATCAAAATCTCCTCATTGCACGCTTTGCGAAAGTCATTAAAGCTTGTGCCGCTGCTACCGTTACCGGTATTGTTTACAGTTTCAACATCCGTTTCTTTTGGTATTACTATCCAGGGTGCTGAGCCTGCTTTTTTCATTGCTTCTTCGAGGAGTTTTCGGCTCTCTGGGTCATGGCTTGAATATTTGCCCACACGTTGGGGCATGCCAAATATCTCCAGCCATTGAGCGTAATCACCAAATCCGCCGCGTTTCCAAATTGCAAATGGTGCAGTTTTCAGGAATAACCCAAAGTCTCTTTTTTTGCCAAGCACCAAAAGGTTGTCATCAAGTGAATAGGGAATTCCAGTTTCGTCCGTATCATTAATGAGAATGATTCCGCGAGATACATCAATATGCTTCTTGGGAATTTCGGTCACTTTGAATCCCTGTGAAAAGTCGAACTCTACACCTGCACGCCCCCAAAACCTGACATGCATAATTTGAGTTATCAGCTCTTCAAAATCAAGTGTGTCCATTAAATCAACTATTTCTGATACCTCTTCGCCTCTGGCATTTTGAAACACCAGCTCACTATTAGTTACAGCCTCTATTCGCTTACTTACAGCATCGCTTAATGTACCATCGATACTTAAGTCCTCGTATAGTTCAAATAGCTGTTTTAATCTTCCGTTGTCAGCACTTTGAAGTGCATTGCGCCACAATCCCACGTCACTTGTTTTACGCTGAGGAGGGCGCACAATTAGCTGGTTAATTACCAGCTTTTGTTGGTCTGCTGTTTTCTTTGCCATCTCTAAAAATGTTGATTGCGTTTTGGATTGCTTCCATGAATAATGCCTCCTGTTGGTTTTCCGTCAACAATTGCTCGCGGCAGGTCTGGTGAAACTTTTCCGCTCTGAACAGCTTTTAACCAATCTACAGCACGTTCGTATCTATCTTGTCGCAATTGCATTTCAGTGCCTGCATTGCAAAGATTAATAAAGTGCCACACTGCAATATCTTTAACAAATATCAACAGCAGCATATTACGCATGTTTCCTGAAGCAGAAAATATGGCGTCTCGGTCATAGTCGGCCAAATACCCTCTGGCCTCTTGCACGGCTCCGTCAATGGCAGCCATAACCAAAGCCTCATCATCACGTGCAATCACGTTGATGTTCTCCTGATACAGGTGTGTTTTTAATTCATCAATTGTGAGAAACATATCCTAAAAGCGTTTATTGTTAGCGGCCTTTTGGCCAATGCTGAAATTGCCTGGAGATAACTCGGCCATTTTTTGGTTGATAACCCACACACCTCCCTCTACACAATCGGGGCCATCAGCCGGAGCGCTCAGCTTTGCGTCAAGCATTAAAAACTGGTCTTCTAGCCTTTGCATGTGTGGGTTACTTTTTTCCTTTTCATTAAGAATGAGTTTGCCCATGCGGTTCAGTGGCTCTAGATTGCCCTCGATGCGGCTAAATTTGTCTGGTTTTTTGCGTGTGTCGGGCACTATGCCTATAAAGCCCCGTTCCTTTGCAGCAGTGGCAAACAGTGGAATAAACACCTGCTCATAGAATGGATCTTGTAGCGTGTTATTTTCGATGTAATTATACACCTGTGTTTTGTCGCCCACTGCGCTTTTAATGTCATAATACCACTCAACAAACTCTGCATTGGTAGGGTGGTCGAGAAATCCGGTTACCACGTAATATTTGTCTTGATAAAATCCGATAAGAAAATTTGCCTTGAAGGAGCCTTTTTTGTTTTTACTGTTGCTGGGTGCAGGGTCGCCATAGGCAACCAGGAACTTAAACCGGTTAAGTGGTGGTACTGTGCCCCACACCATTTCGGTAAACACATCCCCTTCACTCACCGGATTGTTAAAATACTCTTGCTGGGCTGCAATGGATGATATAAGGCTTAGTATTTTATCAATGTCAGTCTCGCTGTTTTTCTGTGGCCAGGAGCTTTTACCATCTTTGTCTCTAATGTTTACCACGTCAACGTGGTCGGCTTTCTCCATAGCCCTGGTAATACAGCAATCTTTTGCTATTATATTGCCATTAAAGAGTATCCTGTAATTTCCGCTTACTGACACAGTTGGGATAAGCGCTTTTTCAATCCACGCCCACTTCTTCTTGATGCGGTCTGGATTTCGGCATTCCTCATCCGTGTCAATATCATCAACCAATATGCCGTCAGGCCTTATTTCTTCATTTCGTGTTCCCCTTGGAGACTGTCCGGCACCAAGGGCACGAAAGGCTACACCTTGCAAGGTGGTAAACTCACCTGTCTCCCAGTTGCCGGGCTTCTCTTGTGTGCCATAATCGTTTATTAATCGCCCGTTACTTTCAAGGTTCAGCATAAACGGCATTAATAGTCGCTCTGCATTATCCTGGCTATTGCTAATCAGAAGAATATTTCTAAGCTTTCCTGTCATGGCCAGCTTTGTAAACTCCATCATTGCGCGGGCTGATTTAGCGAGCTCGCGACTCCACGCACGTACCTCGTACCACCGGTTGTTTACCATAATGCGCTTAGTGGCTCTTTTATGGAAGGGAGCAGGTTCGTTTTTATAATACTTGGGAAAGTAATACTTGAACCACGCTTCATCATCGGCTTCAAGTTTTGCAATACGAGCACGCTTGTCCGCTTCCGACTCATTGTTGTCTACCATGGTAGACTCCATAATTTCTTTTCGGAACTCCTCCCAATTACTGAGAGCTGCACGGTCAGCTTGTTTAATTCTCTTTTTGGCCATTACCTGATGCGTGTTTTAATGAATGAATCCATAAGGGGCACTAAAGTTTTTGCCATTTCAAGGTTAAACGTGCGCAGCCAATTGGTAAACACCCGGAAGCTTTCAACCAGGTCGCTCACACCAACATCAGTCTCCATCTTTTCGATGGCATTGGCCAGTTTACCAATCGAATCAGCCTCAGAAGGTGTAGCAAACCGCTTACCGTCTTCTCTCTCCAGAATTGACTTGTTAAGCTCGGCAATTTGGCGGTAGAGATTTTTAAGTTGTTCCTCCTTTGTCAAAGTAATGGACACCTTCATTTCCTCCCAGCGCTCCTTTTTTACCCACTTGTTAATGGTAACAGCACTAACACCTACCCTTTCCGCAATCTCTTTTTGAGTTAGGTTTTCTCGAGTGTATAACTGTTGCGCCCACTCCTTCTTTTGATTGTTCGTTAGTCCTGACATCTGTTTTTGTGGCTAAACTACATTATGAGCCTGTTTTTTGGGAAAAGCAGTGCATACGTTGCACTGATTAGTGCATGCGTTGCACTACTTTTTGTAACGCTGCGAGCGGTTATTTTTCTTAGCCGGAAAAAGAGCGAGACATGCCTAAAAAATCATTCATACTTCACGATGAAACTCTAAACACCCATGGTTTTAGAATGCTGACCGATGGTGCTGACCTTACCGAGTTTCTTAAAAACCCCGTGATGTTATATAACCATGACGACTGGTCACTACCGATTGGACGATGGGAAAACATTCGTAAAGAGGATGGAAAGATATTGGCCGACCCGGTTTTCGACCTCAAGGATGACAGAGGCAAACAGGTTTCACAAAAAGTGGCCGATGACTTTTTACGTGCTGCAAGCATTGGGGCATGGCCTCCCACTGAACTTTCAGACGCTCCAGAGCACATGTTGCCGGGTCAAAAACATCCCACTGTAACCAAATGGAAAGTGCGTGAGGCCAGTATTGTTACGATAGGAGGCAATCACAACGCGCTTGTGTTTTACGACCACAAAGGCAACAAAATGGATCTAAAAGACCCATCTCAGCTGATAAAGCTTTTCGATTTGCAAGAACCAACTAAAAATAAGATGAGTGTATTGTTAAACAAAATGTTAAATCTGGCCGACAACGCGCCCGAAAATGAGCGTGAACAGGCCGTACAGGCGTTGATTAACCGCAACGTGGAATTGACCGACAACAACACAGAACTAACCAGACGTCTGGAAGAGTTCCGTCAAGTTGAAAAAACCAAAGAAAAGGCTAAGGCCATCTCTTTAACTGATGAGGCTATTAAAGATGGACGCATTAATGCCGATGCCCGTGAGCATTTTATTAAGCTCTTTGATTCTGATTTTGGTCAGGCTAAAGCCATCCTTGAAGGTTTGCCAAAACGTCCCAGCGTGACACAGCAAATTGAACAGCAGCAAAAGACCGAACTCTCCGATATGCAAAAAGCCTCATGGGATGAGCTGGACAAAAGCGGCAGACTGGTAATGCTTAAAGACAAGCACCCGGACTTGTATGCCGAAAAGTTTGAGAAAAAATTTGGAAAAAAACCTTAGCCCGGGCAACGTTTTTTTTCGCAGTTAAAAACCTTTTAAAAGACCAATAAAGATGGCAATTCAAAGAGAGATTTGGATGAGTTCTATTGTGGAAGGCCTTTTTGCCGACAATAGTTTCTTGTCAAAAGCATTCAGTGCGGATGAGTTTGTTAACCAAGGACGCACTGTTCACATACCCAATGCAGGAGCTGCTTCCGGAGTGAAGAAAAACAGGACTGAGTTCCCGGCAACTGTCGAAACACGTACCGACATTGACCTCACGTTCAACTTGGATGAATACACTACTGACCCAATCCGTATTCCGCATGCCGATACGGTTGAGTTAAGTTACAATAAGCGTGAAAGCGTGATTCGAACTGATCGCGCAAAGCTTCACGAGGAGGTTGCTGAGGGGATTCTCTACGCGTGGCTTCCTGCAGCAGCAAACACCATTCGTACTTCAGGCGCTGCAGTAGGTGCACACGTGCCTGATGCCACGGGCGACCGCAAGTTAATCACGAAGGCGGATGTTCGCAAGGCTATGAACCAGTTCAACAAGCAGAACATTCCACAAGAAGGCCGTTACATGTTATTGGATGCCGAAATGTACGGACAGTTGCTCGACAGCTTGACTGCCAATGAGGCACAAGCATTTCATAGCAATGTAGATGTGAAAAATGGCATCGTGGGCAAACTTGACAGTTTCAACATTCTGATGCGCAGTCGCGTAGCCAGATACACAGCAGCTGCAGCTAAAAAAGATTGGTCGGCCAACGGCGCTGGAACCGATGTGGCCGCAGCACTGGCGTGGCACCACAACAGTGTTTGCCGTGCACTTGGTGAAATCAACGTGTTTGACAGTGAGAATGACCCGTTGTACTACGGCGACATCTACTCATTTCTGTTGCGTTGCGGCGGTAGAGCCATGCGGAATGGAAAAGAAGGTTTGTTGGCTATTCTCCAGGACTCTGCCACATAATAAAGAAATCACTCAAGGGGCAGTGATTAGCAACTGCCCCTTTAATTTCCTCGCTTCATGAAAACTTCAGAGAAAGGCGTACAACTAATAACTACTCACGAAGGCTTAAAGCTTAATGCCTATGTATGTCCGGCGGGCGTTTGGACGATTGGTTATGGACACACTCGCACCGCCAAGCAAGGCATGACAATCACAAAACAAAGGGCAGAAGAACTCTTGAAAGATGATTTGCAAACTGCTGAAAACGCCGTCAACAATCAACTGTTAAGACTCAGTCAAAATCAATTTGACGCTCTTGTTAGCTTTGTTTTCAATGTTGGTCCTGGTAATTTCCGAAAGTCAACACTCCTTAGCATGATTAAACTAAATGCCAACAACCCTTTGATTGCTGATGAATTTATGCGTTGGCATAAAGGTGGTGGCCGCGTATTGCCAGGGTTGGTCAAGCGGCGTGAGGATGAGGCCAACCTTTACTTTGGGAGGGCATAAGTATGGGACTTGGACTGTTTGAAATTATTAGCTTGATTTTGAATTTGGCACTTGGGAGTGGCTTGGTTGTAACACTTTCTACCTTGCGTGCAATAAGGAAGGAAGCTGGAGCAAAGGCACAGAGGGCAATTGCTGAAGCACGCACCAATGAGTTGCAAAATGTTGAAGCAGCTATCAGGATATGGAGAGAAACAGCTCAGGATATGAGTGATAAATATGAATCTGTATCAACGCAGGTAGATCTCCTGAGAAAAGAGGTTAAGCGCTTAAACACCATCAACAATAAGATCTTAAAATTACTGGATAAAATAAATCCGGAAAACCTTGAAAACATTGTAGAACTCATAAAAAAAACACTCACTCATGAAGAGTAATATTCTATTTCTAATGTTGTCAGTTATACTGCTGATAGCGTGTGTTCCTATTAAGGAACTACATGAAACCACAAAATCTGAGCACACATCATTGCTGGATAGTATTTCAGAAAGTGTGCACCGTGATGTTAAGCCAATTGTTGTGTTCGGGTCTTCGGTTGAGCTATTGGTGCCTGAATCGGAATTTGCACTGTTACCAAATGGCGCAGGCTATTTTGCAAAAGCAAGCAAACAGGACATCTCAGGTGCCCCACAATCAATGGCATCTATAGCAATTACTAAAAAGCCAGGGGGCGTAATATCCATAACCGCACAATGTGACAGCCTACAGTTAATGGTTGAATCAATGACCCGTGAACTCACTATTTACAAAAGAAGAGTATCGGAATTAACTGAAGCCAGCATGGGTGTCGTTGAAAAGACAACCTATGAGCCAACCGGTTGGCAGTGGTTTCAAATATGGGGATTTCGGCTGCTGTTGTTGTCTGTGTTAGTCAATTTATCATTGAAACGATTTAATATTTCAAAATTATGGCAGAAAATATTCTCTTAAAAGCCAGGGTAGCAGAAATTCACTTTGCCGACCCTATCACATCAGCCGCAGGATTGGACACTGCTGACTGGGAAAAACAACCGCTCACGCTCCGCGATGACGAGGTGGTGATTGCGGAGGAAGATCCGGAAGAAAGCGAAGTTTTCTCACACGAGAACGACGCAGCCGAAGATTACGACATCATTGGTACCGGGATTACTGCCAGTGGCTCATTTATAAAGGTCGGGTATGATGACCTTGTAAAGCTACTGGGAGGTGTAAAACAAGGCGCCGCACCTGATGCCAGATTTCATAAGTCGGCAAAAAAAGTTATGCTTAGCAAAGCTGTGAAATTCACACTCAAAGGAGGTGGTGAAATCATAATCCCTAATGCCAAGGGGTATGTCAATACAAATCTTAGCCTTGGTTATGGTGGAGTAAGCAAGTTCCCATTTCGGTTCAAAGCTTTGGTTGCAGCTTCAAACTGGGATGTTGACATTATTTGGTAGCCTATGGACGCCAGAATGGCAGCAGCCGACAGGATAATGGACAGGGGCGTGCGTTTCAAGATGCCCGCCCCTTTTCTAATTCGCGTATTGAGGTTAAACAGATTAACGGTACGCCCACTGCGCCCGGGAGCAATATTAGCGTTTTCAAAAATTGTAATAGCACACAATCTGGAGGATGCCGTGATGCTTAATAAGCATGATGCCATTATAGCCGCAACTGAAGCAATGTCTAAGTGCATATCTGTAGCCATTCTTAACAACAAGTGGCGGATTAGATGGTTTGCAGGCTTGTTATCCAATTGGATAATGTGGAGGGCTACTTATGGTCAAATACTCGAAATGTTTATCATTCTCAACGAGCTAAATAAGGCTCAGGATTTTACACCTATTACCATATTCTTTTGCCATCAGACACAACTGATGATGAATCCGAAGAATATGGGCCACGACGCAAACGGGAGGTAACAGGCTACATGGATGGTCTTCATAGCCCGTGGGGTGTATTTGGTCGCATAATGACTGAACGGGGTTATACAAGAAAACAAATACTCTGGGGCGATAGTTGGATAAACCTTCTTATGGAGAGTGCTGATGCGCCAAGGTATGTTAGTGGGAAACCACGAGCACCAATAGCTGAAAACAGTGATGACATTAAACGCATACTTGAAAACAGACGATGAGCTTACAACCGGTAGAAATAGAACTGCGCCTGAAGCAGAACCTCGACACTGAATCGAAAAAAGCCAGTGAAGGAATGCGTGATGTTTCAAGGGCAGCGAACGATACTCACAAGGAGGTGCGTGAAAATATTGCCATTCAAAAGAAGGTTATAGCCCAATTACGGGCTGAGCTAAAACCGCTTGAGGCTGAATTCAAAAAGGTAAACCACGCCACTCACGACCCAAAAGTTGCCGCCGAGCGTCAGCGATTGTTAGGCATAATAAGGGAAATGAGAGGTGAGCTAAAAGGAGAAGTGCAGGCGCTCAGCGAACTTGAGAAACGCACCCAGGGGGCAGCTGCAAAAATGAGCAGTTTGCGCACACAAATGCAGAACACCCGAAACACGATGGCTCAGCTGAGACTGGCCGGGAGAGAAAACACTGAGGAGTTTAGAAGGCTTGAGGCGCAATTAGGCACACTCGGAACTGCCTATCGTGAAATGCAAACACTAGAAAAGGCAGCAAGCACCGGCGGCACACAATTGGCTGGTTTCATGGATGGGTTAAATGCACTAAGTGGAACTTTGTCGGCAGGAGCTGGAGCTATGGCTCTGTTTAATGGTGACTCTGAAAAGATGGCCGCAATTCAAACAAAGCTGCAGGGAATAATGGCCATTAGTATCGGGTTGATGCAAGTATCTAATGTTCTCCATTCAACCAGCGCCTTTCGTATCACAACAGTAAGAAAAGCAAAGGAGCTTTGGGCGGGTGCCAACCTAAAGCTTGCAACGTCGCTAGGGATTTCAACCGTTGCTGCCAAGGTGCTTATGGCAACGCTCACCCTTGGACTTTCGGTGGCCATTACAGCTGTAATGGTTTTGCTCGACAGGTTTGTGTCAAAACAAAGGCAAACGGCCAATGAACAGCGAAAAATAAATGCGGCTGTGGCAGATGCTGCTGCAGGCCAAATGGCCTCTTTTAACAAGCTCAAGAAAGGGTATGAAGCGTTAAACGGAAACATCGACGCGCAGAACAAATATCTTGCTGACAATCGCTCGGAGTTTGAGAAGCTTGGACTAACACTCAACAACGTAAATGATGCAGAGAAGATATTCAGTACCCAGGGAACTGAGGCATTTAAGAAGGCCATCATGGAAAGGGCAAAAAGCATCGCTCTAATGGAGATTGCCGCAGAAAAATACAAAACCATAGTTGTTAAGCAGCTCCAGCATGAAGGTATGGAAACAGGTACCTGGGCCAAAAACCGCAGAAAAGATGAGTTTAAAAAGCAAATAGATGCGGATATAAAAAATTGGGAAATAATGATTGACACTGCCCTTAAGCATGAGTCAGCTTCAGCGGATGCATTGGCTCAGGCAGGGCAGAGAAATGCCAAAACTCTACTTGAAGGCTCTAAGGCATATTGGGAGGCTCAGAAGCAGGATGCCAAAGAGCGCATAGAGGCTATGCGTGACATTGAAATGGGTTCAGAAGCATGGAGAGCTCAATTGTCGAGGTTTCGCGAAGCTGAAGAAAAGCTAAAAGCATGGAACCTTACACCAGATAATAAGGACGAAAACAAACAAAAGGAGGCTTTCGATAAACTGCGAAAGCTCAATGTTTCTCTGCAAGAAGAAATTGATGCTGCAGTTATTGCTGCTATGGAGGATGGAGCTGCGAAAAAGCTGGCAGCTCTTAATGCAGATTACGAGAAGCGTAAAAATGTTATCACTGAAAGGCTCAAAGAGATTGAAGCACTTGAGAAAGTCACCGGCAAACCGGCCACCACTCAGCGTGAGAAACTTAGTGTATTGGATAATGCGATAGCGAAGCAATATGCATCTGACCGTGCGTTAGCGGAACAGGCGGCAGCACTAGAGGTTCAAAAAGTGTGGAGCGAAGTTAACTCCAGGCATCGCACCGAACTTCAGAACCGGCTATCTGACACAAATCGCTTTTACGATGATCAACTTAAGGTGCTGAAGAAAAATATTGTGCAGGAAGATGTGCTTAAGGAGGCAGCAGCAAAAATCGAACATGACAGGAATAGGGAATTACAGCGAATAAATACTGAAACAGCCTTACAGCAGATTGACTTCCAAACAGCCATTGACATTAAACGTCAACAAATAGCGAATCGTAGTATAGTGTTCGAAACTCATCGACAGGAGAACCTGTTGCGAATTGAACTTGATGGAGCTAAGAAAAGGCTTAAAAAACTTAGGGAGTTACAAGACGCAGGCGGCGACACAGCTGCTGAGATTGAACACACTGAGATGGCTGTTCAAGCATTAAACGCCCAGCTGGCTGAAATGCCGGTTAATAAGATGAAGGAGCTTGGTGATTTCGCAAGTAAAGCAATGGAGACAATTGCCGAATTTGCATCTGTTTTTGATGAAGAGTTTGCAAAGGGACTTCAAATGCTAGACCAGACCATGAGGGGTCTGACTGAGATTACCGCCGGTGCCCTGTTGGGGGATCCGCAAATGATTGTTGAAGGAGGCAAAAAGCTATTGACAGTTGTTGGAGATGCTATAAAAGCAAACAGGCAGGCTAATCGTGAAATCAGAGACTTTAACTACAGTATCGCCAAACAGGCTATTGACTATAGCATTGCGGTTATCAAGGCCATAAAAGATGTAAAAGGGGAGTTTGATTCAATATTTATTGATAACCAGACCAACACATTGTCGCAAGGAATGTCTGCTTATGAGGCTTCATTGAATAAGCAAAGAGAGCTAACGGATAAACTTGGAGAGGCAACCGTTAAAACGGGTGTAAAGAAAAAGAAGTTTCTTGGTATTACCACAGGTACAAAAGACATCTATTCCAATCTGTTGAAGGAGTATCCGAAGCTCGTTGATGAAGCAGGGAATCTGAATAGGGAGCTGGCTGAAACGCTGCTTTCAGCAGGGAATTTAAGTAAAGAAGCACGAGATACTATCCAACAAATTATAGAAGCGGAGGGTATCGCGGCCGATGCAATGCAACAGGTGGAAAGTATTCTTCAAAGTATGGTGGGAACATTGGGTAACGACCTGAAGAATGCGCTCGATGATGCGTTTCGTAGCGGCACGGACTCAGCCAGAACGATGACTGAAAACGTAGCGAAGATGATGGAACAGCTTGCCTCTCAACAACTCTTCAATACTGTATTTGGAGCGTTATTCAGTCAGTTAGAGTACAAGATGAAGCAAAGCTTTGGCGCTGATGGCGATGGTGACATTACCGATGAGCTTGCATGGTTCATGGATAATTATCCCGCGCTTGTAGATGCTTACAATCAGGGGCTGGAAAAAATACAGGAGAAAATCAAGGACGAAACCGGCATTGACCCATATGCAGATACGGATGGTCGTAGCGGCTTTACAAAGGGTATTGCACAGGCTTCACAAGACAGCATTGACGAACTCAACGGGCGCGTGATGGCCATAAGTGGCAATGTGTACACAATCAATCAAAATAGCATCGAGATGCTTGGTCTTCAGAGAGAGTCAGTAATGTACTATAAAGCAATGTACTCATTACTCGACGTTATAGCGATAAATACAGCGTATTGTCGTTATCTGGAGAATGTTCACAATTCACTTGATGATATAAACACACGGGGCGTAAAACTAAGACAATGACGGGAGCTTGCATAATTGATACAATTGACATTGCATCTCTGGGTATGTTCATTATCCGGGGTGGAGATTCTGATTTTGTGTTATATCCATCGCGCCGGGAGCCTCAATCTAATGATTGGTTTGAGCATCACGGGCAGGAAATTGATTTTGATGGGCTAACATTTCGCCCAAAAGCCATAAGGATTGTGTACTATTTATCAGCCCCTGATAAAACATCGTTTCAAAACCGTTTAAACACATTTGAAACAATCCATTTTGCTGCAGGAGTTCGCCAGATATATGTGCGGGAGTTTAACAAGACTTTTCATCTGCGATTCTCTTCAATTTCAGATTTCAAATTCTCGGGTGGGCTCTACAAATCGGGAAAGAAAAGCGCTTACATCACGGCTGATTATGTGGACGATAATCCCGAAGCCCTTTTTCATGGCACTTGGGCACCTTCAGGCAGTGGGCACCCATCCAGGGTGACAATTAACAACATTGATATGTCAGCGTATGGCATTATCGTACAGGAGATATACAACACAGGACTCGCAATTCGGAGTCCAAAAAGAGGACTGGTGCAGGAGTTTGCGAACGTCTCCGGAGCGCTATCGGATACTGGCTTCATGCCGAAAAAGGAGGGAAAACAAATAAACATGGAATGTACTCTTATAGCTGATTCAATACTGGCGTTTTGGAACAACTATGCAGCCCTGTTTGAAGTGATTTCTGTAAAAGCTCCACTGCAGATAAAGTTGGCTGATGACAGTGTGATTAATTGCTACTACAGTACAATGTTGAATATTCGGAAAGAAAGAAGTTTCGCGCGTAAAATTAAGTTGGGTTTCACATTAAGGTTTGTAGAAATATGATACTTCACAATTATAACGGCATAGGCGGCACGCTTGATATAAAAGTTGATGACCGAAGTTACAGGTTCCGTCAGGTTATGGGGGATGATAAGCTATACCTTCAGTTTTCGCACCCTGGATATGTAGAAATTCATCCGGGCGCATATACGTGGTTCGAAGGCCGGGCATATTATCTTCATCAGCCAGACAATTTTAAGAAAAATCATAGCCGCGAGTTTCATTACACGCTTGAGCTGGAGAGTGAACAGGGAAATCTTCTTAAGTATAAAATTAGGGATGCGGCTGAAAAACTGTTGAAATTTCCATTAACCGCACGCCCATTACAACACATCCAACTTGTTGTTAGTAACCTTAATGAGCGTGAGAGCGGTTGGTTGGTTGGTGATTGTATTGACGCCCCGGAAAAACTGGTTAACTATAACCATACTAATCTTCGTGAAGCTCTGCAAATGATTTCCGAAACCTTTGAGACTGAATGGGAGATAGATGGTAAAACAATTCATTTGCGCCGGGTCGAGTACAATAAGAATAATCCTTTGGCACTAAGTTATGGTAAAGGTAATGGCTTTAAACCCGGGCTTGGTCGCCGTAACACCGATGAAAAGAGTGCCGTTGAGGTATTGCATGTACAGGGAGGGGAACGCAATATCGACCGCAGCAAGTATGGCAATCCGGAATTGCTCTTACCCGCCGGGCAATCCATAGAATATGAAGGGAGAGAATATATTGTAAGTGGCGATGGACGATCCGTACAAAGAAGCGACAAACCGTTGATATCTGGAATTGAGGATAGCCTGGATTGCACTCATATCTATCCATCGCGAGTAGGCGAAGTAAGTGAAGTTGTTGTTGTGGATGCCAATCGACACCTGTACGACTTCAAAGATGCATCCATTCCGCATGATTTGAACTATGCTCATCAGTTAATGGATGGAGAAACTATGACTGTGGTATTTCAGGAAGGCATGCTGGCTGGTCGTGAATTTGAAATTGACAGCTACGTGCATTCCGAAAGACTATTTAGAATAGTTCCGCAAGAAGCAGATGGATTAAGACTGCCTAATAACATATTTAAGCCTGAAGTAGGGCAGAAATACGCCATTTTTGGTATTCAACTACCAGATGCATACATACGCAATGACCAGGATAAGACTGGAGCATCTTGGGATATGTTGCGCGAAGCTGTTAAGTATCTATATGAAAATGAAGACCCCAGATTCACCTTTACAGGCCAGTTGGATGGAATTTGGGCAAAAACAGACTGGCTGAATATAGGCGGAAAGATAGTGCCTGGAGGCTATGTAAGCTTCACCGACTATCAGTTTCAGGCCGAGCCGGTATTGATTCGAATCGTGGGTATCAAGGATTTTATTAACAACCCATACTCTCCGGAAATAGAACTGAGTAACCAGACCATCGGCGGGAATATCTTTAGTGAACTCGGTAGAATTAAAGCCAATGAGGTTGTTACTGCTGAGTTGCACCGTAAAGCTATTGGCTTTAGTAAGCGTCGTTATCGGTCGGCAATGGAAACACTGACCATGCTGGCTGACTCAATAGAAGGGTTTACCGAGGGGATTAATCCTCTTTTTGTTCAAACTATGTCGCTTTTAGTAGGTAGCGAATCATTGCAGTATAGATTCGTGGTGAGCAAAGAGAGCCCCATTCAGGTTGATCATGTTATTACTTTTAACAATTCAAACAAAATTCTGACTTCTGAAGGAGGAGTTATTCAGCACATGACGCTCGGCCTTTCTGAGCTAAAGTCGGGGAGTTATGCTCCGGAAGAGTATAGATATTGGTCAGTTGCAGAATTTAATTCGCCACCGCTTGTTAATGCCGACAAACCATATTACTTGTATATAAAAGCAAGCAAAACCGATGAGACTGCGCTATTTTACCTTAGTGAAGCTGCTATAAAACTAGAAGAGGTAGCCGGATATTATCACCTCCTGGTTGGCTATCTTAACAGTGAAGTGTCTGACGAACGCTCCTTTGCGCAACTTTATGGATTTACTGAAATACTTCCGGGACGAATTTCAACCTCGAAAATACATGCCGACACTGTGGAAGTCACACAGCTTCTTGCTGAGCAAATATATGCAACCGATGTGGCTATTAGCGGACACTTGCTAGTGAGTGGCACCATTGAAGCTTCTAAGATTGACGTTAAAGGCCTCCTAACCACAGAGGATTTGTACGCAAAGAAGTTTCATCTTGAATCGGGTAGTGTTGGAGCCTTTCAGGTTGATGCCTCTATTCTTAAAGCTGTAAGTAGTGATGGCAATGCAATATTTATCGACCCGATATCGCGGGAAATAACTATTGAAAACCGCACAGTAAACGAAGGCGTCTCAGCTGTAAGAATGAAGGCTGGTAACCTTGAACCATTATCTAATCTGTTTAATGGTGGCGGAAACACCTATTCATCTACCCTAAAATCGGCCGGATATTCAACATGGAGAACGTCAGACCAATTGCGCGCATCGGGGGGCACTAATATCCCATCGGTTTACATAGGTCGTTTGTCAGCAACAAACACTTTAGTAGGTGGCAGTATTCCCGGAACCAACAATCGCTTTACCCTTGCAATAGGAAAAAACTACGCAGTTGATTTACCCTACTTATTCGTAATCCAACACAGTGGTGAATCGGCAAATGGCAGACTTCATAAGCTGCATGGTGATTTGAAAGTTACTATATCAGCAGTCCTAAAAGGGGTAACGGCCGGTGGAACCACAAAGGAATTGGTGTCACGCAACATAACCATGAACATCAACCGGTCAGACAATGAGATAATAGACGATGAACACCCGGTAACCTTAAAAGCCTCATTCAACAGTGTAGATTGCATATCGGCCTATTGGGTTTTAAACATCAACCTCTCGGGCGATTTGACCTATCAGCGATGGACAACAGACTTCCTATCAAAATACTGGAGCACCAGAACCGATTGGCAAATTGAATTTCAGTCGAAAGCGGGAGTTGGTGCCAGCTTTTTCCCTTCCATAGCAGTAACTGAACTTACAACAAGTGGATTTCAAACGGTGTGGGCTCAAAATAGATATTTCCGGATAGATGGAAATGATCCAATCGCATTAATCCGTTCAGCTGGTGTTTGGATGCATAATGGATACGAAGTAGCAACGGCAAATGACATCAACACCATTACAGCCGACCTTACGAACTATGTGCTGTGGAGCGACTTATTAGGAGGATATTACACCCAGTCACAAGTCAATACTTTGCTTGATGGAAAGGCTAACAAAAACGGTTCGTCAACTGAAAACTTCACGGTTAAGGACCTGGTTATCCACGGGACTGTCAATCATTGGCTCGGCGACACAATTACCGTTGATGATGCAAACTTGCAACTCAACAGAAGGCAGGGCGGTGCAACGGTAAGTTCAGGAATTATCATTTATAATAAGGACACGCAGACTGAGGTTAGCAAGTTGGAATATGACACGGATAACGTGTGGAAAGCAGGCGGGCAGCGGTTATATACAAATAATTACAGGCCATTCGCGGATAACGCGGGGCAATTAGGAGGTGTTGCTGCTGCGGATTATTTGAGGAGAAATGTAAATGAAGCTGTTACTGGGGCGTGGACTTTCCAAGGTAATCATGAAAAAATGCTGCACCTCGTATCGCAAGATTTGTACGGCAATGATTTAGTTTTTACGAGGGAGACTGTTGGCGGCGCTAATACTATACTAGGGAGGATACGGTGGAATAGCTTTAACACAGGAAATCCTTTTGTTGGAGTAGTAGCAAGTACAGATGGAGATAATAGCAGTTCAGCAATACGTTTTTACACAACTAAAAATAATGTTTATTCAGAGGTTGCAAGAATTAGCGCAGATGGGCGGCTAGGTCTTGGCACCGCCACCCCTTCCGAACGCCTCCACGTTGCAGGTAATGCACTTGTAACAGGCACTATTTACAATATTGCAAACACGGAGAGAGATATACTATTCTGGAGACGTACAGACAATACCCAAAAAGTAGCTATCTCAAGCAGTGGTTTTCAGGCACTTAACATTAAATACAATGATGTTACAACGGTTGCAATTAACGCCCAAACTGGTACTATAACAACACCTGGCGATGTTTCTGCGAACAACATCCTCGCCACCGGCACCGGCCTTTTTGGTTCATACGTAGGCTCTTCAAGCTATGTGTCACAATTAACAGGATGGAGGATAACCGCAGCAGGGGACGCAGACTTCCGACATGTCTTCACAAATGAATTACGCGCAAAAGCATTTACAGCCGATATAACACAAGCATTAGTGGGTAGTGATGTGTTGACCAAATCAGTGGCTAAGCTGGCTCAGAACTGGGCATCAACAGCAAACGGCACTACGTCTACAATCTATGTAGAAGAGTTAGAAGGGTTCCCCGGTTTTCAAGTTTTCTCAGTTGGTGACAGGCTTTTGCTTCGTTTATTTGACCGAAGCGGTGGGGGTTTGCTGATAAAAAATGTATGGGCAACCGTGGCCAGCTACGTGAGTACAACCAACAATGTACAGCGTTACACAATTACGGTTAATTCGGGCGGCATGACAGGGCAAACGGTTTATGCCGGTTCGATGATATTAGACTACGGGACGAGTGGCAGTGGGGTAATTGAACGCACAGTTTTAGACCAGCAAGGAAGCCCGTACAGCCGTGTGATGACGTGGACAGGCAGCCCCGACAGCCCCGCTAATTATACGTTACATTACCAATCCGGAAACCTTAACGGCATTAGTAATGCGAACGGATGGGGTGTGTATAGTGAGAACTCATTTCTAACTAATAAACTGTTGGTAGGTGACCTCACTAAAGTTGGCGAATACATAGAATACACAAATGGCCAATTAACACTAAAAGGGCGGATAACCGTTACCGGAGGAAATGCCGCGACAAAGAGTGATGTAGATGCTGTTCAGGTGGGGGGTAGAAATTTAGCTCTTAATCAAAGCATGAATGAAACCGTCTTAGGAAGTTTTAGTACTACATGGCAAGAGGGTGTTAATTTGTTGTCATCTATCCCGGTGACAGGTGATGAATATGTATTATCCTTTGAAGCAAAATCAACTGTAAATGGTGATGTTATACATTGCTATTTTTACAGTCCTGGAACAACAACACAAGGTGTCAGCTCAACCGGACATACAAGCACGGCAAGTGACGGGAGCACACAGGTTGCTTTAACAAGTAGCTGGAAGCGTTATTGGGTAAAATACAAACAGAGCATAACAACAACACAGAAACGTTTTATTGTAGGGCGACGTAACCCCGGCTTTGGCTCTGGTTCAGTGTCTGTGCGAGGAATTAAACTTGAAGGAGGGAATAAGGTCACCGACTGGACACCAGCACCAGAAGACCTGCCAAATCAGTTAGATGGAATATTAGGCAACTCCATCACAAACAACACAACAATAATTTCTGGTGGAAAAATAGTAACCGGATTGATAGACGCGGATTGGATTCGTTCATCAGTAGTAACGGCTACCCACATTAACTCTTTGACTTTATCAACGACAAAAGGTGTGATTGGCGGCTTTAATATTGGCTCTATTCGTATGTGGTCAGGTGCTGAATCGGCCAATGACACCACTCCCGGTGTTGAGCTTGTTTCCTTAGCCAACAACCAACGGTTAAGCATGTGGCGAAATATAGGAAATAGAATCCTGATTTATAACTACAATAACAACGATTGGGGCATCAAAGGTTTTAACGGTGGTAATACAGTATTTAGCTTAGGTTCGCAGAATCTAATCGCAGGAGTAAACTTCAATCATCAGTCCATCTGGACAAACAGATGGGCGCTTAATGCAGATGGTTCAGGCTCGTTTGCTAATGGAAATATATCATGGACGGCAGCCGGAGATATGGAGATTGACGGTAGTCTGATTGGTAATGTCATTCGTTCAAGCAATTTCACCGGAGATGGCAATGTAGGCACTGAGTTTGACCTGACCAACGGGATTTTAAACTTTGCAAATATCATTCGTATTGTAACTGATAGCACATCAGTGGCAGATAACCATATTCAGGTTTATGACCAAATCAGGAATGCTGTTGGCGTAAAAATCGGAAGTTTTAACCTTGCATCACTATCAGCTCTCAGTGGTGGCCTTGCTTGGGGGCTTATGACTTCGAGTGTTAATTATCCGCATTCATTGCATGGCTTTGATGTGAATGGTGAGGGGTGGGTAAATTCAAGTAGAGTTATTACAACAACGGCCTCAAACCTTGTCACTGGTCTCAACACCGGTGGAACTTATGCCCTTAATGCACATTTCAGGCTAAACTTATCAACATCAACACTTAGAACGGAATACATTTCGTTCGTAGGTGGCTCAAACCATTACGAAGGAGATTTGAGACTGCAAGTAGATATACTTACGAGTGGCAATGTGCTTATAAAAAACATAAATAGACGAATTAGTCTCTCGTTTGATTCAATCATTGATGTTAATGTAAGCACACAATTTATACCTACAACCACTGCTGTTAGGGTCAGGATGCGATTTATTTCGCCATCCAATATTGTAAGGTATAAAACATTTGAGCCTGCAAGCGGCGGCAACTTTCTGGTTAAGGAATATAGTTGTAATGTATCTCTATCAGGAGGTAGTAATGGAATATCTTGTTTGCCGCTATCAGGTGTTACCGAAGTATCATCGAGGGGTTTTCAAAGTGTATGGGCTGCTGATAATTACTTTAGGATTGATTCTAACGGAATTATAAGTGCCGGTGGATGGAACCATGATGGTGAATTAATTGCAAAATCCTATGTTCTTTCAACCCCGGTTGTTTTATCGGCTAATCCTACGGTGGAACAAATCTTAGCGAATGGCTTCTTTGTCACATCAGCAAGCCGCACTCTGCCTACTAATGCCACAATCCCAATAGGTAAGAGAATTGTGATGTTGAATGAAAGCACATCAAACATAGAACTATCAGGAATGAGGCGAAGCAATTTTAGTGTAATGGGTAGAACGGCAGTCGAGCTTATCTATTACAATGGAGGATGGAACGTATTACACCCACATTAATATTTAATCCATATAACATGAAAAACAAACAATTATTTGAAATCAAAGAGGCTATTGTAGCCGTGAAAGAAAAAGGCACAAACAAATTCAAGCTGCCGCTAATCCTCAACGAAATGGCTATTGACGGCCACATCAAGGCACTGGAAGAGCTTCGTAAGCCATCTGAGGATTACAACAAATTCCTGCAAGAAAAACGAGAACTTCTGTCAGGTCACGCCGAAATTGACGAACAGGGAACAATCATTCTCTATTCAGGGCAAAACGGCACTGGCCAGCGCAGACATGACTATGGCTTCCCAAATATTGTGAAGGATGCTGAAACCTTTGAAACAAAAGCAAAGGAGCTTGAAGAGAAGTACAAAACGGTTCTCGAAAAAGAATCAAAGAAACAAGAGGAGTTCACCAAAACTCTCGAAGAGAATGCCGACATCGAACTTAAGAAAATACCCTTTGCCGATGTGCCGGAAATTGAGTATGACTATCTGAAAGTATTAATGCCAATGATTGAGTCATAAATACAAAGGGGGCTAATGAGCCCCCAGCTACCTTTCTGTTCCCCAACAGTGTGCAGCGCACCCAAGGCAGCTGAGGGCATATGCTTTCAGCTGTGGTGGTGCGCTTTTTTTCTGTTGGGGATTACAAATATAGATAAATTATGAAAACACCGATTACTTATTACGGAGGCAAGCAAACAATGCTAAAGCATATCATTCCGCTTATTCCTGCACATAAAGGGTATACAGAGGCATTTTGCGGCGGTGCGGCCGTTCTCTTTGCTAAACCTATTGCAGATTCAGAAATTATTAACGATTTAAATGGAGAGTTGATAAATTTCTACTGGGTTGCCCAAATGTACTACCCAGACTTAAAACGTGAAATAAATAAGACATTACACGCTCGCGACATACATGCCCATGCTAGACATATCAATACATACCCGCAATACTTCACGCCTGTTGAGCGAGCATGGGCTGTGTGGGCGCTCACAAAGACAAGTTTTAGCTCCCGGTTAGATGGAACCTTTGGATACGATTTTAGTGGAGGTATGCCCAAAAAGATTCAAGGGGCTAAAGACGGCTTCACTGAACTACTATGCAAAAGGTTAGAGAAAGTTACAATAGAAAATCGCAATGCGCTAGATGTGATTCAAACTTACGATAGCGCCGAGACCTTTCATTTTGTCGATCCCCCTTACATTAATTCTGACTGTGGTCATTATGACGGTATGTTTAATCACACCGCTTTAATGTCTCTTTTAGATCTGCTGTCAAATATAAAGGGTCAATTCATGCTGACTATGTTTCCATATGATGAGATTGAGCTTCGGGCAAAGTCACAAGGATGGATTATCCATAGAATAGAGAGAACGATTTCTGCATCCAAAACATCAAGAAGAAAGCAAGAAGAATGGATGGTTTGCAATTATCAACCTCCTAATGAGTCTTTAAAGCTGTTTTAAAAGGAGTTTAAATGTGTGCTGCAATCAATGTTCGATGTGTTTTGTTTTACACAATTCGTTTTTAAATTGCAGCACAATTCGTTTTTCGCAATATAGCTGGGTGGAGCAAAAAGGAGCTGTCAGAAGTTCATCAATGGACAGGTATAACTTTAAAATGAATTTGGATCAGGAGGTGAACGATTGGTTTAAATTAGGTGCCAACATCAGCTATTCTCATTATTCCGACGTGGATGTGTCCGATAACCAGGCAATCAACCAAGGTGGTGTAATACTGGGAATGTTGTCTACGCCACCCAATATCGGAGTTTACAATGCCGATGGTACTTTTACCAGTAACCCATTTCAAGATTGGGAAAACCCGGTTGCTTTTACCGATGGCTCCGACAGAAGTTATAAAAGTCAACGGCTGTTGGGCAATGTGTATTCAGAGGTTAATATCATTCCGGATTTGAAACTTAGAACAAACCTGGGTATTGAGTACACCAATTCTGTGTATGATTATTTTCTGGATCCTTTCCGCACCAGTTATGGCCGGGCACGTCAGGGAATTGGACGCTACAATACCAACTTGAGTAATTTCTGGATTTTCGAAAATATCCTCTCATATAACAAGAGTATAGATGCACATTCTTTTAATGTTATGGGGGGTGCGGTTGCACAAAAGTACTTATGGGAGAACAGCTCCATCGAGCGTATTGGGTTTGCGAGCGATGCCATCACTACGCCAAACGCCGGCTCAACCATTCAAAATGCAGATGCCAACAAGTCTGAAAAGGCCAATGCATCTTTTATAAGCAGGCTTAATTACAACTATGCCGATAAATATCTGCTAACAGCAAATTTTAGAGCCGATGGATCATCCTCTTTTGGTCCAGGAAACCGCTGGGGGTATTTTCCATCTTTTTCTGCCGGATGGCGAATTTCGCAAGAATCTTTTATGCCCAAATGGCATTTTCTGTCAGATATGAAGCTACGCGCTGGTTGGGGGTTGGTTGGTAACGATAAAATTCCAGGTTACGCCTATCTTGGGCGGGTGGGAGTTGGTGCCAATTATCCCATCGGCGGGGTAATTCTTCCCGGTACTTATCCCTCTTCTATCGAAAATCGAAACCTTAAATGGGAGGCTACAGAGCAAAAAAATATTGGACTTGATGTGGCATTGTTCAACTCAAGATTGGTTATAGTAGCTGATGCCTACATCAAGAATACCTCCGACTTATTACTGTATGTGAACTTGCCTCGTTCTACCGGATTCTCGAGTGGACTGCAAAACGTAGGAAAGCTCGAGAACAGGGGGCTAGAGTTTCAGGTTACATCTCGTAATGTAACTGGTGAATTCACCTGGGACACCGATTTCAATATCTCTTTTAACCGCAACAAAGTAATTGATGCCGTAGGACAAGAAATTATTGGCGGCGGTGTGGCCGGAAGGGGCGACGTAAGTTATTCACGCGAGGGGAAACCATTGGGATTATTTTATGGCTATGTGGCCGGAGGTGTTGACCCTTCAAACGGAATGATGTATTACATCAACAGAAATGGCGCAAGTGTGTATAAACCGTCGCCCGAAGATCGCACCGTTATCGGAAATCCAAACCCGGATTTTCTTTACGGAATGACCAATACTTTTGGATATAGGAATTTCGACTTGTCATTCTTCCTTCAAGGCTCACAGGGCAATGATATCTTTAATGCGACCAGAATCGAAACGGAAGGTATGATTGATGCAAAGAATCAAAGTCGTAAAGTACTTAATCGTTGGAAAACACCCGGCCAGGTGACCGATATTCCACGGGCGATGGCCGACAATACCGACAACTCAATCATTTCCACCCGGTTTGTGGAGGATGGCTCCTATCTGAGGGTTAAAGCCATTACCCTTGGTTATGAGGTGCCGCGCGATATTTTGTCGCGTTTCAATCTACAAAGAGTCAGGCTGCATGTTACCGGAGAGAACCTATTCACCTTCACCGGTTATTCGGGTTATGATCCTGAAGTGAATGCCTTTGGAACCAGCAATGTGGCGTTGGGAATTGATTATGGGACGTACCCGCATACCAGAAATGTAATCTTTGGTGTGAATGTATCATTCTAAATTGCGGTATATGAAATCGAATCCTAAAAATATTAGCATTATGAAAATCAAAAATATCATTCATTATATACTTGTAGGGGCAACAATTGGGCTAACATCCTGTGATGATTTTCTGGATCTTGATCCAATTTCTGAAGCCACTTCTGGAAATGCATACAGTACAGCAAGTGATGCTGAAGCTGCGCTTACAGGGGCTTATGACTCCTTTCAGTCTGAGTATTACATTTGGGACAATATCATCTTTAACGATGTAATTTCGGATAACTATTATGCAGGAGGCGACAATCCCGAAGTTATTGCTGTGGCCGAACTCAATTTTTCGCCTACAAATGGCAGGCTTTTCAACAATTGGACTCAACTTTATAACGCCATCTCAAAAGCCAATGTGGTATTACAGAAAGTGCCCGCAATAAATGACCTCAAATTAGATCAGAACAACCGAAGGGAGCAAATTCTTGGTGAGGCCGCCTTTCTTAGGGCATTTCATTATTATCAGTTGGTGAAGATGTGGGGTGGGGTGCCATTGGTACTCGAACCGGTCGCTTCTTTAGATCCTGCTGAAACCCAGTTGCCACGAAGCAGTGTAACTGAGGTTTACGCCCAGATTATCCGCGATCTTGAGTTTGCCCTCGAAAGGTTACCTGAGGTTTACGGGCCCAGCCAGAGCGTAAACAAGGCACGAGCCACTTCCGGTTCAGCCAATGCACTTATGGCTACCGTTTATGCGCATAAGCCCGATCGTGATTATCAAAAGGTGTTGTTCTACGCTCAGGAAGTGGAGAAAAGTGCAGCGGGTTATCGGTTGTTGCAAAACTTTGCACATCTTTTCGATGGTAATCACTATAATAATGATGAATCCATCATGGAAATTCAATATACTGGCGATACAGAGGCTAACTGGGGTCCACAGTTATTGCTGCCTCCTTCAATAAGTGGCGACAGCTGGAGAAAGTTTGTGGTTCCATCGGTCAATTTAATAAATGCATTTGATGCTGAGGGAGACGTGATTCGTAAAAATGCCAGTTTTTTGTTTGAGTCCGTACCCTGGGCCGACGAATTTTGGGGCAATACCGTAGGTAGTTCCATCCCATTTGCGTTTAAATGGAAAAGTGCCAACGGATGGGCAAGCACAAACCGACAGTATATTTTTCGATTGGCAGATATAGTTCTGCTTAAAGCTGAAGCTCTTAATGAATTGGATCAGCTGGAATCTGCCCGAATCGAGTTAAATCGAATCCGCTCCAGAGCTGGATTAGGAGACACGCCAGCATCAAATAAAAATGAAATGCGTCTCGCAATTCTTAATGAGCGCAGGCTTGAGTTGTGTCAGGAAGCCCGACGCTGGGACGATCTTAGAAGGTTGAATATGGCGGTTGAAGTCATTAATAGCCTCAACGAGATTGACTTACGCACAAATGTCCGTGTCGATTTCAATATGACGGAGAATAAAATGCTGTTACCTATTCCCCAGCAGGAGCGTAACCGAAACCCAAATCTCTCCCAAAACCCGGGTTATAATTAGAGGGAGTAATTGTATAACATGACTGGAGAACTGATTCTCCGGTCTGTTATAACTGGTATTCTGTTTCTTATAATAACGCGTACAGTCATTTTATTTATAACCTAATATGAATAGGGGCTTAGGCTTCGGTGTTCATTGATTATTTAAGGATGAAGAAAAGAATTTTCACATATTTGATTATACCGGTGTTTTTGTTAATGTTTTCATGTTCAGAAAGCAAAGAGGGATTTGAACCGCCAAAACCGCCGGGCGAAGGAATAGATAAAGCTCGTGTTTGGGTTACTTCAGGGGCACGAAACCGACTTTTAAGTCCTGGTCTGGATATTGCCATTTTTGATGGGGTTGAAACTTCCTTTCCGGCAATTAGCATCAACTTTGATGATCGTTTGCAGGAGATGGAAGGCTTTGGTGCTGCTTTAACAGGCTCTTCTGCATGGTTAATCAATCGCCAGTTAGGTGCTACACAAAGAACCCAGCTCTTGTCGGATCTATTTCATCCCGATAACGGAATTGGCATTAGTTATTTAAGACTGCCTATGGGAGCATCAGATTTCTCGCTTGGCAATTATACTTATAACGACCTACCTGTTGGAAGTACAGATCCGGATCAACTTTTATTTTCTGTTGATCCTGATCGGGCTGACATCATTCCAATCCTTAAAGAGATATTGGCCATAAATCCAGATATCAAAATCATGGGAAGTCCCTGGAGTGCGCCAGCCTGGATGAAATCCAATGCCGCTCTGGGAGGCGGAAGTCTTAAGCCGGAATGGTACGGGGCATATGCGCTCTATTTTGTGAAGTTCATTCGTGCTTATCAGAATGAAGGTATCCGAATTGATGCCATTACAGTGCAGAATGAGCCGTTGCACACTACCTCTGGCTATCCTTCCATGCGAATGGAAGCTGCCGAGCAGAATGTTTTTGTGCGCGATCATCTGGGGCCGTTGTTTGAGGCAGAAGGGATTGATGCCAAAATCATAATTTACGATCATAATTGGGATCAGCCTGACTACCCTATTCATATTTTGAATGATCCTGTAACACGCAATTATGTGGCAGGCTCGGCATTTCATGCCTATGGTGGCGACGTTTCGGCAATGTCGCAGGTTCATGCCGCCCATCCTGATAAGGGGTTATATTTCACTGAAATATCAGGAGGAGGATGGGCTACAGATTTCTCTGATAATCTAAACTGGAAGATGTCCAACATTTTTATCGGCACTGCAAATAATTGGTCGAAGAATGCGCTTTTATGGAATCTCGCTTTAGATTCTGATGGCGGACCAAAAAATGGAGGCTGTCAGGATTGCAGAGGCGTTGTAACCATTCTTTCCAATGGCGGTATTGAGAAAAATGTAGAGTATTATGCATTGGGGCACATGTCTAAGTTTGTTAAGCCGGGTGCCAGACGGGTGAAATCCACCGCGTTTGCATCTGCAGAACGACTCGAAAGTGTGGCATTTCTGAATCCAGACGGGTCAAAAGTGCTTGTTGTGCTTAACACCGGATATGCATCCAAAACCTTTTCGGTTAAGTTTAACGGGCATCGTCTCGATTATACGCTTTCTGAACGTTCAGTGGCTACTATTGTCTGGTAGTCGCATACCTGATTTTTAGTCAACGTTAGTTTAAAAACCATTGCAGGCATTCATAATCCATTTTTTTTGACTTTCCTGCAATTTTAACTGTTTAAATTTATGAAGAAAAATATATTACCGACATTACTAACAGCTTGTTTAGCAGTCTGGATGTCATCGTGCGAGTTAAAGGATAATTTAGATCCGGTTGGCCAGTGGAATTTTACATCACCGGTCTTATTAAGTCCCAATAATGGCGCATCTGTTATTCTTGATGAGGCCAATCCCTTAAATAGGATTGATTTTGAATGGGATGCTGCTGTGTCGGATGCAGGTTATCTTGTAACATACTCTCTTTTGCTGGTTAATCCTGAATCAAGTGATTCAGAGTCTTTCTTGTTTAAAACCAGTTCTGCAAATAATGGTAGGGCAACTCAGGTTTCTCCTACTTATCAGCAGATTGATCAGGCGTTATCTGCTGCAGGGTATGAGGCCGGGATCGAGGTAAATTTGCAATGGCGGGTAGTGGCTACCTGTATGGACAAAACAACTCATGCTGAGCGAGCAATCGTGTTAAAGCGATTTGCTACCGAGGCGATTCCTTTGTCATTATATCTCACCGGTAGTGCAACCGAAGCTGGGGAGTCGGCGGCAAATGCCATATCCATGCGTGCCCTTAAAGATGCGGATGGCAATCCGGCCAATGTTTTTGAAGTTTATACCTCATTTAAGTCCAGTGGAACTTATCGTTTCCTTGCAATGCCTTCACAGGAATCTGTAGCCTATGGGGCAAGTGGTGGTGCATTGGCCAAGGCCGGACCGGCTATTTCAACTCCCGGAGAAGGAACCTGGCGTATCATCGTTGACTTTAATACCAATACTTATTCGCTCTTAAAGATTGATAAGTGGAGTCTGGTTGGTAATGGCGTTCCTGGCGGATGGGGTGGCGATGTGCCACTCGCATACATCGGCAACGGCATTTGGCGGGGAGTAGTCGATTTTATCGACGACGAAAACGAAACCCCAAGATTTATTTTCCGTGCTAATGGGGATTGGGCATACAACATAAAACAAATACAGGGAACTGCCAACGAGGTGTATATGGAGTCTCAGGCTGCCAGTGCGGGGCTGTCCTTACAGGATGTTGAGATTCCACAACCGGGAAGGCATATTGTCACCTTGAACCTATCAGGTGATAAGTACCTGTTTTCCACTGAAGTTGACAACAGCGTTACGCCTCCATCATCCGTTCCTGAGACACTGTTTCTCCTCTCCGGAACTGATGTCGTAGCACAATTGGTGAAGAACGGCAGCCGTTTTGAAAGTGATGTGTATCTGGCATTGCAAAGTTCCCTACATTACTCTTTTAACAGCAAGGAGGATGGCTCTGGCACAACCTATAATCTTGCAGGGCTTCTTGGTGAGACTGATAACCCTGGAGGGGACAAACCTGCAGGCGTAGTCAGTTTTGGCGAAGGAGGACAAGTGTTTACAGTGGCCCGCAATCAGGCTTATAAACTTACAGTGAATTTTGAGACCGCAAATGTCAGTTGGCATCATTACAATATGAAACTTTTTCATTGGGCAGACTGGGATTCGAGAAATGAGTTTGTGATGGAATATAAACATCCATACATTTTTGAAGTAACCGCCCAATTGAACTCAGGTCATGATATGAAGTTCAACTCTCCATGGGATGTTGAGTTTGGTGCCGATGATCCACAAGCGCTCTCAGGCTCTATGACCAATAAGGGTGGTTCTAATTTTAAATGTATCACTGAATCAGGAAACTACAAGGTGCGTATTGAGGTTGCCAACGATTTTTCTGAAGGTACTTATCAGTTTGTGAAACAGTAGTTTGTTGTTTTACCATTCCGGGACTTATCTGTTCCGGAATGGTATAAATCTCTTATCGAAATGAAGAAATTATATATTTTTTTTAGCTCATATTTATTGCTTTTGCTATTAGTAGCTTGTTCCAATGGCGAAGTGAAAAGCGTAGAGGTTTGGCTAACAAAGGCTGATGAATCAGTGCTTTTTAAAAAGCAGAAGCCAGTTGAGATTTCAAACAAAAATAGTGACAAAACAACCATAACCATTGGTGTGAATGATGATAAGCAGTATCAGGTTATCGATGGCTTTGGTTTTACGCTTACAGGAGGCAGTGCAAGGTTGATAAACGAAATGCAGCCTGAAGCGCGTCAATCGTTGTTGAATGAGTTGTTTGGAGTTGATGGTGATGCAATTGGTGTCAGTTACCTGCGTTTAAGCATTGGGGCTTCGGACTTAAGCGACAGTGTTTTTACATACAATGATTTGCCCGAAGGGCAAATGGATCCTTTTATGGAGAACTTTTCCATCGAGACCGAGTTGGTGCACCTGATTCCCGTGCTACAGGAGATTCTGGCAATTAATCCGGATATATTGATCATGGGTTCTCCTTGGACGCCGCCTGTATGGATGAAAAACAATCAGCACTCAATTGGTGGCACATTGAAACCTGTTTTTTACGATGCATACGCACTCTATTTCGTAAAGTACATCCAGGCTATGGCGCAGCTAGGAATAAGAATTGATGCAATCACCGTGCAAAACGAACCTTTACACCCAGGTAATAACCCGAGTTTGTTGATGAAGGCCTCCGAACAGGCTGCTTTTATCCGTCAGAGTCTCGGGCCTGCGTTTAAAAAGCATGCGATCGACACAAAAATTGTGATTTATGATCATAATGCGGATAGAATCGATTATCCTCTGGAAGTATTGGCTGATGAAGAGGCCAGATCATATATTGATGGCACAGCCTTTCATCTTTATGGAGGCCGGGTGGAAGACATCAGTCAGGTGCATGAGGCCTATCCTGACAAGAACCTTTATTTTACCGAACAGTGGGTAGGGTATCCTCAAAATTTCCCTAACGATATGGCTTGGCATATTCGGGAATTGATTGTTGGTGCTACTCGAAACTGGTGCCGTAACGTGCTGGAGTGGAATCTGGCAGCCGACCCCAACTTAAAACCTCATACCGATGGAGGATGCACACTTTGTCTGGGTGCAGTTACAATAAATGGTGATAATGTGACGCGAAATGTGGCATACTATATTATTGCACATGCCTCAAAATTTGTTCGTCCAGGCTCAGTCAGAATATGGTCTGATGAGGTAGAGGGTCTTCCTAATGTTGCATTTAAAACGCCCGACGGCAAAAAAGTTTTGGTCGTGCTGAATGATACACCTGAAAACGAGAGTATTAAAATTGAAAGTTCTGAAGGCAGTTATGTTTTATCGATTGAAAGTGGCGATGTTGTTACTTTAGTTTGGTAAGCTGTTCAAAAAGTTTGCAATCCGGAAAATTTGCATATCCGGATTGCAATTGTTGCTTCGTCGGTTAAGTAGTGTGTTATTTAATGATGCTACGCTTGTGCTTGAATAACTAATCAAGAAAAAATCCCACCCTGTACAACTGAAGAAAATAGCCATCAGCATTGGCGTCGGGGTCGTAGTTTGGACGGCGCAATACCAGTTTTTCCCTGTCGATGTAATGGATAACGGCATGCTCAAGTTGATTGAAATTTGACCGGATGTTCTCTAAAGACTCGGTATCGTAAGAGAAGAAGAGATAATATTCTCCTTCGGGACCTTTGGCCACGCGCCAGTAGGGCATTGCGTCATCCAATCTTTGCTTTCCGTTGCGCTCGATAGAGCCAGTCTGCTCTATTTTTGTACCGTCAGGGTTGATGTGCAGTAACTCTAGTTCATCATCGTTTAGCAGATTCTGCATGCGGTTTCTTACATTAAAATCATCCCTTGATCGGGGTAAACGGTCTTCCGTAATCAGAAAAAATCTCCATGAACCAGCTAACAAGTTGGTAATGTCTGATGTGTTATCCGGAAATCTTCTGCCATCCTGATGAATCACTGGTTTTAAATCAGATGGTAATTCGAGATCGTGTAGTGTTAGATTGTCGCGGTTGTTCCTAACGTAGTTGTTTATCTCAAAGTGTTTACGGGTGTTGTTGTACCGTCCAAGGCTAAAAGCAAAAATATTCGACACCTCATCCGCACTGTTTTTTATCATTTCCGATGCTTCGTCAAGTCTCTCGGTTATGATAAGGCATTGGACCATATTTCGATAGATGGCTTCAGTAACCTTGCGGTTTATGCGTGCTTTTTTGTTGTTCAGATCCTTTTCGTTTAAGATGCTTTGCCAACTGTCGATGGCTTGTGAAAAGAGATTATGCGATTCTTCCGTCTCTCTGTTATTGTATTTTTCAGCAGCTTGCAGAGCCAATTCATATGCCTGGTTCACGTCATTGTGGTTGCTGCTTTTATTAATATAATAAAACTGAAAGCGCTGTGTTGTTTCATAATTATCTGAGAAGCAGCGTGCAGTTTGATTTGACAGTCTGTGGCTTAAGAATAAATCCGGTTCAAGTTCCTTTGGCACAGCTGTTCCAGCTTGGACATCAAAGGTGGTATAGACTCTGTGATACAGAATGTTTCCTTCGTTGTCTCTAATGCTCAATACAGATGATTCTGAGAAATGGCTGTCGCTTTCGTTTATTAAGCCCCCAACTCGTTTATTGGCGCCTTTCCAAACATTGTATTTTGTGGGTGCCCATCTGCGCATTTCCACTTTTAGATCGGGATTTTTTTGGGCAAATTCCAAACCCCTTACTCTTAAATGGGTATTGTTTGAACTGTAGGTTTTTACCGTGTCCGGAATCGGAAAAATGCGTTCATTCTTGATTTTCAACTCCACCCGCGTGTTTTTTACCGATTGAGCGTTGAGTCCTAAAGTGATAAGCAGTGTAATGATTAAAGTGATAAATGATTTCATGATTTTGGGTTTAGTTTACAAAAACGTTAAAAATACAAAAATATCCCACATCCCAGCTTTCGATGTTAGTTTTTTGGTATTTCTATTTGCTTATGCAGTATGAAACGATAGTTTAAACTTATGCAAAATCTGCTTTGAAGATTTTTAGACTATTAGATTCTGAGCAGAGCGAAGTCCCGCAATTGGGGATAGGATATTTAGACTGACAGATAAGATATAACAGAAAATAAGGCTAAACATTATACAATTCATCCGATGACTTACATGTTTGTGTCTATAGTCATCGGATGAATATTATCTCTAAAGATAGCTCTAAGCATCTTTCTCAATCAATCCATCTATCTAAAAACTAGCACTCTTTGTGTTAATGTCATATCATAAAAATTAGATTTAAACAATTTCTAAAATGGCAGTTGGGTTTAAAATCTGTATATTTTTATTCGTGTAGCTTTTACACTTAGGTTTTTTTTCTTTTTTTTGTAGAAAATTAATTTAACTACACACCTAATTTTAAAATGATGAAGAAACAACTGTTTTTGTATTTGGCCTTTGCAGCCCTGTTTTTCGGTTGTACTGCGCCCAAAAACCATGATGCCGCTTCCATGGTGGAGCGCATTCCGGAAGTTGAGAAGCTCTTGTCTCAAATGACGCTTGAAGAGAAAGTAGGTCAAATGACACAGATTACGCTGGATGTGATAACCGTTGGCGTAAATGCATTTCATACCGAAGAACCCATGCGCCTCGACATGGATAAAACCCGCAAGGCAATTGTAGAATATGGTCTGGGCTCGGTATTAAATACTGCCAGCAACAAAGCACGCACGCTTGAGGAGTGGCACACCATCATCAGCCAGCTTCAGGACCTGGCAATGAATGAGACGCGACTGGGGATTCCCATTATTTATGGTGTGGACGCCATTCATGGAACCACTTATACTGCCGGTGCCACTTTCTTTCCTCAGCAAATAGGTCAGGCAGCTACCTGGAATCGCGAACTGGTGCGCCGTGGTGGTGAAATCACCGCTTACGAAACACGTGCATCAAATATTCCCTGGAATTTCTCTCCCGTATTGGATATGGGACGCGACCCACGCTTCCCTCGTATGTGGGAGACTTTTGGCGAGGATGTATTCCTGGCCAGTGAAATGGGTGTGCAGTTGGTAAAAGGTTACGAAGGTGACAACAACGACATCAGCGATCCTAACCGTGTGGCATCGTGTTTAAAGCATTACCTTGGCTATTCGGTACCAGTATCCGGAAAAGACCGCACACCCGCGCTTATCCCTGAGATTGAACTGCGTGAACGCCACCTTCCTGCTTTTGAAGCTGCCATTAAGGCTGGCGCACATACTGTGATGGTTAACTCAGGCCTTATCAATGGCGTGCCAGTTCATGCCAGTTATGAATTGCTTACCACCATCCTGAAAGAGGAGCTTGGATTTACCGGCTTGGTAGTTACTGATTGGAAAGACATCGAAAACATTCATGAGCGCGACCGTGCGGCCTCAAGCCAAAAGGAGGCAGTGAAAATGGCCATCAATGCAGGCATCGATATGTCGATGGTGCCTTACAATCTCGATTTTTGTGATTACCTGATTGAACTTGTGAACGAGGGTGAAGTGCCCATGTCGCGTATTGATGATGCCGTTCGCCGTATCCTCAATGTAAAATTTAAACTTGGCCTTTTTGAGCGCCCTGTGACCCATTATGAGGACTATCCGCTGTTTGGTAGTGCCGAATTTGAGGCCGATGCCTATCGCACTGCTCAGGAGTCCATTACCTTACTAAAGAACGATGGTAACATCCTGCCAATTTCTAAAACTGCACGCGTGTTGGTGGCAGGTCCAAATGCCAACTCCATGCGTTCGCTCAATGGCGGTTGGAGCTATTCATGGCAAGGTGAGAAAGTGGAAGAGTTTGCGCAAGGATATTCCACCATACTAAAAGCTGTTCAGGAAAAAGTGGGTGCCGGCAACGTCATCTTCCGCGAAGGGGTGCGTTATGTCAACGATGCACGCTATTGGGTGGATGAGGCACATGACATAGCCGGTGCAGTGCGCGCTGCTGCAGGTGTGGATTACATCATTCTTGCGCTTGGTGAAAACAGTTATTGCGAGAAACCTGGCGATTTGCATGATTTGTCGCTGTCCGACAATCAGGTGGCGCTGGCGAAAGCATTGGCTGCTACCGGTAAGCCTGTGATATTGGTTCTTAACCAGGGGCGTCCCCGCATCATTCGCACCATTGAGCCGCTTATGAAAGGGGTGATTAACAGCTACCTTCCCGGAAACTTCGGCGGACTGGCCATCGCCGATGTAATTTTTGGTGATGTGAACCCAAGTGGAAAGCTGCCATTTACCTATCCGTTGTATGTGAACTCTCTGGTTACCTACGATCATAAACCATCGGAGCATCAGGCCAGAATGGTGGGTATGTATGACTATGAATCGGATTTTGCCATTCAGTATCCATTTGGTTTTGGTTTAAGCTATACAACTTTTGAGTATAGTGATTTAAAATTGAGTAGTGACAAGCTGACCAAAGACGGATCGGTTGATGTAAGTGTGACAGTGAAAAATATCGGTGCCCGCGAAGGGAAGGAAGTTGTACAGTTATATACTTCGGACTTGTATGCCTCCATCACTCCCGATGTGAAACGTCTGCGCGGTTTTGAGAAATTAACTCTGGCCGCCGGCGAGAGCAAAACTGTAACCTTTACGCTCAAACCTGGCGATGTGTCGTTTATCAATGCCTTAAATAAAAGGGTGACTGAACCCGGTGATTTTGAAGTGATGATTGCCGACTTAAAGGCTTTGTTTACCTATGTAGAGTAAGTTCTCAATTTTATTATTTTCAATAAAGCTGTCTGGCTATTTTGCCTGGCAGCTTTATTTTTTGGATGATGGTAATCGCTCAATTTTTATATCGTCTCTTAGCTGTTTTAGCAATTTGTCTGATGGTGAAATTATTAGTGGCAATTGTTTGTTTTTTTCTTTAATTTTACGAACCTGTGATTAATCCCATTGCGCATGCTAAATTTTACATCCTTTCGGTGGAAAGCTATCGTCCTGTTTATCTGGATATCCTGTTCTACCGACATTTTTGCGGACAATCAATTTTCTGACATCGACTTGTTGGAAGATAAAATCATTGGAGCTTTAGTTGACCCCAATGTGGATGTGCTGCCGCTTATCGAGGGGCTTAAGTCTTTCTTGCCCCAGAGAGAGGTTTTGATTAATGGTAAAGTGGCCTATTATACTGCTGAATATTACTACTATAAAGAGAATTGGGCAGAGGCAGCAAACTTTTACGTCGAGTCACTCAAGTATTTCACCTTGCTCAACGACTCTTCAAAGATCGCTGCTGCTTATAACAATCTAGGTCTGGTCTATTCTTTTCAAGGTGACTTTGATAGGTCGTTGGATGCTTATTCCCAATCTCTTTTTATAGAACTAAATTTGAACAATCAGATAGGCATTGCGCAATGCTACCAAAATATGGCTATTGTTTTTGCCAACGGTAATCAGGTTGAAAGGGCAATTGAGTTTTATTCAAAAGCGGCAGATATATTCGAGAAGGAAAAGGATATGGTAGAGGTAGCAGCCGTAAACAACAATTTGGGAGCGCTATATGCTGAGCTAACCCTTTATGATCAAGCTGAGGCACATTATAAAAAATCGATTTCCATCTATCGCAGCCTTAATATGGAACGCAACGAAGCCCGGGTGTTGTGTAACATAGGTTCTCTCATGGTTAGAAAACAGGAGTTTGAACATGGTAGTAAGCTGGTTGAACGGGCTCTTCTTCTTATGAAGAGTCATGGCGATGGAATTGGAGAGGCAAGTGCTTATACGTTGTTAGGTGATTTGTACCATGCCAGGAAAGACTATCAACAGGCAATATTCCTATACGGACGAGGGCAACGCAAGGCAGAGGAGTTGAATTTGAGAGACTTGCAGGCTAAAATTGCTCAATCGCTCTATTATTCTTTTAAGGCGATGAACCAATGGCAAAATGCTCTAACAGCCTATGAAGATTATGTGCGGATGCGCGATTTACTCCTCGCCGAAAATCCTGATTACAACATGGGGATTCTCAACGAAGATCTCGAACAAAAGATTGGAGAACGTGATTTCCTCATTCAAAAAGCCAAAACCCGCGAGCGCTTCTTTCATGGCATCATTGGTTTTGTGAGTATAGCTGCATTGCTGGGATTTTTTATTGCCAGCAACCGACGCCGACGACTTAAACATCAGAAAGATATCGAGATGATGCGAAAACAGTTGATGCGTGACAGAATAAACCCCGGTTTCATTATCAATATGCTTGTGCCGCTGCGCGAGATGCTAAATAGTGGGGAGACAGAGCAAGCTGTAAAACATCTTGACAATGTCTCTGAGTTGATTCGTAAGATGCTTGAACACTCTTGTGAGGAGTTGATACCTTTGAGCAGGGAAATTGATTTTCTGAAGTCTTACTTTGATTTGCAGTCCATTCGGTATAATTCCAAGATAGAATATCGCATTGAATCAGACCTCATGAAAAATGCCGATGAGGTTCTTGTACCTTCAATGCTTACACAGCCCTTTCTTGAGCAAGCGTTTTCGGGTGAACATTTCACCGGAACAATGGAGCATCCTTCGGTTAACATCGCTTTTATGCGAAGAGGCAACCTGCTGGAAGTTATTATTGAAGACAATGGACACGATGCTGCTGTTTACCGTTGCAGCCGCCTCGAGGAGCGCCACAAAGCCATGCGTGTGACTATTGCCACCGATAGCCAGAGCCGAAGTGCTTTCCGTAAAAAGCAGGAGTTGTTTGGCGCATTGCATACTGAGGAACGTACCTCTGGAAATGTAAAACAGGGACGTCGTGTACGGTTTAGCCTGCCCTTGCTAACCAATTAGCAATTGGAGGGAGTTATTTTCTTCCAAAGTCGGCAGGTATTTCGCCCCACCTTTCGGTATCCCATTTAAGCAGTGGTTGCACCCAGTTGTTCTCGCTAAGCCATTTTTCTGCTCGCCTTACAAGTCCAAATAGTTCCTGCGTTTTTGCGTCAAGTGCAAGTTTGGTTCCGCACTTTTTCTTTCTTATCCAACTGAGCGCAGTTTGTGAGTCGGTGTAAACCGGGATGTTGATGTTACGCCGTTTTAGTTCGGCAAGACCATGCACAATGGCCAGAAATTCACCAATGTTATTTGTGCCCAACTGAAACTTCATTAGAAACCACTCTTCACCTGTTTCAACATGTACGCCGCGGTATTCCATTGCACCCGGATTACCACTGCATGCTGCATCAACCGAGAGGCTGTTACGAATGGGTTGTCCACCCGCCGAAGGGGTGGAGGCGTAAGCACTCTTGCTTCTGGGTTGAAGCATCTTGCCACTTTTAAAGGCCATTTCTGCTTCTGCAAGGGTTTTAAAGCTTTTGTAGCGTGCCTCTTCAAAACCGGTAATCTGCTCTTTGCAATCGTTCCAATTGTTGTAAATACCGGGTTTTCGACCTTTCCAGACTACATAATATTTTGCAGTGCTCATATCCCTTTAAGCTTTGGAAGAAAGTCGATTAGCAGATTGGCAAAGTTCGACATAAAAAGCCTTATGGACATGGCCATCAATATGATACCAAAGAATTTTTTCAACACATACACGCCGCCTGCACCAATGAATTTTTCGATGCGATTGGTGTAATTCAATACCAAAAATACCACCACGATATTGAGGAAAAGGCTGGTGATAATACTTCCCAGCGCAAACTCGGAACGCAGTGCCAGGAGGGTTGTAAATGAACCGGCTCCGGCAATTAACGGAAAGGCGATGGGTACAATGGAAGCTCCTCCAGGTGAATCATGTCTGAATATCTCTACACCCAGAATCATTTCAAATGCCATTATCATCAGTACAAATGAGCCGGCTATGGCAAACGAAGATATATCAACCCCAAATAATCCCAGAAGAGCCTCTCCCAAAAACAGGAAGACGATGAGAATGACAAAGGAGATGGAAGAGGCTTGTAATGCATTGATAATCCCGCCTTTCTCACGGATGTTGATGATGATGGGAATGGAACCCAGGATGTCGATAACGGCAAAAAGCACAATAAATGCCGAGATTACTTCAAGGAGGTTGATTTCGAACATGGTTTTACGATTTAATGGCGTAAAATTAGCTTTTTGTATTCAGTAATGGAAATATGAACAGGGATAATACTTCTGTATATCTGGTTTTGGTTGGCTTCGTACCACGAAAAAAAAACGGGAAAGCAATGGTCTTGCTCTCCCGTTTCATTTCTGAACATATATCTTATTTAACCAGTGTCATTTCGTCTATGAGGTGTGTGGCACCTGCAAACTTATCAATGATAAACAGCACGTAGCGAATGTCCACGTTGATACATTTTTGCAGCTCAGCTTCGAAGGCTATGTCGCCGCTCATGGCTTCCCAGTTACCATCAAAAGCCAGTCCGAAGAGTTCACCATTGGCGTTGATTACCGGACTTCCGGAGTTTCCACCGGTGATGTCGTTGTTGGTTGTGAAATTCACATACATACGTCCATCGGCATCTGCATATTGTCCATAGTCCTTGTCGCGAAACAGTTGTTTAAGTTTCTCTGGTACCACAAACTCAAAGTTGTCAGGGTCTTCTTTCTCCATCACACCTTCGAGGGTTGTGTAGTGCTTATAAATAACAGCATCGCGCGGTGAGTAGTCTCCAACAGTACCGTAGCTTAAACGCATGGTGAAGTTGGCATCCGGATAAAAAACTTTTTCAGGCTGCATCTTTTGTAAGCCTGCAATAAACAGTCTGCTGGCCTCTGCAATGCGGGTTTCAGCATCCTGATTCATATTAAGCAACTGGCGGTACATCTCCATGGTGGAGATTCCTGCCTGATAGGCCGGGTCGTTTAATAGTGTTTTTAGACGCGGATTGTTTAAAAATGCGTTGAAGTTCTCCTGCGATGTAAAAAGCGATTTGCTGAAAACATGGTCGGAAAATCTGGCGTAGCTTCCTTTAAATTTCTTATTGATGGTTTGATAGAAGTCGGGGTGGAAGGTTTTGTCGATATCCTTTGCATAGAGATGCAGCATGGCTTCCAATACGCGCCTGTCGGTAGGAGCACTGTAGTCTTTGAAGTATGTTTCGCCGGCTTGCTTTAATCTGTTGATTGCCGCATCAACCTTCTCCTGGTTGTTCTCCTTTAATGCGTTCTCCAGTTCGCGCGCATTGGCTGCGAAGAATAGGATTTCAGCGCCGCGAATAAGGGTTTCGCGCATGTAGTTGTTGGCTTTGTAATGGTCTGCACGCGAAGTGTATGCATTTTCAACAGATGTAAGCACATTACCATATTTGGCCATTCTGTTCGCATCTTCATTAACCCAGCTGGTGAATTGCGCTTCGAGCGCTCTTTTCTGACTTAATACGTCGAGTGCTTCGAGGCCGCGGTTCATGCCAATGCTGTTTTTCCAATAGTTTGAACTGCGCGAGAATTTTGTGGCGTACTGTAGACGCACCATATCACTTGCAGCCATATCCTCGGCCCAAATATCCTGTTTAACGCCGCGCACGGTAATTAAAGTCTGGTTAAAGATGCCCATACGCTCCTGAATTCCCCATGATGGCAGATAGCGCTGCGTACTTCCCGGAAATCCAATGGTCATAGCAAAATCCTCTTTTTGATAGCCTTTTAACGATACCGGAAGGTGGTGTTTTGGTTGGTATGGCACGTTATTGGGTGAGTAGTCAGCCGGATTGCCATCGGCATCGGCATAAACTCTGAATAGCGCAAAGTCGCCGGTATGGCGAGGCCACATCCAGTTGTCGGTATCGTAACCAAATTTACCAATGGAGCTGGGGGGCACGCCCACCATCCGTACATCGGAAAACACTTCGTAAACAACGAGGAAAAATTGATTACCGGCAAAGAAATCACGCACCAAAATACGATAGTTGTTCCCTTCGTTGGCAACTTTAACCAGTTCGGCACTTTTCTCTCTGATGGCTGCCTGGCGCTGTTGTTCGGTCATATCAGCATTTACAGCCGAAAGAATATCTTCGGTCACATCGTCCATTCGCTTCAGAAAAGTTACTGTCAGTCCGGGTGCCGGTAGCTCATCGTCAAATGTTGCAGCCCAAAAACCGTTGTCCAGGTAGTTGTTTTCAACGGTGCTAAGTTCCTGAATCTGACCATATCCGCAGTGGTGGTTGGTCAACAGTAGTCCTTTGTCTGAGATTAATTCGCCGGTACAGCCGCCACCAAAAATTACCACAGCATCTTTCAAACTGCTTTGGTTTAAGCTGTAAATATCGTCGGCAGAAATTTTCAGCCCCATCTCCTGCATGGTGGCAATGTTAAGTTTGTTGATAAGTGGCAGAAGCCACATACCTTCGTCAGCTCTCACTTTACCTGCAAAACCAATAATTAGCACAAGTGAGATGGATAGTAGTTTTCTCATATTTGTTTTATTCTGTTATTTTTTTGATTTGACAAGTGGCAAAGATAAAAGTTTACCGCAGGTATGACATTGATTTTTGTCTCATACCGTCTGTTTAGCTGCAACAAATTGATCTGTTGACATCAATTGTCACCTGTATCTTTTTGAAAGGTTTCTGAATTTCTTTCAGAGAATGGTGCTGCTATATACCGTGTAAGCGAATTGCCAGCACCTGTTATTTATGATGCTTCGCTCTTAAGTTTGCGAGATTTTGCATTGCTGTCGACATATAACAGTATCGATAACAGTATCAAAGCTGTTGAAACCGATAGAGGAATGAGAAACATCATCTCTGACTCTAATATAAATCCTCCAAGCATCGCCCCCACTGATATAATACCGGCAGCAATTGCAAACAGCGGTGTTTTGTAAAACCAGGCATAAGGGAAAAAGTGTGCCCCAGTTATGATGGCATAGGTCATAACAAAATAGGTGGGGAACTTGACCAACGTAAAAATGAGAAATGGAAAGTAGAAAAGCTGTGCGAAGTTGAGCCATAGACCAAGTGGTTGTAATGGGTTCTCTTTATCGGTCCAGACAGTTTTTATCAGTTTTGAGAAGAGAAGAGCCAGCGGGAGCATAAAACCGCCAACCACAAATGTGAGTACCGATTTGTCGTAATCTGAAAAGCCCATTTTCCAAATCACGGCTATCAGAAGCCAGATTATTGCTGCAGCACTAGTAAAGTCTATCCCGTTTTTTGCTTTTATTGATAGCGATACCCTTAGATTATCCAATGTTTCTGTGTTGATATTTGCCATGTGTATATTATTTAAGCGCCTAGAGACTTAAAGGCATAGTAAACCAGGAAAGCAGGCCATACAAGGGCTTTAAGAAAACCCACCACACCGCACCAAAAAGTTGTGGCTACTGATATATAATACACTGCGGCACCTATCAATCCCAATCCGTAAACAGCGCCGGAGGAGGCGTGTCCCGAATGGTTTGCCGAACAGTCAGTTTTTCTTGTGTTTGACGAGTTTGTGGCGTTTGTCATGGCATTTGGTATTAGATGTTTTAATTGTATAAAGTTAGTTCTCTTTTATAGCATCCAAAATTCTCATGTTAAGTTTATTGGTGTTTTCAATGTTTTTAAGTTCAGCCAGAACTGAGGCCCTTTTTTTCCCGCCGGAATGAAACCGCTCCAAAAATGTAACGCCAACCACATAGCCAGTAAAATAGTAACCGGTATATACCTGCCAAACGCCAAAGGAGAGGGCCGATGCGTTCAGCAGAAAATTTACTGCGCCTTCACCAAAAGCTCCGGCATAAAGATGCCCGCTTCCAGGTATCACGATGGAGAAGTCGTGAGCACGCTCCGGATTGCGGTAGCGGGGCGTTTTGCCCCTGTCATAAATTTCTTTTAATATGCTATTTATGCCGTTGGATTCATCAACTTGCAGTTCGGTGATTTGACGCAAACTGGTTTCAGCATCCTCAAATTTAAAAAGGTGGTTGTTGCTTAAGGTTTTAATTATTAAAATGTCGTAAAGCAATGGATGTCCATCAAGTGCATATTCATACATGTCAATTGTTGCCAGAGCTTCCTGATAGTTTCCGTTGAGGTAATAACAAACAGCCAGATGGTAAGTTCGCGCTGCAAGAAGCGTGTCTTTGGGACTGCGTATCGCGATGCGGTTCAGCTCGCGTATGGCTTCGGTATAGCGTTCCTGATATTTTAATGCCACCGCTTTTTTTATGAGAGCCTCGCGCTGAATGCCTGGTGCCTCATGCTCAAAAAGTATGCGCTCATATTCAATTGTGCTTCGAAAGAAATGACCTTCAGCAAACAGTGAGTCGGCTTTATGGAACAATCCGTTATCGGCGCTGGTCAAAAATGTTGCGCAAAGGAATTTGAAGATTAAAAAGCACTTTCTGATTGTGGAGTTGAATTGTTTCATCGTTGGCAATTTTTGCTGAAAACATGGAGCCGTATATGTTGCCGGCATAAAAAATGGTGAATGCCGATCCAAACAGAATTGTTACGGCATGGTCGGTGCCTCTTATTCTCTGGTTTTCCCAGGTAACAAGACCAAGTCCGGTTGTTATCATAAATGACATGATGCCTTGCCCTGTTTTGCCGGCATAAATTTTTCCGCTCCCGGGTAAAATGGCTGACATGCCTCCGGCAAGCCATGGTGATTTACCTTTGAAGGAAACTTTTTCCTGAAAAAGCAGATCCATACTAATTACCTCACGGGAAAATCCATAGTAATCTGCTGGTAGGAGGTTGCGGTACTCGTTATATCCGGAAGCGTTGTTTTGCAGAAGTGACAATCCGGCTTTCATAAAGTTTCGAAAGTCCACCTCTGTTTGGTTTTGTGGTGTAAAGTTATTGAGTATGGAGTCGGCAGTATGGTAGTTGCCAATATGAATCTGGTTATAGGCACTAAACAAACGGGATTTTGCGTAGAAAGGCGATTCGGGCGAAACAGTGTTCAGATAGCTTGAAGACTCAACCAGTTTCTTCAGGTAATATGAAGACCATCCTGCCAAATAGTTGAGTGAATCAATTTGATTGCTTGTAAGAGACTGATTCCTGATTCTCAGGTTTTCATAAAGACTCTCTTCATGATATCCTGAGGACGTGAGATGATTGATGAAACCTATCTGGTTGGATCTATTCTGTGCTAT
This sequence comes from Alkaliflexus imshenetskii DSM 15055, assembly GCF_000517065.1. Taxonomy (GTDB): domain Bacteria; phylum Bacteroidota; class Bacteroidia; order Bacteroidales; family Marinilabiliaceae; genus Alkaliflexus; species Alkaliflexus imshenetskii. The sequence goes on along the minus strand of NZ_KI912105.1, from coordinate 1,591,786 downwards.
CACCGATGCAGAATTACATATCAACATCGACACAACCACAACTGCGGTTCTTATTCTGGCGTTAATGTTCGTCACAGCAATGCGTCTTGTTTTTTTGTCTGATGGTCTGGTAGGTTTCGTGCCCATCCACAGACCTGTACGTTTGTTCATTTATGGTTAAAGGATGAATGTCGCTTTGCGCAACCCGATTGCATCTGCAAAGCCGGTCGGCTGTGAGTAGTAAGCCTTTTGCCGGACCGTAGTTCGAAATCACATCTTTACTAAAGCTTGAGCAGGTGGGTTCGTAGAGACAATCGGCAGAGAATTGTCGCGACAAGGATGTTTGGTAAAAAAAGAGCAAGCCACCAAAAACATAGTTTACCGGGTTTAGTTTTACAGTCAGTGGATCTGCTTTCCGGATTAGAAATGTGCGTTTTGGGTTCCTTTTGCGCGACGCCATTTCAATATGGGCTTCTGCTTTTGCTGCAATAAGCTCAGTGTCATTGCCAATAAGTGGAGTCTGTGCCTTTGTTTCCATGCAACACAGAAGTAGTATATACAAAAATGACAAACTAGAAATTAACCTTAACTGCATTTTGTGGTATTTCAAAGTTGAACCGGGAATCTTCAATATTGAATCCTGTGCGGATATCCGAGAAGGTTGTGCGTCTTACTACCGAGTCGTTTGGAGCAGAGTAGCTTACCTCAGTGATTTTTTTTGGCAGCGAAAAGTTATTGTCATGATGATACTCATAGTAGTATATCTTCTTGAGCGGGCGGCCATTCATTCCAAGATAGGCTGCATAAACCGGAAGAAAGTTCTCAAAAACCAATTCAACAGTGTGCACCGGCTTGAGTCCGGGAGGTGCCTGCCACACGGTCACATGGTACTTGTTGTCGCGTCGCGAACCAGAGCGTATGAATCCCTCTTTTTCAAGACCCAGATCTTGCGTGAAGTTGTTTACAAAATAGTAAAGCAGTTCACTGTCACTTCCATATTGGCTGTTTTGTGTGAACGATACCTGGTTTTCGCGTGGCATGTATATCATCGTTTCACCTTTGGTGTTGATGGTTTTGTAAAACTCAACAGGTGCAATGTAATGACAGGTAATATTGCCTGTGCTGCCATCATAGAGCGATGTTGATTCCACCGTGAATAGTTGTCCTTTTTGATATACCTGATGCCTGGCTTTTACCGATACTTTGCCTTTGTATGCTTGAGAGACAGCAATAGACGGAATCATTGTGATTGCCAGTAACAATATGGTTAGGCTCTTTAGTTTCATTTGTATGTTGTTGGTTTCGTGCCGATTGTTCCCAGCCTAAAGGCTTCAGAACTTTAAATAAGAAAGGCTTAAAGATATAAAAAACGTTTCGGTTTCTTATATGATTAAGCCTTAATGGGATTTAGAGACCCCTTTTATCATAGGGAGACTAGTCTACCACATGAAGAATTTTGGATTGTCCACATAAGCGCTGATGTCATCAAAGTTAACAGCAAGCACAATAAGGTCAATCAGAGGCACCAAGCCAAAGATACCACCACAAGTTAGGATGTAACCAATACCGGTCATGGTTTTGGTTCCAAGATAAAAACGGTGAATACCAAGACCACCAAGGAAAAAGTCGAGCAAAATAGCTACCAAAGGATCTTTTGAACTGGCTGCAGGAGCAAATGCCATGGCGGGAGCCATTTCCATTGCCTCTGACATTACAGAGAAAGACGCTTGAGTAGCACTGCTGAACAAAGCTTCAACTTGTGCATCGTCAATGGTGTAAGAAGCTTTAGCTTCGGTGGTGAAACATGCCAGGCCTGCAATAATGGCCAGTGCGAGTAGTACTTTTTTCATAATACATGAATTAAAATTAAGTTCTGCTAATTTAAAACTATATTTTAGTTCAAATAACGAAATTGATACTTTTTTTTAAGTGGAGATTAATGTTTTTTTTATCAATGGACGCCTGAAGGGCAGGGTCTCTAGTTTTCAGTTAGTTTGCTTTCGGTAAACTTAAATGCTGTTCTTATCTCATATTAGTTGATAAATTACCACATTTTGTTATTGCGTGTTTTTATATGTTTATAAAGAGTCGAAATGAAACGGGCTGCCCAATAAAGGCAGCCCGCAGATTTATCCATAATAAGGTTCCTTTTTAAATACTGGATATACAGATGTAAAAAGGAGAGCAATGTGTTCTGATTATTTCTTCCATTTTCCACCACCCACATAGAAACCCATGTGAATACCTAAGTAAGAATTGGCTATTTCTCCTTTACCTCCAGAAATCAAGTCAATTTTACTCTTTGGAATCAGATTATATTCCAGTCCCATTCTAAATTTGCCTGCTTCAAATCCGGCACGAATAAGACCGCCCAGTTTGCCAGATACATCTAAACCTCCATCTGCTGATGTTGAGCTGCTTTCAAGTTCTACGGAGGCTAGAGATACATATCCCAAACCGCCACCAACATAAGGCGCAAATGAGCTGGTTCCTTTGCTAAAATAGTAATCAAAAGTTCCCATATAAGAACCGTTGGCGCTTATTTTGGTTTCCATGTCGGAACCATCAGACGATGAGATGCCTTTAGCCATAGCTGCGCTGCTAATTCTTAAGCCCACATTCATGTTGTCTGCAATGTTGTATTTAGGTTCAAAATTAAACATCACACCACCTCCTCCATCTGAAGGAATGGTATATCCTAAATCAACACCTACCCGGAATTTTCCTGTTTCCTGAGCTTGTAAGCTTCCAATAGCCAGAATGGCTACAAATAAAAAGAGTACTTTTTTCATAATCATAATGCTTGAGTTAAAATAATTATCGCACTAAAATATGTTTTGAATCATTTGCCGATGTTAAAAACTGTTTAATTTAGAATGTGTTTAAATTTTAAAATAAAACAAGTGGATGATAATAAAACAGATAGGTTTTTAATTGTATTGTCTTTTTTGTTCCGTGTTTTTTAACGGATGTATTTTTCTGCTTTTTTCGTCGATTGTTCAAACTAAAATAAGGGAGTCGGCAAAAGTTTTTTGCACCATAACATTCTAACTTATTGTTTCTATATAGCTTATTTGGCTTTGGTGATTTACTATTTTTTATAGATTTGCGTTAAATTTATCCTAATCCTAATCCTTATGTTACACAGATTGATTTTATTGTTTGCGCTCGTAAGCGTGCTAAGTCCAATGCATGCGCAACTCAGCGAAGCGTCTCACGCTCGCAGTATCTTTGGTTCCGGAGTTTTAGGTGTTCAAGCCGGTTTGGGAATCTCTAATTTGAAATACCAGATTGATGGCGCAGCAGTCTACCCGGTTCCTGACCCGGTATATTATCCTTATTTTGGCCTGTTTTTTAACATTCCAATTACCGATGTGGTTGCTTTTCGGCCTGAAATAGGCGTTGCTTTTAAGGGATCTTCTAACACTTGGTCTGGACCGGCTCCTTCCTCGTCAGGTTATGATCAGCTTCATTCTACCGAAGAGTTAAAAATCACATCGCTTGATATTCCTCTTTATTTAGACCTTACACTTACCAAAGGATTGCATTTTGTATGTGGTCCCCGCATCAGCTATATAATGGCTGCAACTCTCAAGGAAAAACATATACTTGGAAGCACAAACCCTTATATAAGTGTGTCGCACTATTACAAAGCTAAAACTAACTTTGTGAAGGAGATGAATAGACTTGAAGCCGGGATCAATGTGGGCGGCTACTACGAGTTTGCCTTTGGCATGAGCCTGAATGTTGGTTATGGAATTGGTATGAATGACATTATGAAAAGCGACAATCTGGAACTTAAAACCAGAATGACTTCCATAGGTTTGGGATATCGATTTTAGAGTGCATTACAATTCCAGACTCAACTGCCCGTCGGTAAGTCTGAATGAGCGACGATGCAATGGCGTAAGTCCGTATTTTTCAATTCCATGCCGATGGGCTTTTGTGGGATATCCTTTGTTTTTATCCCAGTCGTAATTTGGATAATCCTGATGTGCAGCCTCCATAAATTCGTCGCGATGGGTTTTGGCCAGAACCGATGCTGCAGCAATACTCATATACGTGGCGTCTCCTTTAACAATGCACTGATGGGGTATGCCGCTGTAGGGATTAAATCTGTTGCCATCAATTAATAACAGTGAGGGTCGTGTGTTGAGTTGATCCACTGCCCGATGCATGGCTAAAAAGGATGCTTTCAGGATGTTGATTCTGTCAATCTCTTCATGGCTTACCATTGCTACTGCCCAGCTTACGGCCTTGTTTTCAATCACAATACGCAGTTCGCAGCGTTGTTTGTGGCTCAATTGTTTTGAGTCGTTAAGCAGCGGGTGTGCAAAGTCAGCAGGCAGAATTACCGCTGCTGCAACAACAGGTCCGGCCAGGCAGCCGCGTCCTGCTTCATCACATCCGGCCTCAACTCCTTCAGGTTGAAAATAAGGGCGTAAAGAATTAGTTTTGAACATATCCCAGCAATGGTTCAATACTATTTTTCGGTATATATTACTTCCATAACCGTTTGTCCTACTGCTTTCAGGGTGTTTCTGTCAATATTATCCATTGTATCCTGATGGGTGTGCCAGTAATGTCCAAAACTTGTATGTGATGCAGGCTCGTACTGTATGATGTTAACACTTGGTATGCGTAAGTGTTTATACACGTAGACATGGTCATCGGTAATCATGCCTCCGGTGCCAAAATTGAACCAGGCTGAGAAACCAAGCCTTGCGGCTGTATTCCAGATATGATCCACCAGTCGTGGAGCAAATTGCATGCTGTATTGCTCTCTGTAAAACTGAGCACCTTTGGCTCCAACCATATCAAGTAAAATTCCAAATCGCGCATAATAATTTTTGCGGTGGGGATTTCTGCCCCAGAACTGGCTTCCCAGACACCAAGTGTCGGGTTTGTATGCTACCTGGATGTGATCAGGTATCCCGTAATCTTCGGCATCAAAAAAAATGATATCTATCCCCGGATGGGTAGGATTTTCCTTCAGATGACGGGCAATTTCAAGTAGGACCCCTACGCCACTGGCACCATCGTTGGCACCCAGGATGGGCTTGTTGCGGAGAGCAGGATCCGGGTCATGATCAGCAAATGGCCGTGTGTCCCAATGGGCAAAGAGTAAAATACGGTCGTTCTTCTCAGGTTGAAACTGTCCGATGATGTTGCGGATATTCAGAATCGTGTTGTCAAATGCTCTCACCTCACCTTGTTGAACTATCACTTCGGCACCAAATTGTTCCAGCTTTTCAGCCAGATACTCAGCACAGGCCAGATGCTCAGGTGTGTTTGGTACGCGGGGGCCAAACGCTACCTGGGTGTCGATGTAGTGATAGGCCGAATCGGCATCGAACACAGGGGTTGTCAGGTCAGGCTTTGTTTGGTGATTTGCGGTTGTTTGTCTGCCAGTGGACTGCCCGCACGAAATGATGCCGAAGACCATAGCTATTACGCCCAATGATATGAGTTTGTTGTTCATCGTTTAGTTTTCAGGTTGATAAAAATCAATTCCTATTTAATTTCCCATGAGGCACCCTCTTTGCCATCTTTTACTATTATGCCGAGTGCGTTGAGATCATCTCTTATTTGGTCCGATGTGGCCCAGTCTTTATTTGATTTGGCCTGTTGGCGTATTTTTAGCACGAGGTTCATCACGCCATCAAGCATTTCTGAGCCGGTTTCGCTTTTAAGTTCGGGAGTGAGGCCGAGCAATTCTTCCACAAAAAGATGCATGGTTGATGACAAAGCACTTATATCGTCAGCGGTGAGGCTGATTTTATCTGCCGCAACCGAGTTGATGGCTTTCACAGCGTCAAACAGATGGGCGATTAATATGGGACTGTTTAAGTCGTCATTTAGCGCTTCGTAACATTTTGATTTAAATGACTCCACATCAAACTCACTTACATTGCCGGGCTTAATTTTCTCAAGTTGCGCCATCCCCTCCATTAGTCGTTGAAGACCTTTTTCAGCAGCCAGCAGTGCTTCATTCGAGAAGTCAACAGTGCTGCGGTAGTGTGCCTGCAAAATAAAAAAACGGATGGTCATAGGCGACCATGCCTTCTCAAGCATTTTGTGGCTGCCGGTAAAAAACTGCTCCAGTGTGATGAAATTGCCTAACGATTTGCCCATCTTTTGTCCATTGATGGTTATCATGTTGTTATGCATCCAATAGCGGGCGGGACCATGTCCATGAGCTATTGTGCTTTGGGCAATTTCACACTCGTGATGGGGAAAAAGTAAATCCATTCCACCTCCGTGTATGTCGAATGTCTCGCCAAGGTAACGGGCGCTCATGGCCGTACATTCAAGGTGCCATCCCGGAAAACCGTCGCTGTATTTTGACGGCCAACGCATAATGTGCGATGGGGTCGCCTTTTTCCAAAGGGCGAAATCAAAACTGTTTTTTTTCTCTGATTGGCCCTCCAAATTGCGGGTGGTACTATATAAATCTTCCAAAACACGACCCGAAAGGATGCCGTATTTGTGCTCACGATTATATCTCTCCACATCAAAATAGACAGAGCCATTGCTTTCGTATGCAAACCCCTTTTGTAAAATGCTGTCTACAATGGCCAACTGCTCAATGATGTGACCCGATGCGCGCGGTTCAATGGATGGGCTTTTCACGTTCAGCGCATCCATGTATTTGTGGTAGCGCTCAGTGTAATATTGAACAACCTCCATTGGCTCAAGTTGTTCCAGGCGGGCTTTTTGTGCTATTTTATCCTCTCCTTCATCGGCGTCATTCTCCAGATGTCCCACATCAGTGATGTTACGCACGTAGCGCACTTTATAATGCAGATGTTGCAGATATCTGAAAAGCAAATCGAAGGTGATTGCCGGTCGGGCATGACCCAGGTGAGGATCTCCATAAACAGTGGGTCCACATACATAAAGCCCTACATGTGGGGGGTTTACCGGAACAAAGGTTTCTTTTTCTCTGGTAAGGGTATTGAATATTTTCAGTTCTGACTTCATTTTTCAGCTATTCATATTTTCAAATGGCTAAATTACAAAATTGTATCGAAATCATCGACACTAAAAAAATGTCCGTTGGTTGAGAAATTCCCTTAGTTTATGGAGAGAATCAAGCATTTATTAAAAGAATTGTTTATTTTTCCATGGTTGGTTCGTATAATGAAAGTATTGATGGATTTTCGAAAACACACTGGTACCACTATCTGTTTTAGGTAATGGTTTTGAACCTTATATAATCTGGATATATGAGAGAATTCTTTATGGAAGAGCTGGACAAGAGTGTAAGGTTGGTGTTTCAGGTTACTCTGGTTCTGATTCTATGGACTGTGGTCCATTTTTTTGCAGGTAATCAAGGCTTTAATACATCGACAGTCGTGTCTGCCGGGTATATTATACTTGTGCTTTTGGCAGGGTTATGGTTCTACCGGTTTAGAAAATATACTGGTTGGGCCAACATGGTCACTTCGCTTACAATGGTTTTCATTTTGTGGAGTTTTACAACTGCCAGCCACAGTCAATCATTGCTATTGTTAACTTTTATATTTCCGTTTTTTTCATATCTAATAGTGGGGCACGATTGTGCATTAAAGTACGCAATGTTTTTTTATCCACTCATGTTGTTGATATATGCTTTATCAACATTTTTGCCGGTTGGCTCTTTCCCTGCTTTTGGGGTGATGGTTGCATTTTTTTCGATGCATTTGGTGTTGTTGGTTTTACTCGTGATTTATAGCCGCCATGTGACGCAGGCCAAAAGCAATCTAATTGAAGGACGGGATAAGTTTGAGACGCTTTTTAACAGCCTCAATCTGGGCGTTGTGATGATCTCATCTGAGATGAAGGTGTTGGAGATGAATCGTGCGGCACGTAAGTGGTTTCCACATGCCAATCTGAAGTCGGATGCAACTTGTTACAAGTGCCTAAACTACAATGCTATGAGCCAGGAGTGTGATGAGTGTCAGGCCCGAGAGGCATTTGAGAGAAAAGCCACTTCATCCTACATCAAAAAGAAGCATACCGCATTTGGAGAAAAGATTTTTAAAGTAACAGCAAGCCCCTTGCTAGATGATTCAGGTAACGTATATGCTGTGCTTGAGACATTTGAAGATGAGACAGAACGCCAAAATGCACTCGATGCTTTAAACAGTGCTGAAGAGACTTATCGCAATTTGTTTTTAAATTCACAGGTTGGGTTGTTTCGCACCGATATTGAAACCGGTAAACTGCTTGATGCCAATGAGGTGGTGGCGCATTTGGCAGGCTTTCGCAGCAGAGCTGAATTAATGACTTCGAACTTTAATGTCTCGGATCATTATGAAAACATCCTTGACAGGGAGAATTTTACAGGTGTTTTAAAGAAGGCAGGCGAAGTAGAGGGTTTTGTTGCGCGATTTCGCAGGTTGGACGGGCGTACGGTTTGGCTTCGTATTTCTGCTAAATTCTTACGCACCAAGGGTTGGATCGAAGGGGTTATGGAGGATATCTCGGTACAACAAAACGCGATGTCGCTTTTACAGGAAAGCGAGGAGCGCTATCGGCTATTGGTTGAAACATCACAGGATGGTATTGCCGTAGCACAGGGGATTGGTCTTGTGTATTTTAACCCCAGATTGATAGAGATTACGGGTTATGCCTACGACGAACTAAAGTCCATCGACTTTGCAAAACTCATACATCCGGATGATCAGGAATTGGCCATACAGCGTTACCGTAGCAGAATAGCCGGGGAGCCTACTGAAGCGAGGTATCAGCTCCGGTTGATACGTGCCAATGGCTCCGTTGTGTGGGTCGAAATGAGCGGAACACGTATCGTATGGAACGGGCAGCCTGCTACATTGAACTTCCTTAAAGACATCAACAGCCAGAAAAAAGCGGATCAGCTCCTCAAGGAGAGCGAAGAGCGTCACCGGTTGCTGGCTGACAATTCGTCGGATGTTATCTGGACGATGAATTTGCAGGGACGTATCACCTATGTAAGTCCCTCGGTGGAGCGATTGCGTGGATTTACACCGTCAGAGGTAATGAATCAAAAGCCTTCTGAATTAATATCTCCATCTTCTATTAAGGCGTTTCAGAATGGCATGGAGCAGGTGAAGCGTTATGTCAGTTCCGGAGAACGTTTCCCCGATGTGCGAATAGAACTTGAACAACCTTGTAAAAACGGCACATCGGTCTGGACAGAAGTAACCATTTCCGGAATGTATGACAAACGTGGACTTTTTGTAGGCATTCTGGGCGTTACACGTGATATTACCGATCGGCGGATATCCAAAAATCTCATTGATTATCAAATTCGACTTCATAAACTGGTTGCTGAGATCTCCTACGATTTTATAAGCTCAAATGTCAATAATATCGATGAAAAAATCGATTTTATGCTTAAAAAAACCGGCGAGTTCTTTGACACTGACAGAGCATATATCTTCCTGTTTTCTGATGACGGAACCAAAATAAGCAATACACATGAGTGGTGTGCAAGCGGTATCTCCTCCGAAAAAGGTGCCATCCAGAATTTGCCTGTGAATGAGATTAGCTGGTGGTTTAATCAGATCAAAAACAAGCAGGTGGTTAAAATCTGCGATGTGGACACAGTGCCATCTGAGGCTGTTTTTGAAAGAGAAGAGTTTGTGCGTCAGAAAATTAAGTCGCTGCTGTCGGTGCCTATCATTCAAAATGATGAACCCGTTGGTATTCTGGGTTTTGATACTGTAAGATATGAGAAATCGTGGGATGAGAATGAGTTGCTCCTAATAGAGGTTTTGTCCAACTCCCTGGCCGACACGCTGTTGAAAGTTGATGTGGAACAAAAACTCTTGAAGGCGAAGGAGGAGGCAGAGGCTGCAAGTAATGCCAAGTCGGAATTTTTGGCCAACATGAGTCATGAAATCAGAACCCCGCTCAACGGGGTCATCGGATTCACCGAAATGCTTAAAAATACCAGTTTGGATGCCCTTCAGCGCCGATATCTCGACAATGTAAATACGTCTGCTCATACACTTTTAGGTATTATAAGTGACATTCTCGACTTCTCAAAAATTGAGGCCGGGCGGCTTGAGCTGGATGTGTTACGCATCGACCTGATTGAGCTGGTGGAGCAAACCATGCAGATTGTCCGTTATCAGGCCGATCAAAAGTCATTGCGCCTTTTACTGCGGCTTTCGCCTAATATGCCTCGCTATGTGTACGTTGATCCCTTAAGGTTGAAGCAAATTCTGGTAAATTTACTGGGCAATGCTGTTAAGTTTACAGCCCGCGGCGAAGTGGAATTGTCTGTCGACTATGAAGAGACTGGCGCAGACACCGGAAACTTCAGTTTCAAAATACGCGATACCGGCATTGGCATCACACCGCAACAGCGTGTGCGGCTGTTTAAGGCATTTTCTCAGGCCGATACAAGCACTACCCGCAAATATGGAGGTACAGGCCTTGGGCTTATCATCTCCAATCTTTTGGCCGCGAAAATGGGCGGTGTTATCAACCTCGAAAGTCAGCCGGGAATTGGTACAACTTTTTATTTCACCATTAATGTACGCTGGGAAAACAAAAATACACCTGAATCAGTAATCAGCATTCAAACTGAGGAAACCGGGAAGCTGCAGTCAATCAACAATCCTGTGATAATAGTAGCGGAAGATGTGGAAATGAACATGGAGCTTATTAAGGTGATGTTGGAGAGTTTTATTCCAGACCTCACCATCCTCGAAGCTTCCACAGGGCAAGAGGTTCTCAACCTCATAAAAAAACATAGTGTGGATCTGATCTTAATGGATATTCAGATGCCAGTAAAAAGCGGCATCGAAGCTACACGTAGTATTCGCGAGGCAGAAAAGCTAACCGGACAGCACGTACCCATTGTGGCACTCACTGCTGGTGCACTAAAAGAGGAGCGAATAAAAGCCATTGAGTCAGGGATGGATGACTTTCTTACAAAACCCATTGACCAGAACCGACTGAAACAAACAGTTTTTCGGTATCTGTCTGTTAATGAATTAGACGAGCAGCCCCCCAGAGTGTTTTCTTTCGAGGGCTACGAGCATTTCAATTTAAAGGAGTTGATGGAGCGTATAGATGAGGACGAGGAAGTTTTTAGCAGGCTTATTAAAAGTGTGTGCCGCCAGATGCGTGATTTTGTGAATGCGATTGACGATTCTCTCAGAGTAGGAGATATTGATGCGGTTGTTGGATTGGCACATACCATCAAAGGGGTTGCGCTAAATATGGGTTTTGAAAAGCTGGCAACCATTACAACAAGACTGGAAGCTGCATCCGGCCTCACAAATGAGTCCGTGAGGCCAATTGTGAACGATATCAAGCTGGAATGGGAAACCATTAAGGGTTTAATTCGTAAAGATCACAGATGTGATTCCTGTAACTGTTAGCCGGATTATGATACGATGGATCTGTTTGCTTTTTTTGTTTAACCTGCCTGCACTTTCTGCCAGAGACATTAGTCTGGTATTTCGTGGCGCGGGTGCCTCGGTACCCATCGATCGGGTTGAAGTTGTAAATCTTCACAACGGCACCACGCTTACTTTAAGTGGCCTTGATATTTTAAATCTGAAGGTTGTTGCAGATAGTCTGGCTGATGCTCTAAACCCTGAACGCCCTCTTACCATACGGCCAAATATGCAGGCCGGCACCTGCGAAATTGTGTTAAATCTTTCGCAGAATGGCGCTGTTCAGGTTGAAGTGTTAAATGCCAATGCCAGCTTGCTTTGTAAATCCAATTTTCACATGAAAGCGGGCGAACATACGCTTAAGGTATCTGGCATGCAAACAGGTGCGCACCGCATCATCGTTACAACCCCAAACCGGGAGCATTCACATTGGGTGATGTCAGGAAACAACACCCGAAATGCCAAAGTTTCTGCCGAATACCTGCAAGGTGCCGGTGCAGTGCCGCTTGCAACTTATGATATGCCGTTGGGTAAGTCAATCTCGATGCCCTATCGGATGGGTGAACGTTTGTTGTTGAAAGCATCTGCCGGAACCCTTCAGTCTGTGACAGTAGTTGTGCCGCACATCGATGGCGCCGTTGATTTTCGGTTTGCGCCATGTCGGGATGCCGATGGAAACAACTATCCAGTGGTGAGCATTGGTAAGCAGCTCTGGATGGGAGAGAATCTTAAAACCACACGCTTTAACAATGGCTCTCCCATAGAGTTGATTGTAAAGGAGAGTGACTGGCGCGAAAACAGTTCGCCTGCCTATTGTTGGTACGATAACAATGACCAGCTTAAAGATTGGTACGGTGCGCTCTATAATTGGCAGGTGATTGCTTCAGGAAATATTTGTCCCGATGGCTGGCGTGTGCCGACCGATGCCGACTGGTACGATTTTGAAGTTTTAATCGATTCCGAAATACAAATTCACACCGCTCTCGGTTGGCGTGGCTCTCAAGGTGGTGCCAGCCTGAAAGCTTCATCGGGTTGGACTGGTGGGCAAAGCGGATTCAATAGTTTTGGTTTTACGGCTCTCCCGGCTGGCCGACGCGGACACAGCGGACATTTTAACAGCGAAGGGCAGTATGCCTATTGGTGGACTGCCTCAGATACAAAAAATGGCATGGAAGCATGGGCTCGCTATCTGCTGCCCAACTACGACTATTTTTACCGGGGAAGCTTTAACCCAAATTACGGGTTTTCAATTAGGTGTATATATGTGGAGTAACATTGTTTGGCATTAACGGATGGCCCGGTTTAACTCCTCACCCGATTTAATTCTTACCATTCGCCCATTCTCATAAACACGTATCTGTCTGAGATTTTCCTGATCGTCGTAGATAAACTCTTCGCCTGTGATAAATTGGCCGTTTTGGTAATAGCCTTTTTGATATATCTGCCCATTCATTCTATAAATTGTGTGGTGTCCAGTACCAAGAAAGGGACTGGATTGTGGACGTGTTGTTTCGGCAATAAACTGTTTGAGTGCGTCGTTGTTGGTGGTGAGGCTTTCAAACTCACCGCTGTCGTTGTAGTTTCTCAGTTGAACCAGATCGCCGGTGGCATTGTACACTTCAACCTGGCCAAGAATCGCTCCATTGTCCCATTTGCCTCTGTATTTTAGTACGCCATCGGGATAGAAGTAGCGCTGTTCGCCTTCGCGTCGTCCGTTGCGGTTAAAATGAAATTCGTATGCCGATTGCCCAGTTGGGTGATAGTACCGATAGGTGCCTACCCAACAGAACTCTTGCCAATTACCCTCTTCCCTGAGCGTGCCGTCAGGATAATATGAACGCACCGGGCCTCTGGCCACACCATTTCGCCACGTGATTTCGTGACTCACATTTCCATTTGGGAAGTAGGTTTTCCACAATCCATCTTTGTTACCATCCACATAGCTGCCTTCTTCCATTATGCTGAAGTCCTCTGGCGAAAAAATGGCCCAATATCCGGTCTTTTGTCCTTCGGCATCAAACAGATTGCGTTGTGTTTCCTGCGAAGAAACATTTCCATTTGGCAACAAGGCCATCAACAGCACTAAAATAACCGTTTTCAGGAGATACATCTCGTTTATTTTGATTGTTGTTTCTGAATACTTTTTCGTTTGAAAATGAATAAGGTTACGTTTTTAATTGGATAAATGCAGTCCGGTTAATCGGCATAATCCTTTCCGGTTGAATATTCCTTTTGATGGATTTGTTTAAGGGGGCGAATTTGGTGGCTAATAGTTTTGTAGCGGATTTTTTTATTCAAAAATTCAGCATTTGAGACTTTTAATCCTTATATTTGATATGATAACCAAGCCGGATGTGATAATTGTTTGAGTCTTAGACTGGCAATTAATTTCAACGCCAAGGCCAATGACTGTTTTTGAAGTAAAGTTACAGCCATTTTTGTGATTTTCTTTTTTACTGAAGTCATCACACCTAAGTGCTCAGAATAAATTGAACGTCTGGTTATTTTTGATTTAAAACAGAACAGATGATTAAAGATAAGGAGAGTAAGCGGCCCAAACGTGCCGAAATGAAAGCATTGATTCAGGATGTTTTTTTCAATAATCCCCAAAAGAGTTACAATTATAAACAGATAGCTTCCATAATTGGTGTAACCAAAAAAAGCGGTCGCCAGCTAGTGGAAGTTTTACTTTATGAGTTGTCGGAAAGCGGATATTTGGGTGAAGTATCTACAGGCCGTTTTAAATTACAGGCACGTGGGTCGCAAATTGAGGGTCGGGTTGATATGACCGCTTCTGGTGCTGCCTATATTGTTCCGGACGATGGCGGGCAGGATATATTTGTAACACAGGCCAATCTAAACAATGCCCTTCATGGTGACAGGGTTAGAGTACTACAGTATGCCCGACGAAAGCGGCATCAAATGGAGGGCGAAGTTGTTGAAATAATTAAACGTAAAAGAGAGCTCTTTGTGGGGGTACTTGATGTAAGTCCCAATTTTGCTTTCCTTGTGGCTGAGAATAAAGTCATCAATAGGGATATTTTCATACCCAAAGACAAACTAAAGGGTGCCGTTAACGGTCAAAAAGCCGTTGTTCGCATTGTAGAGTGGCCTGCAAAATCTAAAAATCCGGTAGGTGAAGTTGTTGATGTGCTCGGCAATGTGGGTGACAATGAGGCTGAAATGCATGCCATACTTGCCGAATTTAACCTGCCCTATTTTTATCCACCTGAGGTGGTGGCGGCGGCTGAAAAAATTCCCGACGAAATTCCTGCTGAAGAGATAAAGAAACGACGCGATTTTCGCAATATAACCACCTTCACCATCGACCCGGCCGATGCAAAAGATTTTGACGATGCCTTGTCGTTGCGAAAACTTGACAACGGCCTTTGGGAAGTGGGTGTGCACATTGCCGATGTCACGCACTATGTTGTTCCTGATTCGGTTATCGATAAAGAGGGTTACGACAGAGCCACCTCGGTATATCTGGTTGATCGCGTGGTGCCAATGTTGCCTGAGCGTTTGAGTAATTTCCTTTGTTCGCTTCGCCCCAATGAGGATAAACTCTGCTTTTCAGTAGTGTTTGAAATGACCGATGATGCTGAGGTGAAGGATGCCTGGGTTGGTCGCACAATCATCAATTCCGATCGCCGCTTTTCTTACGAGGAGGCACAGGAAGTTATTGAAACCGGGAAGGGTGATTTTTCTGAAGAAATTCTCACCCTCAACAGCTTGGCCAAAAAAATTAGGGAAGCCCGATTTCGTAAAGGCGCCATCAGTTTTGAGCGCGTAGAGGTGAAATTTGAAATCGATGAGAAAGGAAAGCCTATCTCAGTGTTTTTCAAGGAGTCGAAGGAAGCCAACAAACTCATCGAAGAGTTTATGCTTATGGCCAACAAGCGTGTGGCAGAGTTGATAGGAAAAAATGAGTTGGATGGAGGCAAATCCAAGAGCGCCAAAACGTTTGTCTATCGCATACATGACTTGCCCGACCCCGATAAGTTTGAAACATTCAGCCGCTTTGTGCGCAGATTTGGCCTCGAAGCAATGCCGCAGGGCAAAGAGAGCGTTAGCCAGGCATTGAACAGGTTACTCGAAAATGTGAGAGGCAAAAAGGAACAGAATATCATTGAGACATTGGCCGTACGTACAATGGCCAAAGCAATCTACTCTACCCATAACATCGGTCATTACGGCCTCTCATTTAAACACTATACCCATTTTACATCTCCCATTCGCCGATATCCCGACATGATGGTGCACCGATTGTTGCAACGTTATCTTGACGGCGGACGATCGGTATCAGCCGATAAGTACGAAGAGATGTGTGAGCACAGTTCCGATATGGAGCAGCGCTCTGCCGAAGCCGAAAGAGCATCCATCAAATACAAACAGGTCGAATTCCTGAAAGATCGTCAGGGACAGAATTTTGATGGCGTTATTTCCGGCGTGAGTGAGTGGGGGCTTTACGTTGAAATTGTTGAAAACAAATGCGAAGGGATGATTCCAATACGCGATTTGGATGACGACTTTTACCAGTTTGATGAAGAAAACTACTGCATCATTGGCCGAAAAACCAGAAGGCGCTTTCAACTTGGAGACCCGATACGCATTAAAGTAGCACGTGCAAACCTAGAGAAACGACAGCTGGACTTTGTGCCTGCTCAGGATGAGGATGCCTGGATGCGTTAATAATTGCGCTCATTCCCATTTGTTTGAGAAACTATTTTTATTTTTGCAATAACCATTGAAAATCTAAATCACCATGAGTCTGGAAAACAGTTCGTTGACACCGGCGCAGGATGCTACCAGATCGGCTATACTGGATGCATCACGTGACCTGTTTGCCCGTTTTGGCTATAAAAAAACTACCATGGAGGACATTGCCATGGCTTTGAGAAAAGGGAAAAGCTCCCTTTATTATTATTTTAAAAACAAGGAAGAGATTTTTCAGGCCGTTATTGAAATGGAGGCCGAACTCTTGTATGATAAGCTGAAAGATGTGGTTCGTTCCGACCGGGATCCTGCAAACAAGTTAAGAGATTATGTCATTGTGCGCATGGAAACAGTGGCTGGTCTGGAGAACTATCAAAAGGTGCTAAAGGAGGATCTTTATGGTGGATACGAGTTTCTCGACACAGTTAAGATGAGAGGCGAATCTCTCGAAGATGAGATGCTTAAAACCATTCTCGATGAGGGTGTTCTGAATGATGTGTTTCATGTTAAAAACACGCGGATGGGAGCTATCGGTATAGCCA
This sequence comes from Alkaliflexus imshenetskii DSM 15055, assembly GCF_000517065.1. Taxonomy (GTDB): domain Bacteria; phylum Bacteroidota; class Bacteroidia; order Bacteroidales; family Marinilabiliaceae; genus Alkaliflexus; species Alkaliflexus imshenetskii. The sequence goes on along the minus strand of NZ_KI912105.1, from coordinate 1,575,168 downwards.
CAGCTCTCAGAGGTCTCGAAATCCCTCTGTTCAGAGGTGTTTCCAACCGTGAAGAATTTCACCAGCAACTGGATAACATTCTGAATATCCTGTTCTATGGAGTAATGAAACGCTAAGGGTCTTTACAGACTTGCTGCGGGTGCGGATGATGTGGTTAGCCGGTATCAAGGATGCCAGCGTAGCCCAAATTGGATATTTGTTGTTTTAGAAAATTGTTATGCCTGTTAATATTCCTGATACGCTTCCTGCAAAGGCTTTGCTCGAGGCTGAAAATGTATTTGTTATGGGGGCCAGCCGGGCCGAATCCCAGGATATCCGGCCTTTGAAGATACTCATTTTGAATCTGATGCCCCTTAAGATTGTCACTGAGTCACATCTGCTTCGGGTGCTTTCAAATTCACCCTTGCAGGTGGAGATAGAGTTGATGATGACTTCATCGCATGCACATCGCAACACACCGCAGGAGCATTTAGTGGCTTTTTATAAGACATTTGATGAAATCAGGGATCAGTATTTTGATGGGATGATAATTACCGGTGCTCCTGTTGAGTTAATCGACTTTGAGCAAGTGACCTATTGGCCCGAGTTATGTGAAATTATGGAGTGGAGCAAAAAGCATGTTACCTCCACTTTTCATATATGCTGGGGAGCACAGGCCGGAATGTACTACCATTTTGGTGTGCAAAAGTTTGAACTTACAAAAAAAATGTTTGGCGTGTTTAACCACGATGTGCTTCTGCCCAAGGAGCCTTTACTTCGTGGTTTTGATGATGTGTATCAAGTGCCGCATTCGCGATATACCGAGGTGCGTGTTGAGGATGTCAATGCCGCGCCAAGCCTTATTTTATTGAGCCAGTCACCAGAGGCAGGCGTGTTTTTGGCCATATCAGAAGATCGTCGGCAAATTTTTGTAACCGGCCATCCGGAGTATGATGAAAATACTTTGGGAGAGGAGTATTGGCGCGACATCAATAAAGGAATGGAGATTGCCGTTCCTGAGAATTATTACCCCGGAGATAATCCCGAGGCAAAGCCTGTGGTTACCTGGCGTGGCCATGCCCATTTGCTCTATTCAAATTGGCTAAACTACTACGTGTATCAGTCAACGCCATATAAGCTGGGCGAGTTGGAACCATAAAAACGCCCTTTCCAAAAAAGCCCCGAGCCAACGGCTCTCTCATAGCATGCAACACCTTTACCAGATGGACTAAAGTCCATCCTTACAAAACATATCCGAGCCTACGTCTCTGGCATAAAGGTTACTTTATATATTTAGTTCCGTAGGAACGTTTTATATTGTAAGGCCGGATTTTAATCCGGTCACAAGTCCAGCTAGCAAATTCGTTGAGTTCCTTAGGAACGCTACATATTCCATCCTATCCAAACATGGCCCGAGCCTACGGCTCTCGCATAGCATGCTACACCTTTACCAGATGGACTAAAGTCCATCCTTACAAAATAATTCGAGCCTATGGCTCTTCTATAAAGGCTATCTTTTCTATTGTCACAGCCCTTTTCTCGAGAGTTCCGGAGGAACGGCTAGTCTTATAAGGCCGGATTTTAATCCGGTCACAGGAACAACTAATAAATCGATTGAGTTCCGTAGGAACGATGCATAAAACCGCGTGCTAAACAAGCCTTAAGACTGTGACTCTGGCAAAAGAATACTACATGGAGAAATAAAAAAGCCGATAGTTTTTCTCTAGCGGCTTTTTTATATGATAACGTGCGTTTATTAATGACTTACCTCAATGCAAATTTGTGGTTGCCAATATGAAAACCATCTGCAAAAATATCAGCAACGTACTCTCCGCTTAGCAGCTCACCCATATCCGCATCATAAAAGATACACACTTCGGTGCTTTCGCCGCCATACTCAATCGAACGCATGGCAGAATAATTGATTCGTGAACCTTCATGTGTAAACAGGTCGTCACGTGAGTGCATCAGAAGCTGTCCGTCGGGTCGTTCAATTCGCAGATAGATATCTTTCATCCCCACCGGTGCGGTCACGTTTCGCATAAGCGTAAAGCAGATACGTATTTTACTGGTGCGGCTGCTTCGGTCGGTGGTTCTGCCCGACGCGTTGAGGCCATCGGCTTTTATCCCTGAAATTTCGAGCCTGCTGGCAATCGTAACTTTTTGTTCAAGATTTGCTCTTACGGTTTCCAGTTGCCTCACTGAAGTTTGCATCTCTGCCACTCGCCGCCGTTGTTCAATGTTATCTTTTGTGAGTTCAATGTTTCTGGCGTTTAGGGAGTCAATCTGAAAAATATAGGTTCGCAATACGCCCCTGAGCGTGGTCAGTTCTCGCTCATATTCACGTATTTTGGCTGTGTTGGTAGCACGGATTGTTTTTAACTCTTCCACAAGGTTGTGAATTCGTTCGCGCTCTACCTGTAACATTAAATTTAGTGTGTCATTGTCACTTTGCAGGGAGTCAAAATTCACAATTAGTCGCTGATACTCTTCCGTAAGTATGTTTTTTTCTTCAGTGAGATTTTCCACGATGAGGTTCATCTCCTTACTTTGAAAAAAATAGAGTGCGCTAACAATGATTAGTATTAAGCCCAGACCAGCAAGGGCGATAATAAGTTTTTTGTTTTTTGTCAGGGTGCTTTCTGGTTGTATTTCCATTTCAGAGCTGTTTTTTGTAACAAAGCAAAATTATTACTTTTTGAATATCCTGCAAAGTTTCTGCCACAAAGGGTTTAATATCGCTATTGGGCATAAATATTGTTTATCCATCGTCATCAAGTCCCGAATGCCCTTTTTTTATAACTTTGGGCATTATTTATAAAAATCAGGAGGCATGCGGCTAATCGATTTATTTTAATGGCACAATATTGATTTTGGTCCGTTTTTTATAAAATAATGATGGGCAAAGATGTAAAGGTGTGGTTGATAACGAACAAATCAGAACTTTCTATCTTTTTCTAAGTTTAAACAGTTAAATTTATTTCATGTTTATTCCCGGAGGATCATCCATGAGTTATAAAAGTATACAAAGCCTGTTGTTACTATTAAAAAAGTATGCGGCGCCACTCTTTTTTATTGTGGTATTTGCATCAATTGTGTTCTCAACAGGAGGTTGCGCCAGCACTGGCTACCCTGGCGGTGGTCCGCGCGATGAGGTTCCGCCGGTAATGCTTCGTTCGATTCCGCCTGAAGGCTCATTGAGTTTTATCGGAGATGAAATCCGAATTGAGTTTGATGAGATTATTCAGGTGAGGGATATTTTCCAGAAATTGATGGTTTCGCCTCCCGTGAACGAATTGCCCGAGGTGTCGGCCAGAGGGCGCAACCTGGTTATCCGGTTTAAGGAGGATTTGCAACCCAACACTACATATACACTTGATTTTGCCGATGCCATCAGCGACAACAATGAGGGCAATGTGCTACAGGATTTCAGGTTCTCCTTTTCTACCGGGGAGATAATCGACAGTTTGCGAATTTCCGGCTTTTTGTTTGATGCGCAAACCTTGGCTCCTGTTAGCAACGCGTTGGTTATGGTACATAAAAATCAGGCTGACTCTGCCTTTAAAACCCTAGTGCCCATAAGGGTAACCAAATCAAATCCCGACGGACGGTTTTCAATTCAGAACCTGTCTCCCGGCGAATACCGACTCTATGCTTTGGAGGATGTTAACCGCAATTTCCGCTATGATCAACCCGGAGAGCGCATAGCCTGGCACTCACAACTGGTTTCACCATTCGTGGGGTTTCATGAACGCATTGATTCAATTCCACCTGATTCGGCAGTGGTAGTGCAGGAACAGGCTTTTTTACCCGATAGCATCCAACTGTTTCTGTTTCAGGAAGACAATGTGGGGCAATATCTTCGCGATGTGGAACGTAAATCACGAAATCGTATAGATTTCTTTTTTAGCCGCCCCGTAAAAGAGACGTTGGATGTAACCCTTGTCGACAGGGACATGAGCAACTGGTTTGTATATGAGCGTAGTGCACGTCACGACAGCATATCGCTCTGGCTTACCGATTCGGTGCTCATCAGGAGCGATTCCTTGTTTTTGCGTGTTCGGTATCACGTGCCCGATTCGGCAGCCAATCTCACTTTGAAAACGGATACCCTAAACGCGTACTTTTTTCAGGTAGGCGGAGGTGAAACCCGTTCCCGTCGTCGGGGAGATGATGAAAAAGAGAGAGAGATTCCGGTGTTGCGTCCGGAAGGTCTTAAAGGCACGTTGGAAATTTTGGAGGATTTAACAATCCGTTTTCCATCGCCTGTTAAAAACATAAATCATGCAGGCATTCGCCTGTCTGAGATGGTTGATACCTTGTTTCAACCCATGGATGTGCGTCTCACGCAAGATTCGGTAAGGCACAGAAGGTATATGTTTGAGTTTGATCGCGTCCCAGGTAGCCGCTATTTGCTCGAGGTTGACTCAGCAGCATTTACAGATATTTATGGATTATCAACCAATGCCATCCGACAGGAGTTTTCAGTTAAAACTGAGGAGAGTTATGGTATCTTCTATATAGATGTGGCAGAACCTGAGCCATCCTGGCTATTGCAAATTCTGGATCGACAGGAGAAGGTTGTGAGACAGGCTCCCATCCCGGCAAACGGAAAAATTGCGTTTCAGTATTTGCGTCCCGGCGATTACTTCCTTCGTATTGTTGTTGATAAGAATCAAAACGGACAGTGGGATACGGGCGACTTCCTCAAAGGTATTCAACCCGAAAGTCTAATCTATTTTCCTGAGGTGGTTAACATACGCGCCAATTGGAGTCGAATTATTCCATGGAATCCACATGAGTTTGATATTCATGACTTTGTAAAAACCAACCGACAGCGCCAGGGCAGTCAACGACGCTGATGTTAAGGCTGGGCTGTTTATTTACTTTTACTTATTCAAAATTGAAAGCAGGAAACGGAATATACAGGGTAGTGACCATGGGAGTCTTGCTATGGTTTTTGTCGCTTGGTGTATGCGCTCAATGCATCACCGAGAACAATGTGTTTAAAGGAGGCGAAAGGGTTTACTACCATGCTTTTTACAACTGGAAGTTTATTTGGTTAAACGCTGGGGAAGTTACCTTTACGGTGGATGAAACCAAGTGGAGAGGCTTACCTGCTTACCATTTTAAGAGTATAGGCGGCACATTCCGCAATTACGACCGTATTTACCGTGTACGCGATACGTTTGAGGTTTTTGTTGATAGATACAATCTAAAGCCTTTCGAGTATCGGCAAATTACCAATGAAGGTTCCTACTCTGCCAACCATCACTACATCTTTAACCGTGAAAATCAAACCATTCGTACGAGCATCAGCCGCGAAGGAAAACCGTTTGAACGTGAAGTAATACCATGGCCCGAATGTGCCTTTGATTTGCTGTCGATGATTTATCAGGCACGAAATATTGATTTCTCCAAATACCGCTCCGGCGACAAAATTCCCATCGCCTTGGTTGTTGACGGGGAAATTCATAACTTATACATTCGTTATTTGGGGCGTGAAGTTGCCAAAACACGGGATGGACGCAGTTTCAACTGTCTGAAGTTTGCGCCTATGCTTGTAAAAGGCACCATTTTCGAGGCCGGCGAAGGAATGACTGTGTGGGTTACCGATGACAAAAACAGGGTGCCGATTTTGGTTGAAGCCAAAATCTTGGTTGGCTCTGTAAAAGCCATCTTTTCACATGCCGAAGGTTTAAGGCATCCTATGACCGCTGAAATTACCCCCTGAACAAACTTTTCCAAGATTTTAAGTAAACCGGGAATGTATGCAAAAAGGTGAAATACATATTCTTGGGGTGGAGCACTACACGCTTTTTCTCAGCAATTATGAATTCTCAACCAAAAGTTGGGAGCCTGAGTTTATCCATCAATTCAGAGTTGCCGTTAAACGAATAATTGCACTCAAAATGTTCCTGATGTCGCAAATGCATGAAGATGGACAGTGCTGTCTCAACGAACTGATGTCCGACATTCAACCCGTTTATAAGTCATCAGGCAAAGTTAGAAACCTTCAGGTATTGATTGGCTTACTGCCTTCTTTCAAACACATGCCTCCCAAATCATTTGTGGAATCTCTTTTGTCCCGACTTGAGGAGCGGAAAGCGCAGTATGCCGATATGGTGAAGCTGCAGACACTCAAATCAAATCAAGCCTTTAGCAGCAGTTTCCTTTCGTGCATCGAAAACTTCTATGAAGGAGATGTTGAATTGTTTCGTGGCCATATAGAGCAAAACGCAACCATGGCAAGGGGATTAATAGATCATTTTGCGCCTGGAGAGGAGTGGCATGAGGCAAGAGCGCTTTTTAAACGCAATTTTTTATTGATGCAAATGGGCAGCACCTTTTATGGCAACGATTATGATTGGGAGGAGCAGAGTTACTATCGCGAATTGGAGCAGTTACTGGGTAAATGGCATGATTTGATGATGCTCGGAAAAGCCATGGGGCGGTTTGAGGCTTCGCAGGATAGTAAGCCGCATGATTGGGTCAATTTTATGCAAGAAAAAACGGATGCTGTTTCTCAATTGGAAACAGACATCCGCTGTGTGGCATTATCACTATAACTCCGTCCGAGTTAGGCCGGAAGTGTAATTTTGGTCTCTTGCTTTGCCGCCTTCGCAGGCTGGTTGTTTAAGTATAATCTGCCGTTAGCAGGCACATCTTCCTTCTGATTCAGAGGTTCAAACGATTTTGGATAGTTGATAAACATCTCATAAAACCGAACCTGTTCAAAATAGTTAAGCTTTATATCCGTAGGGCTTAACAGATATCTGCGAATCCAGAAAGATGTTTTTACGCCTACGCTCAGGTTTTGTAAACCTTTAATTTTGATAAAATAATCAAGAATCTGCTCATCGTTGAAACGATGGTTGGTAAACTCTTGAAATATATCCAGAACTTTTCGTTTCTGTTCTTCTCCTTTTGGGAAAATAACATTGTGTAAATCAGCCTGAGCCCTTTGCTTGATTATGGCAGGAAATAGACGCTTGAATAACCAAAAGCCGGTGCCGGTTAGGATGATTAGCAGAGATAAGGTCCAATACAACATTATTGTTTTGTTTTAAGTAGGTGTTCTTTTTAAATACGTATTTGCTTTAAAATAGTTTCACCTGAGCATTTCTTGTTTTGAATAGTCCAGATGGATCTTGATGGGTTTACGCCTTAAATAACAGATGTTTAAAACATGTTTTTTTAAATAAAAACGCAAGGGTCGATTTAATTTCTGATTCGTCTGTTTTTATGGATTTCGTGGTGAATAGTTTCATCCTTTTGACGAAACGTCAAATATTAATGATGAAGCTGATTTTTGTCACCCCGAAGCAGAAGTGTGTCAATTGCACGTTGCAAAAGGCTTTGATTGCAATACGCGTCACTGTAAACTTGATTTTTGCCGATGCTGCCAATCAATTTTTCAGGTATATCTTCCTGTCTGATATAGAAATGCCGGTTTTTATTGTGTTCAGCCAGATATTCCTGCTCTGTTTGTCCCGGAGTGGGAATCAGAATGGCACTTTTTTTCAGAAACCATAAATCCATAATAGATGAATATCCCGAGCGACATATCACTGTGGGGCAATCACTCATTAGGAGGCGCAATTTTTCGGGATTGAGATGGGGTACAAAGGTCAGATTGTCTGACATTTTTTCGTTCGTCTTTTGGTTTTCGTCAGGATTGCCGCACAGGATGATGCTTTTCTCATCAATAACCGACAACTGAGAAATCAGGAGTTTTTTTAGAATGCTTCTTTGGGGCTCTGGGCCCGAAAGTACTACCAGATTTTTATATTTCGTAAGATCAGTTCTGTTTTGAACAACGCTGTCCCCATTATCCATAAAACGGGAGATGGGTCCAATGAGTTTTGCATTTTCGGGGAAGGGATATTTGTGAGCCAAATCACCGGCCAGTGAATCTGGCCTGGGATTGTCCGGCACCCAGCATTCATCAAAAGCCTGTATGAGCCATTTCACGAAAAGATGCAACGGTTTTTCCAGGAAGCGTATCAGCCCAGGTAATTTTATCATCAATTGATGGGTGATGATAATGCTGTACACATTTTTGTGCTTCACACCGTAACGGTTGTCGGATAGGATACAGTCAGGTTTGTATTTCCTGACCAGTTGTTTGATTGCTAACCGCTCTTTTAACAGCCAATAACACATGCCCGGCACTTGAAGTAACAGTTTCCAGAGCAGACTGCCACTTTTGTGGTAGCGTATTTTAGGCCCTGGAAAGTAGTCCGTTTCAATACCCGGAAATGACTCCTGAAAAATAGTTGACAGAGGTGCTTCGGTGGCTATTATCACCCTGCAACCGGCATCGCGCAACCTCTTAACAATAGGAATGTCGCGTGTTGCGTGTCCCAGCCCCCAGTTTAACGGGCAAATCAATACGGTTTTTTGCTGTTTCAATTTCCTGAATATCAATGTTATTCCGACACCGATGCGGGAATGCCTAAATGGCGAACCAGTGCGGCAATTTCGTGTAATCTTTTTGCGGCAATTTTCTCGAGGGTGTTTACCGGCGTGTCGCGCGCTATTGTATAAACCATTACCTCACGTGGCGCAATGTATTCGATAAGTTTAAGCCAGTTCAACACTTCTTCTTCGGTGCTGTTGTCAATGGTTTGGCCATTAAAAACACCTCGTACAAAGAGTGTTTGAATTACCACCTTACCATCAAACTTTTTCAGGTTTTCTATGGTTTCGTCAAGGTCAAATCTGCCTTGTGGTTGATCAAGAATGCGAATGGTATCAGGATTGGCAGAGTCTAATTTTTGAATGTTGTCATCAACTTTCAATAAAGCATCAAACACAGCCGGTGAATGGATTCGGGATGCATTTGATAATACAGCTACGCGCGCTTCGGGGCAGTGTTTGTGACGCAAAAGCAATGTGTCATCGATAATGCCGGCAAAGTGCGGGTGAAGTGTAGGTTCTCCATTTCCTGCAAAAGTAATTACATCCGGCGGTGTGTCATCCTTTTGCATCTGAATGAGTTTCTGCTCCAACAAGTCATATACTTCCTCGCGCGATGGTAAGGTTGATGCAGGTGCATTAGAATCGGGGTTGAAACCGCATTCGCAATATATGCAATCGAAAGAGCATATTTTGCGGTTCACGGGTAAAAGGTTAACGCCCAGAGAAACGCCTAATCGTCGGCTGCGAACCGGCCCAAATATGACTTCATCGAAAAGAAAAGTAGGCATGTGCTGTTTTTTGAGTCAAAGTTAACTCTTTTGTTCAAACGGCACATGAACAATAAACTCCGAACCTTGATTTTCGCTGCTTCGCACCTCTATTTTGCCACCCAAAAGTTCTACGTATGCTTTGGTAATCGAAAGCCCCAGGCCAGCGCCCTGATAATTGCCGCGGTCGGCAATGTCGGCCTGAATAAACCGTTCAAAAATGGCTTTTTGTCTTTTTTCTGATACTCCTATGCCGGTATCTTTTACATAAAGCATCAAATGACTGTTTTTTCGTATGCAGCCAAACCTAATTTCGCCTTTATGGGTGTATTTATAAGCATTTTTTACCAGATTGGTAAAAATGGCATAGATTTTCTCCTTATCAGTAATAACTATTGAATCCTCAACTGCCAGTTTTTGTTCGAGGGTAAACAGAAGCTGTTTCTTCTCCATCATTGGTTTAAAAAATGCGAAAGTGAAATCCAGCACTTCGTTGATGTTTGTTTCAGAAAGGTGTATCTCCATCAACCCGGCTTCTATTTTTGAGATGTCGATAAGGTTGTTGAGGAGCGTAAGCAGGCGTTCTCCACTAGACTCTATAATTTCGATATACTCTTTTTGCTTACTTCCACTTAGTTCTTTGCCTTTAAGAAGTTCTACAAATCCCAGGATACCGTTCATAGGCGTTCTGATTTCATGGCTCATGTTTGCCAGAAAGGCAGATTTTAGTTTGTCACTCTCTTCGGCTTGCTCCCTGGCTTTTTGATGAAGCACCATTTCGTTCAGGAGTTTTTGCTTAAAATCGCTTTCCGATTCAATTTTTTTGTGGAGGCCTTTTATGAGTGACGATATGGTTGCAACCAAAATCAGGTTTAGTATGATAAAATTTAGTCCAACTGTAATGATGGCTTCGGGTTTCATGTTGTTAATCATTGGGTTGCTCGAAAAAGTAAGAGCGGAAATAAGAGCCAGAATCAGCAACATGAGGATGTTTATGAAAAGGGTGATATAACCCGCTTTTTTGCTGTATATGAGTGTTGAAAAAGCTGAAAATCCTATCAGATAAACCAGGCCGGGGCCGCTCCATCCCAGATAATATAAAAGCACTACACCCAGAAAAAAGAGGCTTATCAATAAAAACTGCTTCCTTGTTTTTATTGCCATAGTTTTATGAAAATAGATAAGTTGCAGTATAAGCACTGCAATGGTGTCAACTATTGCAACTACAGCAAGACCTTCCTTTAGTGATAACCAAAGACTTGGAATATATATGACAACAGATAACGGCATGAGTGTTAAAAGTACATCGGCAAGAAAAGTGGCCTGCCAGTGGCTTACTGTTTCATGCTCGTTGCTTTCGAGCTGCAAAAAACGCTCTCTGTTTTGCTGCCTTATCCTTTCTATGGTGTCAACAAATGATTTCATTTTATTTATAAATCAGGAAGATTGGGGTATTTTTCTATGCCAATTATCTCCGGAATATTTCTGTTCTGTTTTACGTTATTAGCGGTTTTTGGAATTGGGTGTGCCACCAGGTCATTATGCATATATGGCTGAATCAGGTTTTCCAACTCTCTTTTTGAGGTTGTTGGGCTTATCCACCTGCCTTCATCCTCTGGTTTGATTGTCAATGGCATTCTCTTTTTGAGGTTATGGATTTTTTGCATCAATGGGTTGGCAGTAGTAGTTACAATGCTAAACGAGCAAACTGATTCATTGGTTTCGGGATTGTTCCACAAATCATATACACATCCAAGTGATATGGTATCCCATAACCCACTTTTTATAAAATAGGGGTATTTTTCTCCTGCAACGTCACGCCATTCAAAAAATCCTGAAACACCAAGAATGCAGCGACCTTCTGCAATTGGTCTTTTGTATGAGGGTTTCTCATATAAGGTTTCACCTGCCGCATTTAATGTTTTGTTACGAATCTCAAATGCTTTTGTTTGGTTTTTAACCCAGTAAGGAATTAATCCCCACTCCGAAAGGTATATTCCCTTGTGGTGTACCACAGGCAAAGTAGGATGTGAAAACCCACTTACAAAATAGTATGTGGGCAAATCATTTTGCAGCGCGCTGTTTTTCCATTTGGGTGGTAAAACATCTTTGTAGCGTTCGGCATATTTTTCAAGCCTTTTTTGCAAAAATGCAATGTTGTAGCACATGGCAGCAGAAATCTGTATTTACATTTTTTATTGAAACAACAAATCTGATTATATCGGAATAAGAAGTAAATTACGAAAATTATTTGCGCAACTGATAGAGGATGAGCTTTTTTATCTCTGTTTTTTAGATATGAAATACTTCCGCCGGGTGTGAACATCTTATGGCATTACAACGGGTGTGAGGTATTTAGTGTTGTGACTAATTTGTTATCTTTGACAGGATGAAACAGCAGAGGGATGATCTATTTGAATGATTTAATAGCTTTCAACTTCGGGTTTCATGTATGTAATTGTTGTAACTGATTAGCATCGAGGCGGGATTTTTTCTGAATCTACGTGTCAGCTTATTTTGGCGGACTTGCCCGTTAAAATAAAGAATATCTCGATGTTTTGTTACTAATGCATTTTGTTACGCGGTGTGCCTCTGATGCATCTCATACATTGGATTTGAGAAACTGGTACTGCAGGAAATATTTAAAGTGAGTTTTATATGTTTTTCAAAGATATTGCAGGACAACAACCTGTTAAGGAGCATTTGATACGCATGGTAAAAGAGGGGCGTGTTAGTCATGCCCAATTGTTTGCTGGCGGCGAAGGTGTTGGCTCGTTGGGTCTTGCAGTTGCTTTTGCACGCTATCTCAACTGTTTGCAGCCTGGTGAAACTGATGGTTGTGGGAGTTGCAGTTCATGCGTTAAAATCTCCAAACTTGCTCATCCTGACATCCATTTTGTATTCCCGGTAATAAAGGAGGGTAGTTCTCCAACTGTGAGCGACGATAAAATTAACGAATGGCGATCGTTCTTTCTCGAAAATCACTATTTTAGTGCTGGACAGTGGTTTGAATATATCTCCGGAGGAAAGAAAGCCGGGATGATTTATGCAGATGAAAGTCCGGTGATACTGCGTAAACTTAGCTTGAAGAATTTTGAGGGACGCTATAAAATCATGATTATATGGCTTCCCGAAAGGATGAATGATACAGGGGCCAACAAGTTGCTGAAAATTTTAGAGGAGCCTCCCCAAAACACGGTGTTTCTGTTGGTATCTGAAAATCCCGGCGGGCTTCTTGCCACCATTCTGTCGCGTACGCAACAAATTTCAATCCCGCCAATCGATACGGATTCGTTAACAATTGCGTTGAGCAGTCGTTTTAATGTGTCGGAGGCGGAAGCTCGAGTGGCGTCACGACTCGCTCGTGGCAATTATGTACAAGCCGTTGTGAACCTCGACATGTCAAAGGATAATTCCGGCTTCTTCGACCTTTTTACTGCGCTGATGCGGTCAACCTATTCGCGCAAAATATTTGAAATAGTGAAGTGGGTAGATGCGGCGGCTCCTTTGTCGAGGGATAAAATGAAGAGTTTTTTTGATTATGCAACCGGAATGCTCAGAGAGAGTTATATGTATAATTTCAGGCAGCCCGAATTGGTTTACCTCACACCCCCCGAAGAGGAGTTTGTGAAGAAGTTTGCGGCATTTATCAATGAAAATAACATTGAGAAAATGGTAGGTGAACTTCAAGTTGCATATGCTCATATTGAACAAAATGGCAATGCACGCATTGTATTGTTTGATATGGCAATAAAGCTGGTTACATTGTTTAAGTCGTGAGTTCTGACTTTACATCTTTACCGGCAACCATTGAGCAATAGTATTAAAGAGGGCAGGCCTCTTTAAGTCCAATATATCAATCAGGGTTCGCGAGCCCTTTAAAACTTAAGAAATGGAACAACAGGATATTATCGAACATAAAGCCAGTAAGTGTGATTCTTGCGGCGACCGATGCGGAAAACTAGAAGTGTTTGACTGGCTCGGTGATTTGCCGGACTCATTAAGCACCACCGATATTGTTGAGGTTCAGTTTAAAAATACGCGAAAGGGTTTTTACCGAAACACCAGCCAGGGGCCCATTCAAAAAGGGGATGTGGTGGCCGTGGAAGCTTCGCCTGGTCACGATATCGGTATTGTAACGCTTACAGGCGATTTGGTCTTGCTTCAAATGAAGAAGAACAATATTTCGCCTTCAACTTATGAGTTCAAGCGGGTTTATCGCAGAGCCAAGCCGGTGGATGTGGAAAAATGGGAGGAGGCCAAAGGCCTTGAAAAAACTACCATGCTCGAATCGAGACGCATTGCCTGGGATTTGGGTCTCAACATGAAAATTGGGGATGTGGAGTATCAGGGTGACCGCACCAAAGCCATCTTTTACTACATAGCCGATGAACGCGTGGATTTCAGGGAGCTTATTAAGGTGCTGGCAGAAAGGTTTAAGGTTCGTATCGAGATGCGTCAAATCGGCGCCCGACAGGAGGCTGGTCGTATTGGCGGCATTGGCCCATGCGGACGCGAGCTGTGTTGCTCCACTTGGATGACCAATTTCGTGTCGGTAACAACCAATGCAGCCCGATACCAGGAGATTTCACTTAATCCCCAAAAGCTGGCCGGTCAATGTGGTAAGCTTAAGTGCTGTCTTAATTATGAATTAGACGCCTATCTGGATGCTCAACAAGACTTTCCAAATACGGCCTTCCCCCTTGAAACGGAAGATGGTACTTATTATCACTTTAAGACGGATGTGTTTAAACGATTGATGTGGTATACGCCCGATCGAGATCATGCCGGAAAGATCGTCATGCTTACCGTAGATAAGGTAAAGGAGGTTGTAGCACTAAATAAAAAAGGCAAGCGGGTTAAGAACTTAAGTGATGAAGCACCTGCGCCAGTGGTGCAAAAGGAGATTGGATATCAAAACGTGGTAGGACAGGAGAGTATCACACGATTTGATGATAAGAGTAAAAAGTCGGGCAAAAAGCGCAAGAAAAGGCGCCATAACAAACCAGGAAACAGCAATGAAACCATCAGTCAGCAAGATTAAATTGGGTTTGGCAATATGCGTTATAGCCATTCTGTCAGGGTGTGGATCCGATGTGGTGTATGATGAAACGGTCGGTTTTGATGCCATAGGTTGGCACAAGGACAATCCGGCCATCTTCAATGTGACCATCACCGATACTGCCAAAGTTATGGACGTGGGCTTTACGTTTCGTCATACCGATGGTTATCCATACAGCAATTTGTGGTTGTTTCTAACTGTCGAAGGGCCGGGCAACCTGAATGTGCGTGACACGCTTGAGCTGTATCTCGCCCGTCCGGATGGCAGTTGGCTTGGACGAAAACGTGGCGATGTACTGGAAATATCGGCCTTGTATCAGCATGATGTTAAAATGGCACAGCCCGGTGAGTACCGATTCACAGTGATTCAAGGAATGAGACGTGAACACTTGCCCAACATCAGTTCGGTGGAGTTTTGGCTTCAGGAAGGCAGTAGGTAATTTGTTGTTTTAGATGGTTCTATAAAAGGTTTTTTCGTGGCAAAGAATAAGTTGCAGAAGTTTAGTGAGATGGAAGCCTTTCCGCATGTGGTTCAGGCTGAGTTTGATGAGGTGTTTCGCAAAGATTACAAACTAAAAGGTGGTTGGGGCGAGCTGTTTTTCAAAAACAACAATCCAATTGTGATTGAACTTGGATGTGGTAAAGGTGAGTATAGCGTAGGGCTGGCGCGTCACTATCCCGATAAAAATTTCATCGGGGTTGATATTAAAGGTTCAAGGATGCACACCGGAGCGGCTCAGGCTTTTAACGAAGGCCTCACCAATGTGGCTTTTCTGCGAACCCGTATCGAACTGATAACCTCGTTTTTTGCCCAGGCCGAGATTGATGAGATATGGCTTACATTTCCCGATCCGCAGCTTAATAAAACCAGGAAACGCCTTACTTCGTGTCGGTTTTTAAATCTCTACGCCGGTTTTCTGAAACCGGGAGGTCTGATACATCTGAAAACCGACAGCCGATTTTTATACACTTACACCAAAGAGCTAACTTCGGTCAATAAACTTAATGTTATTCGTGATTTTGATGACCTTTACAATTCCGGTTTTGAGGATGACATATTGGGTATCAAAACCTATTATGAAGAGCGTTTTCTCTCCCATAACATATCTATTAAGTATATTAACTTTCAGTTAAACAATCAAATACCACTCGTTGAGCCGGAGGTGGAGATCCCCAAAGACATCTATCACAATGCCGGACGTAGTGTAAAACTTTATGCCAATGAGCAGGAAGCACCTCGCAACCTCAACCTCTGAAATGGATTTTTTCCAGCGGGTGTATGAAGTGACGCGTTTAATTCCTTTTGGACGTGTGACCAGTTATGGTGCCATCGCATCTTATATAGGCTCGCCAGGTGCTGCCCGTATGGTTGGTTGGGCGCTCAACAAGTCCGATGGTCAGGCGGTATTTGTGCCGGCTCACAGGGTAGTGAACAGATTTGGCCTGCTCTCCGGGAAAAATCACTTTTCGGGTCAGAATGTGATGCGGGAGTTGCTCCAGAACGAAGGGGTAGATGTTGAGGAGGACCGCGTGGTTGCGTTTCAGGAACTATTCTGGGATCCCGCCAAAGAGCTTTAATCCGGATTGATTTTCAACCTCGAAAGGTTGACCATATCTGCAGGTCGACTGAACCTCCGGAAGGTTTAATTGATTTAGGTAGTCCCATATATTTTTTATAATTTTGTCATTAAGTTTAAAGAGTTTAAATAAACTTAGTAATGAGTTATTATCCAAATTTAATACTGGATGCTCTGCGACATGTAGTTCATCCCGGAAAAGGAAAGGATATCGTATCACTTGAAATGGTGGAAGACGATATTCGCATAGATGGCAGGCGAATTAGCTTTTCGCTACTATTCGATCGTGCCAACGATCCGCTGATTGCATCTATCAAAAAGGCTTGTGTGCAGGCCATCAAAACATACGTGGGTGAAGAGGCTGACATTGAAGGGAATATATATGTGAAGGTGAAACCCCGACAGGTAAAGCCGCAGGAGACACTCCTGAGTGGTGTGGAGAATGTGGTGGCTATTGCCTCCGGGAAAGGGGGTGTAGGCAAATCTACCGTGACGAGTAATTTGGCCGTAGCACTTGCAAAGCAAGGTTTCCGTGTTGGTTTGTTGGATGCCGATATTTTTGGCCCCTCCGTGCCAAAGATGTTTGCCACCGAAGATGCAAGACCTGCCTTACAGAAAGTTAATGGGAAAGACCGCATCGTACCCGTTGAGAAATATGGTGTGAAGTTGCTTAGCATCGGATATTTTGTAAACCCTGAGGATGCCATTGTGTGGCGAGGAGCCATGGCAACAAATGCTTTAAAACAGCTCATTGGTGACGGACTGTGGGGTGAGCTCGACTATCTGCTCATTGACATGCCTCCCGGCACCAGCGACATTCATCTTACCATTGTTCAAACCATTCCCCTCACCGGAGCTGTGGTGGTTAGTACACCACAGGACGTAGCACTGGCCGATGCCCGTAAAGGAATAAGCATGTTTCAGGGAAAGCAGGTAAATGTGCCGGTGCTCGGCATGGTTGAAAATATGGCTTGGTTTACACCTGCCGAACTTCCCGATAATAAATACTATATTTTTGGAAAAGACGGCTGTAAACAGTTGGCTGAAAGTCTGAATGTGCCGCTTTTAGGACAGATACCTATTGTGCAGGGTATTCGCGAAGGGGGTGATGATGGCCAGCCTTCGGCTCTAAACAGCGATTCTTTAACAGGGATGGCTTTTGGTGAGCTGGCTAAGGCAGTGGTAGCCGCCGTTGAAAAAAGAAATCAGGAGCTTCCGGCTACGCAGATAGTTCAGGTTACAAAGAAGTAAGGTTACCCGAATTTGAGATTGACAGTAATACAAAGCTCAATTTTCGGCAATAGAGATAGATGAGAGTGTGAAGAGTGATACATGAGAAGTTCTTATCTATCTTAATTTAACGTAATTATTCGTATGACAGAGAAATTTATTGATATCATGGAAAAAAATGAAATCCTAGAAAAAGTTGAGGCTGCGCTGGAGGGGATTCGTCCCTATCTTCAAGCTGATGGCGGCGATATTAACATCGTGGAACTTACTGATGACATGGTTGTGAAAGTTCAACTTACAGGTGCTTGCGATGGCTGTCCCATGAGCATGCAGACACTTAAAAATGGCGTGGAAATGGTAGTGAAAAACAACGTGCCCGTGATTAAGGAGGTTGTTGCTGTTTAATTTTACTAAAACGCTGCAAGTAACAGCCCAATGTCTTTGAAGGGTAAGTTAAAATGGTTCCCTATATGACTGTTGGTAAGAATTCCTTTGTAAATATAGGTGCCGCTGCTGATTCCCATATCTTCCTTTATCAGTTGATGCACACCTCCGGCATCGGCCAGACGCAATAAAACAGGCGCAAATATGTTGCTAAGTGCAATGGATGCCGTACGTGCCACTCGTGATGCTACATTGGGCACAGAATATTGAATGATGCCTCTTTCGTTGATGTATGGATGATCTTGTGTGGCTTGCTGTGCCGAAATTGAATAGGTTTCGAAGCAGCCACCATTATTTCCCACACTCAAATCCACTATCACAGAACCAGGTTTCATTTGGTTAACCTGATCACGAGTGATGTAAAAACCATGATCCGAATCGAAATAGCGCAGACTGGCAACTACAGCATCGGCCGATTTAAGTGCTTTCGTGAGCACTAGCGGATGCAGAATAGAAGTGAAAAGACGCTGACCCACGTTGCGTTCCAACTCTTTCAGATTCTTGTATGAATTGTCAAAAACCTTGACCATACAGCCAAGCCCAAGAGCCGCTCTTGTGGCAAATTCTCCAGCAGTACCTGCTCCAATAATTACAACTTCTGCCGGCGAAACACCGGTTATTCCGCCTAAAAGTACACCTTTTCCACCATGCGCTTTGCTCAGATACTCCGAGGCTATGGTAATGGCGGCGTATCCTTCAATTTCACTCATGCTGCGAATGACAGGATAACAACCACTTTCGTCTTTCAAAAACTCGTAAGCAACCGCATTTATTTTTCTATCCATTAATTCAACTATGGACTCGCGGTTTTGCTGTGGCATGAATAAAAAAGAGAGTAGCAGCTGATTGGGTGTCATCAGCGCAAATTCATCTGACGCAGGAGGCGAAATCTTAAGAATAATCTCACTTTTATAGACTTCCGCCTTTGTTTTAACGATGGTTGCACCCGATTCTGAAAAGTCGTGATCGAAATAGTTGGAAGCATTTCCGGCTCCGGCTTCAATTATAACTTTATGGCCATTTTGAACCAGCAAGTCAACACCTTGTGGGGTGAGGGCGATGCGGTTTTCAGATTTCCCTTTCTCTGCCGGAATGCCAATTGTAAGAGAACGCTGACGCCTGCCGGTTTCCAGCATCTCTTCACGGGGAAGCAACTGAGATTGCCTGATGGCAAAATATGACGCACGTTTTTCGATGTCGGTCATATCCGAAGTTTCTGAAAAGGACGGAAGTTAGATTAATTCTTTATACAAATATATAAATATATTGAATTGCTGAAATGCTTTGAAGTTATTATCTCATCTCAGGTTTTAACAATTCTGCAATTGGCCTTACTAATACAGGTATGTTGCTTTTCAATCGCTGACTAAAAACAAAGTTTTCAGGAGAATGGTTTAATTAGTAAAATCCGGGAGCCATCTGCCTTCTCTTCCATGTGGATGTTGATTCTTTTTTCGGGAAGCAGGTTTTCGGCTTTCTCGGGCCATTCTACAAAACAGACATGACCGCTGTAGAAGTAGTCTTCACCACCGATTTCAATTAATTCATTGGCATGTTTTAATCTGTAAAGGTCAAAATGGAAAACGGGTGCATCATTGGCATCGCGATACTCGTTAACAATTGCAAAACTGGGGCTGTTAACAGTATCGCTCACGCCCAAAACGCTGCAAACCTCTTTAATAAAGGTGGTTTTTCCAACACCCATTGGGCCGTACAAAGCAACCACTGGAATGTGATTGAGAAGTGTCACGAGTTTTTTGGCGATGGGGTTTAGTTCAATAATTGAATTTGCTGTATATGTTTCCATGCTGAAAGGTGCTTTCTGTTATTGTTTTGGATTGAGAACAGCGAACGGCACAAGCATTTCCTCCATTGAGATTCCGCCATGCTGAAAGGTGTCTTTGTAATAGCCTACGTAATAGTTGTAGTTATTGGGATAGGCAAAGAAATCATCGCCAGTGGCAAAAATGTACGAGGTCGAAACGTTGGGTTTTGGCAGAAATGCCTGTTCCGGTTTTTTTATTTCAAACACCGATTTGGCTTCGTAAGCAAGGTTTTTTCCTTGTTTGTAGCGTAAATTGGTATTTGTATTGCGATCGCCAATTACTTTCAGTGCATTTTGCACGCGAATGGTTCCGTGGTCGGTGGTAATAATAACTTTTACTTTTTCGGTGGACAGCTTTTTTAGCAATTCAAAAAGAGGCGAGTGGATGAACCAAGAGCGGGTGAGAGAACGGTATGCTGCTTCATCGGTGGCAAGTTCACGTATCATCTTCATTTCTGTTCGGGCGTGTGAAAGCATGTCCACAAAATTAACGACCACTGCCGATAGTTGATTGTCTAGAAGTCTTTTGTAGTTGTCAATCAATTTTTTACCGGTTTCGGCATCGTTGATTTTTTGATATAGCGTTTTTACCGATTCGCGGATTCTTGTAAAATAGTCGTTCAACAGCTCTTCCTCGAATTGATTTTTACTGCCTTCGTCGTCATCGTCGAGCCATAGTTCCGGCCTTATGCGTGCAATATTTGAAGGCATGAGGCCTGAAAACATGGCATTGCGTGCAAATTGTGTGGCCGTGGGCAATATACTGTAGTAAAGTTCGTCACTTTCAAGGTTAAACAATGGCGCAATCTCTTGTTTGATAACTTCCCACTGATCCAGACGGAAATTATCTATAACTATAAGTACGACCGGCTCTTTTTGCTTTATCAGTGGTACTATTCTTTTTTTTAGAAGGGTATGCGACATCAAAGGCGCATCGTCTTCGTGAAGCCAGTCCAGATAGTTGTTTTTTATAAATCGGCTGAATTGATTGTTGGCTTCATTTTTTTGCATCAGCAGCACTTCATTCATTGGACTGTCAGTCCCTTGTAGCTCGAGCTCCCAAAATACAATCTGCTTATAAATCTCATACCAGTCTTCAAAACTTAGCCTATCGTTTAGTCGCAGGCCTATTTTTGAAAAGGCCGATTGATAATCGGTTGTGGCTTTTTTTGAGATAAGAGACTGCCGTCCCAGTGTTCGTTTAATGGATGAAAGTACTTGGTTGGGATTCACCGGCTTAATGAGGTAGTCGGCAATTTTGCTGCCAATGGCCTGATCCATGATCTCTTCCTCTTCGCTCTTGGTTACCATGATTACCGGCAGATTGGGCTGCATTTCCTTTATACGCATGAGCGTTTCCAGTCCGCTGATGCCCGGCATGTTCTCATCCAGAAACACAAGGTTGTAGTGCGTGCGGGTGAGCATGGCGAGCGCATCTTTTCCGTTGGTCGCAGTGTCTACCTGGTAGCCTTTTTCCTTAAGGAAGAACAGGTGTGGTTTCAAATGCTCTATTTCATCATCTACCCAAAGAAGTATTGTGTTTTTTATATCGTTCATGTGCTCACGTTTATTGCAAATCCCCTCAATGCGGCAAAATTCAGACCATTCATCGCATCTGCTCCTCGTAAAAAACCGAATATCCTTCTGTGTTGCCCTGAGATTCGATAAGTTTGAAATTTTCAGGGCTTACTGCAACTTGTTTCCAGCCTGAGGCGCGTATTTGGTTGTTCCAGAAGTTCGTGTTTCTAATGGTTTCAAAGAAACTACCGGCTTGCTGTAAATTTTCGAATGACTCTATAAGTAAAACTGTTTCGCCACCGGAAAGTTTCACCGTTCTGGTGGTTACGCGTAACCGGAACTGGTTAAAGGCTTGTCCGGAGAGAAATCCCGAAACACGGTTGCTGTCTGTTCTGGGAGGAAGCACCACCATTCCCCAGGTGACACCATCACTTGTTGTAAAAACGGGCTGTGTGCTTTCGGTATTTGGCTGAACATTGTTTTGACTGAGGTCGATGGTAATTCCACCGCCTCCGAGCAGATAGTTCGATGAGAAAAAGGTCCGATATGCAAGAATGTCGCCAGATGAACGCAAAATGTCGAGGTTGGCTTTTGATGCGGCCATAAGCTGAAGTGTTTGCATATTAGGCGCTGCAAGTACCTGAGGGTTGGATCGCAATCCATAGTAGTAGTCCATCCCTTCGCGCTGGTTGGCAAAGGCGCCAATGGTTATGAGCCGTTGACCATTGGGAAGCAGTTGCGTGTCTATGTCATAATCGGCCATCAGAAAACGGCTGAAGTTGTAGTCGGCCAGATTGAACATCAAGCGGTTGATGTCTGCCTGACTTTCTACTATCATAAATATATAGTGTGGCGCACCGGGCTCTATGGTGTAAAGTTGCAATACCTCGGTTGCTTCTGCTCTGTATGCGGGTTCGTCGGGACGGCCGGTGGGTGCCATAATTGGTCCCGGCACAGGACGACGACCCTCGTCGAACATCGAAAGCCATGTTTTGGCCAGCAAGCCTTCACGTGAATCGGGATAATCATCTGCCAATATTGTGAGATCTTGTCTAAAAGCTGCGGTGCTGCCACCTTTACCGTGCGAAACAGCGCTTAAGAGGAGCGATTTTCTCAACAACTCTTCGTTTT
Source organism: Alkaliflexus imshenetskii DSM 15055 (assembly GCF_000517065.1). Classification (GTDB taxonomy): domain Bacteria; phylum Bacteroidota; class Bacteroidia; order Bacteroidales; family Marinilabiliaceae; genus Alkaliflexus; species Alkaliflexus imshenetskii. The sequence goes on along the minus strand of NZ_KI912105.1, from coordinate 1,553,212 downwards.
CTGCTTCTTGTTTGATCCGTGTGGTGTAAAGCAGTGCCTCGGTAAATCTATTGGATTGGTATGATGCAAATGCCTGTTCGTATAAGTCGTTGAGCTCTTTTTCTTTATTGCGAATGTTACTGGCATAATCCGGATCGGTAACAAACGGAGCATATCTTCCATTGGCGAAGTTTTGAAGCAACCCGGATTTCATCCTCTGCATGCCTGCCAGATTACCGGAAGCTTCGTAGGATCTGTAACCCCAAAACCAGGCTTGTTCTGCAAGTGGATGTGTAGGGTGTTCTGTTGCCATCTTATAGAACATCTCTGCGGCTTTATCAGCATCTTTGAAATGATCTAGAAACACCATTCCTGCACCAAAAAGGGCAGTAGCGAGACGATCATCCGAAAGTGCCTTCTGTTCGGCTGTTTTCGGTATATCGGCCATCAGTTCTTCCTTTGATGGGAGTGAAGTGGAGGCTCTGGTTCCGGAATCTTGCGTGCCGGGCAGATTGGTAGGGGCGCCTCTGCGGTCAAATTCCAGTTCTGATGGTAGTCCGGGTGGCTGAGCGGATAAATCAGGAGTTGTTGAACCTTTGTCGGCTCTCCGCCAGTTGTCTTCATTGGCTCTGCGTCCCCAGCGTCGTTCAAACTCCATTTTGCCGAGGCTAACAGTTGTTGGATTGTAAAAATACCATTGGCCCTGTTCATCGGTTGGTCTATTGAGCTGACTCGAAAAGTTCCGGTAGAAGAGAGGGTCGTGCGACGCTGACGCCTGATTGCTGTGTGCACCTACCGACTGATTAAGCTGTACTTGCCTTTCCTGTTCAATAATGGCAGAAATGAAGTTATCCAAATCGGCTTCGGGCATGCGGGCCAGCATTTGGAGACTGTCTTCGCGGGCAATGGTTCTGAAATGTGCCGTGAGGGCTTTTAATCCGGTGTGTTGTTTTTTTACTTCAGCAAAGCGCCGGTCATATTCAGGCAGCAGCGTCATTGTACTGTCGTAATAGGCATACGACGGAAGGTAGTTTGGCAGTTGAAAATACAATTCGGCTAATTGCAGGTAGGTTTCAGTCCTTAGCGATTGGTTGCCCATATTGTATCCGGCCGACAGCCGCAGGTTTGTTACCGCCATTAGCGTATCCTTTTCTTCCAGGTAGCTTTGAGCCAGACCAAAATAGATTCGGTCACGTTGGTCTTGGTTCTTTACCTGAGCTGCCAGTCGGTACAAATCTCTTCGTGCGGTGGCAAAATTGCCGTTTATCATGCCATCAATCAATGCGTAATTGATGCGTGCATTAAGCTCCATTTCGTACCCTGGACTGCTGCGCATGACCCTTCGATAACTTTCCTGAGCCTGCGCATATTGGCCGGTACGGTGATACAATTGAGCCAAAATATAGTGTCGGCGGGAGCGATGCCACTTGCCCGGTGCTTCTGCTGCAGCCGATATCATAAATGGAATGGCCGATTGATATTGACCGGAGCGGATAAGATAATCGGCGTAGGTGGCCATATATTCGCCATAGAGTCTGTTTGGCGATTGGCCCATGGCATCGTATCTGTTAAGGAGCAGCAAGGCATTTTCAAAATCGCCCATTTCAATACGTGTTCGAGCCATCCAGATGAGCGCTTCAAAGCGTACAGGCTGATTGGGAAACTCCCTAAGCGTATAATCGAAAACAGCTAGTGCATCATTAAACTCATGGTTATAGAGATGTGCTTTGCCAATGAGAAGATAGGCATCATCCATATACCGGTTGAATTCACGTCGGTTATAAAATTCATTTGCACGTTCGTTGTTACGCGATGGTTTTCTTTGCGGGCGTACGGTGATAGAGCGTTTCCGAATGGCTCTGTGACCCTTTTGAATGGCTCTGTCCATATCACCTTTTACCATTCCGGCTTTTTCAGGCCCTGAATAGGGAAAAATATGGAGTATGTGACTGAAGTTATCCTGGTGATTGCTGATAAGCTGCTTTTCACCGTTTTTGAAACTTTGTTCACCGTTAAACAGGGTGTTGTATTTGGCTGTCACACTATTGTAGTTTCTGGACCACCATGTGTTTTTTTGGGTGGAACAGGAGACCAATAGCAGCGCAGTGAAGATTATGATTATTTTCCTTGAAATCATTTGTTGTAAAGGATGTTCGTATTATTTAAAAACAAGGTTTTGACAAAATTATTTTATTCACAGATAAAAAATGTCGGTAGGGATTAAAACATTTTATAAATTTACCTTTATTCTGATGAATTTCCCCGATTTACCCTGTTTTCTTTCCTGGGTTTGTTGTTAAAGCATTGAGCCGCACAGGTGTTGATGTTTCAGGGAAAGTGTGTCTCATGTTTTTTTGCTTGATAGGTATGCGCCGATGAAGATCCACGTGATTGAAGATGATAAAATGTTTAACCGTTTCATCGAACACACATTGAGGTTCGACCCAGCGGTGGAGGTTGTTCCTTTTTTTAACGGAGCCGACTTCCTTGTTCGTTTGTCTGACAATCCCGATGTGGTTACACTTGATTTGGGCTTGCCCGATTATTGCGGAGAGGAGATTCTGAAGCTGATAAAGGCTTTTAATCCCGAAATAGAGGTGATTGTGATATCGGGCCAGGATGATGTCAAAACTGCCGTTCAGCTATTGAAACAGGGTGCCTTTGACTATATCACCAAAGATGAGAACATACGGGACAGGTTACAGAACTGCATCCGCCATGTTTTAAATAAGAGGGCTTTAAAGCAAGAGATATCTGCCTTAAAGTCAGAGATTTCGCGTAATCAGGATTATCAGAAAGCCATTGTTGGCGAGAGTGTTGCCATGCGCGAAATTTTCATGTTGATAGATAAGGCGGTGCGTGTCCCTAACATTCACGTATCGGTTTTTGGCGAGGCCGGCACCGGCAAGGAGTTGATAGCCCGCACTATTCATCAAAACTCACCACGTAAGGATAAGCCATTTGTGCAGTTTAATGTGTCGGCCACGCCAAAAGAACTTGTTGAAGGGGAGCTGTTTGGCTATGATGGCAAAGGCTACACTGGTTCACTTCTGTCAAGACGAGGCAAGTTGGAGGAGGCAGGCGAGGGCACACTCTTTATCGAAGAGATTGACAACCTTGATGTGGATCTTCAGGTGAAACTTTTCAGAGTGCTTGAAGATGGTGTGATTGTAAAGGGTAACGGAAACAGACCAACACCTGTCAATGCCCGCATCATTTCCGCATCCAACAGGGATTTGTCAGATGCTGTAAAAGAGCGTGTTTTCCGAGAGGATCTCTATTTCAGGTTGAAGGGAATACCGATTTATCTTCCGCTTTTGAGAGAGCGTCAGAAGGATATTCTGTTATTAGCTGATCATTTTTTGAACGCTTTTTGCCTCGAAAACCAGATGGGGGCGTTAAAAATTACGCCGCGCGCCAAGCGAAAATTGATGAACTATGCTTACCCCGGTAATGTAAGGGAGCTTAAAGCAGTGATTGAGTTGGCTGCTGTGTTAACCAACAGCGGCGAGGTGGATGAGGAGCATATAATTTTCAGCTCGGGTAATGGGCATGTGGAGTTGTTTACCGAAGAACTGACACTGAAAGATTACAACGAAAAGATTATCAGACATTACCTCGACAAATACAAAAGCGTGGTTAAAGTAGCTGAAGTTTTAGATATCGGTAAATCTACAATTTACAACTTGCTGAAGAGTGACAAGGTTAAGTTGGGCGAAAATATTACCTAAAGAAAAAGCTGCCTCTTTGTGGAAGCAGCTTAATATGTCTCTTAAGAACATTTTAGTCAATGAGGGCTTTGTAGTCGGCCGCAGATAAAAGTGACGCCAATTCTGCTGTGTCTTTAATCTGTATTTTAATCATCCATCCACCGTCGTACGGTTCCTTATTTACGAGCTCTGGTTGGGTCTCAAGGTCTTCGTTAACTTCTATAACCGTTCCGGAAAGTGGCATATAAAGATCTGAAACAGTTTTTACGGCTTCAATGGTTCCAAAAACTTCTTCTTTGGCCAAATCTTCATCTTCGGTTTCAATCTCAACAAAAACGATGTCACCCAACTCGCCCTGAGCAAATTCGGTGATTCCAACTGTGGCTATATTGCCTTCAATTCGTACCCATTCATGATCTTTGGTGTACTTAAGGCTTTCAGGTAAATTCATGATGCTGTTATTTTAGTTTCAAATCAAAATTAGCTAAAATTTTATTATTCCACCATTTTTTGCCAAATATCAACAACTCTCTTTTTGTCAGGAAAGGGTCTACTGTCAGTAAATTAAGTTTATCCCTTACTGTGCCAGTGAGAATCGGAAACTTACACCAAAGCTACTGGTTGTAATTGGGTAAGTGGTCGAAATATAGGGAGAGTTCATGGAGCGGTCATAGAACAACTGCATGTTAAACCTGTCACTGAGCACATAATCACCGGTTAGTTTTAGGGTCACGATGCGCTGACCTGAGGTCATCTGGTTTAAACCTTCTTCAATTCTGCGGATTATGGAGAAGTTGTCGCGCAGCGATATGTCTGCTCTTAGGTTCAGGTCAGAGGACATTTTTCGTTGTCCTTCACGGGAGCCAAGGATGATGTCCATTTTGTCAAAACGGTATCCCAGTCCTACAATCCACTCGTTGTTGTAGTTTTCAATAATCTGATTGTTGTTGAGGCTCAGGTTAATAATTCGTCCTCTTTTATATTCGGCTCTGGTTGAAAGGCTGTTCAACCAGGTGATGTTGAATTGGAGCAGTGGAGTGTATTGTTCTGAAATGGACACGCCGCTGATTTGATACTTTGGAATGAAATTACCCTGCGCATCCCGAATAAAGCTAAACCCATCGCGAAACTCAGTCCAGTCCAGGTTGGTCAGGTAATTGCCAACGGTATAGGTAGAGCGATAGGCGTGGCTTACATCAAACGAACGGATGTATTTCTGAAACCATTTAACTCTTGACAACCCATCATACGTTACACGCCAGTTAGGCTGCATGCGAGCAATGGAAGGCATCGGATTCAGAAATATGTCGCTGGCCCGTTTTCCCGAGTAGGCAGCCAGGAACGAAGGAATCATTACCTCCTGCGAAGAGAGGCCGTAGCCGTCGGCTCCTCTTTCTACACCAAGCCCCTGGTCGGGGTAGCCGGCGGGGTTGTAGGGTAATCCGGCTCGTGGATCGTCCTGATACGATCCGCCAACAGGATGTGTTAGGCCGTTACGACTTTGCCCAAGCCTGTCAGCAACTATTTGCCTGTTGTCGAGAAATCTCTCAAAACTTTCGGAATGAAAGGTTCCCTTTTTATCTATCTTTTTGAAGGAGGTTTTAAATACGTTGTATGTCATTGAGAAACTTCCATTTTCCATGGTATTGAATACGCCACGGAAACCATCGCTGTCAAACAAGTAATACTCTGACATATTGTTGGTGGTGCGGTGGTTGGCTGTCAGGTCAATGCGTAATCCACGAATGGGCTCAAGCAGGGCTCTTACGGTTAAATCTTCGGCGCGGTTCATGGCATAGGGTGAATTAAGGGTTGAATCGGTAGTGAGCCAATTCTTATCTGCCGCTTTCATTGCAAAATCCCTATCCTGCCATCCAAGCATGAAAGGCAGTCCAGGTGCCGATGAGCCTTCATAGTTGTGTGTACCCATAAATTTGCTGTCGGGCATATATCCCGGCAAAATGGTTCCATTGTTTTGTGAATAGGTGAAAGAGATGTTTCTCAAGCTTGTCAACAGCCTGAATGAGTACTCTTTGATGTATTCGCCGGACGATTTTTCAGTCTGTTTCTGACCGGTAACCATTACGCGGGCTGCCGCTACATCCTGCTGGGGTGTAAAGACCACGTTATTGGCATCGACAACACGTTGCTGACCTGGAACCGGGTGCCCGGAGTCGTTAAATACCCTAACAGTTACTGTGGCTGTTCCAAGTCGATGGTTTATAGGAAACTCTTCTCCCTGCTTCATTTGCAGGTTGTGTTGCGTAAAACGTACAGTTTCACCCTGTTGTTGCTGTTGCTGCTGCTGGCGGCCAACAGGACGGTTGAGCTGGCGCAGGTATGGCGACTTGTTGTAGAGGGTGTTGAAGTTAAGCTGAGTATTTCCCTGAATATTATTGGAGTTGCGAATGGTGTTACCCCAATCAAATTGCTGACGTGTAATAGGGCCTTGCTGCCAGTTGTATAATGCCCCGTAGTTAAGGCTGGCTGTTGTCCAGTCCAGATAGGGCAGTTTATTAATTGGTATGTTATAGCTTAAGTTTATATTGTGCTGATAGTTGGTGGTGCGTCCCATGTTCATGATGTTGGTCATCACCGAGTCTTTCCATACCTGATATTCATCGCGAAACTCTTTCCTGTTAACAGGTCCTTGTGGCTCATCAATCACCGAGTTGTTGGTCGATCTGAAATCTATTTTTAATGAACGTGATATGTTATATGTAAGGTCAAAATAGCGATTCCAGTAAAAATCCTTATTCACGGTAAGCGGTATCGAGAAGCCTGGATCATGAATGTTTCTGAGCTGTTCTTCGCGGTATCCGCGCATCATTTCCCAACGGTAACTGACCTGACTGGGTGCCAGGTATAGATTAAAATCGCGAATTATTTGCAGTGAATTTCCCTGAACGCTTTTAAAAGGTTCAAAAGCTGATGGCCGGTTGATGAAGTTGTAGCCAAGTATACCTCGGTAGTTTTTATCGGTTAAATACTGCGTTTCAATATTCCTTCTGTATGTTTCATTGTAGGAGTATGTGGCGCTCAGGTTAGAGACATCATAAAATCGGCTTTCGTTGCTTTTGGGCTGAAGGCGCACATTGGTAAAGTTTATACTTTTTCGTTTGGTATAATCCTGTGATGCCGTTCGTATGCTGTCTTTTGCTGCGCGCGTGTCGGCGTTTTTGAGAGCCACATCGAGAGGGATGTCCGGGTCAAGCGGATAGTATTCGGGAGTGGCAACGGCTTCACTCAGGCTCACGTAAAACGGAATCGACATTCGGCTTTCAGGCCCAAGCAGTTTGCCCAACTCCAGATTGGTGGCCACATCGTATTGATGGAAGTTTTCCTGACTACGCTCCGTCACGCTTTGGTCAATGCTGCCAAACCCAACGGTGCTGGCTCGTCCGGCAATTGAAACAGAACCCAAATCAGCCAGTTTGATATTCATACGGCTATTGGCTGCCCAGCCGCCCTTTTCGTTAAAATCGGTCAGGCGTAATTCATTCATCCATACCTCAACCGCTTTGTTTTCCATGGTACGGTTTCGCACACCTATCATCACCGTTCGTACGTTTGCAAGGTTGGGATTACCTTTCACTTTTACTCTGTTAGCCGGGCGTTCGGGGTCAAACCACTGGTATTCAGATGTGAGTTGAACCGATGAGTTGGCCACACGCATGGCATCGTTGCGTCGCAGTTTTACTTGTTGGAATAGTTCAAGGGCTACATTTATCTGGTTTTCCTCCGGCCATACAATATATCGGTGTGCCGTGGAGTTGCTGGAATAGTTGCTTCCAAAAGGCGTTAATTTCAACGGAACTTCATACTCGTAATAGTTGTTTTGATAGTCGGTGCCCAAGCGGATAAAGGCTACCATATCGCCATCTTCAAGATGATAGCCCTGCACGGCCTCAGCATGAACATCCATTTTTAACCTGCGGTATTGCCGCATATCCATGTTGATGTTTTTATAAACACCACGTGCGTCTCCACGTGCCAAATCTATCACTTTGAGTGAGATGGACTGCTCGTTTAGCTCACGTGGCGAGGGGTTTGCAGGGTCAATTACACGACTCACACCGGGCGGCAGAATGTAATTAACAGGCTCACGTGTGCCGTTTTCTTCAATGTTTACCGCAGATACTTCGAATACGGTATTGGGATTGGATGATACATTGTCTGAAGGCTCAAACAGGTCGCGTTCGTAGCGTCTCCACTCAGCCCGAATCAAATCGAGGGATGCAAATCGCAGAATCACAGAGTCGCTAAAATTGTGCAGAAACATGCGCATGAAGCGAATCGAACGCAAATCGTGTAAGTCACCAATGGTTGTATCCGGACTACTTACCGGTACTTTAAATTGATACCATCTGATGGTTTCCTCGCTTTGGTTCTTGAGCTTTACGGTTGATGTTACCACATCGGTAATGTAATTCTTGCCTACTTCCATCTCGTTAGGGCGAAGTGGAATTCGGTATTGGAAGTAACTTTCTGATTCGCTGAGTGTATTGTCTCTATTGATGTCTTCACTGTCGGGGATGGTTGTGGCGGCTGTACTGTATGGCTCACCCGAAAATTCTGACGGGCGTGAATTGCCTTCGGGATTGTTGAAATCTTTGTAACGATCAAGTATGCTGGTCTGATTTCTATCGTGCTGACTGCCTCGGTAATACTGAAAATCGTCAGCGGCAGGGTCGTTGATGATTTGGTTGTATGCCGCTTCTGAAATGGCTCCGGTGGCGTATAGATTATCTACGATATTCAAATATGGGTGTGTGCCCTGACGATAAAAATAGCGCTCACGTTCCGAACTCATGCCATTTAATCCAACGTCCTGCATTAGGCGTGTGGCGGGGTCGTTGCTAAAGGCGTTTACCAGACTCTGTTTTTTTGGCACATAGCCCCACATGGTGCTGTCCACATCAAATGGTTCTCCCGGTCCTGGAAGTCCTTGTTCAAAAAATTTGCGTGAATCTCTCAGGATGTCTTCTGATACGCTACCAAGGTTTATGTACAAATCACCACCGGCATGGGTGCCTTCATCATAAATAAATGGGTCCATTATCCAAAACTCAATGTGGTCGATGTTGGCTGCTTCAAAATCATTTGTATCGATTCTTCGCATAATACCGCCCCAGCGGGTTTCCGGATTATTGAGGAAGCCGTTGAAGTTAATGTTGGTGTCGAAGTTGTAAGGGCCACGTTCACGCGGGTAAAAAGCCATGTTGAGTACCGGAATATTGGTAGGCTCTCCGTACCTGGGGGTTCTTAGCGGGAAAATCTCTCTTTCGAGCACCTCACGCACATAGTGGTTCGACTGGCTGTTTGCATCGCGACGGATATGATCTGGTGTAAGTGTGTTGTTTCTCAAAAAGAGTGGATCTATGACATACCATGCCAGTTTGGCGCGGTTAAATCCATAGCGAAGGTCGTTAATCAGCTGCGCTTCCGGGAAAAGCTGGTTCTGTCCCTGCGGCGTACTAGCCAAACTCCATGCAGTCCATTGTTTCAGGTCGATGGGGATTTTTGTGCCTTCAAAATCATCAATATAGGATGTTCCCTCTTTTTCGATAACGCTTGGGTGGCCTGGTATGAGATGTGCAAATTCTGCTTCAAATGAGACAGACGATGGTGTACGCGTTTGTATCAGTGGAAGCTTATCGAGCAACGAAGTAATCAGGTTCGACTCGGTAAAATAGGCTGCATTTAGGCCCCAAATGGTGTTGGCAATGGGTTCATCTCCGTAATTTACCTTTTGTGTTAATGGACGTTCTCTTAAATGGAGGATGGTTCCGCCAATATTAAAGTTTTCATTGAAACGGTAGTCGAGGTGTGTACCTATGAGTGTCTTTGTTTGCAAATTAAACAGCGACTGACTCTCCAGAGCAACCTGTATGGGGGTTCCGCTCTCAAGCAATCCCTGGTTCAGAATACGGATGCGTCCCGAAGTATAATCTACTGAGTAGTCAATATTTTCAGTTAGTTTCAGTCCACCGGCAGTTACCACCACCGAACCTCTTGGTATGTTGAATGCGTTAAGAGAAATTTCTGAACCTGCTGCCGAGCGGTAGGATCCCCTTAGCCGGAATTTATTTTTTTCGGCTGCCTGGCTGGCAATGGTCAAAGTTGAATCATAGAGTTCTTTAAACAGGTATTTTTCTCTGAGTTCGGGAGTTCCTTGTAACTTGCTTTCAAGATGTGAGCCGAATGGTTCAAGTACCGGAAATATGATACGTCCCTGAGCCGGAATGATGGTATATCCCGGCACAAAGTCGAATGTCCCATCCGGATACGGCTCCAATTGTCTGTTCAGATTGTCCAGTTCCATGATTCGGAGAAAAAGTTCGCCGTTAAGCCCCCCCTGGGCTGGTGTTGGCCCTTCCGGGAAGTAGTTGATGTAACTTCCTGTCGAGTCGTTCATATACACTACATCCATTCGGAACTGGTCGGGGCTTATTTGATAGGCGCCGATGGAGTATATGTTTTTCATCATCAGGTTCCAGGTCTTTACTCTTGGCGATAGCAAGGCTCCTTTGATGAGTTTCAAAATCAGTGTATTGGGAGCTTCGATGCCGGCGTTGCTTAGTTCTCCCACCCGAAAAACCTCGCCATTGTATGTGTATTCATACGATACGGCCAATATCTCATCGGCATTTAGTGGACTATTCAGTGAGATGTAGCCAAGTTTGCTGTTCAGCGTGTATTCGCTCTCAGGCAGTAGCCGGGCATTTTCAATTTTCTCAAAATCCCGGGTGTTGGTAAAGCCACTTCCTGCCAAAGGGGCAAGAGCCGATGTTATTTCATTGATATCTCTGATGCGGCCATAGGTGGTGGTCATCTCCCGGTAAAGGTTGTTTGTGCTGTTGGATGGGATGGCATTTGGTGTGCCGCCCCAAAGGCCCGGGTTGGCCATGTTTGCCGGATGCTCGCCAAGGTCGGTGAAGGCTACAATGTTACGGGCCCTTTCAAAATCATTGCTTCGGTTGGTTATCCAAACCTCCACCCGTGTGATGGTATATGGCGAGGTGATCACCGGCAGGTTGGCCATTGCCCGATTGTAATTATCTCTGAAATAGTGTGACAGAAAGAAATGGCGGTTACGGTCATACTGGTCGGCAGCAATGTTAAACTCCTGGGTTTGGGCGCCACCCTGAATGTTCATTACCGAAGTTTGTCCTTTTTGCTGTGAGAAGATGGATGATACTGTTAGCTTGCCAAACTGCATTTCGGTTTTTACGCCAAAGAGACTCTGGCTGCCGGTAATTAGTGTTCCAGGTAGGGGCAACGTTACGTTACCGGCTTCTATTTTTTTGATGATATCGTCTTCACCACCCTGATATTCAATGTTTATCTGGTTTTCAAAGTCAAAAGTGGCTTCGGTATTATAGTTTATCCCCAGTTTAAGTCTCTCACCAATGTTTCCGCGGATATTCATCTGGATTTTCTGCTGGAAATCGAAGGTAGTTGTTTTGCGCATACGCTCCTGCAAGGTGGGATTGTCTATTTTGGTGCGGTTTATTCCCAATCTGAGCTCAGCAATACCTTGAGGTCTGATGTTTATCACATTGCTGCCAAAAATGCTCTCAAAAACTTCGCTCCCTACCCGTATCTGACCAAAACCACCGCCTGCTCCCATGTCAGATTCACTGTTTTTGCTTTCCCAATAACGTTGCATCGATTGCCGCATCTCCAGATTGTTATACTCCTCCAGCGTCATGGTGTAGGGTAAACGCACAGGTATGTTGCCCATTCTTCGGTATAGTGTAACCAGTCCGGTTGCAGGATCATATTCGGCAATGTAGTTCACATTATCCGGGTCGTGAAGCTGTATTGGGTTAGCACTACTTCGGTAAGGTTCCTGCAAACTCATTGGCGGAGGAGAGAGTCTTGCCGGGTTTATTGGTTCCGGCACCGTATCCGCATTGGCTAACGAACTGAGAAAGTCATGACGCGGAGAACCTGGCAGGTGTTCTTCGGCGCCCACCAACACAAAGAGGAAGGTTAAAAGGAGGATGGAGATGTTATTTAAGAGTCTCTTTCTCAAGGTTTCTGGGTTTCAATATCGTTACCGGTTGGGAATTACAACATCTTTAAAGCCAGTTTTATGATTTGCTCTACTTTGGCCGTGGGCTGCTCCATCAAAATCTTTTCCACCGCTTTTTGTGATGCTGCCCTTGCAAATCCTAACATTACTAAAGCAGATAACGCTTCATCTCGGGCTGTATTGTCTGCCGAAGTAAATAATTTTTCTTCGCCATGGTCCTTTCCCAGTTTATCTTTTAGATCTACAATAATGCGTTGAGCCGTTTTTAGCCCAATGCCTTTAATGCCTTTGAGCAAGTCTGTGTTGGCCATGAGAATCGCGTGTCTGAGTTCGTCGGGAGTTACCGACGAAAGCATCATGCGCGCTGTATTAGAACCAATGCCCGACACCGAAATGAGTTGGCGGAATATCTCACGCTCTGCCCGACCATAAAAGCCAAACAGGTTGTAGGCATCCTCACGAATGTTTTCGTGGATGTAAAGGGTGATCTCTTCCTTATCTTTGAGTTCTGAATAAGTATTTAATGAGATATTGATGAAATAACCGAGTCCGTTGGTTGCGATTACCACATGCGCCGGACTGCTCTCTGCAATTTTTCCTGAAATAAATTCGTACATATCGGGTGTCAGTTTTATTTGTTTATGACATGGTGCCCCAACCCTGTGCTTTGATGTCTATCTCCTGATCGGCGCCAGTGATGAGGCGGCAGGCTTTTTCGGCCTCTGTAATATACCCAATCACATGTATGTCATCCGGAAGCCTCTCTTTTATCTGCTCAAAATCATTTAAATTTACGGAGAGCAGCATCTCAAAATCTTCTCCGCCGTTGAGAGCCGCCACCAACGGGTTGAAATTAAGCTCTGATGCTGCTTTTAAGGTGCTCTGATTCAAAGGTATTTTGTTTTCGTAGATGCGACATCCGGTGGCAGATGCTTTACACATTAACAGAAGCGAAGTGGCCAATCCATCTTTAATGCATGTCATGGCAGTTGGCTTTATACCAAGCGTTTTCAACTTTTCATTTAAATCGGCACGTGCTTCCGGCTTGAGTTGACGTTTCAATACGTAATCGTTATTTCCAAACTCAGGTTTTTGGTCGCCACTGGCATTAAGCACCCTTTTTTCTCTTTCGAGCAGGTGTAAACCCATCAAAGCGCCACCCAAATCACCTGTAACACACAACACATCGGATGGGCGTGCCGTAGAGCGCAGAACTGCATCATCTTGCTTTACGCTGCCGCTGGCTGCAATGGAGATGGTAAGGCCGGTAAGCGATGCTGCCGGCCGAAATCCAACCAACTCAACACCGTAATTCTCGCAAGCAGAAACAACGCCTGACATCAATAGCTCAACACGTTCGAGGCTCATTTTGTTGCTCAGACCAAGACTGGCTATCACCTGTCCGGGTTTGCCATTCATGGCCAAAATATCTGAGATGGCCACCACCACAGCTTTATATCCCAAATGCTGAAGTGGCGAATAGGTTAAGTCAAAATGAATGCCTTCGAGCAAAAGCGATGAGCCGGCAAGTACAGCTTCGTTGTTGGTGAAAAGTGCTGCATCGTCGCCAATCCCGATAACAGTTGAACTATTTTGGTTTTTATACTGACTGCCGATGCGCTCTATTAATCCATAAAGGCCTAATTGCGAAAGCGGCGTTTCTTTTTCATTCATTGAGGGTTGATTTTATATTTTGAGGCTCAAAGATACAAAGTTTAGTTGCAAAAAACAGCGGAAACACACTCTTCGCAGACAATAATGAATTGCCTTTGGTTTCAATAATAATAATTAAATGTTTGGAAAATACTTAATTCATGCTTAAATTTGCGGTGAATTTCGGCCTGAGAAGATTAGGGGACAGTTAGTCCCCTATTTTATTAAATTGAAGCAATATGATCTCCAAAGCACAAATCACAAACCTGATTGCTGAGAAAGTTGAAACTGACGGATATTTTCTGGTGGATGTGGATGTGAAGCCTTCTAACCGGATAGTGGTGCTTCTCGATGGTGAAAAAGGAGTACCCATTGAGTATTGTGTATCTATCTCACGGCTTATTGAGCATTCACTTGACAGGGAGTCGGAGGATTTTGAACTTGAAGTATCTTCTCCCGGTATTGGTCAGCCTTTCAAAGTGCTGCAACAATATAAGAAATGCATTGGCCGCACTGTGGAAGTAGTTACGCCAACCGGAGTAAAAATTGCCGGTGAACTTATATCCGCTGCCGCAGAGGGTTTTGTTGTAAGAGAAAGCAAGATGGTGAAACCTGAAGGTAAAAAGAAAAAAGAGTTGCAGGTTATTGATCATCCGTTTAATTTTGGTGACGTTAAATCAGTTAAAGAGATAATTAAGTTTTAAATACGGTTTTATATATAGACAAGAGATGGAACATATCAACTTGATCGATACTTTTTCGGAGTTTAAGGAATTAAAGAATATTGACCGTGTCACACTGATTCGTGTTCTTGAGGATGCATTCAGAGGTGTATTGGTAAAGCTGTTCGGTACAGATGAAAATTTTGATGTCATCATCAACACCGATAAAGGCGACTTCGAAATCTGGAGAAACCGTGAAGTGGTAGCTGATGGCGAAGTAACTGATGAGAACCTTCAGATTTCTTTATCCGAAGCAAAAAAAATCGACACCGATTACGAAATTGGTGAAGAAGTTACCGATGAGGTGAAGTTTCTGGATTTTGGTCGAAGAGCCATCCTGAGTTTACGTCAGAACCTCTCTACACGTATTATGGAGCTTCAGAAAGATGCTATCTATAACAAATACAAAGAGCGCATTGGCGAGATTATAACCGGTGAAGTTTACCAGATTTGGAAACGTGAAATGTTGGTGCTCGATGATGAAGGAAATGAACTCATCCTGCCCAAAGCCGAGCAAATACCTTCCGATTTCTATCGCAAAGGTGATTCAATTCGTGCGGTAGTGGTAAGGGTCGAAATCCGAAACAACAATCCGCTGATTATCATTTCACGTACCGCAGAGGTATTTCTCGAACGTCTTTTTGAACTCGAGGTGCCTGAGATACATGATGGGCTCATCACCATTAAAAAAATTGTACGCCAGCCCGGCGAACGTGCCAAAGTGGCCGTGGAGTCATACGATGACCGTATCGACCCGGTAGGTGCATGCGTAGGTATGAAAGGGTCGCGGATTCACGGAATTGTACGTGAACTGCGTAATGAAAATATTGATGTAATTAATTATACAACCAACATCCAGCTGTTTATTCAGCGGGCCTTGAACCCTGCAAAGGTTAGTAGCATAAAAATCTTTGAAGATACTAAAAGAGCCCAGGTTTATCTTAAACCAGAGGAGGTATCCTTGGCCATCGGTAAAGGTGGTCTGAATATTCGCCTGGCAAGCCAGTTGGTTGGCTATGAGTTGGATGTATATCGTGAAACAGAAGGTGAAGAAGAGGAGGAAGATGTGTCACTGGATGAATTCTCCGATGAAATTGAAGGCTGGATTTTGGATGCCTTAAAATCCATCGGTTGTGATACCGCCAAGTCGGTGCTTGATTTAACCGTAGAGGATTTGGCCAAGCGAACCGACCTGGAAGAAGAAACCATTCGTGATGTAGTGGCAATATTAAAATCTGAATTTGAATAATTCCGTTATCTTTGTCAGATAAATCTATTACCGCTCCGCAATCACCTGAATTAAACTGAAAGTTCCTTTATGGCAGTTGGACAAAGACTCAGCAAAGTAGCAAGAGAATTAAACGTTGGTATTAATACCATCGTTGAATTCCTTCATAAGAAGGGATTTGATATTGATGTGAACCCAAACACAAAAGTATCTGAGGACATGTTTGAACTCCTTAAGAAAGAGTACAAACAGGATCAGAATGTAAAAAAAGCATCGGAAGAACTCATTGAGCGTAAGCATAAAGAGAAAAAAGAAACCATTTCTATCGAAGATGTACGCGATACGCACTCCGATGACGAAGCTGAAGAAGATGAGTTCTTTACAAGGCCAAAGAGAAGTCTGGATGTGAAGGTTGTGGGAAAGATAAATCTTAACGACAGTGGGGCGAAGAAAACGCCGGAAAAAATAGAGGAAAAGCCTGTTGTTAAAGAAGAGGAGAAGAAAGTAGAAAAGGTTGCAGAGGTGGTTCCACCCAAAAAAGAAGAGGAGCAAAAGCCTGTTGCACCACCAAAACCCAAAGAAAAGGAGATAGAACATATTCCTGTTAAAGTTGATAAGCCTGCTGAAGAGTTGAAAGTTGTTGGAAAGATTGATTTGGAGGCATCAACCCGTAAAGCACCAGTGACACCAAAAGAGCCGGTACAACAACCGGTGGTTGAAAAACCTAAGGCTGAATCACCTGCCCCCGCTCCAAAACAGGAAGTAGTAATTGAAAAGAAACCTGTTCCTGTTCAGGAGCCCAAAGAGGAGGTAACTCAGAAAACCGAAATGGCTGATGCTAATGAAAATTTTGTTCCTACCAAGGTAAGAAAACTTACCGGCCCTACTGTTGTTGGTAAAATAGACCTTCCGGTGGAATCATCCCGTAACGGCGGGAATGGAGGAAATGGTGATGATAAAAAATCTCGCCGCAAGAAACGGAAACGTATTAAAAAAGAGAAAGAGCGCGTTAACATAGCTGCTGCCGGCGACAAGCCTGCCAACCAACAAGGTGATGCAGCCAGAACCGGTCAACAACAGAACAGACCGGGCGATAAGAAACCCGCCATATCTCCTGCAGCCGCTGCTGCTGCAAAAAAGAAAGCACCCAAAGTTAAGAAGCGCCCCGTACGCCCCGAAGTAAGTGAAGAGGATGTGGCCAAGCAGATAAAAGATACTCTGGCTCGTCTTACCTCAAAAGGGAAATCCAAAGCTTCACGCCACAGACGTGATAAAAGGGATTTGGCTTCTCAGCGTCATCAGGCCGAACTCGACCGTTTGGACGAGGAAAAGAAAATTATTAAGGTTACCGAGTTTGTTACGGCCAATGAGTTGGCCAATTTAATGGACGTGCAGGTTAACCAGATTATTGCATCCTGTATGAGCCTTGGGCTCTTTGTGTCAATCAACCAAAGACTCGATGCAGAAACAATTGTGCTTGTAAGCGAAGAATTTGGCTATAAAGTTGAGTTCATCAGTGTAGATGTAGCCGAGGCCATTGTTGAAGAAGAAGACAGTCCTGAAGATTTGGTAGAGCGTCCGCCCATTGTAACTGTGATGGGACACGTTGACCACGGTAAAACATCGCTGCTCGACTACATACGTAAATCGGATGTTACAGCAGGTGAAGCGGGAGGTATTACTCAGCACATTGGCGCATACAGTGTGAAACTTGACAACGGTCGTCAAATCACCTTCCTGGATACACCGGGTCACGAGGCCTTTACCGCTATGCGTGCCCGTGGTGCGCAGGTTACTGATATTGCAATCATCATCATTGCTGCAAACGACAATGTGATGCCACAAACCATTGAAGCTATTAACCACGCATCAGCTGCAGGGGTACCAATAGTTTTCGCAATCAGTAAAATTGATGTGGCCGGTGCTAACCCCGATAAAGTGCGGGAGTCGCTTGCCAACATGAATTATTTGGTTGAGGACTGGGGTGGAAAATACCAGTGTCAGGAAATTTCTGCCAAACATGGTACCAACGTGAAACTGCTTTTAGAGAAGGTGTTGCTCGAAGCCGATATGCTTGAATTAAAGGCAAACCCGGATAAAGCTGCAGTTGGTTCAGTAATCGAATCGTCGCTCGACAAGGGACGCGGTTATGTGGCAACCATGTTGGTTCAGGCCGGAACGTTAAAAGTGGGCGACCTGATTCTTTCAGGTAGTAACTACGGACACGTAAAGGCTATGTTTAACGAGCGGAACCAAAAAGTTGATAAAGTAGGTCCTTCAGAACCTGTGTTAATTCTTGGGTTAAATGGTGCACCTCAGGCAGGTGAGAAGTTTAACGTGATGGATAACGAGAAGGAGACAAAGGACATTGCTACCAAGCGTCAGCAATTACAGCGTGAGCAAGGTATGCGTGCTCAGAAACATATTACACTTGATGAAATAGGCCGTCGAATTGCCATTGGAAACTTCCAGGAGTTGAACCTGATTGTTAAAGGTGACGTGGATGGTTCTATTGAGGCGCTGTCCGATTCACTAATAAAGCTGTCAACCGAAGAGATTCAGGTGAATGTGATTCACAAAGCTGTTGGAGCCATCTCTGAATCTGACATCATGCTAGCTGCCGCATCCAATGCCATTGTGATTGGATTCCAGGTGCGTCCCTCGATGGCCGCACGTAAAATAGCTGAGAAAGAGGAGATTGATATCAGATTATACTCCATCATTTACGATGCAATTGAGGAGATTACCGCTGCCATGGAGGGTATGTTATCACCCGAAATTAAGGAGCAAATAACTTCAACCGTAGAAGTACGTGATGTATTTAAGATTACCAAAGTGGGCTCTGTTGCAGGATGTATGGTTAAAGAGGGTAAGATTCGACGCAACTCCAAGATTCGTGTTATCCGCGATGGCATCGTAATTTACACCGGAGAGCTTGGATCGCTTAAGCGCTTTAAAGATGATGCCAAAGAAGTAGCCTCTGGGTTTGAGTGTGGTCTTAACATACACAACTACAACGATATCAAAGTAGGAGATATTATCGAGGCCTATGAGCACATTGAAGTGTCAAGGAAGCTTTAGTTCATTGATTTCATAAAATGTTTAAGGCCGGTCGTCTGCTATCAGATTGACCGGCCTTTTTAATGCTTACCCTCGCAAAAAAGAAAGAGGAATTTCTTTGGAGCAGGCGCTTTAAACTTTAAATGTTCACGGGTTATGGGATGAATGAACTCCAGATGGCTGGCATGGAGGCCCATTCTGCCAATGGGGTTGGTTTTAGCGCCATATTTTCTATCGCCGGCAATGCTATGTCCCAAATCTTTTAGATGTACCCTGATCTGATTCTTTCTGCCTGTTAATAAATCAACCTCCAGCATTGAGTAGGCTGCTGAACGACGAACCACTTTGAAGTTGGTAATAGCCAGCTTACCACCATCCGGATTTTGACTGGAAAAGAGTGTCATGCAACGGTTCTCATGAAGCCAGGAGCGTATCTGACCCTCACGCTCTTTTACTACACCTTCTGCTATTGCCAGGTAGGTTCGTCGAATAATTACCTCGTTCCAATTTTCCTGGAGAGACTTCTGTATTTCAGGTTTCTTCGCAAACACGAGCAATCCAGATGTGTCTCTATCGAGTCGGTGTACGATAAAAATTTTATTCGATGGGTGTTGCTGTTTTACATATCTGCTAAGAGCCGAATACGCTGTACGGGTTTTTTCTCCTTCTGTGGCTATCGTTAACACACCAGCCTGCTTGTTTATCACAATCAGTGCGTTGTCTTCATGCACTATAGTGAAAAGTTCCGAATCCGCTCCCGAAACCTGGCTCTGTTTTGCCGCAATGGCTACTCTATCGCCGGGTTTTACAATCGCATTGTGCTTGGTTACTGTTTTTCCGTTAATAACTATCTGCTTGTTTGTTAACAGGTTTTTGATTTGCGTCCGGCTTTTCTGTGGCCACAAAGAAATTAGATATGGTAAAAGTTCTGTGGGGTTTTTGATATGCTGTCCGGATGATTTGCCATCAGATGTTTTATTTGATTGACTCATCCTTCCAGAGTATGTGTTGTAACAATCTCTTTAACTCTTCCGATTTGGCCGTCGGTAAGGCGAACCTTTATGCCATGCGGATGATTTTCAGATTTGGTTAAGATGGCTGCTACCGTGCCGGAGGTGAGTTTGCCGGTTCTTTGGTCTTTTTTTAAGACGATTTTTACATCTGTGCCTTGTTTTATGAGGCTTCTTTTATTACCTGTCATGATGTGGATTTTCTTTGAACTGGTAAATTACTTCGGAAAAACAATATATTCCTTAAATCTATTGTAAATCAGTTCGATTGCTTTCGACCTTGTATGCTGCCTTTTATCGAAGCTTACCAGATACTCAACTGTCAGATAGAGCTTTTCGTTTTTAAGGTCGGTGTAGACATTTACATGCTCAGTACGCTTTAGCAACTGCATAATCTCTTTTTTGAGAGCCTCTTCTTTTTCCGATTTTTGGGATGGTAAATCAGACAGCTGAAAGCGAATTTCATCATGAAATGTGTTTTTGCCCAGATTTGAGATGCTTTTTTCAAGAAACAAACGGTTTGGAACTCTCGTGTAATCTTCTGGCAACTCATAGGTACGGTCGAGCAACACGAAAAATGTGCCGATGTGCAGTACTTTGCCTTCATCGTCACCAATTCTGATGTAGTCGCCTATTCTAAATGGTTTTTTTCTTAAAAGAATCATCCACCCAAAAAATGATAGAAGAACATCGCGCACAGCAAAGGCTAGACCAGTGGCCAACAAACCAATAAACAGGGTGATGTTGCCAAGAGAAACGCCAAAATGGTAGAGTATTGCAAAGCTGCCGATGCTATATATGGACCAGCTGTAAATTTTGGTGTAGAAAATTCGCTCTTCTGCTTCATCAAATATCAGTGAAATGCGTTTGATGGTAAGTCTTAATAATAAACTGGTTACAAAGAAAGTTCCTATAACCAAAGTTACGCTGTTGATGATTTTCAAAGATAGCTCCGGAAGGTCAATGATCTTTCTGAAGTGCAAATAGTTTAAACTTTGAAGTAATAGCAATGCAACCAGTGTGATAATCACGGATATGCTAAGAAATTTGAGACGTAATTCTCTGAAAGAGTGTTTTGCCATGTTAAGTCGATACGTTTTATGTAAACTGGAATCCGGTATAAACAACCAACTCGAATACTTATAAAAGCTTCAGTTGAGAAAATCGATTTTTGGATACGCAAAGTTACAAATTATGCTCTGAAAGGTTGGTGAAAATTGAAAAATCACTTTGCGTAATAATGTAGACTCGCTTTTTGTAATGAAGGCGGAGAGAATTATATAAATGCATTAACCTAGAATGGATTTGGCAATTTCGGGTCAAAATAAAGAGAGAGACCCAAATCTTTGAATACAAAAAGAGACTGCCTTTTGAGCAATCTCTTCTATAGTAGCGGGGGCCAGACTCGAACTGACGTCCGCCTTGGCGGATATGAGCCCGGTATATTGCATTTACTGATTGATTATTTTGTTTTTGATAAAAGCTCTTCCTTTACCGCTCTTCAGTTCCTTTTCTCTTTTCAGCGCAAGCGATTTATCTGAAAAAACTTCTGTGTAGACTAATTTCCAAGGTCTATATTTAATAGTCCAACCTTTAGTGCCGAGTTCGTTATGAGACAAGATTCTTTTGTCTAAATCAGAAGTGCAGCCAGTATAGAATTTCATATGATTCTCTGAATACAAAACATAGACGGTAATCATGGGTCTTAAGGGTTTAAGTTGTGTTTGATACTCTGATGGACGCCCGTCATGACGGAAAGGAGCCTAGCTAATAAGAGAAACACTCAAATTTAAATGCAAAAAGAGACTGCCTTTTGAGCAATCTCTTCTTCAGTAGCGGGAGCCAGACTCGAACTGACGTCCGCCTTGGCGGATATGAGCCCAACCCTGTATGAGGTACTCAATTTATTGGATACTAAAAAAAGAGACTGCCTTTTGAGCAATCTCTTCTTTAGTAGCGGGGGCCAGACTCGAACTGACGACCTTTGGGTTATGAGCCCAACGAGCTGCCAACTGCTCCACCCCGCAATATATTTTTTGACCGTTGTCTTCTTTGTTTTAGCGGTTGCAAATATAGAGTGTTTTGGATTATCATGCAAGGTTTTTGCACATTTGTTTTGTGATTATTTTTCTAATTGCCGGGTTAATTTTGTAACCATTTGAAATATTGATGGTTGTTTTGGTCTGTTGTTTGATGTATAATATAAGATTCTATTCCGGATTTTAAAACCGGGTGCTTTTCATAGGAAATTAGAAGAGTTAATTGCATGTCGATTTGCCGAATGTGTAACTTAATCCTCGATTCTTATGCCTGGCTTCCGTTTAATTTTGTAATTTTGATGGCACCATTAAGTTATTTGGATGAGTACACACAAGAAAAAGAAATCATTTCTCAGAAAACTGAGCAATAAATATCGTCTGGCAATTTTTAACGAGCAAACATACGAGGAGTTGTTCGTTATTCGGTTGTCCAGATTGAACGTTTTTACACTGGTTGGTACTTTTGGCATATTAATCATTATTCTGGTAATCATGTTGATTTCGTTTACCGGACTAAAAGAGTATATTCCTGGATATCCTGATGCCAATCAACGTTTAATGATTGTTCGAAATGCACAACGTGTGGATTCCCTTGTAATAGAAATTGAGAAGCGCGACCGTTTTATACACACTTTTCAGGCTATCTTGAGAGGTGAAGAGGTTGAGCAGACAATATCACCCGATGACGAGCCTTCATTAACTGTATCGGGCGATGCCTATCCGGTCATGTTTTCGCGCTCGGTAGAGGATTCTTTGTTCCGAAAGCAAGTTGAAAGGGAGGAGCGCTTTAATTTGTCTATGCAGTCAACGCCGCGTTCTTCAGCGGTGGCACTCGACAATGCATTCTTCTTTAGCCCGATTAAGGGAATGATTGTAAATGGCTTTGGTGAAACCACAGGCCATTATGGGGTGGATGTGGTTGCTGCCCCGGGTAGCAGAGTGTCTGCCATCATGGATGGAATGGTGGTGTTCTCCGGATGGACGGTAGAGACTGGGTACGTGATACAAATACAGCATCCCAATAATTTGATATCCATTTATAAACACAATGAGATATTGCTTAAAGAAGTTGGACAACTTGTTAAAGCAGGTGAAGCCATTGCACGGGTTGGTAATTCAGGCGAATTAACCACTGGTCCGCATCTTCATTTTGAATTGTGGCACAATGGCACTCCACTAAACCCGGTGGACTATATTTCATTCTGATAAATTTTCCGGTTTATTTCCCCATTCAATGCATAAACGATTAGCCATTTTAGGTTCAACCGGTTCCATCGGAACGCAGGCTCTGGAGGTTGTTGATACCCATCCGGAAAAATTCTCTGTTGAAGTACTTACCGCCAATAACAATGTAGATGCGCTTATTGCACAGGCACTGAAATATCAGCCCAATGTGGTAGTTATTGGTAACAAAGATAAATATGCTCACATAAAGGAGGCACTGGCTAGTCAGCCAATAAAAGTGTACGCCGGTCAGGAAGCCATTGAGCAGGTTGCTGCCATGTCAAATGTGGACATGGTTCTGACTTCGATGGTTGGTTTCTCAGGGCTTTTACCCACAGTACGTGCGCTCGAAGCTGGCATTCCTGTGGCACTTGCCAACAAGGAGACACTGGTGGTGGCAGGTGAAATAATCATGGCTTTGTCAGCAACCAAAAAAGTACCAGTAATCCCGGTGGATTCAGAACATTCTGCTATTTTTCAGTGTTTACAGGGAGAGATGGACAATAGCATTGAAAAGATAATGCTCACAGCCTCAGGAGGACCTTTTCGCGGTAAAGGTGTCGAGTTTTTAAGGAAAGTAACACGCTGCCAGGCTCTGAATCATCCCAACTGGAAAATGGGAGATAAAATCACCATCGACTCGGCTTCGCTTATGAATAAAGGCCTTGAGGCCATTGAAGCCAGATGGCTTTTTGACCTGAAACCGGAGCAGATTGAAATCGTTGTGCATCCACAATCCATAGTGCATAGTATGGTTCAGTTTCAGGATGGCTCCATAAAAGCACAGATGGGGCTACCCGACATGAAATTACCCATTCAGTATGCACTGGGATATCCCGGTAGACTGGCCAATGGATTTCCGCGTTTCAGTTTTACGGATTACCCATCGCTCACCTTCGAAAGGGCTGATGTGAGCGTATTTAGGAACCTGTCAATTGCTTTTGCCGCAATGAATAGCGGAGGAAACACACCATGTGTTATGAATGCAGCCAACGAAGTAGCTGTGGATGCTTTCCTGAATGGTCGGTGTGGATTCGTGGAGATGTCTGATATTATTGAGAAGACCATTGAAAAATGCCACTTTATTTCAAGTCCATCTCTAAAGGATTATCCCGAATCGGATGCAGAGGCGCGTCAGATAGCTATATCATTATTAAGAAAATAGATAAGTGTTTATTAGCAACCCGGCAAAGATGTCATAGGGGCAGATTTATATTTTATGATGGATTTGTCTGAAAAAGAATATCTTTGTCAATCAATAACAAATTAAAGTATTACAGATGGATTTTTTGATTAAAGCATTGCAACTTATTTTAAGCCTATCCATATTAGTTATCCTGCATGAATTTGGACATTTTTTCTTCGCACGTCTTTTTAAAACACGCGTAGAAAAGTTTTATCTGTTTTTTAATCCGGGATTTTCGCTATTTAAGTTTAAGAAGGGCGATACAGAGTATGGTCTGGGCTGGCTTCCATTGGGAGGATATGTGAAGATTTCGGGGATGATAGATGAGTCGATGGACAAGGAGCAGTTGAAGGAAGAACCAAAGTCATGGGAGTTCCGCTCAAAACCTGCATGGCAAAGGCTGTTGATAATGGTCGGAGGTGTTTTGGTGAACTTTATTACTGCACTTGTAATCTTTTGGCTGATATTGTTTAAGTGGGGCGAGTCCTATATTCCGGCTGAGAATGCCCGCTATGGCCTCTATTTTCACCCGATAGCACAAGAAATGGGACTGCAAGAGGGAGATCGGGTCTTGAAGGTAGGAACACATGACGTGGAAACCGTACCTGGAATTACAAGACTTATCCTGCTTGAGGATGCTTCAGAAATGACTGTGGAGCGCAATGGCGAACAAATTTTGCTGCCAATCCCCTCGGATATAAACCAACGTATTTTGGCCGCAGGTGTAAGGACGCTCGCCGATTTCAGGATTCCGATTGTTGTTGATACTGTTATTCCAGGCTCCGGCGCTTTCATTGGGGGACTTCAAAAAAATGACAGTATAGTGGGAGTTGATAATGTTGAGACACCTTTCTTCCATCAATTTACTGCGGAGTTGGCCAACCATCGTGACAAAGAGACGCTTATTAGTCTATACCGGGATGGAAATCTTTACCATCTGAATATGAGTGTGGATGAAAGTGGTAAACTTGGATTTGGGCCAAAGGGACCTACCAAATTACTTGGTGCACGACAGTTGTCTTATGGTTTTTTTGAGGCTATGCCTGCCGGAATTAATAAAGGGGTAAATCTGCTCACCGGCTATGTGAAGCAACTAAAGCTCGTATTTTCTCGCGAAGGTGCCAAACAGATAGGTGGTTTTGGTACCATCGGCAGCCTGTTTGCTCCCGTTTGGGATTGGGAGAGTTTCTGGTACACCACAGCGTTTTTGTCTATCATATTGGCTTTCATGAATATATTGCCAATTCCGGCTCTGGATGGCGGACATGTGCTCTTTTTGATTTACGAAATAGTGGCACGCCGCAAACCCAGCGATAAATTTATGGAGCACGCACAGATGGTTGGCATGGTGCTGTTGCTTGGATTACTTATTTGGGCAAATGGTAACGATTTGTACAGATGGATATTTAAATAATCCGATTAGGATTTGTACATTTGTAAATAACTAAAACCAAATTTTTATGATGTCTCAATTGTTTTTACTCGGCATGCCCGGCGGATGGGAGTTAATTGTAATCATCCTTATTGTTGTCCTTCTTTTTGGTGGGCGAAAAATACCTGAACTTATGAAAGGGCTCGGTCAAGGCATGAAAGAGTTCAAGAAGGCCAGAAATGAAAGCGACGATACAAAGAAAGAATCAGACGACAAGACTGAGGCTTTGAAAGGATAGTTTTCCCGAAAGGTTTCTTAATACTATTCAACAGTACTCAATGTATTGAAATATATGGCCCCCTGAATGGAAATATTCACCGGGCCTTTTCTTTTTATCAGACGCAAGATTACGTTTATGGGAATACGTTTGGCTTTGTTCTTTTTTGTGTTGGGATTGTTCCCTGCTTTTGGCAATACTGGTAGCAGACACGAGGTGTCGGCTGTTACAGTCGAGTCCAAGATACGGGTCTTGGACGCTCAAACACCAATGTCATTGGTTTATCACAGGGATGTGCAATCGTATATTGATGTATATACCATTCGCCGACGAGAGCATTTGGCTGCCATCATCGGAAGGGCGGAACTCTATTTCCCGCTCTTTGAAGAGCACCTGGACAGATTGGGCTTGCCTTTGGAACTTAAGTACCTCGCCATCGTAGAGTCAGCCCTTGAACCACGCGCCAAATCAACCTCAGGCGCCATGGGATTGTGGCAGTTTCTGTTTCATGCCGGACGGCTTTTCAATCTGAAGGTTACTTCTTATGTAGATGAACGATGCGACCCC
Organism: Alkaliflexus imshenetskii DSM 15055; assembly: GCF_000517065.1. GTDB lineage: Bacteria > Bacteroidota > Bacteroidia > Bacteroidales > Marinilabiliaceae > Alkaliflexus > Alkaliflexus imshenetskii. The sequence goes on along the minus strand of NZ_KI912105.1, from coordinate 1,527,144 downwards.
GTCAAATCAACCGAGGCAGCTTGTAATTATCTCAAGTATTTGTATGATAATTTTCACGACTGGAATCTTGTTATGGCCGCATATAACGGCGGTATTGCTGTTGTTCAGGATGCAATCACCAAATCCGGAGGAGAAACTGATTTTTGGAAAATAAGGCACCATCTTTCAAAGGAGACCCAAAACTATGTGCCTGCATTTATTGCCGTTAATTATGTCATGAATTATTATGAGTTGTATGGCATTGTTCCTTTAAATGCGCCATTCCGCTACGATGATTTGGGATTTGTTTTTACCGATAAAAGCATCTCATTTCATCAATTGTCGCAATTGATTGACGTTCCTATGGATATGCTGAGGTTGTTAAATCCTGTATTTACCAGAGATTTTATTCCGGTTTTGGGTGAGCCGGTGCAAATAGTTGTACCACAGGATAAAGTGCTCCTGTTCATTCAATCGCGGAGCAAATTGCGCGAAGAGAGTGCTCCTCCGGTAGCGGCACAAAGGCCAATTGGAGATACTTTTGGTCGTGAACGTGTTGTTCACCGGGTGCGTCCGGGTGAGTTTTTCCACCGCATTGCAATGGATTACGGCGTTAGGGTTGAGGATATGCAAAAATGGAATAACCTTAAAACACGCAACCTCATTGCTGGTCAGCAGTTGGTAATATGGTACAAGAAACCTGAAAGTCCATTTTTCTTTGTCTATAAGGATTAGGGCAATGCAAAACTTTGTCTGAACATTAAATTAGCCAACAGCCTCATTTTTTTTGTACCTTGAAGGGGCATTCTTCGTTTGTAAAGATGAGTGGCAATGGCGTATCTGAGAACTAATCAATGCATAGTTCTGCGAATTGAATATTGTGAATTAAATCGTATATATATATGAAATTCAGGGTTTTTACAGGCCGGTCTCGCTGGGTTCAAATGTTCCTGGTTTTGGTGTTAATAGCTGCTTTTGCGGGGTGTAAAAGCGAAGGTTATAAGCCCAATATGACGGGCGCCATGGGTGAACTGTTGGTGGTTATGGATGACCGTTGGCGCAATGGGCCAGAGGGCGAAGCAATTCAGGCTGTGCTGAGACAGCCCATGGAAGGGTTGCCACAGGCGGAGCCTATCTTTAATCTATCCATTACGCCGCACAGGGCTTTTTCAGGTTCGATGCGTACGTTCCGAAATTTGTTAATTACCCGTATCGATGACGAGGTAGAGAACGAGGGGGTACGTTTCTTCTCAGAGAGTAATTGGGCTAAGGGACAAGCTTTGGCACAAATTAATGCCCGCACCCCTGAAAAGTTCCTCGAGCTGCTGGATAAGGAGGAGCTGAGATTGATAGGATTTTTTCTGCGCGCCGAACGTCAGCGCAGTCTCGACTATTACAAGCAATATGCCAATGCACAGCTTGTAAATAATGTGCAGAGCCAGTGGAATATGCGAATGACCATCCCAACAACGTTTACTTCAAACAAAAGCACTGAATCTTTTTCCTGGATGTCTGACGAAACACCTACTACCAGCCAGGGTCTGTTTATTTATTCATTCGATTATGTTGGAGAGGGCACCCTTTCACGCGAATACCTTTTAAACAAACGGGATTCTGTGCTAAGGGCTAATGTGCCAGGTCCTTCGCAAGGCTCTTTCATGAGCACTGAACATACTATCCCTATTACATATAAGCGTCTCAAAGTAAATGAACATGATGCTGTTGAGTTGCGTGGCTTATGGAAAGTTATAGGCGACCTGATGGGTGGCCCATTTGTATTGTTTGCGCATCATGACAAAGCCAATAACCGTGTAGTTGTTACCGATGGATATGTGTATATGCCTGAAAAACCAGCAAAAAGAAACCTTGTGTGGCAGGTTGAATCTCTCTTTTATTCAGTGGAGTTTCCCAATTCAGGCGAATCAGCTAATAACTAATCGGAATGGGTTTACCTCTGTTTTCCAAGGATGAACTCTCCCGGGCTGCCAAACGGGATGAACTGATACGTGAAACGGCAGCGCAAATAATCAAGGACTTTGGGGAGTTCAACCTCGAGGTGACTTTTTCGGGCAATACGGGCTCTTTTTACGATGAATTGGCATCGCAAATGGAGCCGCATGTGGCATATCTGATTCAACACAGCTATCCGCGTTTCATGGGTTTACTCTACCGGATTGATATAAATGATGTTGAAATTGCCCGCTACGAAGAAGATATGAAAGGCTTTCCCTATTCCCGAATCATCACCGAATTAATTATTCACCGCGAACTTAAAAAGGTTCTGTTTCGCGAATATTTCCGCAATAACGGATGAGTTGTAATTTTTCTTCATACAGGTACGTCTTTTGTGTGACCTATTTTAAATAATTTTCTATGTCAGTTATTTTACGTTCAGTTTTAGATATTCCTGAGGCAGTTAGTAAGGTGTTTGTGGTTTCCGATTTAACCATGTTGAAGGATTTCCAGTTTTCCGAGGCCGAGGTTGCCTACATCCGGCGTAAACAGGAGTCTGAGAGTGCTGTTGATTTTGTGTCACTCAACCGCTTAAATTCTTTGGTATTTGTTTTGACTCCTGACCAAACTGAGGGTGGCAATGAACTGAGCGAGAAACTTAGAAGACATGGCGCCTCAATAAGTAAGCTGTTGTTCGATGAAAAATATCAGTCTGTCGCACTTATCGATCTGATTGATGCAGGAAGTTTGACATTGGCCATTGCCGAAGGACTGTCTTTGAGTTCGTATCGATTCGAAAAATATAAAACAAACAGCGACATCCCGAGTAGTCTGGATGTTATGGTTGTAAGCCCTGCTGTCTCCGGTTGTGAACTTGCTGCCCTGAACCGTTTGAACGAGGCTGTTTTTCTTGCCCGCGATCTGGTAAATGAACCTGTTGGTTATCTTACAGCCGAGCGTTTGGGTGAAATCATTCTTGAGGAGGGAGCACGCTTGGGTTTCAGTGCTGAGGTTTTCAACAAAAAGAAAATTGAATCGTTGAAGATGGGCGGCCTGTTGGCTGTTAATCAGGGCAGCGTGGATCCTCCAACATTTTCTGTTCTTGAGTGGAAACCTGAAAATGCCGTGAACAGTAGGCCCTATGTGCTTGTTGGTAAAGGCGTAGTGTTTGACACCGGAGGTATAAACTTAAAAACACCACCCGGAAGTCTTGATACCATGAAGTGTGACATGAGTGGTGCAGCGTCTGTGGTGGGTGCATTTGCAGCCATTGTTGCCAATAATCTACCTGTACATGTAATTGGCCTTGTGCCTGCCACCGATAACCGCCCTGGGGGTAACGCCATTGTTCCGGGTGATATTTTAACGATGCACAATGGCACAACGGTTGAAATTATTAATACTGATGCCGAGGGACGTTTGATATTGGCGGATGCTCTGAGCTTTGCCAAAAGGTATGAGCCCGAATTGGTGATTGACCTTGCAACGCTTACAGGAAGTGCTGTTATGGCAATTGGTTCGCATGGTATGGTGGGCATGGGAACGGCAGGTGAAGAGATGAAGACCAAACTATGGGAAGCAGGAGAGCTTACAGGAGAGCGCGTTGTATGGTTCCCTTTCTGGTCCGATTATGATGATGAGATTAAGTCAGAAGTTGCCGACATAAAAAATCTTGGCGGACGTGAGGCTGGCGCCATTACTGCCGGTAAGTTTTTATCGCGGTTTATTGATTCTCCCTGGATACACCTCGACATTGCAGGGCCTGCGTTTTTATCTGCCCGAACCAATTATCGGGGTATTGGCGGCACAGGCGTTGGTGTGAGGTTGTTGTATCGCTTTTTTGAATCGTTAACTGTGAGCGCAGAAACCGGAAAAACAAAGTAGTTTAAACCATACCCATTAATACTATTCGATTATGAGTTCTGAAAAAATAAAAGTTGCCATTACCCACGGGGATATCAATGGCATTGGCTATGAGGTTATATTTAAAGCTCTTGCCGACCCGCGAATGCTGGAGATATGTACGCCGGTAATTTACGGATCATCAAAGGTGGCTGCTTATCATCGTAAAGCATTGAATTTGCCCGCCATCAGTCTGAACAGCGTACGCAACGGCGAAGAGGCCCATTCTAAACGTATCAACATCGTGAATTGTGTGGACGACAATGTTCGGGTGGAACTGGGTAAGGCCACAGATGTGAGCGGACAGGCTGCTTTTGTGGCACTTGAAAAGGCTGTGGAGGACTTGCACAATGGAGGCGTTCATGTGTTGGTTACGGCGCCAATCAATAAAAAGGTGATACAATCAAAGGATTTTAATTTCCCCGGCCATACCGAGTTTTTGGCCAGTTCTTTCGGAGGTAAGCCTCTAATGTTGTTGGTTAGCGATATTTTGCGTGTAGGAGTAGTTACCGGCCACATACCATTGAAAGATGTAAGTGCTGCTTTGAGCAAAGAGTTGATTATCGAAAAACTACGAATTCTTAATGCATGCCTAAAACGCGATTTCGTCATTCGTAAGCCGCGAATTGCTGTGTTGGGGCTAAACCCACATGCCGGAGATGATGGTTTGCTCGGCAGTGAGGAGAAAGATGTAATCATCCCCGCATTGGAGGCTGCCAAACAGGAAGGTATTCTGGCATTTGGGCCTTTCCCGGCAGATGGTTTTTTTGCTACCGAAAACATGCGAAAATTCGATGCCATTTTAGCGATGTACCACGATCAAGGGCTTACGCCATTTAAGGCACTCGCTTTCTCATCGGGGGTGAACTATACCGCCGGACTTTCTGTAATCAGAACCTCGCCTGATCATGGCACCGCATTTGAAATAGCCGGGCAGAACCTTGCCGATGAGCAGTCATTCCTTTCGGCTATCTATATGGCTATAGATATTTATAACAACAGACTGATGGACGATGAGCTAAGGGCAAATCCATTAAAATTGGTAGATTTGAATACGCTTGGCGCCGGGGAGTAATCTCTGGAGGAGTTGCGTATCAATATGTAAATAAACACCAAACGCCGGAACAGATAGTCAAATGTCTGTTTCCGGCGTTTGGTATTTTCCTATTATATGTTGGGCTTAGTCTTCGCTTCCAACACCCGGACTGTATCCTTTTATAATGCCTCGTTGTGAGTTTTTAACAAAGAGGATAATCTCGTCACGTTCTCTTGAAGCAGGTAGTTCTGCTTCAATTCTGGCGGTGGCATCGGAATTGTTAAGGCTCGACTGGAACAACATTCTGTAGCAATCCTGAATGTCACGAATTTGTTCGTTCGTGAAGTTTCTGCGGCGAAGACCGATAGAGTTTACTCCAACGTATGACAATCGTTCACGACCGGCTTTAACGTAGGGTGGCACATCCTTTCCAACCAATGATCCACCGGCTATCATCACATGCGCACCAATGTGCACAAACTGGTGAATGGCCGACAATCCGCCTATAATGGCCCAGTCATCAATTACAACTTCACCAGCAACCTGCACACTGTTTACTAAAATTACATTGTTCCCGATAATGGCGTCGTGTGCCACATGCACATAAGCCATCAACAGACAGTTTTTCCCAATCACAGTTTTTCCTTTGGCTTTTGTACCACGGTTTACGGTTACAAATTCACGAATGGTTGTGTTGTCTCCAATTTCAACAGTAGTATCTTCGCCGGCAAACTTTAAATCCTGAGGTATGGCACCAATTACTGCTCCCGGAAAAATATTGCAGTTTTTTCCGATGGTTGTTCCTTCGAGGATGGTAGCATTGGAGCCAATTCGGGTTCCTTCACCAATTACAACATTTTTATCGATGGTCACAAAGGGGTCGATAACAACGTTTGGAGCTATTTTCGCTTCGGGATGTATATACGCTAATGGTTGTTTCATTAATTCTCTATTCTTGATTAGAACCAGTAATTATTCTTTGTTTTTTGCAATCTGGGCCATAAATTCACCTTCGGCAACTATTGAGTCACCCACAAAAGCTATCCCTTTCATGTTGGCTACGCCACGGCGAATCTCGGTCATCAATTCCAGTTTAAAAATAAGCGTGTCACCAGGAACCACTTTTTTTCTGAATTTGATGTTGTCAAGTTTCAGGAAGTAAGTACTATAGGTGTGTGGGTCTTCGAGTTGGCTCAACACCAGAATTCCGCCACACTGCGCCATTGCTTCTACAAGCAGCACGCCGGGCATCACGGGTTCTGACGGGAAGTGACCCACAAAAAATGGCTCGTTGGATGTTACATTTTTCACACCAACAATTGATTTTTCCTGAAGTTCAATGACTTTATCAACCAGAAGGAAAGGGTAGCGGTGGGGAAGCATGCCTTTTATTTGGTTGGTGTCGAAAATTGGCTCCTTGTTGGGATCATATTGCGGCGCATCAATTTTAAGTTGTCGCTTACGTATCTCTTTGCGAATGAGTTTGGTGAAATCGGCATTGATTTTATGTCCCGGCTTGTTGGCGATGATGCGACCTTTGATTGGGCTGCCGCAAAGCGCGAGGTCTCCAATTACATCCAATAGCTTGTGCCTGGCTGGTTCGTTGGTGTAATGTAATTCCAGATTGTTTAGTATGCCTGTAGGTTTAACCTCAACTTTGGGTTTGTTAAAGAGTTTTGCCAGATGGTCAAGCTCCTCTTGCGATACTGGTTTGTCTATTATGATGATGGCATTGTCGAGATCGCCACCTTTGATCAGATTGTTTTTCAGCAGCGGTTCCAGCTCATGCAGAAACACAAATGTGCGGCACATGGATATCTCGCTCTCAAAAGCGTCCAGATTTTCGATGGTTGCAAACTGGTTGGCCAGATGCAACGATTTATCGAACGAAATCATTATTTGTGCTGAGAAGTTGTTGTCGGGCAGTGCAATGATGTAACTCCCCGTTTCTGGGTCTTCAACCATCATTTTTTCGCGTACCTCAAAGTACTCTCTATCGGCCGACTGCTCAACAATCCCGGCTTCTTTAATGGCTTTCACAAAGAATTTGGAGCTGCCATCGAGTATTGGAGCTTCGGGGCCATCCACGTCGATTAAGCAGTTGTCAACTCCCAGACCGCGCAGTGCAGCCAGGCAATGTTCAATGGTACTTACTTTGGCTTCCCCTTCCTGCAAAACGGTTCCACGTTGTGTGTAGGTTACGTTGTCAACCAGAGCTCTTATTATCGGTTTTCCATCCAAATCAATTCTGCGAAAGCGAAACCCGTGGTTTTCCTCTGCCGGGTTAAGGGTTAGCGTAACATTCACACCCGTATGTAGTCCGGGGCCTTTAAGGCTAACGGGATTTCCAATGGTTCTTTGTTTTTCAGCCATTTTTATGGGATGTTTAGATTTTTACTTTTCGTAAGCCAATAACTGTTATGAAATTGATAACGGTATGAAGTTTTTACGCTTTGCCATCATCGTTATTATTTAAAGCTTGTTAGGATTGTGTTGGTTTATGACAGCGCAGAGCCTACTGTCTCTGTGTTGTTGAGTTAATCGCTGTATCCATACGTAACAACTTTAAAACTTCGTTTCAAAATAAACAGTTACCTTGTTTTATTGTTTTTCAAGTTTATCAATACGGGATTTCAGATCTGGCAGGTTTCTGAATATCACGTATGCTTTATTGTATTGCATGGCCTCAATTGCAGGAGAGCCCATATACACGCCGTTTTCTTTTTTAAGGTTGCCACCAACGCCGGTTTGAGCGGCAAGTTTAACACCATCGGCTATTTTAAGGTGCCCTGCAATGCCCACCTGACCTCCGAACATCACATTTTTGCCAATTTTTGTACTTCCGGCTATGCCTGTTTGAGCAGCCAACACACTGTTTTCTCCTATTTCAACGTTGTGGGCTATTTGAATCAGGTTGTCAAGTTTGGTGCCTTTTCGTATGACGGTTGCGCCCATTGTAGCTCTGTCGAGCGTGGTGTTGGCACCAATTTCTACGTTATCTTCTAAAATCACAATACCAACCTGGGGTATTTTTTCAAACTGTCCATCCGGACCCGGCGCAAAGCCAAAGCCATCGGAACCAACCACAGCTCCGGAGTGAATCACACAGTTACTTCCAATTTTACATCCTTTGTAAATTTTGGCTCCGGGATATACAATGCTATTGTCACCAATTTCTACGCCATCACCTATGTAAACCTGGGGATAAATCTGGACACTGTTACCAATTTTTGTTTTTTCACCTATGTAGCTAAAAGCGCCAATGTAAACAAAGTCACCCAACACGGCCGAACCATCAATATACGAAGGTTGTTCAATGCCTGTTTTTTTAGGCTGAGATGCCTGATACATCTGAAGGAGCAGAGCCAACGCACGGTAAGCGTCATCTACCCGGATAAGGGTTGCCTCTATGGGTTGTTCTGCCACAAAGGTTTTGTTTACAATTACAACGGAGGCTTGTGTGTTGTATATGTAATGGTTGTATTTTGGGTTGGCAAGAAACGTAAGCGTTTCAGGCCGCCCTTCTTCTATTTTTGAAACGTCGCGCACAATGGCTTTCGGGTTACCTTCTACTTCACCCTTAATCAATGCGGCTATTTGTTCTGCAGTAAACTCCATTCTATTAAATTTTGCTGCAAAACTACTAAAATATCTTTCGTAATAAAAGTCTGGTCGAAAAGAGCTAACTCATTCTTATCTCTTTAGGGTAGCAAAGAATCTCTTTTTTTATGGTTTTCCCCAGTACCGACAAGTCCAGCATGTCAGATGCCTCAGCTATGTCGCGAATGGTGTTGTCGCGATAAAGGATGTTTATCCTGTCGTCCAGTATGTTGTAAGTGTTGTTTGAGATGCTTCCGGTAAAAACAAAGTAGGCAGCTTCCTCATCGTTATCAAGTTTGAATTTGTTCTTTGTGCGTTCAATCAGGTTATCTATCTGATTCTGGTCAAAAGCGTTTTCCTGAATTTCGATGGATAGAAGATTCCGGTTCAACAATCCCGATGCCAGTGTTGAGAGCACTTTGTCAGGATGAAAGACCCACGTTTTAAGGGCGCTCATGATGTCATTGTCGTCGAGCAGGGCAAAATTGGCAAGCACTTCAGGGTTGTTTCTAAACTCATTAAGTGTGGGCTGGTTTTGCAGAAAATAATTGAGATGCCTTGGTGTTTCCGGTGTTTGACCCACAGAAATGAGATGGCGTGCTCTGCGAAACGTATTGATGAGCATTTTCTCCGATACCAGAGCCGTTTTGTGAAGATATACCTGCCAATACATCAATCGCCGCGCAATCAAAAATTTTTCGATGGAGTAGATGCCTTTGGCTTCAACCACCAGTTGGTCGTTGTGCACGTTAAGCATTTTAATGATGCGATCAGAACTTATGACGCCTTCCGAAACACCGGTATAAAAGCTGTCGCGGTTGAGATAGTCCAGTCTGTCCATATCCAATTGGCTTGAAACCAGTTGGTGCAGGAATTTTTTCGGGTATTTGTTGGTAAAGATTTTAATGGCAGTGGCCAGTGCACCATCGAGTTGTCTGTTTAGTTGTTCCATAAAGAGCAGTGAAATCTCTTCGTGGTTCACACCCTGCACAAGTGTAGATTCCAGCACATGTGAGAACGGCCCGTGACCCAAATCGTGCATCAGAATGGCTGCGTGTACGGCCACCGATTCATCGTCGGTTATCTCATGACCTTTTTGGCGCAGGGTTTCCACAGCAGCACTCATCAAATGCATACATCCAATGGTGTGTTGAAAACGCGTGTGTGTGGCTCCCGGATAAACCAGGGGTGTCATGCCCAGTTGTTTTATCCACCTAAGACGTTGCAGATATGGATGCTCTATAATGTCGTATAGTAAATCCTCCGGAACCGATATAAATCCATAAACCGGGTCGTTGATGATTTTCTTTTTATTGGTGGTTTTCAAAGCAGAGATGTCTTAGTGATGTTTTCCAATGGTGAATGGTTTGCAAAGATATAGCGTTCGTTACTATTTTCGATGGCATTATTCTGCGGAGTTGTCCTTAAGTTTTGCGCCACATATTCTGCAAAAACTTGCTTCAGGTGCGTGGTGACTCTCACCACATTTATCACACTTTTTGTTCTCATCGGTAGCTTCGTTGAAGGTTCTTGACATCTCTACGGATACGATACCCGTTGGGATGGCTATAAAGCTATATCCAAGTAACATGATAAACGATGCCACAAATTTTCCCAGACTGGTTAGGGGAACAATATCGCCATAGCCAACAGTAGTAAGGGTAATAATGGCCCAGTAAATACTGAGTGGAATGCTGTAAAACCCGTTTTCACCTCCTTCAATCATATACATGATGCTTCCCAGCATTATCACGAGTATGGCAATGAAGAGCATAAAAATCGAAACTTTTCTGGCGCTTCTACGGATGGCCAACATTAGCAGATTTCCGGCCCGAATAAAGTGGTAAAGCTTGAGAATGCGATATACCCTGAGCAATCTGATGGCACGAATCACCACAAAAGTTTGTGCATCCGGAAAGGTAAAGGCAATATAAGTTGGGATGATGGCCAAAAAGTCGATTATTCCCAGAAAACTGAAAATGTATTTGGTTGGTTTTGGGGAGCTGATTATCCGCAGCAAATATTCGATGGTGAACAGAACGGTGATGAACCATTCAGCTGCGTCCAACTGCTTTCCTGCTATGCGTTCTATCGATTCAACACTCTCGAGCATCACAATCACGATGCTAAGTGAGATGAGGATGAGCAATGCCACGTCAAATAACTTACCATGTCTGGTGTCCGATTCAAATATGATGCGATAGATGCGCTCTTTCAGGTTACTCATGTTCATTGAACTTCAATTTCAGCAATGTAAATATAATGCATCGGCATGACAATTTCTTCTAGTATGTGTGGAATCCAGACTACCTATCCCTTTGGATTGATTCAAATGCGGATGTTTTTGTCTTTTTTACAAAGTTTTATGATTTCGTCGGTTTGTTGTGATAATTAGTGATTTAATTAACTTTTGACGTTTTTTTTTAATATCACACACGCCATACTAAATTAAATTAATCTAAATAGTTTTGTAAATTTGGCCAATGAATAGGCTGGAATTACTTTTCTGTCATGTGTTATGAGTTATGTCTATATTGTAGAATGGAGTTATAGACGACAACTATATGCTTACAGGAAATGTAATATGATTTGGGTTGAACCCTTTGATTTTTGGCTTGTTTAATTAGAAAGATTTTAACGTGTAGTACCTGTTTTTACAGGATTTGACTATTATGCATTGTTTTTGAACTGAATTATGGCAACAGAACAGGATAAATTATTGGAAGAAGTAACCAATAGGGAGTATCAGTATGGTTTTCATACCGATATTGAGATGGATATGCTGCCCAAGGGATTGAATGAGGGTGTGATACGCGAAATATCCCAACGAAAGAACGAACCCGACTTTATGCTCGAATTTCGTCTTTCTGCCTATCGCAACTGGCTCAAAATGGAATCGCCGGACTGGGCACATCTTAAGATTCCTGAAATCGATTTTCAGGAAATCATTTATTATGCGGCACCTAAGAAAAAACCTCAGTTAAACAGCCTTGATGAAGTGGATCCTGAGTTAAGAGCTACTTTCGAGAAGCTAGGGATTCCGCTTGACGAACAGAAAGTGCTTGCTGGCGTAGCAGTTGATGCCATTATAGATAGTGTTTCGGTTAAAACAACGTTTAGGGAAACACTGGCCGAAAAAGGTATTATTTTCTGCAGCATGTCTGAAGCCGTACTCGAATATCCCGACTTGGTGAAGAAATATTTGGGCTCGGTGGTGCCTCCGGGCGACAACTTTTTTGCCGCTCTTAATTCGGCAGTTTTTAGTGATGGCTCTTTTGTGTTTATACCAAAAGGCGTACGCTGTCCTATGGAACTGTCATCATACTTCCGTATAAATGCCATGAACACCGGGCAGTTTGAGCGCACCTTGATTGTGGCGGAAGATGACAGTTACGTGAGTTACCTTGAGGGGTGTACGGCTCCAATGCGTGATGAAAATCAGTTGCACGCTGCAGTGGTTGAAATTGTGACCCTCGACAGGGCTGAGGTTAAATACTCAACAGTCCAAAACTGGTATCCCGGCGACAAGAATGGCAAAGGTGGAATCTTCAACTTTGTCACCAAGAGGGGTATTTGTAAAGGTGATTATTCAAAAATATCGTGGACGCAGGTCGAAACCGGATCTGCAATAACGTGGAAGTATCCAAGCTGTATTCTCATGGGCGATCATACAGTAGGGGAATTCTATTCGGTAGCGCTTACCAATAACTATCAGCAGGCCGATACCGGTACAAAAATGATTCATCTGGGTAAAAATACACGAAGCCTGATTGTGTCTAAAGGTATTTCAGCCGGAAAGAGTCAGAATAGTTACCGGGGACTTGTTAAAGTGTCAAAAAAGGCTGACAATGCCCGCAACTTCTCGCAATGCGATTCACTGTTGCTTGGCGATAAGTGTGGTGCACATACGTTCCCTTATTTGGAAATTAACAACAGTACGGCAAAAGTTGAGCATGAGGCAACCACTTCAAAAATTGGTGAAGACCAGATTTTTTATTGTAACCAGCGTGGCATTGACACAGAAAGTGCAGTGGCACTTATTGTAAACGGTTATGTGAAAGAGGTGATCAATCAGCTCCCGATGGAGTTTGCAGTGGAGGCTCAAAAGCTGTTGCAGATTAGTCTTGAAGGCAGCGTGGGGTAATTTCATCCATACGATTGATGTCAACACCCATTTTTAAAGTTTAATTAATAATACACAATTGCCCGCTAAACCGGGCATCAGGGATAAAAACATAAAGGCAATGCTTAAGATAAAAGATTTACATGCGATGATCGATGGCAAGGAAATTCTTCGCGGAATTTCACTGGATGTAAAACCGGGTGAAATTCATGCCATCATGGGACCCAACGGTTCCGGAAAGAGTACCTTGGCTGCTGTGCTTACCGGTAATGAGGCTTTTGAGGTGAGCGAAGGCATGGTTGAGTTCAATGGAAAAGATTTGCTGGAGATGTCGCCCGAGGATAGAGCCAGAGAAGGATTGTTTCTCAGCTTTCAGTATCCAGTTGAAATCCCCGGGGTGAGCATGACAAATTTTATGCGTACAGCCCTTAATGAGCAGCGTAAACACAGGGGACAGGAGGTGCTTTCAGCGAGTGATTTTCTCAAACTGATGCGCGACAAGAAAAATCTGGTGGAGATAGATTCAGATTTGACCAACCGCTCGGTAAACGAAGGCTTTTCTGGTGGAGAGAAAAAGAAAAATGAGATTTTTCAGATGGCCATGCTCGACCCCACACTCTCTATTTTGGATGAAACAGATTCAGGCCTCGACATTGATGCACTTAGAGTGGTTGCAAACGGTGTGAATAAGTTGCGACGCAGCGACAATGCCACCATTGTTATAACGCACTACCAGCGCTTGCTCGATTATATTGTACCCGATTACGTGCACGTTCTTTACAAGGGTCGTATTGTGAAATCTGCAGGTAAGGAGCTGGCTCAGGAGCTGGAGGAAAAAGGGTATGATTGGATTAAAAAAGAGTTTGAGGATTAGGGTATGATAAAAACAAATGATACATCCATGATTGCCTTGTTTGATGAAAACAGGCATCTGATTGAACAGGGAGCATCGCCTGTTGTGAATGCGGCCAGAGAAGTGGCGACCGAAGCGTTTGCAAGGCTGGGCATCCCTTCAAGTAAAGTGGAGGCCTATAAATATACCAACCTTCAGGCTTGGTTCAAGGCTACATACCGTTTTACGCCTACAGAAAGCGGTTTTTCCGGAAATATTGATGAGGTGTTCACCTGCGATGTGGATGCGCTTGAATCATATACTGTATTTGCTGTTAACGGAAGATACTACGAGGGGAGTTCATATACCAGATTGCCCGAAGGTGTGGTTATTGGCAGCTTTGCTGAGCTGTCTGTTAAGCATCCTGAGCTGATGCATAAGTTCTATGGTAAGCTGGCTCCTGCCGACGCCGATGGTGTGGTGGCTCTTAACACGCTGTTGGCCTGTGATGGCATTTTTGTTTATGTCCCCAAAAATATGGTGGTAGAAAAACCCATTCAGGTGGTGAATATTCTCACCGGCGATACCGACAGAATGGTAAACCAGCGTAACTTCATTGTAATTGAAGAGAATGCTCAGGCCAGAGTGCTGTTCTGTGATCATACTTTGTCAAACAGCCGCTTTCTGGTGAATTCAGTTACCGAGGGTTTTGTGGATGCTTCCGGAAATCTTGATTTTTATAACATCCAAAACCAACACAATGGTGTGGTACAGGTAGGTGGTTATTATTTCAATCAGGAAACCAAATCGGTGTTAAGTGCCAATTATTTTACTTTGAATACAGGCGTTACCCGCAACAATATTTTTGCCCGTCTGGGTGGAGTTCATGCCGAGAACCACATTTCAGGTCTTTATTTAACCGATAAAAACATGCATGTGGATAACTTCTCATTCATCGACCATGCCATGCCAGATTGCGAAAGTAATGAACTGTTTAAGGGGGTTATGGACGACGGAAGTACAGGAGCTTTTACCGGCCGTATCATGGTAAGGCCCGATGCACAGCGTACCAATGCCTACCAGAGCAACAACAACCTTTTGCTCACCGACAATGCCAGGATGAACACCCGTCCTCAGCTCGAAATCTATGCCGATGATGTGAAATGCAGCCACGGCGCTACTGTGGGTCAGCTCGACGAAAAAGCGCTGTTCTATCTAAGGGCACGTGGAATCGGTAAAGAGGAGGCAACCATTCTGTTGATGTATGCGTTTGCCTATGAGGTGATTGAGAAGATTCAACTGCCCGGCCTCAAGGAGCAGATAAGGCTGTTGGTTGAAAAACGGTTTAGAGGTGAGTTGGATAAGTGCGATTCATGCATTGTTTGTGGACAACTAAATGATAAGATTTTGAATGCATCTGTGTAAGTGATTCTTTGATGAACTATCCGATAGATAAAATACGAGGTGATTTTCCAATATTGAGCCGCTCCGTTAACGGGCGGCCTTTGGTTTATTTTGACAATGGGGCAACCACCCATACGCCGGAGCCTGTTGTTAGGGCAATGGACGAAGTTTATGCCGACTACAACAGCAATATCCATCGAGGAGTTCATACGCTGAGTAATATATGCACAGAGGCTTTTGAAGCTGCACGTGAAAAGGTGCGTGCCTTTATTAATGCCGGCTCATTGCACGAGGTAATATTTACCAGAGGCACAACCGAATCAATCAATCTGGTGGCAAATGCCTTTGGCGAAGCCTTTATACAAGAGGGCGATGAGGTTGTTGTTTCCGGTCTGGAACACCATTCCAACATTGTCCCTTGGCAACTCTTACAAAGCCGCAAAGGCATTGTGCTTAAAGTTATTCCTGTAATGGATGATGGCACCCTCAATATGGATGCATTTTATGGTTTGTTGAGCGAGAAAACACGTCTGGTGGCTGTGGCACATATCAGTAATGTGCTTGGCACAATCAACCCCATTCAGGAGATAATAAAAGCATCGCATGAAAGAGATATTCCGGTTTTGATTGATGGCGCACAGGCCATTCAGCACACACCTGTGGATGTACAGGCGCTCGACTGCGATTTCTATGCTTTTTCGGGGCATAAACTCTATGGGCCTACCGGTATCGGTGTGCTTTATGGGAAAGAAAAGTGGCTCAGCGCCATGCCGCCCTGGCAAGGTGGGGGAGAAATGATTCAAAACGTATCGTTCGAAAAAACTACGTTTAATGAACTCCCATATAAATTCGAAGCCGGCACACCCGATTTTGTTGGCGCAATTGGTCTGGGAGCTGCTATCGATTATGTCTCGGATATAGGGCTTAAGCATATCGCAAACTATGAGCAGGAGCTTTTTAATTACGCT
Source organism: Alkaliflexus imshenetskii DSM 15055 (assembly GCF_000517065.1). Taxonomy (GTDB): domain Bacteria; phylum Bacteroidota; class Bacteroidia; order Bacteroidales; family Marinilabiliaceae; genus Alkaliflexus; species Alkaliflexus imshenetskii. Next base: position 1,511,347 of record NZ_KI912105.1, on the reverse strand, counting down.
TTCTCACGATTGTCTGACCTCGGGAAAATCACATTTTATGGTACTGCCCCCCAACGTACAAGTCTCATCTCCTTTTTACTGGATGGGATACACCCCTTTGATGCTGGGACATTGCTCGACAAGATGGGTATCGCCGTGCGTACCGGGCATCATTGCGCGCAGCCGCTCATGAAGCGGTTTGGAATTCCAGGCACCATCAGAGCTTCGTTCGGAATGTATAACACCACTCATGAAGTTGATGCTTTGGTAGCCGGACTTGTTAAAGTACGTCAACTGTTTGGTTAAAGGTCGAAAAATGGTGAAATTTGCCAATCTTTTAACAGTGTGGAGGAGATGGAGCAATTCTCAGCCAGTAAATAATTTTTAGACAAATGACCATTAAGGAACTACAGGACGAAATAGTGGAAGAGTTTTCCATGCTTACCGATTGGATGGATCGCTATTCGCTGCTGATTGAACTTGGTAACGAACTTGTTGATTTTGAAGAAGCACACCGTGTTGATCAAAACCTGATTGAAGGATGCCAAAGTAAAGTATGGCTACACGCGTGGTTAGAAGAAGGAAATATTCGTTTTATGGCTGACAGCGATGCCATTATTGTGAAGGGAATAGTTGCCCTACTTATTCGTGTGTTGGATAACCGACCTCCCGATGAAATACTGAATGCGGATCTTTTCTTTGTTGATAAAATCGGCCTTAAAGAACATCTCTCACCCACACGCTCCAACGGTTTGGTAGCCATGATAAAACAGATGCGGATGTATGCTCTGGCATACAAAACTAAGATGGAGAAAAATTAACCGGTACACCAGGCATATCATATTTTGTTGGCATTGATTCTTTAGAGCTCATGTGGGGAAAACTGAAGTTTCATAACGAAGTAAACAACTTTTGCCAATTGGGGTTTTATGTGATACCATTGTAGGTAGCATCATTCTAATAATCGGTCAAATAACAATAATATGAGCAACGAATTTCTGAGTATGGAGATGGAGATTGTAAACGCACTTAAAACAGTTTATGATCCTGAGATTCCGGTCAATATATACGATTTGGGCTTGATTTACGAAGTCAATGTGGAGGAGGGAGGAAAAGTTCGCGTGGTGATGACGCTTACTTCGCCCAACTGCCCCGTGGCTGAATCTCTGCCTGAGGAGGTGCGCGATGTGGTAGCCGGTGTGCCTGGAGTTACTGAGGCCGAAGTCAACATGACTTTTGACCCGCCCTGGAGCCGCGACATGCTTTCAGACGAAGCGCTTCTGGAGTTAGGCTTGTTGTAGTCTTTTTATCTTGACATTCACCCGGCCATGCACCTCATTAAAGAACAATATGGGCGTTTAATCCACGAAGAGGCGTTGAGGTTGGGCTTTGATGATGTGGGTTTTTCTCCGGCACAGGAGCTGGTAGAGGATAGGGAGCGACTAAAAAAATGGCTCGACAACGGTCACAACGCCGGAATGGGGTATATGGCCAATCATTTTGAGAAGCGACTCAATCCTGCACTTCTGGTGGAGGGGGCATGTTCAGTTGTTACTTTACTCAAGAACTACTACCCGGCAGATGATAAGCTGTCGCGAAATGAACCAAAAATTTCTCGTTATGCCTATGGTAAGGATTATCATGATTTAATTCGCACCAAACTCACAAATCTGTTTGATTTTATTCGCGCCAATATTGAGCCCGGGCTAATCGGACGAGGCTTTGTGGATTCAGCACCGGTACTTGAAAGATCGATTGCCGCAAATGCCGGCTTGGGCTGGATTGGTAAAAACAGCTTGCTGATACACCGTAAGATGGGTTCCTATGTCTTCATCGCTGAACTAATCATCAATTTGGAATTACCCTACAACCAGCAAACTCAAAATGATGGCTGTGGCGGATGTACCCGTTGTGTGGATTCTTGTCCCACACATGCAATAATTGAAGGACGGCAGGTTGACGCTAACCGTTGTATTTCTTATCTCACCATCGAGAACAAAGGTGAAATTCCCAGCGAATTTAAAGGTATGATGGCTGGATGGGTGTTTGGTTGCGATATCTGTCAGGAGGTTTGCCCATGGAACAGAAAGGCTAAAAGCACCTCGGAGCCTGATTTTATGCCTTCAAAAGCACTGTTGGATATGGATTCTGAGAAATGGCAGCAACTCACTCCCGACTATTTTTCGATACTCTTTAGGGGCTCGCCAATTAAAAGAGCAAAATATTCCGGTTTGATGCGGAATTTGATGTTCGTAAAATCCTCATAGACAATAATTTTTCAGAGAATCGTTTTTGTGACGGGTTAAATGACAAACGTTGGAGCAATGTTTGGTTGTTTAATGATTTTATGAGCTTGTGATATGGCTGTAAATTCTCGTGTGATTACACGTAATTATATACCCATACCGCATCATCATTGAGTTAAATTATTTAGATTTGTGTAAGCCGCAGTTCAAATATTTTTATTTGAGAAAAATGGGGGTAAATCATCAACAGTTTAATTTGGTCTCAACCGATGGGACCATACTAAGGGGACGTTTCTGGAAGCCCGATACGTCGCCGTTGGCTACTATTTGTCTCATACATGGGATTGGAGAGCATTCCGGAAGGTATGATGCATGGGCGCGCCGTTTTTGCAGACAGGGAATTATGGTTTATGCCCTTGATTATCGAGGACATGGAGAGTCCGAAGGTCAACGTGGTCATGCCGGTCACATTGGCGAACTGCTCGACGATATTGGCGCGCTTGTTCGCCGGTGTAAGCGAAATTTTGGTGATATCCCCGGATTCATCTACGGCCATAGTATGGGTGGAAATCTTGCACTTAGCTTTTTGATGCGGCGCCGACAGGATTTTGCTGGTGCCATTATTACTTCGCCATGGCTCGAGTTGGTTAAGCCGCCACGTCCTTTTTTGCGTAAGATTGGCTTATGGATGGATGGGGTTTTCTCAGATATATCGCTATCAACCGGGTTAAAATCAAATCAAATGTCGAGTCTTCCAAAACGTGTGGAGGAGGCTGACAACGATCCGCTTATGCATGGAAAAATCACCCTTCGAATGTTTAATGAGATTGATAAAAGCGCTTCTGAAGTAACCTCTTTTCGTGTTCCGGTGCGCATTCCATTGTTCCTGTTGCATGGTGATAAGGATCAAATTACGAAGCCAGAGGCTACTGAAGCATTCTATCAAAACAATCCGGAACTATTTAAGATGAAGCTCTATGGTGGAGCGCTGCATGAGTTGCACAATGAGCCTGTAGCCGATGAGGTGTTTCAGGATATACTTGATTTCATCAGATCCAAACTCCCCCGATAATCTAAACCTAAACCATGGACAAAGAGCTATTTAGAACCATCGTAAAGGTTGAAAAAGCCGAAAGCCTTATTGAGGTCGACTCGGGGGTGATGTTTATGGGTTCTTGCTTTGCAAGTAACATTGGGCAGTATTTGGCCGGCAACCGATTTCCTGCCCTTATTAACCCCTACGGCGTGCTTTACAATCCTATGTCAATATCCATGGCTTTTCAAGGCATTATGAATATCCGGACAGTAAAGGAGTCTGAACTGGTTAATTTAAACGGCTTGTGGCATAGTTTTAATCATCATGGCAGCTTCAGTAATCCCGATCCTGAGTGTGTGGTTAGCTCAATCAATAAAGCCACCGATTACGCACATAAATTCCTGAAAAGTGCCGGTTTTTTGTTTGTTACTTTTGGTACTGCCAATGTTTATGCGCTGCGTGAGGGCGATAAAGTGGTTGCCAATTGTCATAAGTTTCCCGATAGTTTGTTTAACCGCTATCTGTTAAATGTGGATGAGATAGTGGATGAGTGGAAGGAGTTGATGGTACAACTCAGGGTTTTTAATCCAATGTTGAATGTAGTGTTTACCGTGAGTCCTGTGCGCCATTGGCGCGATGGCGCGCATGGTAATCAGGTGAGCAAGGCTACGCTGCTACTGGCAATTCATAAACTGGCGACATTGTTTGAAAAGGTATGGTACTTTCCGGCATACGAAATTGTGCTCGATGAACTGCGCGACTATCGTTTTTACGACCCTGAAATGCTCCAGCCCAACAGTCAGGCTGTGGAATACATCTGGCGCAGGTTCACTGAGAGCCATTTTTCTGAACAGGCCAGGCTGTTTTGTCGTGAAGTGGATAAAATCATTCGTGCCCGTAATCATCGTCCCTCCGGACATAATTTGCCTGCTCACAAATTGTTTCTCCAACAAATGCTGGAGTTGACGCAGTCATTGGCTCAACGCTATCCCTCTGCACTTCTTGAGCAGGATAGTGTCTTTTTTCAAGAGGCACTAAGTGATTTTTAATGCCTCTATATGGCCAGAAGGTCTAATCGCTTTTTCAGTTTTACACCGTTTGCGCTACCCGTAGTTTGTTCTGCCATCCGGCTTTTTCAGATGTGTGTTAATGTTATGTTTTTTATGATTCACATTATTTAGTTGTTTTTCACTTGTGTTTGAGATTAGAAATCACTAATTTAAAAGCATCTAAAAGCAATTAATATTGTAGTAAAACAGAAGGATTCCTAATGCTTATTTTGTTCGATGTCTGATGAACATATATCATTGCCAAATCCCGCTTGGCAATGAATTGTTTTTATTTATCGCAAACATCATTATTTTTCAACATAGAAATTATGACTTATCTAAACCTTGACAAATCCAAACTTGTGAACCTGGAATACGCTCTCTATAGGGAAGTGCTTCGGACCAACAGAGCCGGTTCTTATTCCAGTACTACAATCATTGGTTGCAATACGCGGAAGTATCACGGTGCCCTGGTTTGTCCCATCGACCACTTTAATGGGGGACGGTTTGTGCTTCTTTCTTCACTCGACATTTCTCTGGTACAGCATCAGCAAGTCTTCAATTTGGGGATACATAAATACCAGGGAAGTCATTATGAGCCTAAAGGGCATAAGTATTTGACTGACTTTGAGATGGATGTAAGCCCCCGACGGGTGTACCGGGTTGGTGGCATGGTGCTCTCATCTGAACAGATGCTTGTTGAAACCGAGGAGCAACTTTTAATAAAGGTGACCCTTGAGGAAGCGCACTCGCCTACCAAAATACGCTTTAAGCCTTTTCTTGCTTTTCGCAGCATACATGAGTTAACTCACCAGAATATGGTGGCAAACACCAGATACGAAACAGTTGACAAAGGCATTAAAATTCAGATGTATGAAGGGTTTCCACACTTGCATCTTCAAGTGAGTAATGAGAATGAGTTTATTGCTGTGCCAGACTGGTACCGCGGAATTGAATATATAAAAGAACAGCAACGGGGGTATCCTTATGCCGAAGATCTTTTTGTTCCCGGATACTTTGAGCTTGATATTAAAAAAGGCGATACAATTATCTTTTCTGCTTCTACCTCTGAAGTTAAACCTAATGGATTAAAGGCGAAGTTTACGCGTGAAAGCAATAAGCGTATTCCTCGTGATACCTTGCTGAACAATCTTTTAAACTCTGCCCAACAGTTTATTCAGCGCAGAGGCGACGGAGTTAAGCTGGTGGCTGGTTATCACTGGTATAATGAGCGGTTGCGCGATACGCTGGTATCTTTGCCGGGTCTAATGGCTTATCAGGAAGATAAGGAAACCTATATGCAGATTTTGGATCAGGCCATTGAGGACATTCGTCGCTTGTATATTGCCAGGACTGATAGCGACCTGCGCTCAGGTATCAAAGATGTGGATGTGCCATTGTGGTTTTTTCATACCGTTCAGGAAATTGAGAAAATATACCCCGATTTGGATGTCTGTTCCAGATACGGAAAGGTTATGGTTGAGATTATTCAATATATCATGCGTTTGAGTAATGGAGTGATTCGCCTCGATGATTCAGGGCTGATTTATGCCCGTCAGGAAGGTGTTCCTCTTACTTGGATGGATGCCATGGTAGATGGACAGCCAGTTAACTGGCGCCCGGGTTTTACAGTGGAGGTGAACGCACTTTGGTATAACGCACTTGCCTATTATGCCGATTTGTGTGGTAAAAAGAAGAAGCACAAGGAGGCCGACGATGCAATAGGGTTGCTTGAGAAAGTTAAAGCGTCATTTTTATCACTATTCTGGAATACTCGAGGGGGATACTTATATGATTATGTCGATGGTGATTTTCGCGACGACTCCATCCGTCCAAATCAAGTGCTGGCTGCCTCATTACGCTATTCACCACTCGATGTGGAGCAGCAGAAAATGGTTCTGGACGTAGTTAAAAAAGAGTTGCTCACATCTGTGGGGCTACGGACGCTCTCACCCTCATCGCCCCAATACAAAGGGGTGCTGGAAGGAAATCAGAGCCAAAGGGATATAGCACTGCATCAAGGCTCAGTGTTCCCTTGGCTGGCTGCTTTTTTTGCCGAAGGTTATCTCAACATTCATAAGCGTGGCGGCATTCAGTTTGTGAAAAAAATGCTCGAAGGCTTCGAAGAAGAGATGGGTGACCATTGTTTAAGCACCATTTCTGAGTGTTTCAACGGAAACCCGCCGCATCTTGGCAAAGGTGCCGTGAGTATGGCCTGGAACGTGGCTGCTGTGATTCGCATTATTAAATTAATTGATAAATACAACTAGCATATGAGGGTACTTATGTTTGGGTGGGAGTTTCCACCCCATATTTCAGGAGGGTTGGGAACGGCCTGCTATGGCCTTACCAGAGGATTATCGCAAATACCCGGCCTTCAGGTTCTGTTCGTTGTACCCAAGGCTTATGGTGACGAAGACCAGTCGGGCATGCGACTGGTGGGTGCCAATCAGATACCAGTGAGGCATCGCCAGCTGGAGCTGAAGTATTCAAATCAATCTCTCGACTATATCGAAGTAGGCTCAAGGTTAATTCCATATATGGATCCTGAGGAGTTTTGGAAGCAGACCAGAGTAGAGAAAGCGAAGCAAATTGAGGCTCTCAATATAAACTCGGAAGGTAAAGTGGAATTTTCAGGTAAATATGGAGCCAGCCTGATGCGCGAAATCAGAGATTACGCGCTGGTAGCCAATGTGATTGCTCAGGATTATGCTTTTGACCTGATTCATGCACATGACTGGCTGGCATATCCTGCCGGCATTGCTGCTAAAGAAGCTACCGGCAAACCACTGGTAGTTCACGTACATGCTACCGATTTCGATAGAAGTGGTGGCAGTGTAAACCCTGCTGTGTACGAAATAGAGAAAAAAGGAATGGATGCGGCAGATATGGTGATTACCGTTAGTAACCTCACACGCAAAATCGTAATCGAAAAGTATGGCATAAGTGCCGATAAAGTAGTGACAGTTTACAACGCAGTAGAGCCAGTTGAGACCATCCGAAGCAAACAGTTTAAAAAAGGTGTGAATGAGAAAATTGTAACCTTTTTGGGACGTATTACAATGCAAAAAGGCCCTGAATATTTTATTGAGGCCGCTCATAGGGTGTTGCGCAAAATGGACAATGTGCGATTTGTGATGGCCGGTAGTGGAGATATGATGGAGAAGATGATACGGCGCGCAGCTCAGTTAAAAATATCTGATAAGTTTCATTTTACCGGATTTCTGAGAGGCGAAGACGTGTTCGAGATGCTTGCCATGAGCGATTTGTATGTGATGCCATCTGTTTCTGAGCCGTTTGGCATTAGCCCTCTCGAAGCCATGCAAAGCAACGTGCCGGTATTAATATCGCATCAATCGGGTGTGGCTGAGATTCTTACCTATGCCATTAAAACAAATTTCTGGGATGTGGATGCCATGGCCGATGCCATTTATGGCGCATTAAACTACCCCGGAATGTCTGAAATGTTTGTGAGCCATGGAAAAAAAGAGGTTGATTCCCTGAAGTGGGAAAATTCGGCTTTGCATGTGAAGAAAGTCTATGATATGGCTATTTCACGGTGTTCCTGCTAATATCAAACGATGATTTTATCAAATAGCTTTAACTATTTTACATCATATTATTGACCCTTTCAAAAACATAAAATATGAAAACCATCTGTTTCTATTTTCAGGTACATCAACCCTTCAGGTTTCGCAGATATCGTTTTTTCGACATAGGAAATGATCATTATTATTATGATGATTATACCAATGAAAGCATCATGAACAAGGTTGCATCAAAATGCTACCTCCCGGCTAACAAGTTGCTGCTTAAAATGCTTAAGGCGCACAAAGGGAAATTCAAAGTGTCATTCTCTATTTCAGGACTGGCAATTGAACAGTTCAAACTTTATGCACCCGAAGTACTCGAGAGTTTTAAGGCTTTGGCTGATACAGGCCATGTAGAGTTTTTATCAGAAACCTATTCGCATTCATTGGTTTCCCTGAAAGATGAGGAGGCTTTCCGTTCACAGGTTGAGGCACATGCGTCGCTTGTGGAGTCTCATTTTGGTGTGAGGCCCTCTGTTTTTAGAAACACGGAGCTAATCTACTCCGACCAAATGGGTGAGATGATTGCCAATATGGGGTTTAAGGCCATGCTTACCGAAGGAGCCAAACACATACTCGGGTGGAAAAGTCCCAACTTTCTCTATTGTAATGCCATCAACCCACGGTTGAAAGTGCTGCTGAAAAATTACAAACTTAGCGATGACATCGCCTTCCGCTTTGGCAACAGGCAGTGGTGCGAATGGCCGCTTACTGCAACCAAATTTGTGAACTGGATAGTGAAATTGGATCAACGGGAGGAGGTGGTGAACCTTTTCATGGACTATGAAACATTTGGTGAGCATCAGGATAAAAGTACCGGCATTTTTGATTTCCTAGAAAGTATACCTGTTGAAGTGTTGAAGCACCATGGACTTTCTTTCTCCACACCATCCGAAGTGGCAACCAAGTTGCAGCCAGTAGCTCCGGTAAGTGTGCCGCATCCTATCTCTTGGGCCGATGAGGAGCGCGACCTAACGGCTTGGTTGGGTAATGAAATGCAGCAGGAGGCCTTTAACAAGCTGTATAGTCTGCTTCCTAAAATAAAACAGTGTAGCGATTCGAAAATTCTGAAGGATTGGGATTTTCTGCAATGTAGTGACCACTTTTATTATATGTGTACCAAGTTTTTCTCAGATGGCGATGTACACGCGTATTTCAATCCCTATGAAACACCTTATGAGGCATTTATAAACTACATGAATGTATTGAGCGATTTTTCCATCCGCCTGAATGCCTCTGTTCCTGAAAGCAATTTGGATAAAGAGTTGGCAAACCTTACCGTACTGCTTGAGGAGAAAAATGCCCGAATTAAAAAGATGGAAGATGAAATTAAAAAACTTCGCAAGCGTCGGGTACCTGCCAAAAAAACGGCAGTCGCCAAAAGTTCTAAAGCGTAGCGGGGCACAATGAGATTCAATCTCATTGGTTTTTTGCACAATAAACATTGAAACATAAGAAGTTTCCCGATTGTTATTTATTGACGAATATAATTTGTGAAAATATGGTTGACAGTTATTTGAAGCCTGACTACTTGTTTGAGGCGAGCTGGGAAGTGTGTAATAAAATGGGGGGGATTCATACGGTTCTTGCTTCTAAAGCATATACCCTGACACAACAATTTCAGGACAAACTGATATTTATCGGGCCTGATGTGTGGCGTGGCCCACACAAAAACCCGGAATTTATTCCGGATGATAAACCGTATGCCGACTGGCAGGCGTCGCTGGCTTACGAAGGTATTCGTGTAAAAGTTGGACGTTGGAACGTTCATGGCAGTCCACTCGTGTTTCTGATTGATTTTACGCCTTACGTATCTCAAAAAAATGAAATACTCTCCTATCTGTGGGAGAAGTTCAATGTGGACAGTATTTCCGGACATTGGGACTACGTGGAGTCCGCCTTGTTTGGCTATGCCGCGGGCGTGGTCATCGAGAGTTTTTATAAGTTTCACCTCACCATGTCCGATAAGGTTGTTGCCCATTTTAATGAATGGATGACTGGCAGTGGTGCGCTTTATCTTAAAGACAAACTGCCACAGGTGGGCACTATTTTTACTACTCATGCCACTACAGTAGGCCGTTCATTGGCAGGCAACGGTTTCCCGGTTTATGACGAGATGGCGGGGTATGACAGCGACCTGAAGGCCCAGGATTTGGGCGTAGTGGCCAAACATTCGCTTGAAAAGATGACGGCTGCCAATGTGGATTGTTTTACCACGGTTTCGGACATCACCGCCAACGAGTGTGCCAATTTTCTGAAAAGGGGCGTTGATGTGGTTACCCCAAATGGTTTTGAGAACGACTTTGTGCCTGTTGATACCGATTATGACACCAAACGCAATAACGGACGCAAGAAACTGCTGAAGGTGGCATCGGCTGTTTTGGGCTATGAAGTGCCTGATACAAGCATGCTGGTGGCCAGCAGTGGAAGGTACGAGTTTCGAAATAAAGGAGCGGATGTGCTGCTCGATGCACTGAAGATACTTAATGAAGACTCTAATCAAAAGCGGGAAGTCATTTTCTTTATGTTGATTCCGGCCAACACTTACGGACCACGAAAGGATTTGATAGAGCGTCTGGAAGGAGCCAAATACGACGGCGCCTTACCAAACCCATTTCTCACTCACGGCCTGAATGATCTGGGCTATGACCCGATTATCAATAAAATTCAGGACATCCACCTGAACAATGCTGCCAATGAGAAGGTGAAGTTGATATTCGTACCAAGCTACCTTAATGGTGATGACGGCATATTTAATATCCCGTATTACGATTTGTTGATTGGAATGGATTTGACAGTTTTCCCTTCCTACTATGAGCCATGGGGATATACTCCACTCGAAAGTGTGGCATTTGGCATACCAACCATAACCACATCCCTAGCCGGCTTTGGTATATGGGCACGACAGTTTTCTGCTTCTGTTTTTGATGGCGTTGAGGTGATCGAACGTAACGATGGCAACTATGCCCATGCCGTAAAAGAGATTGCACGCATCATTGGCGACTATTCACGTGCCGATGCAGGTCAACAGAAGCGGGTGAAGGAGAAGTCGTTTAGCTTGGCATCCACCCTGCAATGGGACAATCTTATTAAGAATTATTATAAAGCTTATGATATTGCTTTGAAAGAGGTTAATGGTCGTCGCGAGCAATTTAGCCTCGTGCAAAAGGAGACGAGGGTGCGCATTATGCCCGAAAAGGCTGCCGCTCCTTCATGGAAAAAGCTCATCGTAAAATCCAAACTGCCAGAACGGCTAATGGGACTGCATGAGTTAACCCGCAATTTATGGTGGACATGGAACTATCAGGCATCTGAACTCTTCGAGTCTATTGATGAAGATATATGGGAGGATGTTCGAAAGAATCCTGTGCAACTGCTTGAAAAAGTGTCATTTGACCGATTAACTTTTTTAGCCGGTGATGGTGATTTTGTTTCGAGGTATGATGCTGTGTACAATGCGTTTAAAACGTATATGAGCCGTCCAATGATCGAGGGGCCATCAATTGCCTACTTTAGCATGGAATATGGTCTCAATGATGTGCTGAAAATTTACAGTGGCGGATTGGGCGTTTTGGCAGGCGATTACCTGAAAGAAGCCAGCGATAAAGGTGTAAATATCACTGCAATAGGCTTGTTGTACCGATATGGCTATTTTAGGCAGGCGCTAACAATGAATGGTGAACAGACTGCCAAATACGATATGCAGGAGTTCTCCAATTTACCGCTGGAGGAAGTACGTGATAAGCACGGTGCCCACCTCATGGTTAAAATTGATTTTCCAGGCAGGGAGGTTACTGCTGCAGTATGGAAGGCTCAGGTTGGACGTATCTCACTATACCTGATGGATACCGATGTGCCTCTTAATGGATATCACGATCGCGAAATAACTCACATGCTTTATGGTGGCAACTGGGAGAACCGCTTGAAGCAGGAGATTCTTCTTGGGTTTGGCGGTATCAGGTTGTTGGAAAGTCTTGGAGCTAAAATCGATCTGTATCACTGCAATGAGGGTCACGCTGCCTTAATCAACGTTGAGCGTCTGGTTGATTTGGTGGAACAGAAGTTTTCATTCAACGAAGCTATGGAGCTGGTGCGCGCTTCATCTTTATTTACAACCCACACCCCGGTACCTGCGGGTCATGATAAGTTTGACGAGGATATGTTTCGGGTTTATATGCGTCATATACCCGAAAAGCTTAACATTACCTGGGAAGATTTCATGATGCTCGGACGCGAGGAAAATGATGAGAAATTTTCAATGAGCGTACTCGCTGCAAAAACATCTCAGGAAGTGAATGGGGTGAGCTGGCTACATGGTGAAGTTACTAAGAAAATGTTCTGTAGCCTTTGGAGGGGCTTTTTCCCCGAAGAATTGCACATAGGTTATGTTACCAATGGAGTGCACTACGGAACATGGACAGCCAAGGAGTTCAGGAAGTTGTATGAGACAGAGTTTGGAGATGGATTTTTGGAGGATGTATCTGATAAATCCAAATGGGAGAAAATTTACGATGTGCCCGATGAACGAATTTGGGAAGCACGAAAAGCTCTTAGGAAAAAACTTATCGAATACATTCGCTGGCGAATGGGCACAGGGATGGTAGAGCGGCACGAAGACCCGTCGCATATTGTGGATGTGCTTGACACCATTCGTGAAGATGCGCTGACCATTGGTTTTGCCAGACGATTTGCTACCTACAAGCGGGCGCACCTTTTGTTTAATGATTTGGACAGACTCGCCCGAATTGTGAACAATCCGGAACGTCCCGTACAGTTCATTTTCGCAGGAAAGGCTCACCCGGCTGATGGTGCCGGACAAGGGTTGATAAAGCATATCGTTGAGATATCTCGAAGACCTGAATTTACCGGAAAAATTATCTTCCTGGAAAACTATGATATGGATTTGGCCAAACGTCTGATAAGTGGTGTAGATGTGTGGCTTAACACTCCAACGAGACCATTGGAAGCCTCTGGTACAAGCGGAGAAAAGGCCGAAATGAACGGTGTGCTTAACTTCAGTGTGCTCGATGGCTGGTGGTATGAAGGCTACAAGGAAGAGGCTGGATGGGCATTGACCGATCGACAGACTTTTGACAACTCTGCATTTCAAGACGACCTTGATGCAACTACCATTTACAGTATTTTCGAGAATGAGATTATACCAAGGTTCTTTAGTAAAAATGAAAAAGGTATCCCTGTAGGCTGGGTTAAATACATCAAAAATTCAGTCGCTCGCATTGCCCCTGAGTTCACAACGCGAAGAATGATAAATGACTATGGAACCCGATTTTATGAGCCCATGTTTGAGCGCGTGAAACAACTCAACACCAATGATTACCGGATAGCTCGCGAAATTGCATCATGGAAACGCAGGGTTTATTCCGGCTGGGACTATGTAGAGGTTCTTTCGTGCGTGATGCCGGATATAGGGAAACAGGAACTTGGTATCGGCGATTTTTATAAACTTAATGTGACGTTGGATTTGCGACGTCTGGCTGGTGTTGACATCGGGCTGGAGATAGTAATTGCTGAACCTACCGACGATGAGTTCCCGAAAATCATCCACATTGAACCGTTCCGGGAGGTTAAAAAAGAAGGCTCTGTTGTTAGTTATGAGCTTGATTATAAATTGAATTTGCCAGGGGTGTTCAAGTTTGGCGTACGCATGTATCCCAAAAATGATTTGTTGCCTCACAAACAGGACTTTGGTCTTGTAAGGTGGATTTAATGTAAGAGTTAGAACATTGTTGTGTATAACTGCAAAGTGCAAGGTTTTTTATCTTCCCGGCACTTTGCAGTTTTTTTTATGCCTCAAAAACGCTTTTGATGGCCTGACGCTTAAGTACAATTGCCGTGCGTGCCGGAACGTAAAGCTTTATCTGATGAGTGTCCCGGCTATGCGGAATGGCTTGAGAGTAATGGATAACCGATTCATCTACCCGGTTAAAACCACCAAAATCAGGACTGTCTGTTGAGAGAATTGTTCTGAATTTTCCGGGGTGCACCGGAATGCCGTAATCGGTAAACGATTTGTCCGGATTAAAGTTAAAAACAAATAGAAGGTTGGCCCGTTCAAAAGCAAGAACCTGATCTACCTCATTGGCCAGCTTAAGATATATTTCCGGCGTTGATAGTAATTGGTATTCTTTCTCCATGGATATCATCTCCCTGTCGAAAAGTCCAAGCCACCTGAACTTCAACAGTTCATTGTCAAAGAGGCTCCATTGTCTCCGGGCGTATTTATACGACCAATTGTTGCCTTGTCTCGGAAAATCTATCCACTCCGGATGACCAAATTCATTACCCATGAAATTGAGATAACCACCATAGGCCGTGCTTAAGGTAATAAGGCGTATTATTTTATGCAGTGCTAAGGCACGGTCGATGATAAGATTTGGGCGATCCTTCGACATGAAATCATACATCTCCCGGTCTGCCAGTCTGAATAGGATGGTTTTATCACCCACCAATGCCTGGTCGTGCGATTCGGCATAAGATATCACTCTCTCCTCAGGTCGATGCTGTGTTAGTTCATGAAATATTTGTCCTACATTCCAGGTTTCGTCCGATTTTTCCTTGATTGTTTTTATCCAAAAATCGGGTACTCCCATCGATAATCGGTAGTCAAATCCAAGTCCGTCTTCTTCGGGTTTGGCAGTAATGCCAGGGAGTCCGCTCATCTCCTCAGCTATTGAAACAGCACGGGGGTGAATTTCATGAATAAGCTTATTGGCCAGCGTAAGATATAGAACCGCATCATCATCCAGTTGGCCATCAAAGTAATCGTGATAGGAAGTGAAAGCTTTTTCGAGCCCGTGGTGATGGTATAGCATACTTGTTACACCATCAAAACGGAATCCGTCAAAGTGATACTCTTCCAGCCAATAACGGCAGTTCGACAATAGAAATCTTTGCACCTCTTCCTTGCCATAGTCAAAACATCTTGAATCCCATGCCGGATGACTACCCCTGTCACCATCATGAAAATAGAGATTGTAACTGCCATCGAAACGGCTAAGCCCTTCCTCTTCATTTTTCACGGAGTGGGAGTGCACAATGTCCATAATAACGCTGATTCCCATATTATGAGCTGTATTGACCAGCGTTTTTAGGTCTTCCGGAGTGCCGAAACGACTTGAGGCTGAAAAGAAATTTGATACGTGGTAACCAAAGCTTCCATAGTAGGGATGCTCCTGAATGGCCATCATCTGAATCATGTTGTAGCCGGCTTCGGCAATGCGCGGAAGTATTTTATCCGTAAATTCACGATAGGTACCTACCTTCTCCTCTTCCTGGGCCATGCCGGTATGTGCCTCATAAATAACCGGTGGCCCGTCAGCCACTTTAAAGTTTTGGTCAGTCCATATAAAGGGTTCATTATCCCAAACCTGTGCACTAAAAAGAAATGTTTTTGGATCTTGTATGGTGCGCGTTGAGTGCGAAGGAATACGCATACCGGCACCACCGGGCCATACAACCCAAAGCTTGTAATGGTCGCCATGTTTTAGTTCTGCTTCCGATATTTCGATTTGCCAAACACCCTTTTCTTGACGCTGCAAACGATATTTCGCCAGAGGCTTCCAGTCTGAAAAAGCTCCAACGAGATACACCTCTGTGGCATTTGGAGCCCATTCACGAAAAATCCAGCCGTTGATCTGGCGGTGGAGCCCAAAAAACTTGTGGGTAGATGCAAATTTGAGAAGTGACCCCCAGCGGTTTTCAATATCATCTGTTTTCGCTTCAAAATTGGCACGTCGCTTTTCCAGTTGAAGCGCAAACGGCGCAAGCCATGAGTCGTAATCGATAAGTCTCATAGGTCAGGATGTTTAAGTTTACTGCGGCAATCCACTATGAATCACGCGTTCCAGGTCTTCCGGAGTGTCGATGCCAATGGAATCGTGATCAACTGACCTGACACTGATGTTATATCCGTTTTCGAGCCATCGAAGCTGTTCCAATGACTCTGCAATTTCAAGCGTTGACGGTTTTAGATTAGTGATTTCCCTCAGAATATCGCTGCGATAGCCATATAATCCAATGTGCAGATAATAGTTGTGGTTATCGGCCCACTCTTCTTTCGGAAACTGACGAAGGTAAGGAATCGGGGATCTTGAAAAATAGATGGCCTCGTAATTGGGGTTGAAAATTACTTTAGGTTTGTTGGAGTCAAAAAGGTCTGCCTTATTGCGAAGCGGCTTCACAAGTGTGGCTATTTCGGTAACCGAACTATGAAAACAGCCTGCTAGGGTGGTGAGGAGTTCTGGCTCTATAAACGGTTCATCTCCCTGCACATTAATCACCACATCAAAGGTGCGGTTTTCCAACTTCTCAATTTGGTCAAGTGCCTCAGTACAGCGATCGGTTCCGCTTTGGTGGTCGGGCGAGGTCATCACCGCTTTTCCTCCAAACTGAACAACGGCCTTAAAAATGCGCTCGTCATCGGTGGCCACATAGACCCATTTAAGTGCGATTGATGCCTGTTCATAAACTCTCTGTATCATCGATTTACCGCCAATATCTACAAGCGGCTTTCCGGGGAAGCGCGTTGATGCGTATCTGGCTGGAATTATCCCAACGGTTGATTCTTGAATCATAACTGATGTTGTAATAGGTTTGATATAAAGATAAGATAATTATATTTTGCTTCCGTCATTTGTCGCAAATCTAAAGGAATCTTACAGATTCTGTTTAACGTCTTTTTATGAATATTTAAATGCAAGATAGCGTGATTAATTAGCAAGTTTTTTGAGGATGCCTAATCACAATCCCAAACAGTAACATCGTGTCATTGTTGTCTAAGGTTTTATGCTTTAGTCAATAATGCATCCAAAAGCTCACATTGTAACCACACCGTATCAATTTTTGCAAATGCAGAACCAATGAATTTTGTTTATAAAAGAGATGAATTTAAGTGTGTAATGTGATGTAAAAAGTATAGATTTAAATCTAATTTCAAGTATAACAGTTTGATTTATGTATGATGGTATGATAAAGTTAAATTGGTTTACAAAAGCAGGCTTAGGCCTGATTGCTTTGGCGCTTATTTTATGGGGCCTAAATTTACAGAACAATGCAATATTCTTCATTAAAGGCTTTTCAATCGGATTGGGAATGGTCTTTATAATTAAAGGATTTTATAAAAACAGAGCTTTGGTTTAGTCAGTACCGACATGTGCTGTAGCCAGTGATATCTGTATGAAAATATATGGTGTGAACAACTGGCTTATTCAATGCAAAATTGTAATTTTGTCAGTTGAACCTGAAATTTTTGCAGAAGAAAATGAAGGATGTTCAACAGATAAAACAGCGATTTGGGATTATTGGGAACTCTTTTGTCCTCAACCGCGCCATCGATGTGGCGGTTCAGGTGGCACCAACCGATTTGTCGGTCCTTATTACAGGGGAGAGCGGTACCGGAAAAGAGGTGTTTCCACAAATCATCCATCAACATAGTTCGCGTAAACATGGCTCTTATATAGCCGTGAATTGCGGTGCAATTCCTGAAGGCACCATCGATTCCGAACTGTTTGGTCATGAAAAAGGGTCTTTTACCGGAGCTCTTGCCGACCGTAAAGGATACTTTGAGGAAGCCAATGGTGGAACCATATTTTTAGATGAGATAGGTGAATTGCCTCTGGCAACACAGGTACGGTTGTTGCGTGTGCTCGAAACTGGTGAATTTATTCGGGTGGGGTCATCTAAAATCATTAAAACCAATGTAAGGGTAGTAGCTGCAACCAATGTGAATCTTGAAAAAGCTATTGCCGATGGAAGGTTCAGGGAAGATTTATACTATCGTTTAAATAGTATTCCCATAATTATCCCGCCGTTGCGTGAGCGTGTTGAAGATATTTACCTGCTGTTTCGTAAATTTGCCAACGATTTTGCCGACCGATATCGTATGCCACCCATTAAGCTGGAGAGCGATGCCAAGGCACTATTGGAAAAGTATCGATGGCCGGGAAACATACGCCAACTCAAGAACATTACTGAGCAAATCTCTGTGATAGCCCAAAGCCGTTCTCTTGATGCTGAGCAGTTAAGACAATATCTGCCTTCGCATGCGGGTGAAAACCTGCCTGCTATAATCAGTGGCTCAGGGTCGGGTGAAAGTAGCAGTTTTTCAAGTGAAAGGGAAATTCTCTATAAAGTGCTTTTTGATATGAAGCGCGATATGAACGACCTGAAAAAGCTTGTTCTGGAGATGCTGCAGCACGGAGGTGACATTAACCTTAAGGGTGAGCACGCTCAGATTATTCAAAATTTATATGACAACGAGAGTGAAATCATAAAACCATCGGCATCACCCGCAAACGTAGGCTATTCTGCAAGGCACGACGAACATGCCATCGAAGATACCGAAGAATTTGTAGAGGAGTCACTGTCGTTGGAGGAGAAGGAGATTGAGCTAATTGAGAAAGCTTTGGAGCGGCACGGCGGGAAACGAAAAAACGCCGCACGCGAACTCGGCATCTCTGAACGAACACTTTATCGAAAGATTAAAGAATATGATATTAATGGATAGAATAAATGCTTTTTTTACATTCAGGCCGATGCTGCTGTTGGTTCTGATTGTGTTGTCCACATCCTGCTCGGTAAGGGTCACCATGAGAGGCTCCTCCGTTCCTGAAAATGTGCGCACTGCCTCCGTTCAGTTTTTCGACAACCGTGCACCTCTGGTAAACCCCCTTCTAAGTCAGAATTTCACTGAGAGTTTGAAGCGAAGAATAACCAGTGAGTCGCGTCTAAATATCAATGACAATCAAGGTGACGTTGATTTTTCCGGCGAAATAACAGGCTATGACATTCGCCCAATGGCCATTCAGGCCAATGCCATTTCTGCCGAAACGCGGCTAACCATCACGGTTAGGGTACGTTTCAGAAATTTCAAGGATCCCAGAGCAAATTGGGAGTCCACATTTTCAGCATATCAGGATTTTCCCAGTGACCGAAACATCTCCGCTATTGAGGAAGAGTTGGTACGTGATATAGTTGATCAGCTCACAGAAAATATATTTAACAGGGCATTTTCCGATTGGTAATAAATGAACAGGCAACAATTCATCGAGGCCGTCAGGCATCCAGAGCTACTCAATGAGCAAACCCTTGATTTGATAAGGGTCACGCTTGATGAGTACCCATTTTTTCAAGCCGGACGTATGCTTTGGATTAAAAACCTGCATCTGCTCGACCACATTCGCTATAACAACGAGTTGAAACTTGCTGCGGCACATATATCAGATAGAAGCAAGTTGTATGAGTTGTTGAATCCTGTATTGTTTAAACAATCAGAATCAGATGCAACTGTGGTCATTCAGGAGCCCGAAAGCCCACAGGAAACTATTGAGCCCAATTCTGAGGTTCAGGATTTATCTCCGCAAGTTTTTGTTACAGATAGCGATGATGTTGACCCACCGGCTGCCGGCGCAGATTATTTTGATGTGGATGATGTGTTCGAAACGGATAGCGGAGAGAAACTAGACTTTTCAAAGTATATATCTGATGATGAGGACGAAGAAGAGGCTGAAATAAAGTACGCTTTCCCGCAAACTGATGAGAACATAGTGCTTCCCAGTGCCGATTTGTTGCATTATGAGTTGAATGATCATCAGGTTTATTCATTAAAGGATGCAGGTGAAGTGCGACTGGACGAGGCACGTTCATTTTCCGACTGGCTTTCGGTGTTACGCCATCAGCCGGTGCCGGCGGTTAAGACCGATGAATCAGTTGTACCGGTTAAAGGTAAGCAGAAGAAGAAAATGGCATTGATTGATAATTTTCTGGAGCGAGGCATCAACACCCGCATAAAAGTTTCGCATGATGAGACTGCAATCTCCAAACAGGAGGATATTTCAGCAAAAAGTCTTCAGGAAAGTGAAGATCTTATGACCGAAACGCTTGCGAATATTTATATCCGACAAAAACATTTTTTAAAGGCAATTGATATATTCGAGCGCCTGCGTTTGAAATATCCCGAAAAAAACACTTACTTTGCACGTCGAATCAAAGAGTTGGAAGAACAAATTAATAATCAGTAATAATTAATAAATTATGTACGCATTTGTATCGGTTTTGGTGATTCTGGCCAGTATATTATTAATATTAATCGTTTTAGTGCAGAATTCCAAAGGAGGTGGCCTGGCATCTAATTTTGCTTCCTCCAATCAGGTTATGGGAGTTCGTAAAACCACAGACTTCCTCGAGAAAGCTACCTGGACTTTAGCAGGTGCGCTTCTGGTACTCTCATTTGTGGCTGTTATGGTGTTGCCAAAAGAGCAGATGGGGCGTCAGTCTGTAATTGATGAGCAAATGCAGAACATATTGCCTCCTGCTATGAACATGCCTAGTTTCCCCATTGCTGATGAGCCTGCTCAAGACAGCGCCATCGAAATTGAAGTGGAAGAATAGCACTTACCTCTTATAAAAATGTCAGAGTGTCAGGTTTACTGACACTCTTTTTTTTGCCCGTCTGTCAAGTGTAGTTCGCATGATTATTAGGTTGTTGATGGTTAATCGGGTTTCAATAGCGTGTTAAAATGACAGGTTATTTTCAGTTTTTAACCGTCTGAGTCATTTGGCACGTTTTCTGACATAGATGTTGCCATGAAAATATAAAATGTTTAACGATTTAAATTATAAACAGAAATGTCTACTTTAAAAGGAAAAATTCTTGCCGGTAAGGTTTTGGTTAAACCACAGGCAGCTGAGGAAAAAACATCCAGCGGAATCATTATTCCCGATTCGGCAAAGGAAAAACCACTTAAAGGTGAAGTGGTATTAACAGGTGCTGCTAAAAAGGATGAAACCATGGAAGTGAAAGCAGGTGATCTGGTATTGTATGGCAAATACGCCGGTACCGAGTTGAATATTGATGGTAATGACTATCTACTGATTTCACAAAGTGACATTTTGTATATCGCTTAACTTTTCACGGAACAACCAATTTAAAAGATTATTAAAATGGCTAAAGAGATTAAATTCAATATTGAAGCACGTGACCTCCTGAAACAAGGAGTTGATGAACTTGCAAATGCTGTAAAAGTAACCCTTGGTCCCAAAGGACGCAACGTGGTTATCGACAAAAAATTTGGTGCACCTGCAATTACTAAGGATGGTGTGAGTGTTGCCAAAGAGGTCGAATTGTCTGACCCTTACGCAAACATGGGTGCACAAATGGTTAAGGAAGTGGCTTCCAAAACTGGTGACGATGCCGGAGATGGTACTACTACTGCTACTGTTTTGGCGCAGGCCATCATCAATGTGGGTCTTAAAAACGTTACCGCTGGCGCCAATCCTATGGAACTTAAAAAAGGTATCGACCTGGCAGTGGCAAAAGTTGTAGAGAGCATCAAGGCTCAGGCACATGAAATTGGTACCGATAACGAGAAAATTGAGCAGGTTGCAAAAATCTCTGCCAACAACGACAGCGAAATCGGCCGCTTGATTGCTGAGGCTATGGAGAAAGTTGGTCGTGAAGGAGTTATCACTGTTGAAGAGGCTAAAGGAACTGAAACCACCGTTGAAGTGGTTGAAGGTATGCAGTTCGACCGTGGTTACATCTCTCCCTATTTTGTGACCAACACCGAAAAAATGGAAGCCGAATTAGACAATCCGTTCATCCTCATTCATGACAAAAAAATCAGCACCATGAAGGATATGTTGCCTGTGCTTGAGCAAACGGCTCAGTCAGGTCGTCCTTTGTTGATTATTGCCGAAGATGTGGATGGCGAAGCACTTGCTACTCTTGTTGTAAACCGTTTGAGAGGTTCATTGAAAGTGGCTGCTGTTAAAGCTCCCGGTTTTGGCGACCGTCGCAAAGAGATGCTTCAGGACATTGCTGTGCTTACCGGAGGTACCGTTGTTTCGGAAGAGACCGGTCTGAAATTGGAGAATACCACTTTGGATATGCTTGGCCGTGCTGAGAAAATAACCATCGACAAAGAGAATACAACCTTGGTAAACGGTGCTGGCAGCAAAGATGCCATCAACGCCCGTGCTGCTCAAATCAAAGCACAGATTGCAAACACCACTTCTGACTATGACCGTGAGAAGTTGCAAGAGCGCCTTGCCAAACTGGCAGGCGGTGTAGCTGTACTTTATGTAGGAGCTGCTTCTGAGGTTGAAATGAAGGAGAAAAAAGACCGTGTGGATGATGCACTGAGCGCAACACGTGCTGCTGTTGAGGAAGGTATCGTTCCAGGTGGTGGTGTAGCATATATTCGTGCCATCGCAGCCCTCGAAAATCTTAAAGGCGAAACCGAAGATGAGTCGACAGGTGTTGAGATAGTTAAGCGTGCCATCGAAGAGCCTTTGCGTCAGATTGTATTCAACGCCGGAAAAGAAGGCGCTGTTGTGGTACAAAAAGTGCGTGAAGGAAAAGATGACTTTGGATACAATGCCCGTGTGGATGAGTATCAGAACTTCTATAAAACTGGCGTAATCGATCCAGCTAAAGTGACACGTGTAGCCCTGGAAAATGCAGCATCTATTGCAGGTATGTTCCTTACTACCGAATGTGTACTTGTGGAGAAGAAAGAAGAGAATCCTGCTCCTCCAATGCATGGCGGAATGGGCGGCGGAATGCCCGGAATGATGTAAGCCGATTCCGAAGTTCGTAAGAATACAATTAGAAAAGGGAGCCGTATATCCGGTTCCCTTTTCTGTTTTATACAGCTTCTGAATTGTATTCCATTTTCCTGTTTTTGATGCTTTTTCGACCAAACCAGCATGTGACACTGTCAGGTAATGCCTTGAAAAAAAAGAAAATTGGTCGGAATTCAATATATTTGCAACATTGAAATAACAAGTGTTTTACCGGTAACCGGTTGTTAGACGTTACGCAGTAAGCAGCACATTTATCTACCATGCCGGATGATGCATTTGGTATGTCATATTAATCAGGTAGCGAAATAAGAATATAGATGAAGAACATCCGAAATTTTTGCATTATAGCCCATATCGATCATGGGAAAAGTACTTTGGCAGATCGACTTTTGCAGATCACCAACACGGTAGCTGACAAGGATTTGCTTGAACAAACCCTTGATAGCATGGATTTGGAGCGGGAGCGTGGCATTACCATCAAGAGTAAGGCCATCCAGATGCAATATGTTTATAACGGAGAGAATTATACGCTTAATCTGATTGATACTCCGGGACACGTAGATTTTGCCTATGAAGTATCGCGTTCAATTGCGGCATGTGAAGGAGCACTGCTTATTGTGGATGCCACGCAAGGCATACAAGCGCAAACCATCAGCAACCTTTATCAGGCTGTAGATCACGATCTCCACATCATTCCTGTGCTTAATAAAATGGACATGCCAAATGCCATGCCCGAGGAGGTTGAAGACCAAATCATCGATTTAATAGGATGCGATCGCTCGGATATTATTCGAGCAAGCGGTAAAACCGGGTTAGGGGTTGATTTAATTCTGCAGAAAATTATTGAGGAAGTGCCTCCTCCGGTTGGAGATCCCGAAGGCCCCCTGCAAGGATTGATTTTTGATTCGGTATTCAACTCATTTCGAGGCATCATAGCCTATTTTAAAGTGGTGAATGGCGAAATACGAAAAGGTGATCATGTAAAGTTTGTGAATACAGCCAAGGAGTATTATGCCGATGAAGTTGGCGTTCTTGGCCTCGGACTTGTTCCGCGTGATGTTCTCAAAACAGGCGATGTTGGATATATTATATCAGGAATTAAAACCAGTAAAGAGGTAAAGGTGGGTGACACCATTACCCATGTTAAACGTGCTTGTGCCAAGGCTATCTCTGGTTTTGAAGAGGTAAAGCCAATGGTGTTTGCCGGCGTGTATCCAATCGATTCCGAAGATTATGAAGATTTGCGCAGCTCAATTGAAAAACTTCAGTTAAATGATGCCTCACTCACATTCTTGCCCGAATCATCTGCTGCGTTGGGTTTTGGTTTCCGTTGCGGCTTTTTGGGTCTTCTGCACATGGAAATTGTTCAGGAGCGACTGGATCGCGAGTTTGATATGGATGTGATTACCACGGTTCCCAACGTGCCATACCTTGCTTATACCAAAAAAGGTGAGTTAATCGAAGTGCATAACCCCTCAGGTCTTCCCGATGCAGGTATCCTCGATTATGTTGAAGAGCCATATATCAGCGCCCAGATTATTTCCCATTCCGATTATATTGGAAACATCATGACGCTTTGCTTAAACAAGCGAGGCGAATTGGTAAAGCAGCATTATCTCACCACCGACAGGGTTGAGCTTGTTTTTGATATGCCTCTGGCCGAGATTGTATTTGATTTCTATGACAAGTTGAAGAGCATCTCAAAGGGATATGCCTCTTTTGATTATCATACCACTGGTTATCGCCTCTCAAAGCTGGTGAAACTGGATATTCTTTTAAATGGCGAAAGCGTGGATGCCCTATCAACTCTTACCCATTTTGACAATGCCTATAGCATGGGTAAGCGTATGTGTGAGAAGTTAAAGGAGCTTATTCCACGTCAGCAGTTTGATGTGGCTATTCAGGCTGCAATTGGTTCAAAAGTGATATCCCGCGAAACGGTTAAAGCGCTTCGAAAAGATGTAACAGCAAAATGTTATGGTGGTGACATCTCGCGTAAGCGTAAACTGCTCGAAAAGCAGAAGAAAGGTAAGAAGCGGATGAAACAGGTTGGTAACGTGGAAGTGCCGCAAAAAGCCTTCCTTGCAGTGTTGAAGTTGGATTAAATCTAACGCATCCGGCCGACGATATAAATGCAAAAAAGCTTCCCGAAAGAGAAGCTTTTTTTATGCCTGTGAATGGGATTTGCTTACAAAATCCCAGATGATTATTGATATGAAGGCGTAAATTACTGCAAAACAAATTCACCGGATGTAAAAAAACCGATACATCCGGCTATTGAAAAACAACTGGTAGTCTGTATTTCTACATCACCAACTTGTAGCCTTTTCCGTGAACGTTAAGAATTTCAACAGAAGGCTCATCTTTTAGATGTTTACGAAGCTTGGTGATGTAAACGTCCATGCTGCGGGCATTAAAGTAATTGTCGTCCACCCAGATGGTTTTTAGCGCAAAATTACGCTCTAGTACTTTGTTGGCATTATTACAAAGCAGTTTGAGCAGTTCAGATTCTTTGGTGGTGAGTTTTACAATTTTATCGCCATCAATGAGTTGTTGTTTTTGCGTGTCAAATTTATATTTTCCAATCTGGAAAACATCCTGACTAGCCAGAGTGCCTTTGGTACGTCGAAGAATGGCCTCGATGCGAAACAACAACTCCTCCATACTGAAAGGTTTTGTGAGGTAGTCGTCGGCGCCAATTTTAAATCCCTGGAAAATATCTTCTTTCATGGATTTGGCGGTCAGGAAAATAATGGGCACTTCGGTATTAACCATCCGGATTTCCCTGGCAAGTGTGAAACCATCTTTCTTAGGCATCATCACATCAAAAATACAAACGTCGTATTTTTTGCTCATGAAAGCTTCGTATCCGGCTTCGCCGTCGGGCATCAGGTCGGTGTCGTATCCTTTGGCTACCAAGTATTCTCTGAGCAACATGCCCAGGTTTTCATCATCTTCGGTCAGGAGAATTTTATATTCTTTTTCCATTCCTTATCGCTTTTAAGGGGTAAAAATATTTCAAACTTTGTTCCAACATTGAGTTCACTTTCTACTTTGATTTGAGCCCCGTGGTCTTCCACAATTTTTTTCACATAGGCCAAACCAAGTCCAAAACCTTTTACATTGTGTACATTTCCGGTGGGCACTCTGTAAAACTTTTCGAATATACGCTTTAGGTTATCTTTTGATATGCCAAGACCATTGTCTTGTATGTTGATAACGATTCCAGTTGGTCGGTTCCAGGTTTTCACATGAAAAACAGGCGTGCCTCTACGGTATTTCAAGGCATTGTCCAACAGGTTAAATATAACATTTGTAAAATGCACTTCGTCCACATGGGCGAATGGGTTTTTCGCCTCTAATTTTTCAACGATTTTTCCGTTTTGTGTTTCCACTTTTAAGCGGAACGTGTTAACCACTCCATGCACCAAATCGTTGATATTTGTCTTTTTGAGTTTCAGCCCTGCCTGCCCTTTTTCAAAGATAGCCATTTGCAGAACTTTTTCAACCTGAAAACTCAAACGTTTGCTCTCATCCTGAATCACTCCTGATATATGCTGCAGTGTAGAGGGTGTTTTGGTTACCGCGCTGTCTTTCAGCATTTGTGAGGCAAGAGAGATTGTAGATATTGGTGTTTTGAACTCATGGGTCATGTTGTTGATGAAATCATTTTTTATTTCATCGAGTCTTTTTTGTTTTACTATAATCACCAAGGTAAGGATTGATGCAAGAATCATTACAAGGGTGAAAATAACTGTCGGCAACACCATTCCCATAGAATCCATTATAAAATTAGGTCTTTTTGGGAAATAAACAAGCATGTGGTTGGCCTTTGGGTGTAAATCGTTGGGAAAAAGATGTTTTTGGTACATTGTAGTGGCCTCATCGCGATCAAATTTTGATGTGGAGGTAACCAGATTTCCCCGAGAATCAAAAATTCCGAACTCAAAAGGAACATTTATGCCTCTTTCGATAAATGCCTGTACAAGTGATACGTCGAGCATCTCTCTTGATACGCGCTCCTGTATGGGTTTGTCGCTGATGAATATGTCTTTTAACAAGCGCGCTCTTTGCTCGTCAAATTTGGTGCGCAGTTGGTTGTAAGTATTGTTAAGCGCATGTGACAAAGGATCTGATTTGTCGGGATGATTGGAGATCATGGGTGCGCGCTCCTGATTGCTATATATCAGCGAGTCGTTGCTATATGTGAGCAGACGAGTGTTTAAATGTGCGCCCTGTATGGAAAAATCGAGGGTAATGCCATATTGAAGCAGATTTTCATCGAACATGGCCTGATTTGTACCAGAAAAGTATTTGTTCTCTTTTCTTAACTGTGGGGGTAAATTGATGATTGGGTTTAAGTCGAGTTGTGCTCTCAGCATCGACGTCTCGTTCATTTCAAGACGATACACCACATGATCCATGGCTTGTCGCACCAACTGATCAAAGTGGTCTTCCTTTATCTGGTTTGCGTTCTTAATCCATAAGGTCTGGATATAAATAAGCCCAACCAGCGTTATCGTAATAATTATAATAAGGATTTGAATAAACCTTCTGCTCATAAAGGCAAAATTAGTTGCTTGGGGAGAATAATCAGCCTGTTTAACATTAATTAACTACACTGGATTGATAATCAGGAGATTCAGACGGGCGTGAAGTGAAGGTAGAAGCCTGTAAAACTGCATAGGTAATAAAATTCGCATTGTGATTCTGTAAGTAACAAAACATCAAAAAGTTATAATAAGTTTAAAGGATTTGGGGTATTGTTTTTTAAAATCGAGAGTTAAAATAGTTATCACATTGCTGATTTCCAAATTTGACACTCATAAAGACAGGGTTCTTACGAAGAATTTTATTTCAGGTACGTTTGCAATGTGCACGCAACTTTATCAGCCTTAATCTAAGGGTTATTATAGCAATTACTTTCCGGAGGATGAAAAAGAGGAGCCAGTTAGTTTAGAGACAGTTCCCGAATTTCGGAGACATTGCTTAGAGCTTTGCACGCTGCATTTTGCTGAGCTTCTTTTTTGGAGGAGCCTTCGCCTTCTCCCAGCATTTTATTGTTTATAAATGCCTGTGCCACAAAAATCATTTCGTTGGCGAGTTGACTTGGGTATTCTTCGGTCACAAAATGGATATTGCACTTGTTTTTTTGTCCCCACTCAATGAGCAGCGATTTGAAGTTGGTATCATTTTCGACAAAAGAGATGAGGTTGGGTTGTTTGTTGATGATTTTTTTGAGAATGAACCGGTAGGTCTGTTTGTAACCCCGATCGAGATAGATAGCACCAATCAGAGCCTCAAGCGCATCGCCGGGGATATGGGTTTGCGCCATATCAGCCAGTGGTTGGGTGCGAATTAATTGATTTAGCCCCATTTTTAGAGCCAGCTGGTTCATGTTGTGGCGGTTCACAATGCGGGAGCGCATTTTGGTGAGCGCACCTTCATCCTTCTCCGGAAATCTGAGGAAAAGTTCATGTGCCACTACTGCACTCAATACGGCATCTCCCAGATATTCGAGTCGCTCATTGTTAAGTGGCGCGCCTTGCTCATCTTTACGCATGAGGGATTTATGCAGAAATGCCAGATGGTAATAATGGGCATTTACCGGAGTGATTCCGGTAATCTTTTTGATTAAACAATAAAACTTCCTGTCCTTACGGACAAGAAGTTTTAAAGATATTAATATGCTCTTCAACACAATGTTATTCAATAGCTTTAAAGGCCACGGATGCGTTGTGACCACCAAATCCAAAGGTGTTTGATAATGCTACGCGCACGCGACGATGCTGTGCCTTGTTAAAGGTGAAATTGAGTTTGTTGTCAATTTCATCATCGTCGGTAAAATGGTTGATCGTGGGCGGCACAATACCATATTTTATTGCGAGGATAGCTGCAATAGATTCTACAGCACCAGCGGCTCCCAGAAGGTGGCCGGTCATTGATTTTGTAGAGCTTATATTGAGCTTAAAAGCGTGGTCGCCAAAAACTTCTTTGATAGCTTTAGTTTCCGCAATGTCGCCTAGCGGGGTAGCAGTTCCGTGAACATTGATATAATCAACCTCGTCCAGAGCTACGTTACCGTCGCTCAATGCACTTTCCATAACTTTACGAGCGCCTAACCCATCGGGGTGTGGCGCGGTAAGGTGGTATGCATCAGCGGTCATTCCGGCACCAGAAACTTCACAGTAAATAGTGGCACCTCTGTTAATGGCGTGTTCATACTCTTCGAGAATGAGCGCACCGGCACCTTCGCCAATTACGAAACCATCCCGGTCTTTATCAAACGGACGCGAAGCCGTTTCGGGATCGTCATTACGCGTTGACAGGGCCTGCAGCGCATTAAATCCACCAACGCCAGCTTCATTAATGGCAGCTTCAGAACCTCCGGTGATAAACACTTTTGCCTTGCCTAACCGGATCAGGTTAAAGGCATCAGCAATCGCATGAGTGGAAGATGCACAAGCTGATACAGTTCCGTAGTTTGGGCCACGGAAATTGTATTTCATAGAAATGTGTCCGGCCGCGATGTCGGAGATCATTTTAGGAATGAAGAACGGACTAAAGCGCGGTACGCCATTACTTTCTACGAAGCCACGTGCTTCTTCAAGAAAGGTGATAATACCTCCGATTCCGGCACCCCAGATAACTCCGGCGCTGTCGGGATCCAGATTTTCGACGTCAAGGCCAGAATTCTGAACTGCTTGCTCAGCCGCTACTAAAGCGTACTGAGCAAACAAATCCAATTTTTTGACCTCTTTACGATCGAAATAATCTGTAGGATTAAAACCCTTTACCTCGCAAGCAAATTTAGTTTTGAAATTGGTGGTGTCAAATCGAGTAATGGGCCCTGCGCCGCTCACTCCGTTTACAAGGCTGTTCCAATACTCTTCGATGGAATTACCGATTGGGGTAATGGCACCCAGTCCCGTTACAACTACTCTTTTTAACTCCATAAAATAATTTTCAGAAATAACTAATTATTGTCTTACTTGGCGTTCTCTTCGATGTATGCAATTGCGTCACCTACTGTGCCGATGTTTTCAGCCTGATCGTCGGGAATAGCGATGTTGAATTCTTTTTCGAACTCCATGATCAGTTCAACAGTGTCAAGAGAGTCAGCACCCAGATCGTTGGTGAAGCTAGCCTCTGGAGTAACTTCGGTCTCGTCAACTCCCAACTTGTCTACAATAATTGCTTTAACTCTTGATGCAATGTCTGACATAGCTTTAAATTTTAAGTTAATAATTCAATTTTGGTTTTAAAAATAATTGTGCAAAGAAAAAGATTTGCCTAAAATAAATCAAATATTCCATCAACGAAATTTATTTTAAGGTATCTTTTTTCTATTTTTAGGGGTTAAAAGTTGATTTTTTTACAGGGTTAATGTTTTAATAATGAAAAACATAATAGTGTTTGCTTCAGGTTCTGGTTCCAATGCCGAAAATATTATCCGTTTTTTTGACGAAACACCGGATGTCAAAGTGAGCTGGTTACTGTCAAATAATCCTGAAGCTTATGCCTTGAAACGGGCTGAGATGCTGAATGTCAGCACGATGGTGTTTGATAGGGCAGCCTTTAGAGACTCAGACCAAGTTCTGAATTTTTTAACCGGATGTCAACCCGATTTGATTGTTTTAGCTGGTTTTCTTTGGCTTGTGCCCGAAAAAATTGTAAAAGCTTTCCCAAATCGTATTGTTAATATACATCCGGCTTTACTTCCTAACTATGGCGGAAAGGGGATGTATGGGGATAAGGTTCATCAGGCGGTTATTGCGAATCAGGAGAAGGAATCCGGTATAACCATTCATTATGTGAATGAACACTATGACGAAGGTAACATTATTTTTCAAGCAACTTGCAAAATAACTGCGGCGGATACGCCCGTCACATTGGCCGAAAAGATTCATGCGTTAGAGCATGAGCATTTTCCGAAAGTGATTGAGAGTTTGTTGGATTTAACCTTGAACACCTAAATATACGAGAAGCAATTTGTGATAAGCAACTGTTTAGTAGCGGTTTCTATACCTAAATAGAAACTCTCCGGCTTGAACAACACCGGAGAGTTTAATGTAAGAGAATCATTTATTCTTTGTTGTTACTACTAAGCAACAGCACTTCTCCCTTTATTTTTATGTGCATATGGATTACTGGTATTTAATGTACTTGATGGCCTTATTGTAATCCTTAGCATTGATTTTTATGAAATAGAGTCCGGCAGGTTCTTTAGAGATATCCAAAGATATACTTTGATTATTAGCTTGCACTATATAGTTTCCTTTGAGTACAAGATTACCGGCCGTAGAATAGACTTCTATATCGCAACTACGATTAGGGAAGTCATTTAAGGTCACCAGTATTTTGCCATTCCCTGGGTTGGGCGTAATAAATACCTCCTTTGAATTTTCGATCAATTTAATAAACGTTGGCGAATACTCTGCCTCGAAAACATTTGAATA
The DNA here is from genome assembly GCF_000517065.1 of Alkaliflexus imshenetskii DSM 15055. GTDB lineage: Bacteria > Bacteroidota > Bacteroidia > Bacteroidales > Marinilabiliaceae > Alkaliflexus > Alkaliflexus imshenetskii. Next base: position 1,480,384 of record NZ_KI912105.1, on the reverse strand, counting down.
ACTGGAGCCTCCATTTGTATTGTATGCTTTAACCCGATAGTAGTACTTTTGGTTGGCTACTAAGTCCCGGTCGAAAAAGCTATTGGCACTACTTCCTATGGTTTCAATACTTTTAAAGGCCTTGTTATCGATGGATCTTTCTATAGAAAATCCGGTTTCGTTGGTGGAATTCTTCTTCCAATTTAATTCAATTCCGGAATTGGTGCTTTTTAAACTGGACAACTTTCCATCAAGTTCGGTGGGAGCTTGGGGGAAATCGATATCGATTTTCGCAATGCAGAACAGATCGGATTCATTTCCAATACGGTTAAAACTTCCTACAACAAACATTTGTGTTTCATTAGTTTGTAAAAAACGGGTGACTTTACCTTCTACATCGTATTTGAAAAACTCATCTACATCGCCGTTAAGAGAGACTTTTATGAGTGCCGGTTTTTCTATATCGTTCACCGATGTAAATCTTCCACCAATAATAAGTTGATCGCCGCCGGGGTGTTGTATGCTGTTAATCTGTGGAAAGCCTCCCTCCGCTTGATAGAAAGAGATGAGGGTGTTGTCTATAAGTTCGCCGTTGGCCTCCAATTGAGTTAGGTAGTTTTTATCGTATCCGTTACCAAAATTTCCAACAACGATTTTATTGTTGTCTATCACGGCCAGACTTGAAACTTGAATGTCTGAAACAGAATTAATGAAATCAGAATCGACGGTTCCATCGGTATTTAAACGGATTAAGAATCCATAATTATCTACTTCGTTATGAATGACACCTCCTACAAGTAATTTTTTGTCGGATTGATAGGCCATATCGGTCACCCTGAAACCTTGATTAGAAAGCAATGGCGTAGCTCCGATGAAAGTATTTAAACTACCATCTGACTCAAAGACAGCAAAACCTTTTCGAGGCTCAGAATTGACATAAATAAATGCGCCGCTAATAATTATTTGGTCTGTTGGATCAATCAATATTTTATCGACTCCTTCTCCTATTAAGTCCCGTTGTACTTTTGCTAAGAACTCAGTGTCTATCAGTCCCTCTGGTTTAATTCTTGCCAACAAACCGGTTTCAACGCCATTAACTGTTGTAAAGTCACCACCAATTATTAAGCTTAAATCGGATTGTCCGGCAATTGCTCGTACTGCACCGTTGGTGCCAGTTCCAATATTTTCAAGAAAAGTTGGATCTACAGATCCATCAGCATTGAAACGTACGATATTGTTTATGTAAAAACCATTGACCTGAGAAAATTCACCGCCAATAATTATTTTACCATCATCTTGTTTATAAGCTGCATATAGAACAGGATTACCTCCCACTTCTGGAGAAAACTCTTCGATTATAGATCCTGAAGGATTAAGAGCGGTAATGCCAAATCCTTTTATATTATTACAACTAATATGATCACCAGCCACATAAATTCTTTCGCCATACAATTTAATTAATGGCTTAAATTCTGTGATATCAGGCAATTGAAAATTGGCAACACTAAAAGTTTCATCCATGGTGCCATCTGCATTTAAACGAAGCACCTTATAACTTAAAGGATATCCTAATGGTGATCCGGCAACAAGAATTTTCCCATCCTCAGAAATTTCAATTTCATTATTTCGATGGCGATTAAGAATGTTATTAATAGCACCGGATGTTGTAAAGGTCTCGTCGATGGTTCCATCCTCATTTAAACGAAATATACCTTCAGCATCCTGCTCTTTAAAACTCTTAAAACGACCGGCAATCAGAATTTTTCCATCAGGTTGAATTTTAATGTCGTAGATAAAAGTGCTATTCAAGTCCAATATGTCACAAGTTCCAGTTTCAAATGTTTCGTCCAGCGTACCATCGGCATTTAATCTCACGAGTTTGCCAATCGTACCTTCGGTTGTGCTGTAGTGTATGGCGCTAATTATTTTTCCATCATTTAACAATTGGAAAGCACCAGTATAGAGTCCAAACTCATCTTGGTAGGGATTAAAATTTTGGTCAATACTCCCATCGCTGTTCAATCGCGCTAAACCAATTCCAGACCAAGACGACACAAGGTATTTTCCATCATCCTGTTGCTGTATTTTATTGATGAATTGCAGCGTGTTTCCTACAGAAAATGTTTCATCAAATTTTCCATCCGAGGTTAATCTGATTAGATGTTCACTTCCATTTAATTTGTAATTGTTTGAGCCCAACAACACTTTACCATCACTGTCAACATGTAGGGCAGTGATTCGTGCTGACTCATTTAAATAAATGGAAGTCTGGAAAGTATTATCCAGGCTGCCATCAGACTTTAGTTTCACAACCGCATTTGTAGGGGTATTTCCTATTGAAGAATAATTGCCGGCGATGATAACATCACCATCAGGCAGAACGGAAATGGCAGTTAAGTTGGGATTTGCTTTTATAACGGGCTTAAAATCAGGGTCAACATTCTGTGCTTTCGAGATTGAATGAGAGGCAATAAAAAAAGCGAAAGCCAGAAAAAGGGTTTTCGCCACATTTAATAAGGTAGTCATAATAAATTGGGTTAGAAGTTTGTAATATGTTTGTTAGTTACAAATATAAATTTAATTTAACAAATTGATGCTAAAAGGTCGAAAAAGAGTTTGTAATGATTGTAGATTAGTTTGTAAGTGTTTTGTCTTGTAAATCAGTTAGCAAAGGGGTTTCATCATGGTTTTTTGTTCCTTTGATAATGGTTGTTGAATTGCGGCTGTAAATACCTCCTAAATGGTTTTTAGAGTAATTTTCGGCAGTAAGGTTGGCTACAATTTTAAGTTTGAAACCCTCGCTTTAACCGCTGGTTAACAGATTTTTTTTTATAAATATCTAATCAGTTTTTACAGACATTTTTTAGGATGTGTCAGGAGGTTAGCGACCAAATTCGCTGATCACTTATCTTAATTCCTTGACATTGGAATTTGTTTTAACTCGTCCATGAGTGGTCGGATATATTCGAGGTATCTCTCTGTGTTTTCTTCACTGATGGGATCCACTGGAGGCGCTTCGATGCTTAAAGGATCAACCGGCGAACCGTTTTTGAAAACCCTGAAATCCAGGTGTGGTCCGGTGGCTAATCCAGTTTTTCCAACATACCCAATCATTTGTCCCTGACGCACATACTGGCCTTTCTGTATGCCTTTGGCAAATCCCTGAAGGTGCATGTAAACGGTTGTATACACACTGTTGTGCCTGATGCGGATATAGTTTCCACCGCCTTTGGGATCCCATCCGCGATTGATAATGGTTCCATCACCTATGGCATATACAGGAGTTCCTTCTGGCGCTGCATAATCGACTCCATGATGTGGGCGGTTAATGCGCAGAACAGGGTGGAATCGGTTGTGGCTGAACCGGGAACTGATACGTGAGAATTTGAGTGGCGCTTTAAGAAAGGCCTTACGAAGACTTTTGCCTTCTTCGTCGAAGAAGCTCCATGTGCTGTCTTCTTTAAAACGAAAAGCATAGTATTCACGCCCTTTGTGCAAGAAGAGCGCCGCATGAATGGCGTGAATGCCAATGGCGCTGCTGTCGACATAAGCCTCATCATAAATCACTCTGAAGTTGTCTCCTTTTTCGATGCCGAAGAAATCAACTGTCCAGGCATAAATTTCCGACAGTTCAATGGCAAGCAGTGGATTCATATTGCTTTCGCGGATAGCATTCCAGAGTGAGGAGTTGATGGTACCTGCACCTGATTTCTCAACTATGTGAATTGGTTTTTCGTCACGGTACACCTGCAATGAGTCGCTCAACTGCATTACCAGATAATCTGTATTGTTAATTTCGTAAACAAACCATGCCGCTGTTTGCAATGTATCTCTATGGCGAAAAACTGTATAAGGATTTCCTACGCGTATGCGGCGTACATCAAATATATCCTTGCTTTTTTCAGCCAGTTGGTGAATAATTGGATAGTCTACTTTCTGAGAGAGTAATATGGAGGCAAGGTTTTGGTTGCGCCCTACCTGATAGCGTTCGATGTAAAACGAATCCTCAATAAATCCATATAACATTGGAGGCGGCGGCGCAGGCGGGAAGTCGTCAATAAGCAGAGAGTCCTGTTGGCTGATGCTAAGGTCGTTTTTTACACGCCACTGCGATATGTATAATGAGGCCGGGATGGCCAGAATAATCACGGTAACAATTGCGATGAGGGCTTTTTTCATTATCAAAAAAGTCTTTGTGTGGCGGTAAAGATAATAATGCACCCTCAATGGTGCAAGAGGAAAAGTGCGGTTAGGATTTTATGGATTCGCAGTTTTTATGCTTTAATTGCATCAAAACCTTTTCCGTAAACGCCCATGACGCTCCCCATGGTAATAAATGCATCGGGATCTACCTGTTTTATTAATCTGAGGATGGCAGGCGACTCGTTCTTTTTGGCAATAACCATCAAAACAGTTACATCTTCACCAGAAAACCCACCTTTACCCGGAAGTACGGTGAGGCCGCGGCGCGCCACATTAATGATGTGGTGTGAAAGCTCTTCATGTTTTTTGGAAAAGATGAAAAACTGTACCGTCTGCTTGGTGCCGCTCATTACTGTATCAACAGTATAGGCTAAAATGGCCATGGTGATGAGTCCATATACCATCGTTTCGATTGAGCGAAACAGGAGAAAAGAGGAGCTTATGATTACCGTATCAATATACAGAAGCAATCTTCCGAGTGAGATGTTTCGGTATTTGCTTATCATCATGGCAATGATATCGGTGCCGCCGGTGCTGCCACCATGGATAAAAACCATACTGCCACCTATGCCGGCCAGTATACTGCCCGTAAGTGTTGCCATGAATTTTTCGGCGATGGGCGGTTCGGTGGTATAGTGACTTATTATTGAGAGAAAAAGTGAGAATACTGCAACGCCATAAATTGTTTTTACGCCAAAGGAGGCGCCCACAATTTTCATTGCCAGAAGAATGAGTACGGCGTTTAAAAGCAGCAAGGTGAGTCCGATGTTAAAGCCCATGGCATAATGGAGCACGGTGGAGATTCCAGCTACGCCGCCACCAATTATTTTTGAGGGGATTATGAAGCCAGCCCACCCGGTCGCACTGATGGCAATTCCAAGGGTTAGAAAAAACCAGGATTGTAGATTTTTTCGAAGGTCGGTCAGATTCATGTTGTGAAATTTTAGGGTTTAAAACAGCGGCGAAATAACAGAGATTCTTCTCCCTAAGTTATGATAAAAAGCATTGGGGCGAGTGATTTATCTCATTAAAAGAATCCGGGCAACCACATTGTCTGGAAGCCCGGATTATGACATTTACAGCTAAAGTCAGAGATTATCTAAACTCAGGTGAATGATAAAAAAGATGTTGGTGAAATCAGCCAATAACGATGTTTATGATTTTACCGGGAACAACAATGACCTTTTTAATCTGTTTCCCTTCCATCCATTTAATGGATTGTTCGTTTTGTACTGCAGCCTTTTCGACCTCGGAGGCCGGCATATCAGCTGGAAGCTCCAGTTTGTAGCGCATCTTTCCATTGAAAGAGACGGGGTACTGAAAGGTGCTTTCAACAAGGTGCTGGGCATTGAATTCAGGCCATTTGGCATCACAGATGGTTGAGTTATTGCCAATGCGTTGCCACAACTCCTCGCACATGTGTGGGGCAAAGGGCGCCAGCAACACAAGCAGGGGCTCCAGAATTGCCCGTTTGTGGCATTGCAGGTCGGTGAGGTCATTTACGCATATCATGAATGAACTCACGGCTGTGTTGAAGGCAAAACGCTCCACATCGTCAGCAGTTTTCTTAATGGTGCGGTGCAGAACTTTAAGTTCTTCCGGTGAGGGCGCGTCATTGGTAATCTTTAGAGCGTTGTCCTTGTCTACAAATAGACGCCAGGTTTTTCTCAGGAATTTGTGTACTCCATCTATGCCATTTGTGTCCCATGGTTTAGACTGCTCAAGTGGCCCCAGGAACATTTCATAAAGGCGCAGCGTGTCGGCACCGTATTGTTCTACAATGGTGTCGGGATTAACAACGTTGAACATGGATTTCGACATTTTCTCAACAGCCCATCCGCAGATGTATTTTCCATTTTCGAGAATAAATTCTGCGTTTTTATATTCGGGATTCCAGGCGCGGAAAGCATCAACGTCGAGCGTGTCGTTGTGTACGATGTTTACGTCCACGTGAATTTCCATCACGTCGTAATCATTTTTCAGGTTTAACGATACAAACTTATTTGAGCCTTTGATGCGGTAAACAAAGTTTGAACGTCCCTGAATCATTCCCTGGTTAACCAACTTCTTGAAAGGTTCATCTTTACAAACGATGCCTAAGTCGAAGAGGAATTTATTCCAGAAACGGGAGTATATAAGGTGTCCGGTGGCATGCTCAGTGCCGCCGATATAGAGGTCTACATCCTGCCAGTATTGATTGGCTTCGGCACTAACGAGCGCGTTGTTGTTACAGGGGTCCATGTAGCGCAAATAGTAAGCTGACGAGCCTGCAAAGCCTGGCATCGTGTTCAATTCCAACGGATAGCCATCGTCAGTTTTCCAATTTATAGCTCTTCCCAAAGGAGGCTCACCCGATTCGGTGGGCAGGTATTTATCTACTTCGGGTAGTTGGAGGGGTAGTTTGCTCTCGTTGAGCATGTATGGGGTGTTCTTTTTATAGAAAACAGGGAACGGTTCACCCCAGTAGCGTTGGCGACTGAAAATTGCATCGCGCAAGCGGAAATTCACCTTAACTCTACCAATCCCTTTTTGGGCAATGTACTGTTTTGTTTTCTCGATGGCATCGGGCACGTTTAGTCCATTCAGGAATCCCGAATTTATCATGTAACCCTCTTTTGAGTCGATGGAATCGCTCCAGGTAGAGGTGTCGGCAGGTTCTTCACCCAAAGGCACCACCACTTGAGGAATAGGAAGGTTAAAGGTACGGGCAAATGCAAAGTCGCGGCTGTCGTGCGCAGGTACTGCCATGATGGCTCCAGTTCCATATCCTGCCAATACGTAGTCGCTTATCCATACCGGTATCTCTTCGTTTGATAATGGATTGATGGCGTATGAGCCGGTAAAGACACCGGAGACCTTTTTTACATCGGCCTGACGCTCGCGCTCGGTACGTTTTTTTGTTTCCTCAATGTAGGCATCTACTTCCTGGCGTTGCTCAGGAGTGGTGAGTGCCTTCACCAATTCGCTTTCAGGAGCAAGAACCATGAAAGTGACCCCGAAAACCGTGTCGGCCCGCGTGGTAAATATCTTCATCTGCACATCCGAGTCTTTCACAGGGAATATCATCTCGGCACCTTCCGAGCGACCTATCCAGTTACGCTGTATCTCTTTCAATGAGTCGCTCCAGTCGATGGCATCCAGTCCTGTGAGGAGACGTTCTGCATAGGCTGATACCCTTAGCAACCATTGGCGCATGCGTTTTTGTTCAACCGGGTGCCCGCCACGCTCCGAAAAGCCATCTTTTACTTCATCGTTAGCCAGCACTGTTCCAAGCGCCGGACACCAGTTTACCATGGTGTCAGCCAGATATGCCAGACGATAGTTTAAAAGTGTTTCTTGTTGTTGTTCTTCGCTTTTTGCGTTCCACTCAGCAGCCGAAAAATGGAGTTCCTGAGTTGAGGAAGCATTTAGACCTTCGGTGCCCTGCGTGGCAAAGCGCGTAACAAGCGATTCTATGGGCAGGGCTTTTTGTGCATCGTTATCGTAATAATGCTCAAACATTTTGATGAATGCCCATTGCGTCCATTTGTAATAGTTGGGGTCGCAGGTTTTTACTTCGCGATCCCAATCGTACGAAAAGCCTATTTTATCGAGCTGCTCGCGGTAGCGTGCAATGTTTTTTTCCGTTGTAATGGCCGGATGCTGGCCTGTTTGAATGGCATATTGCTCTGCCGGTAAGCCATAGGCATCATAGCCCATTGGGTGGAGTACGTTGAATCCGTTAAGACGCTTGTAGCGACTGTAAATATCTGATGCGATATAGCCAAGTGGATGCCCCACGTGCAGACCGGCTCCCGATGGATAGGGGAACATATCAAGAACGTAGAACTTGGGTTTTGCCGGGTCAACCTCTGTTTTATATGTTTTATTGTCAATCCAGAATTTTTGCCACTTGCGCTCAATTTCGCTAAAGTTGTATTCCATAACAGGTTATGATGAGAATGTTCCACATGGTTTGTAACCTGCGAATTTAGGAAAAGTTTTTCAATCGGTTTGGGTGTAATGATAGGAAAGACCCCAGTTTTTGATATTTGCATAGCGATGTTTTAATGGGAGGGGAGTTGAATCGATGGTGGGTTCATTAAGGCACTTAAAAATTCCGTATTAAAGGTTGTCGCTGTTACGGAAAATGTCTATTTTCGCACTCTTAATTGACCGGTCCCATAGTTCAATGGATAGAATGTCAGATTCCGGTTCTGATGATATGGGTTCGAATCCCGTTGGGACCACTTAACTAATAGCTGTAACCTTCTTTTTATTAGGAGGTTGCAGTTTTTGTTTGGAATGGATTTAAGTTTGGATGGCGTTGATGTGACATTGAGTGACTGCCTAAACTTATCCCGAGTATTCTGCGAATTTCTTTAGTTTTCTTCTCTATCTAATCCTGATAAGATTAATTAAAGAAATTTTTCTTTTTTAACACAACTTTGGGTGTTGCGGATTGTTTAAAGAGGACATGAACATCCTAAATAAACATTCAAATGTCTCTCACACAAAAACCCAGAGTAGTGGTAATCGGCGGTGGTTTTGCCGGTATTCAATTTATCAGGAAGCTTGATAAAAGCATCTTTGATGTGTTGCTTATCGATAAAGTAAACCATCACCAGTTTCAGCCGCTCTTTTATCAGGTGGCCACTTCGCAGATTGAGCCGGCCAGCATCTCTTTTCCGATGCGCAATATTTTTCGGGGTAACCTCAGCGTACAAATTCGCCTTACCGAAGTGGAGCGCATTGACACAACAGCACGCAAAGTGCACACGGGAATTGGCGCTTTTGATTACGATTACCTGGTGATTGCAGCGGGCTGCCGTTCCAATTTCTTTGGCAACAACCATTTGGCATCGCACGTGTTTACGCTCAAATCAACCTATGATGCCATCACCATCCGCAACCATATTTTAATGACTTTTGAGCGCACCATCACGGCACCGCCGGAGGAGAAGGACTTTTATCAAACACTTGTGATAGTAGGGGCAGGGCCAACAGGAGTGGAGCTTGCCGGAGCTTTTGCAGAAATACGCAAGCAGGTGCTGCCCAAGGACTATCCGCGCATCGATTTTTCGCGTTTTGCCATCTATCTGGTCGAAGGCAGCGCCCATACATTGAACAACATGAGCGATTCCTCGCGAAAGGCAAGCCGTCGCTATCTTGAGAAGATGGGCGTGAGGCTGGTGACCAACACATTTGTGAAGGATTACGATGGCGATACTTTGCAGTTGAGTAACGGTGAGTGCATCCGGGCTAAAACAGTTATATGGGCAGCTGGGGTTACCGGCAACCGCATCGAGGGACTGCCGGCTGAAGTGCAGGCTCCGGGCAATCGCATTCGTGTGAGCCGAACCAATGCGGTAGCTGGTCTGGAGCGGGTGTTTGCAGTGGGAGATATTGCCTATATGGAAACGCCCAAATACCCCAAAGGGCATCCGCAGGTGGCCAACGTGGCCATTAACCAGGCCCGCAATCTGGCAAATAATTTTTCGCGTAGGCTGAAAGGGTGGCCTGAGCGACAGTATGAATACACTGATTTGGGCTCCATGGCAACCATTGGGCGTAACAAAGCGGTGGTCGATTTCCCCTTTTTAAGGTTCAAGGGGCTGTTCGCCTGGTTTGTATGGATGTTTTTGCACCTTATGCTGATATTGAGCGTACGTAACCGACTCGTTATATTCATCAACTGGGCGTGGTTGTATCTTACCAAAAACACGTCGCTGCGTTTAATACTGATGCCCGAAGGCAAGTTAAAGGAACAGGTGCCACGCCATCAGACAACCGGAAATAAGGAGTATCATCGCAATGGTGCTGAGGTGGTTGATGTGGCTTGCCTTTGAGATGTCGTGCGATGTGATTTCTCTGGTGTTGTGCCCGATAAAAGGTTTATTGACTACGGTGCCATGATACACGTTGGGGCCACCAAACCGACAATTTAGAATCCCTGCAAGTGCCGCTTCGGGCCATCCGGAGTTGGGACTTGCATGGTTTTTTCTGTTTTGGATGATGAACCGAAACAGACCGGGTTTACCAGTAACTACTATCATCAATAATGCCGTAATGCGAGCCGGCAGATAGTTGGCCACATCGTCCAATCGGGCAGCAAACTTTCCGAAAAAGAAGTAGCGTTCGTTTTTATACCCAATCATCGAATCCAGTGTGTTTATCATTTTGTAAGCAAACATAAGCGGGATGCCGCCAATGGCATAGTAAAACAGTGGCGCAATGACCCCGTCGCTAAGGTTTTCCGAGAGGGTTTCGAGTGTGGCCGTTCGTATTTGGTTGGGGGTGAGATTTTTCGTATCACGCCCAACAATAAAGGACAGTTGCTTTCGGCCGGCTTCCACGCCATCGTTTCTCAGAGCGGTTTCCACCTTTCTGGCTTCGTCGATGAGGTTTCGGTTGGCCAGTCCGTAGTAGACCATGATGGTGGCGACCGGGTACCACAGCCAGTCCATATTTTTGATGATGGAAAAGAACAGGTGAAACACCATCCACACGAGAGCAATCAGGACAATTGCAGCCACCATGCCTTTGATAAATCTCAGCTTACCGCGGTTCAGGAGCTTTTCCATCCATGCAATCATCCCACCAAAAATACGGATGGGATGCAAAAGGTGTGGTGGGTCGCCCAGTGCCATGTCCAGAAGGTATCCGCCAAGCAGTGGGATGAAATATGGTGCGCCGGGTATGGTTGTCAGGTCAAAAGCCATGATTGTATTGCGTTGATGAGGTGATTGTTTTGTTCCGGCGTGTTGGCAGCAATCCTGAAATGACCAGATTGCAATCCCCGGAAATTGGATGCATCGCGAATCAGAAACCCGTGATTTTGCAGAAGCGTTTCTTTTAGCTGTGCAGCCGTTCTCTTTTTTAATTGGCCAAGAAAATAGTTACACTCTGAAGGCGTGACTTCAATATCGGACAGATGCGCCAACGCCTTTTGTAGTCGCTGGCTTTCGGCCACGAGCGCATGGGTAGAAGGTAGTAAATTTTGGTGGTTTTGAACGATGAAAAGTCCGGCTTGTTGCGCCACACAGTTCACGCTCCACGGCATTTTTATTTTTCTGATTTTTTCGCAGATAACGCGGTGCGCCACCATGTAGCCCAATCGCAGCCCGGGGATGGCAAATGCTTTCGTGAGCGAACGTATCACAATGAGATTGGCCGGAAGCGGACTCAGCTTTAATAGAGATTCGTGCGAATCGCAGAGGTGTGTATAGGCTTCATCCACAATAACAACCGATTCTGGGTTGCCATGACAAACCGATAAAATGGTTTCCGAGGCGGTTATACTGCCGTCGGGGTTGTTGGGATTGCCCAGCCAGAGGCACTTGGCCGTGGTTTTATACGATTTATGCAGATGATTCAACGGCAAAAAAGAGAGCTGATGTCGATGGCTTTTTGCAGCATCTTCGTACTCTGAAAACGACGGAATGGTGATGACCGAGCTGCTGTTACCAAACAACTGAGCCGTGAGATAAAATGCTTCGGTGGAGCCATTGGTCACAACAATATTTTCAGGTTTAATGTTTTCGACATTGGCAATGGCTTTGCACAGTGTGGTCGAGTCGGGCTCGGGATAGTTGGCCGCACAATGGATTGACGCCATTAAATGAGCGGTTAATTCGGGATGCATACCTGTAGGCACCACATTGGAGCTGAAATCAGCTTTTACAGGATGTGTTGCGTTGAATATGTCGTTGCCGTGGCCGTGGAGCATTTTCCGGAGATATTTGTTAGTCGTTGGATTGAAGGCATTGGTAGATGTAATCCATATCGGTCTGTTCACGCACAAGCGATGCAAGTTGGTTGTACCCCTCTTCTTTTACCTTTTTGTAGTCGATTTGCACGTTAATTTCAGGATTTATCAGTTCGAGCACCTGTTGAATCACGCTGTCATTATCAAAAATTCCGTGAATATAGCTGCCCCAGGTTTGTGCATTGAGAAAATGGCCATCCATTGTGCCATCATTTAAAACAGACAAAGGTGATGGTGTTTGCGAAGTTGTAACTCCCATGTGAATTTCATAACCTTCGCCTGTTGTTTTTGGGTTGTGGATGAATGAGAAATGACATTGGACCGTTCTTTTCTCGGTGGTGAGGGTGGTGGATACAGGTAAAATGCCAAGACCTTTAATCTCTGTGTAGCTACCTTCCACCTGATGGGGGTCGAGGATGGTTTCGCCCATCATTTGGTAACCGCCACAAATGCCATACAGTGGTTTTTGGTGTTGATGCAGTTCCTGAATGGTGCTTGCTAAGCCGGTTTGGTTGAGAAAATCCATATCGGAAATGACATTTTTGGAGCCGGGCAGCATGATGATGTCGGCCTTTTGCATCTCATCAGATGATTGTGTGAAATAGAGGTTCACCTCCTTCACCATCTGCAAAGCATCAAAATCGGTAAAATTAGAGAGATGGGGCAGACGAACCACTGCAATATTGATTTTTCCCTTTTGGGAATGTTGGTTTATGCGGTCGAGCACCACGGAGTCTTCCTGTTCAATGTGGATGTGGTTGAACCACGGAATAACGCCCACCACCGGCACACCGGTGATTTCTTTCAGCGTATGGCGGGCATCTTTAAACAGTTGCATGTCGCCCCTGAATTTGTTAATGATGATGCCTTTTATGAGCTTTTGCCAGTTTGGCGGCAGCAGTTTGATGGAACCGTAAACTGATGCGAACACACCGCCACGGTCGATATCGGCCACCAGAAAAGTTGGGGCATTAACCGCTTCGGCTACGCGCATGTTCACGATGTCTCTGTCCCATAGGTTCATCTCCGAAACGGAACCGGCGCCTTCAATTACCACGGGGTTGTATTGCTTTGCCAGTTGGCGCCACGACTGTATCACTTCATTAAACAGTGCATCACGACCTGAACGATTGAAATATTCCGCTGCTGTTTTTGTGCCTGCCGGTTTGCCATTTAATACCACCTGACTTTTCATGTCACCGGTGGGTTTAAGCAACACCGGGTTCATGGTTACCGATGGCGCAATGCCGCACGCTTCGGCTTGCACGGCCTGCGCGCGTCCTATTTCCAGACCTTCGGGCGTGGCGTAACTGTTGAGCGACATGTTTTGGGCCTTGAAAGGTGCAGGCGAATAGCCATCTTGCAAAAAGATGCGACAGAAAGCTGTGTTAATGACCGATTTACCCACATCGGAACCGGTTCCTACAAACATAATGGGACGCAGCGTTTTCAAATTGTATCTGTTTGATTGGTGAGGGAGTATCTGAAGATTTGTCCGTAATCCACCTTCAGATTGAAGGCCTCTTCGGGTTTCAGGTCATTTATTAACACATGGAATGCCCTGATGGGCCCTCCGTGCGTAACCACCAGCACGTTTTGGTTGGGGTGTCGTTTTGCAATGTCATCTAAAAAGTTATCAATCCTGAACAACAGTTCATTGTACGACTCTCCGTTTGGTGGGGCGATGTTCAGATAGTCGTTAAAAAAGTCAGCCGCTTCAGGACGCTTTTCGATGGCACTCCACATTTGCATCTCCCAACTGCCAAAATTGAGCTCCTTTAATCGCTCATCAAAAATAACATTCTGGTTAAAGCTCTCTGCCAGTAAAGCGCACCGTTGCAATGGACTCGAATATACCACATCAAACCGTTCATGGTTTAGCTGACTCACAATTGACTGATGTACAGATTTATAACCAGCAGGAAGCTCCACGTCTGTTTGTCCGTAGCAGATACCTTCGGGTGCTGTGGTTTTAATGTGACGGATAAGTGTAATGTTCATGGCTGAAATCAAGTGAGGATGGCACAAACGGTCAGGTAGAATCCTACCTCGATTAGTTGTTGCAACGCGCCAAGCACATCGCCGCTGTAGCCCCCGGTGCGTTTCATGATGTACATCCTGAATAGGAGGAAGATAGTCGCTGATACAATAATTACGGCCAAAATGGTCATCCATGAAAAGAAGATAAATGGCAAAATGGCCGTAAATAAGGCGATGAGCAGCGATTTTAGTGACGTTTGATTGCCTATTGGTTTTGCCTTGCTCAGAGCATCTTCGCGGATGTAGGGCGTGGTGTAAACCAAAACGACCGGGACAAACCGGCTGAATACATGGCCGGCAACCAGGGCTAAAAATAGTTGTGGAACGGGAATAATGGCCAGCGCCATGAATTTAACGGCCAAAACAGCCACCAGACCAATGGTGCCATACGTGCCGAGTCTGCTGTCTTTCATTATCTCCAATATCCGTTCCTTGGTCATGCCGCCGCCGTAACCATCGCAGAAATCGGCAAAGCCATCTTCGTGAAAGGCGCCGGTAATGAATATGGTGGCCACCATGCTCAGCAAAAGGGCTAAATGCAATGGAAAAATGTAGAGCGCCAACCACAAAACAGCAACACCCACGAATCCCACAATGGCGCCCACCGCCGGAAAGAACCGGAGCGCCCTGTTCAATAACTCTTTTGAATAGGGGAGGCTGGCCGGCACCGGAATGCGCGTGAAAAACATGAGGGCGGTGAGAAATGTGTTCATGGTTGTTTGTTGAAGTATTAATGGTTAAGATGCTTAGATGTTAGATGGTTAGAGGGATAGATTAGTCCGGTTAGAATCTTATCTATCCATCTAATTTTCTACTTATTTGACACGCCCGCATCTTCAAAACTGGCCATTTCGTTGATGAAGGTGGCTGCGGCTTTAATCACAGGCAGAGCCAGTGCTGCTCCGGTACCTTCGCCCAGTCTTAAGCCCAGGTCGAGCACGGGTCTGGCATCGAAATGGTTGAGCAAGCGCTTGTGACCGCTCTCGTTGGATGCATGGCAAAAGATGGCATTGTTTGCCACATCGGCATTGAATTGAGTGGCGGTAAGCAGCGCGGCTGTGGCAATGAAACCATCCACAAGTATAACCATTTTTTGTGCATGGGCCTCAATGAAAGCACCGGTCATCATGGCAATTTCCAGTCCGCCAAAGGTAGCAAGTGTTTCCAATGGCGTTTTGGGATTGTATTTTTGAGCCACCTCTTTTAGAATCATTTTTTTATGGTCGAGGCCGTTTCCTGTCATGCCGGAGCCCGCGCCAGTGCAGTCCTCGATGGCAATGTTCAGGAAGCGGTGCATGAGCAGCGACGATGGCGAGGTGTTACCAATGCCCATCTCGCCAAAGCCGATGGTGTTGCATCCGTTTTGTGCTTCGGCACGCACCAGTTCACGGCCTTTCTCCATGGCAGCGGTACACTCTTCCAGCGTCATGGCCGGTTGATGGCGCATATTACGGGTGCCGCGTGCAATCTTGGCACCGACGATGGGACAATTCTCAGGAAAATCATAATCCACCCCGGCATCAATCACCTTGAGCGCGATGCCGTTTTGTTTGCAGAATACGCTGATGGCTGCCCCGCCCGCCACAAAGTTCATGGCCATCTGCCAGGTTACATCTTTTGGGTAGGGACTGATTTTTTCGTCGGCCAGGCCATGGTCGCCGGCAAAGACAAGTATGGCCGGGTTATGGATTTGTGGCGAAAGGGTGTTTTGAATTAACCCCAGTTGAAGGGCAATGGTTTCCAGATGTCCCAATGAGCCTGTTGGCTTGGTTTTGTTGTCGATTTTGTGTTGGAGCAGCTCTTTCATTCTATTTTTTTTGATTTTGGGTTTTAATTTTAATAGTGACTTTGCTATTAAGGAATAGATTTAAGATGCGGAGCAACGCATCGTCCCGAAAACCGGGAATTACAAGTTAGATGAAGCGAAATGCTGTCCCTATTTATTGTAGTTGTAGTGGGTTCTGAAAGAAATCTGGAAATCTAATCATCTAACACTTCTTATCTATCCATCTATTTATCTACCATCTAAATATCTAAAATCTAAACCTCTTCTTTTATTATTTGACTTTCATTGGAATGCCAGAAACCATCAGAATCACTTCCATGGCATTTTTGGCAATGTATTGGTTCATCCAGCCTTGCAAGTCGGTGAATTTGCGGGACACTTCGTTTGTGGCATGAATGCCCATTCCCAGTTCGTTGGTGACTACAATGAGGCGATTGTTCAGCGCCACAAAGCGTGACCATTCATTTTTGGCTTCTTCGAGCGCGGCATCTACATCATAATTCAAATCATGAAAGATGTTGGTGAGCCAAAGTGTGATGCAATCAACCAAAACCACGGCTCCGGACATGTTTATATCAGACAGATACCGGTCCGTTTCAACGGTTTGCCACCGGTTGTCGCGGTCGGCCTGATGCCGTTTAATACGCTGCGTAAAATCCTCGTCCCAGTGACGCGCCGTAGCCAGATATACTGGTTGGTTGCTCAGGCTTTCGGCCATCGTCTGGGCGTATGAGCTTTTTCCCGAACGTTGACCGCCCGTTATGAGTGTGGTTTGGTTCATGGCATTTGGTTATCGTGGTGAACAAACATCTTCTTTAAAAATCCAGTTTATGACATCGCCCGGCTTAACCGGAAAATTGATGGCGAGCGTACCCGTGGAAAGGTCGTTTACCGTATAGTACCAGGCTGTTACGCCTCTTTCGCTTTTGATGTCATTGATGGTGTTTACAAAAACATAATTGCCAACCGGATGGGTTGATACGGTGGCGGCTTGTTGCAGCGCGGTGAGTGCTGTAAGACCTTCGCGCCAGGCTACGGTTATCTCCTTTTGGGGCATGTTGGTTTGGCCGCTGATGATGACTTTAACCGTCTCGGTTTTGTCGGCATTTTTTGGTTCATTTCCCAGCGTCCAGGCCGAAGATAAGATAATAAGAAAGGAAATGAGCAGAGGTGTTTTTTTTAGGTTCATATTTTTTGTGTTAATGCCGGATGACTCAATTTTAAAAAATCGAGCCATCCGGCGAGGGGTTAACAAGTCAAGTTTTTAAAACAGAAAACTGAAGCTTCCTGTTACCATGCGTCCGGGCATGTTGTAGCCATCTTTTTCTGAATAATTCTCGTCCAGCAGGTTCGATACGCCTATGCCAAATCGCTTATTGCCGGCGTAGGTGTAATACACCGACCAGTCGAACACAATGTGGTTCGGCAACTCAAGTATTTTGTCTTTTGCTTCATATCCACCTTTGGTGTGGTAGTGGTCGGCTGTAATGTTTGGCCTTAGAGCCGAGAAGCTGTCCTTCTCAAGTCTGTTGCCAATGTATCTGCCATTTATTCGTGTTTGAAAGCCATTGTAGTTATCAAACAAAATACCGAATGAGCCATTGCTTTTGCGAACGTAGAGCATGTCATAAGTGGTGGTTACATCGGCCTTTGTCTCATCAAAGGTATAATTAAGCATGAAGGTAAAGTTGCTGTAGAGTTCCAGTTTAAAGCGGTTGTCGAACAGGGTTCCAAAGTTTGCTGCGCCCATCAGTTCAATACCTTCGTGATTGCTTTTGTCGGCATTTTTGTAGGAGGTGATGGTAATCTCTTCTCCCTGTTCGTTGTTTCGTTTAAAGGTGTATTCAACAATTTTATCGTCATGGCGGGTTTTAAACCAAGTGATGTCGCCGCTGAAGAAACGGTTGCTGCTGGTAAAACTCAGTCCCAAATCCATGGTGTTCGATTTTTCCGGTTTCAGGTCGGGGTTGCCTTCGTAATTTTTAACCCACCAAAAATCCCAGGCCGGAAAATATTCCGACACGCTGTAATTTCCGGCTACCTTGAAAGCATCGGGCACTGAGAAACCGGTTCCGTAACTGGCTTTTATGGCAAAGTTCAGTGGCAGATTGTACTTAATGCCAACGGATGGGTTGAAGGTGTTGTAGGTTTCGCTCCCTTTCTGCGAGTTGAGCATATCGTTAGCCAACAGTTCATAGGATATCTGGTCAAAACGGCCACCTGCATTCAGTTGCAGTTGACTGATGGTTCTGGAAGCCTGCACCAGTCCGGCAATTTTCCGGTGGTTGTAATCGGGCTGATAGGGATTGGCCGGTGTGCCTTTTCCACTGAAGCGGTCAGAGCGGTATTCATACACATCCACATCGGCACCAACCAACAGATTCATGAATCCCAGACCGATGTTGTCGTGCATCCGCAGACCAAATTCACGGATGTCGCTGTCGAGACTTACGTATCCTGTTTCGCTGTTGTTGGAGTAGTTGCGGGTGTTTTGCGAACCAAAATAAGGGCTCAGCGAAAGTTTATGACGCTCATAATTGGCGCTGACATTTCCAGCGAGATTCAGGCGGTTGATATCCTTTTTGCTTTGTCCGTAGCTGCCCCAATAGTTGCCTGGGGTTTCAATGTCGTCGGCTCCGAAATAAATCACATCCAGACTGGTTTTCCACTTGTTGTTGATGCGTGTATTGATTTGTCCCGTGAAATCGTGGGTGGTATATTTCGAGTTGAGCATCACATCGCCGAATGATTTTTTGTCGAGGATAAGCTCCGACAGTTCCGGTTGGCTCAGGATGTTTCTTTTGCCAATGCGGTAGTTGCTGTTTTGCTCGTTTTTCGAAAATCCAAGTCTGAAAGATGAGGCAGAAGTGAGTGGAGCTGATACGTCGGCAGCAATGCGCTGGGTGCCAAACGTGCCTGCTGTAAGGCTTATTTGGCCGTTGGCTCTGTCACTACCGGCTTCTTTGGTGATGATGTTGATAACACCACCCATCGCATCGGAACCATAGAGTGCCGAGAGTGGTCCTTTTATCACTTCTATGCGGTCGATGGCTGCCATTGGGAAGGCTGCTGCATTGGTGGTGGCCGATGGCACGCCGTTTATGAGGATGAGCGTGTAACTGCGAGAATGGGCGCTGGGCGAAAAGCCGCGCATCCCGAACGATGATGACACACCGGGGTATTGAATGATGTCCAGATTGGTCACGCTCTTGAGCAGGTCGGCCACGTTGGTGGCTGGCGACATGCTGATAACGGACTGGTCGATGACTTCAATTTTTTGCGGTAAATCTTTGAGTTTGGCGTTGGTACGTGAAGTGGCAACGGTTACTTCGCTGATGTGGTAGTGACGTAGGGTGTCGCCTTCGTTTTCTGCTATTGCCGATGACACAATGAGGCATAAGAATAGCGACAGAATTGCTTTTTGCATCTCTTTTAAATTTATGGTTTAATAAAAAGTTATTAACCATAAACTTTCGGACGTTCCGGAATGTGCCCGGGCTGCCAAATGGAACATGAGGAATTGACTGATAAATCAATCACATCGCTTTTATCCCGAAAGCTATGATTCATTGGTTGACATTGGCAGGTCTTCTGGCTCGTTCCGGTTTTTGAGGCCTTCCCATCCCGATAAATCGGGAAAGTGGCATGAGTGTTTCAAAAACCTTTTAATAGAACTTACAGCTGCGGGTACAGCTCCGGAATTTTCTTTGCAGAATCACCGGATTCCCTTTTAATCCTAAAGCGGCATGCACTTCAGGAAACCAAATCTGGTGCAAATATAACATTTTATATTTACATGCAATTTTATATTGCTATTGTTTATGATTATTATTTGATTGATTGAATAATCTATTGTCGGTCATTGTTTTATGGTGGTTGTTTATGTCGGTGCGATGGGTTTTCAGGATGTTTCCCGATACCGGAAATATCACAGGCTTTCCCGATAAGGGATTGGTTTGTGCGATGACGACGGCATTGTAAACTGCTTCAATATTTTGAAATGTGAGCACTTCGGCTGGTGTTCCCTGTGTATAAATTTTGCCATCGTTGATGAGAATAAGCTGGTCGCAATATTCTGCAGCCAGATTCAGGTCGTGAATTATCATCAAGACAGTAAGATTCAGTTCTTTATTTAGAGATTGGATGAGGTTGAGCATCTGCATCTGGTGGTTAATGTCGAGGTGCGATGTGGGCTCGTCCAGCAACAGCAGTTCGGGCTCTTGTGTGAGCGCCTGCGCTATGGCTGCCAGTTGCTGCTCGCCACCACTCAGCTGCGACATCTGTTTTTCTCTGTAATGATAGATGCCCGTGAGCCGCATGTATTTTCTGGCCAATACTTTGTCGCGTGCCGATTCCAAAAAGTTGAAAGCATTGCGGTGGGGCAATCTGCCCAGCAGCACATAATCCTGCACCGTCATGTCTGTACCTTCCGGAAATTGAGAGACGACGGCCATTTTACGTGCTTTCTCGCGCAGTTTCATGCTTTCAAGTGGCACGCCCGATAAACAAATGCTGCCTTTCTTTATGGGCAGAATGCCCGAAATACCTTTGAAAAGTGTTGTTTTTCCCGAGCCGTTTGGGCCAATGATGCCGGCAAATGCGCCTCTTGCAACAGAGAGGCTGATTCCATTCAGGTTGAAACTTTTTCCATAGCCGCAACTGATAGAGTTTAGCGCGAGGTAGTTATTTGCCATGATGCTCTTTTTGGATTCGCGATTTGTTCAACACAATCATAAACACAAAACCGCCAATGATGCCGGTAATAACCCCAATGGGCAGTTCGTTGGGCGATATCACGGTGCGTGCCAGTATGTCGCAGGCAATGAGAAAGATGCTTCCGCCCAGAAAAGAGCTGACGAGCAACAGGCGGTGGTCGCCACCGGTCATTAGCCGGATGATATGTGGAACGGCTAGGCCTACAAATCCTATCACGCCTGCCACCGACACACAAACTCCGGTAAGCAGCGACGCCACAATAAACAGTATCCTTACCGAAAGCGTGGTGTTAATGCCCAGGTGCGTGGCTTTGTTTTTTCCCAGCTGCAGCGCGTTGAGCTGGTTAACGAACAGGTAGCTTCCGGCAAGTCCTATTATCGAGGTGATTGTGGCCACTTTTATCAGGTGATGGTTGGGTTCATCCAGCGAGCCCATAATCCAGAATATGATGCCATGCAGATTTTCGGCTGTGGTCACCGACATCAGAAACATCATGGACGAGGAGGCCACAAAACTTATCATCACCCCGATGAGCAACATGCGGGTTATATCGGCGCCGCCACGCAGAAATCCAAGTATGCCCACCATGAAAATGGTGACTGCCGCACCCGAGAATCCAGCCAATGGCAGCATGTATCCATGCCCGGTAAGGTGCAGTCCGCCTACAATGGCCAGTGCCACACCAAAGGCGGCTCCACCGGAAATGCCAAGCGTGTAGGGCTCTACCAGTGGGTTGCGGAATACACCTTGTAAAATGGTTCCCGATAGACTTAATGCGCCACCCACGGCAAACGCCAGAATGATGCGTGGCAGGCGAATCTGCGTGAGAATGAAATACTCGGTCCCTTCACCTGAGCGCACAATTTCAGGTGTCTGGGAAATGGGGATGTTGGCTTCACCTGTGGCGATGGATGCCAGAACCACCACTAACAAAACCACCAACTGACCGCCAATAAACATTAATTGATGAATGGGTTTACTCATCACGATATTGGGTTAGTGGGTTTGTGCTATCAGTTCGTTAAGAATCTGCAGTGTTTTCAAAAAGTCAGGTGGTGTGGGCGTGCAGGCCATATCAGACTCAACAATGAATACCCTATTATTGCTAACTGCCGGCAGATGTGCATAGCTGCGCCAGGTTTTCACCTCTTCGTCGCCCACTATGCCCATGGTTACCACCACAATTACGTCGGGCTTATTCACAAGCACATACTCTCTTGTGAGGGTGCCGCGTGTAAGTCCGTCGGCGATGTTCTTACCGCCCAGAAAGGTGATGTAATCATTCATAAAAGTATTTTCCAAAACGGCATAAAGCGGTTTGGCACCAATCTGAATAAAGAATCGCAATGGGTCGGACGAGCGTTTCTGTGCTCTTATTCCCGCAACCTGCTTTTTGGCATCTGCTACAATGGCATTGGCTTTTTCGTCCTTTCCAAGAATAGTTCCCAGATTGACGAACTGTGTGCAAATCTCGTCAAACGATTTTGGCGTGCTGAATACCTCTACTCGCAGACCGGCCTTTCGGAGCATGGCAATGGTTTCAGGATTGGTAATGGTGGTAGCTATCACCAGGTCGGGCCGCATGGATACCACTTTTTCTATGTTTACTTTCACCGCAGTGGCTACCATCTCTTTGTTGTCGCTTTTGGCGATGTGGCAAAAAGAGGTGTGCCCCATGAGTTTGTCTGCCGCTTCCAGATAGTAGATGCTTTTTGTTAATGAGGGTGCGAGTGAGATGATGCGCTCAATTTTCTGTGACGTTACAGATGCGATGGAGATAAACAGCAATATCCAGGCTAAGAGGGTTTTCATTTTTTTGTGATTTTAGAGGTTGCGGATGGAGAGGAACAAGTGACCGTTTTCGTGATATCTGTTTTTTCGGGTAAATGCTACCGGCTTTTGGAAAAGCGGGCCATCGAATACAAATGTGTGGTATTCGCCCTGCTCGGCACATGGGTCAATTCCTTCTAAACGGCAGATATCGTTGTAAAAAGAGAGATCCAGTTGGCGGTCGAGCCAGTGGTCGGCAAGTGCGTCACTCTTTACAGCCACCGTGATGGCTTTAAAGCCCTCGTCGATGAAGGATTTTAGCAGAGATGCGGTATCCTCACCCCATAGCGGAAATATCGGAACAATGCCGCATTCGCTGCACACACGCTCAATCCAGTCGCGGTGCGCTTGCAGGTAGATGTCGCCAAAAATACCTGAGTCAACGCCCTGTTCTTTCAGTTTTGCGATGGCCAGTTTAAACTGCTGTTCATAATCCTGACGCGATGTTGGCTGCTGAAACAGTGGTAGATTCATGCAGGTGGCCTGTTCTTTTATCAAAGCAGATGGGATGCCATGCGAGCCGGAATAGTCGCCCGAGGCATCGCACATATTGAGTAAGGTATGTACCCCGTTGGGGTAGTCCTTTAGAAAACGGTGCAAGGCATACATACAGTCCTTGCCGCCGCTCCACGAAGAAAAAGCTTTCATTAGAAAACGGTTAAGCCTTCACGAAAAAAATGGAATAGTAATTACTCTCAAACTTTTTCCCCGAAGTTCGGATAAAACATTAGATTGATTGGCAGGTCTTCTGACTCGTCCCGGTTTTTGAGCCTTCCCATCCCGATACACCGGAACAGTGGCAAAAGATTTCAAAAACCCTGAAAAGGACTTACAGCTGCGGGTACAGCTCCGGATTTACACCGGATTCCCATATTAAGGTTTCCCCTGAAAAGGGGAAATCCACCAATTATTAATGCAGCAAAAATAGTGAAAGTTATTTATCTGGAAAGAAAAACCGAGGTTTTGGTTGGGTTAATTTTATGTAGAGATGGTGTTGCTATGTCTGGTACTCCGGGTGTTTATTTTTTCGTTGTGCGCAGCAAGAGACTAGCTGCGATGAATTCGCTTCTTATTTTTAAACTAATTCTGTCTTTCTCAATTTCAGCTTGGGCTTGTTTAATTTTTCAATCGAATCTTTTATTCTGTCTCTTGTTTCAGATTGAAGGAACGTAGGAATTAGAATGTCTAAATTGATTTTTAGAAGCCTGTGGATAATTACCAAATCCTTTAATGTAAATTGAGATACGCCATTAATTAATTCGCTCATATAAGATTTGGGGTGATTTAAGATTAAACCTAAATCTTGTTGAGTCATATCGTAGGCTTTGAGTCTTTTTCTAATAGTTTCTTTTCGCTTAGTAATAAATTTTTGTTCATAATTCACAATCTCTTCTGCTTTGTTTGACTCTTCAAGTTGTGAATCAGTAATTTTATCAAAATCAGACCATTTTTCATCTTCGTATGCTTTAATCAAATCACGAAGTTTTTTACGAATTGGTTTTAAGTCTGGATTTTCCTCTGTCATTAAACGCAACTTACGTTCAAGTAAAGATGCTTTTTCCAAATCGTATTCATTCTCTAATTTTTCAATTTTAACAACTTCCTTTATGTCAAGAATATCTTTCATTGCTGCAGTTTTTAAATCCAATTGTTTTCTCTCAACCACTTTTTAATTACGTTCCTATTGTTTTTAAAAGTATGTTCGTAATCATCATGACTTCCTGCCCAAACAATCGTTGCATCTCCATTTTCTTCAAATTCAATTAAAATCAACGTTCTATGTATATTAATATTGAAGAAATAAAATTCTCCTCCATAAACACAATCAGCATCAGGTCGTATTTGGGTCAAGTCATGAGGTGTTTTCCAATCACTTTCCTCAATGTATGAAATCAATTGTTCTATTGAGATTTGTAGTTTTGAGTTTCCTCAATTTTTTCGTATTAATTTACCAAGAATATGTTTATTTGTAATTCTCAAATTCCCATATTTATAATTGTTCAACTACAAAGATAGTTTTAGTTCGGAAAAAATCAGAACAAAACTGCGTTTGTTTTGGGGTTAATAGCCCATCATATTTTAAATTATCCAAAATAATTAAATCAATTCCTTGTCGTCGTAATTTCATTTTGCAAAACCCTCGAGTTTGCCCATCACCTCGCTGTTGAGTTTTTCTTTGTAGGCAATCATTCGGTCTCGCAACTCATCGTTACCGGCCGATAGAATTTGAACAGCCAGCAGTCCGGCATTTTTGGCGCCATTAAGTGCTACTGTAGCCACCGGCACGCCGCCCGGCATCTGAAGAATTGAAAGCACCGAATCCCATCCGTCAATTGAATTAGATGATTTTACAGGTACGCCAATCACCGGCAGTGGGGAGATGGCTGCTACCATTCCGGGGAGATGGGCAGCACCACCGGCTCCGGCAATTACCACTTTAATGCCTCGTTTGTGGGCATTTTCGGCAAATTCGAACAGCCTTTGCGGCGTGCGGTGCGCCGACACAATGGTAATTTCGTGAGATACGTTGAACTCGATGAGGATGTCTCGGGCTTGTTGCATTACCGGCAGGTCGGAGTCCGAGCCCATTATGATGCTAACTACTGGCTTTTCCATGATTTAACTTTTAGAAGTTGTTTTACTTTTTCGGCATTCTCTTTTGCCTGCTCAATGGTTGGGGCGATGATGGTTACATGACCCATTTTGCGATAGGGCATGGTCTTGGTCTTGCCGTAGAGGTGTACTTTAACGCCATCGATAGCGAGACTTTCAGGTAACCCCTCATATTTTACCGGCCCTTCGTGTCCGGGTTCTCCAAGTAGGTTAATCATCACCGCCGGAAGTTTTTGGCGGGTGCTGCCCAATGGGAAGTTAAAGATGGCGCGCAAAAGTTGTTCGTATTGCGATGTCACCATACTTTCGATGGTATGGTGTCCGCTGTTGTGAGGCCGCGGCGCAACCTCATTAACCCATACATTGCCTTGTTTGTCTATAAACATCTCCACAGCCAGAAGTCCGCACAATCCAAAGGCATCAATTAGCTTGATGGCAATCTCTTCTGCTTTTTGGGCGATGGCATCGCTTACAGTGGAAGGACAGATGAGTAATTCCACAAGGTTGGCAGTTTCGTTAAATTCCATTTCAACCAGAGGAAAGCAGTTCACTTGTCCGCTCAGATTGCGCGCAGCTATTACCGACACTTCGCGCTCTATGTCCACCAAATCTTCGATGACCGATGGGCCTTCGAGCAACTTGGTCAGGTCGTTGGCCGATTTAACCACCACCACGCCACGGCCGTCGTAGCCACCGGTGCGCAATTTCTGAACAAAAGGAAATGCTATTGTCCCTTTTTCAATGGCCGCCAGAATCGACTCTTTGCTTTCATAAAGGTTGAAATCGGAGGTAGGTATGTCGTGCGTGGCAAAAAATTGTTTTTGAAGTCCTTTATCCTGAATGATGCGCAGTGCTTCGGGGTCGGGATAAATCTTTACGCCTTCCTGTTTCAACCTGATGAGGGCATCCACGTTCACGCTTTCAATCTCAAAGGTTATCATGTCAACCGATTTTCCAAAGTTATAGACATCATCATAACTGTTGAGACTGCCTTTGACATAACCGGTGGTGCACGATGAGGCAGGGCATTGCGGGTCGTTGTCGAGCACATAGGTTTTTACATCCCAGTTGCTTGCTGCCAGTGCCAGCATTTTGCCAAGCTGTCCGCCGGCTATAATTCCAAGTTTAAAATCTGAGGTGACCAGTTGTTGCATGGTTTGCGAAATATGTCATTGGTTTATTAACCTGCCGGGGTGGCTCACCAATCCGGCGAAAAGTAAATTGCGAAATTACAAAATGCCGGGGAATATCCAATTCGGCCTCATGGCTTTTGGTTTGCCATTGAAGCAAATAAATTACTATTTTAGCATCCATAACCAATTCTCCTTGTTTCATGGACGACCCGTACCCCTTTGGGGAACTAGATAATCTGATAAAAGGTGAGGTGCTTACCGACAACCTTTCGCGAACGCTTTACGCTACCGATGCCTCGGTTTACCGCGAGTTGCCCCTGGCTGTTGTGCTACCCCGCGACACCACAGATGTTTCAATGATTGTGCGATTTGCGGCCAGGCATAACCTTCCGCTAATACCACGTGGTGCAGGCACATCTTTGGCCGGCCAGGTGGTTGGCAAAGGGCTTGTGGTGGATGTGTCGCAACACATGAACCGCATCATCGAAATCAACGCGAAAGAGGGCTGGGCCGAAGTTCAGCCGGGTGTTGTGCTGGATGATTTAAACCGGGAGGCAGCATCTTTCAATCTCTTTTTTGGGCCTGAGACATCAACGTCAAGCCGATGTACCATAGGCGGAATGGTGGCAAATAATTCATGTGGCTCCCATTCGATGATATATGGCAGCACACGTGACCACATAATTGAGGTTACCGGATATCTGGCATCGGGCGATGAGGTGACTTTTAGGCCGGTACAGAAGTGGGAGTTCGACAAGAAGTGCCGTGAAGAAGGCCATGAAGGTGATATTTACCGTTTGATGCGCGAAATTTATACTGACAATCCCGTGCGTAAGCAGATTCGAAAGGAGTTTCCGCATCCCGATATAAAACGCCGTAACTCAGGATATGCACTTGATGTGTTGCTAGATACTTCCCCTTTCAAGAAAGAAGGAGAGCTATTTAATTTATCCAAATTGATTGCCGGGTCCGAAGGTACGTTGATGTTCATTACTTCGGTGAAAGTGGCGTTGGTTGAGAAACCTTCTCCGCATCAGGTGTTGCTGTGTGCTCATTTTGGCTCCTTGCAGGAAGCACTCGAAGCCAATATTGAAGTGGTTCTCAACCATAAGCCTGATGCTGTGGAATTGATGGATAAGCACATTTTGGCGTTAACACGACAAAATCCTACGCAGCGTCACAACCGATTTTTTCTGGATGGAAGTCCGGAGGCCCTTTTGCTCATAGAATTTTCAGCGCCAGACATAGAGCGTGCTGAAAGGTTGGCGCTTGAAGCCATTGCATCGTTGCAGAAACTCGGCATGGGTTATGCATTTCCCATCGTTAAGGAAAATGAGATATCACGTGTGTGGTCACTGCGAAAGGCTGGTCTCGGCGTATTGTCCAACATGCCTGGCGATGCGCGTCCTGTATCACTCATCGAAGATACGGCCGTAAGAGTTGAGGATTTACCGGCTTATGTGGCCGACATTGATGCCATGCTGGCGAGTCATGGAAAAACGTGTGTTTACCACGCGCATGTAGGGTCAGGTGAGCTACACATCAGGCCGGTACTCAATCTGAAAGAGCCGGAGGATGTAAAACTCTTCAGGAAAATAGGAGAGGAGACCGCTCGCATAGTGAAAAAATACAATGGGGCATTGAGTGGCGAACATGGCGATGGACGTCTGCGAGGAGAGTTTATTCCGCTCATGGTTGGTGATGCCAATTTTGAGTTGATGAAGCGGGTGAAAAAAGTCTTTGACCCATCCGGAATTTTGAATCCTGGTAAAATTACCGCCACACCTCCTATGGATGCTTCGTTCCGATATCTGGAAGTGAAACAGGAGGCCATTGCGCACCCGGTTTTTAACTGGAAAGCCGATGGCAGTATGCTACATGCTGCGGAGCGGTGCAGCGGTTCTGCTGATTGTATCAGAAGCAGCTTGGGTGGTGGCACCATGTGTCCAAGTTATATGGGTACACGGCAGGAAAAGCACTCTACCAGGGGTCGGGCCAACGTGTTGCGGGCATGGCTGCAGGGGCAAAATGGAGTCGACATGCTGACATTCAATGATGTGTCTGAGGTTCTTGATATGTGTCTGAGTTGCAAGGCTTGTAAAAGCGAGTGTCCCTCCAATGTGGATATGGCGCGACTAAAAGCCGAGTTTTTGCAATTTGTTCACGACAACACCGGCGTCTCTTTTATTGAACGCGTGGTGGCAAATTTGCCCCGGGTAAATCGTTTGGTATTTCCATTCAGGTTTTTCATTAATCCTGTGATGCGCACCAATTGGTTCCGACAGAGAATAAATAAGCTGGCCGGTATCAGTCAGGAGCGTATGCTGCCTCAATATGCCAAACAGCGTTTCGATAAATGGTACGGAAGGCAAGGCAAATCAACACATCCAACCCATAGGGGGAAAGTATGGATAGTGGCCGATGAATTTTCAAATTTTTACGACAGTGACATCGCCATTAAAACGGTGATGCTGCTTCACCGGTTGGGGTATAAGGTGGCTCTGGCTCCCGTTAAGGAGAGTGGGCGCACGCAGATTTCCAAAGGGTTTGTGAGGGCGGCAGCAGGCATTGCACGTACCAACATATCCAGACTTAACGGTAAAATTTCTTCTGAAACGCCGCTTGTGGGCATCGAGCCTGCGGCAATTCTTTCGTTCAGGGACGAGTATCCCGATTTGGTTCCCTCTGAAATACGAAATGCTGCAGAACAAATAGCTGCTCACACGTTTACGCTAGATGAATTTTTGGATAGGGAGATGGAAGCTGGCCGCATTTCAAGGTCTGATTTTACTGCTGAGCATAAAACCATAAAGTATCATGTGCACTGCCACCAAAAGGCATTGTCGAAACCAGGGGTGCTGAAGCGCGTGTTGTCGTTCCCCGAAAACTACACCGCCGAGGAGATTCCTTCAGGTTGTTGTGGTATGGCCGGCGGTTTTGGATACGAAGAGAAGCATTACAATCTCTCGATGCGCATTGGTGATCTGAAGCTGTTTCCCGAAGTGCGGAACACACCGTCCGATGTGTCACTGGTCACATCCGGCCACTCGTGTCGTAATCAGATAAAAGATGGAACCGGTCGAGATGCATTGCATCCGGCTGAGATTTTATTTGATGCGCTGGTGTAATAAATGGTGAATGCTGCATTAAAAGGCCTCCGTTTTGTCATCGGAGAAATCTTTGTCCCAGGTTATCTCCATTTCGTTGGATTGAAGCGGGACTTCTTCATAAACGGGCTTTTTGTAAACCTGAAGTTTGCTCTTACGATGTGAGATTTGTTGCTCCTTCAGACTCAGGCTGTCGGTTACACGCATTAGCAATCCTACCTGTTCATTCAGATGCAGGTGGCATGTTTGCAGAGAATTGGCATGAGCAGCATTGTCGTTCATGATTGATTTGATGGTCGAAACAGCCTTTTTCAGGTTGCCGGTTGAGTCCTTCGATGATTCACTTTCGTTGGCTTCGGTTACATCTTTAAGCAGACTGGCAGTATTTTGAACTTCAGGAGCCAGTCCCATGGCCAGTTTTTGAGTCTTTTCGGTAGATTGTATGGTGTCTGCCGAGAGTTTTAAAATCTCCTCAGCCACATGCCGGGTGTGTTCCGATAAGCGTCTCACCTGAGCTGCCACCTCTGAAAATCCACGTCCGGCTTCTCCCGCTCTGGCCGCTTCCATGGCCGCATTAAGCGATAGTATGTTGGTTTGGTGCGAGATGTCGTTTATCACTCTGATTTTTTGAGTAATGGCTTCGATGGAGTCGAGGCTTTCACAGCTTGCCACTGTCATCTTGTTAACCATATCTACCGCCTTCTCCGATATTTTACGTGCAAACCGCGCACTTCTGTAGTTTTGCTTGATGCTGAAAATCATGGATTCCAGGGCGCTTTCTACTTTTTCGATGGCTTCCGATTGTAGCGTAACACCATTTTTTATCTTTCCAGAGTTCTCCTGTATGTGTATTCCGGCCGGAATGATTTGTTCCGTTATCAGGCCAATCTCTGCTATTGTCTGGTTTATCTTCTCGGTATAAAACTTTTTATTGAAGATGACAGAGTCTTGCTCCTCTTTGTTAAAGAAGGTGATTTCTGAAAACAGATCTTTCAATTCCGGGTCTACATCAAACTCATTAAATGAGATGGTGGCACGTATCAGGGGCATCACAATTTTAATCAGGTTGGCGATGTTAATTACCGATATTGCCAGAAACATAAGAGTCATTACCCACGTGCCAAGTTGCAGAGCTGATCCTATTGCTGTAATGGATAAAAAGCTGGTGATGGTTACCGAGAGAGCAGCAACGAACCTCTTCTTGGCATATATCACATCGTACCCCTTATGGTTTTTGGTGAAGAATGATTTTTTCGAATCCTGATATACTGTGTCAATAGATTCATGCAGCGTGTAGGGTAAAAGAACTGAAAGCGCAAATCCAATCATTGATATAAACCAAGACTCATCCAGTTTCTGAGCGAGGATGCCCGTTATAGGAAAAGATAGTCCACCCAAAAAAATAAATACCACAGCGTAACTTAAAAACACATAATACTGTAGTTTCAACGAGTCAAGAATTTTTGACCTTGCTTCCAGAATAAGCAGAAGTGGCCTAACAAAACAGTTGGATAGGTAAGTTAATGCCACAAAAAATGCTGAGAAAAGATCTAATGGCATTGCCGCTGCATTGGCAAACGGGATTGACAATAGCAGAAGAAGGGGTATGTGAAACAGCAGTTTACGTGTGCTTGTCCGATGTAATTTTAATGTCATAATCAGGTCAGGGTTGATACCGTTAGCATCATGTTACAATCTGTTTTGGTGTTGTTTATTCACCGGAATAGTTATACTGAACCTTTCTGTTTTTGTTTCAATTACATCTGCTTATTTGATGTGTGTTAGTTTGAAAAGGGGTTATGAGGCTGTAACGAATCATCGTCTCTTTTCCGGATATGTAACGAAAAATAGATGCTCGAAGAGCTTATCCGGAAGATCCCAGTATCAAGAATTTTCCGTAATTAAACGTAGGCAGTATCTCAAATAATCTACTATGTGTTGAGTTTGAATATTCCTCCAGGCCTGCTCTTCACGAGGCCTTTAAACTCCAGGTCGAGAAGTGTTGCAGAAGCCTTGCCAACCGGAAGGTTACAGCTCCGAGCCAGCAGATTTAGATTCATCTCTTTTTCCACCAACAGAATGTCCATTATGGCTTTCTCTTCAGGTGTTTCAGGGGAACTGAAAAGTGTCGGTTGTTTTGGCTTGCCTGAATTGACTTGGCTTTCCCATCCGAGGGCATACTCCAAATCGTCGACAGATTCTATCAGTGCGGCGATATTTGTTTTTATCAGTTTGTTGCATCCGCCCGAGGCCTCATCACCCACTCGTCCCGGGTATGCAAGAACGTCGCGTCCATAGCTGGCAGCTATGTCGGCAGTTATCAGAGCGCCCCCTTTTACTGCGGACTCTATCACAACCACAGCATCGCACAAGCCGGCCACAATGCGGTTTCGTCTCACAAAATTGGGCTTGTCGGGATTGGTCCCTGTCATAAATTCGGTTATGAGTCCCCCTTGTGTGATCATTTCGCGCGCTGTATGGGTATGGGTACCAGGGTAAATGCGATCCAAGCCATGTGCCATCACCGCCACGGTAGACAAGTTATGTCGCAGTGCTGCTCTGTGTGCGCAAATATCAATACCGTAGGCCAAACCGCTTATAATAAGCGTTTCAGGGTGGCGGTGCGCAATGTCAGCAATCAGTTTTTCGCATAGTGAGAGACCTGTGTCGGTAGGACGCCGGGTGCCGATAATACTCAGGATTTTGGTGCTGTCGAGGTTGGCATTTCCTTTTACGTATATCATAAGTGGGGCGTCGTCGCAAAACGTAAGGCGCTTAGGATAGGCGGCATCAGTAAAAAAGATTGGCTTTACTTGGTGTTTGTGGATGAATTCCAGCTCCTTTTCGGCACGCGCCATCAATTCTTTGTTTATGCCGGCACGAATTTGACAGGCTATGGCCGGGCCTATTCCGGGAATTTTTTCAAAGCTGTTTTTTTCGTTGAAAACAGCCTCTACAGAACCCAAATAGGCAATGAGATTTCGGGTAAGTCGTGGGCCAATACCTTTTATAAGGCTTAGGGCAATCTGGTATTTTTCGGTAGGTTCCAAGTCGGGATAAGGATGAGGCGGGTGATATGATTATTTTTCCATCTTCTTGAAGAAGTTGATGATGGACTCTTGTTCGTTCTTTTTGAGAGCAGAAAGCCCAACTGCCGGATAGCGAGCCACGCCGCGTGCTGTCTGTTCATATACATAAAGAAACTTAAATAGGCCTCCCATCAATTCTTTTACTTCATAGCTGTGATATCTGGCCCATTCTATTTGGATACGTTTGTATTCACGCCCCATGGGAAACAGGTTAAAGTGCTTGATGCGAAACAGATCATCTTCCGTATCAATTTCGAGATAATGAAACCCTCCACGGGCAAAAACTATGGCAATCACTATTATCAAAGCGCCCAACAGATATTGTACAATGGCAGGCACATTGATATTTAGGGCAAACGAGAGTGCAAATAGTGTTAGCGTAATAAGCCAGGCTGCTGCAAATGATTGAATGACAGTGCCGGAAGTTTTTTTGTTGTTCATTATTCAGTATTTTGTGATATGCAAAAAACAAAATATTAGTTTAAAAACAAAATCATTTGATAGCAGCCATGTATTATTTAGACTTAGGGCAATAATACGCACCAATATTTCATTGCTTTTTGCTACTTCTGAGTTGTTAGTTTGTTTCTGAATAATTATAGTTTATTTTGATTTATCAAAAAAATGCAAGTATTTTGCTTTTATGTTGATATTGTTATTTTATGTCATTTTTTTTGTGAAGAATTTGGGTTGATTAAAAAGTATAATTGACCCGGATAATAGATAACCTTAACCTGACTCTAATGCCCCAAACTCGATTTCGCAATAACTGCCAATATATTTTTGTTGATCGTTCTAGCCTAGGGTTACTCGTTCTCCTATTTTTATGTGCCTGCTCCAAAGATGATGTCCCTGAAAATGTTTTCCTTACTACACAATGGGAAGTTGATGCTTTTAACCATAAAACGGTTAATGGCGACTTGGTTATCAGTGGTGATTTTATTACCGATTTATCGGCCTTAAAAAGATTGAAATTTGTTGCCGGCAGCTTAGTTATCAGGAGGAATTATTTTTTGACCTCGCTTGAAGATCTTGGTAATTTAAAGGAAGTTGGCAAAGATTTAATGGTTACAGATAATCCGGATATTCAGTCGTTCGATGGATTTGTTAATCTTGAACGAATTGGGCGGGATATTTTAATATCAGACAATAATTCCCTTGTTTCGCTTGCCGGTTTAAATCGGCTAACATCATTTAATGGAAATCTGCTTATAAGCCATAATGAATCGTTTACTGATTTTGCCGGTTTTAAAGGGGAGCATCTTCAAACTCTGACAGTTAATTCAAATACCTCGCTTACAAATTTTAGTTCCTTGGGAGAGGTAAAGAAAATCACCAGTTTTTCGGTTCACAGCAACAACGGTTTAACCTCTTTTGAAGGTTTTAATAACCTTAAAAGCATTGACGGGACTCTTTATGTTAGCGGTAACCGGGCTTTAATATCGTTTTCAGGACTTACATCACTTCAAACCATCAACCAATTAACTGTTGTTGGCAATGAAAACCTTGAGTCGTTTGACGGGCTCTCCGGATTGGCCTCAATCACCGGCAGAGTAGTTATTGGAGGGCATGACAATGCAGCCAATCAGGGTAATCCAAAACTTAGAGATTTCTGTCCCATCCGAACTGCATTGTTGCAAAAAAGTAACTCGTTAGATATTATTATTTTTAATAATGCCTATAATCCCACATTTACCGATTTTGTAGAGGGGAGATGTTATAATGAATAATTTATTTTTTTTAATTCGAATAGAAACGGACAAACAAAAAACTGTTTATGCCGAAGAATAGTAAGCATAAACAAACGGAATGGAGAAAAAGAAGCCCCTACTCCTGAATGCCGAAAGAATTCAAAAGAAGAAGGCTTCAAAGCTAAAGTTTACTAACGAGAGTTGCACCTCTCAAGAAAACACACAAAAATATGAAAAATATAAGTTTTGTTTTGTTGTTTTTTAATGCTCCCAGCTTGCAAAGACAATGGGGTGGGAGGGCCACCTCCAATCAAATCATGTAATTGGGTCAATGATGAAAGGGTTGTTTATCAGGATTTAAAGTTAATTTACGCAGGAGCAGATTTGCTAAATTACAGATTTATTTATGGAGATGGACCAATTACCTCTTTTTCGAGTATTTTTTGTTGTCATAATGAACAAAAGAAATCTGAGATAAAGGTTACTACTAAAGCTAACGGATGTACAGGAACTACCAGTAAAACAGATTTGTTTACATTCGATAATTATGCTCGTTCAGTAGGTATCAATGATATTAGGAATTTAAGTGGACCAACAAATTCAAATGGATTTCCTCAGGTTACAGTTGAAATAAAATCAGGCATTCATCGAGCAACTAATGGTACCCAAGGTTATGTCGTTTGGTCAAAAACAGCATCAGCCGAGCCATATGCTTTGCAAAACGGAACCTTTAACGGGGTGTTTAAAGCAATAGCCTCGACTTCAGGAGTTTCTGGGAGCGATATTATTCTTGAGCGAGTGTACGTAGGTGGGGAATATAGAATGCTGGAATTAAGTCTGGAAAAATTGTACTAATTTTTATTTAAACAACTATGAAGTATTTATTGTATATATTTATAATTGTCATCTTAATTTCATGCGATGATAATGAAGTTTCTCAAAAAGAAACTAAAATAGAAGCTTTTGAGAATAAGGTTATTGAGAGAATTATTACTACCACTCCATCAAAATACAGCAATTATTTTTTCAGTGATGCTGAAATGGCCGGTTACTCAACATTAAAAGAACATTCTTTAGCTGAAAGAGTATTGGTGCCGGTTGTTAACGAGAAGTCGGGCGATTTAAAAAGTGCCGGTTCAAGTGTTACTTTTTTAGCAAACGGATTGGAGCTTAAGAACTCTAAAAACCTAAAAAGCGGAAAAGTTATAGATGTGGATAACTATTATAAAAACTGGTATGGTACTGATGTGACTTTTGTATTAAAAAGCGGACAGCAGTTAAAAAGTGGAGGTGGTGAAGTGACTGGCATTAGCATGTATATTCCGGACTTGGTAGAGATAACTGCACCTGCAATTGAAACCGAAGAAGAATTGTATCCCTATTGTTTTTATGATAATTTTAGATTGGCATGGAATGCTGATGAAAAGAACGAAAACGGACTGGTTGTAATGGTTGAATGGTTGGGGACAACACTGTCACAAAGCGACGACTCTAATCAATATGTTAGAAATATTGATGTTATTGAAGTTGATAATGGAGAAGCAATTTTAGATAACAGATTGTTTGAAAATATACCTGACAAAGCACTTGCTTACATTACGCTGTTGAGGGGGAATATTGAAATAGCAGAAATAGATGGTGCAGCTTATCGTCTTTTTGGTGAAAGTCATGCTGTGCTACCTTTTATATTGATTCGTAATATTAAAACCAATTAATACTTTTATAGGACTGTCCGTATTGTTTTATTATAACGGACAGTCCCTTTTTATAATACTTTCAACCTTGAAGTGCTTTTGTATGTACTATTATGTAGTCGTTTTTCTTATTTTAATATTCTGCGCTAATGGTAATGCACAAATATCAAAATCAGATTCAACAGCTCGGCACCGATTCTTTTTTTATGATGGTTGTATAGCCTTTAGCAATACACGGGTAATTCCCAATGGTTTACCGGGTAAGACTAACGGCATTGCATATACCTTTGAAAAGCAATCGTTGACGAAAGCCCGTACTTTTATATTTAATATTCAATACAATTTTGGCCGATTGCATAATAACTTTATGTCAGATAAAGCTGCGGCATATACTTTAAAAGAGATAAATATGGGTGGTAGTTGGCTATGGCCGGTTAAAACAGGTAACAACCGGTTTTTTGTTAAGGCAGGTGGAGGTATTTTTGGTCATGCAGAGTATTTTAACCCCGGAAAAATGACGGAAGCGCTGTTTATTTCTGCGAATCCGGTTGGGAACTGGAACCAGTCTGTCAACGGTGCCATTAATTTGGCTTACAAATGGGATAAGTTACAAATTCGGAATAATTTAAATGTTCCAATTATTGTTGGCGGCTTTTTCCCCGAATACCAATATTTCCCGTCACCCATCAACCGCGAGCCGGTTTCGTATATTACGGAGCCCAACGTTTTGGCTTACTTTGGTAATTACCGAAAGGTTGATTATACATTTACCCTTGATTTTTTTGCGGGTAAGCTAAGGTACAGCATTGGTTATCAATTTATGTATAACAGTTTTATTATTAACGGTAATACTCAAAAATTCATGCAAAACATGGTTGGTTTGGGTATTGGACTTTAATAGTGTTGATTTAGCGGTTAAAATTCTATGTTGAAATTTTTATTAAGATGATTAGATTTAAGATTATTAGATGGATAGACCTGCCTGCCGGTAGGCCGGTAAGTCTGGAAAGATGCTAAGACATCTATAAAAACTTATAAATCCCCTCTATCTATCTTACATCTAAATTTAAAGGTTACCTGTTAAAGCATAATAACAAACTTTTGTAAGCATTATGTTTAAAAAAATTATCGCAGTTGCATTATTTATCAGCCAAATGGCGTGTCAGGACAGCATTGTTAATCCTGATAATTCGTATGAGGGTATCTTTCAATCGTTCTGGGAAATAATGGACGAGCGTTACGTTTTTTTTGAAGAGAAGAACGTTGATTGGGATAAGGTGTATAGCGACTGGCTGCCCGTTTTTAAAGAGATTAAAACCGACTCGGCGGCGGTGGCGGCATTTGATTCAATTATTCGTATTGTTAACGATGCACATGTATGGGTTCGATCGAATAATGGCGAAAGGGCCGAAATGTTTTCGGATGATAGGTTTTTCCTTGTTTTTTGGAAGATTTATAAACGATATGGTTATTCTAAGATAAGGGAAGGCGTGCGTTACCATACTGCCCAATTACCCGGTTCGGTAGCTTACCTTCGTGTTTTACCCCTTTTGGAAGTTGTCAACTATAATCAGTTGGAATTAGAAGGGTACGATTATACCAACGGGTTAATTATTGACCTACGAGACTGTACAGGAGGATTTGAGACCGGTTATAAAATCTGTGGCATTTTCTATTCAGGAATAAAAACACTTACTTATAGTCAGACAAAAAGTGGTAAAGCCCACAATGCCTTTACTAAGCCCGAACCTTTAAGGTTAAAGGGAACAGGGTTGGTGCCTGATGATATACCCTTGGTAGTTTTAATAAATGGCAACACATACAGCATGGGTCATGGCATAGCTACCATTATTAACGACTTAACCAATTGTGTTATAGTTGGGGAGCCCACATCAGGGGGTGGGGGTTCTATTTTTGAAGTTTTTTTGCCCGGCGGATGGAGCTTTTCTTATACGGCCACCAGAAGTATTAACCTTTCAGGGCAGCTCACCGAGAAAGGCTTAAGCCCCGATGTTTTTATACCTGTCTCGCGCTCTTTTTATGATGAGGTTCATAGCCAAACCGGAGAAGACCCTCAATTGGAAAAAGCACTGGAAATAATTAATATTAATTGATGGACTATTTAAAGTCGATAATAGCAGGCCTCCTAAGCGGCTTCATTTTATTTGTTTCGTATAAAACCGGATTCTCCTTTTTTTCCTTTTTTTTTCTGGTGCCATTTCTTGCCATTTCAGCCTTCTATCAAACTAAGAGGGTTTTGATATTATTAAGTGCTTTATCTTTCCTTATTACCTGGCATGCCCTAAACTTGCAGTTTCTTTTTTCATTTAGCTATTCTTTTTTAAATAGGGTTGCACCTCTGGGAATTGTGTTGTTTATTATTGTAGGCATACTGCCCTTTTTGTTTCTAATATTAAACACCAGGTATAAAGTTGCTTTGTTTGTTTGTAGTTGGGGTTTAATTGAAATTCTTTATATGAGATGGGATTTTTCTTCACCCTTTTCTTCTTTAGGAATCGTTTTGGGAGGTTCTCCTCAATTAATTCAATGGTATCAGTTTACAGGAGTAACTGGTGGTAGTTTATGGATTTTGTCAATTAACTTTTTGCTTTATAATTCAATTGATGCTAAAGTTTTTTCAAACCCCCAAAAAAGGTGTTTGCTTTGGATGTTTTTATTCGTTTTCTTAATCCCGGTATCTTTGTCATCTTTTTTTTATCTTTTTAAAAAAGAAAAAAATGAGGTGCGAAATGTTCGTGTTTTTAGTTTTAGTAGTTCAGAAGATGAAATGGCTATATGGCAGAGAGTTAAGCTGTTGTTTGATAGTGTTGATGCCAATAAATACATTGATTATAATGTTTTACCTGAACT
This sequence comes from Alkaliflexus imshenetskii DSM 15055, assembly GCF_000517065.1. GTDB lineage: Bacteria > Bacteroidota > Bacteroidia > Bacteroidales > Marinilabiliaceae > Alkaliflexus > Alkaliflexus imshenetskii. Next base: position 1,441,885 of record NZ_KI912105.1, on the reverse strand, counting down.
AATTGTGTCGTTAAATAATCAAAAAGTTGAGAGTCATGACAATTTGGTTTATCTGCGGGAGTTGGCATGTAGTAGTAGGACAAACAGTGTTTATGTGTTAGGGGCTGATTTGTTTGCTTGGCAAAATCAGCAAGTTTTGGCAGTTTCAATCGCATGTGATAAAATTCAACAACGCAACAAGGAACTCTTAGTTCCATTTGGGGAGCGGATTCCATTGTCAGGTGTGTTGAGTAAATTGAAATTTATAAATGAAAAAAATCCCTATCCATATATTTCTTCTCAAAATGGAGATGAAGTTTTTTGTCAGGGGGTAGATAAATTTCATGTATCTGTATGTTTTGAATCTTTTTTTGAAAATCATGTTGCTAGATACTTAAATGATGAAGTCGGAGTTATCTTTGTAATTGCAAGGGAGCCATTTGTTTATAATAGGCATTATAGAGATTTAACTCTTTTATTAACCAGAGTTCAGGCCATTACTTTTCAGAAGGATATTGCCAGATCATCATGGATTGGGGTGTCATGTATTGTTAAGGCTAACGGTCAGATAATCAATAGTGTTTACAATGAAAATCAGATAGTTGAATCTGAAATTGACTTCTCTAAGGGTATTTCCTTTTATGGCAAATATGGTGTTTATGTTAATCATATATGTCTTTTATTATTATTCCTTGTTTTTTGTTTTATATCAATTTATAGCTACGTCAATAATCGCTCTCGTTGAAAAACCGTATTTTTGCATTAGTTATATTAAGAATAGAGATGGTTGGCGGCGGCTTAAATAAGTAGTTCTGTATAGAATGTTTACAGGAAATCCATTTACTCTCAAGATGTTGATGCTTTTGAGGGTTGTGGTATGCTTGATAAAGGCGCCACCCTTATTAATCTACTTACGATGCAAGAACTCAATACCAAAGAAACCAGCGTTGCTTTAGCCGATGACTTGGCCAACGACCTTGCTCTATTATTGGAGCCTTATAAAAGGGAGAAAATTTTTGTTCTTACCGACGACAATACTTTTAAAATGTGTTTCCCCCTGATTCAGCAAGTGCCGGGCATTTCTTTTGATCGGTGCATCATAATTGGTGCTGGTGATGCTCATAAAGATATTGCCGCGCTTACAAAAGTTTTGGAAGCCCTGGTGGTTGGTGGTGCCACACGTCATTCGCTGCTGGTGAATCTGGGCGGCGGAATGCCTTGCGACCTGGGTGGTTTTGCAGCTGCCACATTCAAAAGGGGCATTGCATTTATCAATATCCCCACCACATTGTTGGCGCAGGTAGACGCTTCGGTTGGAGGAAAAACCGGCATCAACTTCATGGGTTTTAAAAATGAGATTGGCTCATTTATGCAAGCCCGCCAAGTGTTGGTGGATACCTCGCTGCTGAAAACACTCGACAGTGAGAACCTCATTTCGGGTTTTGCGGAGATGATTAAACATGCCTACCTGAAAGGAACCGAGATGCTCGAACGTACGCTGCGGTTCGATATTCTTAATCCTGACATGAAGGAATTGGCTGCTCTGGTGGCCGAATCCATCAAGATAAAAGATGAGTACGTTACGGCCGACCCCTTTGAGAAGAACATTCGCAAGGCGCTGAACCTCGGGCATACCATAGGCCATGCATTTGAAAGTTTTGCCTTGAAGAAGAACCGTCCTGTTTTCCATGGCTATGCCGTGGCGTATGGCATGGTGGCAGAGCTTTATCTGGCGCACCTGAAGCTGCAATTTCCCATGGCGTTGGTGGAGCAGCTTAGCGAATATGTGAAGCGGGTTTATGGCAGCTTTGAATATGCCGCTGCAGATTTTGACTATCTGTATGAAACCATGACGCACGACAAAAAGAATCAGGCCGGTCGCATAAATTTTACATTGCTGCGAAATCCGGGCGAAGTGGCCATTAACATCCATTGCGAACGTCACGAGGTGGAAGAGGCTTTGAAATATTTTATCGGTAAATAAATTTCAACGAGATATTATGTCCATTACTATAAATGCCCCTCAGCGAATCAAATCCATTGATGTTCAGCTGCCTACATCCAAAAGTATCAGCAACAGACTTTTGATTCTGAATGCCTTAAGTTACAGCCCTTATCCGATTAAAAACCTGTCGGATAGCGACGATACAGAAGCCATGCTTTCGGTATTTAATTCCAACAGCAATCATTTTGACATTGGTGCTGCCGGAACCACCATGCGGTTTTTAACTGCTTATCTGGCAAAAATTGTGGGAGAGTGGACGCTTACCGGAAGCGAACGCATGAAGCAACGACCCATTCACGTGTTGGTCGATGCCTTGAATCAATTGGGAGCCAGAATTGAGTATCTTGAAAATGAAGGTTTTCCGCCTTTGCGTATTTTTGGTAGTTCGCTCACCGGAGGTGAACTTGAATTGCCCGGAAATATTAGCAGCCAGTATATTTCGGCGTTGCTGATGGTGGGACCAACCATGGAGAATGGTTTAAAACTGCGGCTTACCGGAAATATCACCTCAAAACCATACATTCATCTAACCTTAAAGTTGATGGAGATGTACGGCGTAAAATGCAGATGGGAGGGCAATGTGATTGAAGTGCCAGTGGCCAATTATAAGGCGGTGGAAGCTAAGGTAGAGGCCGATTGGAGCGCCGCATCTTACTGGTTCGAAGTGGTGGCGTTTGCTCAAAAGGGTGACTCGGTATGCCTCAAGGGTCTTGACCGTTACAGTTGGCAGGGCGATGCGGCTGTGGCAGAGTTGTTTAAGAAGCTGGGTGTGCAGAGCAAGTTTTCAGCCAAAGGACTAACGCTAACCAATACCGGTGAGGTGGCAACATCTTTCAAGCACGATTTTACCAATGAGCCTGATTTGGCGCAAACTTTTGCCGTGGCATGTGCCTTTTTAAATGTACCGTTTAATTTCACCGGACTGCACACTCTGAAGATAAAGGAGACTGACCGTATTTCGGCATTGGTTACTGAGTTGGGTAAGTTCGGATATGTTCTTGAAACCAATAATGCTGACAATTTGGTTTGGAAAGGCGAAAGAAAAGAGCCTGCAACCAACATCGAAGTGGCAACTTATAAAGACCACCGTATGGCCATGGCGTTTGCTCCGGCGGTTCTAAAAACCGGTAATCCGATAGCAATTGCTGACCACATGGTGGTGACCAAATCCTATCCTGGTTTTTGGCAGGATTTGGCCGCGGCTGGGTTTATCATGTAAACCGCAACCATTCACCTTGCTCTGAATAGTTCTCTACCACTTCCGGGTGGCTCGAGTTTTTGAATGAGCTAAACATCATTTCAATGTCCTGACGAATAACTGTCAGGGCATTTTTTATGAGTTTTGCGGGGAAGCCAGTCTCGCCTGCATTTACTACCAAGTCGGCTGATACCAATCTACTTACGATTTGGCCAAGCTCTACCATTTTGCGTTGCGAGAGGGTTGTGTTTATCTCAAAATCAAACAAGTTTTTTGTTTCGGCAACAAATTTCTGCGTCAAATGATACTGTTTCAGGTAATTGTACAGGTTTGTCTCTTTAATTTTTTTCATCGATTTAATCACCGCCTCCGAAATCTGAGCGTATAAAATGTCGTTTGAGCCTTCAAATATTTGGAACGGACGGCTATCGGTGATTCCCCTGCCTGCAATGTGGGTGAGTTTATAGGCTTGCGCTCCTACCAATTGCGTAGCCGATTGTGCTGTTTCCTGCATTAAGTCGGTCACATAGCTCTTTACTGAGTTGGCTTCAACGCCAATCCCTGAGAGGTCATTTTCGATGCCAGCCACGCGACTGCTGTGAATACACATGGCCGATGCAATGGTATAGGCTGCTTGCATACGTGCCAATCTGCTTTGTACCTGATCATATTCAAAAAGTGATTTTCCTCCTACCAGTCGCTCACGCACATGCAATATTGATTCATCGAGCAGACGTTGTATAAATCCCAGTGCCATTCCCGGAAACTGCATTCTGCTGCGGTGAAGCAGGTCGAGCATCAGCATTACTCCGGTTGTATGAGGTATCAGTTTGTGGCTGTCGGGAATCAACACATCAAGGCGGTTTTTTCCGTATGGAATCTGGTAAAGTCCGAGATTCTCATAAATCTCCTCTACCACTATCTGTTGATTTGGTTTATTTACATCGCAAATAAAGAATTCAATGTCGCGTTTGAGATTGCCTGATGGGGCACGTTCGCGTGAGGTTAGCAGCCAAAACTCGGCCCATCCTGTGAGACCGGCCCAATGTTTGGTTCCTTGGATGTGACTTATCCCATTTTCAGTGGTGTGCGAAGTTTGCATGTTTAGCGCATCGCTGCCAAAGCCGGGTTCCGTTATCATCAATCCACCCATGTTCTGGTGGTTCAGAAACCTGTTGAAAACCTCTTTTTTTGCATCTTCCTGCGCATATTTTGCCACAGGTTGAAGAAACAGCGCAGAGTTTATGCCAAATGTGAGTGATAGTGCCAGTGACTCATACGATGCTGTGGAAAGAAGCGCAATGTTTTCGCGCATAATACTACCTCTGCCGCCATACTCTGTTGGTATCCCAACCGAGAGCGGGTTCAGATCCATTATTTCACGCATTACAAAAGGGGGCATTCCTCTTTTAACAGCAAGGTTGTTTATGTCTGCACGCGTGTGAAAAACATTGTGCATGCGTTGCTTCAGTTCTTTCAGGAAGGTGTCGAAAGGTAATTGATGTTCTTTTTTGCTAATCATGAAGTAATTGATATGTGTGTTTGATTTGAATTATCCGTCGGGATTTTGGTATTGAAGTTTTTTAAGGTATGTTATGTTCTTAAACATCCGAAAACGGATAAAGTTTTGTAAGAGGGCGCGGTGTCTCTCTTTACTGAATGATTTTTTTTATCGCACCAAATATTTTTTGTGTATTATTTTTTTTGATTGAGTTTTTAGTGACAGCGATAAAATTAATTTAAATTCTGCTGCCTTATAATCCAGTAAATAAGCGTATTATAAAAATTATTGCCTGCTTAATTTTTGTGATGAGGCCATTTTTTGTAATATTCTGTGTTGTGTAATTTATTGAAAGTCAATAAATATTGCGTATATTCACCGGCGCTTACATCGAAAATCGATGGATTTGAGCACAAGAAATTTAAAATTGATTATAGCGAATGGGAAGATCACAAGAATCGTTTGGAAAGAAAGAACGAGAAAAAAAGAGATTAAAAAAGAAGCAGGATAAAGAGAAGAAGAAGGAGGGAAGGGAGAAATCAAGCATGGACGACATGATTGCCTATGTTGATGAGTTTGGCGCAATTACAACCACCCCTCCTGAAATGCAGAAGAAAAGGGTCGAGGTTAAAGTCGAGGATATACGCATTGGCGTGCCACGTCAGTTAGATGAGCCAGAAGATCCCATCAGAAAAGGTGTTGTTACTTTCTATAATGAATCTAAAGGTTATGGATTTATTAAAGATTCGATGAGTGGCGACAGTGTATTTTTTCACCTAAACGGTTTGTTACAGCCGGTTAGGGAGCGTGATGAGGTTAGTTTTGAAACCGATAGAGGTTTAAAAGGAATCAACGCCATCAAAGTTAAATTGGTAGGAAAAGATAGTGAAGAAGCCTAATCAGGCTTTGCCTCTAAACTAACATATAATATTCCTCCTAAAAGCGCCGACCCTCGTTTGGGTCGGCGCTTTACACACAGGAATTGTCGGGAGGAAATAAATAATCCCAAGTGCAAATCTCTCCTTTTATTTTCTTAAGCGTGTTACCCAAATGTTAATGCTACTTTAAATCTGAAGGATTTTTTTTATCTGAAATTATTGTTTTACGATAATTATTGTTTGTTTTATAGTATTTAGTGCTATATTTGTTATCGATAAACGATAAATTCCCATGCTATGATTTATTTTAGTAACCGAACACGTACAATTGCGCTGGCTGTTTTAGCTGGTTTTATCTATCTGTTTATGGTTGTAGATACAGTTCTTGAAGGTCGGGAGGATTTTTTACTCGGTTGGCATCAGGGATATAACCATGGCGAAATTGATGGAGAGATTTTTTTTCTGGATTTACAGGCCAAGGGGAGTGTGACCAGCTTTTTTGATACACTGCTGCTTTCTGATGGGGTGCAATTGGCCGCCAGGTATCGTGGTGTAAAGGTTTTGGTGCCCGAAATGGCTCTTGACAGAAGCAGTTACAGGTATTATTCTATTGTGAACGTGTTTCTTGCAATAGTGGCAGTTCTGGCAGTCATTGTATTGCCTTTTTTGATGTATCGGGTGCTTCATAATGTTTATAAAGGAGAGATGTTCTGCGGACAAACGGTTTCTCGCATCCGGCTAATTGGAGCTATTTTAATTGTTTATTACCTCGCCAATTTTATATGGGAGTATAATTATTATATGATACACAAGATGGTTTTTGATCCCATGCACTATTCTATAGTAATGGGAGAGTCAAACCTCATTTATCTGATGTTGGGAGTGGTTGTGTTGCTATTGGCTGAAGTTACAAGCGTAGCAATACGTATGAAAGAGGAACTTGATTTAACTGTGTAGATATGGCTATAGTTGTTAATCTTGATGTGATGATGGCGCGGCGCAAGATTTCGTTAAATGAACTTTCGGAAAAGGTTGGGATTACTCCGGCAAATTTATCAATCTTAAAAACGGGCAAGGCCAAGGCCATCCGTTTTAGTACGCTTGAGGCCATCTGTTTTCATCTGAATTGCCAGCCAGGCGACATTCTCGAGTGGATTCCGGAAAACACTGAAGACTGAAAAAATGACAGATTTTAGCAGAGAGTTGTGACAGATTGGCTGCGTAAAAACCTTGATTCGTGACATTATGTCCTGAAATAGAGCGTGGTACAGATGTTGATTCTGTTGGTGTACAATTCAACAGAGACAAATTAAATATCATGTATCACAAAAATAGTAGGAGGACATAATCATGACTATTGTAAGAAGATTCAACAACCAGATGCCAGAAATCGCTAACATTTTTGATGATTTCTTTGGAGGAGATCTCTTTACCAGACCCATCGCATCCGCAAGAAATTCTGTGCCGGCAGTGAATATTCGCGAAACGCAGGATGAATATGAAATTGAGGTTGCTGCACCCGGTGTTTCAAAGGATGACTTTAAGGTGGAGATTCACAACAACGTGCTTACCATTGCTTGCGATAAGGAAGAGAACCATGAGCAAAAAGAAGGTTATACCCGTAGAGAGTTTTGTTACAGTGGATTCCGTCGCTCTTTTTCCATCCCACGCAATGAGGTGGATGAAACAAAGATAAATGCAGCCTATAAAGATGGCATATTGCGTGTGACCCTTCACAAGCGCGAGGAGGTGAAGCCCCGGCCGGCCCGTATGATCAACATAAATTAATTCAAAACAAACGCCGCATTGATGCAACTTTCAATGCGGCGTTTGTTTTTAAAATACCCGGCGGCGTTTTTGTCTGTATTTATAGGCATCTATCAGCGGATTGGCTGCATCGCTGCACGGCACTGCTGGCCTGCGGCCACCTATGCGCAGTTGTGCCTGCTGGTTAAACTCGAAAATGAGGGATATCTCGTGAGCGCCTGCACTTTGTAGCGCCAGATTGGAAACGGTGATGTCATAGCTGTACCCAAACCTGAAAGGGCCGTATTTGTAGCTCATCAATAAAATCACGGCATCGTGGTTGAGGCGGTTTTTCACCTCTCCAAAAATGGGTAATCCCCGATACCAAATGCCTACCTCTATGGGATTGTTAAACCAGTAAAACCCCAGGTCTAACTGATTAAAGGTGCTTTGACGCTGGAATCGGAAACTGGTCGCAAACGCACGATCCAGTCCAACCCTGCGGCGTTGCTCGGTCCAGATATTAGCGCCACCAAACACCACATATTTTCTATCAAGTTTTATCTCTTCGCCCAGTAGCGAATGGTTTGGTTGTGCCAGGTGATCTATGGTGATGCCTGTCCAGAATCGGGCGTTGTAAATCAGTCCCGATATCGCAAAATCAACAAACTCGGTGTTTTCATTGGCCAGTCGCTCCCAGGAGCCTGAGGCGCCGCCACTGATGCTTTCATCTGCAAATATGAGCTTGCTGAAATCCAGTGCGCGGCTGCCGTAGGCAAACTGAATGCCAGGCACAAACTGCAAATCATCATTGATGCGTACATTGTATGAATACTGCAATGCTGCATGGGTAAAGGAGAGGTTGGCACTCCCTGCTTTGTCCTGTATGATTTGCACACCGATGCCACTGTTAAAGCGGGTAAAGAAATTATCGAACGATACGGCGGAGGTGGTAAATGCTTTGGAGATTCCAGGCCATTGATTGCGGTGATTCAGCACCAGTCGCCCACCATCGGTGCCGCCGGCCAGTGATGGGCTTAGGTATAAGGGTGAGGCATAGAATTGAGAAAAGTGCATGTCCTGAGCCTCTGAATTATCAGCCAGAAATAACAGCAGAAAAATCAATCCACAATGTTTCAGTATGTTGTTCTGTTTTATCATGTACCTTATCTCTCGTTGTTTTTATCGGATGAGGGTTACATCACCGGCTATTACATGTACTTTTCCGTCAGATGTTTTATACCTTGCCCGCCAAATGTAAACGCCCTGCTGTGCCAGATTACCTCGGTGGTATCCATCCCAGCCTGTCTCTAATTCATTGCTTTCAAATATCAGTTCGCCCCACCGTGTGAAAATCTGAAGCTGATACTCTTCAACACCTTTTTGAGTGAATGGATAGAACACATGGTTACGTGGGTCGCCATATTGGTATCTTCCTCCGGATGGCCCGGATGGATTAGGGGTAAAGGCGTTGGGAAACCTCAGTTCTCCACCTTGTTCTACTTTAACGGCTTCGTTGATGGCATACACATCTTCACACCCATCGTTGTTGGTTACCCGTAAGGTAATGGTGTAGTATCCTGGAGCGGCATACCGGTGCGATGGCGAAAAATCGCGTGAAGTAGTGCCGTCTCCCAAATCCCAGTAATAGGCGGTGGCACCTTCACTTCGGTTGATTATTGCCGGATTTTCTCCGGGTATGAATATTACTTTTGGAATCACATCAAATAGGGCAGTAGGCACCTCATAAACCATAACTTCCACATCGTCGGCAGTGGCTGTTCCACCTGGCCCGGTGGCCGTGAGAGTCACTCTGTAGAGTCCCGGTACTCGATAGGTGTGCGTAGGAGCAATTTCCTGCGACATGCGTCCGTCGCCGAAATCCCACAAATAGGAGGTGGCGTCCAGCGTGTTGTTAGTGAATGTGACTTCCAGCGGTGGACAGCCGGCATCTGGGTTGGTGCCAAATTGAATTTGTGGTACCATGGGTCTTATTAGTACCGGCAAAGAGGCCGAGCTGCGGCAATAGTTGTTGAAAGCAGTAAGGGTAATGTGGTACGTGCCTGATTGTGCGTAGCTGTAGACGCCCGGGTTTTGGGAGGTGGACTGATTGCCATCGCCAAAATCCCATTCGTAGCTCCAGCCTGTTCCTGTGGTTTGATTGGTGAGGGCAAAGGTTCTGTCGGGCATCTGCAATTCATCGGGCGAGACTGTGAAACGAGCTTCGGGAGAGGGATATACTGTAATGGTTCCATTTGCCGTTGCTGCGCATGAGAAAGCGTTGGTTCCCGTTACCTGTATGTTGTAGGTCACATCTTGGCTGGTCTCATTTGTGAATGTGTGATTCAGTCGGAAGTTGCCAACAATTTGATTGCCATCACCAGTGTTCCAGATGTAACTCATAGCACCAGGCGTAGCAGTGAGTTCTGCCTGCAATGGGTGACAGCCTTCGCCCGGCACAACGCTTAAATCCATCACTACTGCCGGATATACCGTAATTTGAATTTCAGTAGAGTCAACACAGCCAAACTGGTTTTCGGCCAACAGTTTTACAGGGTAGGCAGTTACAAACGGATTGCTGTTGAAAAAGGTCTTTTGTGGCGCAAACTCGCTGCTCTGGCTGTTGTCATCAGAAAAATGCCAATTATAGGATGTAGCGCCTGTTGTTGTGTTGGCAAATGATACATTGAGTGGAGAACAGCCCGCTATAGGTGTGGCCGCTGCTCTTACAACTGGCTTTGGTGCTACTTGTAGCGGAAAACTATAGGTGTCGTTACAGTTATAGCTGTTTAAAGCAGTTAGTGTGATGGTATAGGTTCGGACGGAGCCTGTCAGGTTCTCGTAAGTAAATTCGGGTTCTGTTTCGGTGGAGGTGACTCCACCACCCAGCTCCCAGATGTATGAGTCAGCGTTTGTACTTTGGTTTGGGAAAATTATGGTGGCCGGTGAGCAGATGATATCGGGCTGTGGCTCCGAAATGGCTTGTGCCTGGGGTTTAAATAAGATGGTTACACTGGCAGAGTTGCTGCAGTTTATACCGGCCGACTCAGTCCATGTAAACTCATATTGACCCGGCAAGTCAACATTTACTAGGGTTACGGCAGAGTTTATATCGTTAAAGGTTGCACTGCCTGTTCCCGCCGTCATTGTCCAGACTCCTATGCCCATATCGGGAAGTGCCTGGAGTGTAATGGATTGTCCGCACAACTCAGCATTGGGCATAATTCCCGGCTGTGGAAAGGATGAAAAGTTGATGGTGACATCGTCCGAGGCAATACAACCATCTAAATCTATCATCCATTGGAGGTTGTATGTGCCCGTTTCGCTGACAGTAATTTGTGAGTTGGTTGCTGTGGCATCTGAAAAGCCAACAGTGCCAGGCCCAGACATGAGACTCCAAAGGCCAACGGCATTGGCTGGAGATGAGGAGCCGTTTAATGTGTAATTTAGACCGCAAAGAGCATCATTGTCGCCGGCATTGGCCAGCGGTTGCTCTTTAACCACTACCGAAATTGTGGCTTCGGCATGACATCCTGTTTCATCTTCTACTCTGTAGGTGAAATCAAAAGTTCCGATTTCGGTTGTTACAAAAACCGGGTTTTGGATGTCTGTGGCTGAGAGTTTGTCTGTATGTGGTCCACTCCATTGGTGCAGAATATAGTTTTGTGTCCCTCCTGTGTTAATGGGTTCGATGGTAACCGGAACACCTTGGCAAGCCACAATTGGGGTTGGGTCAAATTCAATTTTTATGTCATCAACCAATACATTAACCGGTAACTCAGATTTACAACCCTGCGAATCTGTCACATTAAACAACAGACTGTAAGTATCAGGTGTGTTGGTGGTGAAAATGGGATTGTAAATGTTGGTGGCGCTTAACGGAGCAGTATCGCCCTGCCACTGAATGGTGTAAGCAGGTGTGCCACCCGTAACAGTTGCTTCAAGCTGAACCGAGAGTCCCGGGCACATATATATGGGTTCATCCACATTTATACTGATGTTTGGCGACTCAAATACCTGTATGTTAGTAGTGCCACTTGCCGAGCAACCATCGGCATTGGTAACATTGTATGTGATAAGGTGGTTTCCGGCTCCCGCAATGGATGGGTAGAAACGTCTGCTGTTGGGGTTCGTGATGCCCGGCCCACTCCATTGTCCACCGGGTGTTGCAGCTGTGAGCAGCACCGATGGGGCGTTGTCGCAAAATGGTCCTACAGCACCAATGGAACCATCGGGCAGCGCAACAATTATGGCTATGGCGGTGGTCACTACCGGAGGATGATCACCATTAATCGGGTCGGCGGGAGGGCCGGGGATGTTGGGGTCGTCATAGGGATTACAAACGTTCCAGTTGCGGATGGTTACTTCAAAATAATCACCCACGTTGTAATGGCTGGGAATATAAATTGGCTGACTTGTATTCATGGGTGGAACCGGGCCTTCGACCGGTTGTCCGGTAACTTCAACGGGGCCGGCGTGAGGATAAGCAAGCATTTGCCCGCCTACCAGTGCCTCAGAAATGGTGGTGCCGCCGGTTCCATAAATCCACTGTATCCATCTCCTGCTGTTGTTTCGGCGGTCGAGCTCTATGGGTGGTACGCAGTTCCACTGGCTGGCATCGGTGAAAGTAACGGTTCCGTCATTGCCTAAACAGATGGGGAAACGTACCGGGTTTATGCGCATCACACCGCCGTTCTCATCATCGGTATCCCACACTGTAACCTGCTGTGTCTGTATTGAGCTTGTGCACAGTACACCATTTACCACCAGCATGGTGGATGGCTGATAATTACATCTGTTGCCTCCCTTTGGATAGATGTGGCTGGCAGTGATTCGCCACTGGTTATTCACCGAGTTATAAGTAGCAGGCACTATCTGTGGAGGGGTACCATCTCCCCAATCCACATAAATTTCGATGGGGCCAGTGCCCGTTACGCCGCCAAAGAATATCTCCCACTGTGCAGTAACGGGCGCACATGGCTTATCCTGAACCATGTTGTTGCCTTTTGAAAGGTAGTCGCAGTCCTGTGCCAACGCATTGATGCCTGACACAATAGATAATATAAGAATCAAGCCGAAACCAAATAACCGGTTCATATAAAGTCCTTAATTGTTAATTTAACGGACATGCGTAAATCCTGTATCTGGCCAATGGATGTATGCCGCTTCGCATAACAGGAGCTACACAGAGTTTTCAAAATTGAATTTTGGGCTCAGCCGATATTTTTATTGAGTTATCGACGCGCGTAACTGATAATCATAAGTTCACACATTTTTCAACAGATGTCAAATATCAGTCATTAAAATGAGTTTCATCATTCTTTTTTTTTAGACTGATGGTGAACTTAGAATTGGGAGATTACTGATTCTCCTGAGAGCGAAAGGGTCGGTTTCTAATGAGTTTTCAATATGTTCATTGTAAACTGCCGCAGTTAATACTGCCAAAATTTGAATAGAACGGTATCTTATCAATTAAACGTATGTTTCATCATCTCATTGCATCGTTTCTGCCACATTTACCTAAAAAGTTTATCTGGCTGTTTTCCCGAAGATATATTTCGGGTGTAAATCTGGAAGATGCCGTAAAAACAGCGCTTCAACTGCATCCTGCCGGCGCATGGACTACAATCGACAGGTTGGGTGAGTTTATCACCTGCATGAAACAGGCTGAAGAGAGCCGTGATGCATATATGACAATCATCGATAGGTTTGGAATCGAAAATCTGAATGTGACTTACTCACTTAAGCCATCCGGTTTTGGTTTGCTCATCGATTTTGAAGCCTGTTACGAGTTGATACGGCAAGTGGTGATGAAGGCGCACGATGGCAACCAACTGGTGCGCATCGACATGGAAGACTCAGCCTGTGTGGATAGGGAAATTGAGTTATACCGAAGGTTGCATGCAGAATTTCCGGGTAACACAGGAATTGCCATACAATCCTATTTACGTCGTACGGCTAACGATTTGAAGGAAGTTGCCGAGTGGCACACATCTGAATCGCCTGTCAATATTCGGTTGTGTAAAGGCATATACAATGAATCAGAAAAAATTGCATATAAAAGACCCGAGGAGATAAACCGGCGATATCTGGCCGATTTGGAATTTCTTCTGAACAGGGGAATATATACCGCCATTGCCACTCATGACAAAGAACTTGTGAACGGCGCGTTTGGTTTAATTGATAAGTATCAACTAAGCCCAACCCAATATGAGTTTCAGATGCTGTATGGCGTATCGCCCGACTTACGCACGGCCATTATCGAAAAAGGTCATCATTTGCGCGTTTATGTTCCTTACGGAGAGGAGTGGTTTGGTTACTCAACGCGACGCCTGAAAGAGAATCCCGAAATGGTGAAGCACATCATAAAAGCGATGTTTGTCAGGGCTTAAATTCATTAAACGACCTGATGGCTTTGGGGTATAAGATGGTGAGCAGTACACCCCTCGCCAGCATAAAAAGCACCATCGATATCCAGATGGCATGGTTTTGTACATGCGGAAAGAGCAGGTAAAAAGGTATAAAGAAAAAGAGAATTGCTGAAATTATCATGCTGTTGCGCATGGCTCGCGATGCGGTAATGCCTATGTATATGCCATCCCATATAAACGATGCAAAACTTACCAACGGGATTAATGTAACCCAAAGCAGATAATCTTTACCTTGATCAAGCACATCACTCTGCTTGGTGAAGAGTCGCAGAAGGCTTTCACCCATCAGTGCATAGATTAATGTAAAGAGAATGGCCAGGCCGGCGCCCAAAAGCATCAGTTTGCGAATGGTGCCTCCGAGCATTGTTTTGTTTCTGGCGCCATAATATTTCCCCACCAGTGCTTCTCCGGCGTATGCAAATCCATCCAGGAAATAGGCAAACAGAAAAAGATATTGCAACAATGCGCTGTTGATGGCCAAAGTTACATCGCCAATGCCTGCCGAACGGGACGTGAAGAATGTGAAAACAGCTATAATGCAAAGGGTGCGGATAAAAATATCACTGCTCACATTAATAAATTGGCGCATGTTTTTGAGCAGCGGAGCAACCGTCGATGTAAATTCCGGAATTATCCACTTGTATTTTCTGAAAAAGATGACCAGGGCTAAAATTAGTCCGCTATACTGACCCACAACAGAACCCAATGCCACGCCTTCGGCCTGCATATTAAAATGATGCACAAAAAGAAAACTCGTAACAACATTTACCAAATTAACAGTGACAGCAATCAGCATCGGGTAAATGGCATTTTGCATACCCAGATACCAGCCATAAAAAACCATCAGCGTAATGGCTGCCGGTGCAGCCCATATCCTTACAAAGAAATAGTCACGTGCAATGGCTTTTACCTCAGGACTTCCTTCGAGCAGCCAGAAACTGAATTCTGCCAGAGGGATTTGGAGCAGCAAAAGAAGCAGGCTTCCCGATACGGCAATCAACAACCCCCGCTGAAGAACAAGCGCCATCTCCTGTTTGTCTTCCCGGCCAACGGTTTGCGCTGCCAAACCGCTTATGCTCATCCTTAAAAAGGCGAAGCCCCAGTAAACAAAATTAAAGATCACTCCGCCAAGGGCTACTGCTCCCATAAAATGGACTGAGTCCAGATGTCCCATCAGGTACATGTCCACCATTCCAAGCATCGGAACAGTAAGATTGGTGAGGATATTGGGCAGAGCCAGCCTTAATATTTGTCGATTCACTTTTTTTATGCAAAAATAGCGAATTGCCCGCAACCCATAGGCTCCTATTGCCCGATTCTTTGCAAATGTGCGGTTTAATCGGCAGAAAAAATCCTTACATTTACCTAAAATCTATTTAAAATATGACACTGGAGCAAATATATCACAATGCGCAAAACACATTTGAGGATACCGCGTTCGACTTGTTAATGCAAAAGCGTATCCATAAAGTGTTGCTAATTTGCAGTTCTTACGATGCTTTTATGCTCGAAGAAGATGGCCGCATCGATGAACAGATTTTTAACGAATATGTCTCTCTCAACCTGCGCCATCCACCTCAGTTTATTCATGTAGCATCTGCCGAGGATGCTTTTGAAGTGCTTAAAACCAATAAAATTGATTTGGTGATAACCATGTTGAGTGTGGGCGGTATGGATCCTTTCTCTCTTTCGAGAAAAATTAAGGATACCAATGCGCACATTCCAATTGTGGTGCTGACGCCTTTTAGCCGGGAAGTGTCGCTTAAACTAAGCAAAGAGGATACCAGTGCCATCGATTATGTGTTTTGCTGGCTGGGAAATACCGACCTGCTGTTGGCCATCATTAAGCTGATTGAGGATGAGATGAATGCGCCCTTCGATGTGCCGGAGGTCGGCGTGCAATGTATTTTGCTTGTGGAGGACAGTGTGCGGTTTTATTCTAGTTACCTGCCGCTCATCTATAAAATACTCTTTAAGCAATCGCGTAAGTTCATGACTGAGGGACTTAACGAACACCAACAGATGATGCGGATGCGCGGACGCCCAAAAATATTGCTCGCACGTAATTTTGAAGAGGCAATTGAGGTGTACGCAACCTACCATAAAAATATACTGGGTATTATTTCCGATGTATCCTTTAAACACAATGGCGTAAAAGATTCTCAGGCGGGCGTTGCACTTGCGCGTCAGGTAAAGGGAGACAACCCGTTTATTCCGTTTCTGCTGCAATCCTCTGATATGAGCAATCAGGCTGTGGCCAAGGAGATTCGGGTTAGTTTCATTCATAAGCACTCTAAATTTCTGCTTCAGGAGTTGAGGGAGTTTCTGAACAACTATCTTGCTTTTGGCGATTTTGTGTTTGTCAATCCCGAAACGGGGCTGGAGGTAGCTCGTGCTAGCGACCTTCAGGATTTTCAGGAGAAATTGTTGTCAATCCCTAACGAATCGTTGCAGTATCACTTTAAGCGGGATCATGTTTCAAAGTGGCTGACTGCCAGGGCGCTATTCTCCATCGCAGATGTGGTGAAAGAGTTGAAAGTGGACGACAATTCCGACATCGAACAAACCAAGCACGACCTGTATCACATCATTGCCCATTTTAGGATGTACAAAGGGCGTGGCATCATTGCCACTTTCGATAGCGAAAAGTATGATGAGTATGTAAACTTTTCACGTATTGGTGAGGGCTCTTTGGGCGGAAAGGCTCGTGGGCTGGCATTTCTCAGCACCCTGATTAAGAAATATCCGGTGTTCAAGAGTTTCCCCAATGTGGTAATAACCATTCCACGTACGGTTGTTCTTGGAGTTGATGTGTTTGAGGCTTTTATGGAGTCGAATGACTTATATCCTGTCGGTCTGTCGGAAGCTTCGGATGAAGATATTCTGAATCACTTTGTCAGTGCTGAACTGCCGGATTGGGTCGAAAGAAACCTTCTGAAGCTGGCACAGGTGATAAAACGGCCGATGGCTGTGCGCTCATCCAGCATGTTGGAAGATAGCCATCACCAGCCTTTTGCAGGTATTTATTCTACCTATATGATAGCTTACGATGCCGATTACACCAAGATGGCGCGCCAAATGGGCGATGCCATTAAGTGTGTATATGCGTCGGTGTATTTCAAATCCAGTAAAGCTTATATGACCAGTACGCTCAACCTCATTGATGAGGAGCGGATGGGCATTGTATTGCAGGAGATTGTAGGTCAGCAACATGAGAACCGGTTTTATCCAACATTCTCCGGAGTGGGACGTTCCGTGAATTTTTACCCCATAGCACCCGAAAAGTCGGAGGAGGGTATCGTGAACGTGGCGCTTGGCTTGGGTAAACACATTGTGGAAGGTGGTACGTCTCTTCGGTTTTCTCCACGCTACCCGCAAAAAGTAATTCAGTTGAGTTCTCCTGAGATGGTGATGCGTGAGACGCAAAAATCTTTCTACGCCCTCGATTTGGACTCAAGCCATTTCACTCCTTCGGTGGATGATGGTGTAAACTTGTTGAAACCCGATTTGAGAACGGCATTAAAAGATGGCTCACTGCGCTGGATTGGATCCATCTTTGACATGCAAAACCACGTCATTCGTGATGGTACCATGGCCGATGGCTATCCGCTGGTCACATTTGCCAATATTCTCAAGTATGATTCGTTTCCGTTGGCAGGCATCATGACTGAGGTCCTTGAAATTGGCCACAAAGAGATGAACCAGCCTGTTGAAATTGAGTTTGCCGTAGACCTTCAAACGCCTCCCGGCAGCCCGTCGGCTTTTTATCTGCTTCAAATCAGACCAATTGTGGACAGCAGAACTTCATTGGGGCCTGCCGTGCAAGTGACAGACTCCGATCAGGCTTTTATTTATAGTGATTCGGCATTGGGTAACGGCTCTGTTTCTGATATAATGGATGTGGTTTACGTGAACGTAGATGGTTACAAGCCGGCTCAGAACAATGAAATTGCCCGGCAAATTGAGCAGATAAACGATTCATTGCAAAAGGATAATAAGCCATATCTGCTGATAGGTCCCGGACGTTGGGGTTCTCAGGATCCGTGGCTGGGAGTGCCTGTAAAATGGGGCCAGATATGTGGTGCCAGAGCCATTGTGGAGATGGGATTGGAGAATTATCATGTGGAGCCAAGTCAGGGAACGCACTTCTTTCAGAACCTTACATCCCTCAGGGTGGCATACATCTATCTTAACACACATCTGAAGCAGGGAAAGCTGGACATGAGTTGGCTGCAAAGCCAGCCTGTGTATCAGGAAGTGGGGCAGGTGCGGCACGTAAGATTTAATTCGCCACTTGTGCTTAATGTGGATGGCCGTCATGGAAAAGCAATTATGTTATATCCGCAGGTACATACCAAGGAGCAATAATTCTAAATCGATAAAAAAAAACGGACTGAGGGATGATTTCCCGTTCAGTCCGTTTCTTTTTTGGAGTTTACTGCTATCAGAACCCAATCAGCCTGTAGCTAAGAGAGAATAGCAGCGCTTTGCTTTTGGTTTCAAAATCTGAGGTGCGCGACATGTCGTTAAGACCCCATTCGTAGCGGAAATCGAGGTTAAAGCGCATCACTTCCAAGCCAGCGCCCAATTGGAAATTCCAGTTGTGGTTGCGGAAACGATCATTTTGCCACTGTTCACCAATTTGTTGCGACAGCGAAGAGTTCTCATTTACACGGAACGATGCTACCGGCCCGGCCAAACCGTAAAGGTTAAAAACTTTAAGATCCAGCACTTTGAGATGGGCCAAAATTGGAATGTCCCAACTGTAATAACTCAATGTCTGGTTATACTGCTGTCCCAAGATATTAAAGTCATTTCTGGAACTTTTTTTAGAATAGTACAATTCTGGTTGAAGCGATAGATTACCCAACAGTCCAATTCTGGAGTAGGCTCCAAGCATGTAACCGCCTTTATAGTCTTCTTTGATTTGGTCAAAGGAGTAGTTTTTGGTGTCGAACGATGTGGAGTTAAATCCTGTTTTCAAGCCTAGCTGAAAGGAGTTTTGAGCTGCGGAAGGTAACACGGCTAAGGATAGCAATGCCACGAGAATTAATGCTGTTTTCTTCATAACTCTGTTTTTTAATGGTTAAGCTCCTATGTTTGAATTTAAGTCAGGTTTAATATTTTGATTGGAAGAAATACAGAAGCTTTTAAAAACCAACCAATCAATCAAATTCTTAATGATTATGTAATGTTGGTTGTCTTCCAAAAATTGAACCAAACTCACTGATGTTGCTTGGTTGGAAAACAACATGCGATGAATGTGAAAGCGCAAACGGCTAACAGTGAGTAGTTAGCGTTTGCGCTTTCAGTAAGGTGCGGTATTTAAAAAATGCCGCTATAACAAATTCTGTTAACCGCGTATGGCTTTGATACCTGGCAATTCTTTGCCTTCCATATATTCAAGCATGGCACCACCACCTGTTGAAACATAGCTAACTTTGTCGGCCAGTTTGTTTTTGTTGATGGCCGCTACAGAGTCTCCACCACCAATCAAGGTAAATGCACCGTTGGCGGTAGCTTCAGCAAGTGCTTTTGCAACAGCCGAAGTACCTTTTGAGAATTTCTCCATCTCAAATACGCCCATTGGACCATTCCAAAGAACTGTTTTCGAGTTTTTGATAACTTCTGTGAAGGTGGCGATGGTATCGTCTGCGATGTCCAGACCCATCCAGCCGTCAGGCGTTTCGTTGGTCTTTGAAACTGAAGTGTTGGCTTCTGCATCAAATTTGTCGGCGTTAACGGCATCGGTTGGGATGTACACTTTTACGCCTTTTGCTTTTGCTTTTTCAAGTATTTCAAGTGCCAAATCCAATTTGTCGGCTTCGCAAAGGGAGTTGCCAATTTTTCCGCCCTGAGCTTTAATGAAAGTATAGGTCATACCACCACCAATAATGAGGTTGTCCACTCTGTCGAGCAGGTTCTCAATGATGAGGATTTTGTCAGAAACTTTTGCTCCACCCATAATTGCAGTGAATGGCTTGTCGGCAGCTTTGATAACTTTGTCCATGGCATTCAGCTCATTGTTGATGAGGTAGCCAAACATCTTGTTGTCGGCATCAAAGTGGTCAGCAATTAGTGCGGTTGAGGCGTGTGCACGGTGGGCAGTACCAAACGCATCGTTCACATATACATCTGCATAGCTGGCAAGTGTCTTCACAAACGTTTTTTGTGATTCCTTCACTTTTGCTTTTCCTGCTTTTTTCTCTTCGTCGGTGGCATTTTCACCTAAGTGGTAGGGTTTTCCTTCTTCTTCTTCGTAGAAGCGAAGGTTTTCGAGCAGCAGAACTTCTCCTGCCTTTAAATCGGCTGCCATTTTTGCAACTTCAGCACCAATTACATCACCGGCAAAGATGACTTTGCGGCCAATGTTTTTCTCGAGCGCAGGAATTACGTGTTTCATCGAGAATTTATCCTGTTTTTTACCATCTGGACGTCCAAGGTGTGACATCAGAATGGCACAGCCGCCATCATTAAGAATTTTGTTGATGGTTTGAAGAGCTCCCTTGATGCGGGTTTCATCTGTCACCTCAAAGGTCTGTTTGTTCAGGGGCACGTTAAAGTCCACGCGCACAATGGCTTTTTTACCGGAAAAGTTGTAGGCTTCGATTTTCGACATATTTGTTTAATTTATAGGGTTTTAAATTTGAGCGTAAAGATACAAAATAATTGTCGTCACCCACATGGAAATCGTTGCTTCATTCCCTGTTTGGGGCGTTAATTTTCCATAAAATCAACTTATTTAATGACCAACTGTATGGGATGGCCTTCTGTTTTTCTGTAATTTTCTGAAATGTTACGCAGAGCGGCATTTTCTGCTTGATGCATGCGTATCAGTGCCTCGTTTTTATCTATCAACTTGCTTCATTTTTGCAGATGAACTTTCGCAAATGGTTTTTGGTTGGCGCTCTTTGCTTTGTAATTAGTGTGGTTGTTAAAGCTCAAAGCGATACACATGTTATCAGTGGGTATGTGACGGATGCCTCCACAGGAGAGGTGTTGCCCGGCGCAGCCATTGTGATTAATGAAGCCTCTGCTGGCACTGTGAGTAATGTTTATGGCTATTTTAGTATTAGCCTTAAAGCAGGAAACTACTCCATTACAAGTGCTTATCTGGGTTATGAGCCGCTTACAGTTAATGTGTTGCTCGATGCCAATTTACGCGTTAATCTTGCGCTCATACCTGAATCACAGCGGTTGTCCGAAGTCGAAATCAGGGGCATCAGTCGCGATGAGCAGCGACGCCTACCGGTAATGGGTGTGGAGAAACTTGATGCTGCAACCATAAATCGCATACCGGTGCTTTTTGGTGAAACTGATCCTTTAAAAGCGCTTCAGTTGCTACCAGGTATTTCTGCAACGAGCGAGGGCTCCAGCGGTTTTTCCGTGCGTGGTGGTAATCCCGACCAGAACCTCTTGTTGTTTGATGAGGCCATTGTCTACAATGGTGGTCATCTGCTAGGGTTTTTCAGTGTTTTTAACAACGATGCCATCAAAGAGGTTCAGGTTTTTAAGGGCGACTTGCCTGCCTCTGCTGGCGGGCGGCTCTCATCGTTGGTTGATATACGCAGTCGCGACGGAAATATGCACCGCCTATCAGGTGTGGCAGGGCTTGGTCTCATATCTAGTCGGCTTACCCTTGAAGGTCCGGTGGTGAAGGAACAGTCATCATTTCTTGTAAGTGCCCGTCGCACCTATCTCGACGCATTTTTACCATTGGCTTCTGATGAGAATGTACGTGACAACCGCCTCTATTTTTATGATGTGAATATGAAGTTCAACATCATTGCAAGTGAGAACGACCGCCTGTTTTTTAGCACGTATCTTGGCAGGGATGTTTTTCGGAATGACATTGCCCGGTTCGATTTTGGGAACCGTACCTTGTCACTACGCTGGAATCATCTTTTCTCAAACAGGTTATTCAGCAATCTGACCATTGTTACCAGCCGGTACGATTATTCATTGGGAACAGGTGGCGAAGAGTTTCAATCCATACAATGGAATTCGGTGCTCGATGATTACAGTTTTAAGTATGGCTTTACGTGGTTTCCAAATTCATCACACCAGGTTGAATTTGGGGTGCAATCCATTTACCACGCCATCAAACCCGGACATGTGGTGTCACGTGAGGACAATGCAACACTCAACGAAATTCGCATACCATCCGTTAACTCACTGGAGCATGGGCTTTATGCTAGTGATACATGGCAGTTTGCACCCCGCTGGTCCTTTAGGTATGGCCTAAGGTTTTCACTGTTTCAGAATATAGGCAGAGGCGCGGTCTACTCTTTTGATGGGAATTACAATGTTGTGGATACCACATTCTATCGCAGTGGGGAGATTTTCAACACCTATGCGGGATTAGAGCCACGCCTCGGAATTTCGTGGCTTCTGTCTCCGGTTTTTACTGTTAAGGGTTCGTATTCTCTTACCCGTCAGTATCTGCATCTTGCCAGTAATTCCACATCTTCAACGCCGCTCGATGTCTGGTTTACGTCGTCGCCCAATGTTAAACCACAGCTTGCCAATCAATTCTCGTTGGGAGTCTTTTATAAAAGTCAGAATAATATGTGGGATCATGTCATAGAGTTTTTTCATAAAAGAACCTCTAATGCCATCGATTTCAAAGATCATCCTAATTTGCTGCTTAACGAAGCAATCGAAGGTGAAATCCGACCCGGCAAGGCTTACGCACGAGGAGTCGAGTGGTTATCGAAATACAATGGCCGAAAACTATCCGGCTGGTTTTCCTATACTATATCAAAGTCAGAGAGACAGAGCAATTGGATAAATGGTGGTAAACCGTACCTTTCACCTTATGACCACACCCATGATATCGCCATTGTGATTGGTTACAATCTCAATAGCCGCATCAATTTGGGTAGTAATTGGGTTTATTTTACAGGCACCCCGGTTACGTGGCCCGTCGGAAGATTCGATTTTCTGGGAAGCGTTGTGCCATATTTTTCTGAGCGCAATGCCGAACGTATGCCCAACTACCATCGAATGGATGTGTCGGTATCATTGAAAAACAAGCCAAAGCCAGATCGGGTATGGAATAGTGAGTGGGTTTTCTCGGTGTACAATCTTTATGGGCGAAAAAATGCGTGGATTATAAATTTTGTTGGAGAAGATGATTATGATCCCTACTACCGGGAAGCAGAAAAAACCTACCTTTTTTCTGTTGTACCATCAATATCCTATATGATTCGGTTTTAATCATACAAGTTAAGTTATGACTGATTTAAACTCTTTTTGCCTGCACAAATTCAAACGGATATTGAAACTGCTGATATATCCTAGTTTTTTCATTGTAGCGGGTTGCACCGAAATTATCGAATTGGAACTCTCAACCGATCCGGTTCGTCTGGTTGTGGATGCCGTTCTCACCAGTGAGCCGGAATATCAGATTGTGAGACTATCTAAGTCGGTACCCTATTTTTCTGATCAGCCG
Source organism: Alkaliflexus imshenetskii DSM 15055 (assembly GCF_000517065.1). Taxonomy (GTDB): domain Bacteria; phylum Bacteroidota; class Bacteroidia; order Bacteroidales; family Marinilabiliaceae; genus Alkaliflexus; species Alkaliflexus imshenetskii. The sequence goes on along the minus strand of NZ_KI912105.1, from coordinate 1,418,693 downwards.
GCACCTCCGGTAAGTTTTGCCAAGGTAGCCATTTCTGATGGTGAGCATAAATTCCTGTTTACCGAATCGGTTGAGAATCCTGGGTATTATTACATCTCGCCAAAAGAGTTTGTGCCCGAGCCTGGCATAACTTATACCTTGACAATTGATGCGGTGGACATAGGCAACGAAGGTGTGGAACCAACCTATAGCGCAGTTACCACCATGCCCTATCCTGTGGAGGCCGACTCGGTTGATTTGCGACTCAACGACACCTGGGAAATTTGGCAGGTGTTGGTATGGTTTCAGGATCCACCCGATGAGGATAACTACTATCTTTTTAAAGTGCGGCGTAATGACCAGCTAATGACTTACCGTCCAAAAGATTTGCGAGTAACCGATGACGTGTTCTTCAATGGCAGTTATGTGAATGGCATCTGGGTGCAATCCATAAATGCCGGCAGCAATCGCCGACAGCTAAACGACGACGACATAATCACACTGGATTTATGTTCTATATCGGAGGATTTTTATCGTTTTATGGATGCGTTGCACAAGGAGATAAGGCCTGCATCACCACTCTTCAGCGGTCCACCTGCCAATCTGCCCGGCAACATATCCAATGGTGCGCTCGGCTTTTTTACTGCAATAGCCACTCATCAGGTGAGTGTGGTTTTTGATTCCTCGCGTCACAATCAATGAAGTTTGTGACCAATGATATTGAAAAACTCCTCTCTTGTGGCAATGTTTTTAAGAAATGCACCGGTAAAGTCTGATGTGGTGGTAACCGAATGCTGTTTTTGTACACCACGCATCTGCATACACATGTGCTGAGCTTCAATCACCACTGCTACACCAAGTGGATTAAGCGTTTCCTGAATGCACTCTTTTATTTGCGTGGTAAGTCGCTCTTGCACCTGAAGACGACGTGCAAATGCTTCAACAACCCTGGCTATTTTGCTTAGTCCGGTGATATGGTGCCGCGGTATATAAGCTACATGCGCTTTACCAAAAAAGGGAAGGAGGTGGTGTTCACATAATGAGTATAGCTCAATATCTTTTACTACGACCATTTGCTGGTAGTCTTCTCTGAACATGGCCGATTTAACAATCTCATCGGGTTGCATATTGTAACCTTGTGTGAGAAACTGCATGGCTTTGGCTACTCTTAGCGGCGTTTTTTCAAGTCCTTCGCGCGATGTGTCTTCACCTAAAAGTCTCAGCGATTCTTCGTATAGCTCAGAGAGTCTGGTGGTTTTTTCGTCGTCGTACGATTCGGTCTTGTTGTATCCGCTGTTTCCGTTTAATGTAATGTCCATATTTTTCCGTTTTGATGCAGATTTTCCACTTCTGCTTGTATGGTGCAAAGTTGTTGATTTCAACCAATGGTTTGTACTGCAAAATTAGCCAATAATTTTGTTACACGATGTGTGATTACAGGTTAAACAAAGTAAAGTGGATATGGATTAATGAAAATAAAAAAAAATCTGCGGTGCGCACAATTTTTTCTAATAACAACGAACGCAGGATAGATGAGATCTCTATGCCTGCGCCCATTCTTAATCTCTACATAATGTGTTTATGTCTGATGGTTATAAATCAAGAATTAGTTCATCAAGTGGTCTTTTGGGCACATGGTGCACTTGATTGCTGTCTCTGTAGTACTTAATGTTGCCACTGACTGTGCTTTCTATCACAACTTCTTCCTTGGGTTTTCCAAGTGCCAGAACTTGTATAATTTTGAAGTGTGCCGGGATGTTTAGCGCTTTTTGCAGCTTGATTCGTTCCACCGACCCAATGATGCAGCCGCCGTATCCTTTTTCTACAGCGCCGAGCATGATGCTTTGGGCTGCTATGCCATCGTCACAAAAATAGTTGTCGAAAATGCGTGTGTCGTTAAGCATAATTATGTAGGCGGTGGGTCTTTCGCCAGGCTCGGGCCCTGTCCAATCTTTTAGATATCCGGCCCAGGCTAGGTTTGGAAATACCAGAGCATTGCGTTCGGGTGTGTGACACAGAATGTATTTGATGGTTTGAGCATTGCGCGCCGATGGCGACAGCCGTGCTAAATCAATCAGCTCCAGAAGTGTTTCCCGGGAGATGCTTACCTCTTCGTAAAAGCGTCGGTAACTTCTGTTTTTTCGAATCAATTCCTGAATGTGGCTCATAAGTTTGTTTTAAGGGGTTAAATCATAAGGGGATGATATCAATACCTGTTGCCTACCACGTTCCAATCTATTACATTCCAGAAGTTTTGGATGTAATCCGGGCGCTTATTCTGATAGTCCAGGTAATAGGCGTGTTCCCATACATCGCAGGTTAAAATTGGAGTGAGTCCGTTGCGTAACGGGTTTCCGGCATTGCCCTCTTTAATTATTTCGAGTGAGCCGTCTGCTTTTTTCACCAGCCAGGCCCATCCGGAACCAAACAGAGTAGCGGCTGCCTGTGAAAAGGCCTCTTTAAATTTCTCAAATGAGCCAAAGGTGTTGTCAATGGCTGCTGCCAATGCACCTGTGGGTTTGCCTCCGCCATTAGGTGAGAAGGAGAGGAAGAAGAATGTGTGATTCCATACTTGCGCGCCATTGTTAAAAATGGGGCCATCGGCTTTTTTAACGATGGTTTCGAGGTCGGCATTTTCGAACTCTGTGCCGGGAATCAGATTGTTCAGGTTAGTCACATAAGCTTGATGATGCTTTGCGTAATGAAACTCAAAAGTTTTTTTTGAGATGTTGGGTTCAAGTGCATCCAACGTGTAGGGTAAATCTGGTAATTTAAAAGTCATGGCTGTAATTTTTAGTTTTTGTTTGCTCTCATCCAAATTTAACTAAAATTCAGCAAAATGAAAGGAGCGAGATGCTCCTTTGGGAGACAGATATATGTCCTTCAGCATAAAAAAAGGCACTGTCCCGATATGGACAGTGCCTTTCAATACATCAAAAACTGTTGTTATCAATATGTTTAGGCTTTTAATCTTGCCGCCACTTCATTCCAGTTAACCACGTTCCAGAAGGACTGAATATAATCAGGTCTTCTGTTTTGGTATTTCAGATAGTATGCATGTTCCCATACATCAAGACCCAGAATTGGAGTGCCTTTTACTTCGGCTAAGTCCATCAACGGGTTATCCTGATTTGGAGTTGAGCTCACAACCAGTTTGCCATCGGCTTGTTTCACCAGCCATGCCCATCCTGAACCAAATCGGGTGGCAGCTGCTTTCGAGAATTCATCCTTAAAGGCATCAAACGAACCGAAGTTTTTCTCGATGGCCGCCAATAAATCGCCTGACGGCTTGCCACCGCTGTTTGGTCCAATTACTTTCCAGAACAGGTTGTGGTTGTAAAAGCCACCTCCGTTGTTTCTGACAGCCACGCTGCGTTTCGAAACATTGGCCATAAGGGCTTCTATTGTCAGATTTGCATCTGCTGTGCCTTCCAAAGCAGCATTTAGGTTATTGGTATATGCTGCATGGTGTTTTGAGTGATGGATTTCCATTGTCATCGCATCAAAATGAGGCTCTAACGCATTGTAAGCGTAATCGAGTTTTGGTAATTCAAATGCCATAATTCTATGTATTTATGATTTTAATTTAGATATAACTGTTTCCGAAGCTTGTGATGCCTCTCTTTAAATTGAATACGATTATTAAACATACAGATATTAGAAAAGTTCATGTTCCCATTTTTTCTTTCTGAAATTTCTTAAGTGTAGTCTTGGTTTTAGCGCTTACGGCTTGTTTTCCAATTTGGTGGCTGCATCCTAAAAATAGTTAAAAACTTTTGACGAAATAATTCAAATAGTATATTTGCATCGATTAATGAATGACTGTTCATTCATTGTTTGGAGATGGATTCCGATTTTGGCTAACTCCCGAACATTTAATAAGCGTAATAACATGGCCAGGGCTATCGATGAAAATAAACTAACCCGAATTTATGAAGCAGCCATTTATCAGGTGGTTGAAGAGGGGTATGGTGGAGCGTCCATCTCTTCTATTGCCCGAAAAGCTGACGTGGCAGTTGGTTACTTGTACCGGTTTTATCCCGGAAAACACGATTTGATAAATCATCTGTTGGACAATTCTATCAACGAAATTGTCACGGAGTTGGAGTTAATGTTGGAGCGGGTAATTTCTGTCAATGAGATTGTTGTCCTACTGGTTGATTATTTTTTCAACATGGCACAGCATCGCCCCCATCACGTAAAATTTATCTACCAAATGCTTAGTCAGAGCCGGTTTTCCTTAAGTGAGGAACGGCGAAGCAATATCAGGGATCTGAGTCGCAGGGTTTTACAACTCGGACAGGATAGCCGTGCCATTGGGCCTCGTTACAGTTACGATGAGGTGTTTATTCTGATGGTGATGGTTCCAATGGAATACATCAATCTGAATCTTAAAAGTTTTTTTGATGACCGGCCATTGACAGAAAGGGATAGCGCCAGGGTGATTGAAATTGTTTCGGTGGCCTTAAGGGGCTAAACGATATAGTAAATGATGAAATAATATGAGGTTTATGGATATGATGAAGATTAAGATGCGGGTTTACGCATGGATGGCATTGATTGGTTTTTTTGCTTTTTTCGGAAACGCAGTAGGGCAGGGACGAGCGCTTTCGTTTGACGAGGCGCTGCAAATGGTTCTGATAAACAATGAGGTGATGAAACAGGCGAGCCATCATAACAGACAGATGGAAGAGGAGCTTAAGTCGGTTCGCATGTTACGTTTGCCACAGGTTGCCTTAAATGCCAATTACATCATGTTGTCTGATGACATCACCATCGACATGCACGAGATAAAAGATGCCATTACACCGCTCTATGGGGCGTTGTCGCAGTATGGTGTGTTTTCTGGTATTCCCAATCCCGACCCGGCTACTGCTGGGGTTATGCCCTATCTTCCTGCCGAAATATCTACGCCTTTGGTGAGGGAGCAGTTGGCGGCCGGACTGCAAAAAGTGGAGAACGGTAATTGGGACAAGCTGATACAGAAAGGCCAGTTTGGAACTTTGAGTGCAGGGGTGCAATGGCCTTTGTTTACCGGAGGTAAAATAAACGCGGCCAACCGTGCAGCGCAGATCCGTGTGGATGAGGCGTCACTGGTAGAGCGACAAAAAAGTGCAGCCTTGCACACTCAGTTGGTGGAACGGTACTTTGGCCTTGCCTTGGCGTGGCAGGCTGAGCTGGTGCGCGAGGAGGTTTTTCAGGTCATGGAGGCTCATTTGCACGATGCTCAAAAAATGTTTGACGAGGGGATGATTGCACGTGCCGAATTGCTTCATGCACGCGTGTTTCATGCCCAGGCCGACAGAGAACTCAAGATGGCGCGCCGTGAGCGGCAGATTGTGAACGAAGCACTTATCAACACGCTGGCGCTGAATGATGCAGAAAGTCTGGTGCCGATTACGTCTCTTTTTGCCGTTCAGCAAATCGAACCCATCAACTTTTTTAAACTTCAGGCTCTTGCATCTAACCCGTCGTTGGGACAGGTTGAGGCTAAGCAGAGTCTTGCACGACAGGGGGTTCGTGCCGAAAAGTCTGCCTTTATGCCCACAGTAGCAGCCTTTGGTAACTACAACATTGCCAACATTGACTTGTCACCCAATGTGTCGGACTATATGGTGGGTGTCACGCTGAGCTGGAAGCTATTCGGCGGCTCTTCTACCCGACACAAGGTGAATGCTGCAAGGTATGTGGAGGCTCAGGTGGATGAGGTCAGAGCCAAGGCCATGCGCGATATCGATACGGGAATCGAGAAATATTATCAGGAGATGAATATGGCTCTGGAGCAGTTGGAGCAACTTGAAATTGCCGGAGAGTTTGCAGATGAGTATCAACGTATACGCCAACAGGCTTTTAATGAAGGTATGGCTACCAGTACCGAGGTGGTGGATGCTTCACTTGCAGTGGCAAAGGTGAAAATCGACCGTCTGCAGGCAATGTACCGCCTCAACGTGTCATTGGCCCGCCTGCTCGAACTGGCCGGAATACCCGAGTATTTTTCTGATTATCAAACAGTGGCTTCAATTGGCCGATAGTTGCCTAAGGTTATGCATCCTTGTCTGATGGGTGTAATAACCGTTTATATCAAAAGTAAAAACCTAAGCATTATGAATAAGAGTAAGATTTTAATTGTGGGTGTGGTAGTTGCCGGATTATTGATTTTTATGGGTTACACCACATGGTTGTTAAGTCGCCCGGTGCCACTTGAGGTGCAGGGACAGGTTGAAGCGGTGCAGGTCAAGGTATCGTCAAAAGTGACAGGCCGCATCGACTCTTTGGCTGTTAGAAGAGGGACTGCCGTACAAAAGGGTGACTTTCTTTTTACCATCGAAAGTCCCGAAGTGGAAGCAAGACTTAACCAGGCCGAAGCGGCTCGCCTGGCAGCCGAAGCTCAGAGGTTAAAAGCCGAGAATGGTGCACAGGCTGAAGATATACAGGCGGCGTACAACACTTTTCTGAAAGCTTCTGCTGCATTGGAGTTTGCTCAGAAGAGCAACCAGCGTATTCAAAATTTGTATGCCGAAGGGGTGGTTCCCGCCCAGAAGCGTGATGAAATGGAGATGCAACTCAAAGTGGCCAGCGAAACTGCCGAGGCCGCACGTGCTATATGGGAGAAGGCGCGCGGTGGGGCGCGAATCGAAGACCGCAAGGCGGCAGATGCTATGGTGCGAAAAGCTGAGGCTGTAATTGCCGAGGTGAATGCGTTCGTGAACGAAACCCGGGTATATGCACCCATCTCCGGCGAAGTGGCCAATATTTTGGCTGAAAGGGGAGAACTTACGCCTGCCGGATTTCCGGTGATGGCACTCGTGGATTTAAACGATGTGTGGGTGACTTTTAACATCCGTGAGAACTTGTTGGCCGATGTAAAAATGGGAACAGTATTGCCGGCGCGCTTCCCGGCTCTGGGAATGAAAGAGGTGATGCTGGAGGTTACTTACATCAATGCTTTGGGCGATTTTGCAACCTGGAATGCCACTAAAACCATCGGCGATTTTGATATGAAAACCTTTGAAATTCATGCACGGCCAGTGAATAAAACGGAAGGTCTCAGACCGGGTATGAGTGCATTGGTTGATTGGAAGCGGGTAGGCAGATAGGCACGGCTTTTATGCCATAAATATTATTCCATGCTTAACAGGATTTACAACAATGATTTTACAAATGTCTTGAGACGGGAGGTGAGCCGGATAATTGGTAGCCGCACCACCTGGTTTCTCATATTGATTGGGCCGCTACTCTCCTTCTTCATTGTGATTAGTATTTTTCGTGAAGGGGTGCCTGCTGATTTGCCCGTAGCAGTTGTGGATGAAGACAATTCTGCCACATCGCGGCAACTAATACGCATGATTGATGCAACGCGCATTGCATCGGTGAGTAGGTGTGCCGTTACGCTTGAGGAGGCCCGCGAGAGTATATTTGCCGGGACAGTAGAAGCGGTTTTTTACATCCCTGCTGGAATGGAGGCTGCCGTGCTGCGTGGAGAGAAATCCGATGTAACGCTTTTTGTGAATAATACAAACGTGGTAAAAGGTGGTCTGCTACAGAGTGGCATTTATCGAGCCGTCAACACGCTTTCTACCGGTGTAAAAATGCAGACTGCCATGAAAGGCGGCGCGGTACAGTCTCAGGCGCTCGAGCAGGTATATCCCGTCCGGCTCGATTCGCGCACACTCTTTAACCCATTCACCAATTACGCCTACTTTTTAGCAACGGCGCTTATGCCATTGCTCATCGTAGTTTTCACGCTCTTGGGAGCCATTTATGCCATCGGATTGGAAATACGCAATGACACCGGAAAGCAATGGCTCAACACAGCGGGTGATTGCATGGTTACAGCTCTGGCAGGTAAGTTGGTTCCATACATCTTTATGATGCTATTCAGTGTGTCGGTGATGAACTATTTGCTTGTTCGGTTTATGGATTTTCCGTTTCATGGCTATTGGGGGGCGCTGATTCTGGGACAGATTTTGCTCATTGTGGCCTATCAAATGGTAGGCGTGGTGCTTCTAAGCCTGACCGGAAATACGCGTTTGTCGCTATCTCTGGCAAGTGCCTACTCCATGATGGCATTTACCTTCTCAGGATTGACTTTTCCTGTTATCGGGATGCCACTTGTTGCCAGATTTTTTGCACATCTTTTCCCATTTTATTACTGGATGGATTTGTTTATTGGACAGGGACTTAAAAACGCCCCAATGGTTTCATCCATCGCTCCGCTCTTGGGATTGCTGATTTTTTGTTTGCTGGGATGGATGATGACCCCGCGATTGAAACGGGTGGTTCTTGACGACCAGTATCGATATAAAATATAACTCTGATGTTTCGAAAAATATATACAGGGAGCCAATTGGTTGCCCGTTTCTTTACAGATGAACTTAAGGCTGTTTTTCAGGATAGGGGTGCGCTATTGATTTTGCTGATAGCACTGGTGATTTATCCCGTTATATATGGCATTGCATATAAAAATGAAGTGGTGCGCAACATTCCTGTGGTAGTTGTCGATTTGGACAATACCGCTTCATCGCGCCAGTTGGGGAGAATGATTGATGCTTCAGAGCAGTTGGTGGTTACCTCCGGAGTTGGTTCATTGGCCGATGCCAAAGCGCAGTTTTATCAGGGCGATGTGTCGGGGGTAGTGCTTATTCCCAACGATTTTGAACGTGAGCTGATGACCAGCGGACAAACCACTGTGAGTGTTTACAGCGATGCAGCCTATTTCATGATGTACAAGCAAACCTTGTCGGGTGTTCTGCGGGCATCGGCAACATTTGGCGCTGGCGTAGAGATAAAAAGGATGCTTGCCAAAGGCGTGCCAATGGAGCAGGCTATGGCTCGGCGCGACCCGGTTGCATTGCAATCGGTGATGCTGTTTAATCCGGCAGGGGGATACAACTCTTTTGTGATACCGGGTTTACTGATAGTGATTTTACAACAAACACTGCTTATCGGCATTGGATTGTTGGGCGGTTCAGAGCGCGAACGCCGCCGCCGACGTTTTACAATTCCCGGTACGCTGCACTCCGGAGCAGTTATGCCGGTGCTCTTTGGGAAGGCCGGGGCTTATTTTTTTATCTATCTTATCAATGTCGTCATCACGCAGGTTTGGGTGTATCACTGGTTTGCCCTGCCATCAAAAGGCGAGCTGTTGCCTGTGATGGCGCTGATGGTTCCGTTTCTATTAGCCGTAACCTTTATGGGGTTGGCTGTTTCTACCTTTTTCTCACGCCGCGAACACTCCATTATTTTCATGGTGTTTCTGTCTCCCCTGGCTCTGTTTCTGTCAGGTTTGTCGTGGCCCGCATCGGCCATACCCACGTGGCTTAATGGATTGGCAAAGCTGTTTCCTTCAACTACCATGGTGCCGGTTTTTTTGCAGGTTCGAACCATGGGTGCCGGACTAAATCATGTGGCTGGTGCGTTTTACACACTTTCGTTGCAGGCTGTGCTTTATGCACTTTTGGCTTTGGTGCTGTTTTACATTGCCGCAAAGCGCAATAAGGCATAGAGTCTGTATAAAAATTATTTTGAATCTGCTTTGAAGATATTTAGATGTCAGATAAATAGACTGATAGATAAGACTTAAAAGAATGCAAGCTCAATTAAATCATCTTTTTCTAATACTCTATCTGTCTAATATCCAACGCTCTTCGAATCTATGCCATGCTTTATAAATTAATTCCTGTTTTTTCAACAGACTTTTTTGTTGATGGATTGCTAAAAAGCAACTAAATCAAAATTTCTGCGTGTTCAATGTCATATACTGTTAGGAGGAGGCATTGAGATTTAAATCGCTATGCGATTTTGATTCTTTGCAGTCTAACCAACCAACACAAAATCTCGCATCGAGCACACCGGTAAAACATGCAACCCTCAGTAAGACACAGAAAAGTAATCTCTGCAGTTTACCTTAAACAGATACGGCATCTTGTATAATATTTCACTACGAACTCTTTCAGGCGTTGCATCGGTTTAAACAGTATTTGACTAACGCAGATATGACCATGGGGAAATAAGTAGCAACGTCCAGGATACGAAAAAGGGGCTACCTCATAAGGCGCCCCTTTTTTCTATGTTTCTAACTCAAAGTTGGTTAGTTATAGGCCATTTGTTCAGCCATTCTTGTGGAATAGTTGATTTTCAACGCCTGTGCACGACGTAGCGCCTGTTTGATATCAGTAATGATACCCATTGGGCAGTCGTAGTCAGCTTTTAACGAAACGGTCATCAACGGACGGTCACTCTCCCTCATACTCTCCCGCTCCTGAACAATATAGCTCTGGATGTCATCCACATTGGCAAATTGGTCATTAAGCTGGATGCGTGGTTCAGTACCGTAGCGACCTTGATATTGGCGCTGAGGAACACCCACGTAGATGTAAGTTACAAGTGATTTCTTCTCCAGTTTGGACAGTTCGGTAGCTTCCGGCATCCTTAAAAGAACTTTAAGTTCAACCTCCTTCATCGTGGTACTAACCATGAAGAAGAACAGGAGCATAAACACGATATCCGGAAGCGAAGCGGTATTAATGGCACCCGCGCCACCTTTCTTTTTCTTTTTAAACTTTGCCATTATCTCGTTCCTCCAAAATTTCGTGGTTCAGCTTCGGAAATTCTTTGCGGATAGATTTGACGGATAGCAGATTGCTGATCCGAGTCCAATTCGCTGAATTTCATGTTAAACTGTCTGCGGGAAAGCTCTTCCCGGAGTTCATTGTAGGCTGCCTGTAGCTCATTTTGCACCGAAAGATACATCTGATATTGGGTTCCACGGTCATTTTGAAGAGAGATAACCGCTTTAGCAGTTACCGGTATCACTCCAAAATAGGGAACTTCAATCATTTCTTTCTCGGGCAGATTTTCTAAGTTCATCGGGTTCTCAATAAACTCTTTGGCTGCTGCTCTCAAATCCCTTAATGCCATAGGCTGCTTTTCTACAAGCAGCTGGTTGTTGGCATTGATCAGCACCTCGAATACGTTCCGCTCTCTGATTGGTGGCGGTGGCTCCTCATTAGGCGGAATTGGTGGAGGCAACATCCTCGCAAGCCCGGAGTCGGTATCCATGGTAGTGGTCATGAGGAAGAAGATAAGCAGCAGGAAGGCGATATCCGCCATTGAGCCCGCATTCACTTCCTGTATTTCTCTTTTAGCCATAGAAAACTATCATTTTTTCAGGTTGTCAACGGTTTAAACCGTATTCAGCCTCTTGATTATCGGAACAGTCGTGATAATTCGGTATATAAAATGGCCGCAATGGCAATACCAAATAAAAAGTACATTGAATAAAGGAATGTGTCCGAAAGCAGCAACATGCTTGGCACGTTATCGGGTCCATTGTATCCGGGCAGGTTGAGCGGTGTAGCATCGCCAAGTGCATAGGCAATGAAAACCACTAAGGCCAGCGCCAGAATAGAAACCAATGAACGAACTGCATTTTTTGGATTTGTAATCAGTTTAAAGATTTCAAATACAATTGAAACAGCTGCTGTGACAAATACAAGTACAATACCCCAATTCAAAAGTGTGTCTGTGTAAACAGGGGTTGGATGTACCTGACCCTCAAGTTCGCCACCGAAATAGAACATTCCGGCGAAAACAAGGGTTATTGCCAGAAGCACATATAACACAATGTTTAATATTTTTGAAAGCTTGGTCATGATACAGTCTTATTTTTTCATGTTATATTTTACCAGAATATCCAGAAGAGAGATAGAAGAATCTTCCATGGTGTTAACGATACCGTCAATTTTAGAAACGATATAGTTGTAGAATACCTGAAGGATGATGGCTACTATCAAACCTGATACTGTGGTAATAAGAGCGATTTTGATACCACCTGCTACGGCACCTGCAGAGATGTCACCCATAGCCTGAATGTTGTCAAAAGCTTCAATCATACCGATTACTGTACCCATGAAACCAAGCATAGGCGCTATGGCGATGAATAGAGAAACCCAGGTAAGACCTTTTTCAAGAAGACCCATTTGTACAGAACCGTAAGCAATAACCGATTTCTCAATTACTTCGATACCTTCATCGTAACGGTCAAGACCTTGATAGAAGATAGATGCAACGGGACCGCGGGTGTTACGGCAAACTTCTTTAGCAGCTTCAACGCCACCTTCAGAAAGTGCATTTTCGATGTCCTGAAGTAATTTTTTGGTATTGGTGGATGCAAGGTTCAGGTAGATGATCCTTTCGATGCAAATTGCAAGACCGAAAATAAGACACAATAATACAAAACTCATAAATACCGCACCACCTTCGATGAATTTTGCCTTGACTTGTTTGTGAATGCCTTGTTCGTCTGCGTCAGCAGCATCGGCAGCAACTGCCACGTTGTCAACGCGAGCCGGCTGACTTACAACTTGCTCGGTCGCAGCCGCTTCCTCCTGAGCAAAAATGGCCGATGCACTAAAGAAACTAAGCATCCCTAAAACTGCCAAAAACGCAAATAGCTTTTTCATAATCTGTTCTTAATTTGAAATTTGTATTGGTTTGTTAATACTCAATAAAAAATTTATTCTCTCTGTTTCGTGTTGTTACAATAAAGCAAAAATAAAAGTATCTCTTACGAAAAACAAATATTTCAAATTGCATTTTACAAATTTTATCTCCCGTAATCAATATCTCCCGGCTGAAAATGTGATAGAAATCGTTCGCAATAGAAAGGGAACTATCCGGTTTAATTCAGTTTTTATTAGGATTTTTCAGGTTGGAAGTCAGGATGTTATTTTTGTAAAATGTTTGAGCTTTGAGTGAAATACTCCTGTTTGAGTAAAACCATTCTGGCTCGAAATCAGGCGTGCAAATTACAAAAAAAATGTCAAAAACAACTTCGTCAGATGTTTATTTCACCTTTAAGTGATTTGTTTAGATTGGTTTTGATTTCTTCTGTGTCATTGCAATTTGCCAAAAGGTACATCATTTTGGTAACGGCTGCCTCTGTGGTTATGTCATAACCACCCACCACACCTTGCGCCGAGAGGTGTATTCCGGTATGGTAACGCCACATTTCCACGCTGCCGGCCAAACATTGGGTCACGTTGAGGATAATTAGTCCGCGATCAACTGCATTCTTTAATGCATCCAGAAACCATTTGTGGGTTGGTGCGTTTCCCGAACCATAGGTTTCCAGAATTACGGCCTTAATGCCGGCTGCCTGCAACAAGGCATTCAGCACCCAAGGCGTGATGCCGGGAAATATTTTTATGAGGGCAATGGAGGTGTCCATTTTTTTTGAGACATGGAAATGCCCTTCTTCTGTGGTGTACCTTATATAAGGATAGTTGTATTTAATGTGTATTCCCACTTCGGCCAGTGCCGGGTAGTTGTCTGATCGGAACGGGTGAAAGTGTTCCGCATTGTATTTGGTTGTTCTGTTTCCTCTGAAAAGTTTGTCTTGAAAGTAGATGCACACTTCAGGTACCAAAGGGCGGCCGTTTTTTTGAGCTGCGGCTATCTCCAGCGCTGTAAGCAGGTTTTCTTTGCCATCGGTACGCACTGTGCCAAGGGGTAACTGGCTTCCGGTAAGGATAACCGGTTTTGCCAGATTGTGTAGCATAAAACTTAGCGCACTGGCTGTGTAGGCCATGGTGTCTGTGCCGTGCAGAACAACAAAGCCTTCATATTCATGATAGTTTGTTTCGATGATGCTAGCCAGTTTAATCCAAATGTCTGGACTCATCATGGCTGAATCTACTGCGGGAGCAAATGAGATGCTCTTCACCTGAAAATCAAACTTTTTTAGTTCCGGAACCCGGGCGTAAATGTTCTCAAAATCAAATGGCACCAGAGAATTTGTTTCCGGGTCATTAACCATCCCTATGGTTCCTCCGGTATATATAATGAGTAATTTTTGTTCCACGCTTACTTTTTTAAATGATACGGCTTGATGATTTTATTTTGTAACAGACTGATATTTTAACTGTTTCAGATTAAAAAGTTGTTTTGCGTTTTCAACTGTCGCCTCTTCTATCACTTGAGGTGTCACATTAAAAATTTCGGCCAGTCTATTGCGCGTGTTAACCATATAGGCAGGCTCATTGCGTTTGCCTCTAAATGGAACAGGAGGGAGGTAAGGCGCATCGGTCTCTAGCAGTAGTTTTTCGTATCCAACTGCTCTTAGAACGTCGGGCAAAGTCGATTTTTTATAAGTTACCGTACCGTTAATGCCAAGATAAAAGCCGGGCATCTGTAAGATGTGCCGGGCATCGTCGGTTGTGCCTGAAAAACTGTGAAACACGCCTTTAAGCCTGGGGTCATATACCTTATGAAACACATCAAAAATCTCCTTGAAAGCCTCGCGGGTGTGAATTACCACCGGCAAATTCATCTCTGCTGCCCATTTTAGTTGAATTGCGAGAGCTTCTTTCTGCTCGTTTAGATGCGTTTTATCCCAATAGAGATCCATCCCTATTTCACCGATTCCGCAAAAGGGGCGCTTTTCGAGGTGCTTTTCAACTATGGCAAGTTCATCTTTATAACTATGGTTTACCGAGGTTGGATGTAAACCCATCATGGCATGGCATATATTTGGGAATTCCGCTTCGGTTGCCAGCATGGCATCAATGCTTGAGCTGTCGATGTTGGGTAGCAATACTTTTTGTATGCCGCAGTCAAGGGCATTTTTAATTATCTCGCTTCTGTCTGCATCAAATGCATCCAGATAAATGTGTGAATGCGTGTCAATCATGAGTCAAAGATAATGATTCTTTTTCTGCGAACCCATGTTTGACAGCCGTTCTCAGCAGGCATTCAATGTTATTTAAACACTCTTTGGTTGAGAATTGTGTCTTAAACACGGAGGTTTGCACAGAGATTTCCCCTATCGGTTCTCTGTGCTACCTTCGTGTGATTAATTTATGCAACGTTTCTGATGGCTGCAAAAAGGGTGATTAAACCAATCCCTGTGCAATCATGGCTTCGGCTACTTTTACAAAGCCACCAATATTTGCACCTTTGATATAGTTCACTTTGCCACTGGGCTCCTGCCCGAATTTAACGCAGGTGTTGTGAATATTTATCATAATTTGGTTTAGTTTAGCATCCACTTCCTCGCGTGTCCAATCTAAACGCATGCTGTTTTGTGTCATTTCAAGTCCTGAAACAGCCACGCCTCCAGCATTTACCGCCTTGCCCGGGCCAAAAGAGATCTCTTTTGTGGCCAGATTTGCCGCTTCGGCTGTGCAGCCCATGTTGGATGCCTCAGCAATCAGTTGGCAGCCATTGGCAATAAGTTTGCGCGCATCTTCTTCGTTAAGTTCGTTTTGGATGGCACACGGGATGGCGATATCCACTTTTTGCTCCCATGGCCGCTTACCTGCAAAGAATTGTACGCCATATTTCTCGGCATAAGGCTGCACCACATCCATGTTGGAAGCGCGGAGCTCAATCATATAATCTATTTTTTCACCTGAGATTCCATCCGGATCGTAGATGTAACCGTCGGGACCTGAAAGGGTAATAACCTTAGCTCCCAGCTCAGTTGCTTTAATGGCTGCACCCCAGGCCACATTGCCAAACCCCGAAAGGGCAATGGTTTTGCCTTTTAGCGATTCTCCCTTAAGCGCCAGCATCTCCCGCACAAAATAGATGGCGCCATAGCCTGTGGCTTCCGGGCGTATGAGGCTGCCGCCATACTCTCGACCTTTGCCGGTGAAAACGCCGGTGAACTCGTTTCGCAGTTTTTTATACATGCCATACAGATAGCCAATTTCTCTGCCTCCAACGCCTATGTCGCCGGCGGGTACATCGGTGTTTGGCCCAATGTGGCGAAACAGTTCGCACATAAATGACTGGCAAAAACGCATGATTTCCATGTCGGACTTACCGCGTGGGTTGAAATCAGAACCGCCCTTACCGCCACCCATTGGCAGTGAGGTGAGACTGTTCTTGAACGTCTGCTCGAAACCTAAGAATTTTAGTCCGCTCAAATTCACGCTCGAGTGAAAACGCAGACCTCCTTTATAGGGTCCTATGGCTGAGTTGTATTCCACTCTAAAACCACGGTTTACCTGTACTTCTCCCTTGTCATCTACCCAAGGAACGCGAAACATGATAACCCGTTCGGGCTCAATCATGCGGTCCAATATTTTCGCTTTTTGATAGCGGGGATTTTCCATATAGAAATCCCAAACGGTTTCTACTACCTCCTGAACTGCTTGAAGGAATTCGTCTTCGCCGGGGTTTTTCAAGCGTACCCCGTCCATAAAAGCTTTAAGTTTGGTATCCATGGTATATTTGTTTAGTATAGATGTTTCTGTTTTATTAAAATTAGGTAAAATAAAATTGTCACAAATCAAATATCTGAATGATTTTTATCAGCCGGATTTATTGCTGCTGTGGGTTTTTCGTATCAGAGGATGTGTAAGCGGCGCTAACTGGTCATTTTGTAGACAGCCCTGATGAGTAATGGGTTCTTGGATTCGTGTGTGTTGTAGAGGTGTTTTATTGCTTTTTCTACATTTTTGATAAAACGCAGCTTTATTTTGACTAAATGCGACTGATTTCTTATTTCATAGTTTAGAGATAATTATAGTCGGTTGATGAGATAATTCTCTTTAAATTTTGTTTTAACACCGTATAAGCTAACATTTTTTGATAGATTTGCGTATCAATGTAAGCTGTATTGTTTGGTTTTGGCACTCATTTTCTTTAATTTACGGATTGTGCCGTTTTTTAGCCATGGATGCGAGTGTCTCTGCAGGTTTGTTACCTGTTAATAGTCAGCCATTTCATGCACTGCAAGCAGCGTTACATTATACTATTAATGTGTTTTGCTTATGAAGCCTGGATTTCTACGCCTAAAAAGTTTTCTATTATTTATAGCTGCGGTTTTGGTATCGCTGCATCTCCAAGCAAATACCAATCATACGCGAACAGCGTGTGGCGGTGGTATTATTACGAGAGATTTTTTGTTTTCCGGTGTGGCAGGTGGGCACACAACTCAAGGTACTTGGGAGGATCGAGCAGGTCTTACATTTAACTATCTGCCAGATGGCAATTTCTGGATATCCGGCTTTGTTCAGGGACAAACCTACACACTTAAATGGCGTCGGAACCCCGGCACCTTGCACACATTTGTAGTTACCGTTCCGGTTAATGCAGATCCATATCAGTTGCGCAATGCATTGGGTAACACCAATGACGTGCTGTTGTGCAGTGGGCAGAATCATAATTTTTCGATTAGCAGCAGCAGCGGTACTACCAGCGCTACAAATTATGCCAAATATCGAAGGGATGTCTCTACCAATGTTACAACCCTTGTCTCTGCAACTGATTTAAATGCTACTTACAATTTCACTTATCCGGTTGGTTCCACTTCGGCTTACGAGGTTTTTGCCATTGCAACGCACACGGTATCCGGCACAACTTGTTTTAGTCAAACCAATGGTATAAATGTATCGGCAGAGAATATTGTTCTGCAGGTAGTAGGTGGTGGTTCGGTATGCGGTAACCCTACACCAAACATTACATTGGAGGTTATACCCTACGATGTTGCACTCACTTATACGTGGAACAGAGATGGAGCACCAATAGGTTCAGGTCCCACTGTAAGTACAGGCGGGCAGGCCGGAAGTTATACTGCAAGTGTAAGTGCATGCGGTCGAACATTGTCTTCTGAGCCGGTGGTAGTTGCCAATTATGGCTTAAATGCGAGCATTAGTCCGGCCGGCGATATTGCCGTGTGTACCGATGCGACATCATTGACAGGCATTGGCTCATCGCCCTCTGCAGGAGCTTTGGATTACGTTTGGTTATACAATGGTTTTCCTGGCCCTGGAAGCGGAAGCGGCTCTACAAATACCATTAGTACAAGTAATCCGGGTACTTACAATTTTAAAGTGATAGAGCAGAGTAATCCGCTTTGTTATGCCATTTCGCCCGCTGCCAACCTAAATATGGTTGGCTTTGATGTAAATACTTTTGCTGCAAACGGTGTTACCAACTTCTGCGGAACCATCACACCATCGTTGGATTTAAATGTGGTAATGACCGGAAGTACCGGTCCCATTACAGTAATTGTATCCAATATTACCAATTCAACCTCGCAGACTTTTACTGTCAGTAGTAATACAACCACAACTGTGACCATGCCTGATTTAGCTGGCAATGCAGAATATCGTATCACCTCAATCTCAGGCGGTGGGTGTGCAGCTCCGAGTGAACTATTAACCTCCCTGCCATCTGTAGTTTACACACGTCAGCCTGATCCACTTGTATTTAACCTTACAGGCGATCCGGGCGGTTGTGCAGGTTCCACTACTGTTATTGGATTAAGCGGAAGCCAAACAGGAATCAGATATACTTTGTTGCGCAATGGATTGCCATTGGCGCCATCAGTTGAAATAGACGGCAACGGCGCTCCTATAGCCAATGCCTTCTCGGTTAGCAATGCCGGCATTTATACAGTAAGCGCTCAATCAGGAAGCTGTCCTCCGGTATTGATGAATGGCTCACGCCAGATATATAATGTTCCGGTTGATGTAAATCTTGTAAATACAGGATTGTTTTGCCCTTCGGGAGAGGTTCGACTCAGTACTTCCTATACCGGAACCACTTATTATTTATATCGGAATGGCACTGCAACCGGTGCTTCACGAAACGGCTCCACCGGAAATCCGGTTACTTTTGGTAATCAATCCATACCTGGAATATACACTGTATGGGCATCAACAGGAGGTAATTGCCTGTCTGAGATGAGCGGACAGTTAATTGTTCAGGCGCAACCTTCGGTTTATAATTTATCAGCCAACAAGTTAAGCTATTGTTCTTCGGCTCCACTCTCAGGCGTTACCCTAACGTTGAATGGTTCTGAGAATAATGTAAACTATCGTTTGCTGCGTGATGGCGTAATTGTTTCAACAATACCAGGTGACGGAAATCCAATTCAGTGGAACAACCAGGTTGCCGGCGCGTACACAGTGCGCGCCTCCAACGAAGGAGGCTGTGACATACAGATGAGTGGTTCTCCAAATATCACCATTGCACCGCTTCCAACAGCAAATATTTATGTGGCTTCTGCAACCTTCAGACGATGTGAAGGAACTGCAGCTGATTTCCGGTTGGGGATTACGCTTACCGGAACTGCGCCATTCTCATTTGACATTGTGAACAATGCCGGACTGCCAGTAATACAAGTTATTAACCATCCCTCAACCATATTTAATCCCATCTCTGTTACCCCCGACCAGACTGTGACCTACACCATCGCCAATTTACGCGATGCCAATAATTGTGAGGTTGTATCGGGAACAGGGTTTGCTGAGTTCTTTGTGGATCCGTTGCCATCTATCACCTTCAATCCTGAGAATCCGCGTGTGTGTGCCGGAGGGGCTCCGGTAGCCATTACTGCTCAAGGAGCAGGCTTTGGTGGTTCCTATCAGTGGAGCGACGGACTTGGCAATAATCAAACCATTACTGTTTCTCCTCCTGTAACCACTACATACAGCGTTACAGCAACCACGCAGTTTGGCTGTAGTGCCAACCGACCGATAACAGTAACAGTGAATCCGCTGCCAGTTGTAGATTTTGCACCTCCCGGCAACGACTATTCCGTATGTCAGAATGGCGGAATCATTGCTTTGACTCCGGTTCCGGCAGGTGGTAGCTTTTCCGGTACAGGAATAATTCCTGCTACATACAATTTTAATCCGGGAGCTGTTGCTCCGGGAACACACAACATTACCTATACCTATCAGGATGTTAACTCTTGTGTTAATTCAATTACCAAACCAATTGTTGTAACAGCACCTCCTGTTATTAACATTTCTGGTTTGGCTGGCTCCTACTGTGCCAACGATGGCAATGCCCTTATCACCGGAACGCCAACCAATAACCGTGGTGTTTTTCAGTTGGTAGGCCATGCTCCCGGCGCCATGTGGAACGACAATGGCAATGGCACCATGACCTTGTCTCCATCGGGAATTGTAAATTCTGGTAGTGGTCCGGGTGTTTATACTGTAAGATATACATATACCGATTTGAATGGATGTGTGTCCACAATGGATCGGGTTACCACCATTCAGGAAGACCTCAATGATGTGGTGAGATTCAGTGGTTTACCAACCACCACTTGTCAAACCAATGCAGCTATAACACTTCAGGCTTATTTTCACCGACCACCTGCTGCCGATGCAGACATCACAACCAATGACGGTGTTTTCTCCGGCTCTGGTGTTACGGATAATGGCAATGGTACTGCAATCTTCGATCCTTCAGTGGCAGGAAATGGGCTACATACTGTTAATTACAATTATCGTGATCCCATCACAGGTTGCAGGGCAAGCTATTCTCAGCAAATACAGGTAGGTACCACTATTTCAATTAACGGATTAACCAGCAATGTATTCTGCTCAACAGACGGCGCTCAAAATTGGTGGGGTACACCATCCACAGGGCGAATGGCCATCTATATCAATACATTTGATCCTGCCAACCTAATAGCTGAGAAATTTAATCCGTCGGCTGGCGATCCGTTTGTGTTTACGCCATCGGCCTCAGTTCCCGGTACGTATGTGCTGGTTTATGAGCATGTTGACGCAAGCGGATGTAGCAATGCGTTTATCGAGACCATTACTGTTGAAGCCGTTTTGAATGCTACATTTACCACTTCAAATGGTTTCACACAATTTTGTCGTGATGCTTCTCTTGTAATCTTGCAACCATCAGCAGGTGCTTCGCCCGGAGGATATTATTCAGGCCCCGGGGTTTCCGGAAACACCTTTAACCCTGCTGTTGCTGGTGTTGGTGTGCATACCTTACGCCGCACAGTAGCTACGCCCTCTTGTTCGGATGTAAAGGAGTTGACAGTTACTGTCATTGGTTATGAAACCATTTACATCGACAATCTGGCAGATGAGTATTGTGAAAACGGTGTTGGCCCCTTCAGAATAGAAGTGAACAATCCCGGTGAGTCAGGAGCGGTTTATACTTTGTCATCAACTACCAACGCCATTGGTCGTTCGCCATTGTATGTGGTTGATGGGGGCGGGGTAAGAACGTATCTTTCATCTCATAATGCCGAAGTTGCATATTTTGATCCTGCTTATGTGGGCATCGGTTCCTATTTTGTAACTTATCGTTTTGATAATACTGCAAACAATGGATGTGTTACAGTGTTTACCAAGCAGGTGAATGTGGTGGCTGCTCCCGATGTAAACTTTGGCGGCCTTACTGATCCTGTAAACTACTGTCAGGATGGCGGTTTGGTGGAACTCGAAGGCAGTTTTGTCTCTGGCGGCCTTACAGGTTCGGGCAACTACTCAGGAGCTGGTATTGACAATGGTACGCCTGATGATGGACGTGCTACTTTTAACCCGATGCTGGTAACTCCTGGAAATCATCCTGTTACATATACCTATGTAAATGCAAATGGGTGCGTAACATCACGCACAAAAACATTTACGGTGCGTCAATCGCCAGCAGTATATGAAATTACACCTAAAGTTGCATTTGGGGGTTATTATTGTAGTGGAGGATCAGGTATTGTAATCGGTGTGGAGAATTCACAGACCGATGTGAATTACCAGTTGATACGAAATTTAGATTTTTCAGCGCCTGTGCAAACAGTTGCAGGATCAGGTAATGCAATCGCGTTTACTGCTGTTACAACATCAGGCGATTACACTGTGCGGGCGATAGCTACTACCGGAGGTTGTACATCCCTAATGACGGGTGTGGTTGAAGTGCGTGAGAGTCAGGTGGCAGCAGCCATCAGCACCAGCCATGTGACTTGTAATGGTGGCAGCAATGGTCAGATTACCATTCTGGCTTCAGGAGGTGTAGCGCCATATACATATAGATTCTCAACCGATGGTGGTACCACCTTTACCAATCTGCCATCCAATGTTATCAGTAATCTTACTGCAGGTACCTATCATATACGGGTTGTAGATTCAAGAGGCTGTGAAACACCATCATGGGTTTCAGTTGTTATTGGGCAGCCTGCTACGGCATTGACACTTGCAACATCATCTGTGGCAACAGGTTGTATGCCTTGCGTTACAGGAGTTGATTGTGAAGGGCGCGCATCGGTTACAATTTCAGGAGGTATTCCGTTTATCGATTTGGTTACCTATCCTTCGGGGTATGCGATTGAATGGCGTAATGCTGCCAATGTGATTGTGGGTACAGATGTTTCCATTTTGAATCAGCCCCCCGGATTTTATACTGTCACAGTTACCGATTTTAATGGCTGCGTAGCATCTTCTGTTATAGAGATTGCACAAAACCCTGTTATTTCGTTAACTGAGACGTTGGCTTCGAGGGTAAATATTGTCTGTAATGGTTCATCCACCGGCGTTTTCGAGGTTGTGGCCTCTGGTGGAGCAGCTACCGCAATCTATCAGTTTTCCATTGATGGCGTAAATTGGCTGGCTCCCAATGTGGGAACTACTGGTCGTAGGTTTACCAATTTGCCAGCAGGAAGTTATGATGTTTGGGTGCGCGACTCTAATTATCCGCGATGCACTTATGCACTTCCATCATCTATCGTAATAACTCAGCCTACAGCTCTGTCTCTGAATGTGGTTGATACCCAGATGAATTTGTGTCACGGTAACAGCATTGGAAGAATTGAAGTTTTGGCTCAAGGCGGAGTGGGTCCTTATCAATATTCTATAAATGGTGCTGCGTGGGTGGCTTCTCCATTGTTTAGTAATTTAGCCGCAGGTATTTATAATATCAGTGTGCGTGATAACAATGGTTGTATTTTTAGTGGTTTGCCTCCTGTGGAAATTACTCAGCCTGCCAACCCAATTCTGGCACCGGTTAATATTGTTCAGCAAATAGCGTGTCATGGAGGGAATGATGGAATAATTAGGGTTACCCCATTTGGAGGTTCTGCACCATATCTATATTCCTGGCAACGTGTTGGCGATCCAATCTGGACCAGTACTGCTCAACAACCTGAAGGCCTAATTGCAGGTACCTATCGGGTAAGGGTTACCGATGCCAATGGTTGTTATGTGGATAGTGAAAACGTTACCCTATCTCAACCTGCATCAGCAATTACGGCAACTATTCCGGTGGCCACAGTTAATCACGTAAGTTGTAATGGAGCGGCAGATGGTAGCTTTCTGGTATCTGTAACACCTGTAGGTGTTTATGAGTATAGTATTGATGCAGGTGTAACCTGGCAGGCAAGCAACCAGTTTTCAGGTTTAAATGCCGGAACCTATAATGTCTCCGTACGCAATAGCTCTGGTTGTACGGTTTTTGATGCCACTCAAGTAACTATCAATGAACTGAATGCCTTATCTGTTGGTGTAGCAGTAACGCCAGTGACTTGTCATGGCGAAAATAATGGCAGTGCTTTGGTTACGGTTACCGGCGGAGAGTTGTCAGGGACGGTTAATTATGTTTTATACAAAAGAAATAATTATGGAGTTTGGACTTTGTCCGCAGCAGCGACAAAAACAATAGCTCCTTTTGACACACATACCTTTTTAACACTTACCGGTGGAGAGTATCGTGTTCAGGTGACTGACAATCAGAGTTGTGTATCTGTTTATGATTTTGTGGTGCCTCAACCTGATGCATGGACAGTAGATTATGACGTGTTTAATGTTAGTTTGGCCGGAGGCTCAGATGGAAGAATTTTAATAAACAGTGTATCAGGCGCATCAGGTCCTTATGCTTTCGAGCTGTACAATCATACAACAAGTGTACTTATAACTACGCAAAATGGTAATGCTACAGCATTTAATGGATATGCCGCAGGCACCTATCGGGTAAGAATAATTGCTACAAACAATTGCTATACTGAGATAATTGTCACAATCACCCAACCTGGCGATTTGGTTGTGTCAACCACCACGTCACCCGTAGTTTGCACCGGTGATGCATCCGGTTCAATATTTGTGACCATCACTTCCGGCACAGCGCCTTATAGCATAAGGTGGCAGGGCGTGATGCCTGATGGCGCACCCATTGACCAAACTATCACTACGGTGAATGGCAATTATACCATTGGCAATCTCTATGCTGGTAATTATTTGGTTACCATTACCGATAACGAAGGTGATTTGGTAACCCGAAATGTGACAATTACTGAACCGGCTTCGTTGTCACTACTTTTATCCGCCAATGATGTGAGTTGTTTCGGCGAAGGTGATGGTTCTATTGATTTCGAAATAGTTACGACAAGAGATGTGGCAATAGTAGATGGTTATCGAACCATTTGGTCAGGTCCGGGAATTTCCATTGATAATACGTATAGTAATCCAAATGTAAGAGTGCTTAATGACCTCAACAGAGGCATCTATAATGTTTCTGTTGTTGATGGCAATGGATGCTTGTTTACATCCAGTATTCAAATTGAAGAGCCTGAGGAGATTAAAGTAACTTTAGTGGCCAAAACCAATCTGACTTGCTACAATGCGGGTAATGGCTCAATACAAGTGTCGGCATCAGGCCGCCCGGGTGGTACCGTCTTCAACTATGCCTGGGAGCGATACAATTCAGGTCCTGTCAATGAAGACTCTAGTTGGGATCCTTACGCAGGAACCGTGAATCAACCTGTAATAAATACGCTCCCGGCTGGCGTTTACCGGGTGCGTGCCACAGAAGCCATAGCCGGTGGATGCTCAGGTGTTTCTTTGCCGATAATTATTGCACAGCCAGACGAGGTTCAGTTATATCGTATTGGAGCTGTTCAGCACATTAACACTTGTAATGGCGATGCAAATGGTCTTGTACATCTCGGCGTTAATGGCGGCGTAGCGCCTTTTGTATTGCGATACGGTACAGTTACCGAATCATGGAATGGAATAGGTGCTTTTACGGTTTCCGGTCTGTCAGCTGGCAATTATCTTTTTGAGATTACCGACGACAACGGTTGTTCTGACACCCATACTGAAACAATTAACGAGCCTCAACCTTTAGTGGTTTCCAATTTTGAATATGGTATTGAATGTGACGATTTAACCAGTGGCTATGTATCATTCGAGGTAACAGGAGGTGTTGTGGTTGGTGCTACCAACTCATATCGCGCGCTTCTGGTTCGAAATGAGAACAATCAGGTTTATTATAACGGATTGTTGGCCAGCGCAGTAAATGCGCCTTTGCCGGTTTCTCTTATCGAAGGTTCTTATACCATTCATATTTTTGATGCCAACTCAACCAACAGTTCGGCCTGTAAATTCGAGCGTGTTTTTGAGATACGCAACGTAAGGATTCAGGCCGATATTCAAGAACCACAATGTATTGGGCAGGATAATGGCAGCATCACGCTAAATGTCACAGGAGGATCAGGGAACTTTGCGTTTGATTGGTATGGCCCTGATGGCTTTACTGCTACTACAGCCAGCATAATCAGTTTGCGACCCGGTACATACAATGTGCGTGTTACCGATAGCAATGAAGGGTGTTATATTGAGCACGAATATATCATCGGTTATCAAAATACACTATTGCTTACCACCAGTGCATCACATGTTACATGTTATGGTGGTTCAAATGGCAGCATCACTGCCAACGTAATTGGTGGTGTGGCACCTTACAATTATCTGTGGGAAAAGTTTGATGGTACCAGCTATGTGCCATTAATCAACAGTCAAACCCTGAGTAATCAGACCATAGGCACCTACCGGGTTGTTGTTACGGATAGCAATGGTTGTCAGGTTTCTGAAGAAGATATTGAAATAACCCAGCCTGTCGATTTTACAATTGATGACATCATAAATGTTGCAAATGTATCTTGTCAAGGCAGCGCCAATGGTAGTTTTACTGTTGTGCCAAGCCGGGCAGGTAATTTTGAATACAGCATAAATGGCATCAACTGGCAGGTTTCGCCAATATTCACCAATCTGGTAGCCGGTGGTTATCAGGTGTCGATGCGCGATCGTGACAGAGCAACTCCTGATTTCTGCGCCAAGCCCAACATCAGAAATGTTGAGATTACTCAGCCTGTCGCATTGAGTCTGAGTCTCACATCAATAACTTCTGTTGATTGTTTTGAGGGTAATAATGGAGCAATACAAATTAGTCCTTCCGGAGGCACTGCGCCATATTCTTATCAATGGTATCGAAAAACTTCAACAGGAAATATTCCGCTAACAATTGGTTCTGTTAATCCTGCTTCTGGCTTTTACGCCGGTGAGTATCTGGTTAGAGTAACCGACGATAATGGATGTTTCATTTGGTCTGATGTGTACACTGTTACAGAACCTGTATCTGCTCCCGCCATTACCGTAGTAAGTAATCAGCCGGTTACATCAAATGGTGGAACTGATGGCAGTATCACAATTAGTGTGACAGGGGGTACTCCGGGATATGGTATCACTTGGTATGGTACAGATGGTACTACAATCATTGCAACCAATGTAACCTCTGTCTATAATTTAACAGCCGGAATATACCGGGTTGTTATTACCGATAGCAATAACTGTATACGAGATAGGGAGGTAACTGTTAGTCAGCCTGATAACGCACTTTCTCTAAATTACGTTGTAACGCAACCGGCACCTTGTTCCGGCGCCGAAAATGGCATCATTGAATTGGAGGCCGCAGGTGGATTACCACCTTATACTTTTGAGTTGTTCCGATATCCAAATACACCAATTCCTGCACTTACCATTTCAGGTGCCTATGCCACTTATAGCAATCTTAGTCCGGGCTTCTACGAAGCATTTGTGACCGATGCCAATGGTGTGGTGTTTAATCAAAGGGATATCGAATTGAGTAACCCGGTTCCCATCGAGCTATTCCTCTTTAATAAAAGCAATGTAACCTGTAACGGAGAACAGGATGGTACAATTACCTTCCGAGCCGAAGGTGGCACAGGAGGAGCTTTTGAGTATGTGGTGTTACCCGATAATGGAATGGCAATAACAGGCTCTGTAGTTGCCGGAGTAGATATGGCTTTGACCGGCTTAGATGCCGGACTTTACACCATCAATGTGACCGATGGTGCCGGATGTTATCTGGTTCGCACTTTTGAAATCACGCAACCTGCACCAATTGTTATAACAGGCGTCGTGAACGATGCCCTATGTGCCGGAAGTTCCGATGGCCGCATTCAGGTGGCTATTTCAGGCGGCATGGGCAGCGGCATTCCTTTTGAATACCGATGGCTAAGGGATGATGGCGGCATGTGGGTTGTGATACCGGGAGAGGAGTCCAATCTGCTTCGCGATATACCGGCCGGACGATACAAAGTAGAAGTGACAGAACTGGCTGGTGCTTCGTGTCAGTCAGAGTCTGAAGTATTTGTTGTGGGTGAGCCTTCCCAATTGGTAGTTACAGCTTCGCCCTTTGAGGTAAATACCTGTCCCGGTGACAACAGTGGCCGTATTGAAGTGACGGTTCACGGTGGCGTTGCACCTTATGTTGTGAATAATGGGGTTCAAACACTGTATGGCAACGGCCCCAGCTTTGTATTTAATCAACTTTTTGCGGGTCCTTATGCAATTGTAGTTACCGACCGCAATGGTGGCGGTTGCCAGGAGGTTCGCAATGTAACGCTGGGAGAGCCCGCTTCTGCATTGTTAATGAGCGTTTTCAATAAAGGCGTAACTTGTTTGGATGCAGCATCTGAGTCCGAGCAATTCAATGTCTCATTTACCTTAAGTGGCGGTGTACCTTCTTCAGGCGGATTATACAGGCGTCATATTCACGTTGTTAATCTTGTCACATCTGCTGTTAGAACAAAAACTGTTGAAGGCGTCGTGTCTGAGCTTGTTAATTTAGATGATATGTCACTTCCAGCCGGCCAATATCGGATGACGGTGACAGATCTAAATGCACCCGTTTCAGCTAACTGCGCTGCAGTGGTTCGTGACTTTGAGCTGACTCGAATAAATGTGACCAATTCGATTATCAACGCTTCATGCCAGGGAGCATTTAATGGTTCTATTGAGTTGACAGTAACCGGCGGGTCAGGCAACTACAGCTATTCATGGAGTAAGACAGGTGATGCAACTTTTAATGTGTCTACTCAGGATTTGAGCAATATATCTGCAGGTACTTACACCGTTGTGATTTCTGATGTTTCAGAACCATCACGTTGTGTATTGACCCGTATGTACGAGGTTGGAAATACCAAGACATTAACGCTTGAGTATGCGCTGGTTCCGGTTAGTTGTTTTGGAGGTAGTGATGGAGCCATTCGCATTACCGGTGTGGCCAATGCGGCTCCTGGTGTACAATATTTCTGGAATGGTTCATCTGTTGCAGGTTCTAATGAATTAACGGGTCTGGCTGCCGGTGACTATTCTGTTGAGGTGGTAGATGGGTCAGGATGTTCCGTAACGGGAATATTCACGGTTACCCAACCGGCTTCATTGGTTTCGTTTACGCTAGATTCTTCTTTGGATTGCGCTACTGACAGACGTTCCATCTCTGTTGAGAATCTGACAGGAGGCACTGGCCCGTTTGTATCTTCGTCCTTTGCCTGGTCAGGTCCCGGAACATATACGCGCAGCACCGATGGACGAACCATCTCTGGCATTACTACAGGTGGTGTTTATACACTCAAAGTAACGGATGCTCGTGGTTGTTCCACCATTGAAAGCATCAATATAAACGGAGCAATTACCTTGAGCACCGAAGTGGGGCATGTGGTTTGCAATGGTGGCAACACCGGAAATATCATTCTAAATGTATCGGGCGGCAGTAGTTCTCTGACTTATTTATGGAGTCGTGATGGTGAACCTGCTTTCTCTCGCACAACCAAGGATATTGGCAACCTTGCTGCTGGTAGATATACTGTGGTTGTTACAGATCCATCTCAGGTTTGTTCTGCAGGCGGAGTCTATACTGTCACAGAAACTGTTGATGTTATTCAGCCTTCAGCGATTGCCGTGGTTGGAAACATCACACACAATGAGTGTGCCGGCGACGCTGCCGGTCGAATTAACCTACATTCAGTCACTGGTGGTACAGCGCCATACTCCTTTGTTTGGACCACAGGTAATGGCTCAGGCCTCGACATAACTTCCAGAAACCAATCAGGCCTCACAGCTGGCACCTATACGGTGGTGGTTATCGATGCCAAAGGTTGTGTATCGGCTCCGGTTTCATTTACTGTAAATCAACCTGATCCTTTAACACTTACACTGGCTGTAGACAATACCAATTGTAGTAATCAGAACCGGATTGAAATCATCTCTCATGGAGGAGGCGTTGGTCCTTATGAGTTCATTTGGGATGGTCCTGGTGCTTCGGCTGGCACAAGTCTGCTAAAAACCAACCTGCCTGGTGGTACCTACACCATCACCATGGTGGATATGGGAACATCTCAACGTTGTAATACCAGCCGTATAGTTGAATTAACTAAGCCACTGACGGTTACAGCATCGGTGCTGCCTGAAACGTGTCTCGGATCCAATAATGGCGTCATCACATTGGATGTTTCGGGTGGTACGCAGCCATATAGTTTTGTCTGGGCTGCGGCTCCGGGTATCGTTACCTCAGATCGCAATCAGGCTGAGCTGCCGGCAGGCAACTACAATGTGAGAGTTCTTGATAGCAGAACCGGTGGAGCGTGTCATGTTGATTTAAACGTTGCGGTTCCATTGTTGCATAACATACAACTTCAGGCGGCTATTGACAATGTAGAGTGTTTCGGAGAATCCACAGGTGCGATTTATTTAACTGTTCAAAACGGGTCCGGTAATTATACTTATCAGTGGACAAAAGGTGCATTTAGTGCATCCACCAGAAACATTACCAATATCCCCGCAGGGGATTATACTGTAACGGTAACCGACCAGGTGTTCGGTTGTACCATGACAGGTGTTTATACCGTTGAGCAACCTGCGAATCCTATACAGATTTCGGTTGTTGACATTACACCAAACCTTTGCCGTAATGACAGGAATGGAGCCATTGATATTTCTGTTTCTGGCGGCACTGCTCCATACAACTTTTTGTGGACTGGGCCGGGGAACCTAACAGCCTCCACCAATCAAAATCAGGCTGGACTTGCAGGAGGCAACTATTTTGTTACCGTTACGGATGCTTGGAATTGCGTAGTGTCAAATTTTGGGCCTATAACGGTTCCTGAACCGGCTACTTCAATCACCATCGATGTTATTGAGGTGACTCCGGTCACCGCCACAGGTGCCAACAATGGCACCATTCAGGTGAATGTATCCGGAGGTACTGGTTCTTATGTTATTTTATGGTATAATGAGGCCGGTACTTTAATACCCTCTTTAAACAATCTCACTTTTGCTTCAGGTCTTGCAGGCGGCAATTACCGTATTGAGGTTGAAGATACGAACGATTGTACGGCCGAGACAACTGCCTATGTATATGAACCCGGACAGGTGCTTGGTCTTTCAATACAGAAAGAGCATGTAGGCCCATGTTTTGGTGAAAACAACGGAAGAATATTTGTGACAGTTACAGGTGGCGAGTTGCCATACCAGTACATCCGTCTTTATAGTGGTGTCGGTATAGTAGGAGAGGTCACAAATGCCAACAGCCACAATTTCTCATCTCTACCTGCTGGTGATTATACTGTTGAGGTAAGAGACGCATTTGGAAATGTGTTAACCGCTCCGGTACGCATAATTGCACCGTCAGCACCACTTTTGGTGACGGCTAATGTGACGCAGCAAGTTGAATGTCGTGGCGCGGCTACCGGTGTTATCACTGCACGTGTAAGCGGTGGTGTGCCTAACAGTAGTGGTGATTACCAATTGTTACTAAGCGGTGGCCCGTCGGGCACTTCGCAGACTGTACTCGTAAAAGCCAATACGGATTATCTGTTCAACAATTTGCCCAAGGGCGTTTATTCGGTACGGGTGATTGATGACAGCAATGTAAAACGTGTGCCTGCCGGAAGTATTACTTATGCCGAAGGTTATGGCAACGGACAGTTTCAGTTAGGCTCCGACTGCTCTGCCATTCAGGAAGGACTTATTGTGATGCAGCCCGAGGCTATTGTAAATATCAGCGTTGAGCCCGGAAGTGAAGAGATTTGTCAGGGTGAAAGACCGCGATTGGTAATCTCTACCAGCGGTTGGACTTTCCCTGCTCCTTTAACCATCACGCTTAACAACGGGAATTCATTCAATGTTACCAGCGCTACACATGTTTATGACGTGGCAACTTTACCGGTTAACCCGGTTACTACTTACAGCATTGTAAGTGTGATGTCGGGATCGTGCTCCAAAGGCACTGGCACCGGCGAGGCTATTGTTCAGATGAATTCATTGCCCACAGCATCAATTTCCGGCAACGCCCGAATATGTGCAGGCGAAACTGTGCGTCTTGATGTGGTATTGACAGGTGTTGCACCTTGGCGTATCGAATACAACGATGGTAACGGCAATGTGTTTGTGGAGAACAACATCATGAGTTCACCGCATTCATTGTTTGTTCAGCCATCAGTTAGCTCAACCTATAATCTTGTCTCTGTTCAGGATCGCAACTGTACCGGTACTGTTTCCGGTAGTGCACCCGTGATTGTTGAAGAGTCTACCTCCGTTGGATTTGTTGGAACTGATGGATTCAATGAAATTTGTCTGGGTGATCCATTTACTTTACGTTTTGGTTTTGATGCGACTTCCTTAGGGCCATGGCAGGTAACTTATAGCGAGGTACGCCTGCAAAACGGACTACCAACAGGAGCTGTGACGCAACGAACGATTTCTGTTGCTTCTTCCATGCTTAATACCAATCGCGAGTACGAGATTGATGTAAATCCTTCTAATTCCGTGCGGTACACCATCCTGTCAATTGTCAGCAATGGTTGTTCTGGTACAGTTATCGGGCTTCCAACAGACATACTTGTTAGAAATAAACCTTTGCTACCGGGAGCTATTGTTGGTAACATTGAGCCATGCCAAGGCAGTACGAATATATATACTATCCCTGCACTTGATAACGTGAGCCACTATGTATGGATTTTACCTGATGGTAGTCAGGTTGTCAGTACCAATACCATAACCATTCCGTTTGCAAGTGATGCTTCTAATGGTCGTTTGTATGTTTACGGTGTTAACGACTGTGGCGATGGACCAATGCAGTACATCGATATTACGATGTTACCATTGCCGGATACAAATGGGTTAACCATACAAGGAAGTCCCAATCTTTGTCAAGGGGCCGAGCGCATTCCGTTCTATGTGGATGCTGTACCTTATGCCGATGAATATATCTGGACAGTACCAGATGGTTGGGTGGTTGATGGAAACGGCAGTCGTCATATTCTTTTAAATGTACCAGCAAATTTGGTGAGCTTTACCGGAGTGATAACTGTTACTCCCAGAAATGGCTGCGGTAACGCTGCTACACCATTGCATCATACCATTCAGGTGCGTCCCAACCCAATCGCCAATGCTGGAACGGACCAATTGGATTTATGCGCGGATGCCACCACTATGAGTGCAACACTGCCTGCCGGAGCCACTGGCTCCTGGAGTGTGGTTTCAGGCTCTGCTCTAATCAGCGATACCGAGCGTATATCCCCAACAGCTAATGTCACCAGCATTAGTAGGGGAGATGTGGTACTCCGATGGACCGTAACATCTGACCTATATGGTTGTACCGCTTCGGACGATGTGGTAGTGCGCAACAATCAGCTCGCTGTTTACGCCACTTCCGATCACACATCTGTTTGCAATGGCATTTCGGTTGTCAGAGGTACGCCTCCTGCTTCCGGAGTTACCGGCTCATGGAGTGTGGTATCACCTGTTGGCTCACTTGCGCAGTTTGATAGCTACAGCAATGCTGTCACCACAGTTCGCAATCTTGCACCGGGCGAAAACCGTCTGTTATGGACCCTCAATCAAAACAATTGTAATAGTTCTGCCGAGGTTATCGTGATGAACAATCAGGTACCACAAGCTACCATTAATGGTCAAGTTTCTCCGGCTTTATTAGATTTACCTTGTGGCGATAATCAAATTATACTAACGGGGAATTCTCCCGGTTTGTTTACTGGCAGATGGACAGTAGCACAGGGCATTGGTCATATACAAAATGAGAACAGCGCGGTAACTCAAATCACTAACATCGGTCAAGGTGTCAATGAGTTTGTTTGGACAATCACCAATGGTGAATGTAGCTCTTCAACCAGCATCATCATCCGCAACAACAGGTTGGAAGTTTTTGCCGGCGCGCCTCGCACCATTTGTGAAAATCAAGTAACCTTAGATGGTTCAATTCATTCAGGGCCTGGAATATTTGGCGAATGGATAGCCCCAGCGGGTGTTATTTTGTCAAATGGCACCAATCCAAAAGCAACCGCCTCTAATCTAAGACCAGGAGACAATCTGTTTGTATGGCGAGTAACCAAAAATGGTTGTGTAAGCGAATCATCTGTAGTAATTACCAATAATGCGCCAACACAGGCTGCCGTAGGCGTTGATTTACGCATCTGTGGTGAATCCACGCAGTTGTCTGGCAATTTGCCTGTAGAAGGTACCGGACGCTGGAGTATTGTGTCGGGTAGTGGTGACTTCGGTAATGTGAATCAGCATAACACGCTGGTGAACAATGTCGGTATGGGCGATAACATTTACCGCTGGACCATAAGTAAGGGTATTTGCACCTCAAGTGCCGACATTAAAGTTACTAACCGAAAAGTTTTGGTTGATGCTGGTAAAGATTTCGTTACCTGTGATCGCATCGTGACGCTTAGTGGTAGTCCTGTGCCTGCTGGAATGACTGGCCGTTGGCAGGTTGTGTCAGGTGGTGCAACAATACCGGCTGCCAACATAGGGAACAATATTGTTACTGTGGGTATCGATTATGGCTCTAACACTTTCCGGTGGACAATCACCGACAATTCCGTATCCGGCAGTCCATGTGTATCATTCGACGAAGTAACCGTTTACAATAGCACACCCGGCAACGTTGGAATAATTGGTGGTAATCGTACCGTTGGTTCTGAAACCATACTTGAGGCTTTAGAACCATCTGGCAGTGCTACAGGTTATTGGGAATTGATGTCTGGCGGAGCTACCATCGAAATACTATCCAATTTATCGATAAGAGTCACCAACCTTCGCCGCGGCGAAAATACTTTCCGTTGGACGGTTGTAAATGGTGCTTGTATCGATTATGTTGAAGTTATTGTCACAAATGGTGAGGTAATACAGGCAAATGCCGGGGTAGATCAAGTTACTTGTGACAATTTTACCCGTCTGGAAGCCAATGATCCACAGGAGGCTATTGGCGAATGGTCAGTTGTATATGGTAGCGGAAGTTTCGAAAACCGATTCGATCGTCGCACACGTGTTACCAACTTAAGACCTGGTGATAACATTTTCCGATGGACAATCAGATACGCTACCAGCTTCACTTTTGATGACGTTACAATTACAAATAATAAACCAGACCAGGCCAATGCCGGTCACGACGATATCATCTGTGAAAGTTTCACCGAACTACGTGCCAATACGCCCTCACCGGGAATGGGTGTTGGTCGCTGGGAACTGATTGATGGTGGCGGTACTTTTAATCCGGATTTGCCACAAACCATGGTAACCGATTTGGCAAACGGAATCAATCGCTTCCGATATACCATTACAAAAGGAACAGGGCCTAATGCTTGTGTTTCAAGTGATATTGTGACCATCACCAATGGCTTGCCAACACCTGCAGATGCAGGCGTAGGATCCGAAGTAGCGATATGTACCGATAGATTCCAGCTTAAGCCCAATACGCCAACATTTGGCGTGGCTTCATGGGCGCTTGGCTCGGTTGGTCAGGCTCGTTTCGAAGGCAACTGGGTTTACGATCTGGCTCCTGGTCCCAATGAGCTTATCTATCGCATCGCTACCGAGCATTGCGTGTCCGAAGATGTTTTTGTAGTACACAACAACAAACCATCCGATGCTTTTGCTGGTATTGATCGCAATCTCTGTGTGGACAATGTCCGACTGGCAGCTTCTACTCCAATACATGGTACTGGAAGATGGGAACGTGTAATTGGGGCAGGTGAAATTGCAAATATCAACGATCCTGCTTCACATGTAACCGGGTTGGCAAGAGGTGCGAATCACTTCAGGTGGACAGTTACCCGTGGTGAATGTAGTTCTGTGGACGAAGTCGTAATTAATTACAACCTTATTGATGCCAATGCGGGTGAAAACGAGATTATCTGTACAAACTCCACACAACTTATGGCATCCAATCCATTGCCAGGTGAAGGTACATGGGGTGTTCTGGGCGGTTCAGGTTCTGCGAACTTCGCCGATATTACGGATCCATATACAACTGTTACCAATTTGGATCAGGGTGACAATATCCTTACATGGACAGTTAATCACAAAGGTTGTGTTTCTGTGTCACAAGTTGTTATTACCAACAACAGCCCCACATTGGCGCATGCCGGGCCCGATCAGGCTTTGTGTGAACCATCCGTAATTCTGGCGGCAAATGTGCCTGTAGTTGGTCAGGGACAATGGACTATCCGTAATGGTGGTGGCGACTTTGCGCTGAACCCGGCCTCTACCGATCCAACCATGACACCATTAACGGATCCTTCCGCCGTAGTGAACAATCTCAGGTTTGGTACCAATATTTTCCGTTGGACCATACGTAACGAGGATTGTGTCTCTTATGATGATGTGGTGGTGGAGTTTAACAGGATTGAGGCGGATGCCGGATATCCAAAAACGATATGTGCCTCTGAGGTTATTCTTGAAGGTAATAATCCGTTGCCTGGTGTAGGCTCGTGGTCAGTTCCCGGAGGACAAGGAGCTGCTTTATTCGACGATCCTTCATCCTCAACAACACGTGTACGCAATTTACGCCGCGGCGATAATACGTTGCGCTGGACCATCAATTACAAAGGCTGCGTAACTCATAAAGATGTCATAATTACCAACTCTCTTCCGAGCGAGGCTTATGCCGGAAACACACAAATACTGTGCTCTGACGAAGCCATTCTGGATGCAACCAACCCTGCAGTAGGTACTGGTAGCTGGCGCGTTGTTACTGGTTCTGGCTTATTCGAGTCCGACACCCAGCACAATACAAGGGTTACTCAGCTTGGTCAGGGCGACAATGTGTTTGTTTGGACAACCGTAAATGGCTTGTGTACGCTCGAAGATCAGGTTCTTATACGTAACGATAGGCCTTCGGAGCCGTATGCTGGCGCCAATTACGAAGAGGTTTGCTCCAATACTTTTGAGCTGAAGGCAGCGCTTCCCGATTACGGTCAGGGCATGTGGAGTATCATTCAGGGTGGCGGTTTGATTTCCGAACCCACAAATCCGCGCGCTGTAATCAATCTGCTGAATCAAGGAGAAAACAGACTTCGCTGGACTGTCTCTTCCGGTAACTGTTCAAGGTTTGCTGAGGTTGTAATCAATAACAATACACCTACCACAGCCAATGCCGGACCGGATATCAACGATTGTAAAGATTGGCACGTTTTGGATGCCAATACGCCTGTTGTTGGAACCGGAAGGTGGGAGCGTGTAAGTGGAAACGGCGTGTTCGACGATGTTACCAATCCAAAATCGGCAGTACGAAACCTTGGTTTTGGCGAAAATGTTTTCCGTTGGGCCATTACAAACGGAACATGTGTTACCTCCGATATCGTTCGGGTGTTCAACCGTATTCCCGATAAAGCCTACGCTGGTTCTGATCAGGTGATATGTGAAAATTACACCAGTCTTAATGGCAACGACCCCATTACCGGAACTGGTATTTGGCGCGTGGTTAAGGGTAAAGGGACCTTCGATAATCCTGGGGTGTTTAATACCATTGTGCGTGATGTGGGTTTTGGTGAAAATATCTACCGTTGGGAAGTGGCATACGGAGAATGTCATACTTTTGATGAGGTGGCTGTTGTGAGTCATAAAACGCACGCCTACGCTGGCGAAGACCAGATTGTTTATGAGCCTTGGGCTGTACTCAATGCCAACAACAGCGGTGCACTTGGTGGTCGATGGAGTGTGGTAGGTACAAGTCCTGCTGTTTTCGATGATGCCGACTTCTTCAATACTGTGGTGCGAAATCTTAGTGAGGGTATCAATACCTTCCGTTGGGAGATTGATGTAAATGGTTGCGTAGTTTATGATCTGGTTAGCATCGATTATAGGGTTGTTCCCGATGCCGGATTTATAGTTGATACCGATGAAGGATGTTATCCATTGCGAGTGCGATTTACCAACTACTCTGTTGGTGGCACCCAATATTTGTGGGATTTTGGTGATGGCAACACATCGGCTGATCGCAATCCAATACACACCTTTACCCGTCCGGGAATCTTCACTGTGCGGTTGATAGCCCCGGGACCCGATGGTCTCGATGGCGTCTCTACGCGTAACATCGTTGTACACGATCATCCAGTTGCCGATTTTACCGTTAACCCGCAGCTTGTGTATGTGCCGGGAGATAAAGCTCGTTTCTACGATCTTTCTACCGATGCCGTCTCATGGTTCTGGGACTTTGGCGATGGTCGTACCTCCATCGACAGAAATCCATCTCATCAGTATTTAGATGAAGGTGTTTTTGATGTAACGCTTATTGTTACCAACAGATACACCTGCGTAGATACACTGGTTGTGCAAGGAGCTATAATTGCAGAACCACAAGGGTTTGTTGTGTTCCCCAATGCGTTTAAACCGCGTCCAGGTAGTGACCCGAGCGTAGGTGTTGATCCTTCTGCCGAATATGTGGTAGTCTTTAAGCCTGCCTATAGAGATGTGGATCATTTCAAAATGCAAATCTTTAATAGATGGGGGCAACAAATATTTGAAACAAATGATATTGATAGAGGGTGGGATGGAATGCATGATGGACAACTTGCTCCTCAGGCGGTATATATTTACCATGTTACCGGGCAATACATCAATGGACGTGAATTTAGGATTACCGGAAGTGTATTGTTGGTGCGTTAATTTCGCATCTTAGTGAAACGAAATGTGTGATTAGTGCGTAGAAATTGTTGAAACAAAGAGCGAAGTTAGGTGAAGAACATTTTTAGATACAGGATTTTGAGAGCGAGCGTTAACTTTTTATTGACTGCTTGTTTGATGTTTGGTTTGGTAACGCCTTCCAGCGGACAAGATATGTCTTTCTCGCAGGTGTATGCCGCACCCCTCTATCTAAGCCCATCTTTTGCAGGGTTTACAAGTGGAGGACGTGTTATTTTAAATTATCGTGACCAGTGGCCGGGAATTGCAAATACCTATCGTACCTATGCTTTTTCGTATGATGAGTATCTGCCTGGTTACAATAGCGGTGTGGGTTTGCTTTTTCTGCGCGATGATCAGGGAGGTGGCCAGCTGATAACTCAAAACCTCGGAATACAATACGCGTATGAACTGGCTGTTTCACAGGATATCTTTATCAGACCAGGGTTGCAGTTTAAGTTTGCCGAGCGCAAAATTGACCCTTCCAAGCTTTCGCAGGTAGGCCCGGGAGGCGAAACCTTTCCCTGGATCAACGCCGAGTTTCCCATCGAGCATTTTCGCAAGCTGGATGCAACAGCATCTGCAATGGTGTATAGTGACTTTTTTTGGGCAGGCTTTACGCTTGACCACCTCGTTAAGAATGACTTCGGTTTTACTGACATAGAAACGCCTGAGCCACTCAAAACCGTTGTTTATGGAGGGTACAGACACGTCTATCAGGAGTCCGGTCGCGGTAAAAATGAGCAGAGTGCTACCTTGGCGTTTATGTACCGTAAACAGCAGAGTTTTCAACAGTTGGATTTAGGTGTTTACTGGTTTGCCAATCCCATTGAAGCCGGACTTTGGTATAGAGGTATTCCGGGAGTGAGTAGCCCTTCGTTAAGGAACAATGATGCAATTATATTTAGTCTTGGTGTTAATATTGGTACCATTCACCTTGCCTATAGTTATGACATGACCGTTTCCGGTCTGGCTGGCCGGAGCAACGGCAGCAATGAGTTTTCAGTCATCTACAGATTTAACCGGGGACCTATCATTTCCTCGCCACGTGGCCCCGTGCCATGTAACGAACCGTCACAAGGATTAGGTGGCGGGTGGTCAAACAACCGGCCGGCACGACGTAAGATTTTTTAGTTTAATGGTTAATATGCTAAGAGACAGATAAATGGTTCGCTCTGTCTCTTAGTTTTATTACTGTTTTTCTGACACTACTACCTCTCAATTTAATTCTCTATATCAGTTTTTTATCTGGCAGTTCATCTTACCAAAGGAATTTTTATGTTTTTGTAAAATTCAAGGTAAAACTGTTTTTATATGTTGCTTATAAAGTTATATTTGTTGTCGTTAAAAAATAAGGTAAATTTCATGGAAGCGTATATGAAGAAGACATCATTGATTGTTAATGCCATTTTGGTGGTTGCTGTTATTGCATTGTTTGCTATGGTTTTATCCGATGGAAAAAAGGGAAATGGAGAAACCCGGCTTTCGGGAGGCGAATCCTTTGCCGATAACGGAATAGTTTTCATTAATACCGATTCATTAATCATTAAATATGATTTTGCCCGTCAACTTAGTGAGGAGCTGATCAAGAAAGAAGAGTCTTCAAGGACTGATTTTAACGAACGTGCGCGTGTGTTTCAACAGGATATGGTGGAATTTCAAAGGAAAATTCAGAACAATGGATTCCTTTCACTGGAGCGCGCTCAAAGTGAAGAGCGCCGACTACGTCAGAAAGAGCAGGAGTTGCAAGAGCTTAATGCACGTCTTTCAAATGAGTTGATGTCGCAACAGGAACGCATGAACCAGCAGCTGAGAGATACCATTACGGCATTTCTTTCTGATTATAGCAAACAGCGTGCTTACCGTATGGTGCTAAGCAATACCATGGGTGACAATATCCTTTTTGCTGATGATGAACTTGATGTAACAAACGATGTGGTAATAATTCTGAATAGCCGTTATGCCGCTTCCAGAAAAAAATAGATACCATTAATGTATAATCTGAGCTGAGGTTTGTGTTTAACGAATCTCGGCTTTTTTGTTTTGCACTTTTCCATGCTCACAAAGGATTTAAACACATTGGGAAAATACACTGCCCGGCATTCAGTTTCTGAATGGTTTAACGACCTCTTCACACCCGAAACCCGCTTGGTAGTGGTTATCCCTGCATATAAAGAGGAGGATTATCTCTGTCGTACACTTTCGCAATTGTTGTTATGTGATCAACCTGTGTTTAACGTGGGTATTCTTGTGGTAATCAACAGTTCGGAAGCCGACAGCGCATCTCTCGAAGCTTCACAACGTGCCTTCGCCAATCGCATCCGCTCAGAGATTGGGAGTAAATTACCAGCATGGATGGAACTTAAGGTGATAGAAGCTTATGGCCTGCGACGCAAACATTTTGGGGCAGGATTGGCGCGTAAAATTGGTATGGATGCTGTATGTAGCAGTTTTTACCAAAATCAAATGCCTGATGGTATTGTTGTTACACTGGATGCTGATACCCTTGTGGACGAAAATTATTTTACTGCAATAGGTAACTGGTACGATGACCCATCCCGCTCCGGAGCCAATATCTATTTTGAACATCCACTTGAGGGAGCTGAGTTTCCTTCACTCATTTATGATGGCATCACCAGTTATGAGTTGCATCTGCGCTATCTTATGCAGGCTCATCGCTATGTTGGTTTTCCTTATCCTTTTCATGCGATGGGTTCGGCTATTAGTATGCGTGCGGTGTCATACGCACGCGCCGGTGGTATGCCGCGCAAACAGGCCGGTGAAGATTTCTATTTTTTGCAGAAACTTATACCTCTGGGTAATTTTGGCGAGATTACTGATACAGTGATTTACCCTTCACCCCGAATTTCTGATCGTGTCATCTTTGGAACCGGAGCAGCCATGTCCGGGCACGTGTCGGGAGCCACCAACGTAAACTTAACTTATAATGTCAGGGCGTTTGATGATTTAAGTGCGTTCTTCAAGCGAAAAAATGAGCTTTTTAAAATGTCAGCCGAGACGTATGAAAAATGGACGTATGAATTTTCAGGTCCAATGCGCAGTTACCTTTTAAATTCGGGTTTTTTTATCGATTTGGAAGTTGTAAAACAGGATGTTGGTGGTGAAGCCGGATTTGAACGGCGCTTTTTTGAGGTTTTTAACGCGTTTCGTGTCGTAAAATATCTCAATTATGTACACGAGCACTTTTTTGAGAAAATGCCGGTTTACGATGCTGCAATTGCGCTACTTGAGCAAATGGGTCATTCTACTGACGCTTTTTTTATGGAAAAAGATCTGCTGCTTTATTTTCGGAAGATGGAGAGAGACTATCCCTTGTATATAGGCAGTGCAGGAATTAAAAACGCCTGAAACTGATGTAAAAATCCAATACCGCTGATACAGCAATAAATGCTACCCAAAAAGATTTAGAAAGGTACATAGCCACGCCTGCCGCAACCAAGGCCAGAGCACTAACAACAAGTATCATGTGTTTTCGTCTGTTCTCAGGTTTTCCAATGAGTCGGTTGTAAATACGAATGCCAACTATGGGCAGTAAGCCTGCTATATAAACCCACAACGCAAGTGGGTGGAGCGACAGGTGCATTACAATTCCAGCAAAAAGAAGCACCATTCCGGCGTAATATGATACCGAGAGTATTTTGTTTAATTCCATATTTACTTGTTACACTGTTCCATTAATTATTCTGCCACAATGAATAGATCTTCGTGGGGCTTTTTCATCATATATTGTTCTCGTGCGAACTTTTCAAGGTTTTCATGACTTCCCTGCAACTCCTCCATTCTATGGCGGTTTTCAATAATTTCATTTTGGTAATGCTCTTTCTGTTTCTTAAGGTCTCTGATGCGTTTCGACAATGAAATGCGATCTACCATATTGTTTTGGTCAAAGAACCCCATCCAGATAATAAAAACCAATCCGGTTAGAACGTATTTGTTGCGTAATAACGGCAGAATAATTTTCGTTATTTCTTTCCACTTCATAATCTTGTGCTTTGGTGGATGTATGGCGCAAAATTAGCCTTTTTATTTTATTGAATCGCTATCTCTCATCGAATATCGGTCAACCTTTTTAAGCGGATGTGTTGATGCTATTATTGCGGTGTGCATCTGTGTGATTGGAGTGTAATATGCGCCGTTGTGAAAAGTTTTTTGTGCTTAAGTGATTAATGCCAGTTAGTTTTTAATACAAACGGAGCGCAGATATGATTTTACCTGCGCTCCGTTTCGTAATGGTTTACTAACCCATAAAAGGATATCTGAAATTGGTTGGGGGTACAAAATTCTCTTTTATTGTGCGAGGCGAAATCCACCGGATAAGGTTCAAAAGCGAACCTGCCTTGTCATTTGTACCTGAGCCTCGTGCTCCGCCAAACGGTTGCTGACCTACCACAGCTCCTGTGGGTTTGTCGTTGATATAAAAGTTGCCGGCCGCATTCGACAATTTTTTCGTGATGTGCTCAATGGCGTATCTGTCCTGCGCAAAAACGGCACCCGTGAGGGCATAAATTGAGGTGCGATCAAGAATGTTCAACGTTTCATCAAGCGAATTGTCTTCGTAAATATAAATTGTCAGCACCGGCCCAAACAACTCTTCCTGCATGGTTTGATAGAATGGATTTTTGGCAAGAATAACTGTAGGCTCAATAAAGTAGCCTTTTGTTTTGTCGTAATTGCCTCCCAGAATAACTTCTGCCTCAGGTGAGTTTTTGGCTGCATCTATTTCAGAGGTCAATTTTTTAAAAGCGGCCTCATCTATCACGGCATTGATGAAGTTGCTGAAATCCTCAGGCGGACCCATTTTCATTGCACTGAGGTCTGCTTTTAAGTATTGATGTATTTCTTCCCAACGGCTTGCAGGCAAATATGCGCGTGATGCTGCTGAACATTTTTGCCCCTGATATTCAAATGCACCCCTTGATAAAGCAGTAGCCACGGCTCGTGCATCACAACTTTTATGGGCTATTACAAAATCTTTCCCACCTGTTTCCCCCACAATTCGTGGGTATGATTTATATTTTTTGATGTTGTTGCCTATGTTGGCCCAGATGTCTTGAAATACACCGGTTGATCCTGTAAAATGTATCCCTGCAAAATCAGGATGTTCAAAAACAACTCTGGCAACAGTTGGTCCCGATGCATAAATAAGGTTGATAACCCCATCGGGTACACCCGCCTCCATAAATACCTCCATTATGATTTTTGCCGAGTAAATAGCTGTTTTTGAGGGTTTCCAAACAACCACATTGCCCATGAGCGCAGGCGCGGATGGTAAATTGCCGGCTATTGAAGTAAAGTTAAAAGGTGTCAGTGCAAAAACGAATCCTTCCAGGGGTCTGTATTCAAGTCTGTTCCATATACCTTCCGACGACTCCGGCTGATCGGCATAAATCTGGGTCATATATTGCACGTTGAACCGCAGAAAATCGGCCATTTCGCAAGCTGCATCAATTTCGGCCTGATATACGTTTTTCGATTGCCCCAACATGGTAGAGGCATTCATCTTTTGCCGATAGGGTCCAGCAATGAGATCTGCGGCCTTTAAAAATATGGAAGCGCGATGTTCCCATGACAAAGCTGCCCATTTTTCCTTAGCATTATGCGCAGCATCAATTGCTCGGTACACATGCGTTTCATCACCCTGATGGTAATGTCCTAATAGATGACCATGATCGTGTGGCGGATAGATTGGGACGAGGTTGCCTGTGCGAACCTCTTCACCGCCAATGTACATTGGTATGTCGGTCTGTGTAGAGCGAAATTGTTCAATTTGCTCTTTAAGAGCCATCCGTTCAGCAGAACCGGGTGCATAACTCAATATCGGTTCGTTTTTGGCTACGGGTACTTTAAAAAATCCTTTAGGCATGGCATATCGGTTTTTGGGTTTTATTTATGGCGACGCTTCATTGAATTCTG
This sequence comes from Alkaliflexus imshenetskii DSM 15055, assembly GCF_000517065.1. GTDB lineage: Bacteria > Bacteroidota > Bacteroidia > Bacteroidales > Marinilabiliaceae > Alkaliflexus > Alkaliflexus imshenetskii. The sequence goes on along the minus strand of NZ_KI912105.1, from coordinate 1,374,954 downwards.
TCCTTTCTGAAATGGAACACAATGAAGTTTACACCGATAACTTAGTGCGGCTTTTCCCAAATTTACAAAATCACCGATCTAATAGATATGAAAAATATCATTTATAGTTGTGTCCTTGCAGAGGTTTGATCTTGCTGACGAATGAGAGCTACTGCATGAGATGAGAGGTTCGTTTATGTTCTACTATGGGTTAACATGAGAATTAATAATTTACCTACTTGATTTTGTTAATATTATTTTTTGAACTTCAAAATGTTCATCGTTTTTTACTTGGATGAAATAAATACCACTGGTCAGATTTTTTAAAGAGATTTTATTGCTCGATTGACTGAGAGACTCTTGTAATACAAGTTTACCTAAATTGTTATAAACAGAAACGATTAAACCATGTGATAATTCAGTATTGATATAAATCAAATCGTCAGTCGGATTTGGAAATATTTGAATTAAGTTGTCGTTGGGTGTTAAGTTTTTTGATGACAATGGATTACATTCTTCGTTAAACTTTTGATCCAGATATGATAATCGGTTAGTAAGCCAGGAAGATATATAATCTAAACTATTGCTTTCATGAACATAACCTGTCCAAGCCAATTTCTCCCTATCATATATACCGTTTCTCTCTAAAAAATTGTAATTTGAAGAAAATAAAGACATAATTGATTCGTGGGCAATCACAGAAGACCGTAAATCATTCCATCTGTTTTTTAGTTTTTCTAGGAAGCCACCTGCGCTGCATTCAAATTTAAGCCTATTATAAAGTCCGTTAGTAAGAATATCGTTTGTGGTATTGTCTTTAGTTCCATTCCAAATTATTCCAAAAGTACCATCTAAATCCCAGGGCACATAAAAGTACTTTGAGTTTGTATTATATTTAGCAATATATAGGTTTTTACCTGTGTTGTCTGTTGCTCTTAAGAGATTAAGAAAGATATAGTAGTCAACTAAATTGTCAAGTTCAAAGCGCTCTTTATATTGATTGTAAAAATCGTTATCTGACGAATTTATAACAAAGTCAACTAATTCATAAATATTTGACCAATTCGTTTCTTCATCGGGGTGTTTATATTCAAATCCACTCCAATATAATGAATTGTTGTCATAAGGTGGAATGCTTTTGAAAGTACTTGCACCCCAAGAAACACCTTTATATAACTCACCCCTAATTGTTCCATTGTGTTTTTTTAGTTTCAACTGTTTTCGATTCACCTTTTCACCTAAACAATATAAACCTCTGTATTCATTATTAACAAAGAGCTCTACGTATTTCATTCTTATGCCATTTATTGCCTCAGGCTCTTGATTTTGATAATGAAGGGTGTTTATCATCCGCCATAAATCATTGTTGGTTTTACTTCTAATTCGTAAAGGTTCGTTATACATGGCTTGTAGATTCCAATCATCGTCATTCACCATTCCCAATAGAGAGTAATCCTGGGTTGTATTTCCAGTATTATCCGTCCAAAATTCAATTTCCATCGATTTTTTCGGATAAGATTGAGAAGAAGCTCCTCTATATTGAATGCCGACGTAAGATTCTAAATAATTTTGATTTGTTTCAATCATCTTAAAATTGGCTAAAACATTGGGCTCATCTACAATGGTGTTATCTGTGTTGATACTAATAATAGGCAGTTCAGTGAAAAAGAGCGAGAAGTTGGTGTTTTGCGATGGGATAAAAATGAGATATTCTACACCAATCTCTATGTTAGTAACAGGATTTAAAAATTCGCAAGCCTCACCAATATAAATATGATTTTTAGTCCCATTCCAAGTTGAATTTACTAATTCTACTCCTATATTCGTAAGGACGAGTTTTTTATTAAGATCAATGAAGTATTGGTTTTGATTAATTTGAATCGTTTCATTAGCATTTACGGTAACTATTAAGAACAGTAAGCAAAGTGTAACGAATATTTTTCTGGTAAGCATATATTAATGGTTTAGAGTTTTTCTTCAATAATCAAATCCCTTTATATTTAGAGTCAGGTTTTGCCTATCAAGGTGTCATCCGTGGTGCCGGCAGCAAGGTGTTGAATGTTTCGGCTCCGATAATGCGGTGGTTTCTGTCGCTGATGCCTTTATAATATAGTATTATCAGGTAATCGTTTTCAGTTTGATGAAAACTGTTTTCGATGGGGAAAAGTGAACCGCTCCTTTCGCCTGCTTCCACCGTGAGATATTGATAATTGTAATACCCTTGCTTGAGTAGGAGTGAAATCTCATAAGCTTTGCTAATGGGATTATAGGTCATCTCCGATGTTTCATTTAACTGCCAGTTGGTGAGTGCACCGTTCAGATATATTTTTTGCAATGGATTTGGACGCTCAACCTGTAATTTAAAGTGGACAAACATATAGTCAGCTTCAAGCTCCGGGTTGTTGCGCTCTTGAACCTGAATGTAATAGCGTCCATTTAAATCCTGTCGGTAATAATATGAAGATGGATTGCGCAGGATATCCGGAAAAAGGGTGATGTGATAGAATGGATCCATGAAATCCGCTGATTGTATCCGGTCGGAGAGAAATCTGGTGCTTCGGATATCAGCATATCTGAATTCATTGCCTCCCTCCATCATCGTTTCCCTGTTGTAGTTGAAATCCATAAATCCATCACGAAAAAACATCGGTTTCAGATTGGATATTACATTGTCGGTTCTGCCATTCTGCTTTATTACTGCCGAAATCTCTTCTATGGGGTTGTTGATTGTAAAACCTGCATGGTTAACCTCAAAATTTATCTCCTGATGCGATGCGCGAATGGACGACTGAGCTGTTTTCTTTATGCGTGGCACTATATCGGCATGCTGCTCAACCACCAAAAAGTGTTTTACGATGACAGGGTTGTGCCGGTCATGGTTTTCAAACACCAGAAGCGCATAGTTGCCTGAGCGCGTCAGTTGCATGTTTTCGTTTGGAAGGGTGAGTTGATAGCGCACATAATCAAATGTGGTGTTGAACGAAAACGCGTAATCGTTTAATGGGTTTACCGGAATACCCCTTATATACTCGGTCACCATTAATTCGGCCTCGTTCCAGTTAATATCACATAACACAACGGTATAGTGATAGTTTTTTGTTCCGCTACCAGGTTCGTCAAACGAAAGGTTTAAACTTTGACCAGCGTTTAGTCGAATGATGGGGTGTGATAGTGGCCAGCTTTCTCGATGGAACTGTAGAGTTTTGATGGCAGGAGAAACAAATTCAGCGTAATTTTTCTGTGCTAAACCCCATTGAGCCGACAGTAAAATGTTAAAGATTACTAATAGTGCAAATTTTCTTTTTTTGCTTTTTAAAGATAAATTTCCGTATTGGTTCAAATTGAACCAATTAAGAGTTATTCGGACAAATTTGTGTGGATTATTTGTGCTCATAATGAAATGGTTTCTCGACTGCAATATATGGAAAAGTTAGATTTTTATTTAATTTTGGCATCAAATTCAAAATACAATTCAAGTATGTCTGAGGTGATTAAAATAAAGAAAGGGCTTAACATCCCCTTGGCGGGTAAAGCTGAGAAAATTTTCGGACAATCCCGTCTGCCTGACTTGTTTGCTATTAAACCTACCGACTTTAAAGGCGTTGTGCCTAAAGTGGTTGCCAAAGAAGGTGATGCCGTGAAGATTGGGACAGTACTCTTCCAGGACAAATATCACCCCGAAATTAAGTTTGTTTCTCCGGTAAGCGGTACGCTAAAGAGCGTTATCCGTGGCGAGAGACGACGAATTCTGGAGGTGATTGTTGAAAGCGATGGCAAGGATGAGTATGTGGATTTCGGAGCAGCAAATCCGGCAAGTCTTGACAGAGACGCTGTCATCAACCGCTTGTTGCAAAGTGGTGCATGGCCATATCTGCGTCAGCGGCCTTATGATGTGATTGCCAACCCGCAAGACACACCTAAGGCTATTTTTATTTCAGGATTTGACTCTTCTCCTTTGGCTCCCGACGTTGATTTTGTATTAACCGGTCAGGAGGATGCACTCAAAGCAGGTATCGAAGTGCTTAAGAAACTCTGCCCCGAGGTCCATATCGGTATTAGCAGTGATGCGGCTTCTAAAGTGTTTAATACGCTTCAGGGTGTAAAGTTACACGCATTTTCAGGGCCACACCCCGCTGGTAACGTTGGTGTTCAGATTCACCATGTTATGCCTATCAATAAAGGAGAAAAAGTTTGGGTTATTCAGCCACAGGAAATCGTCTCAATAGGCTCTATCTTCACCAAAGGACATCACGATTTCTCCCGCGTAATTGCCGTTACCGGTTCAGAGGTTGAAAAGCCTGCATACTATCGTTATAGACTAGGCGCCTCTGTTGAAGAACTTGTTGCCCACATCAAAAATAACACGTCTTTGCGTTTCATCAGCGGCAATGTACTCACCGGAGAGAAGATTACCAGCGATGGCTTTATCGGATTCTATCACTCTCAGATAACTGTTATTCCCGAAGGTGATGAGTATGAGTTCTTAGGTTGGGCACTACCCGGATTTGGCAAGTTCAGCGTATCACGTAGCTACTTCAGCTGGTTGTTCCCCAAAAAAGAGTTCAAACTTAACGCCAACATGCACGGTGGTGAACGGGCAATTGTTGTTTCCGGCCAATACGATGCGGTTCTGCCTATGGATATTCTTTCTGAGTTTCTTATCAAGGCCATCATGATGGAGGATATTGATAAAATGGAGCAGCTCGGTATTTACGAAGTGGTTGAAGAGGATTTGGCACTTTGTGAATTTGTGGATACTTCCAAAATTGAACTGCAAGCGATTTTGCGTAAGGGAATTGATTTGATGATTAAGGAAATGGGAGCTTAACGCACATTATACCTTTCATCCCGGCCGCATAACTGATTGTGTGCGGTACAACTTAAGAGAAAAATGACAACAAAATAATTTCTGATGAAGGCATTAAGAAAATTACTGGATAATATCAAACCCCACGTTTCGAAAGGGGGGCGGTTTGAAATGCTTCATTCTACCTATGATGCGTTTGAAACCTTGTTATTTGTCCCTAACAAGACCAACCAGAATGGAGTGCATGTACGCGATGCCATGGACATGAAGCGTAACATGATTGTTGTGGTAATGGCGCTTGTCCCGGCATTATTGTTCGGCATCTGGAATACCGGATACCAACATTTTCTGGCGCTCGGACAGGAGGTTACTTTCCTGGAGACAATATTACATGGCGTATTTAAAGTGATTCCAATTGTAATTGTATCCTATCTGACAGGTTTGGCCATTGAGTTTGCTTTTGCGCAGATGCGTGGACATGAGGTGAACGAAGGATTCCTGGTTTCAGGGATGCTTATCCCTCTTATTTTACCTGTTGATATTCCGTTATGGATGGTGGCTGTTGCTACCGCTTTTGCGGTGATTATTGGCAAAGAGGTATTTGGCGGAACCGGTATGAATATCTGGAACCCTGCATTACTTGCACGGGCTTTCCTCTTCTTCGCTTACCCCGCGCAAATGTCGGGTGACCTGGTCTGGATTTCCGGACTATCGACAATGGAGGGTGTTGATGCTACAACAGGTGCCACAGCCTTAGCTGCTGCTGTTGAAGGTAACATTGGTTCATTCCCGTTGTGGAACAGTTTCCTGGGTATAATACCCGGGTCAATTGGTGAAACAAGTACACTGGCCATATTGATAGGAGCAGTTATACTCATCTTTACCGGCGTAGCAAGCTGGAAGATTATGGTCTCTGTCTTTTTGGGAGGATACTTTATGGGACTCGTATTTAATCTCATTGGTATTAACAGTCTTATGCAGGTTGATGCGATTCACCATCTTACACTTGGTGGTTTTGCATTTGGTGCCGTATTTATGGCTACCGACCCTGTTACCGGCTCACGCACCGAAACCGGTAAGTGGATTTATGGATTCTTGATAGGCTTATTTGCCATCATGATTCGCGTGTTTAACCCCGCTTATCCTGAAGGTATGATGTTGGCCATTCTTCTGATGAATACTTTTGCACCTCTTATCGACCATTTTGTGGTGGATGCAAACATCAAAAGAAGATTAAAACGAGCAGTTGTTAAAGCATAAGTTAAAAGTTGACCAAAATGAACAAACAAGGAAATACTTACACGTTCATCTATGCTTCTGTCATGGTGGTGATTGTGGCCTCTTTGCTGGCGTTTGTGTCACAGGGGCTGAAACCGCGTCAGGCGCGTAATGAGATGGTGGCCAAAAAGATAGATATTTTACGATCTGTTAATGTTGGTAGTACCGCCCGTGATGCCGAGAAGAAATTTGAACAGATTATTGGCAATGCCAGTTATATCGTTAACTCAAAAGGTGAAAAGGTTGATGGCGTGGCTTTCGACGTGGAACTGGCTAAGGAGTTGCGAAAATCTCCTGAGCAGCGCCTTTATCCGGTTTATGAGGCACGCCTCGATAACGGCGAACTCAAATACATACTGCAACTTCGTGGTAACGGACTTTGGGGGCCTATCTGGGGATATGTTTCCGTAAACGAGGATGGTAACACTATCTATGGTGCTACTTTCGGACACAAAGCAGAAACACCTGGACTGGGTGCCGAGATTGACAATGCCGATTTTCAAAAGCAGTTCATCGGCAAAAAAATCTTTGACAGCCAAGGCAAACTGGTAAGCATTGCTGTTGTTAAAGGAGGCGTACCTGCCGGTAATGAGCATGCCGTGGATGCAATCTCCGGTGGCACCATTACCAGTAATGGACTGGCAGCCATGCTTGAGAATTTTTTCAAAGGATATGAGCAATTCTTAAAAAATATAGAAAGGGAGCGTCATGAGTAGTGAAAAAGAACCTTTGTTCTCAGCTAAAAATATGAAGCTGATAACCACGCCCATTGGCCCTCAAAACCCTATTACCATTCAGGTGTTGGGTATTTGTTCGGCCCTTGCGGTAACTGCCAAACTGGAACCTGCCATTGTAATGTCATTGTCGGTAGTGTTTGTGCTTGTGTTTTCAAACCTGATTATCTCTCTTCTGAGAAATACCATCCCTTCACGTATTCGTATCATCGTGCAGCTTGTTGTGGTAGCTTCATTGGTTATCCTGGTTGACCAGATTCTTAAAGCGTTTGCTTACGAGGTGAGTCAGCAGCTCTCGGTTTTTGTCGGGTTGATAATTACCAACTGTATCATTATGGGACGCCTCGAGGCTTTTGCCCTTGGTAACAAACCCTGGCCATCCATACTTGATGGTGTTGGTAATGCTGCAGGATATGGAATCATTCTTATCATTGTTGCCTTTTTCAGGGAGTTGTTGGGTTCAGGAACGCTTTCGCTTCCCGGAATTGGAACCATCCAGGTTGTTCCACAACTGTTCTATGATATGGGCTATGTAAACAACGGTTTCATGATTTTACCTCCTATGGCTTTGGTGGTAGTGGGCATCATTATCTGGGTGCAGCGTTCACGTGATAAATCCCTTGTGGAGTCTAATTAATCAGGTAACTTTTTAAGCATTGAATAATGGAACATCTTTTAAATATATTCATCAAGTCTATCTTCATTGAGAACATGGTGTTTGCCTACTTCTTGGGCATGTGTTCTTATCTGGCGGTATCCAAAACCGTGAAGACTTCATTCGGACTTGGCGTAGCAGTGGTTTTTGTACTCGCAATCACTGTTCCGGTAAACTATCTGCTTGAGAACTATATCCTGGCCGAGGGTGCTTTAAGCTGGCTTGGTGCCGGTTTCGAAACCATCGACCTGAGCTTCCTCAGCTTCATCATGTTCATCGCTGTTATTGCCTCTATGGTTCAGCTGGTTGAGATGATTGTAGAAAAGTTCTCGCCGGCGCTCTACACTTCATTGGGTATCTTCCTGCCGTTGATTGCCGTAAACTGTGCCATCCTTGGTGGTTCTCTTTTTATGCAGGACAGGGCTTACGCCAATATTGGTGAAGCAACTGTATTTGGTTTAGGCTCAGGAGTGGGATGGTTGCTGGCCATTGTTGGTATTGCTGCCATACGAGAGAAGATACGATATTCTAACGTACCTGCTCCACTGAGGGGTCTGGGTATTACTTTTATCGTAACCGGACTTATGGGTATCGCCTTCATGAGCTTCATGGGAATTCAACTGTAACAGTATCTGTAAAAATATATAACAATGAATGTTTTACTAGCTATTCAAGGCTCTGTCATCGTTGCCAGCGTAGTCATCTTCCTGTTGCTGGTGCTCCTTTTGGTGTCAGTGCTGCTGTATGCAAAAATGAAACTTACACCGTCGGGCACAGTAACCATCGACATTAACAATGGTGAGAAGCAGTTGACGGTTGAACCGGGTCAGACACTCCTGTCTGCCCTCGGAAACAATAAAATTTTCCTCCCTTCGGCATGTGGTGGCGGTGGTACTTGTGCCATGTGCCGTTGTCAGGTGCCTGATGGTGCAGGCTCTATTCTCCCAACAGAGACCGGGTATTTTACCCGTAAGGAGCAGGCTAGCAGCTGGCGTTTGGCTTGTCAGGTGAAGGTGCGCGAGGATATTAAAATGGAGATTTCGCATGAGATTCTCGGTATTAAGAAATGGGAATGTACCGTGGTTTCAAATGACAACGTGGCTACTTACATCAAAGAGTTTGTTGTGAAACTGCCCGAAGGCGAAAACCTGGATTTCAAATCTGGCGGATACATTCAGATTGATGTGCCTAAAATTACTGTCGATTTTAAAGATATCGAAGTTGGTGAAAAATGGCGCGATGAATGGGAGAAGTATAAAATGTTTGACCTTAAGATGGTTAACCCTGAGCCTACCTTCAGGGCATACTCTATGGCCAACCACCCTGCCGAAGGTAACATCGTGATGCTTAACATCCGTATTGCTACACCTCCTTTCGACCGAGTAAACGGTGGATTTATGAAGCTGAACCCCGGTATCTGCTCATCTTTTATCTTTTCTCGCAAGCCGGGTGATAAAGTAACTATTTCAGGCCCTTACGGTGAGTTCTTCATTAAAGAGACCGAGCGTGAAATGATGTTTATCGGTGGTGGAGCAGGAATGGCGCCTATGCGTTCGCATATCTTCCACCTGTTTCAGACGGCTAAGACTGGTCGTAGGGTGACTTTCTGGTACGGTGCCCGCTCTCTAAAAGAAGTGTTCTACGAAGAGCATTTCAGAGCCATCGAGAAAGAGTTTCCTAATTTCACCTTCACCATTGCACTTTCTGAGCCGCTACCCGAGGACAATTGGACCGGACCAGTTGGTTTCATCCACCAGGTAATCAACGACCAGTATCTCATGAAACACGATGAGCCCGAAGATATTGAGTATTACCTTTGCGGACCTCCAATGATGAATGCAGCTGTAACAAAAATGCTTTATGATTTGGGAGTGCCCGACGAAATGGTGGCTTTCGACGATTTTGGATCATAACCAATTCGGTTTATAATATTGAAGCGCAAAAGCACGAGGTTTTATCGCCCAGGTTTTTGCGCTTTTCCTGTATTTTAAGCCTTGCATTAGTCTTGAAAACAACATAACACACACAAGTATGAATATTAAAAACTTGGCTTTATTCTGGCTCTTATTGCTTCTTTTTGGATGTGGAAGCAAAGAGAACAGCTATCAGGTAAATGAAGGTTGGATTTTTGGTACAACCTATCGCATTGTTTACGATAGCAAGGAGGATCACCATGAATCCATTAGGGCGCTTCTCGATTCTTTTAACAGGTCGTTGTCTACTTTTGACTCTACCTCGGTTATAAGCCGTGTAAACAGAGGTGAAGAAGGGGTAGTGGCGGATCCGTTTTTCAAGCATCTGTTTAAAAATGCTGAAAAGATTACGCGCGAAACCAATGGTGCCTTTGATATGACTGTGGCTCCGCTTGTGAATGCATGGGGCTTTGGATTCAAGAAAATGGATAGTGTAAACCAGCAAATTGTGGACTCACTGCTACAATTTGTAGGAATGGACTTTGTCACCATTCAGGATGGTGTAATAGTTAAAAATAAGCCGGGTGTAATGCTCGATGGAAGTGCCATTGCCAAAGGATACGGTGTGGACGTGGTAGCGTCGCATCTCAAATCGTATGGCATTCGCAATTTAATGGTCGAAATAGGCGGGGAAGTCTCAACTTTGGGTGTTAATCCCAAAGGACAGCTATGGCGCATCGGAATAGATCGTCCAATTGATGATCCCTCTGCCTCTAATCGGGAGTTGCAGATGATTATTGGTTTGTCGGGTCAGGCACTGGCAACTAGCGGCAATTACCGTAATTTTTATGTGAAGGATGGCATAAAATACGCGCATACCATTGATCCGCGCACAGGTTTTCCGGTTAACCACTCTCTGTTAAGTGCGTCTGTTATTGCCGCAGATTGCATGTCGGCCGATGCCTATGCCACTGCCTGTATGGTGCTTGGTATCGACGAAAGTCTTGCCCTCATCGAAAGCCTTCCAGGTGTGGAGGCATGTTTCATATACCATACTGAATCCGGCGAACAGGTTGTTTACACAACAGGCTTTGATCAGTACATCCATCAAAAAAATTGATCAACAGGTTGTGTCTAGTCTGGTGCCTTACCAGCCTACACCAAGCCGGAATCCAATTACGAAAAGGGTTCCGGTATAACCAAAATCCGACGGTCTGCTGTTGAATTTCAGATAGTTTCCTGTCTGATTTTTATGAATGGCATATTGTAATCCCATGCCCATGTAGATGTCAGCCGGCATGTGATCATATAGGAAAAATTGGATGCCGGCCACACCCCGAGCCGATAAGTTATGTATTCTTACCCTTACCTCTTCATCCTGGCGTTCAAGCCAATTCAGATTGTCAATTGTGGTGGATGACCAGAGGTAATCATTTGTGTCTATTCTAAAGTGTCGGTATCCTCCGCCCCAGGCGTAATAGAACCCTTTACCATGTTTGTCGTGTGAAAGAAACTGTTTTGCAAAAACTTCAAGTCCGCCCCCCAGTAGTTTGTCGTACTCATTGTCGGAACTGCCAATGTCTATAGAGCTTCTTTTTTGATAAAACGACGGTGCCAATACAATCCATTTGTCGGTTTCTTTGCGGGGAATATCCATTTCTATGCGCAATCCATTATTCAACATATATTGCGGAACGCCCATTATCAGATGAGAAAATTGTTTTTCCTGACTATGGATGGTGCCTTGTATGCATAAACACACCATCATTATATATAAGGCTGATTTGTACATAACTTACAAGTGATGCTTTCGTTAGTAGCGTAATATTGAAATTCGGAAACCAAGATTGATGATGTTACCGGTATAGCCGTAATCGGAGTAAAACTCATCAAATTTCTTTGGGGAGATGGCATCGGATTTAATGGCTGCGTATCTGATGCCTAAACCTGCATAAAGATCAAGAGCTATGTGGCTGCTCAGCAAACTTAGTACACCAATATTCACATCTCCACCCATTTTGTGAATGTTTGAATAGCGCTCTACATAGTTGTTGAATAACGCCTCGTCATACGTGATGTTGAAGTGTTGCCACGACAGACCATAACTGATGTAAACATTTGAAAGTGTGCGGTTGGCACTGGGATAGTATTTGTGATACAGGTTAAGACCTGTGCCGAGTAATAGGTTGAATTTAGGGATGTCGTAATCACTGGCAGGTTTTTTCTCGCTCAGATAGAACTGAGGTGCAATCTGAAGCCAATGTTGGCCACCGATTCTCTTGTCGTAATCAATCCGAATGCCATTCATCACCAGATATTGGGGTACAATGCTGATGATGCTCTCAGGATATGGTAAAGGCTCACTTATCTGGTTTTCCTGTGCTTTCGTAGGCATTGCATGAAGCGTCAACAGAAGCAGAGCAGTCAAAAGGTTGAGATTGGTCTTGAGCGAATTCATTTTATAAGATTAATGCATGGGTGATGGTGGTTTGTCTGAATAAAAGCCCGGCTTGGTCAATTTCCGTAAGTAAGCGCAATTTTGCTTAAGAGGGTGATGGATTCATCTGCATATCGGTATTGATAAAACCCATCTGAAGCTACAACATACAGATGGTTACCTTTGGGAATCACATCTATTGCCGGAATATTAAATTCAGCAATTTTCTCAATCTCTAATGGCGTGTTTAATTTGAAAACCTTTAGTTTGTTATCACATATAAATAACAGATTGCCATCTATACCCAATCCTTTTGGATTGTCCATATTGTACTCCTTCATCAGTATGGGGTTTTTCAGGTCGCTGATGTCATAGATTTGAAGCATGTTAACGCGCATCCACCAGAGGCTTTCCGAACGAAGCGTCACGTATGCATAATTATCATTCACTACCACCGGGTCATTACTCATGAAATGCGGTGTGAAACTTGCTTTGTTTGGTTGCCCGGGGTTTACCAAATCGTAAATGTGCATTCCGTTCTGGGCGCCTAAAAAAAGAATATTGCGATACGGATAGATGGTCTCAATTCCAAAACCTGCATTGGTCTTATTTAGATACCGGAGGTTTTGAAATGACATCATTTCAGTTATTTCAAAAGTGTGAAGGTTATGATGGTCAACCGTGTAGAGGTAGTTGTTGACAATTGCAAAGCGCGCCATTGAACCGCCGGTGCCGGTTTCTGAACTATCAAAACTGCCATCGAAGCTACAGGCACAATTGAGGAACGCGATTGCCAAAAGTAATATAATCTGCTTCATAGGTTAGCGTATGGGAGTGTTTGTTGCTGATTATTTCCATCCTACAATAACGGTGTTTTTGGGTCGGTTACGGCTCGAAAATTCCGCAGGGATGGATGTGGAGCCGGGAGGAGTTGGCTCCGGAAATACATCAACTATTCGGCTTACTATAGATATTTCGGGATAGCTGCTTAGGTCAATTGCTACCAAATCAACCGAGTTGTCGGCATATAAAATGTCGCTGCGAACTGCCACATCCATACATCCGGGAATATGTATAAAACCTGTTTTGAAAGGAGATTCAGGGGTGCTGTTGTCAATTACATGCACGCCTTTGAAAAGATCCACAATGAGGATATACTGATTGTAAACATATATCTTTCCGGGATTTTTAAAGTCCTGAGCTGATTTGAAAAATACACTTTCTTTGAGTTCGTCGCGGGAAAGGAGCAGGGGGGTGTAATCTGCCTGTGAGCGCGCTGACGACGAAATGTTTGTGAGATATACCAGAATTAGACCTAGTATCATGATGGTCGGTTTCCCAATCATAAAGTTTGTGTTAGAGTGATTATAATCAAAGCTTTTTAATGCACCCCGATTATAAAAAGGTGGTGCAAATATAAGTTCTTTTGCCTTAACCTTTATTCGTATAGATGACAATTTAGTTGCTGTTTTTTTGATGCACGGTTGGCGAAATTGTCATAGCGCCGAATTCAGCAGCAGAAGTACGCTACTATGATGCAGAAAATAAAAAAGGTTGCCTCCGGATAAGGGGCAACCTTTTTATAAGCGGGTCAATCACTTCACTTTTCGTCAACACAGGCGGTCTGTGTACCACAACCACATCCCGATCCTGAACCGGACCCGCTGCAGGTTGTCAGTTGAGCATCTTTTTTAAAGAAGCTTTTTACTGCCAGCCCGAGAAGCGCCAGACAAATGAAAAAGACAGATAAAGCAAGAATAATTAAAAACTCATTCATGAGATTTTCAATGAAATTAAATGTCGAATCGTACTTTAACTATGCAAATTTACAACAAAAGCATTTCGGATGCAAATATCCGAAATGCTTTTTTCATGTTAAAACATAAGTTTTACGCTTCTGCCTCTTAAGGCTTAATGTGTTTGACGACTTGAGTTATAGCGCTGTTAAACAAGCTCTTTTATAATTTTCAGTGCCGCGTCATAGTTTGGTTCCTGAGTAACTTCCGGTACATATTCAACATATTTTATCTTGTTGTCTTTGCCAATAATTACCGTGCCACGCGATAGCAGACGCAATTCTTCAATCACGAACCCATATTTTAAACCAAAGTCAAGTTCTTTATGATCAGAGAGGGTGACAATACTGTTTAAACCCTCAGCGGCACAAAAGCGGGATTGTGCAAAGGGAAGGTCTACCGAAACAGATAATACAGCCACATCCTTTAGTTTGTCGGCTTCCTGGTTAAACCTCCGATTTTGCGCAGCACAAACGCCGGTATCAATAGATGGGTAAACAGCAATAACTTTCACCTTGCCTTCAAAATTTGCAAGGGTTACTGGTTGCAGTGACGATGAAAGTACTGTGAAATCGGGTGCTGTATCACCCACCTTTACCTCCTTGCCCAGAATGGTAACTGCATTGCCTTTGAATTTAACTTTGGTGGTGTTCTTTTCCATGGTTTTGTGTTTTTTGGTTTATAAATAACTTCTGGTATAAAAACATCCGACATAAGGAATTGTTTAAAGCCTCTTTCGATGTATTAAAGCCCTTATATCGAGAGAAAATACATTTTACTTCGCGTATTTCATGTGTCGGAAAATGACTTCTTTTGTGTTTCAACGATATTTTCGTTAAAACCTGTATTTGTTATTGAAAAACCCCTTCAAATCTTAAATCTGTGTTAATTATTTAGTGAAAATTTGTTCTATACCCCTAAAATTTTTGGGGCTATGGTTAAGTATTAGTAATTAAATCTAAACGCGACCCTAAATATTTGCGTGCATTATAATCCGAAAATATATTTGCACTGTGGTTTATGATTAAACACAAATAAATAATGTTTACTTTAAAAATGTAAGTTATGAAAATTAAAAACAGTTTGAAAGTATTGTTGCTGGTAGCAACAGTTTTCACCGGAGCCGTTTCAGCTTTTGCTGAAGGTCGTGTAACCATCCTGCCCTATGCAAAAACAAGCTATGCTTTAATTGCTGCTGAGACCTTGCCAACCGAAGCCTACTCTGTAGCCATTGTAAATTCAATTGGAGAAGTGTTCTACTCAAGCAATCGGAATGTTGCAGGTACGGTTTTTACTAAATTATTTGATTTTAGTAAATTGGAAGATGGTAAATACAAAGTACGCGTAAGAAGCAAAAAAGGTATTTTGCACGAAGAGGCTTTCTCAGTTAGAAAGGGCTCAATAACAAATGGTTCTTCTATGGCAGATGCTTCTGAAAGTGTGGTTAAAATCTGGTCAAATGATGATTTCTTGTATGTAAGCCATCTAAACCATGAGTTAAATGGACTATTTATCAGACTTGAAGATGCAAGAGGTAGTGTACTTTATAACAGCTCTCTTCCTTCAGAACTTACTTATAGTGGAAAGTTTAATGTTTCAGCTCTTCCAAAAGGTGACTATAAAGTAAGTTTTGTATCAGGTAATAAAGTCTTTAATTATGACCTCAGAAAGTAACCAGCAGCAAATTCGCAGCACTCATTTTGAAAGTGTATCCCTCAAAAAATAAGGATACACTTTTTTTTTGCTGTTGACTCTGGTTTTTCAATGTCTGAAGGATGCAATTGCATCTTCAATTATTTCAGAAAAAACAATTTGAGGATCAAGGCCTTTGGCTTTGATTTGTTGAGGAATAAAACTGGTTGGTGTCATACCGGGAGTGGTGTTCACCTCCAACATAAAAATGCGCTCATCGCTAATAATATAATCAACCCTTACAAACCCTTTACAGCCCAATAGCTCATAAATTTTTAGAGATTGGTTCTGTACTGCAACGGTTATCTCTTTGGAGAGGCGCGCAGGCGTTATTTCAGTAACCTTATTTGGTGTGTACTTTGCTTCGTAATCAAAGAATTCGTTTTCGCTAATGACTTCGGTAAGCGGAAATATTTCTGTTTTGGCGGCTGTTTTATAAAGTCCGCATGTGACCTCTGTTCCTTCGATGAATTGCTCGATAATAACTTCATGGCTTTCATTAAAGGCTTTTTGGATGGCCGGTTCCATCTCTTCAATTGCTTTCACTTTGCTCACTCCGAAACTAGAGCCGCCTGCATTTGGCTTAACAAAGCAAGGGAATCCGGTTTTTTTTGCAATCTCTAAAATGTCGTAGCTCAGACCTTTGCGTACCAACGCAGAATTGGCCACCATCACGCCATATCCTTTCAGATAGTTGTTGCAGGTGTATTTATTAAAGGTGATGGCAGCAGGAAGTACATCGCATGTGGTATGCGGAATGCCAACCATCTTGAGATAGCCTTGTAACAATCCGTCTTCCCCCGGAGTGCCGTGGATGGTGATGTAAGCGCAGTCGAAATGCACTGTTTCGCCATCGATGGATGTGGAAAAGTCAGCCCTGTTAACGGGATATTCTTGCGAATCAATCGTTACAGCCCACTTTTCGGGCGTAATTAGTAGTGGAAAAAGATTGTAGTGAGCCTTATTAATAAAAGAGATAATGCCCTCAGCACTTCTCCTGCTTACCACTTCTTCTGATGAATAGCCGCCATAGACTATTGCTATATTCTTCTTGTCCATCAACTGATATGTTTTAATCACTAATCAATTTCTCTTCCACCAATGTATGTTCGCCATTTTTCAACAACTGTCGTGATATCATCAGGCAAATCGGAGTTAAACTCCATGTACTCTCCGGTTGCAGGATGGCTAAATCCAAGTGTTTTGGCGTGTAGTGCCTGCCGGGGCAGAATGTTGAAGCAGTTTTCAACAAATTGTTTGTATTTGGTGAATGTGGTGCCTTTTAATATCTGATTGCCTCCATACCGTTCATCGTTGAAAAGTGGATGACCGATGTATCTGAAATGCGCACGAATCTGATGTGTACGGCCGGTTTCAAGACGGCACTCAACCAACGAGACATAGCCCAGAGGCTCCAGAAGTGTGTAATGTGTTACAGCAGACTTGCCATATTCGCCATCCGGAAATACCGCCATCTGTTTGCGATCTTTCAGACTTCTTCCAATATGTCCGTTTATTGTGCCACTGGCCGGTTCGGGCGTGCCCCATACAAGCGCCTGATAAGTACGGGTACTTGTTTTATCAAAAAACTGCCTGGCCAGATTCATTTTTGCCTCCTCGGTTTTGGCAACCACCAACAAACCCGAAGTGTCTTTATCTATCCTATGCACCAATCCCGGTCGCGGATCGGATGAGTTGAACCATGGTTGATCCTTAAAGTGCCAGGCAAGGGCGTTCACCAGTGTGCCGGTGTAGTTTCCATAACCGGGATGCACCACAAGCCCAGGCGGTTTATTGATGACAATCAGATAGTCATCTTCATAAACAATATTAAGAGGAATATCTTGTGGAATAATCTCAATTTCGCGCGGTGGGTAGGACATCACAATGGATATCACATCACCGGGTTTAACCTTGTAGTTTGATTTTACAGCCTTTTCATTTACAAGGATGCAGCCGGCATCGGCCGCTTCCTGTATCTTGCTGCGTGATGCATTCTCTATACGGTTTACCAGGAATTTATCGATTCGCAGAAGTCCCTGACCCACGTCGGCAACAAAGCGGTGATGCTCAAAAAGCTCCCCGGATTCGCCACTCTCATCCACATCTTCATCCCTGAAGTCGGGATCTTCAAAAATATCTTCTTTCATGTAAAATTCTAAAAGAACTCATCCCGGTAATCATCCTCTTCCTGTGTCTCTTGTTTCTGAATCAGCAGGCTTTCGTCGGTGGATAACCATACGTCGATGGATGCCCCCAGTTGAAGCATGTATCCTTTGCGTGATGCAGGAGACTGTCGCCAAACAAATGCATTAAGCGAGTCGGTGCGTGTAGCTATGGTGTCGGCATAAATCACGGCTCCAATGTTAAGGTAAACGCTTCGCGCTACCCGTTGCGCTGCTTCCAGTTTTAGTCCAATCAAATCGGGAACTGCAGTGGTTTCATTGCTTAGTCCACGCCCAATAAGCAGATCGATAGAAGTCCCCTTTGTAACTAAAAAGCCCGGGGCAACAGGTCGGCCGTCCAGATGCTGGCCAAGCACAAGGTTGGTGTATTCTGATGGGATATATATCAGTTCGCCTACTTTTAGCCCGAAGGATTCAAGAATCACTTTTGCATTGCGAAGACTGTAATCCGTAAGATTGGGCACAGCTACTTTCTCCTCAGTCCAGGCATTGATGGTTAGAAAAACATTGCGGTTTTTCTTTACATGTTCACCTGCACGTGGCACTTGTTCAAACACAACACCGCGTGGTGCATGGTCAATGTGCACCGAATCGATGATGGTATAACGAAGTTTCTTACTCTTTATGAGATGTTGCAATTGAGCCTCCGTAAGACCGGTGAGGTCGGGCAACGGATCGCTTTTGCCATGAAGGGTATAAAATTGTAGGGAAAGAAAAATGGAAATCAGCAGGACGATTGCTGCGCCAACAATAATACCTACATGTTTCCAGATGCTTTTATTTAAAAGTATTTTCCACCGCGACATTTGTTACAGTTTTAGGTTGAGAGCCAAAAATAATACAAAATATCCAAATGCGCTTACCTCAATTGGCATAAACCAAAAAAGACCCTGTGTAAGAGTCTTTTTTGTCTTATTCAGAAGCCATGGAATTAGGCTTTATGTCTTTTCTCTGAAGAAACAGTCAGCTTTTTTCTGCCTTTGGCACGACGCGATGCCAACACACGACGACCGTTTGCTGTAGCCATACGGCTGCGGAAACCATGCTTATTCCTTCTTTTCCGGTTCGATGGTTGAAATGTACGTTTCATTTTTAATTCGTTTTATCTTTGTTAATGAGCTATTTCTAAAATCGGAATGCAAAAATACATGTTTTTTTGTCAAAGCAAAAGAATCTCTCTCAATTTTTTGCATCAATTATAAAATCATTCGCCAAGCACACTGTGTAATCGGTTAAACATTACTGCCAAATGTGCGTAAAGTGAGGTGTTTTGCACTACTACATTTTCCGGTACTGAAATGCGTACCGGTGTAAAATTCCATATTGCTCTGATGCCATTCTCAATCATCATGGCAGCAACTGCCTGCGCATTCTCTGCCGGCACGGTTAAAATCCCGATTTTGATGTCTTTGTTGTTTTCAGCAATAAAACTATCCACATGATGGATGGAAACGCCTCCAATCTCTTTCCCAATAACCGCAGGATCAACATCAAATGCGGTCTTTATTTTCAGTCCGTACTGTATCAGACCATGGTCGTGCAGAAGGGCTGTGCCAAGGCTGCCTGCGCCAAACAGGTAGGCGTCGTCCATTACGGTGAAGCCCAGAAATCCTTCAAGGGCATCAATTAATGGCTCCACTTCATAACCCACCCGGGTTTTTCCGGTGATGCCGGTATATGATAAATCTTTTGTTACCTGTGTAGGATCAACTCCATTGTCACGCGCTATTAGCGTTGACGATACATATTTGCTTCCCTTGCGGTGTTCAAGTTTCAGATAGGCCAGATAACAAGGCATACGGCGAAGCGCCGGTTCCGGCACAAGTAAGTTTTTCTTTTTGCTGCTGCCTTCTTCCATATTACTTAGCATTTTTGATTCTTCCGACTAAACGTTTTGGTATTACACCCAAACAGCAAATGCCGTAGTTGTGTTCGGCAAATACCATCCATACAAAAATAGTGAAGTTTTTTATTAAAGATTTGTTTCTTCATTAACATTCACTCTCTCAGATATATTTCCTGCAACTTATCAGGTTTACAGATAAAAAAAAAGACCACCACAGGCGGTCTCGTCGGGTGGGCGCTAACGGATTCGAACCGCTGACCCTCTGGGTGTAAACCAGATGCTCTGAACCAGCTGAGCTAAGCGCCCGATATTTGTTACAGGGAAGTGGGCGCTAACGGATTCGAACCGCTGACCCTCTGGGTGTAAACCAGATGCTCTGAACCAGCTGAGCTAAGCGCCCCTGTTTTGCTGAAAAGCGATGCAAATATAGAAGAGTTTTACACAACAGCCAAACTTTTTTTGCAAATTAAATGGCATCTGCCACCACAAAAGTGCTTCCGCCTATGAAAATCAAATCATTAACTTTTGCATTTTTTTTTGCAGCATCCATTGCTAAGGGCACATTGGGATAGGAATTGCCCTGTAATCCCGCTTTAAGAGCTTTATTTTTGAGTTCTTCGGCATCAAGGCTTCGCGGAATATTGGCACGAGTGAAGTAGTATGCTGCGTTTTTGGGAAGCAGTTGCAACATGCTATCAACATCTTTATCCGAAACAACTCCAATCACCATGTGTAATTGCTCATATTTCATCTGCTCCAATTGTGTAACAATACTCCGTATTCCGTCTTCGTTATGTCCGGTGTCGCAAATGGTTAGTGGTGCGTGGCTCAGTATCTGCCATCGTCCCTCAAGTCCGGTGTTTACAATAACATTTTCAACGCCAAGCCTGAGATGCTGTTCATTTATGGTAAAACCTGATTGAATGAGTTGACTTGTGGCAGCAACAACTGTTTGTATGTTTTCCAGTTGGTAGTTCCCAGGCAGGGGCAGTTTTAAATCTGCAATTGTTCCATGTGCCTTTGAAAGGATATCGACAGTTTGCGCGTTGGTACTCATCTGCTTTTGAACTGCTTTATACGCTTCGTCGGCATATCGCATCGAAGTGTTGCATGCTTCTGTTTTTTTCAGATATACATGATGGATCTCTTCCTGCGTGCGTCCAATCACAACCGGAATGCCTGATTTGATGATTCCCGCTTTTTCACTGGCAATGGATTCGAGCGTGTTGCCCAAGAGTGACATGTGATCCAAGCCTATATTGGTGATTATGCTCAATTCGGGCGTGATAATGTTTGTGGAGTCCAGTCTTCCACCCAATCCTACTTCTATAACGGCTACATCCACCTTTTCATTTGCAAAGTGGTTAAAAGCCATAGCCACTGTCATCTCAAAAAAGGAGGGAGATACATCATCAATTATTGTCCGGTTTTCGGTCACAAATCGGACAACTTCGTCTTCAGAAATCATCAGGCCATTTACTCTAATCCGTTCGCGAAAATCACGCAGGTGGGGAGAGGTATAGAGACCGGTTTTGTAACCTGCCTCCTGTAATACAGATGCAAGCATATGTGACACCGAACCCTTGCCATTGGTACCGGCCACATGTATGGTTTTAAATCTGGTGTGTGGATGGTCAAACCAAGCATCCAGTTTTAATGTATTGTCCAGATTGTTCTTGTATGCCGAAGCGCCCGTGCGTTGATACATTGGCAGTTGGTCAAACAAATATTCTACAGCTTCCTGATACGTCATTTTATGATGCAATAATTACGGAAAAATGGATGCAAAAATGCGAATTAAGCATGGATTTTGGTATATTTAGTAATTCAATAATCCTTAAAACTACGCAATATGCCAGCCAAAAAAAAGCCTCTCTCATCAAAGATTTTTATTCTTGATACAAACGTTTTACTTCACGATCATCAATGTTTATATAATTTCCAGGATAACGATGTCATTATTCCAATTGTGGTGTTGGAAGAACTCGATCGTTTTAAAAAGGGAAATGATCAGATAAATTTTCAGGCCCGGGAATTTGTGCGGCTTATGGATAAGATTGCCGGAGAAAGTCTCTTTTCTGATGGTGTACCTCTGGGACCCGATAGGGGTAGGCTGTTCATTGCAACCGGGAAGCCTTTTCCTCAAGTAATGGAGGAGTCTTTCTCTGAAAGAACGCCGGATCACCGCATTCTGGCTATAGCCATACATATCAATGAGAAATTTAAAGAACGGTCGGTGGTACTCATCTCAAAAGATATTAATTTGAGAATGAAGGCCAAATCACTTGGGTTAAAGACCGAAGACTATGAAACCGATAAGGTTAAGAACATAGAGGTGCTTTACAAAGGGGTGGATTCGTATGAGGATTTTGACAGTGAGGTGATTGATAAACTCTATAGAAATGGGTCGGTGGCAGTTGCCGACTTCCCAATGGCCGAGGGTGACATTACTGCCAATCAATACTTTATACTGAAGGGAACGGGGCAAAGTGTGTTAGCATGGTTCGATCCTTTCTCTCACATGATACGCAGAGTTGAGAAACACTCAGCATTTAGCATTGAGCCACGGAACGCCGAACAGACATTTTCGCTCAACGCGCTTCTCAATCCCGATATCCGGTTGGTGTCACTCACCGGTAAAGCGGGTACAGGAAAAACGCTCCTTGCCCTTGCCGCAGCACTTCAGCAACATAAAATGTATAAGCAAATACTTTTGGCGCGGCCAATTGTGCCGCTTTCCAATAGGGATATTGGGTTTTTACCGGGTGATGTGAAGGAGAAAATAGGGCCATACATGTTACCGCTTTACGACAACCTTTCAGTCATTAAGAATAAATTTGGCGCTCAAAGCAAAGAATTGTCCATTATCGAGGAGATGCAGAAGCGTGATGAGCTGCTGATTACCCCTCTGGCATACATCAGAGGGCGTAGTTTGTCTGATGTCTATTTTATTGTTGATGAAGCACAAAACCTCACACCTCACGAAGTAAAAACAATTATTACACGTGCCGGTGAAGGCACAAAAATGATATTTACTGGCGATGTGCACCAAATAGACTCTCCTTATCTTGACATGCAATCAAACGGATTGGCATACCTTACCGATAAGATGAAGGGACAGGATCTGTTTGCCCATATAAATCTTGTTAAAGGAGAACGAAGCTATTTGGCTGAGTTGGCATCCAACCTGTTATAACTCATTTTAAAAGATTTTTTCCTTGGGCCGCCACCGTGAACATTGTTTGCGGTGGCGGCTTATGCTTGTAAGGGGAATTGTCCCTATTGTAGGGTGTTATTTTATCGATTCATGCCGATAATTTAATACTTTTGTAAACCGACTTAAAAATGATGGTGATGAGCAATTTTTATAAAGATGTCTGCCTTAACACCGTGGATGTAGCACGTGAAACAGGTATATTTTTACGTGTTGCCCGCCTCAATGAGACGCCCGATGCTGAAAGTAAGGGAAAAAATGACTTTGTTACAAAATTCGACAAGGAGGCTGAAGCCCGGCTGGTGGCTGCGCTATCTGAAATCTTGCCTGAGGCAGGTTTTATTGCTGAAGAGAATACTTCTGATAAACGGGGCGACCGCTACAACTGGATCATTGATCCAATTGACGGTACAACCAATTTTATTCATGGGCTTTATCCGTTTTGTATTAGTATTGGATTGATGGAAAAACATGAACTCGTGGCAGGGATTATTTATGAAGCCGGGCTCGATGAGGCGTTTTATGCATGGAAGGATGGGCCTGCCATGTTAAATGAAGTTGAAATCAAAGTGTCGGATAAGAAGTGGGTGAGTGAAAGTCTTATCGCTACCGGGTTTCCTTACTCTAACTTTTCCTTGCTTGACAAATATCTGGAGTCCATGAAGTATTTCATGCGCGAAAGCCATGGTATGCGACGACTGGGTTCTGCCGCGGCCGATTTGGCTTATGTGGCATGTGGACGGTTTGAGGCATTTTATGAGTATGACCTGAAGCCTTGGGACGTGGCTGCCGGGGTTTTTATTTTGCAGCAGGCAGGGGGCAGGGTTTCCGATTTTTCGGGTGGAGACAACTATCTCTTCGGAGGCGAATTAATTGCCACCAATGCCCATCTATACGACGAGTTTTTTCAGAAGGTGGCTCAATTTATGAAATAATGAAGAGCGAACAGTTTATACAGGCTCTGGGATTTTATACCATATATCCGTTTTTAAGAGGTGTTGCCCTTTTGCCAATGTTTTTGCTATATCGCATTGCCGATATCTTTTTTTTGCTCGTATTGGTTACCGGGTATCGCAAACGCGTCGTAACTGACAATCTCAAAAGGGCGTTTCCTTCTGCGTCGTCTGTTGAAATTCGTAAAATCAGAATGCGGTTTTATCAGCATTTTTGCGATCTTTTTGTTGAAACCATCGCCCTGCAGCATAACCCGGTAAAACGGGTTCAGAAACGGGTAAAAGTGATTAATCCGGAGGTGATGCAAAAGTGCATCGAGGAAGGAAAGGATGTAGTGGCTGTATTGGGGCATTATGGTAACTGGGAGTGGGTGCCAGTGGCGAGTTTAACTTTTAATGCACTTGGCTTGTCGGTTTACCGACCACTTAAAAATCCCTATTTCGATAAATTTATGCTTGGGTTGCGCTCTGGATTCGGTTCGGTGAATGTTCCGCTGAAGCAGACTGCTCGTGAGATAGTAAATCTTAAAAGAAGCAACAAACGTTTTGCGCTTGGTTTAATTTCCGATCAAAGTCCGAGTAAATATGAACTGCATTACTGGACAACTTTTCTGAACGAAAACACCTCGGTGATTCTGGGGCCCGAGAAAATGGCACGTTTGGCCGATGCACAGGTGGTTTACTGGCAAATGAAAAAACTTAAACGCGGACGCTATGAGATAACTTTTATTCCTTTCCCCGGAGATGTAAAAAAGAGTGCCGATTATGAAATTACGGAGTGGCACGTTCGCCTGCTCGAGCGGCAAATCCTTGATAAACCGGAATACTGGCTATGGTCGCACAAACGTTGGAAGTATCAGTACCTGTATGATAAGAATCTTCACGCCTCCGGTTCTGCTGTTTAATGTCTTTATATTTGTTGCATGACCGTTTCTGTTATCATTCTCAATTGGAATACAAAAGAGCTTCTTGGCACGTTTTTGCCTGAGGTGGTGAAACACTCCGCCATGCCTGGTGTGGATGTGGTTTTGGCAGACAATGGTTCAAGCGATGGTTCGGTAGAGTGGGTAAAGGAGAATTTTCCTGAGGTAAAGATTTTGGCGTTTGGCGAAAATATGGGCTTTGCCGGTGGTTATAACCGGGCGCTTTCGCTCGTCGATACCGAATTGTCAGTTTTGTTAAATTCAGATGTGGCGCCGGGGCGGGGTTGGTTAGTGCCGCTTATTGCGCTAATGGCTAGTACGCCAACAGCTGCTGCATGCGTGCCCAAAATCAAAGATTATAAAAAGCCATCTCATTTTGAGTATGCCGGTGCAGCAGGTGGTTTTATCGATTTTTTTGGATACCCTTTTTGCAGAGGGCGTATTTTCAATGTGGCTGAAGAGGATCAACATCAATATGATAAGGCGGGGCCGATATTTTGGGGCAGTGGTGCAGCATTAATGGTGCGCACATCACTTTTCATTGAGTCTGGCGGCCTAGATTCTGATTTTTTCGCCCACATGGAGGAGATTGATTGGTGCTGGAGGGTTAAAAACCAAGGTCATTCAATATTTTATGTGCCATCAAGTGAGGTGTTTCATCTTGGTGGTGGTACACTCAACTATGAGAACCCCAATAAAACCTACCTTAATTTTCGAAACAACTTGTTTCTTCTCTTGAAAAACAAAGCGGGTTTCATGGTTTTCCCATTAATTATAGCCCGATTTTTTCTCGATTTTGCTGCCCTTCTTAATTTTCTTGTGAATGGTGAAAAGAACAATGCGTTTGCTGTATCAAAGGCGCATCGTCATTTCTTGAAATATTTCATCAAATTTTACCGTAAACGTAACGCGTTAAAACCTTTACTGGTTTGTCGCAAACATTCTGAAATATACAAGGGTTCAGTGGTTATGGATTTTTTCATTCGGAAGAAGCGCTATTTCTCAGAGCTTCGTTTTTTTATTTAGGGCTATCTATAGAATGACGAGGGTTAAAGCAACTCCATAGTCCGTTCAAGTCGGTTGGCTCTGCTGCCCTTTATCAATACAAGCGCGTTACGTATCGGATTGCATCGTATGAAGGAAATAAGTTCATCCGTGGATTCAAACCAAAAGAAACCTGGCTTATTTGGCGCATGTGGTTTGAACTCTTCTCCAACCAGAAAACAGGTGGAAACGTCGGTTTTCTCAATGAGGTGAACCATTTGACGGTGTTCAGCCATGCTCTCTTCCCCCAGTTCTTTCATTTCACCAAGTATCAGCACTTTGTTTGTCCCATTCATCTGGCTGAAATTTTCCAGCGCTGCCGTCATGCTCGATGGATTGGCGTTGTAGGCATCCAGAACAACCGTATTGGTCTCTGTTTTGGTGAGTTGTGAACGTTGGTTTTCCGGTACGTATTCTGACAATGCTTTTCCGATGAGGTTTTTCTCCACCCCGAAGTGGTATCCCACACAAATGGCGGCCAGCGCATTCTCCAGATTGTAAAGACCGGTCAGGTTGGTGTTAACCGGGTTCCAACCGGTATCCTGAGCTTTCCATTCAAATCTGAGCATTGGCGAGGCCGAGGCATTTTTACAGACAATTTCAAATTCCGGGTTTGATCCATACCTGAAAACATTGCCGTTGTATGATCCAAGCATGGCTGTAAGATGCTCATTGTTGCCATTGATAAAAATGTCGCCACCTTTCTGTTTTAGATGTTGGTATAGCTCGCCTTTGCCTATTTTAATGCCTTCGAAAGAGCCAAACCCTTCGATGTGAGCCTTGCCTACGTTTGTTATCAAACCATAATCGGGTTGGCTGATTTTCGAAAGTGCAGCAATTTCACCTATGTGATTGGCCCCCATTTCAATCACTGCCAACTCGGTGCCTGGAGGCATGGCCAGCAATGTCAAGGGCACGCCTATGTGATTGTTAAGGTTTCCTTGTGTAAACCACACTTTGTACTTTTGCCCAAGTACAGCGGCCATTAGTTCTTTGGTAGTGGTTTTTCCGTTTGAGCCGGTTATTCCTACTATTTTCACAGCAGTCATCGCTCGGTGATGGGATGCGATTTGTTGTAAGGCGGCAAGGGCATCCTGCACCCAATAGCAACCCTGGGTATGCTTTAATGATTCATCATCCACAACCGCCAAAGAACAACCCGCTTCAAGAGCCGACCTGGCAAAATCATTACCATTGAAACGGTCTCCCCTTAAAGCAAAATAGATGGCGCCGGGTGCGCAATTCCGACTGTCTGTAGTGACTTTTCCAGATGCTAAATAGCAGTCGTACAAATAGGCTAAGCTCATGGCTGGATGGTTTATTTTATTCGCAAAAATGCACAAAAAAAGGCTGGAATAAAAATCCAGCCTTTTTTTGTATCTGATATATTCAGATTATCTTTTTTTCGATGACATTGGTGAGCCTACGCGGGTCATTGCGCAGCGGAAACCAAGGTCGTCTCTTGCTTCGCGTTCGTCGAGGAATCTGCGTGTGCCAGGACTCAACCAGTAAGCACGGTCTCTCCAACCACCACCTTTATATACGCGTGAACGGTCAGAAATCATACTTGAAAGAGATCCTGTGCTGCCAGCATACATGCTGCCGGTAGTGGCACTGCCTTCAATCCATCCTTCACCACCTGAAATGTTGGAAACATTGTCCCCATCGCGGAAGTTACGGTTGTCAGCTGTACGGTAGTTGTTACGATCCTGAATGTCAGTATCAGTTTCCGAACGGTAACGGATGCGTCCAAATTCATCTTTATCAACTACGATGCCTTCTTCATCAAGCACTTTGGTGCGGAATTCGTTACCACGGAATGGGCTGAACTCTTCAACATCCTGAAAAGATAGCGGACGGTAAACATCAGCAACCCACTCGTTCACGTTTCCGGCCATACAGTAAAGACCGTAGTCATTTGGATAGTATGACTTTACTGGAACGGTAATGTCACCACCATCGTTCAGGCTTCCGGCCATACCCATGTAGTCACCACTTCCCCTAACAAAGTTGGCCATCATGTTACCACGCTCTTTTTTGCTTGGGTTTCTAACAATATGGCCATCCCATGGATAAATACGGCGGTTGGTCATACGCTCCTGATAAGAGTTGCCAATAAGTCCAAGAGCTGCATATTCCCATTCAGCTTCTGTTGGGAGGCGATAACGGGGCAGCAAAATACCGTCGTCAGCTCTTACTCTGCGGGTGTCCCTGTTGGGGTCAAGGTCGCGCATTGGGCGGCGGCCTTCTACTCCATCAAACTGACCTAACAGATAGGCTTCGGTATTGAAGTTGTTTTCGTTTTGCTGGTTTATGTCCAGGTCAAGAATGCCCATATCCACAAGGATAAGTTCGTTGACGCGGTCTGTACGCCAGGCGCAAAAGTCGTTAGCTTGCAGCCAGTTTACACCCACAACAGGGTAGTCGCTGTAAGCCGGGTGGCGTAAATAGTTCTCTACCAAAGGCTCGTTGTATGCCAATGGTCTGCGCCATACAAGTGTATCGGGAAGCGCTTTGCGGTACACCTCAGGATAGTCGGTGAAAACTCTTTGAATCCAGTAGAGGTACTCACGATAGTCCACGTTGCGGACTTCGCTTTCATCCATGTAGAATGAAGGTACTGTAACTCTGCGAGGAACATTGTTCCATTCGCGCATCACATCTTCGTCCACCTGTCCCATTATGAAGGTACCACCTTCAATAAAGACAAGACCGGGGCCGGTTTGTTGTTCGTATCCTGAACGATACTCAAAACCTCCGTACTTGGGGTTGTTGTATGCCCATCCGGTGGTAGAGGATACATCGCGCTTTCCTCTTCCGCAGGAAGCAAGTACCAATCCGGCGGCAATAATGGTAAGTAATAAACTGGATCTAAATCTCATAGCTTATGTTCTTGAATTCTGACTTTCGATATTTTAAAAAGAACAAATATATTAAAAAATCAACGTGTTAGGTATCTAAACCTTTGGCTTTATACTGCAAAAATATAAAAAGGTTATAGCAAATTGGTCGCTATTTTCACTTTTTTCATTTTTATGTTGAAATATTAGCATAAGGGCGCTGATGCGCTTTTTGTCATTCTCTTTAAACGCATAAAATTGACTTTTGGTACGGAGTTTTATCTTTTTTTTTCTATCAGCGAATATTTTTGTGTTATTGCAATTTCGTTGCGCAGCAAACGTTATTAAATCAGGAAATGCTAATTTTACCCTGATAATATTAATGCTCCGGCTATGGTGTCATTTTTGCAGGTTGATGTGATTTATATAGCTTGTTGGTTTTGTGCAGATTAATTCATAAACAATTGAGGCTGCAACCTGTTAAACAAATCTGATTTATTTTCGTAGAAAAGCCAAATAATCGTTTGATAGATGCGTAAGATATTCTTCTTGTTATCCTTTTTAGTAGTGTTGGCTGCCTGGGCCGATGCTCAAAATCACTCTGTAACAGCAAGCCAAAGTATTGATTGGATTCATTTTGAGGGGCCTGATATGCTGCCATTTGAGGGAGAAGGCCATCTGGATGGAGGTTTGCCTGTATACCGGTTTCGGCTTCCTGTTCAGAATCATGTCATGCCAAACAGCATTGGTGTTCAACTGGATAATGTTATCTGGCAACCGTCAGAGGATTATGATGCCGCAAGCATCCCTTTTGTGGAAGCTAAAGTGAATCATGGACTGGTTTATATCCGCAAGCAGGCTTTTGTTGAGGTTGAATTGGTTCCTCTGCGCAACAGGGATGGCAATGTAGAGCGCATTACGGATTTTGACATCTCTGTGGCTTATAGTACTGATGATATTGTCCGGCTCAAATCGGCTTCTGCTGATGCGTTTGCCGCCAATTCAGTGCTTTCCAGTGGTCGGTGGTTAAAGATTGCGGTCAATCAGACCGGGGTGCACAGAATTCCTTATTCAACGCTATCGTCGTGGGGATTTTCATCACCGGCAAATGTCTCTGTTTTTGGTTTTGGCGGACAGATGGTTCCGCAGGTTAACAGCGCTGATCGTCCCGATGACTTGCCACAGGTTGCAGTATGGCACCACAACAACAATCTTTACTTTTTTGCCAATGGGCCAGTATCGTGGCAGTGGAACGATAATATAAAAATGTTTACCCATACCTTGCACTACTATTCAGAAAAAGCGGTTTACTTTCTTACAGAAGATGCACCTCAAACCAAACAGGTAGCCACTTTGCCTGCCGAAGTTCGTACGCCTAATTATGAGGTAACACATTTTGACGAAAGAGTGTATCATGAAAATGAATTGGTCAATATTATTACTTCGGGCAGGAAATGGTATGGGGAGCGGTTTAATGTTTCTGAGCGGCTGGAGCGTAACTTCGAGTTTCAGTTACCGTCGAGGGATGTCGCAAAACCTATAAAAATTAATACCGCTGTTGTAGGGCGGTCTGCTGCCGTAAACTCCTTTGAGTATTATGTGAATGACGCCGCGGCTCCTTCGCTGGTGCTTATGGTACCTGCTGTTTCGCTTTCAGGTAGTGACAGTTTTTTTGCACAGGAGCAATCAGGTACAGCATCCTTTACATCGGGTGGTCAAAATATAAATATTCGTATGCGATATACCGATCAGGCGCCTACATCATTTGGACGACTGGATTACATAACCTTAAACGCGCGAAGCCACCTTCAAATGCATGGTGCACAGCTTCTCTTCAGAGACTATGAATCGGGGAATGCTGGAAATATTTCACGATTTACACTGGGAAATGTATTGGCCGAAACGCGTGTGTGGGATGTGACAAATATTTTAACCCTAGCCGATATACCATCCGTTCATAGCACCAATAGACTCGAATTTGTGGCTGAATCGGCAAGCTATCGGGAGTATGTTGCTTTTAATCCTTCCGGACAGTTGCCTGTGCCCGAGAGAGTTGGTTTTGTTGAAAATCAGGATTTGCATGCCACTCAACCGGTAGATTATGTAATTGTGGCACACAGGGATTTTCTTCCTTTTGCGAACCAGCTTGCAGCCATTCATCAGCAACACAATGGTCTTTCTACTTTGGTTGTATTAGATGAGCAGATTTTTAATGAGTTCTCCTGGGGGCATCGCGACCCAACGGCCATTCGTTCTTTCATGAGAATGCTCTACGAAAGAGCGGGAGATGATCGCGCCAAAGCGCCTAAATATTTGTTGTTATTTGGCAACGGTTCGTATGACAATCGCACAGAGAATCCCGCAACACGATCTTTAATTGTAACCTATCAGTCTGAAAATTCAATACACCGCACAAATTCGTATGTTACCGATGATTATTTTGGTTTCCTCGATCGCAACGAGGGAGCCGACATACGTTTTGACCGGCTCGATATCGGAATAGGACGTTTCCCGGTTAGAAACGTTGACGATGCCCGCGTTGCCGTGAACAAAATCAGATCATACTATGAGAATCAGGATCCCGGTCAATGGCGCAAGCTGGTCACTTTTATTGCTGACGATGGCGACTTTAACATACACCAGCGCGATGCAGATTTTCTGGCCCAAAAGATTGAGAACAGTCATCAGGAATTTGATGTACGCAAGATTTACCTCGACAATTACCGTAAAACCACCGTCTCAACCGGAAAACTATCTCCGGATGCCCATAACTACATCAACCGTACGGTGAATGAGGGTACATTAATCATGAACTACGTGGGCCATGGTAATCCACGCTATTTGGCCGATGAGATGCTCATTACCAATAACAGTATCTCAAACTGGATCAATATGAGGCGATTGCCACTGTTTGTGACAGCTACTTGCGAGTTTAGCCGGTTTGACAATCCGGCAGAAGTTTCGGCAGGAGAGCAGATTTTTCTCACTCCCAACGGCGGTGGAATAGGCCTTTTGACTACCACCAGAGTCGTTTTTTCAAGTCTTAACTTTCAGCTTAACAACGCTTTTTTTAATCATGTATTCAAGAAAAATGAAGATGGTAGTAAACCCTCATTGGGCGATATCATTATGAATACCAAAAATTCGGCGGGAAGTAGTGTGAATAAGTTAAACTTCTTGTTGCTGGGCGACCCGGCTGTGAAGTTACTCTATCCGGATTATTACATCAATACACTTAGCGTTAATGGAAATCCTGTTGGTGCTGAGTTGGATACGCTTAAAGCTCTCTCAAAGGCAGTTCTACAGGCAGAAGTTACTGACAGAAACGGACAGCGACTGGCTGATTTCAATGGTACTGTTGATGTTACAATATATGATAAACCAATGAATGTGAGAACGCTAGGGAATGATGGAGCCACGCCTTTCGAGTTTTCACATTTTGTGAATATTCTTTTTAAAGGAAAAGCCACGGTGGTTAACGGGGAGTTCTCTACTGAGTTTGTGGTACCTCATGACATCCGATACAATTTCGCCAGAGGGAAGATAAGTTATTATGCTCACTCTCCACAATATGGAGAGGCTTTCGGAGCATTCAGGGATATTGTTGTGGGTGGATTTGATGTGAATGCGCTCCCTGACAACGATGGGCCGGAGGTTAATCTCTACCTGAATCACCCATCATTTAAACCCGGAGATGTAACTGGCTCATCACCTATGCTTTATGTCAATGTTTTTGATCCTTCCGGTATAAATACCTCCGGCTCAGGCATTGGTCACGACATAATTCTGATAATTAATGGAAACCGAAACGAGCCCATTGTGCTCAATAATTACTTCCAGGCCAAACCCGACACTTATAAGGAGGGACAAATTGTGTTTCAGCTACCTGTGTTACCTGCCGGTTCGCATCAGCTGGCGCTTCGAGTGTGGGATACGCATAACAACTCCACCATCGTAGAAACACATTTTGTGGTGGGTACCGGAAGTGATTTAAAAATCAGTAATTTTACATGGTCTCCTAACCCTATTTCGGGGCAGGCAACCGGCTATTTCGCCTTCGACCTGGAAGAGCCAAATGCGGCATTGATAATTACGGCAGAGGTCATGGATTTGAACGGAGCTACCACCGGAAAGCAGATTCTGCGCACGGTGGCTCAGAATAATCGCGTTTCCCCAATGCCCTTGTCGATGCAATATTTGGGTGTTTCAAGGCCTGGCGTCTATTTTATCCGCTTCCAGATACGCACCGAAACAGGTAAAGAGGCTCAGGTAGTAGAAAAATTATTGGTTCGTCCATAATAAAACGCTGTTTTAGTTGTTATGCTATAATGGACTGCCCCGAGCGCGGGGTGTAATATGTGCAACAAACAAATCAATTAATAACACATGAAGGATTTTTTATTACGAGGGATAGTTGTTTTGTTCCTGTCATCATCAACCTGCTTCTCGATTTTTGGCCAGGGCGCCATTGATCCGGGCGAGTTGGGTGGACAGGTTAACATCATCAGTACTGCGGTGCCGTTTTTGGGTATTGCACCTGATTCGCGTGCAGGTGGTATGGGAAATGCTGGTGTGGCATCCACACCTGATGTGAATTCACAGCACTGGAATCCGGCCAAGTTTGCTTTTATTGATGGAAACATGGGCGTGGCCATGTCCTATACGCCTTGGTTAAGAAAATTGGTGAATGATATCAATATGTATTATCTCACTGGTTTTATGCGTATTGATGAGATGCAGGTGGTTAGTGGCTCGTTGCGTTATTTCACTCTGGGCGACATTACCTTTCGAACATCACAGGAAGATATAGGCTATCAGGTAAAGCCCAATGAGTTTGCCCTCGATTTGGCCTACAGCAGATTATTGTCTGAATACTTCTCAGGAGCAGTAGCTTTCAGGTATATTCGTTCTGACCTGTTTCAGGGTTTTTCGGAGCATGGCGAGTTATCGGCCGGAAACTCATTTGCTGCCGATCTGGCTTTTTACTTCAGGAGCAACACAAATCTTTTTGGTAGCAACTCAGAAATCTCATCAGGAATCAACATTTCAAATATTGGTAGCAAAATCTCGTATGATGGCTTTGATAAGCAGTTTATTCCAACCAATATGAGACTGGGTGTGGGAGTTTCCACCGAGTTGGATGCCTACAATGCGGTCTCATTTTCACTCGATTTAAACAAGCTGTTGGTGCCAACGCCTGGTTTAAGTATTGCCGAAGATGGAGAAATATTTTATCCTGACACCTATCGGGACATGTCGGTTACAAAGGCCATGTTCAGGTCGTTTTCTGATGCGCCCGGTGGTTTCAAGGAGGAGATGCAGGAGATAAGCTATGCCTTGGGTGCCGAGTACTGGTATGATCAGCAATTTGCCATACGTGCAGGTTATTTTCACGAACATGAAAACAAGGGCAACCGAAAACATTTTACTGCCGGGATTGGTTTGAAGTTTAATATGTTAACGTTGGATGCATCCTACATTATTCCTGTAGTACAGAATAATCCACTTGCAAATACCATTCGGTTTACCTTGGGTATTGACTTGGATCAAATGAAGAAATAGTATCATAATGAACAATTTGAATTGGCGGGTTGGTATGGGCTATGATGTCCACCAGCTCGCTTCTGGCTATAAGCTGTGGATAGGTGGTATTGAGATTCCTTTTGAAAAAGGATCGGTGGGGCACTCCGATGGCGATGTACTTATACATGCCATCTGTGATGCATTGTTTGGTGCAGCCAATTTGCGGGATATTGGGTATCATTTCCCGGATAACGACCCTGAACTGAAAGGCATTGACAGTAAAATATTGTTGGGAAAAACAGTGGAGATACTTCGTAATTCCGGCTATGAGATTGGAAATATTGATTCTACAATATGTCTGCAACTGCCCAAAATCAATCCTTTCATTCCAAAAATGCAAACGGTGTTGGCAGAGGTTATGGGGATTTCGGCAGAGCAAATCTCAATAAAGGCTACAACCACTGAGCGTTTGGGGTTTGTTGGCAGGGGCGAAGGGGTATCTGCTTACGCAGTTACAATGATTTTTAAAACATGAAGCGCATCAGGCTAAAATTCTATGTCAAAACATACCGTTAGCAATATTGAGGAGTTGGATAGGTTGTTGTCTGAAGAGCCAGCCGTTCTGGGTTACTTTTCTCATGATGCTTGTAGCGTGTGTAAGGCATTGTTACCGAAAGTAACAGAATTGATTCGAGCCGATTTTGCCTTGATGCGTATGTTTTATTGTAATACGCTGAAGAGTCCGGAAGTGTCGGGCAGTTTGTCTGTATTTACTGTGCCAACCATCATAATATGGTTTCAGGGTCGTGAAGCCTTCCGTTTAAGTCGAAACATTGGCATTTCGGAGCTTCATACGGCTATTTTGAGGCTATACTCACTTTTGTTTGAGGAATAGATGAGGTTTGGTGTTTCTGCTGTTTTTTCACTGTGGAAAAAATAAAAAGGGTTTCGATATCGAAACCCTTTTTATACAATCGGAAGTTATAGTGTATACCTACAACTAAGCAAGCTTAACATTTACAGCGTTAAGACCTTTTCTTCCTTCCTGAAGGTCATACGTCACTTCGTCGTTTTCTCTGATTTTGTCAACCAGACCTGTTACGTGTACGAAGTACTCTTCTCCTGATTCTGCATCTTTAATGAAACCAAAACCTTTGGTGTCATTGAAAAACTTTACGATTCCTTTGTTCATAATAATAAAAAAATAAATAATTGCTTCAAAGGTAAAATAATTTTTCAGAAAACTCCATTTTTTTAGTGGTTTTCCGAATTTTAACATTTTTGTAACTCTCTGTATCTCCTGCTAATCGTTGAACTTGTGTTTGCCTCTGTTCTCTTCACCCTCGGCGTATGAATATATTTCACGAAGGATATTTGCATACTTTTTATACAACACTCTTCGTTTCAGCTTGAGGGTGGGAGAGAGCTCTCCGGTTTGTGCTGTCCAGGCTTCATAAACCAGTCTGAAGCGCTTAATTTGCTCATATTTGCCCAACTGTTTGTTATAGTGATCCATCTCTTTCTGGAAGCGTTGTTGCACTTTAGGTATCGAGATCAGCTCCATGTTGTCGCGGAAGTGTATTCTATGGTTGTTGGCCCAAACGTGTAGATATTCAAAATTTGGCAAAACCAGAGCACTTGCAAACTTTTCATTTTCGCCCACCACCATTACCTGCTCAATAAAGTTTGACTCCTTTAGCATGTTCTCGATGGCTTGAGGGGCAATGTATTTACCGCTCGATGTTTTGAACATCTCTTTTTTGCGATCCGTAATTTTTAGGAAACGATTGTTAAGCAAAGTCCCGATATCACCAGTATGAAACCAACCCTGATTATCGACCACACTGGCGGTGGTTTCCGGATCTTTGTAGTAACCTTTCATGATGTTATCGCCCTTCACAAGAATTTCGCCATCCTCATCAATTTTTACTTCTACCCCGTCGATAATGGGGCCTACAGTGCCAATCATGAGAGAGTTTGGACGGCTTAAATGGTTTACAGCAATCACGGGAGAAGTTTCGGTAAGCCCATATCCTTCCAAAAGAGGAATGCCAGCGGCAAAGAATAGCCTGCTAAGCCGTGGCTGTAGCGCTGCGCCGCCTGATACCACCAGTCTGAGTTCTCCGCCAAAAGCCTTTTGCCACTTCGAGAATACCAGTTTACGTGCCAACCACAACCTAAGTCCATACCAAAAGTGGTGTTTCCCATCTACTCTGAATTTTTCACCCAGTTTAAGCGATTGGAAAAAGATGAGTCGTTTTACCCCTTTTAAATCACCGCCTTTGGATACAATACGGTCGTATATACGTTCGATTACGCGTGGCACAGTTGCAAATGCGTTGGCTTGTATCTCAACCATGTTTTGGGCAATGGTGCCAAGATTTTCGGCATAGTAGATGCTGCATCCGTTAAATTGGAACAGGTAGTTTACCATACGCTCAAATACATGGCAAATGGGTAGAAAGCTAAGTATACGGTCTCCTGGTTTTATGCCGAATAATCCGGCGCAGGCTTTCACATTGCTGATAAAATTCCGGTGGGTTAACATTACCCCTTTTGGTAAACCAGTTGTTCCGGATGTGTATATTATGGATGCAATATCGTCGGGTGTGATCTCGTTGCGCAACTTAAGCAGAACGTCTTTATAGGTAACCCTGTTTTGTTCGCCCAAATTTGTTATTTCGCTCCAGTGTGGGGCATCTTCATAATAGTTGAATGTATAAACTTTCTCGATGCCGGGAATGGTGTCTGCGATGGGTTTAAGCCGACTGTAGAGGGCTTTGTCAGAAACAATGAGCATTCGCGTATCGGAGTGCTCAAGTATATGTTTGTATTCGTCGTCGCCAATGGTTGGATAGATTGGCACATGAATAGCACCTATCATGGCCATGCCCATGTCGGCCATGTTCCATTCGGGTCTGTTGTTCGAAACAGTTGCTATTTTGTCTCCTTTTTTAAAGCCACTCGCCAAAAGTCCGTAGCTGAATCGTTTGGAGGTGCGGCTGTAATCTTCGGCACTGAATTTAACCCATTGCCCCTCGCGTTTGGCCGCAAGAATATCTTCTCGGTTATGGTTATTTCTAAGGTTTTCCAGTAAGTCAAATGTGCGTTCAATGGTCATATACAACAAATTTAGTCTGTTCTTTTATATGTTAACAAATTTTATGAGTCAAGAAAAGTACAATAAAATTTGCAAAATCACCCGCGTCAATTTAGTTAAAAACCCGCGAAATGGATGTTAAGGGCTGGATATGAGGCGCATTAAGACATAAACTGCCGGATGTGAAATTAAACATCCGGCAGCAACTATTTGTTTAGAGCAGAGTTATGCCAATTTTTCTTTTACGATGCTCAGGGCTTTTGAAAGTGCGCTATCTATTCCTTGGGGATTTTTACCTCCGGCCGTGGCAAAGAACGGTTGTCCACCTCCACCACCATTAATTTCAGACGATACCGCACGAATCAATTCTACTGCGTTGATTTTTTGAGTAAGCGATTCTGAAAGAATAACAGCAATCTGCGGCTTGCCATCGGCTTCACCACCCAAAATGGCAACCATATCTTTATCACTTTCAGCACGAAGTTGAAAGGCTATATCTTTGAGATGTGCAACAAACATGGGTTTCACCAATGACTTTATTACCTGCACACCATTCATGGTTTCAGCACTTTCGCGAATGCTTCGTTTTTCGATTTGCATCATGCTTTGCATCATGCTATCAACTTGTTTGGCAAGTGAAGCGTTCTCGGCAATCAACATCTCCACATTCTTTTTTACATTGGCCTGGTTTTTAAACATCTGGCCAAGTTCTTTCAGCACATCACTTTGCAAGTTAATCAGCTCTTCTGCCTTATCGCCAACAACAGCTTCGATACGTCTCACCCCGGCAGCAATCGACGACTCGCTGATGATTCGGAAGATTCCAATTTGTCCGGTAGCTTTAACGTGCGTGCCTCCGCACAACTCTATTGAGTCACCAAAAGCAATGGCACGAACCACATCGCCATATTTCTCTCCAAACAGTGCCATAGCTCCCATTTCGCGTGCATTTGCCATGGGTAACTCGCGATGCTCTTCCAGAGGCAGGTTTTTGCGTATCTCCTGATTTACAATAAGTTCAATTTTCCTTATCTCTTCTTCGGTCACCTTCTGAAAGTGCGAGAAATCAAATCTCAGGTAGTCAGGGTGAACCAATGAACCCTTCTGCTCCACATGATCGCCTAAAACCAGACGTAAAGCCTTATGCAGTAAGTGTGTTGCTGTATGGTTGTTGGCAGTCATCTGCCGTTTTTGACTGTCCACCACCGCATGGAACGTGGCATTGAGTGCGGTTGGCAGTTTTGGGGTGATATGCACAATCAGGTTGTTTTCTCGTTTGGTGTCGATAACCGGAATGCGTTCACCCTGAGCTTCAATGTATCCGCTGTCGCCCACCTGACCGCCACTTTCGGCGTAAAACGGGGTGATGTTAAATACCAGCTGGTAGAGCTCTTTGTTTTTCGATTTTACCTTTCGGTAGCGTACTATTTTTATATCCGTTTCAAGGTAGTCGTATCCGATGAACTCCTCTTTGTCATCTTCGATAAGCTGAATCCAGTCCTCTGTTTCAACAGCTGCAGCATTGCGGGCTCTTGTTTTTTGGGCTTCCATCTCCGATTCAAACTCTTTTCGGTTTACGACCAGCTCATTCTCTTTCAGGATGAGTTCGGTAAGATCCAATGGGAATCCAAACGTGTCGTAAAGCTCAAACGCCACTTTCCCGTCTACAACTTTATAATCCTTGCTTTTCGTCTCCTGAATGATTCTTTCCAGAAGGGTTATTCCCGTTGAAAGCGTGCGCAGGAAAGATTCTTCTTCTTCGTGAATTACTTTACCAATTAGTTCTTGTCTGGCTTTAAGTTCCGGATAGGCATCGCCCATGGTGCTGATAAGCGCAGGCAGAAGCTTGCCCATAAATGGTTCCCTCATGTTGAGGAAGGTGTAAGCATAGCGTACGGCTCTTCGCAGAATTCGACGAATGACGTAACCTGCTTTGTTGTTTGATGGCAACTGGCCATCGGTGATTGCAAACGAGATGGTACGAATGTGATCGGCCATCACCCGCATGGCTATATCCGACTCATTGGAGGCGCCATATGTGATACCGGATGTTTTTGATATAGCCTGTATGATGGGTTGAAATACATCTGTATCGTAGTTGGATTTTTTTTGCTGTATTACACGGCAAAGCCTTTCAAATCCCATTCCGGTGTCGATGTGTTGTTGTGGCAGTGGTACGAGCGTGCCATCAGCTTTGCGGTTGTACTGAATAAAAACCAGGTTCCAAATTTCAATGACTTCCGGATGGTCTTTGTTAATCAGTTGTTCACCTGGCAATTTTGCTTTTTCATGAGCGTCGCGCAAATCCACATGAATTTCTGAGCAGGGGCCACAAGGACCTGAATCGCCCATCTCCCAAAAATTATCTTTTTTATTGCCGTTTACGATTCTGTTTTCAGGCAGATGTTTACGCCAGAAGTTATAGGCATCTGTATCTCTATCGATTTTATCTTCTTCACTACCCTCAAAAATAGAGGCGTAAAGACACTCTTTGTCAATTTTAAGTACTTCGGTAAGGAATTCCCATGCCCAATCAATGGCCTCTTTTTTGAAATAATCGCCAAAGGACCAATTACCAAGCATTTCAAACATGGTATGGTGATAAGTGTCGTGTCCAACTTCTTCCAGATCGTTATGTTTACCCGATACGCGCAGGCATTTTTGGGAATTGGCAACCCTTGGCCATTTAACCGGAGAGTTTCCCAGGAAAATGTCTTTAAACTGGTTCATCCCGGCATTTGTAAACATCAGGGTTGGATCGTCTTTTACGACCATAGGCGCCGATGAAACAATCTGATGCTGTTTGGATTCAAAAAAATCCAGAAAACTTTGTCTTATTTCCGAAGCTGTCATATTTTACCTGTCAAAAAAATATCCTCTAATAAAAATTACAAAATAAAATAACGCGAACCTTTTTTTGTCTCACACGTATAGGTCTCAGTGTAAGAGCGGTGAGTGTGGTTGCAATGGCCTCCTGTTATATCAGAAAATCCTTGTTTTTAGCGAATTCGTCAAAGCAGACAAAAGTGCAAAAACAAATTGCAAATTTCTAAAAAAGAACACACTTAAATTTATAATTAAGCCGCAAAAATAGATTAATCGTCTGATTTTTGTTCATTAATGGAGATTTTTTCTATTTTAGCGTCAAATTTATTACCATATGTCAAAAGTCAAGTATAGATATAACCCGGAAACTTTAAGTTACGATAAGATTGAAACGGGTTTTAGGTATTATGTGTCACGTGTTTTTACCCTCACGCTGTTCAGTGCAGTAATGGGTTTTGTCTATTTTTTTGGATACGTATATTTGCTTGACAGTCCGCGAGAGATTAAATTAGAGAGGGAGAATGCCCGATTGTTGTCGCAGTATGAAATAATGACCAAAAAACTTGATCAGGTGCTTGTTGTTCTTGACGACATTCAGCAGCGCGACGAAAATGTGTACCGGGTAATTTTTCAGGCTGATTCAATACCAAACTCAGTAAGGCGAGCCGGATTTGGCGGTGTAAACCGTTATCGTTACCTCGAAGATTTGGATAATGCCAAGTTGGTAATCAACACTTCAGCAAAGCTGGATGGCATCATGAAGCAGCTCTATGTTCAGTCGAAATCATTTGATGAGATTATTGATTTGACCATGCGCAAGGAGGAGATGCTTCGTTGCATTCCTGCCATACAGCCCGTCTCCAATAAGGATTTGCGACGTACAGCGTCGGGTTGGGGATGGCGCATCGATCCCATCTACAAAACACGCCGTTTTCATGAAGGTATCGATTTTTCTGCTCCAACAGGCACCGATATTTATGCCACTGGTGATGGTGTTGTGGTGAATGTAACAACATCCAATATTGGTTATGGAAAATATGTTGAGATAGATCACGGTTTTGGATATTCCACCCTTTATGCGCACATGGATGGTTTCAACGTTAGACCCGGACAACGCGTCAACCGTGGCGACGTGATAGGATGGGTAGGTAACACCGGGAAATCAACAGCGCCGCATTTACATTATGAAGTACGCATCCGTGGCCGGGCCGTGGACCCCGCTCACTACTTCTTCCAGGATTTGACGCCTGAGCAATATGAAGAGATGATTCAGATAGCCTCAAACAGTAACAGAACATTTGATTGATATTAAGCCGTAGTAAGAAAATCAAAACCGGGAGCCAGATAGACGACTTCCGGTTTTGGTTTTTTTATGCTTTGAAACTGAATAGAGGATGATTGGCGTGTTAGATGCACCGGCCCTAATTCAGATTTTGACTTATGGGTAAGGCAACCGCTGTTGTTAAATATTGCATGAGCAATTTTCATAATTGTGTTTCGATGTTATCCATTTGTATGCATCAAAAAAAAAGGTTAAAATTGTATGTTACATCAATCAAATAATTAATGCCTTATGCCTTACAAGGAGCCAAAAATAGAAAAGCTGTACTATACCATTGGAGAAGTAGCCAGAATGTTCGATGTAAATACATCGCTTATCCGTTTCTGGGAAAAGGAGTTTGATATTATTAAGCCGCATAAAAACAAAAAAGGCAACAGACTATTTACACCTCAGGATGTGGAGAATTTTCACATTATCTATCATCTGGTAAAGGAGAAGGGGCTGACACTAAAAGGAGCTGAGAAAAAATTGAAGGAGAACCGGGAAGATACCATTGAGAACTTTGAAGTGGTAAAGCGACTAAAGGAGATTCGGGAAATGCTTGTGGAGATAAAAGATGGCATGTAGTGTCATTTTTTAGTCGCTGAAGGTTGCTTGTTTGTGGTTTTATTGATTTTATAATAAGGCCGTTTTTGTTTTAAGCTGTTTGTGAACTACATGGGAAAACTACTGGTAAAAGATGTTATAAGGTGCATCGAAAGGTTTGCTCCGCCTGCACTTCAGGAGTCATACGATAATTGCGGTTTGCAGGTTGGTAATGATAGTTCTGAGGTAACCGGAGTTTTAATTACCCTTGATGTGACTATTGCTGTTTTGGAAGAGGCCATTGCCTCCAATTGTAATTTGATTGTTAGCCATCACCCTTTGACGCTTTCAGGCATAAAGCGTTTGACCGGACGTACCGCCTCGGAACGCATATTTATGATGGCCATTAAACACGATTTGTCTGTTTTTTCAGCGCATACCAATATCGATAGTGTTAAGAATGGGGTGAGCGGTGTACTTGCCAATCGCCTGGGATTGAAGCATCAGACCATTCTCGCCCCACGAGAGAAAAGTCTGCTCAAGCTTATTACATTTGTGCCGGTTGCCAATGTTTCACAAGTGCGTATGGCTCTTTTTGATGCAGGTGCGGGTCATATTGGGAATTACGATTCATGCAGTTTTAATGTGGCAGGAGAGGGGACATTCAGAGGGGGAGAAGACACCAATCCTTATGCCGGACAAAAAGAGGTTTTTCATACCGAACCGGAAGTACGTGTGGAGACCATTTTGCCCTTTTACTTCAGAGATGCCGTGGTGAAAGCCTTGTATGCCGCACATCCCTATGAGGAGCCCGCCTTTGACATTGTTCCGCTGGCAAATGATTGGCACGAAGCCGGATTTGGTGTTGTTGGGGATTTAGAACAATCTATGTCAGCAGTTGATTTTCTGTTGCATCTAAAGCAGACCACCAACACCGGTTGCATCCGTCATACTGATTTTAACCGAGGCGAAATAAAGCGTGTAGCTGTTTGCGGTGGCAGTGGTAGTTCCCTGTTAAAAAACGCGATGGGTGCCGGAGCAGATGCTTTTGTTTCAGGTGATTTTAAGTATCATCAGTTTTTTGAAGGCGAAGGAAATATTTTGATTGCAGATATAGGACATTATGAAAGTGAGCAGTTCACTAAAGAACTTTTTTTTGAGATACTTACAAATAAATTTCCTAATTTTGCAATCCGTTTATCGAAATTAAATAGCAATCCCATTAAATACCTATATTAGAATGGCAACATTGGATTCAAAGGCAAGTGCTGGCGAAGTGTCTGTAGAAGAGAGACTTCAGGCGCTTTTTGATTTGCAGAAAGTGGTTTCTGAGATTGATAAAATCAGGACCCTCAGGGGCGAGCTTCCATTGGAGGTTCAGGATTTGGAAGATGAAATTGAAGGATTGGAGACCCGGCTTACCAACCTCGAGAGTGAGATTAAGAAGTTAAATGATAACATTCTTGCCAAAAAGAATGAGATTAAAGATGCTGGGTTGCTTATTAAGAAGTATGAAGCTCAACAATCTAATGTGCGCAACAACAGGGAGTACGATTCTCTGACTAAGGAGATTGAGTTTCAGACCCTCGAAATTGAGCTATGCGAAAAGCGTATTCGTGAGTTCACGGCTGAAATGAAAACCAAGTCTGAAATTGGTGAAGCCTCCAGAAAACAGTTGGATGAGCGTAAAGGTGACCTTGCAGCAAAAAAGGCTGAACTCAATGAGATAGTCTCAGAAACTCAGGTTGAAGAGGAGCGTTTAAAGAGCAAATCCAAAGAGATTGAGACCCGCATCGATGATCGTTTGCTTACAGCTTTTAAACGTATTCGTAAGAATGCCCGTAATGGCCTGGCTGTGGTGACTGTTGCCCGCGATGCTTGTGGTGGTTGCTTTAATAAAATTCCACCCCAGAGACAATTGGATATTCAGCTGCGTAAGAAGATTATTGTTTGCGAATATTGTGGACGTATTCTTGTGGATGGACAAATGTAGGATTAGACTTTTCCTGATTGCATCTGCTTAACGCACTGCTTTAAAGATAAAATTAAGCCCCGGACTGAATCTCTTTTCAGTCCGGGGCTTATTGTATGTGTAATGAATGTGACGGTTTTTACCAGCTTCCACCGGCACCACCTCCGCCAAAACGTCCACCTCCAAATCCTCCAAATCCACCACTGCTGCCGCCTCCAAAGGAACCTCTTCCTGATGAGAAGTTACCCCATTGTCCGGAGTGACGTCTGGAGCCGGAGCCCATCATCGACAACAATATCCAGAAAGGAATGTCATGACCAATGGATGCTTGTTTGGATTTTTGCGCTTTGGTTGCAAAAACAAAGATGACAATGAACAGAATAAGCGCAAAAATTGCACCTGCGGCTTCTTCGCGGCTTCCGGTGCGGTTCACATAAGTGTCGGCTGTGTATTCGC
Source organism: Alkaliflexus imshenetskii DSM 15055 (assembly GCF_000517065.1). Lineage (GTDB taxonomy): Bacteria > Bacteroidota > Bacteroidia > Bacteroidales > Marinilabiliaceae > Alkaliflexus > Alkaliflexus imshenetskii. The sequence goes on along the minus strand of NZ_KI912105.1, from coordinate 1,330,913 downwards.
CACGTGTTAAATCCATTACGATGCTCACACCCGACAATATACCGGCATAATAATCATTGTTCCGGAAGTGGGGAATCATTTCATTGTCCACAATTCTGCGTGCCACTGCATCCGGCACCACTGCTTCGAGTCCATAACCGGTGGCGATATATGCCTGACCGCGTTCGTTGTTGATTCTTGGTTTGATGAGGATAAGAATGCCATTGTCGCGCCCTTGCTGACCAACGCCCCAACTCTCGGCCAGTCGGAAAGCATAATCACCTGCATCATAACCCATGAGGTCATTTAGGGTTACAATGGCTATTTGTGTGCTTGTTTCTCTGGCAAACTGAACCAACTGCTCATCTAGCTCGTTGGCGCTTCTGGCATCCAGCAATCCGGCCATGTCATTCACCAACCGGGGTGGGGTGGGGCGTGCCGGCATATCCACAGCGAAAATACCCATCGGGTGAAGTATCAACAGAAGCAGGGCAGTAATATGTTTGATTTTCATTAGCATCTTGTTTTTATTTTTCATGTTTCTCGTAAGATAAATCCTGACATGTGATGTGATTTGTTAATAAAAAGAATGGTTGTTTTTTACCGTTCTTAAATATTATCAGTACAATCACTTACTACTATAAATCTTATCAGGCTACCAATCTATTCGTTCAGTATAAACAATCAGAATGGTTTCATGTCACGAGTTCATCAGGCGTATTTATGGTTATACTTTTCCAAACGAGATCTCGTCGGGGAGCTCATTAACGTCATCTGCCTGATAGGGGAAATGTGATTTGAGTTGCTCTCCGGCCATTACTATTCCTTTTTCGAGGGCCAGAGCCATCTCGCCGGTTCGGAAAATATTAGTCATTTCGGCTTTAATGCTCTCCCAAAAATCATCAGGAACAACTGAGTTTATGCCAGCATCTCCGAGTATGGCAAACTTGTGGTCGTCAACAGCAAGATAAAACAGTACTCCGTTACGGAGCTCAGTTTTATGCATTTTGAGCGCTTCAAAGATATAAGCCGCGCGATCCATTAGCTCTTCCGGGCAGTGCCGTTCTACATGAACACGGATTTCGCCTGATGTGTTAAGTTCTGCCTGCTTAACGGAGCTGACAATACGTGCTTTTTCATCATCCGTAAAAATTTTTGCGGCCATAAATGTATGTAGTTAAAATTGTACTTGTGGGGCTTGTCTGGCTCCCTGTTCTGCTTCAAAATAGGGCTTTCGTTCAAATGAAAAAATGGAAGCAATGAATTTTTGAGGGATTTTTGCTATGTATGTGTTGTAGTTGCGTGTGGATTCATTGAATTTCATCCGTTCAACAGTAATTCGGTTTTCGGTTCCTTCTAACTGAGCTTGCAGGTCACGGAAGTTTTCATTGGCTTTTAAGTCCGGATACCGTTCAACTACTACCATCAGCCTTGATAGTGCAGAGGATAAGCCTTCCTGAGCCTGTTGAAATTGCTTGAGTGAGGCTTCGGTCATGTTCTCGGCTGAGATGTTGACTGAGGTGGCTTTACTTCTTGCTTCTATAACGCCTTCGAGGGTTTCACGTTCGTGGGCAGCATAACCTTTAACTGTGTTCACGAGATTTGGAATCAGGTCAGCACGACGCTGGTACACGTTTTCTACCTGAGCCCACTGTGCATCCACGCCTTCGCGTAATTCAACCATTTTGTTGTATCCGCAACTGCTAAAAAATGGGATTGCAAGCACTGCAATAATGATGAGTCTGAAATTTTTCATGGTGTTTTTGTGAATAAGTGGATTAGATGTATTGATATATTACTTCTTCGCTCAAAATACAGGCCAATTATCTTATTCGCGGCCCAGTAAATATCTGATGAAACCTGTTATGGTTCGGCGTTGAGCTTTTTGGTATTGCTGTTTAAATGCTGTATGTTCATCTGTTGACTGGTCTGGGTTAATCATTTGATATATTTCGCCCCACCCAGGGAAGCCTCCCACGTTGCGATCATCAATAAAAAGGTCGGCATGAATTTTTCTGCTTTGGGATGGATCAAGCGTTTCGCCTGGATGGCTGCAATTTATAGCAAAGAACTCTATGCCATTGCTGCGGCAGTATTCCACTGCTTCATCCAGAAGTTTTCCGCCCCTGTAGGTCCATAAAATCAGCTGATGTCCATCTTTTTGCAAAGCCTTGAGAGTTGCAAACGCAAAGAGCTTTTCTTTGCCGATGGCAGGGTAACGGTGCTCAACTATGGTTCCATCAAAATCAACGGCTATTATCATAGGTTTAATTGGCTAATTGTTTGGTGACTGCAATGTTTTAAGTTACTCTTCTACAACGTTTATTTCTTTAATGATGTTCTGCCATCTTGGCATATTTAATGTGTATGCAACGAAAAGCAGACCAAATATGATGGCAAATGATTTGTCAGCAGAAATCAGATGTCCAATTAATGCGATGATTGCAAGGGCTTCGAGTGTAACTATTTTAATAAAATAGCTGTTTCTATATTGCAGCAGTTTGTTATGCAAGGGTATGTCAGCCGGTATTTTCTTCACCTGATGCGTATGAAAGATAAACCCAGCCGGAATGCCTCCCAGTGCAAGAATAACAATAACCGACTTAAGTGTCTCCAAGTCCTGTGGTGACCAGTTGATTGTCGCATTTACCTTTGGGGCAAGCATGATTGCAGTAACCGCAAATATGAGGAGTGCAGCAAAAATAAACCAGAAAATCAATTGTATTTGTTGAAAAACATGAGGTTTTTTCATCTTTATATAGTTAAGTGAAATTTTTGTTTTGATTTATTACCAATGAAGATGCACACTTCGGCGTATGTGAGCGTTTTTTCTACTCAGTTAACTTTCATCCTTCTCTTTGTTTTGGCTTCAGGTGCGTAAAATACTACTAATTGATGTGATCTCACAGTGTTTTTTCAAAAGGCAGCCGGTTTACCAGGGAGCGGCCCAAGGTTACCTCGTCAGCATATTCCAATTCGTCGCCCACTGAAACGCCTCTGGCAATGGTAGTAACCGAGATGGGGAAAGCGGCCAGTTTTTTATAGATATAAAAGTTTGTAGTGTCGCCTTCCATCGTGGCGCTGAGTGCAAAAATCACTTCGCTAACGGCACCTGTACTTGCTTTTTCTACCAGCGGATTAATGCTTAAATCGTCAGGCCCGATGCCATCCATAGGCGAGATTACACCTCCCAAAACATGATATATTCCTTTGTACTGCTGAGTATTTTCGATGGCCATCACATCGCGGATGCTTTCTACCACACAAACTTGCGCATGATCGCGCTTTGGGTTTGCACAGATCTCACAAATTTCGTCATCGGAGAGGTTGTGGCATACTTTGCAGTATTGAATCTCTTCACGCAATGCCTTAACAGCTTCAGAAAACCGCTGAACATCATCTTTCTCCTGTTTTAAAATGAAAAGCGCCAGACGCAGGGCTGTCTTGCGGCCAATGCCAGGCAGACGTGAAAACTCATTGACGGCATTTTCAAGCAAACGTGATGGAAAGCGGGATGAATTCATAGAAATAATTTAAAAGCATACAAATTTACGAAAATTTGGTAGCTTTCTAAATGGCGTGCTGTTTTGCATGATAAACGAAAAACTGTTATTTTGGCAGGAAAAAATGAATCCTATCACGACCGGCCTTCTCATTGCTGCTTACTTTCTTGTGCTGATAGTTATTTCGTGGATAACAGGACGCCATGCCGACAATGCCACCTTCTTTCTTGGTAACCGACGGTCGCCTTGGTATATTGTATCAATTGGCATGTTAGGGTCTTCGTTATCGGGAGTCACTTTTGTATCTGTCCCGGGATGGGTAGAGGCGCAGCAGTTTACCTATCTGCAAATGGTTGCCGGTTTTGTTTTGGGGTATGTAGTGGTTGCCAATGTTTTGTTGCCACTCTACTATAAGCTCAACCTGACTTCTATTTACGCGTATCTAAATACCCGTTTTGGCATATTTTCCTATAAAGCGGGTTCTCTGTTATTTATTATTTCAAAAACCACCGGAGCCGCAGCCCGTCTCTATCTAATGGCGAGTGTTTTGCAATTGGCTGTTTTTGATGCTCTGGGTGTAAGTTTTGTTGTCACGGTGGTGGTGACCATCGGTCTTATATGGCTTTATACTTTCAGAGGCGGCATTAAAACGATTATCTGGACTGATGCTTTGCAGACTGTGCTTATGTTATCAGCGGTGATAATTACCATTATATACATTTGTCATGAGATGAATTTTAGTTTTTCCGGCATGGTATCAGCAATTGAGGAGAGTCAATATTCACGTATTTTTATTTGGGATGACTGGAAATCGTCACGCCATTTTGTGAAGCAATTTTTTTCCGGAGCTTTTATAACCATCGTGATGACTGGTTTGGACCAGGATATGATGCAAAAGAATTTGACTTGTAAAAGTTTGCCAGATGCCAGAAAGAATATGTATTGGTATGGTCTTGCTTTTTTGCCGGTGAATCTACTGTTTTTAAGTTTGGGTGCGTTGCTGTTTATGTTTGCTGCTCAGGTTGGTTTTGAGGTACCTGCCCGCGCCGACGATTTGTACCCTGCTTTGGCAATGGGAGGTTATTTGCCCGCTGCGGTTGGGGTGTTGTTTATTCTTGGACTGGTGGCTGCTGCCTATTCTAGCGCTGATTCAGCTCTGGCATCACTAACCACTGCGTTTTCACTGGATATTCTTCAGATTGAGAAAATGGATAAGGACAGAGCGCGACGTACCCGAATAAAGGTTCATATTGGATTCACAATCGTGATGGCTCTTGTGATTCTTATCTTTAGAGCGCTGAATCAGGATAGTATCATCAATACAATTTACATTCTTGCCGGATATACCTATGGACCATTGTTGGGACTGTTTGTGTTCGGCCTTTTCACCTCCTGGCAAATTAAAGACAGGCTGGCACCGATTGCAGCTATTCTGCCTCCGGTAATTACGGGCATCATCGATTTTAATGCAATGTCCTGGTTTGGATTTAGTTTGGGTTATGAAAAGTTGATGCTTAACGGATTAATTACTTTTGCCATATTGTGGTTTATCCGAACAGATAAACGCACATTGTAATCTATATTGGGGTTAGTGTATGCCAATGATGTTTGATTGCACTTTACCCGTATATCGTTTGATTGTAATTGTCAGTTAGATGTTAAGCGTTTGCCTTTGTGATATATCCTGTGACCCCAAAAAGCAACCACCAATATTCCAACTCCCAGAAACGGATAGAATCCATTCATTCCATCGGCACCAAAGGCCTGATTTATGGTGCCCATTAGTGCGATAGTAGAAAGCAACAAGTATATGCCTGGAACCCAGGGGTAGCCAGTGGCAAGGTATGGCCGGACCGCATCGGGCTTTTTGTGCCTTAGCACAAAGAGGGATAGTACAGTCAGTGAACCCGTGACAAACATGGCGATGCTGGCCATCTCAATAATGGCGTGAAAACTGCCGGTAAGTACCAAAATGATACTAATTCCTGCCTGAGTCCAGAGTGCCCGCCGCGGCACGTTATTTCGATGGCTAAGTTTTGCAGCACCAGACCAGAAGGCCTTGTCTTGCGCCATGGCAAAGGCTACACGTGACCCGGTGAGGATGGATGCGTTGAGCGAAGTGACAACCGCAATGGCGATGGTTACTGGTACCAGAATAGCAAGCAATGAACTGTTTAGATATCTGGCCATCCCTGTTCCCGCGTCGGTATGGTGTAACGATGCGAGATTGTCATATCCCATGGTGAATACAAATGCTGCACACAAGAGGCAGTATAAAAGAGTGATGGCAAAGGTTGCCCTGAACATGGCTTTGGGGATATTGCGCCCGGGATTTTTCACTTCGCCTGCAACGTATATGATGTTTAGCCATCCGGAATAGGCGAAGTTAACATATAGGAAGGCGGTTATTAAACCTTGAAATGAGAAGCTCTGGGGTCTCAATCGCGGCGTAACCAACTCAGTCGACGGATTGAAAGCCAGCGCAAAGAGTCCAAGTAGCAATAGTAGCATAACGGGTAACAGCGTGAATACAATTTGCAGTCTTGCAGCTATTCGGGTACCTGCATCGTTAACAATGGTAAGAAGTACAATTAATGCGGTAGCCAACAGATTGGCCATTGGGATGGGGATGGAATGGCTGACCGGTGCCATTAGGTCGTAGTTGACCAAGGCTGAAATCTGGTACTGGAATAGTGCTACAGACAAGCCTGCGATGGAACCACAGAATATTGCACCAAAAAGTACCCATCCGGCTGCAAAAGCAGTTGAGTGCCCAAAAGCCTCACGTTGGAATACATAGTCTCCACCGGCATGGGGGAGCATGGCTCCAAGCTCACCACAAGCTGTTGAGCCCGAAAAAGCAAATACCCCGCCCATTATCCATACAAGAAAAAAGAGACCAAGTGAGTTCACCTCAGCGGCTATGGCAGGTGGAAACAGAAAAATGCCCACTCCCAACATGGAGCCGGCCACAACCGTAAAACCTGCCAAAGGGCCTATGGTGCGGCGGAGTGTTATCTCTTTTTGTCTGTTCAAGTTTGATTGGAGTTGTTGTTATAAAATAGGCAATTTCAATCATAAGGGCAATTTAATGATGTGCAGAATGTCTCATTTTTCCAATTTTGGGCAGATTGGCCAGAATATCTTTGTCACGAAAACCTTTAAAATTAAAGATTATGGAAAAAGTTGTTTCGTGGGTTGAAATACCCGCTGTGGATTTTGAGCGGGCGGTAAAGTTCTATCGTAGTGTGTTTGGATGGAAACTAGAGCCAATTGACTACGGCTCCGAAAAAATGGCCTGTCTGCCTCAGAACGCAGGTGCTATTTCATTTGCCCGGGATTTCAAACCTTCTGCTGATGGGGTCTTGGTGAGTTTTAATACATCACACCAATTGGATGCGGTGCTTGGTCGAATTACTGAGAATGGCGGCACCATCCTGATTCCAAAAACCAAAATTGAAGCCGAAGGTATGGGTTGGTTTGCGACTTTTCTCGACTGCGAGGGAAACCGCGTGGGACTTTATGGTTACGTTTAACCAGAAGTGTGTGATTAATGTAATTGGCAGGTGTTTGCAGCAGTTGGATGGCAAACACCTGTCTGCTTGTCTGTGATAATGATAAAAAATAGGTTAACTTTAACTCAAATCAAGTGGTATGCAGCGTATTTTTTACCCATCTTCCGAGTTGGCTCCTTTTATCAGGTATTATTGGACGCTGGATGTTTGTAGTCCCTCTGGTTTATCGCATGTTCAGCGTATTATTCCCACTGGTTGTCCGGAGTTGTTGTTTTATTTGCGCAACGAGCCTGTTTACCATCGAAATGGCAAAACGGAGTCTGCAAATGCTTATCTGTGCGGGCAGCAAACTGATTTTTATGATGTGGAGGTTAATGGGACTAACGAGATGGTAAGTGTGGTATTTCAGCCCTGGGGCATTCGTTCGTTTTTTGATTTCCCCGCAGTTGAGTTATGGAATCAGAGTGTACCGTTAGAACTTATCCTTAAGGACGAGTCTGCAGAAATCGAAGATAGATTATCCTCCAGCAAATCGAGAGTTGAACAGATTGGGATAATTGAGTCCTGGCTTTTGAGGCGACTTGATGATAAGCCAAGACATAACATCCGGCGCCTTTCAGCAGCCATGCATAAGCTGAGTAAGACGGATGGTTTGGCCACTGTGGACGAAATGGCATCGGTGAGTTGCCTGAGCCGGAAGCAGATGGAGCGGGTTTTTGCCGATGTGGTTGGTCTGCTGCCGAAACGCTACTTGCGTATCATAAGGTTACAGCGATCGTTACATCAGTTCCAGGAGAGTCCGAGGCTGAGCATTACCGAAGTAGCTATTGATAGCGGGTATTACGACCAATCGCACATGATTGATGAGTATAAGAAATTTACCGGATATACCCCCGGAGAGCTGCTAAATATCTGCGAGCCATACTCAGACTTTTTTAGTGTTTAATGAATTGGCCATGAGGTTGAGAAGATGGTTTTTTATTTAGCTGTTCTGTTTAATATTTTTATCCACCACAATATTGTGTTTATGAAACGAACCATTGAACAAATTGTACCGCCACCACCTATTCATTGGGTAGGTAACGGATTCAGAGTGCATAATTTTTTCCCATCGGGTACTGAGTTGGGGATGTATCGCATGAGTCCTTTTTTTCTGATGGATTACAACTCCAAGCACTATTTTGAGCCTGGTGTTGAGCCTCGTGGCGTAGGCGTTCACCCACACCGGGGTATCGAAACGGTTACCTTTGCCTATCATGGCAAAGTGGCGCATCACGACAGTGCAGGCAATAGTGGCGTAATCTCACCCGGAGATGTGCAGTGGATGACGGCAGGCGGAGGAGTGCTGCATAAGGAGTATCACGAAGCTGAGTTTAACCGCCAGGGAGGCTGGTTTCAGATGGTTCAGCTATGGGTTAATCTTCCGGCTAAATACAAAATGACCCCTGCTAAATATCAAGGCATCGAAAAAAAGGATATGGGGAAATTCAATTTGCCGGATGATTTTGGAGTGGTGGATATTTGTGCCGGTGAGTATAATGGTATTAAAGGTCCAGCATCCAGCTTCTCGCCCATAAATTTATATAATTGTTACCTAAAGCAAGGCGCATCGCTCGATTTTTCGTTTGAACGGGATCATAACACGGCATTTGTGACCATTGCAGGTAAAGCACGATTTAATGGGGCAGAAGAAGTAGCCCAGGATCATCTGGTGCTTTTTAACAACGATGGGGAAGATATAAGACTAGAGGCCTTGGAAGATGCTGTAATTCTGGTGTTGAGCGGCGAGCCGATTCGCGAAACTGTTGTGCCCTATGGCCCATTTGTGATGAATACACGTGAGGAGATTATGAAGTGTTATTCAGATTATAATGAGGGTAAGTTTGGGTATCTCGAAGATTGATTTATAAGATGATTGAGCATTGGGGCATCATGGTGCACCATATTTGATAAAAACGAAGCGGGGCTGCTCCACATTTGAAGCTGCCCCGCTTACCCCCTTAGTAAACCTTAAAATCAAACTATCGAGCAAACAAGAGTTCTCTGTATTTTGGCAATGGCCACATTTCGTTGTCAACAATCAGTTCCAACTTATCAACATGGTAACGGATGTCGTCAAGACAAGGACGCACGCTTATGTCGTAAAGATGAGCCTTCTGGTGGGCATCCTCTTCTTTGTTGGCTACTTTGCGTGCCTCAACCATATCATGCACTTTGTTTTTGATATTCTGGATGTGGTATGATGTTTTTCTGATGAGGTCCAGACGGTCGCCGGCCAACTCCTGAAAATCTGATTCATTACCAAAGATATCTTTCAGACCCTGCACGTTTTGAATGAGTGTGTTCATATATGCCACGCCTGTAGGAACAATATGGTTTATGGCTATGTCGCCAAGTACCCTCGACTCAATCTGTATTTTCTTGGTGAACTTCTCGAGTTCAACTTCAACGCGTGCTTCAAGTTCTATTTTAGAGAACACATCGTTGTCGCCAAATACTTTTATCGATTTGTCTTTTAGGTAAGCCTCCAGTGCTTCAGGCACATTGTTGATGTTGAAAAGACCTCTGCGGGCAGCTTCTTCAACCCACTCCTGACTATAACCGTTACCATCAAAGCGGATGTTTTTGGTCTCTTTGATATATTTCTTCAGAGTCTGGAGGATGGCTTCATCTTTTTTGATACCTTTTTCAACCAAACCATCAACCTCGGCTTTAAATTTCTTAAGCTGAGCGGCTACTACAGTGTTAAGCACAATCATTGCAGAGGCACAGTTGGCCGATGAGCCTACCGCACGGTATTCGAAACGGTTACCGGTGAATGCAAAAGGAGAGGTTCTGTTACGGTCGGTGTTATCCAGAAGAATCTCAGGTATTTTGCCAATATTCAGTTTGATAGATGTTTTTTCATCCGGTGTCATCTTTTTATCAGGCACGGTCTCTTCCAATTCGTCCAGCACACGATTTAATTCATGTCCTAAGAATATGGAGATGATAGATGGTGGTGCTTCATTGGCACCCAAACGGTGTGTGTTGCTGGCTGTAAGGATACTTGCAAGAAGCAGATCCTGATGCTCATGTACCGCTTTCATTACGTTGAGCAGGAAGGTGAGGAACTGCATGTTGGTACGCGGGTTTTTACCCGGTGACAGCAAGTTCACGCCAGTATCCGTGCTTAGCGACCAGTTGTTGTGCTTGCCTGAACCATTGATGCCTTTGAAAGGCTTTTCGTGAAACAGAACTCTAAAGTTGTGCTTACGTGCAATTTTTTTCATCACGTCCATAACCAATTGGTTATGGTCGTTGGCAAGGTTAACCTCCTCAAATATTGGCGCAACCTCAAACTGGTTTGGTGCAACCTCATTGTGACGTGTTTTCAACGGAATGCCAAGCAGGTATGCCTCACGCTCAAAATCTTCCATATATGCGATAACCCTTTCAGGTATGCTGCTGAAATAGTGATCTTCAAGCTGCTGGTCTTTCGAAGATGAGTGTCCCATCAGCGTACGCTCGGTAAGCATCAGGTCGGGACGTGCCATAAACAGCGCCTCATCAACCAAAAAATATTCTTGTTCCCAGCCAAGGTTGCTGGTTACCTTAGATACGTTTTTGTCAAAATACTGACACACATCCACAGCTGCTTTGTCAACTGCAGCAAGTGCTTTTAACAATGGCATTTTGTAGTCAAGCGCTTCTCCGGTGTACGATACAAAGATAGTGGGAAGACACAATGTTGTTCCTACAATAAATGCCGGTGAAGATACGTCCCAGGCTGTGTAACCACGAGCCTCAAAAGTGTTGCGAATACCACCTGAAGGGAAACTGGATGCGTCGGGTTCTTGCTGTACAAGAAGTTTGCCGCTGAAGGCTTCAACAACTCCGCCTGCAGAATCCAAATCGATGAAAGCATCGTGCTTCTCTGCTGTGGCATCGGTTAGTGGATGAAACCAGTGTGTGTAGTGGGTAGCACCATTGTCGATGGCCCAGGCTCTCATGCCGAGTGCAATCTGGTCAGCCATTTTGCGGTCGATGCGACTTCCTTTCTCGATAGCCTCCATAACATGTTCGTAGGCCTCTTTCGACAGGAATTTTTTCATCTTGGCTTTGTCGAAAACGTTTTTCCCAAAATAGTTTGACGTGAGCTTTCCCAGTTCGTCAATGTACATCGGCTTCCGCTTGAGAAGCTCTTTTAGTGCAAAAAATCTTAAAGTTGCCATATAGTTATTTGGTTTGTGAGTTAGACCCTACAAATATGTAATAATTTTATCAAACACCCTCTATTTGTCTTGTTAAAAAACTTAAAATCGAGTAAAAAACAGGTATTATCCCCTAAAATTTACTATAGTCCGATGTTTTATTGATTGTTTTTCGTGTTTTGCTTCATGTTTTCAGGGGTGTTATTTGAGATGTTGTGTTTTTTTAATTTCGGATGGTTTGTTTGCGACCATTTTTAAAAGTTGGGCTGTTTTTTTTATTTACCCATCAAGAAATTGTGAACTTTTTCTGCAGCCCCCCGTCCTTTTGAAATGGCTGTAACCACAAGGCTGGCACCATTAGCTGCATCACCAGCTGCAAACACCCCTTTTTTACTTGTTGCAAATGAATCGTCAACTTTAATGTTGCCACGACTATCCAGTTCCAAACCCAGCTCCTGAATAACGCCTTCGTGAACAGGATGCACAAAGCCCATTGATAGGAATACCAAATCTGCTTCTAACACTCTGGTGGTTCCTTCAATTTCTTTCATGTTCCATTTTCCGTTTTCGTTTGTCCATTCAACTTCCGCTACTTCAACTCCCTTCAAAACACCATTCTCTCCAATGAAACGGCGCGTAGACATACTCCACATTCTTTCGCACCCTTCATCGTGTGATGATGAGGTTTTTAAAACGTTTGGCCAGTATGGCCATGGATTACCTTTGGCACGTTTGGCCGGTGGCTTAGGAAGTATTTCAATCTGGGTTACGGATGCTGCTTTTTGACGATTGGCGGTACCAACGCAATCACTACCGGTATCACCTCCACCAATAACAAGAACTTTTTGTCCTTTGGCATCGATACGCTGTCCGTTGTAACTAACGCCACGATTGATTTTATTCTGCTGCGTAAGGTATTCCATCGCAAAATAGATACCACTCATCTCGCGGCCTTCGGAGGCTAAGTCTCTTGGTTTCATTGCGCCGATGGCCAGAATCACTGCGTCAAATTGTTTCAGAATATCTTTGCCGGAAATGTTTTCGCCAACCATTACATTGGTTTTAAATTCAATGCCTTCGGTTTCGAAAATCTGGACGCGGCGGTCGATCACTTTTTTGTTGAGTTTAAAGTCCGGTATGCCATATCGTAACAATCCACCCACTGCATCATCGCGCTCAAATACAGTAACTGAATGTCCGGCCTGGTTTAACAAGTCAGCAGCTGATAAGCCCGCAGGACCTGAACCAATGATGGCCACTTTTTTGCCGGTACGTTTTTTTGGTATTCTGGGCTTTATAAGCCCCAGTTCAAAAGCTTTTTCAACCGTAGATGCTTCGTTCTCACGAATGGTGACCGACTCTTCGTGAATTGCCAGCACACACGATTTTTCGCAAGGAGCCGGGCATACGCGTCCGGTAAATTCCGGAAAACTATTGGTAGAGTGTAGTATTTTACTGGCTAGGGCATAGTCTCCTTTGTAAAGCGCATCCTGCCATTCGGGTATTTTGCTGCTCACCGGGCATGCCCAATGACAAAAAGGGATGCCACAATCCATACATCTGGATGCCTGTAGCCGGCGATCGTCATCGTTCAAAACTTGCTCTACTTCGCCGTAATCGTCAACTCTCTCGTTTACTGGTCGGTTGCCTGCTTCTTTGCGCGCAACCTCCATAAAGCCTTTAGGATTTCCCATGTTTGATATCTTTTTAAGGACAGTGCCGGTGGTGTTTTGAAGGATTCACCTGACCGGCTCTGATCCGGATGTCATTAAAATTGATTTTTACTCTCTGATGTAAGGTGCATCTTCTGTTTCAGCAAGCTTTTGTTCCAACTCCATCAGTTTTTGTTGTTGCAGAACTTTTTTGTACTCAAAAGGAATAACCTTAATGAATTTGGGTAGATAGAAGTCCCAGTTTACAAGTATTTCTCTGGCTTTGGCACTGTTGGTGTGAAGCAGATGTTTGCTTAACATGTGCTGTAGCTCCTGTATATCATCGTAATCGTGAACGGGATTTAAATCAACCAATCCTTTGTTACAGAAGTAGTCAAATCTGCCTGATTCGTCGAGCACATAGGCGATACCTCCGCTCATACCTGCGGCAAAGTTTCTTCCGGTTGAGCCTATTACTACAACGCGTCCACCTGTCATGTATTCGCAGCAGTGGTCGCCAACGCCTTCAACAACCGCGTAGGCACCAGAGTTTCGCACGGCAAAACGTTCGCCTGCAACACCATGAACATAAAGATATCCACTGGTGGCGCCATAAAGCACTGTATTGCCTATGATGATATTGCTTTCTGGTTTAAAAGTGGAGCCTTTGGGAGGGACAACTACAATTTTTCCACCCGACAATCCTTTGCCAAGGTAGTCGTTGGAGTCACCTTCGAGCCTCAATGTCACCCCTTTCACCAGAAACGCCCCAAAACTTTGTCCTGCCGACCCTGTAAAGGTGCAGTTGATGGTATCTTTTGGCAGACCTTCTTCCCCATATACTTTGGAAACTTCTCCTGAAAGCATTGCACCCACGGTACGGTCGGTGTTTGCTATTGGATGGGCCATCCAAACTTTTGTTTTGTTTTGAATTGCCGGTCGGGCCTGACGAATGAGTTCGTGATCCAAAACCTGATCAACCTTGTGCTTCTGAACAGTGGTGTGGCGTATCGGAAACTTTCTACCCTCTTTTGGAAAATAGGTAAGTGATGAGAGGTCTAGTCCTTTGGTTTTCCAATGGCCTACTTCGGTGTTTGTCTCCAGCAGGTCGGCACGTCCAATGATTTCGTCCAGTGATTTAACACCCAATGAGGCCAGATGCTCACGTACTTCTGTTGCTATGAAGGTGAAGAAGTTAATCAGGTTTTTATATTTGCCAATGAAGCGCTTGCGTAACTCTTCATCCTGTGTGGCTATCCCGGCCGGACAGGTGTTAAGGTGGCACTTACGCATCATTATACATCCCAAAACCACCAGGCTTGAGGTAGCAAAACCAAACTCTTCGGCACCCATGAGTGCCATTTTAATTACATCCAGCCCTGTTTTTAGCTGACCGTCGGTTTGAAGTTTAACTCTTCCGCGGAGGTTGTTAAGCACGAGGGTTTGTTGCACTTCGGCTAGTCCAAGTTCCACTGGAAGCCCGGCATGTTTAATTGAGCTAATGGGGCTGGCGCCTGTGCCTCCTTCAGTTCCGCTAATAACGATGAGGTCGGCATGTGCCTTTGCCACTCCGGCAGCTACTGTGCCCACGCCGCTCTCCGATACCAGTTTGACACTGATTTTAGCGGTGGGATTTGTACATTTAAGGTCGAAGATGAGTTGAGCCAAATCCTCAATGGAGTAAATGTCGTGGTGGGGCGGGGGAGAGATTAGCGTGATACCTGGTGTGGAGTTTCTCAAATGTGCAATTACTTTGTCCACTTTGTACCCTGGCAGCTGACCTCCTTCACCTGGTTTTGCGCCTTGTGCTATTTTAATCTGCAACTCGTCGGCATTTACCAGATAGTTGTTGGTGACGCCAAAGCGTCCGCTGGCAACTTGTTTGATGGCGCTGCGGGCGTTTGACTTAAACCGGCTTGCATCTTCGCCACCTTCGCCTGTGTTGCTGCGTCCGCCGATGCTGTTCATCGCCAGAGCCAACGCTTCGTGTGCCTCTTTCGAAATCGATCCGTATGACATGGCTCCTGTAACGAATCTTTTCATGATGGCTTCAACAGGCTCTACTTCGTTCACATCAATGGCTTTTCCAAATCTTACTTTCAAAAAGCCGCGCAGAAAGAGTGGCGTTTTATTGTCATTGTCAACCCGTTGGGCATACTCTTTATATTTTGAGTAGTCGTTTTCGGCAGTTGCCCATTGTAGCAAGCCAATGGTTTCGGGATTCCATCCGTGTTTTTCTCCATTTTTGCGGAAAGCATAGGCACCAAAGTTTTCAAATGGTCCCTCTTCCTGCATCTCATCGAAGGCTGCCTCATGAAATATGGCCGCTTCACGGGCAATTTCGTCAAAGCCAACCCCGCCAATGCGCGATGATGTACCGGTAAAGTAGAGGTCGATCACTTCACGTGAAATACCTACCGCTTCGAACATTTGGGCACCATGATAGCTGCGCAGGGTGGATATGCCCATTTTGGACATTATTTTCAGAAGCCCTTTGTTAACCGATTTGATATAGTTCTCCCGTGCCTCATCGTATGAGAGCTTGATTTTTCCTTGTTGCACCATTTCGTCGATGGTGGCAAAGCAAAGGTATGGGTTTATCACACTTGCACCATAGCCCAACAAAAGTGCAAAATGCATCACTTCTCGTGCTTCACCGGTTTCAATGATGAGGCCAATCTGCATCCGTTTTTTAGTTTTCACCAAATGGTGGTGTACAGCCGAAGTGGCAAGCAGTGATGGCACCGGAGCTTCGTCGGGCGATATGTTCCGATCGCTTAAAATCACATAGTTGATGTTGTCGTCAACAGCTTTTTCTGCGGCTTTGCAAATCTTTTCCAGAGCTGTTCTCAGCCCTTTGCCACCCTCTTTGGTTTTAAAGGTAATTGGGATGGTTACATGGGTAAACTCTTCACGACGATAATCCTTTATTTTGCCCAAATCGGTATTGTTGACTACTGGTGAAGTGAATTTGATTGATCTGCATTGGGCAGGCGTTTCTATCAACAGATTTTTTGAAACTGAGCCGATGTAGCTGGTTAAGGCCATAACCAAACCTTCCCTTATTGGGTCGATGGGAGGATTGGTTACCTGGGCAAACAATTGGCGGAAGTAAGAGAAGAGGCGCTGTGGTTTCTCAGAGAGTGCAGCCATAGGCGTATCGTTACCCATTGAGCCAACAGGCTCGTTGGCACTGGTGGCCATAGGGAAAATGATTTGTTCCAGATCCTCTTTGTTGTAACCAAAAGCTTTTAGGTATGAGTTGAGCTTTTCGCCAATTGATGATGGCACACGTTTTTTTACTTCGATGTCGTCCATGCTGATTCGGTTCTCCTTCAGCCAGTTTTCGTATGGATGGAGGCGCGACAACTGAGATTTTATCTCTTCATCGGGAATGATGATACCAAGTTGTGTGTCAACAAGCAGCAGTTTGCCGGGGCGCAAACGGCCTTTCATCACGATTTCTTCGGCAGGGAAAGTCTGCACCCCAACCTCGGATCCCATTACAATCATGTCATTTTTGGTGATGACAAATCTGGATGGACGCAGACCATTACGGTCAAGCGTTCCTCCAATGTAGCGACCATCAGAAAAAACAATTGAAGCAGGGCCGTCCCATGGTTCCATTATGGTACTATGATATTCGTAGTAGGCCTTAAGGCTTTGGGGTATAGGGTTTTTATCGTTCCATGATTCCGGGATAAGCATGGTTAGTGCATGCGGAAGGGTGCGTCCGGTCAGGAATAGAAATTCCAGCACATTGTCGAGCGAAGCAGAGTCGCTTTTGTTTGGCTCAATTACGGGGAACAGTTTTTTCAGGTCATCGCCAAACAAATCAGATTCCAGAAGCCCTTCGCGCGCTTCCATCCACAGGCGGTTTCCTTTGATTGTGTTGATTTCGCCGTTGTGTGCCATTAGCCTGAACGGCTGAGCCAAATCCCAGGTGGGAAATGTGTTTGTGCTGAATCTTGAGTGAACAAGCGCAATGGCACTTGATATAGCCGGATGTTTCAGGTCAAGAAAGTACTCGCCCAGTTGTTCCGGCGTGAGCATGCCTTTATAAATAAATACTTTGCTCGAGAGACTTACAATATAGAAATGTTCCTTTTGTTTTAATGCAGATGTTCTAATGGCATTCTCAGTGACTTTGCGCGCTATAAATAGTTTGCGCTCCAGTACATCCTGCTCATAGTTTCCCTGCACAAATACCTGTCTGATGACCGGCTCATTGCTCTTTGCAATTTCCCCCAGTACTTTATTGTTAACAGGTACATCACGATATCCAATCAGGTCAAGACCTTCCGAAGCGAGTTGGTTATTGAGTTCGGTCACACAGGCAATACTTTCCTTCTCATTTCGTGGCAAAAAAACCAATCCCGATGCATATTTTCCGGGAGCAGGAAGGTTAAAGCCGAAGGAGGAAAAGAGATCATGGGGCACCTGCATTAGAATGCCGGCACCGTCACCCGATTTGTTGTCGGAGCTTTCTGCTCCCCTGTGCGTCATGTTAACCAGGACTTCGAGGCCCCGGCGTACAATTTCATTGGATTTTACGCCTTTTATATTGGCCACAAATCCTATCCCGCAATTCTCGTGCTCATTGGCCGGGTCGTATAAGCCCTGCGCTTTTGGAAGACGTTGTCGCATGTTAATTCCTGGTTTTAATTATATCTCAAATTGTTCTGTCTGATGATGTGACTGGGCTCGGAGCCCGAAGAGCGCAAACGGAGCTGTTGGGCTTCCGTCAGAAGGTTGCTTGTTGTTGTTTCATGTTAGAGAACGTTACAAAAATACGCATTAAATTTATAAAGTGAAATATTAATGATGATAAAAATCACAAAAGGTAAACTATTTTACATTTTTTATAACGAAACGGATTTTTATCGGGCGTTTTTGTGATGTTTTGTTATTCGGTTGTCAGCAAGGAGGCAAACGTTTTTGAATCCTCTGGTTTTATTGTAAATATAAGCAATGTTAATTGATAGTTTTTCTAATGCAAAAGTATTAAAATGACACATTAAATAAAAATATTGCAATATTTTGTCGCAAAAGTTTGCAATTTAATTACGAATCCATACATTTGTATCAGTTTTTATTTCAAATCATCATAAATATTTAAAAATAGATACCATGTGTGGATTTGCAGTTTATACAGGCGATGACAAGAAGCTGAAGCTTGAGGTGGCCCACGAATTTGGGAAAATCCAGTACAGGGGACCTGATAATACCGTAATTAAGGATTTTGGGTCTGAAGGTTGGATGGGTTTCCATCGGCTAAAAATTATGGATTTGTCTGATGCCGGCAATCAGCCGCTTACTTATAATAATATCCACCTGGTATGTAATGGAGAGATTTATAACTTCCGTCAATTGCGTAAGGAGTATGAATCATCTTTCCCTTTTCAGTCTGAAAGCGATTGTGAAGTTCTGTTACCTCTTTTTCTCGAAAAAGGCATTAAGGGCATGGCAGAGGCAGTGGATGCCGAGTATGTGTGTGTAATTTACGATCAGATTGAAAAGAAATATTACGCGGCCCGCGATCCAATCGGTATTCGTCCGTTGTTTTATGGTTATGATGCTTATGGAAAAATTTGCTTTGCAAGCGAAATGAAAAGTCTGCATGCTGTTTGTACGGATGTGTATCCTTTTCCTCCAGGACATGTGTACGATGGTGAGACATTTGTCTGTTATTCCGATTTATCGGATGTGAAGACGTATCATAATGATGAGCAGGAGGAGATTTTTGCCCGGATTAACGATCTGTTTACCAAGGCGGTTGAGAAACGGATGGATGCCGATGCGCCGGTAGGCTTTTTATGCAGTGGCGGTCTCGATTCAAGTCTTGTCTGCGCCATTGCCGCACGGCTAACTGATAAGCCCATAAAGACCTTTGCTGTGGGCATTGAAGATGGTCCCATTGACACAAAATATGCCCGGATAGTGGCCGATTACTTAAAAAGCGATCATACAGAGGTCTTGTTTACACGTCAGCAAATTTTTGACTCGTTAAGTACGCTGATTTACAATATTGAAACCTGGGACATCACCACTATCCGGGCATCTGTGGGTATGTATCTGCTGTGTAAATATATTACTGAAAACACCGATGTGAAGGTGCTGCTAACTGGTGAAATCAGTGACGAGATATTTGGATACAAATACACTGATTTTGCGCCTACTCCGGATGCTTTTCAGAGTGAGGCACAAAAAAGGTTACGTGAGCTTTATATGTACGATGTGCTTAGGGCAGACCGGTGCATTTCATCAAACGGACTGGAAGCAAGGGTGCCCTTTGGCGACATCGACTTTGTAAAGTATGTAATGGCCATCTCACCCGAGAAAAAAATGAACTTTACTGGCATCGGCAAATATCTGTTGCGTAAGGCTTATGAGGGAGATTATCTGCCGCATGATATTTTGTACCGAGAGAAGGCTGCTTTTTCTGATGCTGTTGGACACAGTGTGGTGGATTATTTGAAGGCTTATGCCGAAGATCTTTACTCTGATGCCGATTTTGCCAAAGCCGCAGAGAAGTATCCTTTTGCTACGCCCATTTCTAAGGAGTCACTCATGTATCGCGATATTTTTGAGCGCCATTTTCCGGGAAGAGCCTCATTGATTAAGGACTTCTGGATGCCAAACAAAGAGTGGGAACATTGTAATGTGAATGACCCAAGTGCGCGTGTGCTGCCCAACTATGGAAAGAGTGGTGAATAAAGTGTTAATATTCTTGTTCAAGTATAATCGTTTTCTAAACCAACCTGCCTGACTCTAAACCCATTGCTTTTCTAAACCTGGTTTTTCCTAAACCTGAGAAATCCGGACAAAGAGCCTACCTGGTGCTCTTTTCCGGATTTTTCTATTTCTCCTGATGAAGTTTCTTATTCTGTGTAATAGTTATAGAACCAGGTAATGGTCTCGATGCCATTAAAAAATTGTTGCAACGGATAATTCTCGTTGGGACTGTGTATGGCATCTGACTCCAACCCAAATCCCATTAATATGGATTTAAGTCCAAGTATCTCTTCAAAAGCCGAGATGATTGGAATACTTCCGCCACTGCGCACCGGAACGGGCACTTTTCCATACACCTTTTCATAAGCTCTCTCTGCCGCCTGGTATGCAGGTATATCAATAGGACACACATATCCCTGTCCACCATGCAAAGTAGTAACTTTTACTTTGACAGAGTTGGGTGCAATGCGCTCGAAATGTTCTTTAAATAGAATGGCTATTTTTTCATGATCCTGATTGGGAACCAATCGGGTAGATATTTTTGCGTAGGCTTTTGATGGCAGCACCGTTTTTGCGCCTTCGCCAGTGTATCCGCCCCAAATGCCACATACATCAAATGAAGGACGAATGCCAGTACGCTCATTGGTTGAGTAGCCTTTTTCTCCGCTTAGTTCAGCTACGTCAATGGCTTTCTTATAGTCTGTTTCGTTAAATGGCGCTTTGGCCATCATGGCACGTTCTTCTGCGCTCACTTCAATCACATCACTGTAGAACCCAGGAATGGTTATTTGTCCGTTTTCATCCGTCATTTGTGCTATCAGTTTTGCCAAAACATTAATTGGATTGGCTACCGCACCTCCAAATAAACCGGAGTGCAAATCACGATTTGGTCCGGTAATTTCCACTTCCCAATATGCCAATCCTCTAAGTCCGGTGGTAATCGATGGGATATCAGGTGCAATCATGCCGGTATCTGACACCAATATCACATCTGCTTTTAACAGATCTTTATTGGCTTCGCAAAAGGCCGGAAGACTTGGAGAGCCAATCTCTTCTTCACCTTCCATCAGAAACTTAACGTTGCATTTAAGCAGGTTGTGTTTAACCAGATATTCAAACGCTTTTGCGTGCATAAATGCCTGTCCCTTGTTGTCATCTGCGCCACGCGCATAAATTTTATCATCTTTAATAACTGGCTCAAAAGGGTCGGTATGCCAAAGATTTAAAGGGTCAACAGGCATCACGTCCATGTGTCCGTAAACCAGAACGGTTGGCAGCGACGGGTCGATGATTTTTTCGCCATAGGTAAGTGGATGGCCGGCTGTTTCCATTACTTCAGCGCGATCAGCACCGGCTGCAAGTAGTATCTTTTTCCATTGCTCAGCAGCTTGCCGCATATCATCCTTATGTTTGCTTTGAGAGCTAACCGAAGGAATGCGGATTAGCTCAAAAAGTTCATCTAGAAAACGTTGCCTGTTATCGGCAATGTATTGTTTCAGATTTTGCATAACTATCTGTTTTATGATTATTTGTATGTATTTTATGCATTACACAGTAATTCAATGCTTCACGCAGAATCTCTTTGTAATTTGTGAAATCAAACCTTTAAATATAAAGCAATCCCTTATAATGTGAAATGATTTAAACCATGTGATATAATGCGATTGCATTCTGAGAGATGTTTGGGACTGAAGCGTGGCTTATTGATTCAAGCATTCAAGGCTAGCCAAAGGTTCTGGTAAGGTGGTTGGCAATTAGAGTGATGGGTTTGTTGAGAAAGATTTTATCAGGAATGAAAAAACATCCTTAATTTGATGATAGTGACATGTTAATAGTAGCTAGTTGTCTGATTTAAACAATTTTATTGCTTGGATATTTCCATGTTATTCGCAGCTGTAGATGCAGGTTCTACAAGTAGCAATGCGTACGCAGTTGTTCTTTTTGAGTTCTTCGGCCAGACAGGATATTATATCATCATTTTCAGATGTGTCCTGGCAAAGAGGGTTTTCTGTAAAAAGTATGAAAAACTCCTCCAATTGTTCGTTGGTGGGACGTGTGATGGTTGCCTGCACTTCGCCATCCTGGAGAGTAAGGGTCAGAATACTTGTAACCCCCATGTTAAGTATTACTTCAAAGCGCTGATAAGCTTCTCTTACTTGATCTTCAACAGGAGGTTTTGCCGGTTGGCATCCTGTAGAAGAGGCAAAGAGTATGAGTATGATAAAAAGAGAAAAATATGGTTTGATATTAAGCATCTTTAAAATTATGATTAGATATGTGCAATTTAGTCAAAAACGTGCTGCGTATCAAACCCAGACTAAAAAAAATGCCTCTTTTTCAAGAGGCATTGCATTATTATTGCGATAACATCAGGCCATGTTATGAAAAACGTTGGTTACATCTTCGTCATCTTCAAATTTGGCCAGTAGTTTTTCGATTTCAGCCATCTGCTCCTCGTTGAGTGTTTTTGTGTCGTGAGGAATGCGCTCAAACTCGGCGTTCAAAATCTCAAAGCCATTTTCTTCCAGATATTTCTGAACAGGGCCAAAAGCTTCAAATTCTCCATAAACCATCATGGTTTCCTCCTCTATGAAGACTTCCTGTACACCAAAATCAATCAGTTCAAGTTCGAGCTCTTCGGCATCAATGCCATCTTTCATTTTTACTTTGAAACTACATTTGTGATCGAACATGTAATCCACACTGCCAGATGTGCCAAGCGAGCCTCCATATTTGTTAAAATAGCTGCGAACGTTTGCTACGGTGCGGGTGGTGTTGTCGGTTGCTGTTTCAACAATAACAGCAATACCAAAAGGGCCATAACCTTCATATACTACCTCCTTGTAGTCTTCCTGATCCTTTGATGTTGCTTTTTTTATTGCTCTTTCAACATTCTCCTTAGGCATATTGGCCGCTTTCGCGTTTTGCATCAATACCCTTAGGCGAGGGTTGGCAATCGGATCGGGGCCACTGCTCTTTACTGCGATTGCTATTTCTCGGCCAATTTTTGTAAATACTTTGGCCATGTTGCCCCAACGTTTTAGTTTTCGGGCTTTTCTATATTCAAATGCGCGTCCCATTGTATTGTTCAGTTAAATTTTCGGGCTACTAATTTAGTTATTAGTCGTGAGTCAGACTATTGCCTGTCTAAAAATTTTACCAGATAAGTTCTTCAGTCTTCACTCTGTGGGTTTTCGCGAAGCAGTTTGTCGGCTTCTTCCATCTCAGTATAAAAATCTTCGCCATACTTACGGATGATGGCCTTTTTGAGAAAGCGGAACATTGGAACCGCTTCTTGTTTACCAAGCACTCTGGCGGCTTCACATATTGGCCAGTGGTGATAATTTAGTGCATCAAAGTCTGTGTATTTGGTTATTCGGATGGGGTACAGATGGCACGAAACCGGTTTTGGGAAGGAGATCAACCCTTCGTTGTAGGCTTTTTCGATGGTGCATTTGCAAACACCCTTTTCATCAAAATAGGTGTAAACGCACTCCCTGCCATTGATGATTGGTGTTACCTTATCGCCATCCACATCTATTTCCCAAGACCCCTTTTCCTCAATAACCTCAAGAGCTGGTTTGGATAACATTGGTTTTAGGATGGGCAATATCTCTTCCAGAATTTGTGTCTCTTCAGCTTCGAGTGGAGCTCCCGATTCGCCTTCTACGCAACATGCACCCAAACACTTTGGCAGGTCGCATATAAAATGCCGCTCAAACAGGTCGAGGCTTATAAGTTTATTGTCTATTTGTATCATCGATGTATCAAAAAAAAAATGCAGCAACCCCGTGAGGAATTGCTGCACAAAGAAACATATTTTTGTGGATTACTCCAACGTAATGAGACTTTTGCCAGTCATTTCTTCCGGTTTTCCGAGTCCCATAATGGTGAGCACAGATGGTGCCACATCGGCCAGAATACCGTCAGCAACCTTACCTTTGCGCTCTGTTACCCAGATGAATGGCACAGGGTTGAGCGAGTGGGCTGTGTTTGGCGATCCGTCGGGGTTCATGGCATTGTCGGCATTGCCATGGTCGGCAATGATGATTGCCTCGTAACCATTGGCTTTTGCCGTTTCAATGGTCTCTTTCAGGCATGTGTCAACGGCCTTCACTGCATTGAGTATGGCGTTATAATCACCGGTATGGCCAACCATATCGCCATTGGCATAGTTTACGGCAATAAAGTCAAATTTCTGCTTTTTCAGTTCTGCCACCAACGCGTCTTTTACCTCAAATGCACTCATCTCTGGTTTCAGATCATAAGTTGCCACTTTGGGTGAGTTGATAAGAATGCGCTCTTCGTTGGCAAAAACTGCTTCGCGACCGCCTGAGAAGAAAAAAGTAACGTGAGCGTACTTTTCAGTCTCAGCCATGCGCAGCTGGCTCAGATTTTTTGACGCGATGTACTCACCAAGGGTATTGGTTACGTTGTCTTTGTCAAATAATACGTGCATGCCTTGGTAGGTTGCATCGTATGGTGTCATGGTGCAATAGTATAGGGGCATGGTTTTCATACCATGTTCAGGCATGTCGCGCTGGGTAAGCACTTCTGTGATTTCGCGAGCGCGGTCGTTACGGAAATTGAAGAATACAATAACATCACCTTCCTGAATGTTTCCAACCGGTTTGCCGTCAGCATCTACATTTACAATGGGTTTGATGAATTCATCTGTAACGTTGTTGTCATACGACTCCTGAATGGCTGATATCAGGTCAGAGGTCGCTGTGCCTTTTCCATTAACCATCAAGTCGTAGGCTTCTTTAACGCGCTCCCAGCGCTTGTCGCGGTCCATGGCATAGTAACGTCCAATCACCGAAGCTACTTTTCCGTTGTTGTTTTTCATGTGGTTGAGCAGCTCGGTAAGGTAACCTTTGCCGCTTTTGGGATCCGTGTCGCGACCATCCATAAAAGCATGCACAAAAACCTTTTCAATGCCAGCTTCGGTAGCTACATCGGTAAGTTTGTAAAGGTGCTCCTGACTGCTGTGCACACCGCCTTTTGATACCAGACCAAGGAAATGTACCTGTTTGTTATTTTCTTTGGCGTAAGTTAATGCTTTAACCAGTTCTGGATTTTTTGCGATGGAGTTGTCACGTATGGCAAGGTTTATTTTCACCAAATCCTGATAAACCACACGTCCGGCACCAATGTTTAGGTGTCCTACCTCAGAGTTGCCCATTTGCCCATCGGGCAAACCAACGTTTTCGCCAGAAGCCTGTAGGCACGAATTTGGATATTTTGCCACGAGGCTGTCGAAATAGGGTGTTTCACCATGGAAAATCACATCCGATTTTGATTTGTCGCCGTAGCCCCATCCGTCGAGGATGACGAGTAATGTTTTTTGGCTCATGAGTTATAGTTATTATTTGATTTTTATTGAATAAACATCGCTTAGAAGGGATTGTTTCGGCCGTTGATTTTTGTTGTTGCAAACAGCTAATCACCTGATAAATATGTGCCGTGCAAAAATACCGAAAAATGCAGAAAATCAAAGGTTGAAATTGTTAATTCAATCTAAATAGATGCAGTGAGGCGAATATTGTTGTAGTGAAATAAAAAAAGCCGGTATAACCGGCTTTGGAGTGTGGTACCACCTGGAGTCGAACCAGGGACACACGGATTTTCAGTCCGTTGCTCTACCAACTGAGCTATGGTACCGATTGTTATTTTTACTATTTATGGTGTAAAAATAACGAAAAAAACCATTTCAATTAACCCTTAAAATTTTCCTGGCAATAATCTTAAATACTACCTTTAAATGTCAGTTGTAACCTTTCAAAAAAACAACTGATTGTGGTACCACCTGGAGTCGAACCAGGGACACACGGATTTTCAGTCCGTTGCTCTACCAACTGAGCTATGGTACCTTCTGCGAATTGCGGTGCAAATATACTGAAAGATTTGTTTCTTCAAAACCCAATGCGGATAATTATTCTTGTTTTTTTTGTGCTGTTTTTTGTTGGTGAGTTCATTTGTCAGGATTTCAGGTTGATAACAGCTTGCAATAAATCAATATTTTTTCAGGAAGGCTGATGTTTTAAGGGCAAGGCATCTGTAAATTGAGTTTTGGAATAGATAGAGTGCTTGTTGGTTAAAACAGGTTGCTGCCATCGCATTGGTTTTAACCTGCGATACTTTTACCGAATTATATTTGTAATTTTGCCGGAAATTTTTTTGAATGGTTTTGTTTACACATACTTTTCCAAACGGCATCAGGTTAATTCATTTTGCGGTAAACTCTCCGGTAGGGCATTGTGGGTTGCTTATTAATACGGGTTCGCGCGATGAAGCTGCTCATGAACATGGGATGGCTCATTTTATTGAGCATGTCATATTTAAGGGCACTAAAAAACGGAAGACATTTCACATTTTAAGCCGCATCGACGATGTGGGAGGGGAGCTTAATGCCTACACCACCAAAGAGGAGACTTGTATTTATGCCTCATTTTTAAAACAGGACTTTAACAGAGCCTTGGAATTGTTACACGACATAACCTTTAACTCTACTTTCCCCGCCAGAGAGTTAGAGAAGGAGAAGGAGGTGATAATAGATGAGATAAACTCCTATAAGGATAATCCATCTGATTTAATCCTCGACGACTTTGAGGAGCTGGTTTTCAAAGATGACCCTATGGGACGAAACATACTGGGAACTCCTGAAATGCTTGAGCGCTTTGGGCGTGCAGATATTGAGACTTTTATGGCAAATAACTATCATACCGATCAGATGGTTATTTGTTCTGTTGGGCAAATTGAGCCTTATCGTATAAAGGGTATTGTTGAGAAATATTTTGGAGGGGTTTTGGAAAACCGTCGCGCCGGCGTAAGGCCTGCCATAGTACCCTATCAGGCACGTAGGGAAGAGAAGATGATGGATACTTTTCAAAGTCACATTGTGGTAGGTAACGTGGCTTATGATTTGGACAGCCCGCAAAGATTGGGTTTGCTGCTTCTAAACAATATCCTGGGAGGTCCGGGAATGAACAGCCGCCTCAACATGGCATTGCGCGAAAAGAATGGTATTGCATATAATATTGAATCAATTTATACGCCCTATTCAGGCTCCGGCGTGTTCAGCATCTATTTTGGTACCGATGAGGAAAATTTGGATAGAAGTCTGAAAATTGTACATCGTGAACTAAAACAGTTGCGCGACAAGGAGTTGGGCAAATTGCAATTGCACAATGCCATGCGGCAACTTAAAGGCCAAATTACAATAGCGAATGAGAATCGCGAAAACCTGATGCTGTCGATTGGGAAAAGCTATATGCTGTATAATAGGGTCGATACTCTGGAGGAGATATACACGAAAATCGATGCCATTACTTCGGGAGATCTTCTTCAAATAGCAAATGAGATTTTTGATCCTGTAATGCTTTCCTATCTCATTTATCGTCAGAGTTGAAGATTTCTATTTTAACAGTATCAGATTTTCTGTGTGTCATTGATTATAAGCGTATATGGATTTGGATCTTGAGAAATACATACTTGAACACATCGATGCGGAGGAGGATGTGCTGCGTGAGCTCGATCGTTTTACCCACTTAAACGTGTTGCGGGCGCGTATGCTCTCCGGTCATTTGCAAGGCACCCTTCTTAAAATGTTATGCCGGATGATAAATCCTCAGGCAGTTCTTGAGATTGGTACTTTTACCGGCTATTCGGCTATTAGCATGGTCAGGGGTTTAAGCTCTCAGGCACATATTCATACCATCGAGGTAAATGATGAGCTTGAATCCGTAATCCGCAGATTCTTTCACAAAGCGGGTGTCAGCAATCAAATTACACTGCATATTGGTGATGCACTTGATGTGATTGATAAGCTAACCATGAATTTCGATTTGGTTTTTATGGATGGTGACAAGAGGCAGTATCCTGCTTATTACAATGCTGTTTTTCCTCGTTTGAATCAGGGTGGATACATTTTGGCCGACAATATTTTGTGGGGAGGTAAAGTATCACAGCCAAACATGCCCGATGATGAATATACGAAAGGAATAATGGATTTTAACGATATGGTGAAAGCCGATGCGCGTGTGGAGAAAGTAATTTTGCCAATACGCGATGGTTTAACGCTTATTCGTAAGAAGTAGTGGTTACTGTGCCATTGGTTTGAACCCAACGACTACCTTTTTGTTTAACTCTGAAAACAGAAGGATGACACGAACTACTGCAATTATATTTGGCTCTTCTCTAGGTAACACACGTTTTGTGGCCGAAAAATTACATAAACTTCTGACCGGTTCAGTATTGCTGCCGGTTCACGAAGCAACTCCCGAGCGCATTGGTCAGTTTTCAAATCTCATATTGGGCACATCAACCTGGGGTGTCGGGATGTTGCAGGATGAGTTTGAGACTTTTGTGGAGATGCTGGTTAAGCAGGATTTAAACGGAAAAACCATTGCCCTGTTTGGTTTGGGTGATCAACACAACTACCCCGATACTTTTTGTGACGGCATGGGAAAATTGTTTGATCTGCTGCAAGATAAGGGTGCACAATTTGTTGGCCATTGGCCGGCCGATGACTATGATTTTGCAACATCTCGTGCTGTACGTGATGAGATGTTTGTTGGACTGGCACTTGATGAGGACAATGAGCCGGATCTGACCGATTTCAGGTTGCGAAAATGGGTGGAATCAATCGAAGTTTCTTTATAAATCAGGGTTCTGCTACATGTCGAACAACCAGGTTGTCAAGTTCCTTCTTCTCAAACAGTGTGGGGTAATCTTCCAGAAACTGAGCCATAACGGTACGTAATACAGCTTCGCGCATGAAGCCGGTTTTGCTCTTTACTTTGTATTTTTTACAATACATTTCAATGGCTTCCAGCTCCTTATCGTTAAGGAGTATCACTGCTTTGTGTCTTCTCTTGTATGCTTCTGTGCGTAAGCTTGGCGGGAGAGTCTCTTTGGTTTTCGCCTTTTTTGCCATCAAAACGTTGTTTTAAAGCACCAAAAATAAACAAAATAGTTATATCGGACAATTGATTAGTTGGTGC
Source organism: Alkaliflexus imshenetskii DSM 15055 (assembly GCF_000517065.1). Classification (GTDB taxonomy): domain Bacteria; phylum Bacteroidota; class Bacteroidia; order Bacteroidales; family Marinilabiliaceae; genus Alkaliflexus; species Alkaliflexus imshenetskii. Next base: position 1,302,331 of record NZ_KI912105.1, on the reverse strand, counting down.
GTATCTCTATCAATTCTAAACTTTTTTTGAAAATACAGATATCACGCAAAAGTGGCGTAAAAGTCTTCTTGTAGAACATTAGAATTCTTGATTTATTTTGCTTTGATATTGTTAATTATTGTTGAATATTAATTAATATTGTTGTGTGGTTTTGATTTAAAAACTTCTCATTGAAAAAGTTCTACCCTAATACCAATTTTTATGTCTTTGCCCCTGAATTGTTCTGGCCTGGAGCGATTGACTGTTTACATTCGGTCGCTATGCGTCTTCTCCTTTCTCCTGCTTGCTTCCACACTATTTTCTCAAAGTGATTTTCGAAGTGCGTATGTCATCACACTTGAATCTGATACAATATATGGTTATATAGATTTCCGAGGCGAAGTGCGTAATATGCGGGTTTGTGCTTTTAAAGCTTCACTTGATGGCGTTGTAAAGGAGTACTTCCCTGAAGAAATTACCGGATATCGTTTTGTGGATGATGGTAAATTTTTTATTTCGAAAGAGGTGCATACCGACTGGGTCAATGGGACTGTATTTGTTGAGTTTCTATTTAAAGGCATTGCCAATCTTTATTTCTATAGAAATCTTTTGCAAAGTGCGTATTTTATTGAGAAGGATGACGGCGAGTTGATCGAGCTTAATGAGGAAAACAGAGAGGTTAAGCAGGGCTCGCGTAGATTTAGACATCGAAACAGACGCTATATTGGACTCTTAAATTATACATTTCAGGAAAGTCCGGAGCTTCAAAACGATATTCGTAAAACAACGTTGTCTCACCGCTCATTGGTAAATGTTACCCGCAAATATCATGAAATAGTTTGCCCCGATGATGATTGCATCGTATTTGAAGCTAAAATTCCCACTTTTAAAGTACGGTTTGCCCCTTTTGTTGACATGTCGATGACATATCTTAAAATTTCCAAGTATCATAGTCTTGATGGATTTGATTTTGATCCGAGCATTAGACCAGGTATTGGATTGGGTTTAGAGATTGCCATGCCGCGTCTCAATGAAAAGCTTTCCGTATGCCTTAGCGGACAATATAAAGAAGATTATTTGTATGGAACCCGGGAAATTATTTCACCATATCACACCGAGAAGAACTTTGTGCATTTATACACTCAGAACATCTACAGTAAATTGGGGCTAAAGTACACCTATCCAACAGGCAGAGTCAGACCTGAGGTGATTGCCGGTTTTTACCATTATTATTTATTGAACAGAGACACTGAAGGATCCAAGGATTTTGTGTATCAGGGTGTAGTTACATCCAATTCTGTGGAGGTGGAATATTTTGGTATTAACCATGGAGGATTTTACATAGGAGCAGGGGTAACAGGTAAGTTGTTTTACAATATCGATGCATTTGCTAATGTCTATGGTCAGTATGGCAGAAACTTTTCTGTTGATAAAATCTTTACAAAGGTTGAAATGACAACTTTTGGCCTTTCTATTGGATTAAAACTGTAATCGTCATGAAAATACGACTAATTATAATCTCTTCTGTATTCCTTTTTTTCTCATGCAGTTATGAGGTTCTTGAATCATTTGATTATCCAAGGGTACAAACTCTTTTTGTAACAGATGCTTCCTTAACAGGAGCTGTGCTGCATGGAGAAATAATTGCTCAGGGATCATCGCCGGTAATTGAGTCGGGATTTCTGGTTGTACGAGAAGGTATGGAGTTTAATTTCAATCGTTCAGAAAAGGCACTTACCAACAGCGTCACACAATCAGGTGCTTTCTCAGCAACAATAGATGCGGCTCTCGAAAAAGGGGTAACTTATAATTTAAGGGCATTTGCACGCACCAAGGATTATGTGTCGATGGGAAATTTGCTTTCGTTTGTAAGCGAAGGAAGTTTGCCGCCGGTTATAAACTCATTTTATCCTCACACTGCCTTGTTTGGTGATACTATTACTATCAGGGGTATGCGCTTTAGTGGTATTAGAAATCGGGTTATGTTTGGAACAGTAGAGGCACAGAATATTGTTACTAATAGTGATTCATTAATTAAAGTTGTTGTTCCCATTTTGCCAAATGAACTTCATGTGCCTATTACAGTGCAAACGGGAGATAACCCGACTACCTCTGCTGAGTTTTTTAGTTATTTAATTCCAGTAATTCATCAAGTTTCTCCGCAAACGGGAACTTATGGTGACGTGATAACAATCAAAGGCGGAAATCTTGGATATGTTGGAAAAATAGCGTCAGTGTATTTCGATGACGTCATTGCGCAAGTGATTGAAATTTCTGATAGAGAGTTAAAGGTAAAAGTGCCTGTTGTTCTTACAAGTGAAACGCCTGTGATATCTATAAGATCTGGTTTTTTGATGGGTTTGGCCGATCTTCCTTTTTATCTAAAGGAGTTTATACTTACTGATTTCAATCCCAAAATAATCGAGGACTTTAGTATGCCTATTGAGATTACCCTCATAGGGCAATATTTTAACCCGGTACTTAAAAATAATAAAGTTTATATAAGTGGAGTGGAAATCAAAGTTTTGTCTGCAACTACTGAAGAAATACGTATTTTATTGCCCAACTGGATTTTTCCAGCTAATTCGGATTTGTTGTATAACTATTCTAAAAGTTGGCGTATAAGTGTCAAGATAGCAGGTAGTACCAGGCATTTTGATGATTTATTGGAGATTAGGCATGTGGTGAAATGACGGGTTACAACAATACTTTCGTTGATTTGTGTACCTCAACTTACACATTTCATATATAAAACAACAAAGCCTCCCGAAAATTCAGGAGGCTTTGTTGTGAAATGGTACCCGGAGCCGGGGTCGAACCGGCACGGCCGCAATGGCCACAGGATTTTAAGTCCTGCGTGTCTACCAATTCCACCATCCGGGCAGACCAAAATCATTAAGTGAAAAAAATCCCCGAGGAAGGGGATTGTTCAGAGAGCGAAAAACGGGACTCGAACCCGCGACCCCGACCTTGGCAAGGTCGTGCTCTACCAACTGAGCTATTTTCGCATTTTTAAAATTCACCTTTGCTTGGTACGTACATTCTAACTTCCAGAAGCGTTTTCGCGCAAAAGCAGTGCAAAGATAACAGTTTTTTGTTTTATACAAATGGTGAAATCATTTTTTTTCAAAAAAGTTAAAACTCTTCTTCGCCTCCCATTCGTCAGCTCAGTTTCCGGCACAACCATGTATAATGCCCGTTCATCACCTTAAATTTTTGTCGCAGTCTTCAACGCCTTAATTTTGAGCTGTTATTCATTCAAAAACGACAAAAAGACAATTCCCAGTGGGTATTCAGTCATTTAACTTTTAAAACTCATTCAGATGAAAACACTAAAACTTTTCCAAATGCTTATTCTGGCAATTATTGTCATGAGTTGTGCACAATCTCAACTTAAGATTGATGACTCCCTGTTTTCAAGATTGCCTGATAATCTTGAATTAAACGACGAAGTTCAAACTTACTTGATGATTACCGACCATCACAACGGTGATATTTTTGGCAACTTCCATAGTAAAATGAGGCTCAAAGGTGAGTATACAAGAGGCCTGGCAGGTGGCGCTGTGAAATGGAACAATGTTACTGTGGCATTCTCAATGCATCCCGATGAAGCGTATACTGATGAACAAACAATCGATTACATGGAAAATTTTACCTATGTGATTTCGAGGGATATGCTCAACCCTGAGAAATTTCAAACATTTACCGACCATAGTGCATTTACCAAAAATTTGATTTGGGATATGATGGGGATAGAAGGTTTGGCTTGGCTTTGCTTTGATAAACTTGAACTAAACAAACCTTATAAAGCCGTTGAGTTTAATCAAAAAATGGATCTGGCTGGTCAAGGGTTCTTTGAAAACAAAAATATGGAGCTTACCTGGACAGGAATTTCTAAACAGAACAATGAGCTTTGCGCCGTAATTGATTACCGAACTTTAAACAATCCCCTCGAAGTTGTGGCTGACGGGCTTGAAATTAAGGGTCTTAGCAATTACTGGGGGAATATTTGGGTGTCGCTTGAAGATAAACAAATTGAGTATGCCACCCTGTTTGAAAACGTAACAATGGAACTGCTGTTGCCGGGCCAGACCAATAAGCAATTGGTAAATACAATCAGGGAGATTGAGGTTATCAAGCTTCAAACCATCAGGTAGTTATGTCAGGCAAATCAACCTGGTCAGACCAACTTCAACGAATATTTTAGCCAGGTTGATTTGCTATAAGCTGTATCCCTCAGGCTTTGTGATTAAACGCGTGCAATGGTTCATGTTTTGGAAAAGCTAATTCAGTTTTAGTTGCATTCACATACAGATAGCAATTGTTATACCTTTAACCTAATTAGCGCGTCAAGTTGATTTTATCTAAATTTAGAATTCAGAATGGTGCTTTTAATCGCTGGATAAATAGTTTGATTCATTTGCATTCTGTTTTTTTTCAGGATTCAGGTCAATTATTCATAAACTGACACGCAATTGATAGATTCTTTGCAATTGTTTGAAATCGAATTAACCAACATATTCTGATGCATAACATAATAAAATCTCAACAAAAATCTATTAAAAGGTTTCTCATACAGCGCGTTAAAGTAATGGCAGGAGCCTTGCTTTTTGGACTGTTTTTTAGTCTGGTATTGATGACCGAAGTATGGTACATCTCACTAATCACCTATGTTCAATTGGAACTGTTTTTTTGGCTTGGTCAACAATTCTTTAAATCTATTGAGATCAAATCGACCAAAATTAAAGCAACGATTATAGTTCGGCTGCTTCTTTTTTATGCAACAGTATTATGTATTGCGCTTATTTTTTTGGTAGCAGTGTATCTCTTCCAACATTTTATTCAAGGAATCAATCCGGTTGATTTGCTACCCTCTTTAACTTCGGTGGAAATGAAGAATTTCTTTAAAATGTTGTTGATTGGCTTTGCCATCGGATCTGTTTTCTTCTTTTATGTTCAATGGTCTGAGGCTCTTAAAAAACAGGAGCTATTGGAAAAAGAGAAGCTGATTTTTCAATATGAAACACTTAAAAATCAATTGGATCCCCATTTTTTATTCAATAATCTTAACACCTTATCATCTTTGGTTAAAAGCAACCCTGATTTATCTGAAGCGTTTATTCAAAAATTGGCTTCTGTGTATAGATATATTCTCGATAATCAGGAAAAAAAGCTGGTTACAGTTGCCAAAGAGATGTGCTTTGTTCAGGAATATTTCTTTCTGAGAAAAATCAGAGATGAAGAGAAGATTGAACTTCACATCGATATTGAAGGTGTGGAAGATGCCTTTATTCTGCCGGTTTCAGTACAGCTTTTGGTTGAAAATGCACTGAAACACAACCAGGCCACTCGCTCAAACCCGTTAATCATAACCATTAATAAAGAAAACCAAAATGGCCTTACCGTCATTAATAATTTACAGAAGAAAATGCATCTCACCCATTCCTCGGGCATTGGCCTGAAGAATTTAAATGAACGTTGCAAATTAATCTTAAACCGGGAGATTCGCATTGTGCAAACCAATAGTGAATTTGTGGTAACCATACCAATTGTTTTATAGTTTCTATTTCACAAAACCAATTAACATGACAGCGGTAATTATTGAAGATGAACGTTTGGCCGCAGAAAGACTTGTAGGGTTATTAAACCAAACTGCACCTGACATAGAGATTATTACCAGCCTTGAATCGGTTGAGCAATCCATCAATTGGCTGTCGGCCAATCCGTTACCCGACCTTATTTTTATGGATATTCAGCTCGACGATGGCATCTCATTCGAAATTCTTGAGACACTTAAAATTGAAGTGCCGGTAATTTTTACAACCGCTTACAACGAATATGCAATAAAAGCTTTTAATGTAAACAGTGTGGATTATCTGCTAAAGCCCGTTGATAAAGTAGCTTTAGACAGAGCCTTGGAAAAATTCAGGAAGGTTTTCAGAACCATTGACATGGAAGAGAAATTGTCAAGGGTAGTTGAACAGATTTCAAAACCCTGGAAAACACGTTTCTTTGTAAAAGTAGGATCCCGTTTTCAATCCATTCCTGTTACAGAAATCAACTGTTTTTATGTTGAAGAAAAGTGTACATTTTTGAAAACAATCGGGAATAAAAACTATGCGCTCGATTACTCCCTCGACCAACTTCAAAAAAGAATTGATCCGAAAACCTTTTTCCGTATTAACCGGAGTTATATCGTTAACATTCGCTTCATAACGGATATAATCAGCTACTCAACCAACCGTCTTAAATTAAAAATCGAAAATTGCCACGACGAAGGTCTAATTGTCAGTCGCGATAAAGTATGTGAATTTAAACATTGGCTCGATCAGTGAGCACTTAAATCATAACCCTGCAATCTTCTTTATGTCGTTGAGTTTATTCAACGCTTCCATGGGCGTGAGGTTGTTGATGTCGAGGTTGGCAATCTGGTCACGAATTTGTTTCAGAACCGGATCGTCCAACTGGAAGAAACTGAGCTGAAAACCTTCACGGTGCTTGGCCAGGTCGCCCACAGGTTTTGCTAGCTGCCCTTTGCGATGCGTGTCTTCCAGTTCTTTGAGTATGTCATCGGCACGCTTCACAACGCTTTTGGGCATGCCTGCCATACGTGCCACATGAATACCAAAACTATGATTACTCCCTCCCGGTACAAGTTTGCGGATGAAAATGACTTTGTTATCCACCTCTTTTACCGATACGTTGAAGTTTTTGCAACGCTTATAGGTGTTGGCCATTTCGTTTAGTTCATGGTAGTGCGTGGCAAAAAGTGTTTTTGCTGCGCCACGTTTGTTTTCATGGATGTACTCCACAATGCTCCATGCAATTGAAATGCCATCGTAGGTACTGGTGCCGCGACCCAATTCGTCAAAAAGTATCAGGCTGCGATCAGACAAGTTGTTGAGGATGCTTGCAGCTTCATTCATCTCTACCATAAAGGTTGACTCACCTTGCGAGATGTTGTCGGATGCACCCACACGCGTAAATATCTTATCAACCACACCAATTTTAGCCGATTCGGCAGGGACGAAACTGCCAATTTGAGACAAGAGTACGATGAGGGCGGTTTGGCGCAAGAGTGCCGATTTACCGGCCATGTTTGGCCCCGTTATGATGATGATTTGTTGCTTCTCGTTGTCAAGATACACGTCATTTGGGATATATGGCTCCCCGGGAGGCAATTGTTTTTCAATAACGGGGTGGCGTCCCGCTTTTATGTCGATGATGTCGCTCTCATCAACCAATGGCCTTACGTATTTATTCTCTTTGGCAAGAAGAGAAAATCCAATGAGACAATCGAGCTTGGCAAGGAGGGTCGCATTCACCTGAATGGCAGGAATAAATTCTGCAACCGCAGCCAGTATTTGGTTGTAAAGCTCTGTTTCGATGGATAGGATTCGTTCTTCGGCTCCCAGTATCTTAGATTCGTATTCTTTAAGTTCTTCGGTTATATAGCGCTCTGCATTTACAAGTGTCTGTTTTCTTATCCAGTCGGCAGGCACTTTGTCTTTGTGGGTGTTTCGCACTTCAATATAATAACCAAAAACATTGTTAAAGCTGATTTTCAGGCTCGAGATTCCGGTGCGTTCACTCTCGCGTTGTTGCAAATTGGCCAGATAATCTTTGCCGCTGAAAGCAATGTTTCTTAAGTCATCAAGTTCCGAAGAAATGCCATCGCGTATTACACCTCCTTTGTTTATTTGTGCCGGGGGGTCTGTTTCGATTTCCCGATGGATGCGATCCTGAAGCGAAGGGCAGGCATTTAGTTGCTCTCCAATGTGTTTGAGTACGCTGTTGTCGGCCTCCATACATAGTTGCCGCATTGGACCAATGTTGATGAGGGCGAGTTTAAGTTGCACCATCTCTCTTGGTGTCATTCTTCCTGATGCCACTTTTGAAACGAGGCGTTCAAGGTCACCTATTGGGCGCAGATAGGATTGAAGCTGCTCTTTTAGTTCGGGATCACGAAAGAAATACTCCACCACCGACTGACGGTCGCGGATGGGTTGTACGTCTTTAAGTGGGAGTGCTATCCAGCGTTTAAGCAAGCGGCTGCCCATTGGTGTAATGGTGCGATCCACCACATCAACCAGTGATTTACCCCCTTCGTTAACGGGATAAAAAAGTTCGAGGTTACGAATGGTGAATTTATCCAGCCAAACATATTTTTCCTCTTCGATTCTTGTCAGCGTGGTGATATGGGCTATTTGACTGTGTTGCGTCAGATCCAGATAATGCAGAATGGCGCCAGAGGCTACTGTGCCCAGCTTGAGGTTGTTAACGCCAAAACCCTTAAGCGATTTGGTTTCGAAATGTTTAAGCAACCGGTCGCGTGCCGAATCTTCTGTGAAAATCCAGTCTTCGAGGGGATAGATGTAGTGTTTGCTGCCAAAGAGTTCAATGAATTGCTGACGTTTCGCTTTTTCAAAGAGTACTTCTTTTGGTTTAAACCCTGACAACAGTTTCTCGATGTGCTCGAAAGTACCTTCTGCTGTGAGAAATTCGCCGGTAGATAGGTCGAGGAACGAGATGCCTCCATATTTTGTGTCGAGATGAACGGCGGCCAGAAAGTTGTTTTCACGATGCTCCAGTATGTTGTCGCTGATGGCCACACCGGGGGTAACCAATTCGGTTACGCCGCGTTTCACAATATTTTTTGTGGTTTTTGGATCTTCAAGCTGGTCGCATACGGCTACTCGTTGCCCGGCGCGCACCAGTTTTGGCAGATAAGTATCAAGCGCATGATGGGGAAAGCCGGCCAGCTCCACATGTTGCGCCGAGCCATTGGCTCTTCGGGTAAGGGTGATGCCCAGAATTTCGGAGACTTTAATGGCATCTTCAGAGAATGTCTCATAAAAGTCGCCCACACGGAATAGCAGAATGGCATCGGGATATTTATTCTTAATGCCGAAATATTGCTTCATGAGCGGGGTTTGTACCACGTTGTCCTGGGATTTCAATATAATTTGTTTTTGGAGGTTTGTACTCAGTTGTTACACTTTCGTGATTCACAAAGATAACTTCAAATCACCTATTACAAAAATCAGAGTGGCTATTTGAAGGAGTGAATTAACCATTTGCACTTAACAGGAAACCGCAACAATTGTTTTTTTTGAGCACGAAAAGTTTGAAAAGTGCCATTCAGTTTGTAAATTTATGCGAACCCTTAAAAACGTAAGGTTATGAATGAATTTTTAAAATACGCAGGTGTGGTTTTAGTCCTTCTGGGTGTGGTTTTGTTGGGCGTTTATGCCTTTCAAAACATGGTTAGCAATACGCTATTGGTTGTTTCAGCACTATTATTGATAGGTGGCGTAGCGATGCATGTTATCCTAAACCGCATTTTTGAATAGCATTTAAGATCCCTCCCTGCAGGTGACCATCAGGTTTATTTAAGTATATTCCCTTCGATTGTCTGGTGGCACCTGCTTTTTTCTTTTCTTATACTGTTAGTCCTTCATTTTTAGATAAAATGCTTTGGTAAGTTCGATGTATGCATCGGAATAGTTGTGACGTCCATTTATCTCCAGAATCATTTCATCCAAAACAGGTTCCCGGTCATTTTTAACTCCCCAAACCGCGAGTACGCGTGATGGTGCTTTCTCAGGTGTTGGAAACACTGTGAGGCGTTTTATTTCATATAGTTCATTACGCACTGCCAGTTCTGAAAAAATCCTATAGCCCGGGTAGGGTAGGATGAGTGCCAGTTTGCCTGAGGGGGAGAGCAGTTTTTTAGCACCCGTAAGTAAGTCATCGTGTGATAGTTCGCTGGTATGCCTTGCCAACGTGCGCGAAGGGCAAAGTGCTTTTTGGGAGTTGACAAAAAATGGCGGATTTGAGACTATCAAATCAAATTGATGTGGGGCTGATTGAATCATTGTCTGAAAAGCTCCGAAAACAATCTTTATCCTCTCGGACCAGGGTGAGTCAGCCACATTTTGAGAAGCTTGATTGAAGGCTGCTTCATCAATCTCTATTCCGGTAATTTTCGCATGAGGGTTTCTTTGTGCCAGCATCAAGGCTATTAATCCGGTACCCGTTCCCACATCCAGTATTGTGTTCGCATCCGCAACAGGCGCCCATGCGCCAAGCAACACCCCATCGGTGCCTACTTTCATTGCTGCCAAATCCTGCCTTATAGTGAATTGCTTGAACTGGAAATAGTTGTTGGGCATTAGGTGTTATTTTTTTTGTGATTCGTAAACGCCTAGCCCAAACAGGGCAAAATCATAATATGCAGGGTCCTGTGGACGAAACTGCCGAAGTTGTTCCGTGAGTTCTTCAACAGATTGCCAATCGTTTTGCTTACGATGCAACATGCCTAAATCTCTTGCCACATTGCCAACATGCACATCCAATGGAATCATAAGTGCCGATTTGGGTATGCCTTTCCACAATCCAAAATCTACAATTCCATCGTCACGTACCATCCAGCGCAGAAACATGTTTAGTCGTTTTGCCGATGCGTCTTTAGTTGTATTGGCCACATGTTTGCCAGTTCTGGGCAAGGGATGGAAACTTAGAAAAACATCTCTGAAATATTCCAGAGCTCCTTTAATATGGCCATGTTTTTTATATCCATCAGTAAAGATTGATTCAAGACCGCCTGAATGGGTATAAATCTCCTTCAACGCAGAAAGAAAATAGAGTGTATCTGACGCGTTAAAAGTTCGGTAAACAAATTTGTTGAATCGCATCAATTGAGAGTCATCAATCTGCATCAGAAACTCATGAGGCGAATTGTCCATCAGACTGACAAGCTCAGCACATTTTTTAAGAATCATTTTTCGCTGTCCCCAGGCGAGTGTCGCAGTAAGAAATGCAATAATCTCGATGTCTTCTTTTTTGGTAAAACGGTGTGGGATGGAGACAGGGTCTTCAAGAACAAACCATTTTTCATTGTAGAATGCTGCTTTGTCGTCAAGAAAGGATTTTAACTCTTCATTTGTCATCCACATACCAATGTTAAACAATTAGCCCGTCCCTCATGTGGATGGTTCGGTCAGATTTAATGGCAAGATGTTCGTCGTGGGTTACTATTACAAAGGTTTGCTTAAATCGGTCGCGCAGAGAGACAAAGAGCCCCATCAGCTCTTCCTGGTTTTTTGAATCGAGGTTACCGGATGGCTCGTCGGCAAAAATAACCAGTGGGTCGTTAATAAGGGCTCTGGCAACGGCTACACGCTGTTTTTCACCACCACTCAATTCCGAGGGTTTATGTTCGAGGCGATGTGACAGCCCCAGAAAAGCTAGTAGTTCAGAAGCTTTATTGGTGGCTTCTTTATGCTGACTTCCGCCAATTAATGCGGGTAACATACAATTCTCGAGCGCTGTGAATTCGGGTAAAAGCTGGTGAAATTGGAAAACAAAGCCGATGTGTTTGTTGCGGAAACGCGCCAGTTGGCTTTCGTTTAATTTATGAATGGCTGTTCCATTTATATATACTTCGCCGGCCGAAGGCCTATCGAGCGATCCCAGTATTTGAAGAAGGGTGGTTTTGCCGGCACCGCTGGCGCCCAGAATGGAGACGATTTCTGCAGCACCAATTGTAAGGTCGATGCCTTTAAGTACTTCCAGATCGCCAAATGATTTTTTTATGCCTTTGCCCTCTACCATCGATTAGAAAATTACCTGAAAAGTAAATAGATGTATGCAATATACAAAAAGAACATGAAAGCCCCTTTGGTCCTGGTGATATTGCCGTTGGACAAAGGGAGCATGAACAGCAGTAACAGTATTGCAAACGCAGCACTCCAGAGAATGTCAGCTGTCAACACATGGGCGTTGGTAACAGGCAATGGCCTTATAACAGCAGTGGCTCCCAACACCGCCCAAATATTGAAAATATTGGAGCCAACAATGTTGCCAACCGAAATATCATTCTCTTTTTTAAAGATGGCAATAACAGAAGTAGCCAATTCGGGAATGCTGGTTCCAAAAGCCACGATGGATATTCCAATAACCCTGTCGCTCACACCCCATCGTTCAGCCAGTTCAACAGCTCCTTTTACAAGCCACTCGGCACCAAAATATAAGCCGGTTACCGAAATCACAACAACTAAAATTGCCAGATATAGGGGATAGGAGGGTTTGAGGATGGTTTCGCCCGACTGGCTATGTTTGCGCCTCGACTGATATAGAGACCAAAAGAGATATAAACCGAGTGCTACAAGAAAGGTTAGCCCTTCCCAGAGGCCTAAAACACCATTTTGAATAAATAGAATGAGCAGAATGGTAGATAGCATCATCACGCCCCAATCAAATCGGATATTTCTGTTTCTGATTGGAATGGGCATCATCATTGCTACTAAACCCAAAATCAGCCCAATGTTGGCAATGTTGGAGCCTACAATGTTTCCCACCGCTAAATCGGGAACGCCGTTATATGCAGCCTTTATGCTCACAAAGAGTTCTGGTGCCGAAGTGCCAAAAGCGACCACAGTTAATCCAATTACAAGCGTGCTTATTTTGAAATGGCGTGATAACTCAACACTGCCCTTAACCAGCCAGTTGCCACTAATAAAGAGGGTAACAAACCCAATTAAGAGCCATATTAATGCCATATATTTCGGAGGTTTAATTCAGTATTTGAGAGCTATAGCCGTTATTTGGATTCTTTGTCAGAATCCGGTGTGCTCTCATCAGTAGCAGTGGATTCATCGCTTATTTGCGGACTCGCACTTTCATCGGCCAACTCGTCCGATGATACTTCCGGCTTATCCAGACCATAAACGTCATCCGCAGGCAGCTGATGCGTTCCATAATCCTCACGTGTGACATCCTCAGCTGCATTTCGGATTTCATGCCCATTTTGGCGTATGTTCTCCTCAAGTGCCGATATCTCTTCACGTATTTCGTCGGTGCTTTCTTCAAATTCCCTTTTGATATCTTCGGCTGCTTTTCTGAACTCATTCATCCCTTTACCAAATGACCTTGCAAGGTCAGGTATCTTCTTTGAGCCAAAAAGCATGAGTACCACCAGAAAGATAAGTACTATCTCTCCCATGGATATTCCAAAAAGAAAAAGAGTCATAATGGTCTGTTTTTATGCAAAGGTATAAAATCCCCTGCTTAATTCAGTATCTGTTTTAATATAAACGGAGATATTGAGCACATATCTGGCATGGTAGCTGTTTTATTGTTGTGGGTCATGTTAAATCGGAATAATTATAGAAATTATGGATGTAATTGGGCTGTTTATTTTTTTTTCTGCAACAGTATTTGGTGCGTTTACCCCTAAAAACAAAGAAAGCCCCCCATTTATAACGGGAGGCCTTCTTAATGTTATTGTCTGAATTGCTTACTTGTCAAGCTTAGCCTTTTCATTTCTTTTGATGAAATTGTAGGCAATAGGTGATGCAATGAAGATGGACGAATAGGTACCCACAAATACACCAATGATAAGTGCGAAAACAAATCCGCGGATAACCTCACTTCCGAACACAAAAATCACAAGAAGCACTACCAAAGTAGTCATAGAGGTGTTGATTGTACGACTGATGGTTGAGTTGATGGCCAGGTCGAATACCTCCATTGTACTGCGCTTGGGATACAATATCCGATATTCACGGATACGGTCGAATACAACCACTGTATCGTTGATAGAGTAACCGATAACTGTGAGTATTGCGGCAATAAACGCCTGGTCAATCTCCATGGCAAAAGGTACAATTGTGTAGAACAGTGAGAAGATACCCAGTACAAACATTGCATCGTGAATAACTGCTGCAATAGCGCCAAGACCCAACTGCCACGTGCGGAAACGTATAAGAATGTAGAGGAATATAACCACCAGCGAGAAGAAGATGGCCAATCCTGCTTTGTTTCTTATGTCAGTTGCAATGGTAGGTCCTACTTTCTGAGAACTCATTACAAAGTCTGCGTTAAATTCCTCCTGAGTTGTACCTGCCGGCAGAAAAGGTTTAATACCTTGGAAAAGGCTGTTTTCAACCATAACATCGGCACTCTCATCGGTGTCAAAAACCAGATAGTTGGTTGCAATCCGAATCTGGTTAGCTGTACCAAAGGTTTTTACTTCGGTATTTGCTCCTTCAAATGCAGCTGCAACTGATGAGAAAATATCAGAAGAGTTTACGTTATCAGCAAATCGAACTACGTAGGTACGACCACCTGTAAAGTCAATGCCTTGTTTTAAACCGCGGATGGATAAAGAACCAATTGCGATGATGATGAATGCACCTGAAAGAATAAAGAAAGTGGTGCGCTTCTCCATGAATTTAATATGCAGGTTTTTGAAAAGATTCTCGGTCCATTTTGAACCAAAGCTCACATCAACCTTAGAGTTTAGTAACCATTCGTAAACAAGTCTGGTTATAAATATTGCTGAGAAGAATGAGGTGGCGATACCTATCATCAATGTGGTGGCAAAACCTTTAATTGGTCCGGTACCAAACAGGAAGAGGATAAGACCAGTTAAGAAGGTGGTTACGTTGGCATCGATGATGGCAGAGAAAGCGTTTTTATAACCATCGGAGATGGCAAGTCGCAATCCTTTACCAGCCCGCAACTCCTCACGGATACGTTCATAGATGAGTACGTTGGCATCTACCGACATACCTATCGTTAATACAATACCAGCGATACCGGGAAGTGTAAGAATGGCGTTAAAAGCAGCCAGCACACCCATTACAAAGAACATGTTCGCAATAAGAGCGATATCGGCTACAATACCAGCTTTGATACCGTAGTAAATAATCATGTATAGCAGAACCACAAAGAATGCCCAGATGAACGATTTTAAACCGGCATCCACAGCTTCTTTACCCAACGATGGACCCACTACGGTGTCCTCAACAATACGGGCAGGAGCAGGCAGTTTACCTGAACGCAGGATGTTTGCCAAGTCTTTGGCCTCTTCGGGGCTAAAGTTTCCGGTGATGGATGATTGTCCGCCACGTATTTCGTTTTGTACGGTTGGGAAACTGTAAACGTAACCATCTAAAACAATGGCAATGGATTTACCGATGTTGGCTTTTGTGAGGCGTGCCCATGTTTTGGCACCTTCACTGTTCATCGACATCTCAATTTCAAATGAACCGGTGGGGCTTACTCTGTCTCTGGCATTGGTGATGGCATCGCCTTCGAGTGGCGGACGACCATCAAAACTTGTTGAGCGAATGGCCACCAACTGGAAAAAACTTTCACGGGTTTGGCCTACGCCTGGAACCCAGAATTGAAGGTCAGATGCTGGAATAGGTTTCACAGTCCACATCAAACGAAGGTCGCGTGGCAAAACTGCTCTAACCTGATCGCTTTGCAGCCATTGGTCAATCTGCGCCATATTCCTGCCTGATGCTACACCTACTACCGGGCCAGTGGCGCGGCCGCTGGGTTGCAGCAAGGTAAACAATGAACGTCCTTCTTCGGAAGTGGTAACGGTGTCAGATTCAATTTCTCTCAGCAGTCCAAGATCACTCTCAGTAGTTTCTGCGGCAACTGCCACAGTGTCAGTAACAACCTCGGCTGGCGCAGTTCTTTGCTCCATGCGGGCTATCACATTGTTAGCCTGTGCCAGATATTCAAATATTTCCTGATTGTCATAGGTTTCCCAGAACTCAAGACTGGCAGAACCTTTTAGCAGGTTTCTTACGCGCTCCGGTTCTGTTACACCCGGTAACTCAATTAGCACCTGGCCATCTTTCTGCAAGCGCTGTACGTTGGGCTGTACCACGCCAAAACGGTCGATACGCGTACGTATGATGTTGAATGCATTGTCGATAGCTGCACGAGACTCTTCGCGAAGTACTCTCAAAACTTCCTCATTTGAGGAGTCGTATTTAACTTTGTCACGCAGCTCTACGGTGTTGAAAATTGCGGCCAAACTTCCATTGGGTGCTACATCCTGAAAGGCATCGCCAAACAAAGAAACGAAATCACGAACAGAGGTTTTTTCACGCTCTTCAGCCAGAGCAATGGCTCTTAGGAAATTCTCGTCCTGGTTGTAGTTTGAAAGCGCCTGAATAATATCAGCTACTTTTACCTCTAATATGAGGTTCATACCTCCCTTGAGGTCCAAACCAAAATTTATCTCTCTGGATTTACACTCCATGTAGGTGTATTTTCTTAACCCAAACAGGAAGTTGTAAACGGTCTCATGGGCCATGGAATCCAGATAGTTTACCTCATAGCGGCGGATAATCTCAGGTGATGCTTCTTCGCCTGCACGCATGGTGGCATATTGAAGGGCATCTTTTTCAACCTTTCGCGAATGATAGGTAAAAGTTAACTGGTATAAACTCACTAAAGCCAAGAGAATGGCAAATAGTCTGATCGCTCCTTTGTTTTGCATCTGATTATTCTTTTATCTATTCTAAAAACGTTTTTACATATGTTTTTATCCGTAAACATTTTAATTTTTAAGGTCGGATAACCTGCCCCTGTTTATCGGGGAAACTAATTGCCTGCCATTTTCACTGATGTGTTGTGAGTTGGTAAACAAGTTTGTTTCATAATCGCGCAAATATATTGATTTTTTTTAATAAACCTAACTGACAGCGGCTAAGAAAAAAGGATTGCACGACGGTAGTTTTTTATTTTTCTTTCATTTCACGGATGCCTGTGAGGTACATTACAAGTATCGAAACAATGGTGAGTAGCATCATGGCAAATAAATAGATTAGGAAGGAGGGTTTAAATGCCGATTCAAAACCTGAAAGCCACATGCTGATGCCGAAATGGGATAATGGAATGGCTAAAAGCATACCTATGAATATGAATCCGATGGCTCCTCCAAAACTATCTAATAGTATTTTTTCGATTGGTGCAGCCATTGCTTTTTTTATTTCGATGTTTTTTTGATGATAATGAAGAACAAATGTTACCATTCCTATGGTGCCAATGAGGGCAAGAATGCAGGCAAGTATGGCAAACATAGTTGCAATGCGTGCAAATCGAATCTCTTCGGAATAGTAATCGTTAAAGCGATCGCTCAGGGGGAAATGATTCACGGGGTTTTCATTGAATTCACTTTTCCACGCTGTTTTTATCTCATTTAATGCTTCGTGTTGATGATTTTTGTCGATTTTCACCAAAAGGAAGTCTGTTCTGACGGCAGGCGATTTTTGCATGAATACCATAGGGCGTGCCTGGTATTTACGACTCTCGAAATGTATGTCGTTGATGATACCGATGTTTGAAAAACGGTAAATTTCACCCGAAGCACGACCTCTTACCAACTCCAAATGGCTTATGTCTTCATCAAAATAACCAAGCAGACGCGCAGCGGTTTCGTTCACGATGATTTGTGAGCGGTCGGTTGTGTCGGCATCGGTAAATAGTCTGCCCGAGATGAGATTGACACCTAATGTATGAAAGAAGCCGGCATCTACATAATTTACATCCAGTATTATCACAATTGAACTGTCTTGTGGACTGCGGAATGAGAAGGCATTGGGCTCTTCTCCCGGAAGCGTATAAGCTTCACCCGTATGAATGATGTTTGGCAGTTCCCGGAGTTTTAACTTCATCTTATCCAGCTCCTCGGGTTGTAATGTGCCTCGCTCGAGCACAATAACACCTGAATGATCGCAGCCATGAGGCAGTTTTTTCAGGTGATGTATTTGCCCATACATGGCAATGGTGAGCGTAATTAATGTCATGGCCATACCGGTTTGCAGCACAACCAGTATCCCACGAATAATAAGGCCTGCTTTTTTAACCCGTACCGGGCCTTTTGTTATGGCAACCGCGTTTTGTCCGCTGAAAAACAGAGCAGGATAGCTTCCGGCAATGACTCCGGTAATGAGGGTGATAATCAGAATCCAGAGTAAATCTGGTCGTTTTACGAATCCCTGAAGCGCCATCTCGATGTTAAAAAGCCGGATAAACAGTGGCAACAACAGCTCAACCAAAACCAAGGCCATTGTGAGTGCAATAAAGGAGTAGGCGATGGATTCGGTAAAAAACTGATATACCAAATCGAGCCGAGAGGCGCCGAAATACCTTCTGGCGGCAACTTCCTTGAACCTTCTGGAGGGCTTTGCAGTTGTGAGGTTCATGAAGTTAATGGCTGTAACTAAAAGAATAAAGAATGCAATGCCCATCAGTATAAATATATATGTGGGATTGGCACCTTTCTTCTGCTCGTGGCTCAGTTGGGAGTGCAAGTATATCTCATGTATTGGCGAAATGCCGAACTGCAGATGCACATAGTCCTGATATACGTACTCCTCATCGAAGGATTGGAGAAGTTCCTCCCTGATTTTCTCTCTTGAGCTTTCTGTTATCTGTTTGGCGATTTCAAGCGGATCAACCTCCGGACTCAAACGGCAATAGGTGATGGAATTCAGATAGAGCCAGCGTTTCTCCATGCTTCCGCGTGCCTCTCTCTCATCCATCATGCGGGCAGCTGCCTGCCACGCCGCAATTATGTCGAAAGAAAAATGGCTGTTGGGCGGCACATCAGCAATAACCCCGGAAACCCTATAGTTTAAGCCATTGTCGAAAGTTAATTTTTCATCCAATGGGTTTCGTGAACCAAAAAGCCTCTGCGATGCCGAAAGGGTTAATACCAGCGCATCTTCGTCGTTCATGGCAGTGAGCGGATCTCCCAATAAAAAGCGAAATGGAAAAACCTTGAAAAACTGTGGGTCGGCATAGTATACCGATGTTTCCATGGTTTTGTTATATGCGCTTTCGGCAATTTTCCTGCTGGCCATAATGAATCGGGTGGATGCCTCAACCCCAGTCAAATCTTTTAGCTCCCCAATAATTGGGCGTGGTGTGAGTGCGCTACTGATGGAGTCTTCACCAATTTTTCCGTAGCTATATATGCGATGTATTTGTTCGTAGCCTGGCAGATAGCGGTCGTAGTTTGATTCGTAGTAAACGTATATCAGAACCAGTAACCCCATGGCAATACCCACTGACAACCCCAGGAGGCTTATCAATGAGAATCCGCGGTGAAGAATTATGTTGCGGATGAGCGTTTTTATGAAGTTGGTTAATCGCATGATTCGGTTACTGCTGCTACTTACAGAATATTTTGCTTGTTATCATAAGCCGGAATGCCCGGCTTCACTTACCACGTGGCCATCGAACAATTGAATCACCCGTTGAGCCCGCTGTGCGATGTTCATCGAGTTGGTGAAGAGTACTATCGTGATACCATCTTCATTGATGCCGGAAAGCAGCTCCATTATTTCACCTCCTGCAGTTGAATCCAGACTTCCGGTAGGCTCGTCGGCCAGAAGTAGTTTTGGCTTAAAAACCGTAGCCCTTGCCAGCGCCGTTATTTGCTTTTGCAATCCGGTTAAGTGCGAGGGATAAACATTGTATTTGTGTGATATTTTGTAGCGGTTAAGCACGTCCTGTACCATTTTGCGCCGTTCTTTCTTCGAATAATCCAGATATATAAGCGGAAGTTCTATGTTTTCGAATACAGTGAGTTCATCCACAAGCTGAAAATCTTTGAATACAAATCCGATAAGCCCTCTTCGAAGCAAGAGTCTTTGTCTGTCGGGCAATTGGCTTACCTCTCTGTTCATGAAGAATACTTCGCCGCTATCGGGTGTCTCCATTAATCCCAATATATTAAACAGGGATGATTTGCCACATCCGGAAGGGCCTGTTACCGATACAAACTCGTTGTCCCCAATGTCGATATTGACATTGATAAGGGCCACGTTTTCCACATTGTGTGACCGGTAAACTTTTATCAGATTTCTGGTATGAATCATCTGCTTATGTTCGATTTCGTGCGCAATATGTCCGATTCCGTACGTTTTTATGTTCTGCTGTTCGGAATAAATACACTCGTTACATATATAATATGTCAAATTCTACTATTGATTTTCAATAAAATATGAACCCGACACACCCATTTTCGCTCTCAGATGTTGAATCGTTTCTAATCATCTGCTTTTTATAAGGCACAAACCATGCCATCGAAACTATTTTGTTGGCATTAAGTTTTTTAACTTAAGAATATCCCGGTTAAACGTGGCTAGAAATTAAACTAACTGTACGTTTTTGAACGCTATTTTTCCAAAGATGAACATTTATTTGTAGATTTGATTGGCTTCTGCCTGTTTTTTGAAGTTTTTTGCATGGTTTCTGCAGTATGCCTGCGAAATCTGATAAACAGATTAATATTATTTTATTATGGCTGATAAGATTGGTAAAATATTGGCGGTGGATGACAATGCCGACATTCTCTTTGCGCTTAAGATGTTGCTAAAACCGCATGTTGAGATAATTAAGACTGAAACAAACCCTTCACATATTCCTCAGTTGATGGAGGAGGACGATTATGATGTGATACTGCTTGACATGAATTTTAATAAGGATGCCATCAGTGGCACAGAGGGATTTGACTGGTTAGCCCGCATTCTTGAAATAGATCCTGCTGCCGTTGTGCTTTTTATCACTGCTTATGGCGATGTGGAAAAGTCTGTTAAAGCCATTAAGGCTGGCGCATCTGATTTCATCATTAAGCCTTGGCAAAATGAGAAGTTGCTGGCTACCATCTGGTCAGCTATAAGGCTGCGCAAGTCGCGCCTTGAGGTGTCATCGTTGAAAGAGCGCCAAATTGGACTTAGCAGTATAATGGATCAACCTTTTGCTGACTTCATTGGCGTATCTCCCGGCATGCAAAGGGTATTCAGCACCATTCAAAAAGTAGCTGCTACCGACGCCAATGTGCTGATTCTTGGTGAAAACGGAACAGGTAAGGAGTTGGTGGCACGGGCGCTGCACAGACAGTCAAAGCGTTGCGACGAAGCATTTATCAGCGTGGATTTGGGTGCTTTAAGCGAAACCCTTTTCGAAAGCGAATTATTTGGACACATGAAAGGAGCCTTTACCGATGCCAAGGCTGACCGTCCCGGTCGTTTTGAGTTGGCCTCGGGCGGCACCATTTTTCTCGATGAGATAGGCAACCTGTCACTACCTCTGCAAGCCAAGTTGCTCACTGTGCTCGAGCGCAGAGAAGTGACACGGGTGGGCGCTAACAAACCCAAGCCTATTGATATTCGTCTGATATGTGCTACCAATATGGGTATAAAGCAGATGGCTGCCGAAGGGGGCTTTCGTCAGGATTTACTCTATCGTATCAACACTGTGGAGATAGATTTGCCGCCTTTGCGCGAGCGCCATGAAGACATCCCTGTGTTGGCTGATCATTTCATAAAAATATACAGCAAAAAGTACTATAAAAAGGTTAACAAATTGAGCGGCGCGGTTCTTCGCAAACTCACAAACTATCCATGGCCCGGTAATGTGCGTGAATTTCAACACGTAATTGAACGCACACTTATTATGAGTGAATCCGATACGCTATCCGAACATGATTTTCAGCTTAATGTGCAATCAGCACCCAGTGAAGGTATGGAACTTGACTCCTACAACCTTGAGGAAGTGGAACGAAGAATTATTGAAAAGGTGCTCAAGAATAACCTTGGGAATGTATCTAAGGCCGCATACGAATTGGGTCTGACGCGTACTTCACTATATCGCCGAATGGAGAAATATGGCCTTTAGAAATTTTCGTGTCAATATAGTAATCAGGATTATCCTGCTAACGGCAACGCTGATGGCTTTTGCATTTCTGCTGATGCAAACCGAACTGACCATCACGCTGACCATGATTGGGGTTATTGCCATTTTTCAAGTAGTGTCACTTATTCGTCATGCCGATTCAACCAACCGCCTGCTGAATAGTTTTCTTCAATCTATTCGTTATTCAGATTTTACCCGAACATTTCAGGTCGAAAGCAGCGACGACTCCTTGAATCGTTTAAAGAAGACCTTCAACGATGTTATTGGTGATTTTCAGGCGGTGCGTGCCGAAAAAGAGGAGAGTTATCACTACTTGCAGACTGTGATTCAGCATATTGGTATCGCATTAATCGCTTTTCAAAAAGATGGATCGGTGGAGTTGATCAACAATGCCACTAAAAAGCTCTTTCAAGTACGAACGCTAAATAACATTCAAAATCTTCGAGACTACAGTCCTGATTTGGTACAGAGGCTTTTAACCATAAAGCATGGTGAAAACACTCTGGTTAAAATTCGCGAAAAGGACGACTATTTGCAGCTTTCGGTGTATGGCACTGAGTTCAAGATTCATAACCGTACCATTATTCTGGTCTCCATTAAAAACATACAACATGAGTTGGATGAGAAGGAGATGGAGTCATGGCAAAAACTGATTCGGGTGTTAACCCATGAGATAATGAATTCCATAACACCCATCTCATCGCTTTCATCTACAGTAAACTTATTAATGGATGATGTGATAGGTTCACTTAAAGAAAAGGATAGCTGTGGAGATGATGTGGAGAGTCTTCAGGAGATTTATAGTGCTCTTCAAACCATTCAGAAACGTACAGAAGGGCTAATTCATTTTGTGAATACATACCGGAATCTCACCCGCATTCCCACGCCAAACTTCAATATTTTTCCGGTTACACGGTTGCTTAATAATATCTATGAGCTTCACCGTCAGGAGATGAATGAGAAGCATGTGGCCTGCAAGATTGTGGTTGATCCCCCTACATTGGAGCTTTATGCCGATGAACAATTGATTGAGCAGGTGCTTATCAATTTGGTGAAGAATGCAATCCACGCCATCGAGGGACGAGAATCTCCTGAGATTGAGATGAAGGCGTTTCTAAATCGCCGGGGTAAAATTACCATTCAGATAACCGACAATGGCGCAGGTATTTTACCCGAAGTACTGGACAAAATTTTCATTCCGTTTTTTTCTACTAAGCCGCAGGGTTCAGGTATAGGGCTCAGCTTGTCGCGTCAGATACTGAGGTTGCATTCCGGAACTATTAATGTCTATTCCGAACCCGATGTTGAAACCCGCTTTACACTTGTTTTCTGATGGGTTCAAAGTGACAAGTGCACCAGTTTTTTAGTGTCAAAGAATGGTTCTTTAAAGTAAGTTGCAAGCTCTATTACCGAAAGTGTTTTTTGAAATGGTTGTATTTCAGCCGTGATATCACCACCTTTCAGATAGAGAATGCCATTTGAAATTGCATTGGCTTGTTTTATGCCAATGAGATGGCGCGATTGACTTACAAATGTTGGCAGCGCAGTAACGGCGCGACTCACGATAAAATCAAATTTCCCTTTGAATTGCTCCGAACGCGACTGGCAGGCATCAACATTTTCCAATCCGAGATCCTCGGCTACAGCTTGTACTACCTTAATCTTCTTTCCAATTGAATCGATAAGTGTAAAGTCCGCATTTGGAAAGAGGATGGCCAATGGAATTCCGGGGAAGCCGCCTCCTGTGCCTATGTCAATAATTTTGGTGCCATCCGTGAACTGAATAAACCGACCAATTGCCAGAGAGTGGAGCACATGGTGTTCGTAAAACGCATCCATATCTTTTCTGGAAATGACATTGATGCGGCTGTTCCAGTCGGCATAAATATCCTTCAATCTGGCAAATCGTTCTTTTTGGATGTCGGTAAGTGAGGGGAAATATTTTAATATGAGTTCCATTTTTTTTATGCTGAGGTGAATGCAATACAAAACGGCCGGACGATGGCCCGGCTGTGAGTGTTGAGAATGTGCTCCGTTAATGCTTAACTTCGGTGTTTTTCAGTGTGTTGTAGAGTAGTTCACGGGCACGGAAGAGCTGGGCTTTTACAGTTCCAAGGGGCAAATCCAACTCCTCGGAAATCTCTTCATAGGAGTACTCTTTGAAATAACGTAGTTCAATCAGGGTGCGGTAACGTGGCTTCAATTTCTTTACCACCGTGCGCATCAATATGGCTTTTTGCTCTCTGATGAGGTTCTCTTCCGGGTCGGGCGTCTCATCTTTCAAATGAATTTGTGGCTCCGTATCTTTTTCATCGGTGAAACTGCCATCAATGGAAATATGATTTGAGCGTTTCTTGCGCAGGTAGTCGATACAGTTGTTGGACGCGATTTTAAAAAGCCAGGTGCTGAAAGCGTAGTTCGGGGAGTATTGCCCCAGATTTTTAAATGCCTTTCCAAAAGCTTCTATGGTGAGATCTTCAGCATCGGTTTTGTTGTTGATCATCTTAAGCAGCATAAAATAGATGGCATCCCTATAACGTGCCATCAGCTCTGCATATGCTTTTTGGTCGCCATTCTCAGCTCTTTGCACCAACTCGAGGTCATACTTCGCCTTATCCGAGAGATTGGGATTTATTTCCATTTGCTTTTACTTCTACTGAACAGATTGCCTGAAAAGGCCCACATTAATAATATCGGGTGGAGAAACTCAAACCAAAACATCGTCCAGAAAATCCTCCCCTGATTTAACTTTTTGGAAATCAGGCTCCATAAGGTTATCTGGAGTAGCCATTTGAATAGCATCGCCCCCGCAGCCATTAACGCAAAAGTATTAAAAAATATTAAAACAATAGCCGATAACCAAAATATTATTCTGCTGAATGGTTCAAGAAAAAGTTCCGTTTTAATTCCTGATTTGTAGAGGGATGTTGTGGTAAGGTGGCGCATTTTTTGGTTTCGCCATGTGTTAAGTGTTTGTGGTGGCACTGAGATGGTTTGCGCTTCGGGGTGAATCACCACAGTGGTGTTGGTTTTGCTTGCTGTTTCCTGTACAAAAAGATCGTCATCGCCAGATTGAATGTGGACATGGTTCTTAAGGCCATTGTTTCTGATGAAAAGGCTTTTTTTGTAAGCCAGGTTGCGTCCTACGCCCATATATGGTTTGCGACTCAGAGCAAAACCCATATATTGAATGGCGGCAAAAAAGGTGTCGTACCTAACCAGTTGGTTGATAAAGCCTCTTCTTTTTTCGTAGCCGCCAAATCCCAGTACTATCTCTTTGTTTCTGTCTGAGAACCCTTGCGCCATCTGATTTAGCCATTGGCTGCCGGCAGGTTTGCAATCAGCGTCTGTCAACACAAGGTATTCTGAATTAGCAGCTTTGACGCCGATTGTAAGGGCCAGCTTTTTGCCATGAAAAAACTTCCGATCAACCGGAATGGAGGTGTAGTAAAGTTTTGGGAATCTCTCTTTTAAGCGTGCCAGAACCATCTCTGTTTCGTCCTCTGAGCAGTCATTTACCACAATAACTTCAAATTCGGGATATTCTTGTGTGAGTATTTCGGGTAGAAATTTTTCGAGGTTGTCGGCTTCGTTTTTTGCACAAATAATGACTGACACCGGTTCTGAAAATGGTGTGGTGGTGTCTGCCTGTTTGAAAAATGCGAGCGGACGCACTCTTACGAGTAGAAACCACAATTGCACAAGCAGACCAAAAAGGGCTAAGCCAGCAAATATCAATTCTTTGACAGACAGGGAGGAGAAATCCATAAGTGAAGAAATAGTTTGGGTCAAAATTGCAACTTTTTTTTAACGGAGACAAGAGGTGTTTTTAAAGATGTGTTTGCGACTGGTTTGTGCATTGGCTGTGAAATCGGTTCTAAATTGTATCTTTGCCATCCAAAATTTGAATACATATCAATGGATTTTGTTTTACAAAAGACGGATGGCGCTTCGGCAGCCAGAGCCGGAGAAATTACCACCGACCACGGGACGATTCAAACACCGATTTTTATGCCGGTGGGCACTGTGGGTTCGGTAAAGGGTATTCATGTTAAAGATTTAGAAGAGCAGGTAAATGCTCAAATCATACTTGGAAACACTTATCACCTCTATCTGCGTCCCGGTCTTGATGTGTTGAAACAAGCTGGCGGGCTTCACCGTTTTAATGGATGGAAACGTCCCATATTAACTGACAGTGGAGGTTTTCAGGTGTTTTCGCTCAGCCATCGGCGTAAGTTAAATGAATCCGGAGCAGAGTTTCAATCGCATATAGATGGTTCACGCCATGTGTTTACACCCGAAGGTGTGGTGGATATACAGCGCACCATTGGCGCCGATATTATCATGGCTTTTGATGAGTGTCCGCCCGGCGATTCGGATTTCAAATATGCCAAAGAATCCATGCATCTGACTCACCGCTGGCTTAAGAGAGGTATCGACCGATTTGACTCAACTGAGCCTTTGTACGAATACAATCAAACTTTTTTTCCCATCGTACAGGGTGCCGGTTTTCCGGAGTTGAGAAAGCAATCGGCCGAGTACATCGCGGCATTTGGCCGTGAAGGTAATGCCATTGGCGGTCTTGCTGTTGGCGAACCCGAAGAGGTGATGTATGAGATGATTGAGGTTGTGAATGGCATCCTACCAAAAGATAAACCACGTTATTTGATGGGAGTTGGCACTCCGGTTAACATACTCGAGGCAATCTCTTTGGGTGTGGATATGTTTGATTGTGTGATGCCTACGCGTAACGGGCGCAACGGTATGTTGTTTACTTCACAAGGCATCATCAACATAAAAAATGAGAAGTGGAAACATGACTTTTCACCCATCGATCCGGATGCGCATTGTACGCTCGATGCCATCTATTCAAAAGCTTATCTGCGTCATTTATTTGTGTCGAAGGAGATGTTGGGGCCGCAGTTAGCTTCAATCCACAACCTGACGTTTTACTTGTGGCTGGTTGGTGAAGCCCGCCGAAGGATATTAGAAGGCACGTTTTTTGAGTGGAAAGAGCGGATGGTAAAACAACTTGCAGTACGTTTGTAATAGAGTTTTTTTACTCTTTGATTTTTTGTTCCTTTGTGAATGTATATCAGGTGGTGCCATCCTGTTGTTAACTGAAAGCGGCGAGAGCCGACAAAAACAGAGCGGATTTGAAAAAACTGGATTTATATATCTTAAGGAAGTTCCTTGGAACTTTTTTCTTTGCTATTCTGCTTATCATTAGTATCTCAGTAGTGTTTGACATGGCCGAGAAAATTGATGACTTTCTGGAGCATGCAGCACCGCTGAGAGCAATCGTTTTTGACTACTATGCAAATTTTGTCCCCTATTTTGCGAATCTATTTACACCCCTTTTTGTATTTATTGCAGTAATTTTCTTCACCTCAAAAATGGCCTATCAAACAGAGATAATCGCCATTTTGTCGAGCGGCGTAAGTTTTCGGCGTTTGATGGTGCCCTATATTATAGGTGCCGCCATTATAGGTGCGTTTTCGTTTGTGCTAGGTGCTTATATAATACCTCCTGCCAATAAAGTGCGCCTCGATTTTGAAAACACATACATTAAGAAGCGCAGGGAAACCGGGATGAATAACATCCACATGCAGATTGAACCCGGTGTGTTTGTATATGTTCGTAGATACTCCTCGTTGCGGGAGGTGGGAGACGATTTTAGCCTTGAAATTTTTGATGGGAAGCAGCTTGTGAAGAAAATTACCGCTGCCACAGCCGTTTACGACACATCGAACCATGGATGGTCCCTGCGAAACTACGTGAGACGCGACTTTTTGGCTGAGAACCGTCAGCTTATCACCGAAGGGGCACAGCTTGATACCATGCTGAATATGAAACCCGCTGATTTTAAGGAGGAGCGTAAGTTTTATGAGACAATGAACAGTCGCGAACTGGATGAGTATATCACGGAGCAGATGCAGCGGGGCGTAGGGAATGTGGAGGAGTTTCTGATTGAGAAGCATCGTCGACGGGCAGCACCTTTTTCAGCTTTTATTCTATCTATAATGGGGGTTTCACTTGCTTCGCGAAAAGTGCGTGGAGGGATGGGGCTACACATTGGTGTGGGCATCGCACTTAGTTTTACCTATATTATGTTTATGACGATATCCACCACATTTGCTGTGAATGGAAATATGAGTCCTTGGTTGGCCGTGTGGATTCCCAATTTCGTTTTCTCTATTGTGGCCGCAGTTTTATATCACAGAGCTCCCAAGTAGCGCTCTGTTCAGATATTATTCTCTTCTTTCTGTGTGCTTCTGTATAATTGCTCCTGATGGTTTATTTGGCAAGAAAAGTATTGGAGCGTTTTTCAGTTGTTGTTCGTCAATTTCTTTCGTAATTTTAATAATGTTCTGAATTTGAACATCTGACAAAAATGTTCCGTTAAAAACGCACATTTTTAATCTTTTGACAACCAGCTTTTAAGCAATTTGCAGTGAAAAATAATCCTGCAAAATGAATGTGTTTGCTGGTAAAATTAGTAATTATGTACCCTGTTTGGCTTATTATTTTATGTTGTAATAATCTGATAAGCATCAAATTAACCAAAACTTTTTTAGTATGTCATTGAAAAAGCACATCCTTGATCTTCGTAAACGAAGAGAGAAGGTTCAGTTGGGAGGTGGTGAGAAAGCCATTGAGAAACAAATGGCTATGGGCAAAATGACCGCCCGCTCGCGTATTTTGGCACTTCTCGACAATGAATCTTTTACCGAGTATGACCTTTTTGTAGAGCATGAAGCCCGTGATTTCGGGATGGATAAAAAGGAATTGCACGGAGATGGTGTGATTATAGGAACTGGTACCATTTATGGAGCACCGGTTTGTATTTTTGCACAGGATTTTACTGTTGCCGGTGGATCTTTGGGGCTAATGCATGCCCGTAAGATTACCAAAATCATGGATCACGCCCTGAAAATGAGGGTGCCGCTTATCGGTATCAACGATTCAGGTGGTGCACGAATCCAGGAAGGGGTTAACTCGTTGGCCGGTTACGGTGAAATATTCTACCGAAATACCATTGCTTCAGGTGTTATTCCACAAATCTCAGTTATCCTTGGGCCTTGCGCCGGGGGTGCAGTTTACTCTCCTGCACTTACCGACTTTGTTTTTGTGGTTGATCAGATTTCGAAAATGTTTATCACGGGTCCAAGCGTAATCAAAACGGTACTTGGCGAAGAGATTTCGATGGAAGAACTTGGTGGAGCCCGTGTTCATGCCGAAATTACCGGTAATGCGCACTTCTTTGCCGGAAGCGAGATGGAGTGTTTTGAGCAGATTAAAAAGCTCATCACCTTTATTCCATGGAATAATACCCAGAAGGCTAAGGCATTCCCACCACGTGAGCCTAAATTTAAGGGCAATATCGAGGATATTATTCCTTCTGATCCAAAGCAGCCTTATGATGTACGCGATGTAATCAAGGCTATAGTGGATGACTCCGATTTCTTTGAAATTATGGAGTATTTTGCCCCAAACATTGTGATTGGTTTTGGACGCATGAACGGACAAACTACCGGTTTTGTAGCCAACCAGCCTTTGGTGCTTGCAGGTGTACTTGATTGCGACAGTTCTGATAAAGCAGCGCGTTTCATCCGTTACTGTAACGCCTTCAACATCCCAATCATCACGCTTGAAGATATGCCTGGTTACTTACCCGGTGTGGATCAAGAACATGCTGGCGTTATTCGTCACGGCGCAAAGGTGTTGTATGCGTATTCAGAAGCTACTGTGCCTAAGATTACAGTTATTTTGCGTAAAGCTTATGGAGGAGGTTATATTGCAATGAACAGCCGTCACCTAGGTGCCGACTTCATGTTTGCCTGGCCTACTGCAGAAATTGCTGTAATGGGACCTGAAGGTGCCGCCAACATCATCTTTAAGAAAGAGATTGACGAGGCTGAAGATCCAGACAAAATGCGTGAACTTAAAGTGCAGGAATATATTGAGCGTTTTGCCAATCCTTATGTGGCTGCGGCAAAAGGTTATATCGATTCCGTTATTGAACCGTCAGAGACGCGTCAGTTGTTATTGCATGCCATCGAGGTGTCAAGCAATAAAAATGACCAAAGACCATACAAAAAACACGGAATTCCACCATTTTAATGAGCGAAACCATGGACGACAAAAAGCTGGAGCTGGTCGATTTCGCCGTTACTGCGCGTAAATATAAGACTCTGCTCACCATAAAGTTTGCCAACAGGAAAAAGTATGAGATGCCGAATCCCAAT
Organism: Alkaliflexus imshenetskii DSM 15055; assembly: GCF_000517065.1. Lineage (GTDB taxonomy): Bacteria > Bacteroidota > Bacteroidia > Bacteroidales > Marinilabiliaceae > Alkaliflexus > Alkaliflexus imshenetskii. Next base: position 1,272,587 of record NZ_KI912105.1, on the reverse strand, counting down.
GAGATTCGCTCATATATTCCAGGAACCATCATTAAGCTGAAAGTGAAGGAAGGTGCGAAGGTTAAGGCCGGCGATACCCTGTTAATTCTGGAGGCTATGAAGATGATGAATAAAGTTCAGGCACCTTTTAATGGAAAAGTGAAGAAGATTTATGTGACCGAGGGGGAGAAAGTTCCCAAAGGTCAGGTGATAATAGAACTTGAATAACAAAACGCCCCGAAAGGGGCGTTTTTATTATCTCTATTTTAAGTATCTCTCAAGCCAGTTGTGGAGTTCCTGATACCAATAGATGGAGTTTTGCGGTTTCAGAATCCAGTGGTTTTCATCGGGAAAATAAACCAATCGGGAATCCAGCCCCATCGAGCGATAGATGCCGTACACCAGAAATCCATGTGCAACCGGTACGCGGTAATCGAGTTCGCCATGAATTACCAGCATAGGTGTTTTAAAGTTGTGGGCAAATTGTGCCGGATTATTGGCGTTGAGCTGGTCAAAATTCTCCCAAGGTGAGCCGCCATATTGATAGGCGCGATTTCCTGAGTAGTCTGAGGCAAACTGCAAATGCAGGTCGTAAACCCCTGCATGGTTCACCAGTGCAGCATAGCGGTCGGTATGACCGGCAATCCAACTAACCATGTAGCCGCCATAGCTACCGCCGGTAGCTGCCATTTTGGTTTCATCCACCAGCCCGCGTTCTATTAAATAGTCGGTGGCTTTCATGATGTCTTCAAACGGCTGGTTTGCATGTGAACCGTGGATACTCATGGTAAAATTGTTGCCAAAACTTGTTGATCCGTGAAAATTTGGCATGGCAGCGATGTATCCGGGTGCCGCAAAAAGTTGGCTGTTCCATCTGAAATGAAACGAATCGCCAAAAATACCATGTGGCCCGCCATGAATCATCAGCACCAGAGGATATTTTTTTGTGGGATCATAATCGGGTGGATACTGAATGAACATTTGCACATCGGCACCATTCGCCCCTTTGTAAGTTATGTTTTCGGTTTTCCCGAGTTTGATTCCAGCCATCAGGTCATCGTTAAAGGAGGTCATCTTTTGAGCCTGACCACGGCGGAGATCCAGTTTGTACAGTTCAGGTGGAGCACTAAGGTTGTGATGGTTGAATACCAGGTGGCGCGGGCCTGCCAGCGCGGCATTGCCATTGGTGCCACCACGGAAAAGCTCTTTGTGGCTGCCACCTTTGGCCGGAATGCTAAAAAGAGACTGCATGGCTCTGTCCTCCGCTTCGAAAAAGATGGTGCGGCCATCGGCGCTGAAGAACCAGTTGTCGCACGAGAGGTCGATGTGATGCGTCAGCGCTGTTTGCGCGCCACTTAGCAGGTCGTGAAGAGCCATTACCACCCGGTCGGCATAAAAGTGGTAAATCTCTTTTTTGCCGTATAGAATCTGTCGGCCATCGGGCGAAAAGACCGGGTTGAGGTCGTCAGCCGGATTGGATTCGGTGATGTTGGTCATTTTTCCTGAACCATCGGTTGACAACAGGAAGATGTCATAGTTCAGCCTGTCGTAGGGTGGTTGGGTAACGTTCATGCTAAGCGCTATCTGTTGGCCGTTTGGTGCAATGTCATAAGATACGCCGCCCATCATATTAAAAAAATTGTTGACGCCCGGCATCAGGTCAGTTACTTCACCTGAGGCAATTTCTAATGAGAACAAGCGCGGATAAAAACCATTGGTGAGCCATCTGTCCCAAAAGCGATACATCACATCTTCGGTCACCTTTGCAGTCACTTTGTTTTCGTTTTGCTGCTTCTGAATTTCTTTTAGTTTGTTCCAATCACCATTATAGTCGGGGTGAATGTTGGCGGCGAAGGCCAGTTTTTTCCCGTCGGGGAACCATTTTGGGGCATAGGTTCCCACTGGCAAATCAGTTACTTTTTTGGCTTCGCCACCCTGTAGCGGTAGGATGTAAAGTTGCGCTTGTGCGCCATTGCGTCGCGAGGTAAAGGCGATTTGACTGCCGTCGGGCGACCACACAGGTGCACCTTCGCTGCCTGCAAAAGTTATCTGTTTGATGGCTCCGCTCTCATTGTCCATGAGGTGCAGATGTGTTTTAGAATTGTTATCACCAATGCTGAATTCGGTCACTGTGAAAACAGTCAGTTTGCCATCTGGCGAAGCTACGGGTGCTCCAACACGTTTTACTTCCCATAAATTTTCTGCAGTGATTGGTTTTTGCTCTGTGGCTGCGAGCCAAAATGGCGTCATAATCATCAGCAACAATGCCAGCGTACTTGCTTTTTTCATTTTTTATATGATTTTGAGTTTATATTCAGATGGTTGCAACGTGGTTAATCGATTCATAATTGATTGTTGAATGCATTATGACTCCCCATTTTTAACAAATCAAGGTTCGTCGGGTTTAACCAACGTGCAAAATAATCAATCCGGAAGTAGTTTGATATGATATCTTTCAGGTAGAGATATCTGATAAAAATCACATAAGGCTTTATTGGTTCGGTATTGACAGAACTAGAAAAACATAATATTTTTGTATTGTCTCAGGTAAACTAATCAAAGCTATTTTTCAAGTATGGAAGAAGTAAATGAACGGGAGCGCTTCATCGAAGACAGCGGTCTTATGTTTGAAGCGCTAGGCACCACCCGCATGGTGGGACGAATTTTTGGGTATGTGGCCATCGCGCCCGAAGGAAGAGTGACTTTTGATGAGCTGGTAACCGGATTGGGGGCCTCAAAAAGCACCATCAGCACAAATCTTAAAACATTGGTTCAGATAAATTTTCTGAGGCCAATAACTTTCCCGGGCGACAGGCGCACCTATTATAGTTTGGATGAGCATATTTCATGGGCATCCATCATGCGTCAGCGGTTAAAAATGATTGACTATATGTTGGCGCTCTTTAATAAGGGCATTGAATTGAGGGGCGGAAAGTCCGATGGTGCAACCAACTGGCTTCGGCGCTCAATAAGTTTTTATCAGTTTATCATGGAGAAGTTTCCCAATTTGATGGAGGAATGGGAGGCAGAGAATAAGATTTGAGATTGACTTAAGTTGCTATTGGTTTAAGGTTGTATAGAAGATGTTTAGATACAAGATAATTAGATGTAAGATGGAAAGTGGTATTATTCTGGTTTTATAAGTTCTTTCCAAACCAGTCTATCCGATTATCTAATCATCTTGCATCTAATTATCTAGCATCTAATCATCTAATAAATAAAGCCCGACATAAACTAAACAGTTTAAATATCTATTAGTATGAAAAGAAGTCTGTTGGTTTTTCGATTGACAATGATGGCCATTACGCTATTCTGTTTTGTAGCGATATCTGTGGCAGATAATCCGGTTGAAATCATTCGCAAGATGGAGCAGCGCATGCAAGGTAACTCTTCTTATGCGGAGATGACAATGAAAACCGTAAGGCCGCGCTATACCCGCGAGGTTTCCATGAAAGCCTGGAGTAAAGGCGATGATTTTTCGCTCATTTTCATCACCGCTCCGGCTCGTGATAAAGGCACTGGTTTTCTGAAACGTGGTAAGGAGATATGGAACTTTGTGCCATCCATCGACCGAACCATTAAAATGCCACCATCAATGATGTCGCAATCGTGGATGGGGAGCGATTTTTCCAACGATGACCTGGTGCGCGGCAGTTCAACGGTTGAGGATTACCAACACAAGTTGCTGCGCACGGAGCTGTTCAATGGCCGCGACTGCTATGTGATTGAGCTGGTGCCATTGCCCGAGGCGGCTATTGTGTACGACAAAGTGTTGATTTGGGTAGATAAGAAGGAGTACATCCAGATGAAAGTGGAAAACTATGATGAGTTTGGCGACTGTGTAAGCACCATCACGTTCAGTGATATCAGGATGATGGGCGGACGAGAAATTCCTGCCATAATGGAGATGGTGCCTCACGACAAATCCGGACATAAAACCGTTATTGAGACGCATCATATCGAATTTGACATTCCCATTCAGGACAGCTTTTTTTCGCAGCAAAATCTGCGCAGTTTAAAATAGCCAATGCGGTACCAATAAATATAGTAGCTTATGAAGATGTTGATGATTCTTGCCTGGCGCAACCTATGGCGTAATAAGCGGCGAACCATTATTACGGTGGCATCGGTGTTTTTTGCGGTGTTGCTGGCCATCTGTTCCGAGTCATTTCAAAGGGGTAGTTATGAAATGATGATTGACAATATGGTAAAGTACAGCACCGGGTATCTAAAGGTTCAGGATGTGATGTATCATGATGAACCATCCATTGACAACTCTCTGTTGTATGACGATGCGCTGCAATCGGCACTAAAGCCCTATGCTGAAAGTATCGATTATCTGGTGCCGCGCATCCAGGGTTTTACGCTGGTGGCCAATGATGAGACCACACGCGGCGCGTTGCTCATTGGGATGAATCCTGATTCGGAAGTGCAGTTCAATGATTTCAGGGAGAATATTGTGGCGGGTGACTATTTGGAAAGCGGCGACCAATCGGTTTTAATCTCATCCGGATTGGCCAGAGTACTGAATGCCGAGGTGGGTGATACGCTCGTGTTTATTTCTCAAGGGTTTCAGGGCGCATCAGCCGCCGGTCTTTTTCCCGTGAAGGGCATAGTGCGAATTCGGGTGCCGGAGATGGACAGAGCCACAATTTTAATGCCTTTGGCAGCAGCGCAATGGTTTTTTCAGGCCGATGAGAGGTTGACGTCACTTATTGTGATGCCCAACAATCCGGCCGATACCGAACGTTTGGCCAATGCCATGGCGAAGGGCCTCGATGCTGAATGGTTTCGCCTGCTAACATGGAAGGAGTTGCTGGCCGATTTTCTCAAGTTAATGGCTTTTGATGTGGCTGCCAACAAGGTGTTTCTTTATATTCTTTATATGATTATTGCATTTGGCATCTACGGTACGGTTTTAACCATGATGGTGGAACGTACCAAGGAGCTGGCCATGATTATTTCGGTAGGAATGAAGCGAAGTCAGCTGGCGGTGGTATGTGTGATTGAAATGGTTCTGATGACTCTGCTGGGCGTTATTGCCGGGGCGTTGGCTGCTTTTCCGGTGGTGTACTATTTTCACCACAATCCAATTCAGTTGTCTGGCGAATTGGCCAATGTGATGATTGATTACGGTTTTGAGCCGGTGATGCCGTTTTCAATGTCGGCCATCAATTTCTTGTCACAGGTTTATGTGGTCTCTGTCATCTCTTTACTGGTGAGCATCTATCCGGTTTATAAAGTGTATTCCATGAAAGTGGTTGAATCATCAAAACTTTAAGGAATGAATGGAATCGTAAAAATATCATGGCGTAATGTCTGGCGAAATAAGCGCCGGAGCCTAGTCATATTAATGGCTGTGGCATTGGGACTGTGGGGCGGCATCTTTGCCACTGGGCTTGCAACCGGCATGGTCACGCAGCGGTTTAGGATAGCCATTGAGCGTCAAATATCCCACATGCAGATACATCACCCAAAATTTATAGATTATGATGAGGTGAAATACCATATTCCTGAAGCTGCTGAACTGGTGAGTCACCTGAGTTCCGATGATTTTGTAATGTCCGTTTCGGCGCGCACAATGGCCAGCGGCATGGTGGCTTCATCGGCTATTACTGCCGGCGTGCAGATTATTGGTGTGGACGCAGAGCAGGAGCGCGCCACCACGCGTTTTGATGAGTTTGTTGTGGATGGCGACTATTTTACCGATGCAGGTCGCAATCCGGTAATTGTTGGCAAGCGACTGGCCGATAAGATGAAGATTGAGCCCGGCTCCCGTTTGGTGCTTACTTTTCCCGATATGCAGGGTGAAATTGTAAGGGCATCGTTCAGGGTTGCCGGTATATATCAGACCACACATACCCAACTCGACGAGCTAAGACTTTATGTGCGGCGCAGCGACCTGCAAGCCTTGGTGGGCGAGGGTGAGCCGGTGAATGAGATTGCCATTTTGTTGAACGATGTGGAGCATTTATCCGATGTAATTGCGCAGTTAAAGAATCGTTATCCCGAACTGTCCATCCGCAGTTATGCCGAAATCTCACCTGAAGTGAGTTACATGCAGGAGATGGCAGGTATCACCTATCTGGTAATTATCATCATCATATTGCTGGCACTGGCTTTTGGACTGCTAAACACCATGCTGATGACGGTGTATGAGCGCACCCGTGAACTGGGCATGCTCATGGCGGTTGGCATGAACAAAAAGCGTGTGTTTTTGATGGTGATGTTAGAGACCACTTTTCTGACGTTTACCGGAGCCATTGTGGGTATACTGCTGGGAGGCGGAACTGTTTGGCTAACGGCGCGCAATGGGGTGGATTTGTCCGGCGTGGGAGGCGATACGCTTACCGACTTTGGTTACGATGCCGTGGTGATTCCCGAACTGCATACCTCTTTTTTTCTGAATCTTGTGATATTGGTGTTGTGTACATCGTTTCTGGCGTCGGTCTATCCCGCGTTTAAAGCATTGAAAATGCGCCCGGCTGAGGCCATCCGTAAAGATTGACAAGAATTATTAAAACAAGATTTTTAGAGGCAAAGCATAACTCAGTCGCAATATCTAGTCTATCCTTCTAAAAATCTTTTATCTATCTAAACGAGTTTTCCATATAAAGAATATAGCCATGACAAAGGTGATTCGAACAGAAAATCTGACAAAAGTTTATAACCATACAGTGGTTCCGGTGCATGCGCTTGGCGGAGTTGATTTAGAGGTTGAGAAGGGCGAGTTTACAGCCATCATTGGGCCTTCGGGCAGCGGAAAAACAACGCTTCTTAACATGATTGGCGGTCTGGACCACCCCACATCAGGACGCGTGTTTGTGGGCGACACCGAAATGACCGCATTAAAAGAGAGCAAACTTATCGATTTCAGGCTTCGCAACATTGGTTTTGTGTTTCAATCGTACAATCTGATTCCGGTGCTCACAGCAAAAGAGAACATTTCGTTTATCATGTTGCTGCAAAAACGCAGCAAAGAGGAGATGGAAGCCCGGGCCATACAGCTACTCCAAGAGGTGGGGCTGACCGACAAAGCCGATGTGCGACCACAGAAACTCTCCGGCGGACAGCAGCAGCGTGTGGCCGTGGCACGTGCGTTGGCTTCGCGACCACAATTTGTGCTGGCCGATGAACCCACTGCCAACCTCGATACGCAGTCGGCCTTTAACTTGCTCGATATTATGCAGAAACTCAACGAAGAGGAACACATTACCCTGCTCTTTTCCACGCATGACCAGCGTGTGATTGACCGGGCACGAAGGGTCATCAAACTGGTAGATGGCAAAATTGCCTCTGATGAACGACGGTAATCCCTTTTTGATGTAAAATTTTAATCTGACAGTTCGGTTGATGAGTTGCAAGTTGAAATATTTTATGCTGGTGCTTATGTGGACGATGAGTCTGGTAAGCAATGCCACATCCGGCGATTTGTCGTTGCGCGGATATGTTAAAACCATGCCATCATTTTTAATTGATGAGGGTTTTGATGAGGTCACCTTCAACAATCTTGTGCACAACCGTTTGAATTTGAGATGGCGATTGTCCGACAGTTTTTCGTTTACCGGCGAGGCTCGTAACCGCTTGTTGTATAACCCTTTGTTTGTAGAGTTCCCGTTTTATAAGGATTATCTTGGTGGCGACAATGGATTGGTAAACCTTACCGGAGTGTGGCTTGATGAGAGCCGGTGGCTTGGAGTGACAAACCTTGACCGGTTGTTTGTCGACTGGCGGCAGGGTGATTGGCAGGTGCGTATTGGGCGACAACGGGTAAATTGGGGTATTAACATGGTTTCCAATCCCAACGATTTGTTTAATACATATTCATTTTTTGATTTTGATTACCCCGAACGGCCAGGTGCCGATGCAATTCGTTTTCAATATTTTACCGGCGACTTGTCGCGGCTGGAGCTGGTTTACAACCCTGCCGACAATAGCAGGGAGAGCGTGGCCGCAGCATTGTATGCATTTAATCGCAGCCGGTACGACCTTCAGTTATTGGCCGGTTATTACCGCCACCGATTGGCCATTGGAGGTGGATGGGCCGGCAGTATCGGTGAGATGGGTTTTAAGGGGGAGGCCACCTGGTTTTATGATGTAGAGGCACAACCGAGCACCAGGCGTGGCAACCTTGTTGCTGCTGCCGGAGTCGACCATCTGTTTGCTACAGGTACTTTCGGTCTGTTTGAGTTGCTTTATAATGGTGGTCACAGACGACAAGGTGCGAATATGGTTTTGATTACCACACCTTTAGCTGCGGATAATATCATGTTCTCACAATGGGCTATGACAGCGAGTGCCACACATCCTTTTAGCCCGGTTTTAAGTGCCAATCTGGCCATTATGGCTTTGCCCGATGCAGAAGCCATATTTATTTCGCCCGGTTTCGCCCGTTCACTCACTCAGGATTGGGATTTTGAGTTTGTGGGGCAGCTGTTTACCGGTTCCGGTGATTCTCCCTTTGCAGGTGCTGGATCGGCCTGGTTTGTGTCATTAAAATATTCTTTTTGAGCAAGAACCATGTAATTACCACCTATTCGTAGAAAAAAGTTATATTTTGAGTAAAATCAGACTTTTGTTAGTAAACATTTCACTATTTTTACAGGCTAAAAGGCTGCAAAGCCTTTATTTTTTCACTTTGATAGTTTATAAACGATTTTAATTACGATTTGATATGCGACGCACGAAAATCACGGATGTTTTAAAGAGTGATGCAATAGGCAGCGAAATAGTTGTGAAAGGTTGGGTGCGAACCCGCCGGGGAAACAAGCAGGTGAATTTTATAGCTTTGAATGATGGCTCAACCATACACAATTTACAGGTTGTAGCAGATGTGGAGGTGTTTGGTGAAGAGTTGCTGCGTCGTGTGACCACCGGAGCGTCTATCGCTGTAAGAGGTGAGCTCGCTCCCTCGCAGGGAACCGGTCAGAATGTGGAGCTTCTGGCTCGAACGCTCGAAGTCATTGGCGATTGCGATGTGAATGAATATCCATTGCAACCCAAAAAGCACTCACTCGAATTTTTGCGCGAAATAGCCCATTTAAGGTTTCGGACCAACACATTCAGCGCCATCGCACGCGTGCGCCATGCCATGATTTTTGCCGTGCACAGTTTCTTCTCATCCAAGGGGTTTGTGAACATCCATACACCAATTATTACTGCTTCTGATGCTGAGGGAGCCGGTGAAATGTTTCAGGTGACCACCCTCGATTTGGAGAATATTCCACGCAATGAAGAAGGAAAAATTGATTTCAAAGAAGACTTCTTCGGCAAGGCGACCAATCTGACTGTGTCCGGCCAGTTAGAAGGAGAACTTGCTGCCATGGGTCTGGCCGATATTTACACTTTTGGACCTACTTTCAGAGCCGAAAACTCAAATACCTCGCGCCACCTGGCTGAGTTTTGGATGATAGAGCCTGAAATGGCTTTTTACGACCTTAACGACAACATGGATCTGGCCGAGGAGTTTCTCAAATACCTGATTCAATATGCACTTGATAATTGTAGCGATGACTTGCAGTTTTTGAGTTCACGTCTGGAAGAGGAGGAGAAGAATAAAAAGGCCGACGAGCGCAGTATGGAATTGATTGAAAAGTTGAAGTTTGTGCTGAACAATGAGTTCATCAGGCTAACCTATTCAGAAGCAATCGAAATACTCAAAGAGTCCAAGCCCAATAAGAAGGGTCAGTTTAAGTACCAAATTGAAGGATATGGTGCCGATTTACAGAGTGAGCACGAGCGTTATCTGGTTGAGAAACATTTTAAAAAGCCCGTTATTCTTACCGACTATCCCAAGGAGATTAAGGCTTTTTATATGAAGTTGAATGATGACAATAAAACGGTTCGTGCCATGGATGTGCTTTTCCCTCAAATTGGTGAAATCATTGGTGGTTCGCAGCGTGAGGAGAATTACGATAAACTGGTAGCCCGTATGCAAGAGATGCATATTCCGGTTGAAGAGATGTGGTGGTACCTTGACACCCGTAAGTTTGGCGCGGTGCCGCACAGTGGATTCGGATTGGGTTTTGAACGGCTGCTGTTATTCGTAACAGGTATGGGCAACATACGTGATGTGATTCCATTTCCGCGCACACCAAAAAATGCCGAGTTCTAAAAGTTTTATAATATCATCGATATTTAATAACCGGTTATACTCTGACCGGTTTTTTTATTGTCATAAAGCAACATAGAAACATTGTTAGTTTAATGCATATTCATTGTTATGATAATATGTGTCAGGCAGAATTGGTGCGTTCCAATTCTTTATAGTTAAAAACATTTGCTTTTTTTGATTGAATGTTAAAAAACATATCTGTTTAGGTATAACCTTTTCCTCCCTTATAAGTATAACTGTATATCGAAAATCTGGATTTGTGAAGGGGACTATTATTTACTTTTTAGCCATTGTTCTTGCATTGAGTGGAGTTAATAGTCTGGCTCAGGCTCCTGAATTCAATTTTAGCCGTATTTCATCCTATAACAGTTTGTCGAGTTTGTTTGTGACCAAGATGGTGCAGGAAGCTGATGGGTATATCTGGATTGGAACGGTGGATGGGTTGAACCGCTTCGATGGGCAGGACATTAAGGCATATCGTTCGCGCGAAGGTCTCAACACACCAGGGTTGGCCGGCAATCAGATCGACGATCTTTTAGTCGACTCTTACAACCGCCTTTGGGTGGCATCTCCTTTTGGTATTTCACTTTACAACGTTGAACAGGATCGGTTTAATGGGGTAATAACTACTTACGAACTTGCGGGTTTTCCAGATGCTGCCATTAGTCGAATCGTTCAGGATTCTGATGGACGCGTTGTTGTATGTGTTGCAAATACGCTACACTATCTAAACGAGCAGACTTTTCTGTTTGAACACATCTTTACATCTCCATCAGGAGACATCTCTGCAATAGATTTTGATAAAAATGGCGGGTTTTGGTTGGGGCATTACAATGGCGGAGAAGTTTCTTATTATGCTTCCTACAAAGATTCAATGCCGGGTATCGTTTTAAATGGGGAGTCGCTCGCAATAAAGCCATCTTTCACAGTCACTGATATCAGTGTGGATGACAACTATCTGTGGATTGGTATTGAGGAGGGGGGGCTTGTAAGATATACACTTAAGTCGGGCGAAGTAAAAAAGTACTTTGAAGGTACATCGGAGCGTTTTGTTTTTGATTTGTACCGCGACCGCAAAGGAAATCTCTGGTCGTGCGACTATAGCGGTGTGAAGCTTTATATCGAAGCGGAGGAAGCGTTCAGAGGTTACTATCACATTCAACAGGAGGATTTTTCGCTGCGGCCAAATGTTCGGGGTCTGTTTCAGGATTTTCAAGGCAACTATTACACTTATCACAATGGCATAGGGGTGTTTGTGAGTTACCTCGACAGGGGTTTTCAGCTTTTTAATGAGTCGAACCGTTTCTACTGGCATCTTACCAATCAGAATATTTCTTCGATTTGTGAGGATGCTGAAGGTAATTTGTGGATGGGCGGATTTAATGGCGGTATCGATATTTTTGAATGGCAAACCGGCCAAATGATTCGTCATGAGGCCAGTGATAACCTGCCCAACCGACTTGGACGCGGCAGTGTACTAACCATTTATCGCGACAGGAACAACGAGATGTGGATTGGCACCCACAGTGGTGGATTACAATGGTACGACCGTGAGAACAATCGCTTCGTGTCATGGCGACAGACCGATGCGCCAGGTTCCATATCAATGAACGACGTACGCGCCATTGCTGAGGATGAGGTTGGGAATTTGTGGGTAGCAACACACGGTCGGGGTGTGAATTATTTTGACAGGCAAAGCAACTATTTTCATCATTACGATAGTAAAAACAGTCATTTGGGTTCCGACTGGGTCAATGACTTGCTTATTGATGCCGATGGCAGGCTGTGGGTAGGAACTGCATACGGTTTGAGTGTGCTGGATAAAGGTGCAAAGGTGTTCAAAAACTATTTTGCCGGGGGGGAGTATGAGCAAATTTTCCTTGGTAATCAAATTTTTTCTCTCTTCCTCGATAGCCGTGGGCGGATATGGCTTGGAACCAACTTTGGTTTGTATTACCATGAACCGCAAACCGATAGCTTTGTCAGACGGGGAACAAGGTTCGAGAATCAATACATAAGCAGCATCGAAGAAGATTTAAACGGGCATTTATGGATAAGCACCCATGGAGGTCTTTATCAGCTAAATCCCGATTCAGATACATTTTTCTATTTTGATGAAGTGGATGGGCTTCAAGGAAATGCGTTTAATTTGAACGCATCTTACTATAATGGGGGCGATGCTTTGTTTTTTGCAGGCAGTAAGGGTGTTAATGCTTTTAATCCTAATAAACTGCACTACAATTTACAGCCACCACAGTTGCGTTTCACCCGATTTCTTCTTTTTAACAAAGAGGTTACCGAATTTGGCCCCGGAGAAGTGATGGATAAGCATATTGATGCTGTAGATGAGATTGTGTTGCGTCATTACCAGAACTTCTTCTCTCTGGAGTTTGTGGCTCTCAATATGTTTAATCCCGGTAGAAACGAATATCTCTGCATTATGGAGGGATTTGACGATGATTGGGTTGATTTGGGGAATCGGCGCACAGCCTCTTACATGAATCTGCCTCCCGGGAAGTACACTTTTAGGGTGAAAGCGGCTAACAACGATGGCGTTTGGAACGAGGAAGGAATTTCTGTGCGCATTCGTGTGTTACCACCGTGGTGGGCAACAGCTTGGTTTTATGGTTTGATAATCGTCTTTTTATTTTTTATTACGCTGCTTGTTCATAATTATCGCACCAACTCGTTGCGAAGACAAAAGCGGCGTTTGGCGCATCTGGTGGCCGAACAAACGTGGAAACTACGTAAGAATAACCGTATGCTGAAACAGCGAACGGTTGAGCTGAACAACATCAATCAGGTGCTTGGTGAGCGGCAAAGAATAATTATTGAACAGGCCGAAGAGCTGGAGTCGCAGGCAGAGAACCTGCAGAGAAGCAATGTAGAACTGCTCCGGTTGATAAAAACCAAGGACAAGTTATTCTCAATCATAGCTCACGACTTACGCACACCTTTTAATACCATAATGGGTTTCTCTTCCTTATTGATGGAGTTTTGTGATGTGGACGACAAAGAGCAGGTTCGTAAATATTCAACCTATGTGCACGACTCTTCTCTTCAGGTGTTTAATCTTCTTGAGAATCTGCTTTATTGGGCAAGGTCTCAAACCAACGAAATTCAGGTTACCCCATCGGATATAAATCTCAACGAAATAGTACTTGAGAACATCTACCTCGTGCGTGAAAGCGCCATTAAAAAGCAAATCACGGTTAGTAGCAGCGATTTTGGGGCGTATCGTGTTTTTGCAGATGCCAACATGATGCGCACGGTATTGCGTAACCTGCTTATAAATGCCATAAAGTTTACCAGTAGAGGTGGAGAGGTCTCGGTATCAGTACAAAGGGGTGATGGTTTTGTAAAAATCTCTGTGGCTGATACTGGCATCGGCATCTCTCCGGAAGCGGTTAATACCATATTGACAACAGGTATTGGTGTCTCACAAAATGGCACCGAGGGCGAAAAAGGTTCAGGTCTGGGCTTGGTGTTGTGTAAAGAGTTTATTGCACGCAACGGAGGTGTTTTTATGGTTGAGAGTGAGCAGGGCAAAGGAAGTGTCTTCAGCTTCACACTACCGGAATCCCCTGCGCGAAATTAATCCATTATTTGTTCCGTATGCACTGTGTGGTCTTGCGGCCATGCAATCTGAGGTTCAGTAACAAAGAGCCCATATACCGATGAGCCACTCCCCGACATGGAGGCATATATGGCGCCATTCTCGTAAAACCTGTTTTTTGCCGACTCTACAATAGGATAGTTGCTGAAAACGTTGGTTTCAAAGTCATTGTTCATGAGGTTTTTCCAGTTTTGAGGCGAGGTTTTGGTTAACTCCTCAAGCGGTTTGTCTGGTGTTTTTGGGATGATGTGTTTATACGCAGTGGTAGTAGGCACATGAACGGGAGGTATCACCACTTGAAGCCAGTAGCTCTTTAGGTTGATGTCAGTCGGATAGAACTCGTTACCGATGCCTTTGGCCAAAACAGGTCTGTTTTTGATGAATACCGGGCAATCTGCGCCGAGCAATGCTGCCATAGACTCGAGCCGGCTGTCAGAATAGTTAATGTTGAATAGTTGATTGAGCATTTTTAGCATAAACGCCGCATCTGCCGAACCACCGCCGAGTCCTGCTCCAAATGGAATCTTCTTGTGAAGATGTATTTTTAATGGCGGAATAGGATGCTCACTGCGCATGAGTTGAAGTGCTTTCATACATAAATTATCCTGCGCATGTCCATCAATCGTTAGTCCACTGGTTGAGAACTGGTCTTCTTCTCCGTTGTGTATTAATATTTCAAGTGCATCACACAACTGCTTCACAGGGAAAAAGAGTGTCTCCAGGTTGTGGTAACCATCGGCTCTTTTTGAGGTAACAAACAGACCGATATTTATTTTGGCATTGGGAAAAGTAATCATATCAATGTTTTATTTGGGTTCAAAAATAGAGATTTTACTGAATAAGTTGGTAGTCTTAGTTTTTTTGTGGTTATTAACAATTTGTTGATAAGCCTGTTGGTGGTTTGTTTACACTAAGAGTCGGTTAATGTTTTTCAGGGTGCCCGATTTTTGTACCTTTGCAATCCGTCTTTTAAAAAAACCGGAATTATGGCAGAGAAACGAAATACAAAGCGCAAGCCCACTGAGGCGGTGGATCTTGGTGTGGGCAAGATGCCTCCGCAAGCCCTTGAGCTGGAAGAGGCTGTTCTGGGAGCAATGCTTCTGGAGAAGGATGCTTTTGTAACCGTTTCAGAGATTCTTAAGCCGGATTGTTTTTACAAAGATACCCATCAGTATATTTATGAGGCCATCACCAATCTGAATGGCCGACAGGAGCCTGCCGATATTCTGACAGTTACCGAAGAGCTTCGCCGGATGGGGCGCCTCGAGGAGGTGGGCGGTGCATTTTATGTGACTACACTCACCAGCCGTGTAGCTTCTGCTGCCCACATCGAATACCATTCCCGAATCATCTACCAGAAGTTCTTGCAGCGCGAAATGATACGTATCTCGGGTGTGATTCAAACCAAGGCGTATGATGAGTCAGAGGATGTGAATGACTTGCTCGAAGAGGCAGAAAACTCTTTATTCATGCTTTCGCAGGGAAGCATGAAGCGCGATGCAGTGCCCATTAGGCCGGTAATAACAGAGGCCATTGAGTTGATAAAAATAGCCGGAAAACGAACCGATGGTTTGAGTGGGGTGCCGAGTGGTTTTACCGAGCTGGATCGTATCACATCCGGTTGGCAATCGTCCGATATGATTGTGATTGCGGCGCGCCCGGCAATGGGAAAAACCGCATTCGTTCTTTCAATGGCGCGCAATATGGCTGTGAAATACCGTCAGGGAGTAGCCGTTTTTTCGCTTGAGATGTCAAATGTGCAGTTGGTGAACCGTCTCATAGTGGCCGAAACAGAGCTGCATCCCGATAAAATCAAGAATGGTAAACTTGAGCCATACGAATGGGAGCAGTTTGACCATAAGATAAAGTCATTGGAAGATGCGCCTTTGTTTGTGGATGACACGGCCGGTCTCTCAGTGTTTGAGTTAAGGGCGAAGTGCCGAAGATTAAAAAAACAGCACAATATAAAGATAATCATCATCGACTACCTTCAGTTGATGAATGCCAGTGGTATGAATCCCGGCAACAGGCAGGAAGAGGTAAGTATGATTTCACGTTCGCTAAAAGGTCTTGCCAAAGAGCTCAATGTGCCTATCATTGCCCTGTCACAGTTGAGCCGTGCAGTGGAAAACCGTACTGGCGATGGAAAGCGCCCACAGCTGTCCGATCTTCGTGAGTCGGGAGCCATTGAACAGGATGCCGACATGGTTTTGTTTATACACCGACCGGAGTATTATAAAATTACCGAGGATGAGCAGGGTAATAGTCTTATTGGCCTTGCTGAAATTATCATTGCCAAACACCGTAACGGTGCCACCGGCGACGTGCGTCTGCGTTTCCGTCCGGAGGCCATCCGATTCGAAGACATTGAGGTGGACAACTATGGCAGTGGTTTTGGTATGGAGCCGGTGGGAGAGGCCATGACTTTTGGTTCTCGTATGAACAATCCGGTATTGCCGCCAACTCCCGCTCCGGCTGCAGGAAACTTTGGCAGCAACCTGCCTTTGGGCAGTAGTTTTGAACGCGACAATCCGTTTTAGAGCATCGTTTTGAGCTCCAGCAGTGAGCGTATTTCGGCAAAAACAGGGGCATCAACTGCAATGCCATCAGGATTGAAAAAGACGTGGTCAAGTCCAAAATTTTTTGCCCCTTCAATATCTGCTTCAAGGCTATCGCCAATCACCAGGCTTTCGCGTTTGCGTGCATTGCAACTCTTGATGGCATACTCAAAAAAGCCTCGCTTGGGCTTTTGATATCCTATCTCTTCTGAAATGAATATTTTACTGAAATAGGGACGAAGCCCGCTTTTCTCAAGTTTTACGTGCTGGGTTTCCACAAAACCGTTTGTGATGATGTGCATCTGATAATGTGGTTTGAGATAATCAAGCACTTCAAATGTATGGGGTATAACAGATGTTTTGGTTGGGTTGATGGTTACAAAATCGTTGGCAAACTGAGTGGCTGCCTGGTGATCGTCAAAACCAACGGTTAGAAAGGTATTGTAGAAACGGCCAATGCTCAAGTCTGTTTTTTTTATCTCTCCCAATCGGTACTTAAGCCATAAATCGGCATTTATGGGTTTATAACTCGAAAAAAAATCATCGAAATTGGCAAAATATTTTTCAAGGTTATACTTATCAAATAGCTCAGAGAGCGTTATTTTTTCGTTGGTCGAAAAATCCCAGATTGTATGATCCAGATCGAAGAAAAGATGTTTGTATTTGCGCATTTTGTTTCTTGTAGGTCGTGATGCAAAGATACGACACCACTGCGGATAAAAAAATCCCGCCGGGACACTGGGTGCCACCGGCGGGAAGGGTTTCTGCTTTGTTTTGAGTCGGGTCTTATGCCTTATCCTACTTTTATCACCAGATAACGGGAGATGCTCCAGAATTGATTGATATCGGTAATGACCAGGGTAATGTTGCCATCTTCCTCTTTTACCAACTGATACGAGCCGGCAGGGTGAGCTGTCATTACTTCCGCTTTTTTGTTGAAAAGCGGGAATTGGTCTTTTTCGCGAATATCAATTTTGTTGAAATATTGATTGTCGAAATCCTCCTTAAGTACGCGTGAGCTTCCAAAGAAGAGGAATCCGTCGCGGGTTAAAATCTTTTGGTCTCTCAACTCTCTGCGTGTGCCAATGGCAAACCAGGCTGTATTGTAGAGGTCGGTTGTGCTATCCAGTTGTCTGCGGGTGGCATCCTGCTCTTTGCGGATGGCATCCATCTCATCGCTCAGACCTCTGATTTCGGTGTTGAGTTGTCCAATCTGTAAGTCGCGTTGGGCAAGCAGTTCCTGTAGCCTCACAACTTCCTCGGTTCTTTCACGTAACTGCTCGTTAAGTCCGGTAATGAGTCTGTTCAAACGCTGGTTGTCAACGCCTGATTTTTTCATCTGTTGCTCAAGTTCCTGGATGCGATTTTTGTTTTGAACCATCATATCATAGATGAGCTGAATATCCTGATTGATCTGTTCGCCGGCACGGCCGCGCACATCACCTGATTCAGCTTGCAATGAGATAATCTGCTCCTTCTCTTTGATGAGACGCAGATTCTCTTCGATGTCGGCAAGGGTGCCAACGAGTTGGTTCATCTGAATCTCCTTCTGAGCTGTAGCCATCAGAAGTGAGTCATTCATTTGCCGGAGCTCCGTTTTAGAAGGTCCGGTGGTACATTGCCAAAATAGTGGCACAATCATTAATAGTAGAGCCAGTTTTTTCATAATTCCAATGATGTTTAATTTTTTTTATTGCAGAAATGTTTAAGGCAAAAGCTGGATGCATCTCTAACTTTTTTAAAGTAAATCGTCAGCATCCATTGTTAACCTTACTGACAGAAGAATTGCATGAATTTGAAAAGTGCACTGCTTGCATTCTTTAAATTATCAGATGAATTGCTTTCTGCCTTAGCCAAAGTTAAATATCTTTTTTGCCATCCACAATCAGAACTATTTCCCCTTTGGGAGGATGTTGTTCATAATAACTGTGAAGTTCAAATACTGTTCCCCGTTTTATCTCCTCGTGCAGTTTGGATAGTTCGCGGCAGACGGCTGCTTGTCGGTCGGCACCAAAAAAATCGATGCACTGAGCCAGTGTTTTCAGCAATCTGTGCGGCGATTCGTAAAAAACCATGGTGCGCGTTTCGTCCTGAAGGGCGGTGAATTTTTTCTGTCTTCCTTTCTTTTGAGGCAGAAAACCTTCAAAAGTGAACCGGTCATTGGGGAGTCCTGCCACAGTAATGGCGGGAATAAGTGCGGTGGCACCGGGGAGACATTCCACAGTAATGCCTTGTTTGATGCAGTGGTTCACCAAAAGATAGCCGGGGTCGGAAATGCCGGGTGTGCCGGCATCTGAAACCATAGCAGCTGTTTCGCCTGCTTGTAAGCGCTGAATCACGCGTTCTGTGGTGCTGTGTTCATTGAATTTATGATGGGAAAACATCCGGGTCTCAATGCCGTAATGTTTTAACAAAAAACCGGTGGTGCGTGTATCTTCGGCAAGAATAAAGTCAACCTCTTTTAGCACTCGTAAGGCGCGCAGTGTGATATCTTCCAGATTGCCAATTGGGGTGGGTACCAGTATGAGTTTGCCCATGATTTAAGCAGGGTTATTTTATGAAACGACGTTTAACCAACTCTTTAAAGGCCACTACTGCCTGGTTGTTGTGATCCCAGTTGAAGTTGCCCAAAAGAAATCCCTCTGCCGAATCAAAGTTATTCATTGTATTGAGCTGTTCAATGGTCTGGTTAAAGAGGTCGGCATTGCCGCCAAAGAGCTCTCTCTGATATAAAAATCGATCGTTGATGCCAATAGCTTTTCTCAGGTCTTCTATTGGTTTGTGGAATTTTGGGATGTTGTCAGAATCTTTTTTCTGAGCGAGAAGCTCGTTAAACGAGTGTTTGTTCTTGCCAAGTACATCACCAAGAATGGCCTGATTACGTCCATTGTCCTGTGATGATTCTGTTTTTACCGGCTCTTTAACTGTAGGTGTTGGAGATGCTTTCACAGCTACAACCGGCTCTTCGTCGATGGTCAGAATAGGCTCTTCTTTCACCGGGGGCGGTGGTAATGGTTCTGCAATGCGCGGTTGTGGCTCAGGCACAGAGGTGGCTGTAACCGGTATTTCTGACACTGGTGGCGCCGGAAACGGCGCTGAAACAAATGCCTGAATGGGTGTCACTGGCTCATTAACCCTGCTGAAAACATGCTTTTCCAGTTGATCTAATAGGTCAATTTCGCTAAGGATGCCTTGGGTTTTGCTCCTCGCCAGTTGCATAAACACGTCGGGAATCAACTCCTTTCCGGTAAAAGTGTTTACCAGCGTTTCAAGTTCTTTTATATCCTGAAGGATGATTTTAAGCAGTGCTTCCTTTTCCATAATGCCTGTTTGACAACCATTTTTCGTTACATTTGCAAAGGTAACAATTACCTGACCAAAACAGAAATCAGCCGAATCTAAAATTTTTTGAAGTTTTTATTATGTTTCTTGAGAATAAAACCAACAGACAGAAGCGTCAGGGATGGATTGAGGTGATTGCGGGTTCCATGTTTTCGGGCAAAACGGAGGAGTTGCTTCGTCGGTTAAAAAGAGCCCGCATTGCCAAACTGAACGTAGAGATTTTCAAGCCATTGGTAGATCAGCGCTTCAGCGAGTCGGATGTGGTGTCGCACGATGCCAACAGCATTCGGTGTACACCGGTCGATAGTTCGGGTAACATCATGCTACTAAGTTCCAACACCGATGTGGTGGGTATTGACGAGGCCCAGTTTTTTGATAACGGACTTATTGAGGTTTGTAACACCCTTGCAGCACAAGGTTTGCGGGTGATTGTGGCAGGTCTGGATATGGATTTTAAAGGTAAACCCTTTGGCCCTATGCCCGGGTTGATGGCTTGCGCTGAATATGTGACAAAGGTGCATGCCATTTGCGTGCGCTGTGGTGATTTGGCGCAACACTCATTTCGTTTGAAAGCCAGTGAGAAGTTGGTTGAAGTAGGTGCTTCTGAATCCTATGAGGCGGTATGTCGCAGTTGTTATAACAAACTCAAGAGCGGGCAGATTGCAATCTGAATCTGGTGAATATGGATGAGTATCTTTAGTAATTGAGATTAAGCATCTATTCATCATATATCTAACTATCTTGCATCTAAACATCTTATATCTAATCATCTTATATCTAAATATCTTACATCTAATCATCTTATATCTACTCATTTCAGATGTCAGTTAAATACACCATTGGGAAGATAGCCGAAGTAACCGGCGGCCAACTTGTTGGAGTATCATTCGACGTTGTGTCGAGACTTGTTTTCGACAGTCGCATGGTCTTTGAACCCGAAGGTGTGTTGTTTTTCGCTCTTAAAGGAGGCCATAACGATGGGCATCGCTATGTTTCTGGGCTCTTTGAGCGGGGTGTGCGCAACTTTGTGGTCGACATCACATTCCGGATCTCAGATGAGTTGAGAGAGGCTGCATTTATTGTGGTGCCAGATACTTTAAAAGCTCTTCAGCAGTTGGCTACTTTACATCGCGCCCGGTTTCACATTCCGGTGGTAGCCATTACTGGCAGCAACGGAAAAACCATCGTGAAGGAGTGGTTGGCACAGGTGTTGGATGGTGTGGAAAAAGTGACCCGCTCGCCACGAAGTTATAACAGTCAGATTGGCGTGCCGCTGTCGGTATGGCAATTAAACGCTGCATCCACCATTGGAATTTTTGAGGCTGGCATAAGCGTACCTGGTGAGATGCCCCGCCTGGAAGAGATTATCCACCCAACCATCGGCATCATTACTAATATTGGAACTGCGCATCAGGAGAATTTCCTCTCTATAGAACAGAAACTGCACGAAAAACTCAAACTCTTCGCTAGAGCCGAAGTGGTGTTTTGCAGTTTCGACCAGAGGATGATTTACGATGCAGTTTCCACCCTCTATCCTGATAAAACAATTCTTACATGGGGCCGAAATTCGGGTGCCAGCTTGCAGCTTTTGTCCGTTAACAGGGATTATTCCACGCAGCTGAAACTGGTCTGGGGCGAGGAGACTTTTGTGGTTGACCTGCCTTTTACCGACGCCATCTCTGTAGAAAATGTGATGCCGGTAGTTCTTTTTCTCTTGTATCGCGGTTTTGCCTTTTCGGATATTGCAGCGCGTGTTTCGCAGTTGCAGCCGGTGGCCATGCGCATGGAACAGAAGGAGGGCATCAATGGGTCGCTCATAATCAATGACAGTTACAATTCCGACTTCACCTCGCTGGAGGTTGCGTTGGATTTCCTGAATCAGCAAGGGTTGAAAAAAGGCGGGGGGCGCACACTCATCCTTTCCGATATGTTTCAAACGGGATTGGATGATTCGGTGCTTTATCCGCGTGTGGCCGATTTGGTGCAGGCCAAGGGGATTGACCGTTTCATTGGTGTAGGAAATGAAATCTCCCGATTTGCCTCATATTTCAGGTCTGGCGATACATTTTACACCTCAACGGAAGCACTCATTCAGGCTTTGCCAGGCTTTTCGATGCGCAATGAGGCCATCCTGATAAAAGGCTCACGGGCGTTTGCCTTTGAGCGTGTGTCGGCATTGCTCGAGCAGAAGCAACATGCCACCGTGATGGAAATTAACCTGAATGCGCTGGTCAACAATCTGAACGTTTTTCGTGAACGGCTTAAGCCCGGCACCAAAGTGCTTGCCATGGTGAAGGCTTTTGGATACGGCAGTGGTTCGTTTGAGATAGCCAGTGCTTTGCAGCATCAGAAGGTGGATTATTTGGGTGTGGCCTATGCCGACGAAGGCATGGAGCTGCGGCAGGCAGGCATCACTGTGCCCATTATGGTGATGAACCCTGAGGAGAAGAGTTTTGGCCAGATGTTGCAATACAATCTGGAGCCTGAAATTTACAGTTTTAAATTACTGGAGGCCTTTAACAAGGCCGTGATGGATTATGGTGCCGATTCGGTGAATATCCACATCAAAGTGGACACCGGCATGTATCGTCTGGGCTTCTTTGATGACGATGCCGATGAGATTGTGAAGTGCTTGCGCAAAATGACCCATCTGCGTGTGCGCTCTCTATTTACCCATCTGGCCGGTACCGATGAGGAGGTACACGATGATTTTACGCGTCATCAGTTGGCCCTTTTTGAGCGTTTTTGTCAGCAGTTGGAAAAGGGCATTGGTTACAAATTTATGCGCCATGCCCTCAACTCGGCGGGTATTGAAAGGTTTGCCGCACAGCAATATGAAATGGTGCGGCTTGGCATTGGCCTTTATGGCATCAGCGCCACAAAGGATGTTCGCCTGAGCAACGTGGCCACCCTCAAAACCTATATCTCACAAATAAAAACTGTGCGACCAGAGGCTACCATAGGATACGGGCGTGCTGGGAAAGTGCCCACGGGCGGTAAAATTGCTGTCATCCCCATTGGCTATGCCGACGGGTTGAACCGACACCTGAGCAACCGCATGGGCGAGGTGCTCATTGGCAAACACCTTGTTCCCATCGTTGGCAACGTCTGTATGGATATGTGCATGCTCGACGTGTCAGGCCTCGATGTGTCCGAAGGTGATGAGGTCATTGTTTTTGGCGACAATCATCCGTTCACTGTCATGGCCTCCAAGCTAAATACCATCCCCTACGAAATACTTACCGGCATCAGCCGCCGTGTGAAGCGCGTCTATTTCAGAGAGTAGTTGGCAGTATTCAACCGGCTTTCGGTTCGATGTGAAACAGCCAGCATGAATCAGTGATTTGTGCGTTATCACAAGTTTATATCTCGTGTTTTTGTAAGTCAAAAAGTATTGTTTTGATGCAATAGTTTTATTGTTCTAATGCACGATAAACTCTATTTTAATGCGCATTAAAATTGACTTTAATGCTCATAAGAAATATATTTGATGCTGTATAATCATTTCTAATATGGTAATCTGATGCTTTCAGAAACCTTGTTTGTCGGAAGTATTGACTGAAGGTGATTATAGATGCGAAGGATTTCAGATTATAGATAGATTAGTTGAGGATGATGATTAGATTGATCTTATTATCTATTTAATTTTGTCTATCAGTCTAAGTAACTGTTTAAATTTAATTTTTAAAATAGGTTATAGACGCGAAGACTATTAGATATTAGACAGATAGATTAGTTGCGAAAGATGATTAGATTGATCTTATTATCTATTTAATTTTGTCTATCAGTCTTAATATCTAATATCTTAAAATCTTCAAGACGCATTTCAGTAACATAGCTAAAAATATATACTAATGAAGCGAATCCTTATCATTAACGGACATCCCGATAAAAGCAGTTTTTGCAACGAATTGGCGTTGGCTTATAAAAGAGGTGCGGATAAGTCATCGGCCAATTGCATATTGGTAAATCTGGCTGATCTGGAGTTTGACCCGATTTTGCGATTTGGTTACAGACAGCGCACTGAACTTGAACCGGATTTGATAAAGTTGCAAAATGCGATAACCGAATCAGACCATCTTGTATTTGTATATCCAAACTGGTGGGGTACTTACCCGGCCTTGTTAAAAGGTTTTATCGATAGAGTGTTTCTGCCCAAATTTGCTTTTAAGTATCGCGAAAACTCCTTGCTCTGGGATAAACTGCTTACAGGGAAATCTGCCAGGTTAATTGTGACGATGGATACACCTAAATGGTACTATTCATTAATATTTAAAGCTCCTGGTCACCACTCCATGAAGAAAGGCGTTTTAGAGTTTTGTGGCATTAAGCCCGTTAAAATTACGGCGTTTGGCCCGCTGAAGTCATCAGGCAATGCCAAGCGAAACAAATGGATGACAGCGGTAGAGAAGTTGGGATTTGAGCAAAAGTAGCGCCTATTGTTAACAAGGTTGTGGTGTTAATCTACTTGCGCTACTTCTTTAAATTTTAACAGGCTCGGGTTTTAAGTGTCTGAGCCAGAATTTTAATACTATAAGCAAAAACATGACGCTGAAATATAAAGTTGTTTCTACCTACCAGCCAGGAAAAGGAAAAGATGGCGATCAGTTGTGGTTTCCAAAGCTTACCGGTTCAACAAGAATGGGCCAGAATGAAATTGCCAGGGAGATTCAGAGACGCACCACGGCCAGCCGTGCCGATGTGCAATTGGTTCTTACCGCATTGCTCGATTTAATGCCCGAATTGTTGCTCTCGGGCAATACTTTGCATCTAGATGGCTTTGGTACGTTTCGATTACATGCCAAGGTGCTGACGGAATCAACAGCCAGAGCAGTGACTTCAAAAAACATCAAAGCCCTGCGTCTGAGTTTTATTCCCGATAAGGGATTGAAGCAGAATCTGCAAAGCGCAAAATTTAGCCTGGTTAAGAAGTAGTGGATACTGCGTGCCGGATTGGAAAAGTTCCCATCCGACGGGTTTTGGACGCCGGATGGGAAAAGAGACTATTGGGCGGGAAGTTTTTATTGGGCGGATGAACCGAGCACAAAGTTGATTGGTACAGTGTACGATACTGCTACAGGAGAGCCCTCGTGCATACCCGGTTGCCAGGCTGGCATTTCATCTACTACGCGGTATGCCTCACTATCCAGCAAAGGATGGACGCCTCTTAGTATTTTTATTCCTTCGGTTTTGCCTTTTGTGTTGATTACAAACTGTACATAAACTCGCCCGCTTATGTTTTGGGCCATGGCTTCTTCGGGATATTTGAGACTGGTAGCCAGATGATTTCTTAGTGCCTCATCGCCACCCGGAAACTCAGGCATCTGTTGAACCAGCATAAAAATCTCATCACCATCCTTGGTGCGTTGGTCTATCCAATTCATCTTACTTTGCTGCTCTTCGGTCAAATTGGTTACGAAGTCTTTGTAGATATTGGCGAAGTCGCCATTTTTTGTGGTGACTTCAATAACGCCATTGCGTCCCAGTACGCCATATTTTTGCAGCGCATCGTCACCTTTTAGAACGTTGATGGATTGGAGTAACTCTGGTTTAAGCAGGTCGTTTAATATGCTTTCCTGAATATCGTAAATCATATTGTCAACGTATACAATCATACCATCTTCTTTGGCAGGTATGTTTAGAGAGCTGGTTTTTGAAGCATTGCGGCTTCCGTAGTTTTCATCAAGTTTTGAACAGGCAAATAGTACGCCTATTATGGCCGGAATTGCCAAAAGTAATTTTGCCTTGTGAATCGGTTTTATTGAGATATGTGTCATCATTGTAAATCTTTTTTTGTTGAGTGAATAACTGAACATGTGCCCCAGCCTGATGGCTTCGCCACCAAGTAGCTGGTTAATGAGAACAGCTCTGTACACTGCCGGGTTATTGGTCCGTTTAAGCGCCATTGTGTCGGCCAGGTATTCATGGTTTTGCCTTATATAGTGGCCATAAAGCCATGCTACGGGGTTAAACCACTGCACAAGGCATACCATTTCGGAGAGCATAAGATCCAGCCAGTGATGCTGCCTGATGTGTTCGGCCTCGTGGTTCACAATCTCCCGGGTTTCGATGTCTGTAATTGAAGGATTGACAAACACGTAGGAGAAGAATGAGAACGGAGCCGGAAACAGATCGGTTTTAATCACTTTTAAATTCCCATCTACGTCGCTTTTGCTTTGCAGTATTATCAGAAATACTTTAATGGTCTGATAACTCAAACGAATGATAAATGTTATCAATCCGGCAATGAACAAAAGATTCAGTACATAGGTGTAACTGATGGATGATGTGACTGTATTGGATACAATGGATTGTGCAACAGGTAAATCAACTGCTACGGAGGCATGATTGATTGCGGTTTCAACAGTTTTAACCGGCAGATTGATGGAGACAAATGGCATTAACAACGAAGCCAACAGACCTGTATTCAGAAAAAGCCTGTTGAGCAGAAAATACCGTTCGTTGCGCAGAAAAATATGATAAACCAATGCAAAAGCACTAAGCCAAAGTGATGATTTTACCAGATAGAGGGTTAAAGCATCCATTGTGTTTGTTTTTAAGGTTATTTGTTGTTGCTTTCTTCATCTGATTTTCGGAGTTCCTTTCGCGTTTCCTCCAGAAGCTCTTCCAGTTCACTTATCGACAAATCTTTTTCCCTGGCAAAGAATGATGCCATTGCCGGAAAAGAGTTGTTGAAGTAGTTCTTAATGAGCCCAAATAACTGGCTCTTTGAGTAATCCTCTTTATCGACCAGCGGAAAGTACACGTGAACGTTCCCAAAGGTTTTGTGATCCACATACCCCTTTTTTTCAAGGATGCGGATAATGGTGGAGACGGTGTTTCGTGCAGGACGTGGCTCCGGGAACTGTTCGCGAACATCACGTACAGGCCCTTCTTTCAGTTGCCATAATATCTGCATTACTTGTTCTTCAGCTTTGGTCAGTTGCATGGCTCTATTTTCTATTGTAACACAAAATCGATGGGTAATGTGTATGACACATTCACGGGGATGTTTCTTTGTTTGCCGGGTTTCCAAGGTGGCATGGCACGTATTACACGTAGGGCTTCTTCGTCCAGACTGACATCCACGCCTCGAATGATGGAGGCATCTGAAATCAGTCCATTTTCTTTAATCACAAACTGCACATAAACTCTTCCCTCTATCTTGTTGTTCATGGCGGCGGCCGGATAAGTGATTGAGGTTGCAATATATCGCATTAACGCTTCATTGCCACCAGGAAACTCCGGCATCTCTTCCACAACAAAGAAAAGTGCTTTCTCTGCTGGTTTTTTGGTGACTATTTCAATCACACCGTTTTTGCCTTTGTCTCCATACTTTGCTATGGACTCATTGTTTTTGATTACGCTTATGTGGTCAATGTTGTCGGGCTTCAGTTTGTCAACCTCGGCTTTGGAGACTTCCATGCCATCCAGAATATAGAGGGGCAGTGCTTCAGTTTCAGCAGAGTTGTTGTGTCTTATTTCCACGACATCGCTTGTGGCGGCCGATGGATTCATCTCGCCATAGCCTACTACAACAACTCTGTCAAGCTCTTCAATCTTTTTTTTGAGCGTGATTTTCATTGTACTGTCGAATTCTGGTTTTACGGTTTCGGATGTCATTCCCATGAATGAAATCACGATTTGCCCCTCTTCGGGTACATTTGATAATATGAATGCTCCGTTTTCATCTGCAACTGTACCTAAAGTGGTTCCGCGAAGTATTATGCTGGCACCTTGCAAAGGGCTGCCATCCTCGTTGTAAACCAAACCTGAAACGGTCTTGCCATGTGTTTCGTTTGTTTCAACCTGAGGTGTTGCCTCTGCCTGATTATATACATAAATCGGCTTAGCAAAAGCATAAAATGTAATAATTATCATTGGTAAGATGAGAAGCGTTTTCATCTTCCTGATGGTGGGTGTTGGTTTATTTGTCATCATTGAAAATCGTTTTTTGTTAAGAGAATAGCTAAAGGAGTGTCCAATTCTGATAACCTCTGCTCCAAGCAGGTGGTTAAGAAGGACTGCCTTGTAAATGGCCGGATTTTCAGAAGTTTGAATTACTTTGCTGTCGGCCAGGTATTCGTGGTTTTGCCTTACGAAATGCCCATATACCCAAGCAAAAGGATTAAACCATTGCAGGATGCAAATTAGTTCAGATAGAACCAAATCTATCCAGTGAAACTGACGAATGTGTTCGGCTTCATGCTTTACTATTTCCCTTTTTGCATTGTCTGATGTTGAAGGATTGACAAACACATAGGAAAAGAAAGAGAATGGTGCCTTAATAGCATCGGTTGTTACCACTTTGATGTTTCCTTCCTGCCGGTATCCAGAGTGTTTTATAATTCTGAAAAATTTATGGCTTTGACTAAAAATACGACCCAGAAAAAACAAAGCGCCTGCCAGAAATGCCAGGGTGATTAATAGTTCCCAATTGGTGTGCGCAGTTGTTTCAACCGGAGATGCCTCTGTTAACGCTGTAATGGTGCCGATGGGTTGTTGTATAATGATTGCCGGAGCAATTTTCACCGTGTATGAAAACTTTATTAAAGGAAAAACTACCGATGCCAATGCGCCAATAATCAGAAAAATCCTGTTCAGGAGAAAATATCTTTCGTTGCGAAGAAACAGAAAATATGTCAGCGCAAAGCAGATCAGCCAACTCGAGGATTTTAGCAGATATTCGGGTAGAAATTCCATACAGCAATGGTTAGAGGGTGAATGGTTCAGTTGTTTTTGTCAATCCTTCAACACAAACTTATGACTAAATATTTAGTTGCGCAATAGGTTTGGTGAAAAAACGACTAAAAAGATAGTCAAAAAAATATTTGAGTAGTCATTTCTGGTTATTCTAAATGACTGTTTAAATGTTTCTCACTTGATGTATCTGGTCGATTATATTGGTGTTAAACCAGATTGTGATATTTGAAAGTCACGATTTTTTACCCGAGTTTTTTTGTGAATAGTGTTAAATTAATTCCCGAAGCGCTTGACTTTTAAAAAATGTTATTTTCTTTGCAAAAGTACCTTAACCTGACATCATGAAACCTTTTCTTCTATTAGCTCTATTCTTCATAGGGATACCGGCTTTCGGACAGATAGATAAATATCTGGAAGAGTTCCGATTAACCGGTCAAAGCAACTTAAAAAAGGAGAATGAACTGCTGGTTGATGCCCGAGCAGATCTTCCGCTTCTTTTACAGCCATTTCTTAAAGATTCCCTACGCAGCTTCCGCCAAAAGGCTTACTCATTTATCTACCGCAAGGGGTTGCAAGTTCCTGCATCCCAGAAATATTTATTTGTTTCAGCGCTCTTAAAGGGCTGTACCGATCCTGATGGGAGCGTGGTAGGACAAATTCTTATCTGGCTTCAATCGTTTGGTTCAGAAGCGTTTTCACCCGAGACTGTTGATATGTTTGAAAGTTACCTGTTAAATCGCAGGATGCCACATCGCAAAAGAATGATTATGCTCGCCGGGTATGTTGGAGCTGGTCGGGAATGGATGAGGAAACAGGTAATGCAAAATGACTTGCCTCCAGCTGAAAGATGGGCTGTACAATTGGCTTTGGCACGTATGGGAGATGATGCAAGTATCTTTGCATGTGCTGAAACACTAAGGTCAATGGTGTTGAATAATCAACTTGTTGAGTATGTTTTGCCAGATATTATATACACCCGCCAACGTGAGTTGCTGAATATTTGTGTTGAATACATTCAGAGCGACGAGATGGCATGCATATCAGCTGATCCCGATTATGAGACTGAGATGCTTTGCGGATATCGGGTTTTAGAACTTTTGGCTCCGGTAATCGTCGATTTTCCAATCAAAGTGAGTGCTATTGGAAGTCTGGATACTGATGATTATCACAAAGCCTTGCTCACAGCTCGTAGTTGGTTCTTAAACCATCCCAATTATAAGATTTATACCAACGCTTATTGACAAACCCAAATTGATTAACCCTGACCCATTCATGCTAACCTTTTTCAGATACCGCCGCCTGGCTTTATTTTTTGGGCTTCTCTTATGTTTTCCTGCCGTTGGGATATTTGCTGCTTCCGATGATTTGTTAACCCTTGTAGGTAAACATAAGCAATTAAATGAGAAAAAAGTTGAGGCTGCATTTGCTGCAATGGCAACAGTTCAAAACGCCGGTGCTTATATCAATTCATTTAGTGAATTAATTAGCGACCAGGTCCTTACTCTCCCGGTTGGAATTCGCAAAAATGGTTACGACTTAGTTTTGCGTGAACTATCCTATAATAATGCAACAGGAAAAAACCGTGTGCTGGCCTCTTGTGTATTTACTTTCAAGGAGGATGGAGCACGTATCGCTTTTGAAGGTTATGTGGATATTGAGGGACAGAAAGGATTAGGCACTTCTGGCTCATTGGAGTTGATTACACCTGTGCGAAGAGATATGGGTTCCAACCTCATACTTGTTATTAATCGCGGCACACGGGTTAATTTTGGTTGTGATGGCGTTGAATCCTTCTTTGCGAAAATGGATTTAGTCGTAAACTCCGATAAAATATTCCCCGTTGATGCCAACGGTAATCCTTCTGGGGGATGGTTAACTGCATCTCTTGAAAGCTACTTCGATGATTTCGATAATTTTTCTCTCAATTTTGAGTTTGGGCAATCATTTGCTTTTGAGGGACTGGAAGGTTTTGTGTTTAATCTAAAGGGAGCAACACTTGATCAAAGCGATGTGTTTACGCCTGCCACTGCCCGTTTCCCTGATGGATACTTTCCAAATGGAGATGTGGATGCCCGTAACTTGTGGAAGGGAGTGTCGATAACCAGTGCCACAGTCACACTTCCAGACTTTTTTTCTAAGCCGGGTGTGCAGATTGAAGAAGGTAAGACAACTGCATTGGCAGACCGCATTACATTGGGACTTGAGAATGTTGTTCTGGATCGCAATGGCTTTACAGGCAAAGCATTAGTTCAATCAGAAATATTTAGCAGTAGTTTACTTGAAAAGGATAGTTGGGGCATCTCTTTAAGTGGATTTTCGCTTGAGCTGTTAAAAAACAGTGTGGCAGGTTTAGGATTCAGTGGTGACATCAACATTCCGCCTTTCGGAAAAAACTCATTGCTTCCATATCGTGCTTTTTTTAACCTGGGAACTAATAGCTATGAGTTTGAGGTCGGTGTTCATGGGAAATTTGAGTTTTCAACATTGGGATGTACACTCGATTTAAATAAAAACTCTTATGTAGAGATAGAGGTGAAGAATGGGGGCATCTATCCTACAATAAATGCATGCGGTATTCTTTCTATTGATGCACCACTGGGTAAGGGAGAGGATTCAAAACGACTAAAAATTCCGGACATTCCGTTTGAAAATATGCGTATAAGCAGGGCTGCTCCATATTTTGAAATAGGGGTGGTAGGCCTTACCGGTAAACATACATCGCCCGATATTGCCGGATTTGAGTTATACATAGAAAACATTAATCCAATTAATAGTCAGAAAGGGGCAGGGCTTGCTTTTGAGGCAGGCGTAATATTGAGCGATGTTTTTGGAGGGAAAGTAGCCTTAGAATTATATGGTGATTATTCCAAATGGAAGTTCGATCGTGTGGATGTAGGGAAAGTAGAAGTGGATTA
Source organism: Alkaliflexus imshenetskii DSM 15055 (assembly GCF_000517065.1). GTDB lineage: Bacteria > Bacteroidota > Bacteroidia > Bacteroidales > Marinilabiliaceae > Alkaliflexus > Alkaliflexus imshenetskii. The sequence continues at coordinate 1,241,360 of NZ_KI912105.1, read as the reverse complement.
CAAATCGTCTGCTTACAATGTAAAAGGATTGGTAGAGTTTAAAAGCGGGGATGAGGTTTATGGTAGTGGCTTTAGAGGCGATGTGAAATTTGAGATACTTGATGTTTTTACTTTTGATGCGGTGGGTGTCTTCGGCAAGAAAGATGATTACCGTTATTTTCTTACGGATGTGTATTTTGAAACTTCGCCAGAACGCGGTATCGTTCTGGCACCAGTGCCAATCTCTTTTTATGGTTTTGGGGGTGGACTATATAGAAAGATGCAGCAAACCAGTTCGTTGGATTCGTCGAGTGAGTTTGGTAAATCTCTGTCGGGCATTAATTATAAGCCCGATCGCTCTGTTGGAATGGGGTTTATGACTTCTACCAAATTTGGTATGTTGGCTGTTCCATCTGCATTTAATGCCAAAGTTACGTTTGAGATTCAGTTTAATCAGGATGGAGGGATGAACTTTGTGCAATTAAGGGGCGATGCTGCATTTATGGATAGTCCTGCCAAGTGGGGTAAAATGTCTGAGAGCATTAAATCGGCGGCAGGTAAATTGGAATCTGCCAGAGGTGAGTTAACGCCATCAACAAAGAGTGAGCTCGGCATTCCTGGGAATAAAACCGGTGGTTTTTTAACCGCTTCCATACTCATGGAGTACGATGTTGCACACAAAGTGTTTAATGCCGATTTAAACTCATACCTAAATGCCGGATTTATTAAGGGCATAGGGCCAGAAGGCCGCATGGGCTGGGCTTCGATTAGGGTAGCTAAGGACGAATGGTATGCGCATATAGGCACACCTAAGGATAGGTTGGGCATTGAGATAATGAAGCTAGCCCGAACCGAAGGGTATTTTATGCTAGGCGACAATATTCCGGAGCTTCCTCCACCTCCACAGAATGTTCTCCGTAATTTTAGTCGAGCAAAACAGGAGCGTTTAAACAGTAGGTCTGACTACGAAATAGCAGAGGGTAAAGGCATTGCCTTTGGCCAGTCGTTAAGCATAAAGTTTAATGCCGAGATGACTCCTTTTTATGCAAGAATGGGTGCCGGCTTGGGTGCTGAGTTTTTATTAAAGAATTATGGTGCAAGCGCATTCTGCGCCGGAAGTGAACCTCCTTTAGGAATAAACGGCTGGTATGCGCGGGCCCAAGCATGGGCATGGGTTGAGGCAGATATAGGTTTGCAGGCAAGAGTATTTGGTAGCCGACGAAGATTTAGTATCCTAGATATATCAGCTGCGGCACTGCTCGAAGGCGCAGGCCCCAACCCTCTTTATTTTGCCGGAACAGTTGGTGGTCGGTTTAGTGTGATGGGGGGATTAATTTCAGGCAGATGTGATTTTGGATTTGAGATAGGTGACGAATGCCGTATTGTAAGCGGAAGCCCGTTTGGAGATGACATTATTGCACAGCTGACACCCAACGCGGAGGAGTCAGATGTAAATGTGTTTGTTGCTCCTCAGGTGATATTTAGTATTCCGGTAGGTTTAGAGATGGAAGTGGAGGAAGATCAGGGTAAAAAGGCATGGTACAGAGTCACACTCGATGAGTTTCGGTTTTTTCATAAAGCTACAGGTAAAGAGGTTGAAGGCGCCCGCAAGTTCTCTGATGAAGGGCGGGTGTTGGTGTTTGATTCGCATGATATTCTCGAAAGTCAGTCTGATTATGTGGTTAGAGCCAAAGTAGGCTTTGAACGTCGGGTTACCGGCAATTGGAGCAAGGTGACAGGACATGATGGCAAGCCTGTATTTGAAGAGAAAGAAGTGACCTTTAAGAGTGGCAATCGACCTAAATTTATATTGCCTGAGCATATTAAATACAGTTATCCTATCAACCGACAGTATAACTTTTACACCAATGAATATGACAAAGGTTACCTGCTGCTAAGTAAAAATTATGACTATTTGTTTACCACCGATGCGCCTGAAGGTTTCAGACAGGAAATAAGGTTAACAGACAGCAATGGTAATGCACAATCCACCACCTTCACATTTAGCACAAACGTTACTGGTGGTGATATCCAGATGGAGATTGATTACTCGCTTGCAGGGTTTAATTTCCGTAACAATGAAATTTATAGTCTGGCGTTGTTGAATGTTCCCAACTCCATTTCCGGATTAATAGATAATATCTCGACCAATATCACAAACATTAGCGGTTCCGACTCACTTTTTGTTCGAACTCAGCAAGCTGAGGGCTCTCTTTTATTGCTACAGGAGGAAGCATTATTCTCCATTCACTTTAGAAGCAGTTCCTATAAAACTTTTGCGGAGAAGATGGGAGGTGTGAAAAATTTTGATGGCGTGAGATGGCAGGTGTATCCCTATGTTTATCAGTTGATTTCAAACTTTAATGAGGCGGCGCAGCCTACTGAAATGTTTGATTTGTTTGAGCAAAATATGACCCAATCAGAGCAAAATTTAATTGAGATTATTCCCGATTATCAGAACACCCAATGGTATAACACTTATATCAAGGGCTTCCTGTATGAAAATGAGATTTTAAACTCTGTTTTGCAGTTGGAGAATTTGAGTCCTCCAACACAAGAGGGGGTAGTAGTATTGGGTTTGCATTCCAGCGAGGTTTTATTGACTGATAATGCCATACAAACAGGTGGCAGAGTTACAATGTCTCGTTTGGGTGCTATAAATTATAACGTGGCATGGTATGTTGATAGTGATTTCTTGACCATACGAAATTTGCTTATAAGGCATTTCTTGGTATCAGGTTCTGCAAATAGCGCTCTGGTAGATATTTTAAAAGCCAATCACGTTCCGACTTTGGGTAATGGAGCGTATGCTCTGAAATTTTATTATCGTTTACCGGGGAAAGCAATCCGAACGTCCAATGTAAGCCGGGTAGTTGATATTAGATGAGTTATATCGTTCGTTGCGTTTTATAATGTGTGAGAATTACAGATGTAAGTTCAAAAAAATAGAACAATGAAGATTACAGTCACCCTTTTAATAATTGCACTTTGTTGGCCTAACCTATTTGCACAAGCTTCAATAGAAGGGGATAACAACTTACGTTATTGTATAGGTGTTAAAGGGCGGTTTATTTCATCAAGCGAATGCAATAGAGGTAAAAAGCCTGCATTTAAAGAGCTGGATATTAGGTTGATGGATGGTTTGGTTGAAAAAGGTGAAATAAAGGGTGTAACCATAAGCCAATTGAGATCGGGAGTCTTTTTTAACCATGTATTAAAAGGAACAGGAGCCTTGGGAAGAGAGTTTAACTTGGCGATAAATAATGGTATAGATATAAAACTTCATTATGACCTACATGTAACCGACATATTAAATGACACACATATATATGGAGATTTTTTTGATAATGAGAGTAAGCCTAATCGCCTTGTTGGCTTAAATGAATCGCAACGCTTTGGTGCAAGCGACCCATGTTCCAATTGGATTAATTTTGGTAATCATGAGTCGTATGATATCTTTTTTGACGTGATTGTTGATGATCCAGTTCATATCGGTTTTGCTAACAATGCCGAAGGAAATAATGCATTACGTCTCCCCTCAGAATCGGGACAATTGATTATTTCAGTAGGGAGTTTTTATCAGAATGCAAAAGGCTCACCTGTATTACAGGTTGCGATTAGTGATGATACATTAGAACCTAAATGGATTGATTTACCTCATATAAGAATCCTACCTAATTCAGAGATTAAACTGTACTTTTCCCAAATTGCAGGAAAGAAAAACTCAACGCTTTATAAGGAGTTAATAGGAAAGAATTTGAAGTTCAGGGTTAAGAAAACCCTTATGAACAATGAGTTGAGCTATGGCATGGGGACTGGTGACGCCCGCTTTGATCCTCCAGGTCCACAGTTTTACATTTCTGATGTGACGCGAACTGCCTGTGAAGTAACGGATGGACGAACCCAAGCAAATATCTTTGTTCATCTCCCCGATGTTACTGATGCCTGGTATATGGAGGATTCCGATGAACAGTTTGTCTGGAAATATAAGCTATTAGTTTCGGGTAATCTGGTAAGTTCAGGAAATTGCTCCATGGAGCTGTATGAAAACAGTGAGTTAAACTCAGGAGGGTTGGTTTATAGGTTGATTCCATTTACAAATGGTGAGTTAGATGATCCTTTTAAGGAAGTAACCGAGGAGTCAACATTTTATTTGCAGTTATCAAGTCCAAATGAATCAGAAGTTTTTTGCACCCGTGAGTTTAAAGTTTCGGGTAAACCCGGATCGATTGAAGTTTCGCAGGAGGATGCGAAAAATCTAATTGGCGAAAGCAGTTATCATCTGCTTAGCATGACTAATCCTTACGCCATTTTAAATATTGTAGATGACTATGAGTATGCAAATTTGCGCAAGCCTTATGTGATAACCAAAAATGGGATTGTTGTTCAGCAAGTTCCCGTTAATGTTCCGCCTTTATTTACCCAACTCAGTGATGCTGAAAAGGCCGAAGTAGAAAGTGTGTTTGAAGCGGAGTATCAAAATTTGCTTTGTCAACAGAATAGAGATTGTGCGTTTGGGCGCTATTTTGAGACACGCTTTAATATTTGGAAATCGCAGAGACAAACCCCTTATAAATATACTGGTAACTATGTACAACCTACGAATGTGTATCTGCCTCCCAACGGTTTTAACCAGAGTAATAAACATCTGGTTTCACCAAATAAACAGTATCTTTTTTTCTTTGATCCTCAAAATCTGAATAATCGAGAGAGAGGTGTGTTGACGTATCCAGAAGGTGTAAAAGTTGAATTTGGTTGGGATTCAAATCTTTATCACAACAATGTTCTTTATTCAGCTGATGATGATGGGAGCCTTTATTATTTTATCAGTAGCACACGGACACAAATTGCATTTTACAATGTTAAGTTTTCATTGGTAGTATATGGTTGTAGTTCAAATGTTCTGATTACTCGAGAACCGAACCTAAGTTCTGATTCTGACCCATTCTATTGGACTACCATTGGTTCAAATGGTGAAATTACAAAGAAGAAGATTGCCGACTCTGGCAAGAATATCAGGGTGTCAAATGATGGACAACTCTGTTTTTTTACCTCAAATGATGGCTTTGTTCTCTATATGTATGATGGCGTAAGTGTCAGAGTTATTAGTAACTCATTGCAAATAACCAGCATTGAGGGAATAGATGTAGCTAATAGGCTGTGTATTATTAAAAGCAACAATGTGTTGTATTCCATGATTTATGACTTTGACCACTACTATAACGATTTCTTCACTCTCAATTATTTTAAAGAGTGGGAAGAGCAGTTCAGAAGTAATTATTGGAATAAATGGATACAAAACAGATTCGGTTACAGGTTGTATGGTGTGACGCCGAATATAACTGAGCATTACGAATTAATAGATAAGGACAATTGCAGTGTTCCCTTTAAAGTTGAAGTGCGTATTCCTCCTCAACCAAACCTGACACATGTTATAACTAAACAGCCATCCTCATTTTGTTTGAATGATGGAGAAGCCAAAATAATCTATCAGGGAGGAGGCCACCCTGTGTATCATTACGAAGACCAAATTTTAGAGAAATTTGGTGATGAGATAACAATAAGTGGCCTTGGTTATGGGGTTGTGAAACTTGTTAGTTTGATAAATGAACATGGCGAAGTAGCTGCTGAATACCCAATTAATTTGTTAAATCCCGGAAGTGTTGAGCTTGAAGTAAAAAATGTGACATGCGTGGTTGGTGATGTTTCAAACGGACGAGTATCTATTGCCTTGAATGGCTTTGCCCTAGAAGAAAATGCCATGGTTATAGTTAAACTAATGCATGTTGAAACAAGAAATGTGTATAAGAAAGAGAGTTTTTTTGCCGATGGGCTTTGGAATTGCATTGATGAGTTGACTGCTGGGTTATATGATGTTCAGGTTTATATTGATGGTTGTTGCGTTTTCACAGACACGATACCGGTTTTGAATAAGGCTTTTTCGGTGACTTGCGCTCCGGAGCATGCAACTACTTTCGGTGGCACAGGCACACTGAAGGTTGATTTTAGTAATCAAACAGGACTGGTTACTTGGTTAGGTAATGACAATTTGCCCAACAACTGGGATAATGGCGAAGTTGGGGTGCCCCAGGGTAATTATAGCTTTGTTGCATTGCATACGGATGTGTATGATCAAACATGTAGGTTTTCATTGCCAGAGATTGTTGTAGGTGGGCCAAAGGTCAACGCGTCAATTGATTTACTTGTTGAACAAGATAAGGATGGCGCTACTGTGCTATTAAATGGTACAATTACCCAATTGAATGGTTTAGCCAATTCTGAGCCCAAGGTGAGAATATATAAGGATGCTGCGGTTTTATTTGAGAAATCAATCGAGCTAGAAAATGAAATATATGGATTCGAAAAACAGGCTTTATCTCTGGATGGGGTTTACCGGTTTGCGTTTTCATGTGATAATGGCGAAGTGGATTTGGCCACATTCACATTGCCTATCCCTTTATTAACATTTACATTAACCCCTAATTCAGTTAATTGCCCGGGAGATTTGTTTGTGTTGAATTTTAGCGATTTGGGAGGAGGGTTTTCCGACGGCTCATATCTGTTAAGTGATAATGGTGTTGACTTCTTAAATAAAGCTTCCTGGTCTTTTTCGGAGTCCATAGGAGAAGTCTTAATTCAAAACACAGTTGTTGAGGATACTCCTGTTTTAGATTGTGAAGTAACGTTTTCAAAAGTGCTGGTTCGTAAAGTTTTAGAAGAGTTTGTTGCCCCTACCCCCGTACGGGCAGGTCTGTCAGTTAATAATGTTACTTGTAATGGCAAAAACAACGGTGTAATTTCTATTAAAGATTTGGAGGGCGGAAGTGGTACCTATCAGTGGAAGTACGGAAATAACAATTCATGGTTGAATCCATCAGAATCTGCAAAAAAAATATCTCCCGGTAGTTACGACATCTATTTAAAGGATAGTAAGAACAGTTGTCAGGAGGTGAACATTGGGGTTGCCATAATTACAGAACCGCATTTGCTTAAGATTGATGATGTGAATGTAACTGACCCTATTTGTGCAGTTGGTTTAGGGGCTGCTACAATTTATGTGTCGGGCGGAAACAATGCTTATCGCTATAAAATAATGAAGGGTAATGTGTTGGTGATGGAATTCCCTAATGAGTCAGATGAATTTTCAGATTTGCCCCACTTCACATTCCAAAATTTAAGTGCAGGTGATTACACTGTATCTGTCTCTGATGTTGGTGAGTGTATAATTGATGATTCGTTTACGGTTGCGCAGTATCAAAACCCGAAAATTGATAGCTATACGTTTGCAGATGTGAGTTGCAATGGTCTGACAGATGGATATATCGAAATTAAGAATGTTTCGGGTAGTGATAATGTCTTCCAACTGTTTATGTCTGAAGGAAGTTTAGAGCTCGAGGAAGTAAATCTCAGTGCTGATTCTAAGGTGAAAAATTTGGCCCCCGGGAGCTACACCATGTTGCTGAAAGATACAAAAAATTGTGAATCTGAACCGTTAATGGTGACCATAGGTCAGCCTGAACAGCTTGGTCTTGAGGTGAGAGCAATCGTACCTGAAATCGTGTTTGGCAACGGCGACGGGTTGATAAGAGCCAGGACGGTAGGTGGCAAGCTGAAAGGTTCAATGAAGATAAAAACAAAACGACTGCTTGGCGAGGATGAGTCAGAGATGCTTCCTGTAAGGGATGTGGCGGCAGGACATCAATTTGAACTAGCCGGTTTATCCGGAGGGCTCTATGAAATAGAGGTTACAGACAGCAATGGGTGTGTGTTTACCAGCGAAAAAATAGAGGTGCCAGCGCCACCATCACCTCTCCAGATTGAGATAGTGTCAGTAAAAGATGCGCTGTGCAATGCCAGGTTAGGTAGCTTTCAGATAAAAGGCAGCGGGGGCTGGGGCGATTACACCTATCGATTGGCTACACATACGGGCACAACTTCAATCTCCAATTATGAGGAGCTAAGTGCGGGTTCTTATAAAGTTTTTGTGCAGGATAAGTTGGGCGCTTCTGTATCAACATTGATTGAAATAGGTGAGCCGGGTAAACTTGAGGTTAAAGCCACTGACCACATCGATCCAACTTGTGGCAATAATGGTACCTTAAAACTGGAAGTGTCCGGAGGTGCCGAACCGTATAAAGTAAGCATCGATAACTGGCTTTCAAGTAAAATCCTCGACCTGCCAGGACTCGTTGAATTTGAGGGCAAAGCAGCAGGTGGTTATAGTGTTAAAGTGGAAGACAAAAACGGGTGTGAGGCTTTGGCCATTACCGACTTATCTGCATCGAGTCTGTTGAAGATAGATAGGTTTGTGACACAATCGCCTTCGGCCGAAGGAGCCGAGGATGGACTGATAGCAGTCATTGTGAGTGGAGGTGGCACCCAACTTACTTATGAATGGCGAAACATTACTCAAAATGGGGCGTTGCTCAGTTTAAATCAAAAGGAGGTATCTGGAATAGGTTCAGGGTATTATGAAGTGTTGGTAAGCCAGACTGAGGGTTGTGCAGTTTCTGACAGAATATATTTGCCCTCAGTTTCTGATGGATTGCTTGAAATAAAAGAGTTGGGGCATGAAACGCGCTTTGAAGCTGCCGATGGGTATGCTGTGTTGGTTTCAAGCTTAGAGAATATTACATCGATAGAGATATATTACCCGGGAAATAGGGTGGATGTATTAACGGACGATGATTTACCGGTTGAACAGGGCGAGATAAGTCTTGTAAACTTGCCCTCAGGCAGCTATTTGGTTAAGGCATTTGGAGAGAATGAAGTCGAAATATCTGTATTTAATATTGTACCATACAAACCTTTCGTTTTTCAAAATGTAGAGGTTAATAATGTGAGCAAGCCTGGTGAAGACGATGGTTCAGTAATGGTTTTTATCACAGGCGGGGCACCCGGTTTTTCTTATAATTGGTATGACGCTTCAGGGCTGCTTCTCGATGTGTTATTTGAGTCGTTTGGTAATTTAGCCAAGGCGCATGGTTTGACAGCTGGAAGCTACAGAGTGGATGTTACCGATGTGTATGAGAATACCATTTCGTATGATTTCGTGGTTCTTCAACCTGATCAGGAACTTCAGATTACTGTGTCCCGATTTCAGAATCAGAGCTGTGAAGGATTTGAAGATGCATGGGTGCAGGTGGGCGCTGCTGGTGGATGGAACAATTATCAATACAAACACGAAGCATCAGGTACTTTTCAAAACTATTTCAGATGGAATGATTTGCCAGTAGGAGAGCATACTTTTTTTGTGATTGACCAGAAAGGCGTTGAGAGCAGTGTGTCGATAACCATCACCCAGCCGGATGTTTTGAGTGCAATAATTGAGCGTATTGATGGCGTTCAATGTTTTGGTGAGTCCAATGGCAGAGTCTTTTTCGACATCAACGGGGGAACCGCACCTTACAAGTATGCCATGGTTAGTTCTCAACCTTTATGGCAGAATAAAACCGAGGTTTTTGATACAGATGATGATGAGCGGATTTTTTACTTTGATGATGGATTGTCAGCAGGAACGCTTTTATACCAATTTACCGATGCCAACAACTGCCCTTTCGAGGGAAGTGTGACAGTTGTTGTTCCTCATCCAGAGGTTCTAAGTTTAAGCGATGCCGATGTGGCACATACAACCTGCAATCTGGACAACGGAAGAGTTGCTGTAGAGATTTCCGGAGGTACCATGCCTTACCGTTTTCAATGGAGCAATGCTGCCGGTGCAACCGTGGGCAGTGATTTTTTTGTAGAAAATCTTAAGCAGAATGGATTTTATCGGTTGAATGTCTGGGATAAGCACAATTGTCACCTCAATACTGAGTTTTTTATTAATCCATCTACACTTCCGGAAATCTCGGGTCTGGAAACCAGTCCCGTATTATGTTATGGCGACAGCAACGGTTCCGCAACTGTTAAGGAGGTGACTGCCGCAGTGCCATACGCACCGTATGAATTGCATTGGTCCAATAACGCTACCGGTTTCTCAACCGATGGGCTCAAAGCAGGCCGCTATTTTGTAACTGTAAGGGATGCCAACCAGTGTGAAACAACCAGATATTTTAACATTGCCACACCAGACACCCTTGGGTTGTCGGTTTTAAAACTTAAAGATGCGCACTGTTATGGGTATAGCGATGGCGAAATAGAGGTGTTGCCTTTTGGCGGTGTGGGAGGGTACAATATCAGATGGAGTAATGGTGATACCGGGCCCGTGGCGTTAAACCTAAGCAAAGGTTCATATCGTTTGTCATATACCGATGCCAACAACTGTTTGTTTGAAGCCTCCTTTATGATTGATGAACCGCCCATGGAGACTGTAAAGGTTGGTGATGACTTTACAATGTGTCCGGGTAATTCAATCGAAATTGATGGGCAAAACTTTGTGGCACACCAATGGACGAAGGATGATAAATTGCTGTCGACAGAGCGCTATCTTACTGTTTCAGACGAGGGTTATTACAATTTAAGGGTGACAAATGCCGTTGGATGTTTTGCCTATGATACCATCCGTGTTTCCATTGGCAATGATGCTTTAAAAGCTGATTTTTTGATGGCATCTCAAGCATTTGTTGGCGATACGATAATGATTTTTGAACTCTCAAATTTACCCCTCGACCATCTTACCTGGGAGTTCTCCACTCATGGCTTTTCTGATCATACTCCTGTGGATGCTCAGAATTATATTCTTCATTTGAAAGCACTCAACCAAGGCATGTACAATGTGGTTTTGAATGCTTTTTCCGGTGGTTGTTTCTCAAAAAAAGTGAAGCAGGTTGAAGTTAAATCGGAACGGTTGTCAGATGAAGAAGAAAACGCCCTTGGTTACAAAGATCCGCTCATCAAGTCATTTGTTGTGTCACCAAATCCCAACGACGGTCGCTTCATGGTACATATAGAGCTTAAGGAAGAATCATCGATACAGCTATCAGTATTCAGTATAAGCCGCGGTGTTAAGTTGGAAGAACGTACCAGAACGGGGTTCAATTTCTACTCCGAAACTTTTACGCTTGCCAATGTAAACACAGGAGTTTATGTGGTGATACTGAATGCCGGGAACGAGAGGCGACAAGTTAAAATTATAATTGAATAAAACCCGAAATGCGCAAAACCCTACCCATACTATTTTTTTTGCTGCAGTGGTGCATTGTTTCGTTGTGGTCGCAGGGCAATTACCCCATCTATGTTACCACATCTTTGCTGCCGCCATACTCATTAAACTTGAGCGACTACAGTGCTCAGGGCTCACAGCGGCTTATGGTCACCATTGTGGTGAAAGATTTGGATGTGACCAATTTGCCAGTTAAGCTTCGCATCAGAATGGAGACAGCAGGTGTTACCATCGAAACTTTACCAACCATTAATACCATCCCGATTTATTTAGATGGGGGAAGTGCCACCGTTCTGTTTGGAGAGGATTTTGTCGATTATTTCAATATCAATAACCTTCAGTTTAAGGGTTACAGCAAAGAATCCTATCGCCGAAGCGGGCTCCTGCCTGAAGGTTTCTATCGTTTTAGTGTTGAGGTGCTCCATTTTCAAACCAATCGCGTTATATCAAATACCAGTACGGCCACGGCATGGATGGCTGTTGGTAAGCCTCCTGTGCTGCGCTCACCAGACAATGGTGTCGAGTTGGGGCAGTTTGTTGGAATGCCCATATCCTTTTCGTGGCTTGCCAGTAGTGTGGGCTCACCTGTTTCTGCCGGAAGTGTCCGCTATAAATTCGAGTTGTGGGAGGTGCGCGTACAAGGTGTTAACCCATATAATGTAGCGGCCTCAATGCCCGCCATTCATGAGCATTTAACCCATACAACACTTTACGCCTTTAACCCTGCATCAGTTATGATGGAAGAAGGGATGACTTACGCATGGCGGGTTACAGCTTTTGATGAGAGCGGCCGGATGCCATTTGAACAAAATGGGCAAAGTGAAGTGCGCACGTTTGTTTATAAATCAAAATGCGACAAGGTAAACCAAATACAAACCACCACAATCGGTCAAAAAGGTACGTTTGATTGGACTCCTGCTCAAAATCACACAGCTTACAACGTGGAAGTGCGTAATAAAGCCAACAACTGGTTTCTGGCGAGTCAGACTTTCGACAGTAAAGTGGAGTTTTATAACCTTGAGCCAGGGCATACCTATGAGTTGCGTACCCAGTCAGTTTGCAATGGCGACCCAAACACTACCAGCGATTTTTCGGATTGGGTTCAGCTTGTGATGCCTGAGCCAAAGCCTGCAATTATCAATGATGATTGTCCGGATTGTGTTTGCGACGACAACATCCCCAAAGTTGAAATTACCAATTTCGACCTGCGAACCAACCTGATTTCTGGCGATACGCTTTCAAATAAATCAGGAACCACGCGTTTTATCATTAAAAACGTGGAGCAGCAAGGAGCTGATACCTATAGGGGGGTATTCTATTTTTGGTCGGAGTTATGGAAAATTAAAATACCATGCGACTTCTGGGACTTACAGGTAAATACCGATAACGTGATTGTAAGTATGGAGTGTAAAAGCATCAATAATCCCGCATTTTTGTTAGATTTGGATGCACTATCTTCAACAGTGAATGAACTGCTCGATTATGGTGCAGTCATTTTTTCAGATGCTCAAATAGCCGACACGATACAGGTGGTGGCCAGTTTTGACAATATTCATGTTAGGGATGGTCAGTTGATTGCTATAACTTTAAATCCTGATGGAACGGTTGAGGAAACACCCCTCTGCATTACGGTTGAAGAGGCTAAGAAATGCTTAATCACCAACAGTAACGGCGATGAGTTGGTAATTACCTCCCGGGGCGAGGTGATGGGCGTAAAAGAGTATCAGCAAACGGGCGGTGGCAACAATCGTCTGATGAACAATTACAAGAAGGAGAAGGAGGCCAACTCCCTTTCAACAAGTGCCATGGTGAATTTCGTGGCACATCCTTTGCAGTCATTTGGGTTTGATAAATACACCGAACAGAAGCAAGCCATACAGCATTACTATCCGGCTTTGCACAATGGATACAGGCCGGCATTTAAGAGCGTGGGCAGTTTCCGAACCGATAGGGTAGGTGTTGACATAACAGAAGGACTTCATTTCCGCGACGAGATGGGCATTCCTTCCGTATTGGTCGATGGTGGCATGTCGGTAAACGGTGCCTACCATGGCAGCGAGAGAGCCTTATATGCCTATCGGCCAACGGCCGATGGCGAGGAAGAGATAGTGGGCAAGCTCAACGTAGTGAGCTTCGACGAAGAGCCAAGGCGCGTACACATCATTTCGGTGAACAATGCCCGGCTACCATCGGTAAATGAACTTGAAGCCCGGCTAAACAGTATATACCGTCAGGCCGTTTGCACCTGGACGGTTATTGTGCAAGACCCTGTAACGTTAACGTTTCCCGGTGGTAGAATGACACATGGAGGTTCCGGCACCGCATCAACCTATAACAGCGACCAGCGTGCCATAGCCACGGCCTTTGAAAGCAGCGGGCGACAAATGGAACCGGGCAGTCTGTACCTCTTCTTTGTGGAAGATGTAACCTTTAAAGACCGCAGTTTGGCGGGCTATATGCCCCTGCAACGGCAGGTAGGATTTATATATGGCAATCCCTCACTCGAGGTGGTGGCCCATGAACTGGCGCATGGCGCATTCATGATGCGGCACACCTTTAGCCCCAAAGCCTTTATCATTGGCGAAGGCCAAACCCAAAACCTCATGGACTACGCCGGCGGCACCGAACTCTGGAAACCTCAATGGGACTTGATTCATAACCCGGAGAAGATTTTGTTTTCGTGGGCGCAGGATGAGGAGGAGGGGGCTTTTTCTTTGTATGAGAGTTTTGTTACGATGGAGTTTGAAGATGTTTTTAGTCATTTTGAAGAAAATAAACGGCCGAAGCCATGGGAGTATGTATATCTTGATAAGACTATAAATCAGTGGGGGTTTTATATGGAAGAATTTGAAAGTTCTGCAGAGGATTATTTTAGCAGTATTGCTGTAAATTCAAAATATTTTACTGACCAAGAGGAGATTGATGTTTTTAGACAATATTATTACTATGACTTTTTATTCCGTTCATATACATCGTATCTAATTTCATTTGTCTTTAACTCAATTGAGATTAATAGGAAGGATGCAGATAGGTTGAAGAAAGTCTTTTATGTCAGAGCTCAAGAGTTAGAAGAAGTAAGTAAAACTGTTGTTAGCCAATACACAGATGTTTTATTGACGAAACAGAAGGAGGAGAGAATTTTAGCAGAACGGAAAAGAGAATACGATAGATTAAAGGCTTTTTATCAAATAGAGAAGGAAAATCAAGCATTAATAAGAAACTATAATAATGCTATGATTGGACTTACAACTGTGGGTGTTACTGTGTTAACAGGTGGTACAGGTACTGTTTTCTGGGTTACTTTAGTTGGTGGGGGAGTTTCTTTTGTGGGTAATACTGCTCAGATGTTTATTAGGTTGTCTGATAATTCACAGCTAAAGGGAAAATTAAAATATATACCCACCGATTATAATGATGTGGTTTTTTGTTCAATTACGTATTTTATAGGAGAATCTCAAGAGCTTCAGACAGCAAATGCTGTATTTGATGTAGTTGAAGGTGTAATATTTTTAAAATTGAATCCTGATATTGTTAGTGCAGCTAATGTTGTTATTCAGGGGGTTGAAGTATACCAAGATATTGAAATTTCGAAATGATGATATTTAAAAGTCGCTTGAAGTCGTTTGTAATCTATTCATTAGTAATATTTTGTTTCATTACGATAACAGGAATTCTGTTGGAGAATGAACTTGTTTTTATTGGATATGTTGGAAATGTTGTTTTTTGGGGAATTTCGTTAATTGAAAGCAATGATTTTTTTCTAGATGAAGAGAAGATTGTTGTCAAGAACCGCTTGAAGCCATATCCTTTTAGGCGTTTAATATATTATTCTAATATTGAATATGTCCAGATTGTAAACTTAAGAAAAACTCGACATCCTTATCAAAGGCTTGAGGTTCAGATAAGTGATGATAGATTATTGAAATATGCTTGTACTGGAATTAAGGCAGAAGAGTTAATGGAAATGAAAGATGAGTTTGAGAAGTATGATATCAAAGTGATAAATGTAATTGACTAACTACAGTCTCTCTAATTTAGTCGCTTTAATCATCGAATCGATAGCAAACAGGATATGTTCCTGTTTATCTTCAGGGAACGAAAGAATGTCCTTGAAGCGGCGTAACATATCCGGGTTTTTGAACATGTCGGCATTTTCATTTTCTCCTAAAAGATAACCAACCGTTGTATCAAGCAGTGTAGCCAGTTTTTTTGCTGCATCAATGCTTGGCGTCATCTCATCACGTTCGTAGCGAGAAATTACACTAACCGAAGTGTTAAGCTGTTTAGCCAAATCAGTTTGAGATAGTTTTTTCTCTTTTCTCAGTATTGCCAGTTTTTTACCGAAAGTCTCCATGTTATCGAACCTAAAGCGGTTTGTATTAACCTTGTTTTGTGCATTTTTTGTAAAAATACAACCCTTTTAAGAGAAAATAAAATATAAAAAAGATTTGCCCGTGTGATATGATTGGATTAAATTTGACCGAAAAAGGTTAATTAAATTTTAAAAGAATTTTTCACCATGCAAATCCCCGACATCAAACAACGACTACCCATAACCAAGGTTTTGTCCCATTACAACATCCAAATTGACAAAAACAACCACATCCGCTGCCCCTTCCACCAAGACGACAAACCAAGCTGTAAAATATACCCTGAAACCGGCACCTTCCATTGCTTTGGTTGTGGTGCCACCGGTGACCAGATAGAATTTATTGAGAAATACGAAAAGAGTAGCAAGCACGCAGCCTTGAAAAAAGCTACAGAACTATCCGGAGAAGAAACCAACGCTAAAGATGTAATGGGGATTGCATCCAAAGGAGCTGCCAAGGGGAAGGCAGAAGATTTTGCAGGGCTTTTTGCCCGGCAAATAGCAAGCCTTCCCCGCAGCCCCAAAGCGCTGGACTACCTTAAAGGCCGCGGCCTAAACCCCGAAATGGAAATCGGCTATAACAGCGGCCAGTACTGGAACAAACTCAAACAGTGCATCACCTTCCCATTGAAAGACCAGGCGGGCAATATCACAAGCCTCTACGGCCGCAGAATAACAGAAAGCAACGGCTATAACATAGAATACGGCCGCCATTACTACAGCGAAAACCGCAAAGGCCTTTATCCAAGCTATCCGCCACAAGACACCCATACATTAATCATTACCGAAGCCATCATCGATGCTGCCAGTCTTATCCAAATCGCAGAATTAAGAGACGCTTCGATATTGGCCGCCTACGGCACCAATGGCCTAAGCACAGAACACAAGAGGGCCATAACAGCATGGAGTAATCCTTTAGAAATAAACACAACAACAGAAAAAGAAATCATCTTCTTTTTTGATGGCGACCAAGCCGGCAAAGAAGGAGCCCTTAAATACGCCGAGGAACTGGCAGGGCAGGGCGTTAAAATCAGCATTGTTGCCACTCCCCAAGGCGAGGACGTCAACAGTCTTTGGATAAACTATGGAAAGGAAGCCATCCTGCAATTAATCGAAGAACGACAGCCGGCCGGCAGCACCAACCAACAACCTTTACCACCATCTTTTTCTTCAACTGAAGATTTTTCAATTGAAGAAAAAGGAAGCGTCCAGACAGGGCATCCGCCGAAAGTCGGACGCAGTGCCCTGTCTCAACAGTTAAATATCACCACCCTCAACAAGATAATTTACGAAACCCAATCCGCCCGCTACATAGTAAAAGGCAGCCTACCCAAGACCTTCGACCGCATGACCATCAGTCTGGACGTTCAGCATCTGGAAACCGCCATTAAATACCGCACAAGATTGGATTTGTACGAAGAAAAGCAAGTCAGAAAAGAAGTCCGGGAAGCCGCCGAAAAGCTGGATTTACGCAGCGATTTAGTAGAAAACGACCTATCGCAAC
>NZ_KI912105.1:1221178-1224304 GCF_000517065.1 Alkaliflexus imshenetskii DSM 15055 | reverse complement strand
GAATGCATCTGCCAATAACGGTTTAAGTTCTTTTCTTTCAATTGAATCAATTGAAGAAAAAGAGCCAATAGAACCAATTGTTGAGCCAATCGACCATGAAACCCTGATGGGGTACATCCGCTACCGCAAAGGCCAGGGGATAGGCCCCAAAACCATCAACATGGAGCTAAAGAAAATCAGTTATTACTTAGATTTTAAAGCCTTGCCCAATGTAGCAGAACCCATACGGGTAAAAGGCGTTCAACGAAGAATGCCACATGATTTATTTACAGAAAAGCAACTTGATACGATTTACCAAAAGTTCCCGGAAAGCAAAAACCACTGGACACATGCGAATACTTTAAAAACCTATCATTTAATATTAGGGCTTAGAATTTATCAAGGCTTACAAGAGCAAGAACTGGCAAAACTTGAAATTAACCATTTACAGCTCGATAAAGGCAAGATATACGTTCCATCAACCAAACGAGCCAATAAGCGGATATTAGACCTAAAACCCTTTCAAATACTGCCCCTGCACGAATATCTTTTAACTGATAGAAAGTCCTTAAACGATAAAATAGAAGGAAACTACCTGTTCCATAAAAAGCGCCTAATCCGCGGCATGTCCAGAATCAAAGCCATGATAAAGCGCTATGAACCCAGACTCACAAACATGGCACAAATCCGTGCAAGCACCATTACCAATTGGCTCAAACATTACAACCTCAGAGAAGTGCAATACATGGCCGGCCACAAATACGTAAGCAGCACCGAACGTTATAGAATGGATGCCTTGGAGGATTTACAGAAAGAACTGGAGAAATATCATCCATTAAAATAAGGCAAATAAAAGAATAATTTTTACTTTTGGATAAATATGGATACGTTATGGATATATCTAAAAAAATCAACAATAAACTTGAATTTGGCGGGGCTGTTTATCAGCAGATTACCCAAAAGTTAAGCATAATAGACTCTTTCAAGGGAAATTGGAAAGCTATTGAAAATAGTGAAAGCCGCTATTTAAAGGAGCTAAGAAAGATAGCTACCATTGAAAGTATTGGTTCATCCACTCGAATTGAAGGGGCAACCCTAACTGATGAAGAAGTAGAAAAGCTCTTAAAATCAGTAAAAATAACAAAGCTGCAATCACGCGACGAACAGGAAGTTGTAGGCTATTATGAGGCATTGGAAATAATTTTAGAGAATTATACCGACATCGAAATATCGGAAAGATATATTCATCAACTGCATGGAATATTACTAAAACATAGTGATAAAGACCAGACTCACAAAGGAAGATACAAGAACCTGTCGAATCAGGTTGTTGCGAATTATCCCGATGGTACGCAGCGGACTATTTTTAGGACAACAGAGCCACATTTAACGCCCAATGAAATGCAAGATTTGATTGAATGGGCAAACCAGCGACTGGAAAAGAAAGATATGCATCCTTTGCTGATGACGGCAACTTTTGTTTATGAGTTTTTATCAATCCATCCCTATCAGGATGGTAATGGACGTTTATCAAGACTATTAACTTCAATGCTTTTAATGCAGCAGGATTATAAGTTTATACAGTACGTATCGTTTGAAAACGTTATTGAGACACGAAAGGACGAATATTACAAAGCGTTGATGGAAGGGCAGAAGAACCGATACAAAGAGAACGAACGCATAGATTTATGGATTTTATTTTTCCTTGAAAGCCTGATAATATTAACTCAAAGGCTTGACGCGAAATACGAAACCTACAGTAAACTGAAACTTGTATTAAACGACAGGCAACAGCAGGTAATGGAATTTATAAAAGAACGCAAGGCAATACAGGTAAGTGATATAGAACAAGCAATGCCAAATCAATCCAGAAATACATTAAAAAAAGACCTTTCATTTTTAGTAAAAGAAGGCCTGATATTAAAAACCGGGGAACGAAAAGGAACTTATTATCACTTGAAGGAATAAATCCCCACGCACAGACCCGGTAAAGCGGTGTTCCTCATCGTCAGTCAGCAAAAAAGCACGCCAAACCGTCCGGCACTTGTTTTTAAAAAGCAAGCTCTATAAGGTAAAAACAAGCGCCGTCCGCCCTTCGGTTCCCTCCGGGTTACGCTACGCTCCAGTTTGTCATGTTTTTTGCTTTCCTTCCTCTTCCTCACTGCAGCTCCTTTGTCTGCTTAGGCCACTTGTTCCACAGCTCCGTTCGTGCCTCTCTACGCCATGGCCCAAGCCGCCACGCATCCAACCGCTGCTGCGAAAAGGCTCGCCTGCTAACTCCCTCGGTTCGGCTTTGTCACAGTTTTTGAGCCACCGCACGAAAACCCATCCCGGAAGTCAAAAACTCCGCCAAAGTCTCAGCGTAAACGCCACTGCCGGCTTCGCTTCCTCATTCTTCGTCAGCTCTCACCGTCAGGCCTCGGTCATACTCGCAGTCGGCTCGCGCACACAGCGTCTGCAAACCGCTTCGTTTCCCGCCCTGCGGGACAGGCCGTGCCTCACTCCACTTTTTTGCAGCCACTATCCCAACGCTTGCTCAAGGCTGTTTTACCTTCGCACAGTTCCATATTATCAGCAGGTTGTAATCAGAGAAGGGAAGAAAAAAAGAAGAAAAAAAGAGAGAAAATCTACATTTACAATAACACCCCATCCCATAAAAAACCGCCATTTAAACCGCTTCGGCCAAGTTAAAGCCCCCCGGCCAACCCCGCGCAAGGCCAAGCCCTTCGGGTTTTGGAAAAAATCTCCACCCGTCGTTCCTCAGGGTAGTATTTTTCCAAAAGCCTTGACCTGCCACCGCTAGGCTTAAGAAGTTGCCTACGGGTTGTAAATGACTGGTTCCGCTCAAATCCGGACATCACTGCATCCTTGAACTTTTTTTTCAATTGAAAAACCCTTCAACTGAATATTTTCAATTGAAGAAAAAGTAAGTACCGGAAATTTTCTATCTTGCAGAAAATAAGATGTAATGTTCTTTGAAATAGGGGTGAAAAGGCCATGTAGTGGAGTTAAATGCAGCCAGTTTTTACCGAGCTGATGATAACCTCAATGGGACTTGATTCATAACCCGGAGAAGATTTTGTTTTCGTGGGCGCAGGATGAGGAGGAGGGGGCTTTTTCTTTGTATGAGAGTTTTGTTACGATGGA
>NZ_KI912105.1:1216452-1221078 GCF_000517065.1 Alkaliflexus imshenetskii DSM 15055 | reverse complement strand
TAGTAAAAGAAGGCCTGATATTAAAAACCGGGGAACGAAAAGGAACTTATTATCACTTGAAGGTATAAATCCCCACGCACAGACCCGGTAAAGCGGTGTTCCTCCTCGTCAGTCAGCAAAAAAGCACGCCAAACCGTCCGGCACTTGTTTTTAAAAAGCAAGCTCTATAAGGTAAAAACAAGCGCCGTCCGCCCTTCAGTTCCCTCCGGGTTACGCTACGCTCCAGTTTGTCATGTTTTTGCCTTCCTTCCTCTTCCTCACTGCAGCTCCTTTGTCTGCTTAGGCCACTTGTTCCACAGCTCCGTTCGTGCCTCTCTACGCTATGGCCCAAGCCGCCACGCATCCAACCACTGCTGCGAAAAGGCTCGCCTGCTAACTCCCTCGGTTCGCCTTTGTCATGGTTATTGCCCGCCCCACAAAAGCCAACCCAAAAATCAATAACCACGCCAAAGCCTCAGCGTAAACGCCACTGCCGGCTTCGCTTCCTCATTCTTCGTCAGCTCTCACCGTCAGGCCTCGGTCGTACTCGCAGTCGGCTCGCGCGCACAGCGTCTGCAAACCGCTTCGTTCGTGCCTCACTCCACTATTTGCAGCCACTAACCCAACGCTGGCTCAAGGCTGTTTTACTTCGCACAGTTCCATATTATCAGCAGGTTGTAACCAGAGAAGGGAAGAAAAAAGGAAAAGAAAAAAAGAGAAAATCCATATTTACAATAACACTCCACTCAATAAAAAACCGCCATTTAAACCACTTCGGCCAAGTTAAAGCCCCCCGGCCATACCCACGCAAGGCCAAGCCCTTCGGGTTTTGAAAAAAATCTCCACCCGTCGTTCCTCAGGGTAGTATTTTTTCCAAAAGCCTTGACCTGCCACCGCCAGGCTTAAGAAGTTGCCTACGGGTTGTAAATGCCTGGTTCCGCTCAAATCTGGACATCACTGCATGCTTGAACTTTTTTTTCAATTGAAAAACCCTTCAAATGAAAAACTTCAATTGAAGAAAAAGTAAGTACCGGAAATTTTCTATCTTGCAGAAAATAAGATGTAATGTTCTTTGAAATAGGGGTGAAAAGGCCATGTAGTGGAGTTAAATGCAGCCAGTTTTTACCGAGCTGATGATAACCTCAATGGGACTTGATTCATAACCCGGAAAGGATTTTGTTTTCGTGGGCGCAGGATGAAGAGGAGGGGGAGTTTAAAGGAAACACACCGATAGAAAAAGTTGTTAATGCCATAGAAATGTTAAGGTGTGGTTTTGTTTCAAACAGAAAAGTGAAATTTGAAAAAAACGTTTCCTTTTCGTGGGCAAAAGAATCTGTTACTGTTAGGAATTTCGATGGTTTATATGATGGCAATACATACAAGTATATTCATATTCAACTATTAGATGACAGTAACCTTATTGGGTATCCTGACGATTTGAAACTGAAAGAGCCTGATAAACTGTTTGGTTTTTTGTTAGATTTTTTACGGGGCGAGGCATTGCAATTAGATTTTGGCGGATTAGTAATTTTAGTAGATAAAGATAACGCACAGAATTTATTAGAATATTTAACACCTACTGAACATCAATATAGATTGCAGCAGCGGCAATTTGTACAATCAATTGCTGATTTGTTTGATAAACAGTTTTATACAAGAGAAAAAGTTATAAATATTTTAAAAGTATCTCCACAATGCCTGTATGAATCATTAACACAAGACCAACGATTAAGTTTATTATCATTGATCAATAACAACAGCAATATTCCTGAAACCGTTGAGAATATTGTTATTGATATAATCCGGACAACCCCAGATGAACAAATTGAGTATCTTTTCGATAATTTACATACAACCGGATTATTAGCTTATTTTGATAGAGTAATGAATAACGTTGGGAGTAGTAATGATAATTACACAAGGTTTATCTATGAACTATTAAAGCTATATTTAAAACAGTTTTCTGATAATTTGAATTGTTTTGAAGCTACGCCATGGGGTCAGTTATATGTTGATAATCAGGTTAGAAGTATTGGAAATTTTAATTATATATACGAAACGCCCTATTACTGGTGGCGAAAAGGGTGCAAAGTTCCAACATGGCGATATGGAAACAGGGGAGTATTTATTTCAGACCACAACACTTGTGGATATTTTAATAAAGTAAATGTTGAGATAAATCCATTTGAACCTGTTGTTATTTATTTTGAGGAGCATTTATCTTTTTATGAATTGCCATCTGAACAGGAAAGCCGAATCGTGTCAATGCCTGCATTTGTTTTGCCCTGGTTACGTAATGAGGCTTCTAATGAAGAAGGAATGCGATTAGCAGGGAATGCTGTTACAATTGTTGAGTCATTTCCACCTTTGGGAGCAACGGGTAAAGTCGCTTCCGGATTACGCGGAATTTTGATAAAAGCATTTGTATATATCAACAAAGTTGATGCAACAGTAAAAATATTGCTAACCAATGAGGCCGTAAAGGAAAGTATTAGTAGGATTGGAGATGGGAAAGGGAAAGAATTTATTGATAAGTATGAAATTGTTAGTCGCTATTTATCACTGAGCACTCCTACCGTACAAGGGTTATTAAACAAGCAGAGTATAGGAGATATCGCATTCGATTATATCTCTTTGGGTAATGCATGGGAGTTAATAAAAACTTCCCATGAAGTAAAGTCTCATTTGTCACATAATGAGATTGATAGCATTTCTCAGGACATT
This sequence comes from Alkaliflexus imshenetskii DSM 15055, assembly GCF_000517065.1. Lineage (GTDB taxonomy): Bacteria > Bacteroidota > Bacteroidia > Bacteroidales > Marinilabiliaceae > Alkaliflexus > Alkaliflexus imshenetskii. Next base: position 1,218,375 of record NZ_KI912105.1, on the reverse strand, counting down.
AAGTCAATAATAGAAATTTTAGAGCATGAAGACATTGTTGAATAAAATTGATGTTAAAAGTACCTTTTGGGATAATACTTTTTTATTGGGAAAGATAATCCTGATTTTAACTATTAACGCTAATGTTTTACTTGGTGTAAGAATCTTGCCACTGTATAAGAAGGCCAATGGTAAAGTTGTCAGGATAAGCGATTCCGGCCAGCGTAGAGGAGGGTTTCATGGGGGAGCTACAACTTATTCGAGGTGTATGGAGTTAGAAGTTAATACACTTAGAAAAAGACTTATACATACAAAATATCAAAATGCTTATAGCTTCGAAATTAACGATATGGTAAGTGTTTGGTATTATAAGTCGAGGTCAGATAATCATATTGCCCTGGCAAAAAGAGGAGACGAAATATTAATAAAACATAATAGCATTTTGGCCAATATTATTTTTGTTTTAATGGTGGGTAGCTTTATTGTTGTTTTGTTGGAGTTAATAGTGAAAAAGATTTTACCAAAACGAGACTGATTATTTACTTTCCAAAAGCCAATTTAGTTCTTACGTTTTGCAATAATCCGTCAAGAGCGTATAATATGTGCTTCTTATCTTCATCCGGAAGGCTCTGAATCTCCACTACTCGTTTAATAATGGAATTATCTAGTTCGACGTTTGTTTTCCCGGTAAGATAGTCAAGAGAAACGCCCAAAGCATCCGCAATTTTGGTTGCAATGTCGATTGAAGGCTTTATCTCATCACGTTCATACCTACCGATGGTAACACTAATTGTACCTACCATTTTGGCAAGTTCCTCTTGGGAGAAACCTTTTTTCTTTCTTTCTGCAGATATTGTTTTCCCGAATGACATATCGTATAAGCTATATAAAAAGCGTGTTTTACAGTGTTTGTGTAAAATTACAATACTTTTCTGCTGCATCAAAATCGAATAAGGTTTGCGTTTTAAAATCGGATATGCTATTTTTGAAGCGTAAATGATACATGAAGAATTTTCAAACTTTTTTCACCATGCAAATCCCCGACATCAAAAAACACCTACCCATAACCAAGGTTTTGTCCCATTACGGCATCACACCCGACAAAAACAACCACATCAAATGCCCCTTCCACCAAGACGACAAACCCAGCTGCAAAATATACTCTGATACCGGCACCTTTCATTGCTTTGGATGTGGAGCCACCGGTGACCAGATAGAATTTATTGAGAAATACGAAAAGTGCTGTAAGCACGAAGCCTTAAAAAAAGCAGCAGAACTATCCGGAGAGGAAACCAACGCTAAAGATGTAATGGGGATTGCATCCAAAGGAGCTGCCATGGGGAAGGCCGAAGATTTTGCAGGGCTTTTTGTCCGGCAAATAGCAAGCCTTCCCCGCAGCCCCAAAGCGTTGGACTACCTTAAAGGCCGCGGCCTAAGCCCCGAAATGGAAATCGGCTATAACAGCGGCCAGTACTGGAACAAACTCAAGCAGTGCATCACCTTCCCGTTGAAAGAACAAACGGGCAACATCACAAGCCTCTACGGCCGCAGAATAACAGAAAGCAGCGGCCATAACATAGAGTACGGTCGGCACTACTACAGCGAAAATCGCAAAGGCCTTTACCCGGGCTATCCGCCACAAGACACCCAAACATTAATCATCACCGAAGCCATCATCGATGCTGCCACCCTTTTGCAAATTCAGCGTACAGACAAGGCGTGCCTTGTCTCGATAACAATACTTTCCGCCTACGGCACCAACGGTCTAACCACCGAACATAAAGCCGCCATAAAAGCACTAAAGAACCTAAGCGAAATCATCTTCTTTTTCGATGGCGACCAACCCGGACAAGAAGGCGCAGCCCGCTACGCCCATGAGCTTTACGAAAGTACAGACAACGCATGCGTTGTCTCAATAGTACCCACACCCCAAGACGAAGACAT
>NZ_KI912105.1:1215215-1216352 GCF_000517065.1 Alkaliflexus imshenetskii DSM 15055 | reverse complement strand
CACAGACCCGGTAAAGCGGTGTTCCTCATCGTCAGTCAGCAAAAAAGCACGCCAAACCGTCCGGCACTTGTTTTTAAAAAGCAAGCTCTATAAGGTAAAAACAAGCGCCGTCCGCCCTTCGGTTCCCTCCGGGTTACGCTACGCTCCAGTTTGTCATGTTTTTTGCTTTCCTTCCTCTTCCTCACTGCAGCTCCTTTGTCTGCTTAGGCCACTTGGTCCACAGCTCCGTTCGTGCCTCTCTACGCTATGGCCCAAGCCGCCACGCATCCAACCGCTGCTGCGAAAAGGCTCGCCTGCTAACTCCCTCGGTTCGCCTTTGTCACAGTTTTTGAGCCACCGCACGAAAAACCATCCCGCAAATCAAAAACTCCGCCAAAGCCTCAGCGTAAACGCCACTGCCGGCTTCGCTTCCTCATTCTTCGTCAGCTCTCACCGTCAGGCCTCGGTCGTACTCGCAGTCGGCTCGCGCGCACAGCGTCTGCAAACCGCTTCGTTCGTTCCTCTCTCCACTTTTTTGCAGCCGCTATCCCAACGCTAGCTCAAGGCTGTTTTACCTTCGCACAGTTCCATATTATCAGCAGGTTGTAATCAGAGAAGGGAAGAAAAAAGAGAGAAAATCCATATTTACAATAACACCCCATCCCATAAAAAACCGCCATTTAAACCGCTTCGGCCAAGTTAAAGCCCCCCGGCCAACCCCGCGCAAGGCCAAGCCCTTCGGGTTTTGGAAAAAATCTCCACCCGTCGTTCCTCAGGGTAGTATTTTTTCCAAAAGCCTTGACCTGCCACCGCTAGGCTTAAGAAGTTGCCTACGGGTTGTAAATGACTGGTTCCGCTCAAATCCGGACATCACTGCATCCTTGAACTTTTTTTTCAATTGAAAAACCCTTCAACTGAATATTTTCAATTGAAGAAAAAGTAAGTACCGGAAATTTTCTATCTTGCAGAGCATTAGATGTAACGTTCTTTGAAATAAGGCTTAAAAGGCCATGTAGTGGAGATGGTGGCTACCGGTTTTTACCGTGCTGATGATAACCTCAATGGGATTTGATTCATAACCCGGAGAAGATTTTGTTTTCGTGGGCGCAGGATGAAGAGGAGGGGGAGTTTAAAGGAAACACACCGATAGAAAAAGTT
>NZ_KI912105.1:1210876-1215115 GCF_000517065.1 Alkaliflexus imshenetskii DSM 15055 | reverse complement strand
AGAGTAGCAAGCACGCAGCCTTGAAAAAAGCTACAGAACTATCCGGAGAAGAAACCAACGCTAAAGATGTAATGGGGATTGCATCCAAAGGAGCTGCCAAGGGGAAGGCAGAAGATTTTGCAGGGCTTTTTGCCCGGCAAATAGCAAGCCTTCCCCGCAGCCCCAAAGCGCTGGACTACCTTAAAGGCCGCGGCCTAAACCCCGAAATGGAAATCGGCTATAACAGCGGCCAGTACTGGAACAAACTCAAACAGTGCATCACCTTCCCGTTGAAAGACCAGGCGGGCAATATCACAAGCCTCTACGGCCGCAGAATAACAGAAAGCAGCGGCCATAACATAGAGTACGGTCGGCACTACTACAGCGAAAATCGCAAAGGCCTTTACCCGGGCTATCCGCCACAAGACACCCAAACATTAATCATCACCGAAGCCATCATCGATGCTGCCACCCTTTTGCAAATTCAGCGTACAGACAAGGCGTGCCTTGTCTCGATAACAATACTTTCCGCCTACGGCACCAACGGTCTAACCACCGAACATAAAGCCGCCATAAAAGCACTAAAGAACCTAAGCGAAATCATCTTCTTTTTCGATGGCGACCAACCCGGACAAGAAGGCGCAGCCCGCTACGCCCATGAGCTTTACGAGAGTGCAGACAACGCATGCGTTGTCTCAATAGTACCCACACCCCAGGATGAAGACATCAACAGCCTTTGGCTAAACTACGGAAAGGAAGCCATACTGCAATTAATCGAAGAACGACAGCCCTGTGAAATGCTTGCTACGCAAATTACACAGGGTAAACCAATCAATAAATCTTTTTCTTCAATTGAAGATTTTTCAATTGAAGAAAAAATATGCCACCCATCCAAAGTTCTGCAGACAGCACGTGCCCAATCACCCTTAAATACCGAGCAGCCCAACAAAATCACTTATACTACCCAAACCGCCCGCTACATTGTAAAAGGCAGCCTTCCCAAGACCTTTGACCGCATGACAATCAGCCTGGACGTTCAGCATTTGGAAACCGCCATTAAATACCGCACAAGATTGGATTTGTACGAAGAAAAGCAAGTCAGAAAAGAAGCCCGTGAAGCCGCCGAGAAACTAGAACTCAGAAGCGACCTTATAGAAAACGACCTGTCGCAACTAACCGACCTACTGGAAGAATACCGGGAAAACCAGCTACAGCAAAGCACCAAAGATGCAGACAGCGATATAACCCTAACCCTTGCGGAGCAGGCCAGATGCAAAGCCTTTTTGCAACAAGCAGACTTAATCCAGAAGCTAAACCAGTTCATCGGTCAAAGCGGCATCACCGGAGAGGACAACAACCGCCTTTTTTTGTTTGTGATAGCTACCAGTCATAAAATGCCCGATACCCTGCACGCCCTGATACAAGGTAGCAGCGGCAGCGGTAAAACCCATCTGCTCTCCAAAATAGCAGAACTGATGCCAGACGAAAGAGTGGTAAAATTTACCCGGGTAACCGAAAACAGCTTTTATAACTACGACGAATACTTTTTTAGAGGCAAACTCATTTGCTTAGAGGACATCGACGGCCTAAAAGAAGAAGCCCTCTTTGCCTGGCGCGAACTCATCAGCAACAACCAACTAAGCAGCTCCACCAGCCAAAAGGACGAAAACGGCAATATCCGCAGCGCCCAAAGAATCGTACGTGGCCCCATGGCCAGCATCTGCGCCACCACCCATGGCCAAATCTACGAGGACAACATGAGCCGCCTTTTTATCATAGCGGTGGATGAAAGCAGTGAGCAAACCGCCCGGATAATGAACTATCAAAAGCAGAAAGCTGCCGGGCTCATAGATGCAGAGAAAGAGCGAGAGGCAAGCGCTCTTTTACAGAACTTGGTAAGAATGCTCAAACCCTGCAAAGTCATTAATCCTTTTGCCTACCAAATCCATTTGCCCGAAAAAGCCCATAAAATAAGACGCCTAAACGAGCTCTATTTAGCCTTTGTAAAGCAAGTCACCATCATCAACCAGTACCGCAGAAAAAAGGACGCACAAGGACGGATAGTAACCGATACCGAAGATCTGAAAACCGCCAATGAAATCATGTTCGACAGTATCTTTTTGAAAGTGGATGAACTCGATGGCTCCCTGCGCCAGTTTTACGAAGAACTAAAGCACCACATCAAAACAAAATCTAACCCCGAACAATACGAGTTTATGCAGCGTGAAATCCGCCACGCCCTGAACATCAGTAAAAGCCAGTTGCAACGCTATATTAGTGATTTGATAGAACTGGAATACATCCAACAAATGGGTGGCTACCAAAACCGGGGCTACAAATACAAAATACTTTGGTGGGACGATATTGCAAAGCTGCGTGAAGATGTAAAACAGCATCTTAAAAATCAAATAGATAAGCTCAAAAATGAATCCCGGCAATAGTCTGGCGACCCTCTGGCGGTTCATGCGTTTTGGGTCACATAAATAACTCATTAACAATACTTAAAGCCTTGGCGACCCGTGACCCATAAAAGTGTTAATAGGGAAATTAAAAGCAAGCAGTTTCTGCACCTGGTGGATAGCTTTACCATCTGGCTTGAAACATTGGGCTACAAAGCCCGGAGTATAAAGCAAATGAACTGGAACGCACAAGAGTTCTTTGCCTTTTTGGAATCCCAAGGTACCCGCTACTTAAGAGACTTTAAAAACAAGCAGGTCAACCAGTATTTAGAATACTTGCAGCATCGCCCCAACTGCAATAAAACAGGCGGTTTAAGCCCGGGTTATATCAACAAGCACATCACAATGCTGCGGCTTTTAAGCAAGTATTTACAGTTTACCGGAAAGGCAAACATCCTAATTAAGCCACAACTACTCAAAACCACCGAAACCGCCACCTACCTAACCAAAACAGAAATACAGGCCCTTTACCAAGCAGCCAAAGACGAAAACAACCTTTACCATCAAAGAGACACCGCCATGCTTAGCCTGTTTTATGGCTGTGGCCTACGTGCAAGCGAAGGCGAAGCGTTAAATATCAATGATATACTTTTTGAAAAGGGTTTAGTGTATGTAAGAAAAGGCAAGAACTACCGTGAACGCTACGTTCCGATGAACAAACAAGTAAGAATAAACCTGAAAAACTACATCACCGACCAAAGAAATGAATTGTTGCAAGGCAACAAAACAGACGCACTGTTACTTGGCCGCCGAGGCGAGAGATGGAGCGTACAGGGCATGTACCACCGCCTACAGCACCTGAAGAACCGAGCCACCAACGAAGCATTGAAACAAAAATCCTTTGGACTGCATATTTTGCGGCACTCCATTGCCACACATCTTTTGCAGGATGGCATGAAACTGGAATATATCAGCAGGTTTTTAGGCCATAAAAGTTTAGAAACAACGCAGAAATACACACATTTAGCAAAAGAGGAAGATGTTTAAACAATGGCTTATAAATAAAGGTCTTGGCATTAATACCGCCAACAATTACAGTCTTTTCATTGAAAAGAAGTTCAAACCTTATTTGAATGCATCTGCCAATAACGGTTTAAGTTCTTTTCTTTCAATTGAATCAATTGAAGAAAAAGAGCCAATAGAACCAATTGTTGAGCCAATCGACCATGAAACCCTGATGGGGTACATCCGCTACCGCAAAGGCCAGGGGATAGGCCCCAAAACCATCAACATGGAGCTAAAGAAAATCAGTTATTACTTAGATTTTAAAGCCTTGCCCAATGTAGCAGAACCCATACGGGTAAAAGGCGTTCAACGAAGAATACCACATGATTTATTTACAGAAAAGCAACTTGATACGATTTACCAAAAGTTCCCGGAAAGCAAAAACCACTGGACACATGCGAATACTTTAAAAACCTATCATTTAATATTAGGGCTTAGAATTTATCAAGGCTTACAAGAGCAAGAACTGGCAAAACTTGAAATTAACCATTTACAACTTGATAAAGGCAAGATATACGTTCCATCCACCAAACGAGCCAATAAACGGATATTAGACCTAAAACCCTTTCAAATACTGCCCCTGCACGAATATCTTTTAACTGATAGAAAGTCCTTAAACGATAAAATAGAAGGAAATTACCTGTTCCACAAAAAGCGCCTAATCCGCGGCATGTCTAGAATAAAAGCCATGATAAAGCGCTATGAACCCAGACTCACAAACATGGCACAAATCCGTGCAAGCACCATTACCAATTGGCTCAAACATTACAACCTCAGAGAAGTGCAATACATGGCC
>NZ_KI912105.1:1210059-1210776 GCF_000517065.1 Alkaliflexus imshenetskii DSM 15055 | reverse complement strand
AAGACATCAACAGCCTTTACATAAACTACGGAAAGGAAGCCATCCTGCAACTAATAGATGAACGACAGCCCTGTGAAATACTTGCTACGCAAATTACACAGGGTAAACCAATCAATAAATCTTTTTCTTCAACTGAAGATTTTTCAATTGAAGAAAAAGGAAGCGTACAGACAGGGCATCCGCCGAAAGTCGGACGCAGTGCCCTGTCTCAACAGTTAAATATCACCACCCCCAACAAGATAATTTACGAAACCCAATCCGCCCGCTACATAGTAAAAGGCAGCCTACCCAAGACCTTCGACCGCATGACCATCAGTCTGGACGTTCAGCATCTGGAAACCGCCATTAAATACCGCACAAGATTGGATTTGTACGAAGAAAAGCAAGTCAGAAAAGAAGTCCGGGAAGCCGCCGAAAAGCTGGATTTACGCAGCGATTTAGTAGAAAACGACCTATCGCAACTAACCGACCTGCTGGAAGAATACCGGGAAAGCCAGCTACAGCAAAGCACCAAAGATGCAGACAGCGATAAAACCCTAACCCTTGCGCAGCTGGCGAGATGCAAAGCCTTTTTGCAACAGCCAGACCTAATCCAAAAGCTAAACCAGCTCATCGGCCAAAGCGGCATCACCGGTGAGGATAACAACCGTCTTTTCCTGTTTGTGATAGCTACCAGCCATAAAATGCCCGATACCCTGCATGCCCTGATACAAGGCA
>NZ_KI912105.1:1205620-1209959 GCF_000517065.1 Alkaliflexus imshenetskii DSM 15055 | reverse complement strand
CCAACCAACAACCTTTACCACCATCTTTTTCTTCAACTGAAGATTTTTCAATTGAAGAAAAAGGAAGCGTACAGACAGGGTCTGCCCTGTCTAAACAGCTAAATACCACAACCCCCAACAAAATCATCTACCAAACCCAAACCGCCCGCTACATTGTAAAAGGCAGCCTACCCAAGACCTTTGACCGCATGACAATCAGCCTGGACGTTCAGCACCTGGAAACCGCCATCAAATACCGCACAAGACTGGATTTGTACGAAGAAAAGCAAGTTAGAAAAGAAGCCCGGGAAGCCGCCGAAAAGCTGGATTTACGCAGCGATTTAGTAGAAAACGACCTATCGCAACTAACCGACCTGCTGGAAGAATACCGGGAAAGCCAGTTGACAGTCACCAATGACCAGTTAATAATGGAGAAAATGCCAAGCCTTGCGGAACAGGCGAGATGCAAAGCCTTTTTGCAACAGCCAGACCTAATCCAAAAGCTAAACCAGCTCATCGGCCAAAGCGGCATCACCGGTGAGGATAACAACCGTCTTTTCCTGTTTGTGATAGCTACCAGCCATAAAATGCCCGATACCCTGCATGCCCTGATACAAGGCAGCAGTGGCAGCGGTAAAACCCACCTACTCTCCAAAATAGCAGAACTGATGCCAGGCGAAAGAGTAGTGAAATTTACCCGGGTCACCGAAAACAGCTTTTACAACTACGATGAATACTTTTTCAAAGGCAAACTGATTTGCCTGGAAGACATCGACGGCCTAAAAGAAGAAGCCCTCTTTGCCTGGCGTGAACTCATAAGCAACAACCAACTAAGCAGCTCCACCAGCCAAAAGGATGAAAACGGCAATATCCGCAGCGCCCAACGAATCGTACGTGGCCCTATGGCCAGCATCTGCGCCACCACTCACGGACAAATCTACGAGGACAACATGAGTCGCCTTTTCATCATAGCGGTGGATGAAAGCAGTGAACAAACCGCCCGGATAATGAACTACCAAAAGCAGAAAGCTGCCGGGCTGATAGATGCAGAGAAAGAACGAGAGGCAAGTACCCTTTTGCAGAACCTGGTAAGAATGCTCAAACCCTGCAAAGTCATTAACCCTTTTGCCTACCAAATCCATTTACCCGAAAAAGCCCATAAAATAAGACGCCTAAACGAGCTTTATTTAGCCTTTGTCAAGCAAGTCACCATCATCAACCAGTACCGCAGAAAAAAGGACGCACAAGGCCGGATAATAACCGACACCGAAGACCTGAAAATCGCCAATGAAATCATGTTCGACAGTATCTTTTTGAAAGTGGACGAGCTGGACGGCAGTCTCAGGCAGTTCTTTGAAGCCTTAAAAACCTACCTGGAAGAAAAGCCCAATGCACAGCAGTACGAGTTTACCCAACGAGAAGTGCGTCAGGCCCTGCACATAAGCAAAACACAGCTGCACCGTTACCTCTATGAACTCATTTCACTGGAATACCTGCAACAAACCGGAGGTTATGCCAATAAAGGCTTTAAATACAGGGTAAGTTACTGGGATAACATCCAAAAACTTAGAAATGAGATACAAGACTATTTGTACAATCAAATAGACAACCTGGCGTTCCAACCCTTTGGAACGCCAGATGGAACACTACAAAGCCCACGAGGTCTGTAAAAACCCCTTAGCGTTCCATGTTCCAAAAAAGTGTTAATAGAGAAATTAAAAGCAATCAGTTCCGGCATCTGTCAGAAAGCTTCAAAGAATGGTTGGAAACACTGGGCTATAAACCCCGGAGTATAAAGCAAATAAACTGGAACGCACAAGAGTTCTTTGCCTTTTTAGAATCTCAAGGCACCCACAGCTTAAGAGACTTTAAAAACAATCAGGTTAACCAGTATTTAGAATACCTGCAACATCGCCCCAACTGCAACAAAACAGGCGGTTTAAGCCCTGCTTATATCAACAAACACATCACAATGCTGCGGCTTCTAAGCAAATATTTACAGTTGACCGAAAAGGCAAACATCCTAATTAAGCCGCAATTACTCAAAACCACCGAAACCGCCACCTACCTATCTAAAACAGAAATACAGACCCTTTACCATGCAGCCAAAGACGAAAACAACCTGTACAACCAAAGAGATGCCGCCATGCTTGATGTCTTCTATGGTTGCGGTCTTAGAGCCGGCGAAGGAGCCGCCCTTAACCTGAGCGACCTGCTTTTTGAAAAGAACCTTTTGTATGTACGAGAAGGTAAAGGCTACCGGGAACGCTACGTACCCATGAGCAAACAAGTAAAGGCCGACCTGCAAGAATACATCATTAACCAGAGAACCCAATTGTTAAACGCCAAGCAATCCAAAGCCCCCGATGAATCGGTTCAGGCCTTATTACTTGGCCGGGGTGGCATAAGATGGAGCATACAGGGCATGTACCACCGCTTGCAGCTCCTGAAAAATAAAACCAACAACGAAATGCTGAAACAAAAATCCTTTGGCCTGCATATTTTGCGGCACTCCATTGCCACACATCTTCTGCAAGATGGCATGCGCTTAGAAAACATAGCCCTGTTCCTGGGCCATAAATCGATAGAAACCACACAGAAATACACCCACTTAGCAAAGGAGGAGGAATGCTGAACGAAGTGAAATCCAAAGAGCAAAGCGAAACAGAAAGCGAAGCAGAATGCTTTGAAAAGTACCTTGCAAACAAAGGCTTTGGTAAGAACACCATTCTTGATTACACTCGTTTCATAGAAAAGAAGTTCAAACCTTATTTGAATACATCTGCTAATAAGGACTTAAGTTCTTTTTCTTCAATTGAATCAATTGAAAGAAAAGAACCAATTGAGCCAATTGTTGAGCCAGTCGACCATGAAACCCTGATGGGGTACATCCGCTACCGTAAAGGCCAGGGGACAGGTCCCAAAACCATCAACATGGAGCTAAAGAAAATCAGTTATTACTTAGATTTTAAAGCCTTCCCCAATGTAGCGGAACCCATACGGGTAAAAGGCGTTCAACGAAGAATACCCCACGATTTATTTACCCAAAAACAGCTCGACCACATCTACCAGAACTTCCCGGAAATCCAGAGCCAGTGGACACATAAAAAAACATTAAGAATATACCACCTTGTTTTAGGCCTGCGCATTTATCAGGGCTTGCAGGAACAAGAGCTGGCAAAACTTGAAATACGCCACCTGCAGCTTGATAAAGGCAAGATGTACGTTCCATCCACCAAACGAGCCAACAAGCGGATATTAAACCTAAAACCCTTTCAAATACTGCCCCTGCACGAATATCTTTTAACTGATAGAAAGTCTTTAAACGATAAAATAGAAGGGAATTACCTGTTCCACAAAAAGCGCCTAATCCGCGGCATGTCCAGAATCAAAGCTATGATAAAACGCTATGAACCCAGACTCACAAACATGGCCCAAATCCGTGCAAGCACCATCACCAATTGGCTCAAACATTACAACCTGAGAGAAGTGCAATACATGGCCGGCCATAAATACGTAAGCAGCACCGAACGCTATAGGATGGATACTCTGGAAGATTTACAGAAAGAACTGGAGAAATATCACCCACTTAAATAAAACAAAATGAAGGAAATGAGCGTAGAATTTAGTAACTTTGTACCATGTTGGTACACGCTAAATCGAAATGTCATGTTAGTAATCAGTAGTAGAGAATTTAGGCAAAATCAAAGGCTTTACTTTGAAAGGGCCGATAAAGGAGAACAAATCATTGTTCAGCGAGGGGCTAATAAATCTTACGCCTTAACGCCTATAAATGAAGATGATGTTTACTTTAGTGCTGAGATGGTTAAGAAAATAAAACTCAGTGCAGAGCAAGCGAAAAATGGTGAGGTAAAAAGAGTGACAAGTTCTGAAGAAATTAATGATTTACTTGGGCTATGAGTTATGTTCTGGAATTTACCAAAGTAGCCCAAGCTGACATTGAAAAACACAAGAAAGCCGGTGATAAAGTTGTGCTTAAAAAGATAGCTAAACTTCTTAATGAACTTAAAGAAAACCCTACTGAAGGAACCGGGCGTATAGAGCTAATGAAATATGGCTTGTCCGGGAAGTTTTCACGCAGAATAAATCATAAGCACCGACTTGTTTACTCTATAAATGAAGACATCGTAACTGTTCATGTTCTAAGCCTTTGGGGTCATTACGGTGATAAGTAACTTTTAAAAAACCCCGCACAGACCCGGTAAAGCGGTGTTCGTCACTCGTCAGTCAGCAAAAAAGCACGCCAAACCGTCCGGCACTTGTTTTTAAAAAGCAAGCTCTATAAGGTAAAACAAGCGCCGTCCGCCCTTCGGTTCCCTCCGGGTTACGCTACGCTCCA
>NZ_KI912105.1:1200424-1205520 GCF_000517065.1 Alkaliflexus imshenetskii DSM 15055 | reverse complement strand
CATAAATGAAGACGATGTTTATTTTAATGCTGAGATGGTTAAGAAAATAAAACTCAGTGCAGAGCAAGCGAAAAGTGGTGAGGTAAAAAGAGTTACAAGTTCTGAAGAAATCAATGATTTACTTGGGTTATGAGTTATGCTCTGGAATTTACCAAAGTAGCCCAAGCTGACATTGAAAAACACAAGAAAGCCGGTGATAAAGCTGTGCTAAAGAAGATTGCTAAACTTCTTAATGAACTTAAAGAAAACCCTACTGAAGGAACCGGGCGTTTAGAGCTAATGAAATACGGACTGTCCGGTAAGTTTTCACGCAGAATAAATCATAAGCACCGAGTTGTTTACTCTATTAATGAAGACATCGTAACGATCCATGTTCTAAGTCTTTGGGGGCATTACAGTGATAAGTAACTTTTAAAACCCCCCGCACAGACCCGGTAAAGCGGTGTTCGTCATCGTCAGTCAGCAAAAAACCACGCCAAACCGTCCGGCACTTGTTTTTAAAAAGCAAGTTCTATAAGGTAAAAACAAGCGCCAGCCGCCCTTCGGTTCCCTCCGGGTTACGCTACGCTCCAGTTTGTCATGTTTTTTGCCTTCCTTCCTCTTCCTCACTGCAGCTCCTTTGTCTGCTTAGGCCACTTGTTCCACAGCTCCGTTCGTGCCTCTCTACGCTATGGCCCAAGCCGCCACGCATCCAACCGCTGCTGTGTTTGGCTCGCCTGCTAACTCCCTCGGTTCGCCTTTGTCATGGTTATTGCCCGCCCCACAAAAGCCAACCCAAAAATCAATAACCACGCCAAAGCCTCAGCGTAAACGCCACTGCCGGCTTCGCTTCCTCATTCTTCGTCAGCTCTCACCGTCAGGCCTCGGTCATACTCGCAGTCGGCTCGCGCGCACAGCGTCTGCAAACCGCTTCGTTCGTGCCTCACTCCACTTTTTTGCAGCCACTATCCCAACGCTGGCTCAAGGCTGTTTTACCTTCGCACAGTTCTATATTATCAGCAGGTTGTAATCGAAGAAGAAAAGGAAAAAAGAAGAAAGGAAAGAAGGAAAATCCATATTTACAATAACACTCCATCCCATAAAAAAACCGCCATTTAAACCTCTTCGGCCAAGTTAAAGCCCACCGGCCATGCCCACGCAAGGCCAAGCCCTTCGGGTTTTGAAAAAAATCTCCACCCATCGTTCCTCAGGGTAGTATTTTTTCCAAAAGCCTTGACCTGCCAACGCCAGGCTTAAGAAGTTGCCTACGAGTTGTAAATGACTGGTTCCGCTCAAATCCGGACACCACTTCATCCTTGAACTTTTTTTCAATTGAAAACCCTTCAAATGAAAAACTTCAATTAAAGAAAAAGCAAGTACCGGAATTTTTCTATCTTGCAGCAAATAAGATGTAACGTTCTTTGAAATAAGGCTTAAAAGGCCATGTAGTGGAGATGGTGGCTACCGGTTTTTACCGTGCAGATGATAACCTCAATGGGACTTAATTCATAACCCGGAAAGGGTCTTGTTTAGCTGGGCGCAGGATGAGGAAGAGGGGGCGATGATAAACACACCGGGATTACAAGAACTAATTGACAGGATTAAGAAAGCGAACTTAAATAAGCAAAACTATATTCAGTTCCATGATTATAAAACAAGAAATGTTGCAAAAAACATCGTTTATCTACAACAAACAGTAAATTTGTTAAAGGATGAGATTCCACTAGGAGCTGCTTTGCATGTTTTTTCAAAAGAAGACTTAAATAAACTGTCTTCAGATTCACATGACCATATTGATTACAGGACTCCTGGCGTAATTGGTAATGTTCCTGATGGATTTACCTATCGGATGGACTTTGAATATTTAGATGTTGATGCAGTTCTGAATGAAGGGAGTTATGCGAATCCTAAAATAGCCTTGAAGTTTTTCTTAAGGAAAGAACATTATGAAATATTTCGTAAATACTTATCAGGTGAATCTACTCTGGCGAGTCTTAAGGATTACATTGTCTTTAAGGATGATGCAAATATTAGGGAAAAAGAAAGTCCATATAAGCTAGTAAAACCGGCAGAATTTCTTGAAAAGGGTAAAATGGTAGAACTTGTGTCACATTTAACAACTGGAAATAATGCAAGAGCTTTGGTTCGATATAAAGATGGGGACGAAGAATATTGCACTGCAACGAATAACCTAATGCAGATTATACCTATTGAAGATGAACAACAGTATAAGCTCAGAGAAGATATGTCTCCATTTACCTTGCCATATTCAGATGAAACTGAGAAGAAGGTAAAAACATCAGAAATACTTTATGTAACCCATGATTGTGGTGACTATAAAGGTATTACTAAGAAGGACGATGATAAGCACGAATTTCTAGGATGGGTAAAAGCGGGAAGTCTTAAGGTGTATGTCGATAACAGTAAACTTGGTATAGATGAATTTAGTCAAAAGTACTTAAAGGCTACAGAAACAGCAGTAGATAATATTATTGAAGATTGGGAAATTAATGAGGCAGCTTGCAACCTTTGTGTGAGAGCGGCTCTATATAATTTAACTGGAGATGATGTATTGTTTCCTAAAACGGGAAGCTCGATTACGATTAGAGATAAAGGCGAACAGTTATATGGTAAAGTTGAAGCTGGTAGTGGTAGCGCTCAAGGTATAATAGATGACCTGAAAGCCGGAAATTTGAATGAGTACTTTGAAGAGGTTAAGAAATCATCATCGGAAACCTATGTGCAATTTTGGAAAAGAATTCAAGATATGGTAGATAACAAAGACATTGTAATAGGAACTTATGAACCAGGACATGTTTTTATGGTTGTGCCAGGAGGCTTATATGAAGTTGTTGATAATACCCAAAGAGAAAGAGCAGGAACTAATTTAACTGATACGAAGGTTGAGTTAGGCGACCGATGGGGAGGCTCCTTTGCAAGAAGGGATTTTGATTATGTATTAAGGATTATGGACTGTGGAAGGGGTGTTAAGTTTTCAAGTGGTCCTGCATATGGTGTAATGGATGCTAGACCCTTTATAGGTGAAAAAGATGATAGGATTGTGAAATTCTATAAGTATAAACAAAAGTAAATTTCAGATATGAAACGATTAATAGTTTTACTAATAGTAGCGGTAGCCTTTATACATTGCCTGTTCCCACAAGCTAAGTATAAGCTTGCTAATGAAAACGTTGTTTCAAAGTCGGCAGAACTTAAGGAGATACAAGATGATAGGATTTATCGACTAGCTGGTTCAAATAAGAACCAAATAGTGTATCAATTAAATTTAAGAAATAAGAATAAATATGGAGACCTTTCTTCAGAGGCAGTTGTAAAACTTTTTTATGATGAAAAGATTGGAAGAGTGGTCGACTCAATAACTATACAAAGGAAAGGACGAAATGTCCTTGATTTTGTTCAGTTGGATAATGTTACGGTATACCATGGATTTTACCAAGTGCCTTCTAAATACGAAAACAAAACTATTGATGATTTAGACAGAGGGGAGTATCTTCAGGATTATCAAGATTTTTGGATTGAATTAAATGGGAACGAAAAGAAGATAAAGTCATTTTCAATGCATTATTATGATAAAGAAGTATATTTTAATATTTGCCATACAAGAGATTGTATAGTATTAAATGAATATGTTAGTACCTATCTTCGTTCTACAAAATCAGATAGTATTATAACTGTATTTAATTTTCAAAATGGGCAGATTGCATCAAAAGAATTTACTTGTAAAGAATGTATTAAACCTCAAATTGTCAATGAGCAATTATTTTATGGCAAGAAGTTCTATTATTTCCCAGGGACGGATGCTTATGATTGGAATATTTACCGGACAGATAAGTTTGATATACCAAATAGTGAATTGCTAGCTGAATATATTGAAATATTATTAGTT
This sequence comes from Alkaliflexus imshenetskii DSM 15055, assembly GCF_000517065.1. Lineage (GTDB taxonomy): Bacteria > Bacteroidota > Bacteroidia > Bacteroidales > Marinilabiliaceae > Alkaliflexus > Alkaliflexus imshenetskii. The sequence goes on along the minus strand of NZ_KI912105.1, from coordinate 1,201,634 downwards.
AGCCCTGATGGGAAATATATTTTAGGGAAGAAAAATTTACAAGGAAAGGATGTTGCTGTTATATTAGATGTTGACGCAAAAAAGTTTGATTATCTGTTAGGTAGAGATTATTTGCAGTTCGATTATTTCTTTTCTCCTGCATACAAAAAGTTTGCTTTTGATACAGAAAATCATATAATATACATTAATTATCCGAATGAATTTCCATTTAATTCAATTGGTGAAGATGCAGAACGAAAGAGAACATCTAAATCAGAGAAAGCTGTATTTTGGGAAAAATACAACTATCCAGCACTAGAGCAGCATTAAATTAGTTGCTGCCTAAGATTAGACCCCTTGCTCGGCGAAGTTTTTAACTTCGCCGAATCTTAACCGGCAGTTTGCAACTTCCATTACCGTAATGGTAAGATGCATGAACATGCCTGCTGATGTATGACTGCCCAGAAGACATAAAATGAAAACCTTGAGTTTTTGGAGTGGTAGCATATATTTCACAGCGCAAAGGCTTTTCTGCCTTTAGACTCCCGTATAAACGTGTCAATCACGTCAAACAATGTTCGTTTTTTATCTTCTTCCAGAAGTTCAATTTCTTCGATACGCTTAAGCGTGTTTTTATCAAATTTGCTGTTTACTCCCTCTCCAACCAGATAATCGAGAGAAACCTCAAGAGCATCAGCAATTCTTTTGGCCACTTCGATTGATGGTATGGCATCGCCACGCTCATATTTACCCACCATAACCTGAGATATGCCGGTCTGGCTTGCCAGTTCACCTTGTGACATGTTTTTGGACTTACGTAAGTCAGCAATAATCTTACCTGTTTTCATAACTACAAGATGCTAAAACATACAATAGTTCTCATTTATCGCAAAATTACATAATTATAAGATAGAAATAAAGTGGATAGTTTTTGGAGTTTTAAAAATTATAAGATATTTTTGTGTCTGATAGTTTTATTGAAAATTTTCAAACTTTTTTCACCATGCAAATCCCCGATATCAAACAATACCTGCCCATAACCAAGGTTTTGTCCCATTACAACATCCAAATTGACAAAAAACAACCACATCCGCTGCCCCTTCCACCAAGACGACAAACCCAGCTGCAAAATATACTCTGATACCGGCACCTTTCATTGCTTTGGATGTGGAGCCACCGGTGACCAGATAGAATTTATTGAGAAATACGAAAAGTGCTGTAAGCACGAAGC
>NZ_KI912105.1:1193503-1200324 GCF_000517065.1 Alkaliflexus imshenetskii DSM 15055 | reverse complement strand
AGCTACAGCAAAGCACCAAAGATGCAGACAGCGATAAAACCCTAACCCTTGCGCAGCAGGCGAGATGCAAAGCCTTTTGCAACAGCCAGACCTAATCCAAAAGCTAAACCAGCTCATCGGCCAAAGCGGCATCACCGGTGAGGATAACAACCGTCTTTTCCTGTTTGTGATAGCTACCAGCCATAAAATGCCCGATACCCTGCATGCCCTGATACAAGGCAGCAGTGGCAGCGGTAAAACCCACCTACTCTCCAAAATAGCAGAACTGATGCCAGGCGAAAGAGTAGTGAAATTTACCCGGGTCACCGAAAACAGCTTTTACAACTACGATGAATACTTTTTCAAAGGCAAACTGATTTGCCTGGAAGACATCGACGGCCTAAAAGAAGAAGCCCTCTTTGCCTGGCGCGAACTCATTAGCAACAACCAACTAAGCAGCTCCACCAGCCAAAAGGATGAAAACGGCAATATCCGCAGCGCCCAAAGAATAGTAAGAGGTCCCATGGCCAGCATCTGCGCCACCACCCATGGCCAAATCTACGAGGACAATATGAGCCGACTTTTCATCATAGCTGTGGATGAAAGCCAGGAGCAAACCGCCCGGATAATGAACTACCAAAAGCAGAAAGCTGCCGGGCTGATAGATGCAGAGAAAGAACGAGAGGCAAGCGCTCTTTTACAAAACCTTGTAAGAATGCTCAAACCCTGCAAAGTCATTAATCCTTTTGCCAACCAGTTGCACCTGCCACCACAAGCCCACAAAATAAGACGTCTGAACGAGCTTTACCTGGCCTTTGTCAAGCAAATCACCATCATCAACCAATACCAACGGAAACGAGACCAACAAGGCCGACTAATCACCCAAAAGGAAGACCTTAAAACCGCCGTTACCATCATGTTCGAGAGCATCTTTTTAAAAGTGGACGAGTTGGACGGTAGCTTGCGCCAGTTCTTTGAAGCCTTAAAAACCTACCTGGAAGAAAAGCCCAATGCGCAGCAATACGAGTTTACCCAAAGAGAAGTGCGCCAGGCCCTGCACATAAGTAAAACACAGCTTCACCGCTACCTCTATGAACTCATTTCACTGGAATACCTGCAACAAACCGGTGGCTATGCCAATAAAGGTTTTAAATACAGGGTGAGCTACTGGGATAATATCCAAAAACTTAGAAATGAGATACAAGACTATTTGTACAATCAAATAGACAACCTGGCGTTCCAATCCTTTGGAACGCCAGATGGAACACTACAACGCCCGTCAGTCCTGTAAAAACCCCTTAGCGTTCCATGTTCCAAAAAAGTGTTAATAGAGAAATTAAAAGCAATCAGTTCCGGCATCTGTCAGAAAGCTTCAAAGAATGGTTGGAAACACTGGGCTATAAACTCCGAACGGTAAAGCTTTATCACTGGAATGTACAAGAGTTCCTGGCATTTTTAGAAAGCAAGCATACCATACACTTAAAAGACTTCCGGCACCAGCAAATAAATGATTATCTGGAATACCTGCAACATCGCCCCAACTGCAATAAAACAGGCGGTTTAAGCCCGGGTTATATCAACAAGCACATCACAATGCTGCGGCTTTTAAGCAAGTATTTACAGTTTACCGGAAAGGCAAACATCCTAATCAAGCCACAACTACTCAAAACCACCGAAACCGCCACTTACCTAACCAAAACAGAAATACAAGCCCTTTACCAAGCAGCCAAAGACGAAAACAACCTTTACAACCAACGAGATACCGCCATGCTCGACATCTTCTATGGTTGCGGCCTTAGAGCCAGCGAAGGAGCCGCCCTTAACCTGAGCGACCTGCTTTTTGAAAAGAACCTTTTGTATGTACGAAAAGGCAAAGGCTACCGGGAAAGATACGTACCCATGAGCAAACAAGTAAAAGCCGACCTTCAAGAATACATCATTAACCAGAGAGCCCACTTGTTAAACGCAAAGCAATCCAAAGCTCCTGATGAATCAAGCCAGGCCTTATTACTTGGCCGGGGTGGCATAAGATGGAGCGTACAGGGCATGTACCACCGCTTGCAGCTCCTGAAGAATAAAACCAACAATGAAATGCTCAAACAAAAATCCTTTGGCCTGCATATTTTGCGGCACTCCATTGCCACACATCTTTTACAGGATGGCATGCGCTTAGAAAACATAGCCCTGTTCCTGGGTCATAAATCGATAGAAACCACACAGAAATACACCCACTTAGCAAAGGAGGAGGAATGCTGAGTAAAGCGAAATCCAAAGAGCAAAGCGAAGCAGAAAGCTTTGAGAAGTACCTTACAAACAAAGGCTTTGGTAAGAACACCATCCTTGATTACACTCTTTTCATAGAAAAGAAGTTCAAACCTTATTTGAATGCATCTGCCAATAAGAGCTTAAGTTCTTTTTCTTCAATTGAATCAATTGAATCAATTGAAAGAAAAGAACCAATTGAACCAATTGAGCCAATTGTTGAGCCAGTCGACCATGAAACCCTGATGGGGTACATCCGCTACCGTAAAGGCCAGGGGATAGGCCCCAAAACCATCAATATGGAGCTAAAGAAAATCAGTTATTACCTAGACTTTAAAGCCTTGCCCAATGTAGCCGAACCCATACGGGTAAAGGGCGTTCAAAGAAGAATACCCCACGATTTATTTACCGAAAAGCAACTTGATACGATTTACCAAAAGTTCCCGGAAAGCAAAACCACTGGACACATGCGAATACTTTAAAACCTATCATTTAATATTAGGGCTTAGAATTTATCAAGGCTTACAAGAGCAAGAACTGGCAAAACTTGAAATTAACCATTTACAACTTGATAAAGGCAAGATATACGTTCCATCCACCAAACGAGCCAATAAACGGATATTAGACCTAAAACCTTTCAAATACTGCCCCTGCACGAATATCTTTTAACTGATAGAAAGTCCTTAAACGATAAAATAGAAGGAAATTACCTGTTCCACAAAAAGCGCCTAATCCGCGGCATGTCCAGAATAAAAGCCATGATAAAGCGCTATGAACCCAGACTCACAAACATGGCCCAAATCCGTGCAAGCACCATTACCAACTGGCTCAAACATTACAACCTGAGAGAAGTGCAATACATGGCCGGCCACAAATACGTAAGCAGCACTGAACGCTATAGGATGGACAATTTGGAGGATTTGCAGAAAGAACTGGAGAAATATCATCCGTTAAAATGAAACAGAATGAGAGAAATAATCGTTAATTTTGTAGAAAATAGAATCATTATGGGAGTTCCAGAATTAAGAAACGAATTACATGACTTTATAAACCGTGCGGATGAACGGTTTTTGAAGATGATGTATGCAATGAGCAGGGAGTACAATAAGCCTGTAATCGTTGGATATAATACTGATGGCTCACCAATAACACAACAAAACCTTAAAAACAGGGTGAAAGCAGCTTCGAAACGTGTAAAATCTGGTGATTTTTTAACCCAGGAAGAAGTTGATAAGGAGGTTGAAAATTGGTAAGTAAGAAAAAGCTTCCCATCCGTTGGGATAGGTTAGCAAAAGAGAACCTTGACAATATCTACGAATATATTGCCCAGGACTCTTTAGCTGCAGCAAGAAAGGTAAAGAAGGCTTTGGTAAAATTGGCTCATAGCTTAAACGATTTTCCAGAAAAATACCCTATTGAAGAATATCTGGCAGATGAACCAGAAAACTATCGTTCTGCATCAAAATGGAGTTATAAGATAATTTATGAAATTGCCGAAGATTGTATAATTATCGCTGATATTTTTCACACAAGCCAGCATCCTTCAAAAATGCTTGCAGATACAGAAGAAGAATAAAGCCCCCGCACAGACCCGGTAAAGCGGTATTCCTCCTCGTCAGTCAGCAAAAAAGCACGCCAAACCGTCCGGCACTTGTTTTTAAAGAGCAAGCTCTATAAGGTAAAAACAAGCGCCGTCCGCCCTTCGGTTCCCTCCGGGTTACGCTACGCTCCAGTTTGTCATGTTTTTTGCTTTCCTTCCTCTTCCTCACTGCAGCTCCTTTGTCTGCTTAGGCCACTTGTTCCACAGCTCCGTTCGTGCCTCTCTACGCCATGGCCCAAGCCGCCACGCATCCAACCGCTGCTGTGTTTGGCTCGCCTGCTAACTCCCTCGGTTCGCCTTTGTCATGGTTATTGACCGCCCCACAAAAGCCAACCCAAAAATCAATAACCACGCCAAAGCCTCAGCGTAAACGCCACTGCCGGCTTCGCTTCCTCATTCTTCGTCAGCTCTCACCGTCAGGCCTCGGTCGTACTCGCAGTCGGCTCGCGCGCACAGCGTCTGCAAACCGCTTCGTTCGTGCCTCACTCCACTTTTTTGCAGCCACTATCCCAACGCTTGCTCATGGCTGTTTTACCTTCGCACAGTTCCATATTATCAGCAGGTTGTAATCAGAGAAGGGGAAAAAAAGAAGAAAAAAAAAAGAGAGAAAATCCAAATTAACAATAACGCCCCATCCCATAAAAAACCGCCATTTAAACCTCTTCGGCCAAGATAAAGCCCACCGGCCATGCCCACGCAAGGCCAAGCCCTTCGGGTTTTGAAAAAAATCTCCACCCGTCGTTCCTCAGGGTAGTATTTTTTCCAAAAGCCTTGACCTGCCACCGCCAGGCTTAAGAAGTTGCCTACGGGTTGTAAATGCCTGGTTCCGCTCAAATCTGGACATCACTGCATCCATGAACTTTTTTTTTCAATTGAAAAACCCTTCAACTGAATATTTTCAATTGAAGAAAAAGTAAGTACCGGAAATTTTCTATCTTGCAGAGCATTAGATGTAACGTTCTTTGAAATAAGGCTTAAAAGGCCATTTAGTGGAGCTGGTGGCTACCGGTTTTTACCGTGCTGATGATAACACCAATGGGATTTGATTCATAACCCCGAGAAGATATTGTTTAGCTGGAGCCAAGATGAGGAAGAGGGGGCGGCAATTACTAGAGATACTGACGTTGCATGGGTATTGGAAATATACAGCCCTCAAATTTCAGAGAAGTTTATTAAGGCGTATGAAATGAATGATTTTTATGAAATGCGCAGGCTTACATATTGGGCGTTATCGAATCAATTTAATGATGATTGGGTTGAACGGAAAACATCAGGATTTGATTTCCCAAAAGGCAAGCCTATTGCAAATTTACGTCATAATGCACAAGCTGTAGATAAAGGTTTGAGAGTATACTTTACAGAAAATAAAAGCTTCAACGAAGATTATCATGGCATTGTTGGAAATATGTTGCAACCTATTTATTTTAAACCACATCATAAGCCGAAATTTCAGGATGCATATTTTCCGGTTGATATAAAATTGTATGAAGGAGAAGATGAATTACCTACAGGTGATTCATATTATGGAAGTAATGATTTTATAGGCGAGTATAGTGAAGCATCTCTTGTAATTGGTATCGGTAAAGGCTCTGGCTTTATGGTTGGATATTTGAGAGGGTATGGCTATTGTGAATATGCTTATAGCTTAAAGGGTAGTGGTTTAAATCTAAGTACATGACAAAACTTTGACACATTTGTTAAATTCGCTTATATCCAGTGTGTTCGACAATGCATGAGCAATCCGAATTAACCCATACTTGAAGAAACTGAAGGCTCTTCTTCCGTGTTTTTTGACTTTAATTGTGACAATTTTTTCATGTTTGTCTATACCAGCGAGGTAAGCCCAAATAAATGCAATGGAAACAACGGATATCAAGGTAGATAAGCGCTCAAGCTTGTTGAGATGTGTGTCTTCTATGTTGAAACCACTTGTTTTCATGGCCCGGAACATGGTTTCTATCTGCCATCTTTCCTTATAGTTAATCAGTGCTTGGTCCTGTTTGTTGAACGATGCAATGATAACAAATTCAATTTTACCTGTGGCTTTATCAATGGTTTTGATAGCTGACAAATAGACAAGGTTTCCGCCCAAATGGACCAACCCACTGTAATGCATGTGTACGCCAACCCGTAGATGGTTGAATAGCCAGAAGACCTTTTTTTCGCCTTTGCCGGGCACACGGACTTTCATGTTTTCGCGTAACCTGATATAAAATGGCACCTTATTAAGGATTAAATACCCAAACCATTCATCGCCAATAAATTCCCTATCGCCCATGAAACCAGAGATGGACGAACAACCAAATAGCTCGATGTAGTCGTCAAACAATTCTTGGCGCTCTGTGGCATTTGAATTCCCACGTTTGGGAAGAAGTTTCCACAGCAGCGGAATGGCCACGCCTTTATAACAAACACTGAGCATCAATATGTTGATATCCAAGCTCCCAAATTGCCAATTGGTTCTGTCCATGCTCAAGCGGTAGGGCGGTTTAGAGGGCAAAAGAGCAAATATCAGCCGGGCGAGTAAACGCCTCTCTATAAGAAACTCGGCGAAAAATCGTTGCACCCGTCGATGGCTCGATTCGTAGGTTGCCTGTCCCTCAAATCCTTGCGCAAGCTTTACGAACGAAACCGTTTGTAACTTGCACATTGCACAAACAATTGAAATCGTGCACTTTACCCGTGCTTTATGCCATCCGGTCGTTTCTTTAAACAGTTGGATTAATTCGCTATATTTGTTATCAACCTTGGTGTTCACGTATAGTACAAAAGATGTGGTAATCAGCTGTAATATACTGAATATCAAGGTTTTATCCAAATGCTTTAGATTATTATTTAATTGATTTTCAATTATTTAACTGTTTTGTCATGTACTAAGGCCTGAATTATACATTTTCATTACCTCTGCTAATTGATCATAGTGTCCCTTATCCCAAAGGTATTTGCAAAACTCATGAAACTCAGCTCTCGTAATTCCGCC
>NZ_KI912105.1:1188423-1193403 GCF_000517065.1 Alkaliflexus imshenetskii DSM 15055 | reverse complement strand
ATTATTTAATTGATTTTCAATTATTTAACTGTTTTGTCATGTACTAAGGGTTTAAATATAACAGCATTCTCTTATGGGGTTATCGAAGGCGCATTTACAGGCCTTAAAGGGGGGCAGAACCCATATAATTTAACTGGGGCAGGCTCTCAAATTACATATGGTGGGTATAATACATCTGGAGCTACTTGGGTGAGTTACTTTGAAGATGGAAGCACTCCTTCTTTTGAAGGGACATCAAAAGGATTCGCTATTGGAATTGCAATACCTGATGGTGCATTAGGAGGATTTAAAACTGAAACAACTTTATTATTTCCCTTAAAAAGTGAATAAAGAATGGATGTAAATAAGAAAATACAGTCTTTTTGGTTTTTAGTTTTGTTTTTGATTTTAATTATTGGAGGGATTCTTAGGTATTGTATATTTAAGAGGCCTTATAAAGAATTGTATTCCGTAAAAGAATACTGTTTAAAAGAAAAAGATACTTCTTTTAGTGGACGAATAATAAACACCTATTTTGATAAAACGAACAAAGGTGCATTTGTTTTTTCTTTTAAAGAAAAAGAAGATACTTTAAAACACAGTATTTATTTAATAGTATTACACCCTGAATCATATATTCAGGAAGGAGATTCTATAGTTAAAATTAAAGGCGAGTCAAAATATAATATTTACAAAGATAGTAATCCTGACTCTTTGGTGATTTTAGATTTTGATTGTTCCTTTTGGGATAAAAAGTAGAACATGCTTGTTAGAGAGAAAGGTATTTCGATATAGTCAATCTGTGTTTCGCACTGTATTTAGTATTAAATAAACTGCTGCCTAAGATTAGATTTCAACAAAAAAGCCGAAAGTAAATCTTTAACGGTTTTCTTTTGGTCATCGGGTAAGTCTTGTGTTTTATTAAAAAGATTAAGAAGCTCGTTGTCTGCAATGCGGATACGAGCTTTTTCGTTTTGTTGGCCATAAACAAGTTCGTCGAGCGACATCTCCAAGGCATCAGCCATTTTCTCGGCAATTTCCAATGAAGGTACAGAAATGTTCCTTTCATATTTTGAAAGGTTGGTAACATGTACGCCTATTTTTCCGTACGCGCCGATTTGCAATCGGGGCAAAGTCGAAGCCCTTGCTCGGCGTAGACTACTGTCTACGTCGAATCTTAACCGGCAGTTTGTAACTGCCACCTGTCAATTAGAATTATAAAGATTCATTATTTTGATGGTATTTCAACTTTGCCGGCAGTAATAGTAAAGTAGTTGTAGTCTGGAGGCTACAGTGGTTAAAGCGACGAAGTTGCCGCTCAGCTCTGCCGCTTTGCTTGCAAAGAAACTTCGCCGAGCGGGGAGATAGTGGGCAAGCTCAACGTAGTGAGCTTCGACGAAGAGCCAAGGCGCGTACACATCATTTCGGTGAACAATGCCCGGCTACCATCGGTAAATGAACTTGAAGCCCGGCTAAACAGTATATACCGCCAGGCCGTTTGCACCTGGACGGTTATTGTGCAAGACCCTGTAACGTTAACGTTTCCCGGTGGTAGAATGACACATGGAGGTTCCGGCACGGCATCAACCTATAACAGCGACCAGCATGCCATAGCCACGGCCTTTGAAAGCAGCGGGCGACAAATGGAACCGGGCAGTCTGTACCTCTTCTTTGTGGAAGATGTAACCTTTAAAGACCGCAGTTTGGCGGGCTATATGCCCCTGCAACGGCAGGTCGGATTTATATATGGCAATCCCACCCTCGAGGTGGTGGCCCATGAACTGGCGCATGGCGCATTCATGATGCGGCACACCTTCAGCCCCAAAGCCTATATCATTGGCGAAGGCCAAACCCAAAACCTCATGGACTACGCCGGGGGCACCGAACTCTGGAAGCACCAATGGGATTTGATTCATAACCCGGAAAGTATACTGTTTGCGTGGAGCCAGAGTGAGGAGGAGGGGGCAGCCTATATGACATTGGTAACAAAAGAAGGAAAAGGCATTGGGATTGATTTGCCTGATTACGAAAAGAAGTATAGTTTTCTTACTCCTTCGTTAGTTCCGATTTGGATTAAGGATGCAGAGGAAATTAAATTCTTTGATAATGGAACCGTTTCAAGCTTTGTTGTGGGAGGTGTGAAATATGCGGCAATAGTAAATGACTTAAGTACATATTTTAATTGCTATTATGAATATGACGACTTTTTGAAATTGAAGCAGGACAGGACACGACAAGTAATTGATGGCATTGTAATATCTCAGGATTTAGACCAAAGTAAAATTTACTCAAATTACCAACTTGGTAAGCAAGACGACCCAGTATTTGTATTTACGGATTATACAAGACTTGGGATAAGCTGTATTAAAATTGAAACTTTTAAGGTTCGCAATGCGCCAGAAGGAACCAGTAAAATATCAGGACAGTTTAAAGATATCGAATTGCCAGAAGCCACTACTGAAATAGCACAAAGCGGCGAATGTAAATATCTGGATATTGTAAAGCAATATAATATTGGTGATGGTATAGGACGGGATTTCTTTATATTATTTTATCCTGGTTGTAATGAAAGCCAAACCAAAATTAATGAACTGGTAAGCTTTTGTCAGGAGTTGAACCAAGACGAAGCGGACAACTGTAGAAACACGAAACACCAAATTACTGACGCATTTGCCGAGAAGCTTAGAAATAAAGGAGTTGTAACTCTTGGAGAGTTCTTAGAAAATTATTATATAGGCTATACGCTTGGTGCTTTGGTTATATCTGAAGTCGATTTGTGGATTTATTTAACTGATGATTACAACTCTGTATCACAATGGGAATACTCGGCAGCTGAATTAAAAGTAAGATATAAGTTATTGCAAGACGATAATCCTCTTGCTAAAGGAATACTTGAAAATGAAACGAATGGTAATGCCCAACCTCTAACAGGCGAAGCGTTTGTGAGAAAGTATGGTGATGCAAGCAGTCTTGTAGCATTTATATTATTTTTCCAGTTAGAAGCTGAATTGCTGAATATCGAGTCTGGTGTAAATGTTATAAACCGGGCATCAGGTTTCTTTAAAAGAGCGAAAACCAAACCATTTTCATCAGCATCAATAGCAGATAAAAAAATGCTCGTGAAACTAAACTTAGGCAGTTTAGAGAAGCAATTGAAGGCTCTGAAGATTTTGCCACATTAGTTTCGAGATGGGATAATTTAACAATATCTGAGACGAATAGACTTTATAAGCAGATTTCTAAAACAGATTTGATTGGCGCCAGGACTATTCGTACGCAAACAGATATTTTAGGAGAAATAAAACAACGTAATATTACAAATCCATATAGTTTTGCTCATACAATAGAAGATATTACTTTGTCACAAGATGCGTATTTTGTGCGGGCTTACAATCAGCATAAAACGGGTAGATGGATGATATCAATTGATGATGTTTCCAGCTTTAGTTCTGTTGATGATTTTGTGAGAAAAACTGCATTGCCAGTGATTGATGATTTTGGAAGTGTTATGAAGCCTAATAAAATGGTTTTGGTCAAGGTTCCAAAAGGCAGTGTAGTTAGAAAGAGTGTTGCCAGACCTCAAGATTGGGCGGGGCAAGGACATTTACCTGGAGGAGCAACTCAATATGAAATTTTAAATTTTGATTGGCAGAAAATGGAGAATTGGTTTAAAGATATAGGGGATATTATAGAATTTTTTAAATAGATGAATAATATTAGTTTTGAAAATATTGCATGTACCCAGGTTCGTATTGATGGCGAATTGTATGAATTGCCTTATAGGATAAATTCAGTACTTGATTTTCCTGAAATTCTTATTTTTCACTCTTACCCTAAGAGCATAGATACTCAGGAAAGTCAAGTAAAATTTGATTTTGAAGGCAAGTTTTCTTTATATGCTTTATCAAAAAAGAATAAAGAAGTAATATGGAAGCTTCAAAATGTTGTTGCAGTTTTTCATGAGTGTGTAACAGGGAAACAGGAATCTGATTTTATTACTAAGGAACATTACCTAAGGTACATTGAGACATTTAAAGGGAAATCTTTGTTAACTGTTTATATTGGTGAGTTTCGTAAGCTAATTGATGCCAATACTGGTGAAGCTTATAGCTCAATGGAAAGTCGGTAAATATTACATACAGTTTAATTTACCATTAGCGCAAAATTTTGATTTGTATTGTTGTTAAGCTGTATGTTTTTTATTTTCCAAACGCCAATTTAGTTCTGACGTTTTGTAACAATCCGTCAAGAGCGTATAATATGTGCTTTTTGTCTTCATCGGACAGGCTCTGAATCTCTACTACCCGTTTAATAATGGAATTGTCCAGTTCGACGTTTGTTTTTCCGGTAAGATAGTCAAGAGAGACGCCTAAAGCATCGGCAATTTTGGTTGCAATGTCGATGGAAGGCTTTATTTCATCGCGCTCATACCTACCCCTGCTCCGCGTAGTCTTGTGTCTTAGAAAACGCGTTAGGAGACTACGTCGAATCATATCCGGCAGTTTGTAACTGCCATTGCCAAGAAACAAAAAACATAATCTTTATTATTGCAGCAAGCAGGCTACGGATATTGAATCGACGAAATTTAAAACTTCGCCGAGCGGGAGGATTTGCCTGTTCCACAAAAAGCGCCTAATCCGAGGCATGTCCAGAATCAAAGCTATTATAACGCTATGAACCCAGACTCACAAACATGGCCCAAATCCGAGCAAGCACCAATTACCAATTGGCTCAAACATTACAACCTAAGAGAAGTGTAATACATGGCCGGCCACAAATATGTAAGCAGCACCGAACGCTATAGAATGGACACCCTGGAGGATTTACAGAAAGAACTGGAAAAATATCATCCGCTTAAATAAAAAAATTGAAGGAAATGAACATCGAATTTAGTAGCTTTGTACCATGTTGGTACACACTAAATCGAAATGTCATGTTAGTAATCAGTAGTAGAGAATTTAGGCAAAATCAAAGGCTTTACTTTGAAAGGGCAGATAAAGG
>NZ_KI912105.1:983333-1188323 GCF_000517065.1 Alkaliflexus imshenetskii DSM 15055 | reverse complement strand
TGAAGGAAATGAACATCGAATTTAGTAGCTTTGTACCATGTTGGTACACACTAAATCGAAATGTCATGTTAGTAATCAGTAGTAGAGAATTTAGGCAAAATCAAAGGCTTTACTTTGAAAGGGCAGATAAAGGAGAGCAAATCATTGTTCAGCGTGGGGCAAATAAATCTTACGCCTTAACTCCCATAAATGAAGACGATGTTTATTTTAATGCTGAGATGGTTAAGAAAATAAAACTCAGTGCAGAGCAAGCGAAAAGTGGTGAGGTAAAAAGAGTTACAAGTTCTGAAGAAATTAATGATTTACTTGGGCTATGAGTTATGTTCTGGAATTTACCAAAGTAGCCCAAGCTGACATTGAAAAACACAAGAAAGCCGGTGATAAAGTTGTGCTTAAAAAGATAGCTAAACTTCTTAATGAACTTAAAGAAAACCCTACTGAAGGAACCGGGCGTATAGAGCTAATGAAATACGGACTGTCCGGTAAGTTTTCACGCAGAATAAATCATAAGCACCGACTTGTTTACTCTATAAATGAAGACATCGTAACTGTTCATGTTCTAAGTCTTTGGGGGCATTACAGTGATAAGTAACTATTAAAATCCCACCACACGACCCCTGCTCGGCGTAGTCTTGTGTGTTAGAAAACGCGTTGGGTGACTACGTCGAATCATATCTGGCAGTTTGTAACTGCAACTTCCCTGCTTATTATTGTTTGTAGCTACCACAATTCGACCCCCTGGCCCGGCTAGTTTACAACTTCATCGCAATTATACCTGCAGTATTTACTTGCCATTGTCACCGTCTGCAAGCATCATATAGCTCACCATCTTAAAACTTGAAACGCAATAATGTCCACTGGATATCAATAAACCTGGTGGTCAAACTTTTTTGTCAAAATGTTATGCAGAATTGAGTGAAATTATTAGTTTTATCCGACACTATAATTCTTGACCATAACCTTGAGTGTTGCGATATGAACCTTTGCCCTATCCCATTGAAGAAGTTGTCACTTCTCAGCAACGTTATATTTCTAACGTTTCTTCTAACATTCTCAACCATAAGTTTTTCCCAAACCAGAGGGGTCATGCTGCTCGGAAGTCCACGTGAACAGGAGATTTTGTTGCGCTGGGCTCCTACATCGCCTGATGTATGGCGATTGGGTAACGCATACGGATATAAAATTGAGCGTTTCACATTGCTGCGTGATGGAGAAATTCCCGAAAATGTCAATCCGGTTTTGTTAAATGAAGAGCCCTTCAGACCAATGGATCAGCAGCAGTGGGCGCGTTATATTGATAGTGATAAGTACGTGGCAATAGCTGCTGAATGCATATTCTCTTCTACTTTTAAGGGTTTGGATTCTCAAGGGAATCCTCACATGGTGTATAAAATGTATTTGGAAGAGCAGCATCGATACAGTTTCGCTTTATATTCGGCCGATCAGTCCATGGATGCTGCCCGTTTGTCCGGATTGTTCTTTGCCGACACATCTGCCAGGCAGAACGAAAAATATCTCTATCGCGTTTTTATTGATGCTCCCGATTCCTTCGCAGTGGATACGGGATTTGTTTTTACGGGTTTGTCAGAGTATCAGCCGCTTCCAAAAGCAATCACCCCCATGGCCAGGTGGGGCAACAAAAGCGTGTCTCTCTCCTGGAATATTATGTATCTCAATCACATATACAACAGTTATGTATTGGAACGTTCAACCGACAATGGTGAGTCCTTTCAGCGACTTGGTGAAAACGCTATTGTTCAGTTGTCCGATGAGGGCATCATTCCACACTTAATGTATCGTACCGATTCCCTTTTAGATAATCAGAATGTGTACCATTACAGGGTGAGAGGCGTGAGTGCATTTGGCGAGTTGGGACCTCCTTCCGAACCCGTTTCAGGCACCGGTAGGCTTCCTTTGGAGAATCCACCCACAATGGTGGCGAAAAATGTGATAAATAATGAGGTGGTGGAACTTACCTGGGAGTATCCAGACGAGATGAACCCCTACATACAAGGGTTTCGCGTGTATCATTCACCCGGTCCTAACGGACGTAAGGAGATTCTGTATGATGGTCATGAGCCTGCCCGCAGAACTTTTGTCGATACCAATCCAGATATTACAAATTACTATTTGGTGTCGGTTTATAATGAGGAAAATGAGAGCGTATCGTTAAACGAAACCTACGTGGCCAGAGTAGATAGTTTCCCTCCACTGGCGCCACAGGGTCTTGTCGGACGCATCGACAGTCTGGGGCATGTAAGCATAACCTGGCACGCTAATAAAGAGAGAGATCTGGACGGGTATAGAGTTTATGTCTCAAATCATCCGAACCATGAATTTCTATTGTCAACACCGGCTTTATTGAAGGACACCATGTTCTATGGTTCAATTAATATTACCACGCTTTCGCGGAGTGTGTACTATAGGGTCACAGCTGTGGATGTGCGGCAGAATCAATCATCCTTCTCCGAAATATTGGAACTAAAGCGTCCTGACCAGATTCCTC
The DNA here is from genome assembly GCF_000517065.1 of Alkaliflexus imshenetskii DSM 15055. Classification (GTDB taxonomy): domain Bacteria; phylum Bacteroidota; class Bacteroidia; order Bacteroidales; family Marinilabiliaceae; genus Alkaliflexus; species Alkaliflexus imshenetskii. Next base: position 1,185,817 of record NZ_KI912105.1, on the reverse strand, counting down.
CTGTTGCACCCCGACTGGTTTCGCTTACCGAAGATGTGAATAGTTTGGTTGTAGAGTGGATTCCCAGCTTCAGCTCTGATGTCGTAAAACATTATGTAAGCCGAAAGGTGGATGGTGAACCTACCTTTGAACTTCTCGCAGAGTTGGAATATAATGGCGAGGAGATGCTTTCATATATTGACCGAACGGTAAATAAAGGAGTCGGGTATTCTTATTTCGTTATAGCCGGCGATGAAAGCGAGTTGCTCTCATCGCCATCTAATATACGTCATATCAAAATTTCAGGAGGTGGGAAGGGGATGATTCAACTAAAATACATAAGGCGAATAGACCACGTAGTTTTGGAATGGGATAAGGAGGCAGATGGTATAGTTAGGATTGTGGTTTACCGTAGCGAAGGGGAGGAACCCATTCGTATATACGGAAATTCCGATGAAAGTCAATTTATTGATCGCGCTTTAAGCCCCGGAAAATCTTATACATATCGGATAAGCGCCATATATGCCGATGGAACGTCGTCGCAACTAAGCAATCCGGTGCAAGTAAATTTCTAACAGATATAAAAGCCTGACCCTGCATGCCTAGCCCTTTTCGCTTTTTCATGGTTTCTATGTTGATCTCAGTTCCTGCCCTCATTTTTTCGCAAGATGTGGAGCAGGTTATTAAATCTCCGGCGCTCGTAACCAGTGGAGGTTTCAACATGAGTCATATTTTCAACTATTCTCCGGATTCACTTGCCCGATATGAACCTTATTCGTATTACCTCTCCGGAAATGTGAACAGCACACTTTTTGGGGTTGTTAACCTACCGTTTTCATTTGCTTACACCAACAATCAAGTTACAGGAAATCTTCCGCAACCGTTCAATCGATTCTCTTTGTCGCCATCTTACCGATGGATTACAACACACATGGGTTATGGTTCTATGTCATTTTCGCCTTATACCCTGGCGGGACATGAGTTCTATGGCGGCGGTGTAGAGTTAAAGCCCGATAATGGTTTTAGGTTTGCTGCCATGCATGGTAGACTTAGAAAAGCGGTACCGCAAGACTCTTTGGCAATCGAGCCAATGTTCCGCAGGATGGGATCCGGTATTTCTGCGGGTTATGAAGGTTCAAATGTGGATGTGATGTTTAGTTTGTTTAAAGCTAAAGATGAGGTTAACTCCATTTCTCAGTTTGAACCAACCGAAGGAGAGTGGCTTAAGCCTGCCGACAATCTGGCTGGCAGTATAAGAATGAATATTCGCATGGCCAATGGTTTTTTGTGGATGGGCGAATTTGGGGCGAGCGCAATAAATCACGACATCAGCAGCACCGAAGCGTCCAAATCAGGTAATTCTCTATTCAATTCACGCGGAGATGTAACAGTGCATCATGCGTTTAAAACATCAGTTGCTCAGACTACTTCACTAGGTCGAATCGGTGCATCTTATGAGCGGGTTGAACCCAATTACCGAACTTTTGGAGGCTACTATTTTGTAAACGACTTTGAGAATATCACTGCCAACCTGGGCACTGTTTTATTTAAGACAGTAAATTTTGGTATGGATATCGGATTTCAGCGTGACAACATCGAGAATCAGAAAACAACCACAGCCAAACGAGCCATATATTCTGGTAATGTGGCGGCACCGGTCAACAATCGTTTATCTCTGGCACTAGCCATGTCAAATGTGCAGTCGTTTGTTCATATAAAAGATATTTATGATGAAGTAACCAGAACCAATCAATATCAAAATCTGGATACGCTAAATTTCACCCGATTAGACATGGCCTCGTCGATAAATGCAAATTATGTGCTGCTGGCAAATGAAAAGTTAAGACAAAATATAAATGCAGGTTTTTCATATCAGGAGGCGTCACAACAGCAAGACGACGATAAACGATATATTGGTAGTCGAATTTATAACTCAATGTTGTCATACATGTTTTCGCTCACGCCTTCACGTTTTACCGTATCTGCCACTGTGAATCACAACCAAAATGCCGTTCCTGAAATAACAATGCATGTTCTGAGCACAAATGTCACTGTTCAAAAGATTTTTCCGCAGCACATTAGAGCAGCTTTTGCCGGAACTTTAAGTAACTCATTCAGCCAGCAAGGTAAAATTGCCAATATCGTTAATCTTCGTGTTACGGGCGGATATTCATTGATTAAGCGACATAATTTTAACCTTAGTTTGGCCATGATAAACAATCAGGCACAGCGCGGACATACCACGCACTACTCCGCAAACTTTTCGTATAGCTACATTTTTAACATGCAGATATTTCGAAAAGATGGTGATTTTAAGTTCGATAAAAACTTTTAATTGAAATGGCAGGTGTTTGAAATCTAATTATCCTAACCTGTAAATTGGCTCCTGTAGCGCGAATCTGCAATATGTATTTTTCTTTTCCCCCGTTCGCACCGATTTACATTCGGGGCAATGTCGAAACCCAAAATAGCTAAAGAGTTGTGACATGTAAAAGTGCCGTATTTTGATTTGTAGAAAAATGTTTGTTCCGCAGCGAATGCATTAATTGTTTGTTTATCGTAGATAGAATATTGGGGAGTTAAGTAAGTAGCGGCAAGCGTTGCATACTCGCGCCAACGTTGTGCTTAAGTTCAATAATAATGTTTGATCTGCTAGAGGTTTTGCTCCGTGTTTGTTTACCTATCAGCGATGTGATGGTCGTTTTATATGAGGTGGTGAATTGGCTTATCCTTAATGCTTTAAGAAGAAAAAAATGGTTTTGGCGCATACAGTGAAATAATTCTCACTGTACTGTAAATTAATTTTGATAAGGTTCGAGTAAGGCTTGAAGAAATTTTTCTAATATTGTGTACCATAAGAAATCTTATCTTTTAATCCAAATAGCCATGCTTAGAATTTTACTACTCCTTACTTTTTGCAATCTTACATGCTTTGAATTTACAGCCTCTTCGCAAAATGGTTTACTACACCGTTTCATAAACGAAACCAACCAATCTTTTAATAATGGGATTGTTTCCGACGGCGAGTTTCTATACGGAACCAAATGGGATGGCGGTCAATATGGAAAGGGATACGTCTATCGCGTTGGCATAGTAAACTCCGAATTCGATGTGCTACATAGTTTTGATGGGGATGATTCAGGCGCAGGGGGGCTAGGCACCCTTGTGCTTAATGAGGGTGTGCTCTATGGGATAACCAATATGGGTGGAGCCGAAAACATGGGTACACTGTTTAAATTAAACACAGATGGAAGCGGCTATGTTAAGTTGTATGATTTTGATCATTTGACATCAACCCCTTTTCAATCTCGGGCAATTGATGGTAACACCCTCTACGGTACAACCCGGGACGATTATAATGCGAGAGGCCGGATTTTTAGTATCAATACAGATGGTGAAGATTTTCAAATCATATTTAGCTTTAATGGCGAGAATGGGAGAGAACCCTCCAGTCCTTTAACAGTAAGGGATGGGTTTCTTTATGGTACCACGCTTGGAGGTGGTTTTAATGACAATGGTGTCTTATTTAAAATCAGAACCAACGGAGATGATTTTACTATCCTAAAGGACGATTTCGATGCAGAATTATCATTCATGCCCACTGGCAGCTTAGTCGTTCTCGACAACACCATCTATGGAGCAGCTCTACAAGGAGGATCATACGGTTGTGGACTTATTTATAAGGTAAATACGGATGGCTCTATGTATGAGGAGTTGGCAGATTTTGGTGTTTTAACAGGATGCAATCCTAATGGTCTGACCCATTATGAATCAGCTTTGTATGGCATGACTTCTATTGGTGGAAATGCTGATGGCGTTATATTTAAAGTAGACCTAGTAGACCACAGCTTTACCCTTTTGCACAAGTTTAATAAATTCGATGGTGCCAATCCTGATGCGGCTTTAACAGTTATCAATGACCAATTGTTTGGTTATGCCAACAATGGCGAGTTCAATTATGGTGTTGTTTTTAGCATTGATCCTGATGGAAACAATTTTACGATAGTAAAACACCTTGAGGGCACCAACATTGGATATTATCCTGAAGGTTCGGTGGTAGTTACTCCCTCTTTATGTTATGGTTTTACACGAGGTGGTGGTCTATACAATAGCGGTGTAATCTATTCTATTGATCCTGATGGTCAGAATTATCAGGTTCTTCATAGTTTTTTTCCGCAAGACGGTGCAATTCCAACTGGCTCAATGATATTGTGCGACGACATGCTATACGGGCTGACACAACAAGGAGGCCGTGACGGACAAGGTACTTTTTTCAGCTATGCTTTGGGTGATAACTCTTACTCCAAGTTATTTGATTTTAATTATCAAAAAGGTAACTACCCAAATGGTTCATTGGTTGAGTTGGGTTCCAAATTATATGGTGTTGCCTCAAGCGGTGGAATGGCAAACAGAGGGGTGTTTTTTGAAATTAACAAAGATGGTACAGGTTTTAAACCTGTAATCGATTTTGCCGAAACGGATGCTGTCAGGCCAGTAGGCTCATTAATAGAACTCAATTCTGTTTTTTATGGACTGGCTTCAAGTTACGCAACTGACTATTTGGTTTTATACTCAAGTAATGCTGATGGTAGCGATTTTAAAATTATTTATGAGTCAGATGGTGTTGACGCTGGCAGGTATGGTGCAGCCCTAGCTACTGATAGCACTTATATATATGCTGTTTCACATCAAGGAGGGTTGGGTGATTTTGGCGTTCTTTTCAGATTTAAAATTGATGGAACAGAGTTTTCTAAATTGCATGACTTTAGTCTTTCACTTGGCGCTTTTCCTGTCGCACCATTGGTGCTTGATAATGGAACGCTTTTTATTTCTACCTCTACAGGAGGCGTTAGTGGACTTGGCAGCGTTATTGGCATCAGTACGGACGGTGCAGACATATTTGAAATCGTTGATTATGTCAAGTTAGAGTTGTTTGATGGATTAAAGAAAACGAAGATTAGTCAGACAGAACGTCTGAAATCATCATCCAACGAGAGCACAATTGGCGCTATTTCAGTCCGGAACAAGAACATTTAGATCGTTGCAGAACAAACAAAAGGTGTTTCTAGTCAAGGCGGTTTCTTCAAGTTCAACCTGTCATCATTTACCGACTCTAAGTCTTTAGAGCGACGTGTGTTTAAGATTCATCCAATTCCTGCATCCAATTATTTAATTATTGAGCATGATAAACCTCAAGTGACTATTCAGGTTTACAACGCTTTTGGAATGGGTGTGATTAATCAAACTTTGTTGGGGAACGTTCTGGATGTAAGCATGCTTCCTGCAGGTGTGTACATTTTAAAAATGGAAAACCAGACCACCAAATTTATCAAACAATAGCCTGAACTGAGTTCAGATTTAAAGTGGATATAAAGGTGTTTTTGCCACTGTTTTAGGAGTGTAATGGTATTAGATGTAGCCTGGCGCCAACCACCATGGCACCAGGCTCTTTTGTTATGACTCTTTAGAAGTGACTGGTTACAACGATATATTTACTCCAGGTTGATTTTTATACAGCACTTGGGAAAAGTTTATGTTTCAACGCCCTCAGTATTTTCAACTTTAATGGAATTCCCGGTGGATGGTTGAAAGAAATGTCCTGAAACAGTGTTGTGCTGGTCGCCAAGTGTTACGTCGCTGTAGAAAGTAACCCATCTGCGTGGTTCATCATTTTCCTTGGAGCAAGCTGCAAGTAATAGAGTTAAAATTAGCGGAAAAATAATTGATTTTTTCATAGAATGGTTCTTTAGGATTCTGGTGTTAATTGAAATTCTGATGTAATTTTAATAAGTACACAAATGCCAATTACATGAATATAATTGGCAGTGTATTAGCTAATTATTAACTTATATTTAAAATTACGCTAAAATGATTTTCAAGAAAAACGTGATTCTGTTGTCTGTTTTAATTGGTTTTTTAATGCTCGGAGAATTGTTTTGCAGGCTTACATGGCTTGTGTTTTACCAGCAATAGTTATTAAATGATGTGCCCAATAGGAGGTTTCCCGTTTTTAGTTAAGGCAGGTTTATAATGTAATTTCTACTTTTATTAGTGATTTGTTTTATCTAATTTTGAATTTTTAACGTATTAACAATAAATATCCTTACCATGCTGTTTAATTTTATGAAATTCACACTTTCAGCCTTGGTGCTTATCTTTGCCGGCTTTGTTTCAAATGCTTATGCGCAGGACGGAACAATATATCCGATGGATAAACCCGATGAGCCCAATGCCATTATTTTAGGAACCGGAGGAGTTGATAACCAGCCTGCTCAGGAGTCCTGGTTTCGCCAGTGGGGGGACCCAATGGCTCGTAACATAACCACTGCTACACTCACACCCTTTTTACCCGATCCGAAGAAGGCCACAGGTGCGGCAATTATTGTGGCTCCAGGTGGTGGCTTCCGCTGGTTGTCTCTGTCTAACGAGGGCTGGAAAGTTGCCCAGGCTTTGGCCGATCAGGGTATTGCAGCTTTTGTATTGAAATACCGTCTGTTTCCAACGCCTGAATCGATAGAGGGCTTTACAGAGTCAATGAATCGTACCTTTGCCGAGGCAACCCCAAGAGGAGAAGGAGAGGCTGAAGCAGCTCCGGCACCTACTCGTGAGCGTAGAATGGCATGGAGCCTTGATAATCAGTTGGAAGATGCAGAAGCTGCTTATGCTCTAATAGTAAAGAACGCCGGGAAATGGGGCGTTGATGTTTCGCGAATTGGCATGATTGGCTTTTCGGCCGGTGCGGGATTAACCATGCATTGTACCTTAAATTCGGAAGTGATGGATCTGGCTTTTATAGGTCCGATTTATGGTGGGATGAATGCTGTTGAAGTACCCAAAAATGCTCCTCCCATGTTTAATGTGATTGCCACCGACGACTTCCTCTTTAACGGACAGTTCGGTATTATTGAGTCGTGGTATAAGGCTGGTATTCCTGTAGAGTTTCACTTGTATCAAAATGGTGGTCACGGTTTTGGTTTGGGTAACCCCGATCGTACCAGTAATCGCTGGTTTGGTTCTTTTATGTATTGGTTGGAAGTAAACGGATTCCTTAAAAAATAGATCACAGTCGGAATTGTTCTGGGTTTTCCTTATTTGTACTCGGCATATCTGGTTATATGCCGGGTAGCATAAAGGATGTCCAGACGTTGAAAAAAATGGTTCCGATTCTATTCCGGGTTATATTGAGGAAAGACTGTTCACATATAAGGTGTTTTTTTGCGCTCAATATCAATAATTTAGACGGAGAGGGGTGGCCGGAGATGGAGAAGGTGCGGTTGATCTGGCCGGTAAAATGAGTACAGTGTGGACAACTCTTGCTGAATCAATTATCATCTCGCGTGAGAATGGTGAAAACCATGATTTTTCATTCGGTTTGTCTAATTGAAAACAATCACGACAGGGATTTAATAAGCCTGATTCAGGCACGTTACCCGCAACAGAGGAGAATCTGTTTTTTTATTAATAATGTAAACATTTTTTTATTTGATTATGAATAGACTGGGTGTAGTAATTCTGGTGATGGTTGTGATGACCGCTTGTGGAGGAGGAGCCAAATCTGGATCAGGAAAAGAAGAAGAAACATCAAAAGTGCTTACTTTTTGTTCCGATCCCGACAATGACCAGTTTAAAGGCGAGCATGATGACTATGCTTATGAGTTGTGGAACCAAAATGGTGCAGGTGATGCCTGTATGACCATTGGTGCAGGTGCCTTGTTCAGTGGGCACTGGCAAGGTATTGATAATTATTTGGCGCGCAGGGGGCTGGTGTTTGATGAAACCCAATTGCACCATGAAATTGGGCGCTTCTCAACCACCTACAGTTGTATTTATGAGCCCACTACCGAATCGGGCAATTCCTATTTATCGGTTTACGGATGGACGGTAGAGCCACTAATCGAATTTTATGTTGTAGAGGACTGGCGTCGCTGGATTCCGTCGATGGCCGAAGGCAGTGAGTTAAAAGGGACTTTCGAGATTGATGGCAGCATTTACGACATATACGAGAGTACGCGTTATAATCAGCCTTCTATAATTGGAAATGCTACTTTTCAGCAGTATTTCAGTATTCGAAGAGATGTTAGGAACAGCGGCCATATTGATATCTCAGCACATTTTGATAAATGGGAATCGTTGGGTATGGAAATGGGTAAAATGAACGAAGTGGCTTTTGTTGTTGAAGGATACAAGAGTAACGGTTGCTTTGAGTTTACAGAATTGACAGTAAAGGTTGAGTGATTTTGGATGAAGAACGCACTGTTTTTCAGACAGAAATTTCAGACCATTTTGATTTTTGGTGCAGCAGGGATTATTTAGACCTGCTGCATTTTACCCTAACCTGGAAATTCGCTCCAGTTTTTTCTCATCGAGAATTTTGATGATACGGCCATCCACCACAATTACCTTTTCTTTCACAAAAGTGGTAAGTGTGCGTATCGCGTTCGATGTAGTCATGTTGGAGAAGTTAGCCAAATCCTCTCGCGACAGATAGATGCTGAGGGTGCATCCGTCTTCTTCATAGCCATAAATATCCTTTAGCAGTATAAGGCTTTCGGCCAGTCTGCCGCGAATGTGTTTTTGTGTGAGTGTTACAGTACGATATCTTGAAAATCCCAATTCGGTAGCAAAGGCATTGATGATGTTCATGCATAGCCTGTTGTTGGAGGCCATCAATTTCTCAATCACATCTTTTTTGATGTGGAATATGGTGCAAGGCTCAATTACCACGGCTGAAGCAATGTGGGCTTCGTCGGCAAAAAAAGCACGGTAGCCTATAAAGCCTGGTGCTTTGGCCAGTCGAACAATCTGATCGCGACCACCAACACCCTCTTTAAATACCTTTACTTTTCCGGAGCCCAAACATTGCAGACCAGTTGGTTTTTCCCCTTCCTGATAGATGATTTGGTTTTTACGGTACTTGAGAATGGTATGGTTTTTTTCAAGGTACTCCCTCTCTTCGGGGGTTAGCACGCTGTAAACCACGGATATGTCCTTTATGGTTGGTTCCGGAAGTTGTCCTTTCTTGCTCGCTGTCATATTCTTTGTGCCCTAAAACACTGTTGTAAAACATTCAAAAATATAAAAAAAAACTCATCTGTCAAACACCATATATCTGTGCGAGATGGTATTCGAGAGTTGTTGAATGTTTTTACTTCAGTATTATGGCTTGTAAGAGGCCACAAGTGGCATTCGCCGTCCAAAGCCAAAGGCTTTGCCTGAAATGCGCAGAATGGGAGGTGCCTGAAACCGTTTATGCTCGTTTCGGTTTACCATTCTGATGGTTTTTACTACCGTGGTTTCGTCAAATCCGGCTTCAATAATTTGTGAGTGTGACTGGTTTAGCTCGATGTAGCGGAAAAGGATTGCATCGAGCAAATCATATTCGGGCAATGAGTCAGTATCTTTCTGGTCGGGGCGCAATTCTGCCGATGGTGGTTTAACAATGGTGTTATGTGGTATGATTTCGCGGTCACGATTTACATAGCGCGCCAGTCTAAAGGCTTCGGTTTTATACACATCGCCTAACACACTGAGCCCGCCGTTCATGTCGCCATAGAGTGTGCCATAACCCACAGCCGCTTCGCTTTTGTTGGAGGTGTTGAGTAGGATGTGTCCAAATTTATTTGAATATGCCATAAGCAGAGTGCCACGGATGCGTGCCTGAATGTTTTCTTCGGTGATATCGGGTGTGCATCCTGCGAAAGTGCTGCTTAGCGCGTCATTGTATTGTGTGAAAATATCTCTTATTGGAATTATGTCAAAGCCAATGTTTAAATTCTCGGCCAACTGTTGTGCATCGGCCACACTGTGGTCGCTCGAGTATTGTGATGGCATTAGTATGCCCTGTACATTTTCAGCACCTAGCGCATCTGCTGCAATAGCGGCTGTGAGGGCAGAGTCCAGACCTCCGGATAATCCCAACACAGCTTTTTTCAGACCTGATTTATGGAAATAGTCTCTTACGCCCATCACTAATGCATCATAAATAAGGCTGGTTTCTAATGAATGGCCTTTCAGGTCAGGTTCATGTTGTTGACTTATTTCAAAATTGTCTGATTTGGCAATGTATAATCCTTCGCTAAAGAATGGCATACGGTGAGACACATTTCCTTGGGCATCTATTACCATTGAGCCGCCATCAAAAATAAGTTCCGTATTGGCACCGGTTTGGTTCACATAGTAGATGGGCAGACCATATTGTGCAGCTTTTTTGCATACCACCTGTTTCCTTATTTCATGCTGATGGTATGAGAAGGGCGATGCAGCTATGTTGATGACCATATCAGGCCTCAATGCTGCCAATTTTTGCATTGGCGATAAGGTGTAAAGGTGGTTGCGGTCAAAAGTTTGTTCCACAGGTCGGTCGTCCCAAATGTCTTCACAAATGGTAATAGCCATTCTTTTCCCTTTGAAGTTGATGATGTCGAAGGTTTGGTTTGGCTGAAAATAGCGGTATTCGTCAAATACATCGTAAGTTGGCAGCAGAGTTTTGTGCACCACCGGTTTTGCACTACCCTCCGAAAGCAGCCATGCTGAGTTGAAGAGCAACTTTCCTTTTGAACCGGGGTTGATACTTGGTCCGCCAACAACCGCTGCTATATGGGTACAGTGGCGGGCTATGTCGTGAATAGCCTGAATGGCCTCCGTCACAAACGCCTCACGTGTGAGCATGTCGAGTGGAGGATAGCCGCAGATGGCTAATTCGGAGAATACCACCAGGTCTGCACCGGCTTTTTCAGCTTTCTCTATTTCTCCGATGATTTTGTTTTTGTTGCTTTCAAAATCTCCTATTTTGTAATTAAGCTGCGCCAGAGCAATTCGGATAGCAGATTGCATGTGTGTATGTTCTCTTTAGATTCGATTAAAAGATAAAGCCAAATTCAAAAACAAACCGGTTTAAGTTGGCACGGTCATTTATGCCGTAAGTTTTTTTAGTTACATCGGTAAAGCCGTTGTTGTAGAGGATGCCAATCATGAGCGCGTTGCGTTTGCCCAGCGAGTATTCAATGCCACCACCAAGGTGATAACCCATGGCAAAAAGCTTCACCTCGTCGCTGATGTTGTTGTTATCCCTGTCGCGTGCCTGAATGTTTATTTGGTTTGAGAGCCCAAAACGGCCATAGATATTGGTTCTGTGCAGATCTTCGGAGCGTAATTTTAAACCCAAAGGCACTTCAATGTACTTTAGTTTGTAGGTCTGAATAAAGGCCGGAATAGCGTTGTTTGGGGGATAGCCCAGTTTGCCACCGGTGGTATTAATGGTTAGTCCTGTGCACAATGCATAATTGTCGCCAAAGAAACGATCCATTATTACACCAAAATTATAGCCCAGAAATGATCCCTTGCTGTCAACATATTGGTGGTCTGAGTTTAACCATGATATTTGGGGCGTAAGGACGAACGAAAACCGGAGGTCGCCGGCTTCCTGTGCCTTTAAGTTGGAAACCATGAAAATGGTAAGCAGAATCAGAAGCGTTCGTTTCATATTTAATGGTTGTTTAGATAATTGGCAATGCAGGAGTGCAAACTTAGTGAAAAGCATACTTGTTTTCTATAAAAAAATGTTATAATCTCACTTGGTTTGCCACAGGGTTAAAAAGTTAGGCTTATCTTTAACCTTGCATCAAATTACAGGCCATATATTGTGGCTTTATTCGGATCAATATTTTATGGTTTTGATACTTTAAACAGATAAAACCTTGAGTTAATATGTATAGTGTAAAAAAGTTTTTTCCGTTAATTTTTCTGGTGTTGGTTGTTCTGGCTTCATCCTGTTCGCGGGAGCCACGGCCACCAAAGGTTAACCACATCGATGTTGATTTTGATTTAATACCGTTTTACAACGATCTGCTTTCCATACACCCGGACAGTTTTGCTTCTGAGGTGGAACGCCTTAAGTCCACTTATGGCGATTATTTATACGCTTATAGCATGGGCGTAATTGGTGCCGGCTCTCCCGATTCAGAAGACTTTGTGTCCAATATGGGCAAGTTTTTGGCCTATGAGCCCAATCAGGAGGTATTGGATTCGGTGCGTCTGGTGTTTGCTGATACCGATGCATTAAAACGTGAGCTGGAGGGTGCATTCCGGTATTATCGGCACTATTATCCCGAACGTGTAGTCCCCGATGTATATATGCACATATCAGGGTTTAACCAGAGTGTTGTGGTTGACTCAGCCTGGGTTTCGGTAAGTGTGGAGAAGTATTTGGGCAGCGAATGTGTTTTTTACGAGTGGCTCTCCATTCCGGTTTATCTCAGGCGTCGCATGTCGCCCGAGAAAGTAGTGCCGGATATCATGCGTGCCATTGCAATGAGTGAGTATGCTTTTAACGACTCCGTAAACGATGTGATGAATCACATGCTATACAATGGAAAGCTCCTCTATTTTGTGAAGCAGATGATGCCTTCGATAAATGACACACTGCTGTTTGACTACTCAAAAGAGCAGATGGCGTGGGTGCGTCATTACGAAAAAACCATGTGGTCCACCATGGTGGAACGGAAGCACCTCTTTTCAACTGACAGGATGACCATTACCCGATATACCGGCGAAAGTCCTTTCACATTCTTTTTTGGACAGGAGTCACCAGGTCGCACCGGCCATTATATTGGTTATAGAATTGTTCAGTCGTTCATGCGCCGGAATCCTGAAGTGACCTTGCCTGAGCTGATGAAGATGGATAATGGTCATGAGCTGTTCAGAGCTGCCAGATACCGACCCTGAATTGGGTTGCCAGGTTTAAAAATGCTGATTTATGAATGATAAACTCAGTTGATTATGAGAATCGGACTTTTGCAGTTTGCTCCACAGGTGGGTGAAACTGAAAAAAACATCGCCAAAATCCAAAAGTTGCTCGACCAATCACCAATTGTTGATTTGTGGGTGCTGCCTGAACTTGCCTCTTCCGGATATAATTTTGAGTCGCGCGATGAGGCTGTTCTCTGTTCGGAGTCTCTCAACAACAGTCGTTTCATCCATTTTTTAATGGAGCGGGCAACAAAAACAGGCGCCTGGTTTGTGTCGGGCATCAACGAGCGCAATGGCGACAAATTGTATAACTCGTCAGTGATGGTAAATGCCGATGGTGTTGTTGGTGTTTATCGAAAACTTCATCTTTTTAAAAACGAGAAGTATTTTTTTGAGCCGGGCAATTTGGGGTTACCCGTATTTGATACGCCATGGGGAAAAATTGGAATGCTGGTCTGTTTTGATTGGATGTTTCCCGAAGTTTGGCGCCTTTTGGCCCTTAAAGGTGCTCAACTGGTTTGTCATCCTTCCAATTTGGTACTTCCCTGGTGTCAGCAGGCTACGCCGGGATATGCTTTGACCAATCGCATTTTTGTGGCCACAACCAACCGGATTGGTCATGAGCGCGGACTCGATTTCACTGGCCGTTCTCAGTTGGTAGACCCTTATGGCAGCATCATCCTGCAAGGGAAGAAAAGGAAAAAACAGACACTGGTAGCCGATATTGACCTGGCAGAATCACTCAATAAGATTATGACTTCAGAGAATCATGCTTTTGATGACAGAAGAGGTGATGTGTATCATCTGGAGCTAAAGGTTAAGTGATTGTTATTTATCAAAACATTAAATTGCAGGCAATTATGGATGTGATTCATGGTAAAAGAGAACTGCGAAAAGCCATTGCACAAATGAAGTTGCAAATGACTGAGCTTCAGCGACAGGAAGAGAGTTTGTTTGTACAGCAGCAAATTGAAGCAACGGAGCGTTTCAGCAATGCGCAAGTGGTTTTGGCTTATTGGGCACTTGGCGATGAGGTCACTTTGTCGCCATTGATAGAGAATTGGCTCGGAAAGAAACAGTTTCTGCTGCCTGTGGTTGTTGGTAACAGCCTTGAGTTAAGGTGCCATACAGGTGTTGCATCCATGGTGCAAAGCCGCCATTATGGAATTCTTGAGCCCACCGGCTCACTGTTTCTTGAATATGAGAAAATTGACCTGGTTATAGTGCCGGGCGTTGCTTTTGATGCCGGCAAAAGACGGTTGGGACGGGGCAAAGGCTATTACGACCGGTTGTTGCCATTGTTGATTAATGCATACAAAATGGGCGTATGCTTCAGTTTTCAGATGGTTGATTTTGTGCCACATGATCATTATGACCATCCGATGGACAAAGTAATAACTGGAAACTCGTCCTTTTGATAATAAAAAACCCGCGAAATTCGCGGGTTTTTTATTATTGTTTTGCTTAAGCGGGATGAATGGCCTCGGTAGGACAAACATCTGCGCAAGTGCCGCAGTCAGTACAAGTTTCGGGATCTATTACGTAAATATCTCCTTCAGTGATAGCGTCTACAGGGCACTCATCGATGCATGAACCGCAAGCAATGCAGTCTTCATTAATAACGTATGCCATTTTTAAAACTTTTAAATGATTTTACTAAGACAAAAATATCTGCTTTTTTTATTTAAAAAAACCATTTTGCAATAAAATGGGTAATTTTTACGGGATATAAATTACGCATATCAAATCAAAGAGGCCAATAAAAAGTAAATATTTTATTCCTGAGACTTCATAAGGTTTATGGCAACCCATGCCATCAGTCCGGGTGCGGTCTTCAATGATTGTTCGTTCAGGCTAAAGGCAGGGGTGTGCAGCTCTCCAGTATTGATTCCTTCGTTTTGTTTCACGCCAAATCGGTAGAATGTGGATGGAAATGCCTCACAATAGTAGCCAAAATCCTCGGCAGTCATGCGTAAATCCATTGTTTCAACATTTTCTTCTCCCAGATACTGTTTTGCCAATGTTTCGGCTTGTTCGGTGAGGCTGGGGTTGTTATACACCATCGGGTAGCCGTCTTTTATGTCGATATCACACTCACAACCCATAGCTTGGGCGGTGGTGCGAGCCACGTGTCTGATTTTATCTTTTATGATGGCGCGCCACGTTTCATCCATGGTGCGCAGGGTGCCGGCCAGTTTTACCTTTTCAGGGATGATGTTGGTGGCTCCTTTACCCTCAATCATGCCAAATGAGAGCACTGTGGGAATGGTAGCCGGTGCAATGCGGCTAACGATTTGCTGAAGGGCAACAACTACATGGCAAGCAGCCAATACGGTATCATTAAGTGTGTGTGGCATTGCGGCATGTCCGCCTTTGCCGTGTATGGTAATGTGCACTTCATCGCCGGAGGCCATATACATACCCTGACGAAACCCCACATGCCCTGCCTGCATCTCTGGTAAAACATGCTGACCTAAAACAAATTCCGGCTTTGGGTTGTCAAGTGCACCCTCTTTGAGCATCAGCGATGCACCGCCAGGAAATTTCTCCTCGCCAGGCTGAAATATCAGAAGGATGGTGCCGTTCCAATGTGCTTTGAGTTGCTGAAGAATATCTGCAGTACCAAGCAACGAAGCAGTGTGTGCATCGTGCCCGCAGGCGTGCATCACACCCGGGTTTACCGATGCGTATGGTAAGCCTGAGTTTTCCTGTATGGGCAATGCATCCATATCAGCACGCAACGCAATTACACGGCCTTCCGGATTTGAACCGGTTAGCGTGGCAACAATTCCTGTGCCGGCATAACCATGCTTAAACGGGATTCCAAGTTGAGTCAATTTATCTGCTACGTATGCCGAAGTCTTTTGCTCTTCAAACGATAGTTCAGGATTTTGATGAAGCCACCTTCTGTTGGCTATAACATCATTAAAATTTTGCAGAGAGAGGTCTTTAATGGTTTGAAGCAGGGAAACGTTCATGTGCAGGCAGAATAAAATTATGCGTAATTGTTTCTGCAAAAATAAGGAGATGATTTTTAAGGATGCAATATCTGTCGCTCTTTTATGTTGAAATTGACGACATCTTTCAGAAAAAAGGTGCGGCAGCCCCAAATGTATACCCCTGCTCCGGGACTGCCTGCACGCTTTAATAAAACTATGAAATGTGTACTACTCGCCAAACACCAAAACAGATTATGAAAAAGCTATATGCGCTTGTGCAAATTGTTGCATTATTGCCTTGGTGTTTATGATAGTTTCAAAGATAGTATTATGCAAGCGATTTCGCAATACATTTTGACGATGGGTTGTTTTTGCACTGTGAAGCATACGTGTGCTTTGATTTTTGGTGTTGAATACGCTGTTTTGCGAAATAAAAAAGAGGCTACCCTAATTGGATAACCTCTCTTTACTTTATCAGCGTGCTATGAATTTAACCAATAGATAGTATTTTCAAAACCAGCTGCATAATTTGCCCGATTAGTTCAGGAGTGATTCCAAAACTTCGATAAGTTGTTCGCCTCTAAGTTGCTTGTTGATGATTTTTCCATCTTTGTCCAGCAACCAGGTGTTGGGAATAGACTGAACTGCATAGGTTTCAGCAGTCATGCCCATGGGATCGTGGAGGTTGGTCCAGGTAAGTGCATCTTCTGCTACAGCCTTGCGCCACTCTTCTTCGGTGCGATCCAATGACACACTGATGATTTCAAAGTTTTCGCCTCCAAAGCGCTCGTAAGCTTTTTTAAGTATTGGATTTTCCATGCGGCATGGACGACACCAGCCTGCCCAGAAATCAACGAATACATATTTGCCACGGAATGCATCCAGACTCACTTCATTTCCGTTTAGGTCGAGAAGTGTGAAACCTGGAGCTTCGTTACCCAAAGCCAAAGCAGCCTCAATGGCCATTTGTGCTTTCATTGGTTCAAGAATCTCTTTAAGCTGCTCCACATAGGGGTGATTTTTCAAGCTTTTCTCGAAGCTGGCCGCTAATTCTTCCAGTTCTTCAAACTCAAGCGCCTGAGCCATGTTGAGGGCAAGGAATGCTCCTACCACGTTGGTGTTATTGCTTTTCACAAACTCGCGGTAGTATTTTTGCTGGTCTTCTACAATCACCTGCATATCGGCCATGATGCTTTCCATAGCGGTTTCATCGCCGGTGCTTTGTGCAATAAAGAACTCTTCGCGCATCCTTTCAACTTTCTCCTGATGGGGAACCTCTTTGTTGAATTTTTCAAAGATGGTGCTGAGTTTTGAACCTTTTACCACAGCATCTTCCAGGTTTTCAGAACTTCCTGTAATGGTAATTTTTGCATTTTCAAGGAAGAATGCAACCGGCGTGCGGTTGTTCTCATAAAACAGAAGGAACAACTCAGGGTGCTCAATTTTGCCTTCAAATGTAAAAGCGCCATCGGTGAGGGGAGCAGTGTCCACATCCACAAGACCCATAGGGCCTATTTTTTTCAGGTGAACCGAGCCGGTTTTCACATCGTCCAGTTTGCCAGATAATTTGTAGCTATCAGAAGAGCAGGCAGTAAGCCATCCGATAAGTGCCAGACCAAGAATAATTTTTTTCATGCGTAATGTTTGTTTAAGTAATGATTGGGGTTCAACTTTCGCACCGTAAACAGATGTTGTAAAGCTTCTGCAGGTTTCAGAACGGTTTTATCCCGGAATATTGATTATAACTACTGACAGGTTTCCGCATGTGGAAACCGGGTCGACTATTCGTGTCACGTACATGCCCGTGTTTTATTTGTTGTTATAGATGTCCAGAAGCATTCTTGCTGCTTCAAACGAACTCAATTCATCTTTTTTTACTTTGTCCTCCAGCTCCTTTAGTTTCTCATGGATAACCGGGTTTTTATAAAAGCTGGTTTTCAGCGTTTCGTTAATGGACTCATACATCCAAAAACGAGCCTGCTCACGCCGGTTTTTGTCGAAATAGTGGTTGTTACGCACCAGGTGCACATAATCCAGTACCATATCCCATACATTTTCAATGCCAGTGGAAAGGAGGGCTGAGCAGGTTTCTACACGCGGTATCCAACCTGATCTGGTGGGTGGAAATAGGTGCAGCGCGCTGCTGTATTGTGCTTGAGCCAATTGTGCTTTTTGTATGTTTTGGCCATCGGCTTTGTTGATGACAATGCCATCGGCCATCTCCATAATTCCACGTTTTATTCCTTGCAACTCATCGCCGGCACCAGCCAGCATAAGCAGCAGAAAGAAGTCGACCATGGAATGTACCGCCGTTTCACTCTGCCCCACGCCTACTGTTTCAATAAAAATGGTGTCATAGCCGGCTGCTTCACATAGGATGATGGTTTCGCGTGTTTTTCGGGCTACACCGCCCAGTGAACCGGCCGATGGCGAAGGTCTTATGTAGGCATTTTTCATGCCTGAAAGCTGTTCCATTCGGGTTTTGTCTCCAAGGATGCTCCCCTTGGTGCGTTCACTACTTGGATCGATGGCCAGTACAGCGAGCTTGGAACCATTGTTGATAAGATGAATGCCCAATGCTTCGATAAACGTGCTTTTGCCGGCTCCGGGCACCCCGGTAATACCCAATCTTACGGATTTTCCGGAATGGGGCAGGCAAGCCAGAATTATGTCGCGGGCTAACTCCTGATGCTGGGGTAACGAACTCTCAACAAGTGTTACAGCCCGGCTAAGTATGGTGATATCGCCTGCCAGAATGCCATCCACATACTGATTTACAGTAAGGGAAGGACGTTTGCGATTCAGAAAGCGTTTCGCAGCATCCGGACTAACCGATGGGGGTTGTTCTACTCCTTTGTTCACGATGAGGCCTTTAAAGGATGGATCATTTTCTATATGTCCGTGGCCTTGACCAAAATGCATAACTTCTCTTTTTCTTGTCAACAATATACAAAGGTATATTATAATTTCACCTTTCCATTAATTTGCCGCATGAAATGGTGATTGGTTTAATGGTTAAAGCGATATGGGAATACCGACCCGGTTTTGGATTATAAAAAAAGTAGTGATTGAGGCTTAGCCGAACCACTACTCTTTAGGGTACTTTAAAGTATCTTTATTTTGTCACATTGGCCGATATTCTGAGCAGCATGGTGCTTTTCCTTGGATCGTTTGAATATACGGTGATGGACTGGTTTTGTCTGCCGTTTCTGCCACGGGTATTAAAGGTAACCGGTATGTTGGCTGTTGCTCCGGGTGCTATCACATCCCTGTCGGGCTGTGAAGCCGTGCAGCCGCAAGATGCTCTAACCCTTCGAAGTACGAGGTTTGATTTACCATTGTTGGTAACTTTAAAAGTGTGGGTTACCACATCTCCCTCTTTAACCTCGCCAAAGTCGAAACTTGTTTCGCTAAACTGAATGTCAGGCGCATTGCTGATTTGGTCAGCACTCCATTTGGAGTAATCCTCCTCGATGGTGGCACTCACACTCAGGCGCGCATCTTGTGGCTGGGTACCGTTGATGGCAACAAAAACCTGATCAACCACAAAACCCCAGTCATCAATTTTAGAGGCATCAAACACAGCTTTTATTACCCCTGCCTGTCCGGGTGCAAGAGTGGCAGGTTCAGTTTTTATGGTAATGTGAGCCGGTACCCGGCTAAAAGTGATGGTTGCCGGTTGCTGAGAGGTGTTGATGATTTCAAGTGACTCTTCCTTTTTGGAGCCGGGCTCTACTCGAGTAAAGGAGAGATGGGATGATTTCATGCGTATATCGCCCATTTCACGGGGATAGAGATCCTCGGTAGTTCTGGCGCGGGGTGTAACGCGTCCAATGATGCGAAGCGTTTCGTTGGCAGTTTCGGCATTGGATGTAACGGTGATGGTTTTATTGAAATTACCCGGACGGTTACGTGGGTCAAATGAAGCTTTAAGTGTGCCTTTACCACCCGGTTGAATGGGAGTACGTGTCCACTCAGGTGTGGTGCAACCGCAGGATGAGCGTACATTGTGAATCACCAATGGCACGCGGCCGGTATTGGTAAATTCAAACGTGTAAGCAACCACGCCTCCATCTTCCTGTACGTCGCCAAAATCGTGTATCTTTTTCTCAAAAGCAATCTCTGGCTTTGGAGCCTGAGCCTGAAGCAGGGATATCACCCCCAGAAACAACAGCAAAGTATTAAGTCTCTTCATCTCTATTTAAATGTTATATACTAATTCGTGACAATTTTGAAGCAAGCCAATTGGTTTGTAAAATCGTACATTCATTAAAAGTTAATTTACAAAGCTAAAAAAATCATCTAATAAACCGGGCACTAAGAAGGATAGGATTAATAAAACATCTCAACAATCAAATATTGGGTTTAAACCTGTTAGACTATTTGAGGCTGTAAAGGTTTATTCAACAGAAACTATGCCAGTATTGTTTATCTGTTTGTTATGTTTAGCCGGAGGTGAGTACCAGGTGACCTATGCGGCAATGGAGGCATCGTTTATGACGGCAGTAGTTTCGTTCGAGATGCACCAATGCTTGTGATTGTGCGGCATTTAGTGCCTGTATGCCATGTACCTGCCAGTTGTCGATGATTGAGTTTTGCTCGGGTTTGAGTTTCTCAAGCCAATCAACAGCTTTATGGCAAAGCGTTTCACTGCCACGTAGTTTGCCATACGCAAAGGTGATTGGGGCTAACGTGTTGATTGTGATGAGCTCTCTGGAGTTTTGGCCTATGTTTTTATCCTTTTCAGGAGATGCTGCTCCGGGACGGTAGTGGGTTAGCCAGTATGTTGATGGTTTAACATCCAGCAT
Organism: Alkaliflexus imshenetskii DSM 15055; assembly: GCF_000517065.1. Lineage (GTDB taxonomy): Bacteria > Bacteroidota > Bacteroidia > Bacteroidales > Marinilabiliaceae > Alkaliflexus > Alkaliflexus imshenetskii. Next base: position 1,165,344 of record NZ_KI912105.1, on the reverse strand, counting down.
ACTGGTTAGTTCTTTGATGTTGTTGGCTTCGATGATGCTACTCAGCGATATTTTCCCCTTATAGAGCAGATTGGCCAGTTGAACCAGCCGTATGGTTGGGAAGTTTGATGGTCTTAGTCTCAAAAATTTCCATTGGTGACTACTCATCGACTTCAAGCCATATTTGTGTGCCACATATCGATACTCTTTTTGCAACGAGGATATAAAATCATCTTCTGATAATAGTTCATCTAAAAACCCTGCTTGACCAAGCAGGATGGCTTCAAGTCTCATCCGGTTGTCAATATTTTTGAGTAGTATGCGCCAGGGTGTGTTACGGGCCATCATCTCACATGCTTCGTTGTTGATGCCGAAGCCAAAATTCCGCGATAGAAGGATGTAAAATACCTCCTCCCAATCGTTTTTTGTATGCGTCAGAAGTTGACCGATGGCTTCGGTTTTTTGCTCCATTTTTTCCACCATCATCCGCTCAATCCAGTTCTGTGTCTCAAAAGTTGAGAGTTTTTTTAAATGGCTGGCACATGGAATCCACGAAGTGTTTGCCTCAAGCTCGCGATATTTTGTGCACACCGAACTGTTGATTGGCATAATCCAAACCGGGACTTCATTGCCCGATGCTGTAACTGTTTCTGAATCGTGTTGATTCACCACATGAAGGATCACATTGTCATAGCTTTTGTCCTGATGATGGCCATGCCTTATCCAATCCGACGACTTGTTGTGAATCTCCACATTTCCGGCCCAAAGGGTGTCACCAATTTTAATCTTGGCATTGAAAAAATCGGGGCCGGCATCTTTGTTGTGTAAGCCCGGATGGATTATTTCAAGCCTTTCACCAGACGTTGTGACATAAATTTCAGGTGCGTACAGCTTGTATTTCCAGATGTAATGCAGGAACTCTTCTTTCATGGGTTTAGGGTTTATTGCCTTGGTTGGTTAGTAGTACAATTTATGAATTTCCTGTTTTATTGCAAATTATCTGATTACACACATTTCCGAATCTCATATCTATTCATCTAATTCTGAACATTCTTATTAAAAGTTCTGTTTTCTATTATTAGTATCATTTGTATGACATTCTTCATATTTCAAGCCAAAGGTTTTTATAATATTTGTAAGTTAAGCTTATTATGTGTATTTGTGAGCCTTTTATGTGTTCAGAAACAGACGGGAGAATATCTTAAAGCATTGATGATGAGGTTTTTGTAGTGGAAAAAATATGATTTAAATTCGAAATAAATGAGAAAGATTGCAGGTTTTATTTTAACATTGATTGTTATGGCTTCATGTGCCGGACCGGGTTCAGATAAGAATCCGTTTTTTACATCTTACGACACGCCATTTGGGGTGCCGCCATTTGATTTGATAAAAAATGAGCACTTCGTGCCGGCTTTCGAAGAGGGCATTCGCCAGCAGGAAGCTGAAATTGAGGCCATCGTTTCAAACAGTGAGGCTCCTACTTTTGACAATACCATTGCGGCGCTTGATTATAGCGGCGATTTGTTATCGCGTGTGAGTTCTGTGTTTTACAACTATAACTCATCCAACACATCGGATGAAATTCAGGCCATTGCGCAGGAAGTTGCACCAAAACTATCGGCTCACAGAGACAATATCAGTTTGAATGCCAAATTGTTTGAGCGCATTCAGAGTGTGTATGACAATCAGGATTCATTTGGTCTTAACGAGGAGCAAAAGATGCTTCTGAAGGAGACCTATGAAGGTTTTGTGCGCAGCGGTGCGGCCCTGCCCGCCGAGAAACAGGAGCGTTTCCGTGAAATTAACCAGGAGCTGTCTCTGCTGACGCTTAAGTTCGGGCAAAATGTATTGGCCGATGTGAATAACTTCAAACTCTTTATTGAGGACGAAGCAGATTTATCTGGTCTGCCACAATCGGTTATTGATGCAGCAGCCGAAGCGGCCACCCGCGACAATCAGGAAGGTAAATGGCTCTTTACGTTGCACAATCCAAGTGTGATGCCTTTCCTTACTTACGCCGATAACCGTGAATTGCGCGAAAAAATGAACCGTGCCTACGTGTTACGTGGAAATAACGACAATGAGAACAACAACCAGGAGATTATCAACCGTTTGACTGAGTTGCGCCTGGAGCGCTCTCAAATGCTTGGCTTTAGCAGTTTTGCAGAGTTTGCGCTCGAAAACCGCATGGCCGGTAACATCGAAACCGTTGAGACTTTCCTGAAACAACTTTGGGATGCTGCTTTGCCCATTGCCCGTGAAGAGGCTTCGGAGTTGCAGAAAATGATTGACAGCGAGGGTGGTAACTATAAACTCTCATATTGGGATTGGCGTTACTATTCTGAGAAGGTGCGCAAAGCCAAGTACGACCTCGATGAGTCGGAAATTCGTCAGTATTTTGAAGTTAACAACGTGCGTGACGGCATTTTCATGCTGGTAGAGAAACTGTGGGGCTTGCAATTTGTTGAGCGTCCCGATGTGCCGGTTTATCATGCCGATGCCACCGCCTGGGAAGTGCTCGAAGCCGATGGCACACATATAGGTATTCTTTACATGGACATGCACCCGCGTGCCAGCAAGCGTGGCGGCGCCTGGATGAGTAGCTACCGTAAGCAGCAAATCAATGCCAATGGCGAATATGTGCACCCCATCATCACCATTGTTTGCAACTTTACAGCTCCAAGTGCCAACCAGCCCGCGCTGTTGAGCTTTGACGAGATGACGACCTTTTTTCACGAGTTTGGCCATGCCATTCACGGGTTGTTATCCAACACAAAGTATCCCGGCCTTTCAGGTACTTCTGTGCCACGTGATTTTGTGGAGCTGCCATCTCAGGTGCTTGAGAACTGGGCCAACCACCCCGATATCCTTAAAATGTTTGCAAAACATTATGAAACAGGTGAAGTGATTCCGGATGAGCTGATTGAGCGTATCCAGAGAAGCGCCAACTTCAATCAGGGATTTGCCACTGTTGAGTTTTTGGCTTCGGCACTGCTTGATATGGATTATCATACCAAAACGGAGTTTAAGCCATTTGATGTGAATGAGTTCGAGAAGCAGGTGCAGAAGCGTTATAACATGCTCGATGAGATTTACTTTCGTCACGGTAGCACCCATTTCCAGCACATCTTCTCAGGAGGATACTCAGCAGGTTATTATAGCTATATTTGGGCTGGCGTTTTGGATGCCGATGCCTTTGAAGCATTTGTTGAAACCGGCGACCTGTTCCATCAGGAGACTGCCCGCAAGTTCCGCGACGAAATTTTGTCCAAAGGCGGCACACGCGACGCCATGGAAATGTACAAGGCATTCCGTGGTAAGGAGCCCGGCATTGAGCCGCTGCTCAAACAGCGGGGTTTGTTGCGTTAGTTCGTCAAACAGCATTTTAAGTGATATAGCCAAACCGGTATGCCTCAGGGTGTGCCGGTTTTGTTTTTTTATGATGTTTTTGTAACTTGAAACCCATATTCTAATCCAAAATAGATAACAATGAAGAAAATTGCCTTAGCCCTGCTAGGTGCGGCTCTTATTCTGAGCTGCACCCAGGAACGTCCGGATGTGATTGAGCGCCCTGTTTTTGAAGTCTGGAACAATACCACGCTTGAAATTGACAAGATTGAATTTACCGATTCAGCCACAATTATCCATTTCGATGCGTTTTTTCGCCCGCACTGGTGGATTAAAATCGTTTCCGACACCTACATTCGTGAAAGCGGTACAGATGAGCGACTGCTCATTACCCATGCCGAAGGAATTACCCTCGATCAAGAATTCTTTATGCCGGCAAGCGGAGAAACATCTTTCAAACTCTTCTTTCCACCACTGCCAAAATCTGTCACCAAAATCGATTTCATAGAGAGCGATTGTGATGACTGTTTTAAAATTTGGGGCATCAGTTTGTTGCCCGATACAAAAATCCGAATGGCACGCATCCCTGCGGCAATGCAAAAAACGGATGAGAAACCATTACCAGATATTCAATTCTCCAATGAAAAGTCTAAAATTTCGGGTACCATCTTTGGATTGCAAGATGGAATGTCCATGAAGAAGGCCGTTTTGCACTACGATAAGGTGTTAATGGCCAACTATGACAAAGTACCACTCAATATCTCTGATGATGGACGTTTTACCGTTGAACTTTCAGCAGGAATTCCTCAGGTTCAGTACATTGATTATGTAGGTCCGTTGTTTACGGTTCCTGGAAAAGAGACCCGGGTTTTTCTCGATTTAAAGCGTAAGAGCAGGTTTGAATCACGCTACAGAACCGACAAAGAGGACTCTGACTCAATTTATTATTTCACTGATAACCATGGTTTGTCAGTTGCTGATTTGCAGCAAACACAAAAAATGATGCAGATTGATTATCGGGAGTTGGCCTTGGAGGTTTCTGAGATGAATCCTTCTGAGTTGCGGGAGTTCTTTATCGCTAAGCTAGAGGAGAAGCGTCAGGAACTGGAGCAAGGTGACTATTCAGATAAACTGAAGCAATTTGTGTTGGCCCAATTCAAAGGTGAATATCTCAATATTCTGGTTTCGTATGAAGCATTTATCCGATTTGCCAAATTACAGGCTTCGGGTATTCCGCAGAATGAATGGAATAATGCTGTATTTGAAATTGAGTCGCCTGAGTTGGATTATTATTCCTTTCTGTCAGAATTTTTAGACAACTATACATTTTACCAGCCAAACATTGCACGCAACATTTCAACGCTGCGTTTTAATTCATTTTTTAGAAATCCTGATATAAAGGGGACATTAAATGAGAATTATCTCTTTTTCAGGAATACGTTGTTACCTCTGGTTGGCGACGGAAATGAGCTTTTCTTTGACATTGCGTGTGCGCAGTACTTCGCTTCTGATATTAATAATGGAAGGTTCTTTACCGAAGCCGATAAGGAGTCGTTATTCAGTTTGTTGAGTAATCCGGCGGTCGGAAATCAGTTGGTTGAGGATAATGACAGGTTATTGGCTTTGGTGGAGGCCAATAAGGCTGCCGCCGATGGCAATTTTGTGATCAATACGGTTCCCAGTCTCAGTAATGATGAGGTGTTCGAGGCAATTCTTGAACAGCACAAAGGCAAAGTTGTAGTGGTTGATTTTTGGGCTACATGGTGTGGTCCTTGTATCCATTCCATTGAGCCTCTCAAACCTGTTAAGGCGCGTTTGGCCGATGAAGATGTTGTGTTTGTATATATCACTGATGAGTCCTCGCCCTTTGGCTTGTGGAATGAGTACCTCCCTAAAATTGGCGGGCAGCATTACCGGGTGAACAATGACTTAATGGCTTATTGGCGCACGGAATTGGATTTTTCAGGTATTCCCACATTTATTATTTTTAATAAACTAGGCAATGAAATTGCCAGATTTACAGGTTTCCCCGGTGCACACACAATTGAGAATTCCATAAAGGAGGCATTGAGTTGAACATGATAGTGTTTAACGCAGAGAATAAAATCGCTGTTTTGTTCTCTGCGTATTTTTTCGTCAATCTAAATATGTTAGAGTTCATTAGGAGATAATATCTTGTTTTAATGTAATTAAGTTGTCGTTTTTACCTATTAATCCTGATTTTTTAACCTTAACAATAGTACCATGAATCGGATTCTTGTAATTGTCCTGTTAACAATTGCTATTGGTTGTAGCAAAAAAAGTGACACCCCATCGGATTACTTTATTGATTTCCGACCTCGTACCAGCAACCATTTATTTGTATCATCGGGAATGATGACTGAGAATGAGTTTAATGGTGATACATATTTTGAATTTGAAGCCTACCCAGAGTCGGGCTATACTAATGCAGAACAGTTTTTTATCGCTGTGCATACTCACAATGTAGATCTTCGCTCGATTATTACTTAGGCTGGCGGCTCCATCCCGGTTTTTGATCCTCAAATATATAACGGTAAGGAGGAGTCTGTTGTTATTTTAGAATCTCAGTTAGAATCTGATTTTCAGAATTACATAAAGGGTGGCGACGGTGATTATGCCAATCTGATACCTATTGAGTACCGGCGTGATGGTGTGGAAATACTTCGAATATATACACCGGATGTTACTTTATTTGGATTGGAAGCCGGCAGCAATCTGGTTGACCATTTTCGAATTGTAAAATTTTTCCCTGATTTCATAGCTACCTCACAAACATACCATTTGGTTTATGGCTTTTCCCAGTCAGTTAAACCGCAGAATATTGATGAATGGCTTAATCTGTCTCCTTTGTCTCCACCTTTGATCTATCTTGCCTTTAAAACAATTCCGTTCGATTTGCCTGAAACACTCACATTTGTTGTTGAAATGGTCACATCCGAAGGTAGAGAGATTGGTGACACTACCAGATTAGTCACATTTAATTGATTACTTTATGCGACTCTACTATTTATTCTCATTTATGGGGGGGTAATGTTTATTGGATTTTAAATTTAAATTAAATCTGCTTGAAGATTTTTAGATGTTAGATATTTAGACCGATGGACAAGGTAAAAATAAAGGTAGATCAATCTAATCATCTTTCTCAACTACTCTATCTGTCAAAAATCAAAAAGTCTTAGCGTTTGCATCATGTGTAGTAAGTCAATTTTAAACGTCACTTAGTATAACCCGGAGTCTTGCTATTATTGATGAACTATTAATTATTCATTAAAAAAGGCCTCACATTGTTGTGAAGCCTTTTTTAAATATGCAGTTTATGTATTAAAGATATTTTTCCAAAAGCAGTGCCATTTCGTCGCGCACTTCGGTGGCGGCAGCTCGTGCCTTTTCGGCAAAGTCTTCGCCTGCTCCGGCATAGATGATTTGGCGTGATGAGTTCACCAGCATTCCACATTCACTGTTCATGCCATTTTTGGCTACATCCTCGAGGCTTCCACCTTGTGCGCCAACGCCCGGTACCAACAAAAAGTGGTTGGGGATGATTTTGCGTATGTTGGCCAGCATTTCCGCACGGGTGGCGCCCACCACATACATCATGTTGTCGGTGTTGCCCCATTGGGCCGAGCGGCGTATTACTTTCTCAAAGAGTTTCTCCCCATTTTCGGTCACATACTGAAAATCGTCGGCGCCTTTGTTGGAAGTGAGAGCGAGCAAAATTACCCATTTGCCTACGTAGGTAAAGAAAGGCTTCACCGAATCTTCGCCCATATAAGGCGCCACCGTTACCGCATCAAAATCCATGGCATCGAAAAACGCCCTTGCATAAAGATTGGACGTGTTACCAATATCGCCGCGTTTGGCATCGGCAATGATGAACATATCGGGGTAGTTATACCGGATATAGTTAACTGTTTTCTCAAGGCTGTTCCAGCCGTTCACGCCCAAGCTCTCGTAAAACGCAAGGTTGGGTTTGTATGCCACAGCCATGTCGTGTGTGGCATCAATAATCTCCTTGTTAAAAGCGAAAACCGGGTCGGTGGTATCTAACAGGAAGCGGGGGATTTTCTGAATATCGGTATCCAGTCCCACACACAAAAAGCTTTTTTTAGCTTTAATCTGAGAAAAAAGTTCGGCTGAAGTCATTGGTATTGTTTTTGGTGTTTTATCGGTTATGATGCTGCCGGATAATTGCCCGACATCTTACATTTCGCTTTCTTTGAGTCGTTCAGCGTTCTCTTCCATCTGCAATTTATCGATTAGGCCTTGTACATCTCCATCCAACACCGCCGGAAGGTTGTAGATGGTGTAGTTGATGCGGTGGTCGGTCACACGGCCCTGCGGATAGTTGTAGGTGCGGATTTTTGCCGATCGGTCGCCCGTTGAGACCATCGTCTTACGTTTGGATGCAATCTCGTCGAGGTATTTTTGATACTCCAGGTTGTAGATGCGTGTACGGAGTTCAATCATGGCCTTGTCGAGGTTTTTGAGCTGTGATTTCTGGTCCTGACAGGTCACTACAATGCCTGTTGGGATGTGCGTCAGACGAATGGCCGAGTAGGTGGTATTTACCGACTGTCCGCCAGGACCCGATGAACAGTAGGTATCCTTGCGGATGTCTTCCTGACGGATTTGCACATCAAACTCTTCGGCTTCGGGCAATACAGCCACCGATGCTGCCGAGGTGTGCACGCGTCCCTGTGTCTCGGTTTGTGGCACGCGTTGTACGCGGTGCACGCCCGATTCATACTTCAAAATGCCATACACGCCGTTGCCCGTTACGTTGAACACCACTTCCTTATAACCACCAGATGTGCCTTCCGACACATGGGTGACGTCAACTTTCCAGCCTTTGCGCTCACAGAATTTGATGTACATGCGATATAAATCGCCGGCGAAAATAGCAGCCTCGTCGCCACCTGTACCACCGCGGATTTCTACCACCGCGTTTTTCCTGTCTTGTGGGTCAGATGGTAGCAACAATACCTTTATCTGCTCCTCCATGGCCGGCAGTTGCTCTTCCATTTGTTCGAGCTCTTCACGTGCCATTTCGCGCATCTCTTCGTCGCTCTCTTCTTTCAGAAGTTGTTTGGTGCTTTGGATGTTGTCATAAAGGTTTCTGTATTCTTTTGAAACAGCTACCAAATCCTCCAGATCTTTATACTCTTTGTTGAGTTTGATATATTTTTTGGTGTCGGAAATTACGGCCGGGTCGGTAATTTGGGTACCAATCTCTTCGAATCTAAGCCTTATTGCTTCCAGTTTTTCCAGTAATGAACTATTTATTGCCATTGTGTTTGATGATTTTATCAGTTATCAGATATTTAAAATTGTGCGGTAAACCAGTCAATCCAATGTGGTCGACTGTCGGAGTGGTAATATCCGTCACTAATAAAAGAATTCTCCAAAGCCGCTCCGGATGGTGAGCTTGGGTTTGTCAGCGGGTTCGCATCGGCCAACAATTTTGGCATCGATGTTAAATGATTTTGAGATGGCGATGATTTCATCGGCCAGTTCTGGTTTCACGTAAAGCTCCATGCGGTGTCCCATGTTAAACACCTTGTACATTTCAGCCCATGGCGTTCCGGATGCTTCATGGATGATGCGGAAGAGGGGTGGCACATCAAAGAGGTTGTCTTTGATGATGTGCAGGTTGTCAACAAAGTGGAGCACTTTGGTTTGGGCTCCGCCAGAGCAGTGCACCATTCCGTGTATGTTGTCGCGGTGGTTTTCCAGTATGGTTTTAATAACCGGGGCGTAGGTACGGGTGGGTGAGAGCACCAGTTTACCGGCATCAATGCCCAGATTTTCTATTTGCTGTGTCAGTGAGTAGTTGCCCGAATAAACCAGGTCGTCGGGTACCTGTGGGTCAAAACTTTCGGGATATTTTGTCGCGAGGTATTTCGAGAATACATCGTGGCGGGCCGAGGTAAGACCGTTACTGCCCATCCCACCGTTGTATGCATCTTCATAAGCGGCTTGCCCGTATGATGAGAGGCCAACGATTACATCGCCGGCTTCGATGCGGTGATTTGAAATGACATCGGTTCGTTTCATGCGGCAGGTCACTGTGGAATCTACAATGATGGTGCGCACCAAATCGCCCACGTCGGCAGTTTCGCCACCGGTTGAAAAGATTGAGATGCCTGAGTCGCGTAATTGCTGCAGAATCTCCTCGGTGCCATTGATGATGGCAGAAACCACTTCGCCGGGGATGAGGTTTTTATTGCGGCCAATGGTGGATGAGAGCAGTATATTATCGGTGGCACCTACGCAGAGCAGGTCGTCCACGTTCATGATGATGGCATCCTGAGCAATTCCTTTCCATACAGAGAGGTCGCCGGTCTCGCGCCAATACATGTAGGCCAACGATGATTTTGTGCCTGCACCATCGGCATGCATGATGTTGCAATAATCGGGGTCACCGGCCAGAATGTCGGGCACGATTTTGCAGAAAGCTTTGGGATATAATCCTTTATCGATGCTTTTGATGGCCTGGTGCACATCTTCTTTCGAGGCCGAAACGCCACGCCTGTTGTATCTCGAATCGGAATTCACAATGAATTGTTTGATTGTTTTCAGACCGCAAAAATAATACAATCTTTTGGTATCATCAACCTCAGGGGATAATACTGAACTCAACCCGGTTATTGAGATTGCGTATTGTCTCCTGATCGCGGCGGTTTAGCCTCTGGATAAATGTGTCGTTCAGCTCTTCACCTTCGCGCAGATAGTTGTACCTCGAAGCCAGCGCCGCATCCACTTTAAGCGGCTGACTGCCACCGGCTCCCCGTCCCGAAAGGCGCTCGCGGGCAATGCCGCGTCCGGTTAGGTATTCCATTACCGCTTCAGCGCGTTTCTGTGCCAGCTCAATCAACTGAGTGGCATCGCCGCGGCTATCCGTATGTGCCGTCACATTAATTCTAACTGAGGCGTTGTCGTTGAGTATGGCAACCACTTTGTCGAGTTCGTTGCGGGCGGCCTGAGTCAGCTGCCATGTGCCGGCATCAAACTGAATGTTGTCAAAAACCAGCGGTCTTCTGGAGCTGTTGATACGGATGTTTAAGGTGTATTGCCTGCTTTCGGTGAGTCCCATGGTGCTGATTCTTTCGCGGTGGTTGAAATAGCCGGGCGATGCAACCAGCAGAACGTATTCGTTGTCGGGCTCAAGCAGGGCATTAAACACCCCTGAAGGTTCCACGTTTATCCTCACGTTGGAGCCATCGGTACCCACAATGCGAACGGTAGTGTTGTGTGGGAGCGGTTCATTGTTTCCGGTGTCAATGTTTCCGGTTACCACGGGTTGAATCACCGGCAGCGCAAATGTGAATATGTTGTCGATGCCCCGGGAATTGTCTCTGGAGCTGCTAAAGAAACCTGCTTCGCGACCACGGTGAAAAGTGATGCCAAAATCGTCGGCCATGGAATTGATGGGCTGCCCCATGTTAGAGACCTGCCATCGTTCCTCATCCAGCTTCACTGCCCGGAATATATCCAGACCTCCAAATCCGGGATGGCCATTGGAACTGAAATAAAGCGTGCCATCCTGTCGGATATAAGGAAACATTTCATCGCCAGCGGTATTGATGTCGGGTCCCATATTTATGGGAATGCCCCAGTTGTCGCCACTGCGTGTGGTCATCCAAATATCTTTGCCTCCAAAGCCACCGGGCATATCGGAAACAAAATAGAGCGTATTTCCATCGGGCGAGATGGCTGGATGGGCAAATATAAGGCTGTCGGGGCCCAGATTTACTTTAACTGCTTCACCCCATCTGCCGCCCATCCGTTTTACATTCCAGATTTCAGCACCCATGGGGCCGGTGCTTTCGTAGCGACAACGGGTAAAAAATGCGTCCCTGCCATCTGATGTCACCGATAAGGTGCCATCTTCCCAGTTGGCAGTAGGGTCTGGCTCAAGAAGCAGTTCCGAATCCTGCCAGTCGCCCCGCGAATCCTGACGGGCAGAGTAGATTTGCGATGCGCCCTGACCGGTGATGCGGTTCAGTTGGCGGCGTTTGCTGCCCGCCTGCCGCATCGATGTAAAAAAAATCTGCGACGGGTCGTCGGGCGCAATAAATGGGGCAAAGTCGCTCTGTCTGGAGTTGAGTCTGCGGATGGATTCTACCTGATATCGGGTTGGTGGGGGCGGGTTGAGCGCCATACGACAGGCGGCACGGCCATTGTGCGCCAGTTGGTCGCCTGCCACTTCTTCAAGGTATGCCTCATAAAGCGCCAGTGCCTCTTCGTAGTTGCCAATTTTTTGTAGTTGTTGAGCCTGATAGAGTTTGGCTTTTCGTTCGGGATATCCGAAACGGATGGCACGTCCATACGCTGCAGCTGCCCGCCGTGGCTGGTTGGTCATGCGGTAGCTCTCACCAAGATAGAATGAAATCTCGCTCCGGTAATAGCGGTTATCCTCACGTTTGTAGGCCCTTTCGAGAGCTGAAATGGCGCGGTGGTATTCACCAACGTCATAGACTTTCTGTGCCCTGCCGAGACGATTGGAGCCGGCACAGCTCTGCAAAAAAAGTGCGAGTAATGCGGATGACAACAGTATGATAATGGGTAATATGCGCTTCATGGCCATAAAGATAATGAGTCCTTCAATTATATAGAGACTTCATGGTATAAAAACGCAGGGCTTTTCATAATATTTTATTGTGGCATCATGTAGGTATAAAAACAAAAGGAGCTGACTTGACTGACAGCTCCTTAAGCTAAGAGTTGTTATAGTATATTTTTGTTAGATTTAAGATTACTTGATGTAAGAAGATTAGATTTAAGATGTTTAGATGGGAGGATTGTTAAGTGCCGAGCGTCGGAACAAGACAATCAAAATTTGAAAACCTCTAAACCTCTTCCCTGGCTTCACTATCCCTTTATTTATCTAATCATCTACTTCTCTAACATCTAACAGTCTATCTTAAATATGAATCACCTCGCCATAGGCCGCTGCCGCAGCTTCCATGATGGCTTCAGACATGGTTGGGTGCGGGTGAACGGCTTTAATGAGTTCCTGACCGGTGGTTTCAAGCTTGCGCGCGGTTACCAGTTCGGCAATCATTTCGGTGACGTTGGCTCCGATGAGGTGAGCTCCCAGCAGTTCACCGTATTTCGCATCAAAAATGAGCTTCACGAAGCCATCTTTGTGACCGGCAGCACTTGCCTTGCCGGAAGCTGAGAACGGGAATTTTCCGATTTTCAGTTCGTAGCCAGCCTCTTTTGCAGCTTTTTCGGTGTAACCCACCGATGCCACTTCGGGGTTGGTGTAGGTACATCCGGGGATGTTGTTATAGTTGAGCGGTTCCGGGTGATGACCTGCAATTTTCTCCACGCAGATGATTCCCTCAGCCGATGCCACGTGTGCCAAGGCCTGACCAGGCACTATGTCGCCAATGGCATATACACCTTCCACAGAAGTGCGGTAGAATGCATCAACTTTTACACGGCCATTTTCGACTGCCACGCCAGCCTCTTCGAGGCCTAAGCCTTCGATGTTGGGGGTGATGCCTACGGCTGACAGCACAATTTCGGCTTCTATTATCTCTTCTTTACCTTTTTTGTCTTTAACGGTTACTTTAACCTTTTTGCCCGATGTATCCACCGATGTCACTTCAGAGCTGATGCGCACATCAATTCCGGCTTTCTTAAATGAGCGGGCAAGTTGTTTGGAAATTTCGTCATCTTCGAGTGGCACAATGTTGTCAAGGTATTCCACCAGGGTTACTTTTGTGCCGATGGCGCTATAGAAATAGGCAAACTCGCTACCGATGGCACCTGAGCCAACAACAACCATTGATTCAGGTTGTTTCTCCAGCGTCAATGCTTTTCGGTAACCAATGATTTTTTCACCATCCTGAGGTAAATTAGGCAGTTGGCGGCTACGTGCACCGGTGGCCAGCAATATGTGACTTGCTTCAAAAACTTCTGTTTTGCCATCCTCTTTTGTAACTTCAACCTTGCGGTCTTTGGTCAGCTTGCCGGTACCTTGAATGGTTTCAATTTTATTTTTCTTAAACAGGAACTGGATGCCTTTGCTCATGCCATCGGCAACGCCACGGCTGCGACTTACCATTGCTCCAAAGTCTGCTTTGGCATTGCCTTCGATGGTTACACCATAGTCGGCAGCATGGTTTAGATATTCAAAAACCTGGGCACTTTTAAGAAGCGATTTGGTGGGGATACAACCCCAGTTAAGACACACCCCGCCCAATTCGGAGCGTTCAATTACGCCTACTTTCATGCCAAGTTGAGAGGCTCTGATGGCAGCCACGTATCCACCGGGACCGCTGCCAATTACCAGCAAATCATATTTCATCTGTATGTAATTTATGTAATTATCGGTTTGTCATCCCGCCTGGCGGTATAATTCATCTCATTCTTGATAAAAAATGCAAGAAATTTATACACCTGATACAGGATGTTTTTTCACCATCTATGATGATTTAACAAAGAAGAAGGTGGAAGGTTCAACTTTTTCTGAAACGATTTAATAGTTTGGTAAACCAATTGTTTGTAGTGATAAGTTTTGTAGTTCGGGTCTGTTTTGAACCTATTGCCCCTAATAAAAAGCCGTAGGCTTCCATCCCTTCGATTTCATCAAATATTACTTTAAGGATGGCTATTCCCGGGATGAAAAGAATCATGCCGGCTAATCCCCAAATGAAATTCCCTACAAACAGAGCAATGATTGTCATCAATGGGTTCATAGATACCTTAGCACCAACAATTTTTGGGGTAAAGAGGTTGCTTTCAAATAGTTGAATAACGTAGAAAGCCAAAAATACGCCAAACGAATACCAGAGAGAGTCTTTTGTGAGGAGTGCAAAGGTAATTGGCAATACTGAACCAATAAAAGGTCCCAGAAAAGGTATCACATTTAAGAAAGCAGCAAAAACGGCAAACAGCAAGGCATGCTTTATACCCAGACTATACAATGCGATGCTGTTGAGAACGGCCAGAATGGAGATAACAATGATTGAACCTTTAATATAATTCTGAACTACAAATTTGACTTTTGTTATTACTTTCTCCACCTTTTTCTCATGAAATTCAGTGAATACTTTTTTGAAGAAATCAGCTAAAAAACCTCGGAAATAGAGAAAAAGAAAGATATAAACCGGCAGAATAAAAAGCATTGTTAATGTTCCGGCGGTGGCAATAACTCCCTGGGTGAGGGTGTCCATGTTTTCATAGAGTTTCTGGAAGATAACTTCTTTAATACTGTCCATTGAGATTGGAACGACACCTTCAAAGTTGTTGGCAATAAAATGATTGATATTTCCAACCAGTTCTGAGAACCGTTTTTCCAGTCCCTCAAGGTCGCGTGATAGGCCAATAATCTGGTTGTAGAAAAAGTAGATTATGGAGGATAGTACAATTATTAGGCCTAGGAGGCTGATGATGGCAGCTAATGAAGGTGAAAACTTTTTCTTTTCGAGCCAGGATGTCACGGGGCTTATTAAAATAGCGAAAAAGGCTGAAACCATTAGCGGTACCAACAACGATTTTGCCACTTTCATCACAAAAACAATCAACACTACTCCCAGGAGTATGGTGGTTAGTTTTAGGTAGCCAGGCAGTATAATTTGTTTCGCAGGTTCTTTTGGCGATTGCATATAAATAAAAATATGCCAAAAGATAAGGAAAATCAGATTACCACACAAAACTATGCGGTAATCTGATTGATGTGTAATCTTTTTATTTGTCCCACACAAGCCAGGCTGCCACCAGCCAGTGGTTAAGCAGATGTCCATCAGCCTCCTGAGCTTCGGGAATGCTGAAGGTGAACGTGTGATTGCCCGGTTTCAGATTGTCGAGTGTTATCTGCTCGGGTTCTACCACGCTGCCTGGGCACCAGTTAGACCTTGAGAGGTCAGATGAAGCCAAGCGTTCCTCAATCACTTTTACCTGATAGCTTCGGGTTGTGCGGTCGAGATAAAGCGCCGAGTCCTGACGCAGCCATACGCCGGAGCTTGGGTTGAAACGTCTGAACGAGGCACAATCGTCGCGCCAGGGGATGAAACTGTAGATTTTCTCGTTGTTGAGATAGATGACATTCTCTTTAGGTACAAATTCATCGCCCCCGGAATGGCCACCGTGACCGGTTGTGGTGTAAAAGAGTCTGACGTTTTTTGCGTTTGCCGGGATGTTGGCATTCACATTGATGTCTTTGCGGGCAAAGATGTCCACGTGACTCTGACCACCGATGTAATAGACGGTGTTGAGCAAAGGCAAGACCTCCGTTTTTGTTCTTGCGGCGCATGGGAACGGGCTTTCATCCAAAATCAGCTCGGCTGAAAAGATGTACCCCTCTTTTGTCCAGGTGTCGGCCCAAATGCCAATCCAGAAATCTCCTTCGAGCTGTGAAAGCCGGTCGGTGATGTCCTGTTCCCATACCACCACCGGCTCCCATTTTGGGATGTAAACCGGTTTGCGGTTTTTGGTTCGTTCACTGATGGCTCCAAACGGTGTCATGAAACGCATGAGTTCCACCGTTGGTAAGAAGTTGTCACCGGCCACAATGCCTTTGAAATCTTCAACTTCGTCAGTGTTTGGAATTGGAAATTCAACTTCGCTGTTGTGAATTGCCAGAATGTTGTGAGCCTGATTGGCCGGAATTACAAAACATGAGCCCGATTTGTCCCAGGTGTCACCCGCTGAGGTAAAGGTGATGCGCAGGGTTGCTTTTACATCCCGCTGGTAGGCAGGCAGGTTGAGCTTACGCAGCAGGATGCGGCCATCCATTATTCTGATGACATCATCCGTATGTAAATCCGGTCTGCCTCCATGCGCCTCCGGGTCAAAATTGAGATGTTCCTGGTCGAAAATAACGATATGGCGGCTGCCATGCTCCTTGTAGGAGCGGTGACAGCCTGTGCCTATCAATAATACAATGAGTAATAACGATAAATACTTCATCTGTAAATTATTTTATTTATCTGAATTCTTTATCGAAGTAGTTTACATTCATGCCATCCAGACGTTTGAGATGAACCATGAGTCTGCGAACAAAATCGTCATAATTCTTTAACGATTTGTCGGTCCAGACAACTTCGGCAAGTGCCACGGCACGGGGATAAGCCATGTATTCAACGTGTTCGCTGGTTTTCATGTATTCAGTCCATAAGTTGGCTTGCGCCCCCAGAACAAGTTTTTCCTGCTCTGGAGTGAAGCCTTCCGGAATTGGTTCATAAGAGTAGACATTCTCCAAATCGCTAAAGCAACAAATTGCCATGGGCTCCTCTTCCGGGTCGTTCTGATAATGATCCAGATATAGATGAGAGCTTGGAGTCATAATCATAAAGTTTCCTTTTTCGGCTACTTCGTAGGGCACATCTTTCATCCATCCTCTCCAATACATTACAGTGGCTGTGGGACTGAGACCGCCTTCGGTTATCTCATCCCAACCAATTATTTTTCTATCATGATTGTTCAAGAATTTCTCAATTCGGTGCATAAACCAGCTTTGAAGTTCATCTTCATCATGCAGGTTTTCTGTTTTCATCCTAGCCTGACATTTGGGACAAGCCTTCCATCTGGTTTTGGGACATTCGTCACCGCCAACATGAATATATTCACTTGGAAACAAGTCCATTACTTCAAGAAATACATTTTCCAGAAAGGTGAAAACCTCTTCATTGCCTGCACACAAAACATCATCAAATACGCCCCAACGTTTTGCAACTTCGTAAGGGCCACCAGTACAACCTAAATTGGGATAAGCTGCTAATACACCGATAGTATGACCAGGGAAATCAATTTCAGGAATTACAGTTATATATCTGGCTTCGGCGTATTTAACGATTTCTCTAATTTCATCATGAGTATAGTATCCACCGTAAGGTATGTTGTCGTATTCAAATGGTGGACGACCACCGTGCCCAATAAGCGTTCCATTTCGTACGGCGGCAATTTCTCCCAATAGGGGATAGCTTTTTATTTCAATGCGCCATCCCTGATCATCGGTCAGGTGCCAGTGAAATTTATTCATTTTATGAAAGGCCAGCAGGTCGATGTATTTCTTAATGAAGCTTACCGGGAAGAAATGGCGAGCCACATCCAGGTGCAGTCCACGATATTGAAAACGAGGTTCGTCGAACACAGTAACCGAAGGAATATCCCATGAGATGCCCGATTGAACGGTGGGTTGTTCAATTTCAACGGGCAGAAGCTGGCGAAGCGTTTGCACACCATAGAAAAGGCCGGTGGCATCGGGTGCCGAAATTTCCACCTTGGCAGGTGACGATTGCAGTTTGTAAACACCCAGATTGCCCACTATCGATTTGTCGATGACAAGCTGGATGACATTGCGGCGTCCCGAGCTGCGTGTGTCCAGTGTAAAGCCGGTGGCCGGTTGAAGCACTTCCTGTAAGTAGGCAGCTACCGATGCCACCTCTTCATCCTTGCTATTGAATACGATGGCTGTTTTTGGCGATAACGTAAAATACCCATTGCCGGTTTGTATTTCCGTTGGTTGCGGAATAATTGCCACGCTATCCGGATTCACTGGTTCCGGTTGTTGGCACTGCCACAGGAAAGTTCCCAGAAGCAGTAATACGAGAAGATTAATTTTAGACATTACTTTCAATATTTGTGATGGTTTATTGTTTTATGATTAACAGATGTAAGATGATTA
Organism: Alkaliflexus imshenetskii DSM 15055; assembly: GCF_000517065.1. Classification (GTDB taxonomy): domain Bacteria; phylum Bacteroidota; class Bacteroidia; order Bacteroidales; family Marinilabiliaceae; genus Alkaliflexus; species Alkaliflexus imshenetskii. Next base: position 1,147,358 of record NZ_KI912105.1, on the reverse strand, counting down.
GCTGATAGACGAAAGAGAAAGGTGTTTAGGCAACTTCATGTTTAAATTATCCTGTGCCGACACCATAAACTACTCGGCTTTCGCATCTAATTCTCTAGTATCTAATTCTCTAATATCTAATTATCTATCATCTTACCTGGTTTTGTCCAGATAGAATTTCAGATGACCATTTTGAATCAACTCATCGTGTGTGATGAAGAAGTTGCGTAACGATTTGCCTCCCATCTCCATTTTACGGATGTAGATGTTTTCGGGGCTGTTGTTCACGGTTTCGATAACAATGCGGTCGTTGGGATAATGGTTTTTATCCAGGTGAATGGTCACCTTGTCAAATACCGGGCTGGTAATGGCGTAAATTGGATTTCCCGGAGTGATGGGATAGAAGCCCATCATGCTGTAGGCCAGCCAGGCACTCATGGTTCCGGTGTCGTCGTTGCCAGGCAGACCGGCCGGGCCGGTATGAAAATAGGTGCGGATGCAATCTCTCACAGTGCGTTGGGTTCGCCACTCTTCGCCTTTCACAAAGTTAAAGAGGTATGGATAGCCCATATCGGGCTCGTTGCCCATGTCAAAAAGACCCTCATTGAAACAGGTTTCGAGCTGCTGCACAAATTTTTTACCGCCACCCATGAGGCGGATGAGTCCCGGCATATCGTGCGGAATGGCAAAAGAGTATTGCCATGAGCTTCCTTCGTGAAACCCGTGTACAGACTCAAAATTTTCTCCCTGAAGCGGGTTAAAGCCTGGCATGAAAGTACCGTCGGGTCTCACCGGCCTCAGCAATCCGTAGTTTTTATCGAAATATTTCTTGTATCCCAGCGACCGTTGATAAAGCATTTTATGGTCTTGTTTTTTGTCGAGATGTTTCGCCAGCTGAGAGAGACTGTAGTCTGCCACATAATACTCGAGTGCCTGAGCCACTGAGTTGTCGAAACTATCGGTAAATGCCACGTAGTGGTTTTTCATGTAAAAATCGTTGTCGGGCCTGATTCGGTTGAAGGCACCGGGCGTGGTAGCCGATTTCATCATGGCTTCGTAGGCCGTTTCGATATCGAAACCGGTGAGTCCGCGCAGGTAAGTATCGGAAAGCACGATGAGCGCCGGGTCACCGTTCATCACATCGGTTTCGCGGCTGTAGAGTTCCCACTTGGGTAGCCAGCCCCCTTCGCGGTACATGTCGAGCACGGAGTTCACCATGTCGAGCTGTTGTTTGGGATATACCAGTGAGAGGAATGGATGAACGCTGCGATAGGTGTCCCAGAGCGAGAAAACGGTATAGCGGTCGCGGTTTTGCACGGTTTTAATGTCGGGCGATTCCATGGCCGGATACATGCCATTCACATCTTGCAGCACATTGGGATGAATGAGGATGTGGTAGAGCGCCGTGTAGAAGATGGTTTTGTCGGCATCGGTTCCGCCTTCTACTTCGATGCGTGAAAGCTGTTTGTTCCATGCGTTGCGCGCGGCACTGGCAGTCTGGTCAAAGTTAAAGCCGGGTTGCTCAGTTTGCAGATTCAGGCGTGCATTTTCGATGCTGACATATGAAACCCCCACTTTAACTTCGATTTGTTCACCCTGTTGTGTGTTAAACGTAAACCAGGTGCCGATGTTTTCGCCAGCCATCTCTTTAAAGTAGCTGTTGTAAATTTTGTACTGTCCGCTGGTGGGGTCCCAGTTGTGACGGTGTCCAGGTAATCTTTGTTGCTCTTTCCAGTAACCGCGGTTTTCGGCTGGCTTACTGAACTGAACCACAAAATAGACCGGGAAAACGGCGTCCGGGTTGTAGCAAAAGGTGCCCATCAGTTTGTACCCCTCGATTTCGGTGTCGGAGACCATCCTCATGAAAGCGCCCGATTCGTTGGTGAGTCCGTGCCCCAAATCCAGCAGGATGTGCGATTGTCCTTCAGGAAAGGTGTAGCGGCTGATGCCTGTTCGCGTGGTGGTGGTGGCTTCGGCGGTGATGTCGTAACGGTCGAGATGAGCGGAGTAGTATCCCGGTTTGGCAATTTCGTTGCTGTAGGTTGAGCCATATTTGCTCACATCCACCTGCAACTCGCCTGTGATAGGCATTAGAATGATGCTGCCCAGGTCGGGACAGCCCACGCCGCTCAGGTTGACATGCGAAAAACCAGTCATTATCTTGTTGGGATGCACGTAAGGATTTGAGCACCAGTTGTCGGTGTTTGAGTATTCATTGCCTTGTGCCGGTGTTACGTTGAATGGCACAACAGATACCATCCCCCAGGGCATGACCGGTCCGGGGAATGTGGCGCCATAGTTTGCTGTGCCAATAAACGGGTCGACCCAATCGACAGGCTCTTTTGCCTGAAGCGGGTTCGCATTCATCAAAATCAGCCCCATCAGGAAAAATACCGGTTTTAAAAACCAACTGGCTGCTGAAGAGGAGGTGGTTGCTGCTGAATACATATTTATGTTTTTTAAAATTTCACTTCTACGAATGAGGGCAACGGGTTTAGGGAAATAGATGTAAGATAATTAGATGTGAGATGGTTAGATGTTAGATAATCAGATGTTAGATGATTAGAGGTGTGGTGACTCACATCCAAATTCTCACATGCTCTGTTTGTTCTCATTAAAAAGCATCTGCCAGTGAAACAATTCTGAGTCGCTTTTCGAAATCGGCTATAGACTCATTGGTTTCAAATGTCACTGTTTGTGATTCTCCGGGAATCAGGTCAAAATAGTTGTTGCTCCACCATCCTGAAACACCATCCACAGAAAGTAACACGTGCCTGGCCAGATAGTCTGCCGAAACGGTAACTTCATAACCTTTGGCCGATTTTTCTGTTTTTGCTTCCACAACAACAGGCTTAAGCGCCAGATTTTTGGGGAGGTCGAAAAAGTGGTGACAATCGGCCAGCAGAGAGCCATTCTGCATTAGTTCAGCCTTCATTACCGAAGATTTTGCAGAAGCTCCGGCAAGAAGTTCCTTCACCGGACTCTCAAAAACAAGGTGGCTGTTGGTTTTAATTTCAATGGGCTTAACAATCTCTTTTAGTCTGTTTCCTTCAAAATCGAAGAGCGATATTTTCATCTCTGCGGCCGATGATTCTGTAAGGTCTGAAATCAGGAATAGTGAGAGCTGGCCATTCTCTTCCAACGGCGAGAGGAAGAGGTTGTCGAAGGCTTTGCGCACGTAGTAGTGCATGGCTTTCCAGTTTCCGTAATAGTCGCGGCTCGACCACGATGCTACGGGCCAGCAGTCGTTAAACTGCCAATAAAGCGTTCCCATGCTGTACGGCATGGCCTGACGGTGCGCTGCAATGCCAATCATCATGCCTTCAGCTTGTAAAATCTGACTCACATACACGTATGATTCAAAATCCTTTGGTTCCGGATACCAGCGTTTCATGTATTCATCGATGGTTTCGTTGCCAATGGGGTGTTTTTGGTGCGTGCGCATTACCGATGACCACAAGTGACGGTCTTCGGGAAGGGTGAAAGTCTTGATGGTGCTCCAGTCAGGAAACGATTGAAAGCCGAACTCACTCATGAAGCGACTCACTCTTTTCCGGTACATTTCAAATGGTTCCTTGCCCCACCAAACACCCCAGTAATGGTTGTCGCCCATGGTTGTTGCTTCCTTGTGACCCCATCCGTATGATGGAGAGGATGGCCAGTATTGGCGTGTGGGGTCTTCTTTTTCAAGTATCTGGGGAATGATTTCATGAAATACTTTTTCGTAGTGTCCCCACACTTCGAGGCTGTCCTGCGCAGAATAGCCAAACTTGTTTTGCCAGCCCCAATCGAACCAGCCGTTTTGAATTTCGTTGTTTCCACACCAGAGTGCGATAGAGGTGTGGTTCCGTAGTTTTTTCACTACCTGCATAACCTCTTCTCTAACATTGTTGAGAAAGGGTTCGTCGCCGGGATACATGGCACAGGCAAACATGAAGTCCTGCCAGACCAAGATACCATGTTCATCACACAAATCGTAAAACGCATCATCTTCATAAATGCCGCCACCCCAGATGCGAAGCATGTTGTAGTTGGCCTTTACAGCATCCACAATGGCATCTTCGTAATCCTTGTATGTGAGGCGTGATGGGAAACTCTCCAACGGAATAAAATTGGCTCCTTTGGCAAAAAATGGTATGCCGTTCACATGAAACTCAAACGAACTGCCATATTGGTCAGGGGTTTGCACCAGTTCAATTGTACGCACGCCAATGCGCTTGCGTATGGTCTGTGTGCCCTGGTTTGATTTCAGGGTGATATCCACATCGTAAAGCGGCTGATTTCCCATTCCGTTGGGCCACCACAGTTCCGGATTGTTGATTGCGAATTGCAACGCGACCTCATTGTTGCCTTTGTTGAGGTGTATCGTTTTGGTCTCTTTTTTGAACTTGTTTGTGGGACTGCTTATGGTTACAATCGCTTTGCCGGATTCAATAGCATCAACTTCCAGACTGGCCAGATAGGTTGCTTTTGCGTTGGTTATTTCCTGAGCACGCACAAACAGATCGCGCATGTGCGGCCCTTTGTGCAGTTGCAGGTAAACCGGACGCCAAATGCCCGAGGTGACGAGTTTAGGCCCCCAGTCCCAACCAAACTGGTATTGGGCTTTGCGCGAGTGCACCCGTTCATCTTCTGGCAGAACGTAGGATAGTTCGGCCGCTTTCTCTTCGTTGTATTGCTGTGGCGAGCGGAAATGAATTTCCAGACTGTTTTCACCCTCTGTCAGAAGTTCTTTTACCTCTGTCGTCCAGGTACGAAACATATTGTCGGCAGCCAAAATCGCCTGCCCGTTGAGTTTCACTTTGGCGTGCGTGTCAAGCCCTTCGAAAACCAGGTCGATGCGCGGCGTGGCTAAATCGGCCCGGGAAATATTGAACGATGAGCGATACACCCAGTCCTTTTCACCAATCCATTGCACTGAGTCTTCGTTCGATCTGAAGAATGGGTCATCGATGAGGCCGGCAGCCATCAGGTCGGTATGTACACATCCCGGAACGGATGCTGGCAACCAGACTGTTTTGTCGGCCTGCCTGAATTCCCAGTTGCTGTGTAATTCTCTGGTTTCGGTGAGCAACTGCTGTTTGGAACAGCCAGTCAATAGGGTCAGAGCAATGGCGCTGAAAAGGAAAAAGTAACGGCTCATGTTATCATTTATTTAATTGTTTCGTTCAGATTTAATCTCACCTGTGCGGGGCGCTGCAACATGCGACCTGCCTGTTTTTTGCCGAAAACGGTATCAGTTGCATATAGGGCACCTTGGTAACATCTGTCCAGAGCGACTTGTCAGGTGTTTCCGACATTTCGAACTCCAGGATACCGCCGTTCATGATGTCGGGGTGCGTTATCCAGGGATTGGTGAGTGCACGTCCGTTCAGTGTCACCTTTCGGACATATTTTTTCTCTTTGGTGATGCCCGGCGCCATTACCGCAAACTGCTTGTTGTCGCCAACGGATATCACGGCCTCTTCCCATAAGGGACTGCCGATGAGATAGACACCTGTGGCCGGATTAACCGGGTAAATGCCCAGTGAACTGAATACATACCAGGCCGACATTTGACCGCAGTCTTCGTTGCCGCAATGGCCATAAGGTTCTGGTGCATACATGGTTGTCAGAATTTCACGTATTTTCTCCTGTGCTTTCCATGCTTCGCCGGTATGCAGATAGAGGTATGCCACGTGGTGACTGGGTTCGTTGCCATGCACATATTGTCCAATCATGCCTGTACTGAAAATTGGCAGGTCATCTTCCGGATATGGGTCGTAGGAGAACATGCTGTCCAACCGGGCGCTGAAACGGTCACGCCCCAATTTGTCGCGCAGGGCTTCAATGTGTTGAGGCACAAACCAGAAATAGTGCCACGCATTGCTCTCGCAGTAGTGGTCGGTGTAGTCACGAGCCACAAAATCCTCAAGAAAACTGCCGTTGGCATACTTTGGTCGCAGGAAACCGGTTTCGTCATCGAAATGGTTTTTCCAGTTTTCTGCACGTTTCATAAAGTAGTTGAAGTCATCTGTTTTACCCAACTCTTTGGCCATGATGGCGATGCACCAGTCGTTGTAAGCGTATTCAACGGTTTTGGACACTGACCAGTTTTCGTGGTCGAAGGAGAGGGGCACATAACCCAATTCACGATATTCCTTTATGCCGTGCCCGTCCGACATGGCGTTAGATTTAAGGGCTGCGAATAACTCCTCTGTATCAAACCCTTCCAGCAGGCCTTTAAACCAAGCATCCACAATAACCGGAACGGCATGATAACCAATCATCATATCTGTTTCATTGCCTTGCATGGACCACACTGGCAGAAGTCCGGTTTCACGATAATGGCTCATCATGGATTTAACCATGTGCGGCACCCGGTGGGGGTCCATGATGGTGTATAGCGGATGGGCAGCTCTGAAGGTATCCCAAAGCGAGAAGGTGTCATACTTATCATAACCATCGGCAGAGTGATAGTTGCCATCGGCACCTTTATAATTTCCGTTGGCATCGCTGTATAGTGTCGGTGCCAGCATGGATTGGTAGAGGGTGGTGTAGAAGGTGCGTTTCCACACCTCATTGTCTGATTTTACCCTGATTTTACTGAGTTCGTTTTCCCAGGCATCAGATGCATCCTTACGGATGGCGTCAAAATCCCATCCGGCAGCTTCTTTTCTTATGGCTGCTGCGGCGCCTTCAATGTTTGCGCTGGATATGCCCACCTTCACCACAACCTGCTCACCCGAAGTGGTGGCAAAACGCAGGTCGACCTTTGTGTTTACGCCTTTCACATCGTTGGTATCAACCAATTCGTTGTTAAGGAAAAGCTTGATATGCTTCGCAGGTTTTGAAAATTCTGCCACAAAATAGACGCGCTGGTCGGCGGCCCATCCTGAGGAGTATCGGTAGCCCGATATGGTTCTTTCGTTTTCGATGCGGATAAATGTCTCCACCGGACGGTCCCAATTTAGGGCATAACCCAGGTCGATGATGAAGCCTGAATTGTCATCTTCGGGAAAGGTGTAGCGGTGGATGCCGGTGCGTTGTGTGGCGGTGAGTTCGGCATTTATGCCGTAATCCTGAAGAAATACCTGATAATACCCCGGTTCTGCATGTTCGTTGTCGTGGCTGAAAAGTGAATAGGGGCGGTTACCGTTTTCGGGTGTTGTTTTTGTGGCTTTGCTATTTACCGGTGCCAGAAGAATGTCATAGAGGTCGCCGGCGCCGGTTCCTGAGAGGTGCAAGTGGCTGAATCCGGTGATGATAGAGTCGGGCCAGTAATAGCCAGCGATGCGGTCCCAGCCCGAATATCCGATGTCGGGACTCAGCTGTACCATCCCAAACGGAACGGTGGCACCCGGATAGGTATTACCCGGTCCTTCGGTTCCCATGAATGGATTTACGAGTGAGGTAAGGCGCTCCTCGCCCGGATGCTCCGTGACGGAACATCCGGTTAGGATTGCAATCAATATAAAGATGAAAATCTTATGGTTATGCATTGTTTTGTTTCTATGATAAGCCATTAATATTCAAAAATAATTTCATCAGCAAAAATCCAGGGTCTGTTGCCGGCACCCATGTGCCAATCGGGCAGTTGTGGCATGCTTGTGGCTTTTATCTGGTAATACCTGTAGGTTTGTTTTACCGGAAAAGCAAATTCACGTACAATGGATTCATGTTCGCCTTGCAAGGTCTCGGTGATTGTTTTGCCAATGGAAGTGAAGTTCCGGTTGTCGTTGGAGCCAAAAATCTCTATCTGTTGCGGAATCAGAATCCATGAGCCCACATTCCTCTTAAACGATACCCTTACCTGTGTCACCGGTTTGGCCGCTCCCAAATCAACTGTCACATCCATGTTTCGGTTAAAGCCGAGCCATCGGCCATCGTGGAAATCCTTTGTGCCACGGTAACCGTCGATAAGCGCCATTTCGCCTGCTGCTGTGTAAGGACGCGATGCGGGAATGTTGTATTTAATGGAAGGGAAACCGGTTCCTCTACTATTGAAATGGGCTCTGATAAATTCCCGTGTGAGCAATTCGCTGGGCGTCATACCATCTTTAAAAGCGCGTGCTTTAATCAACGCCGTTTTGTTGAGGCGAATAGGAGAAGTGTACAATGGGTCGGCAGTGGTTGGTTCCTGTCCGTTCATTGTATAGTGTATGTTCACGCCCGGTGTGTTGCACAAAATCTCTATGGTTTTTTCATTGCCAAAGAGTGATTGTGTCTCTTTGATATAGGGTGCGAACACCATTCTCTCTTCGATGGGAGAAAGTCTCAAATCAGCCGGGATGGAGGTCACCGGACGATTTTCCGCCTGGCTGGCCCATTGTTTGTTAGGTTTTTCGCCCATCACGAAAACAAGTTCACCACCATTCATAATCTCCTCATGACGGATAAATGAGCGTTCCAGCGGTTTGCCATTGAGGGTGGCCGATTGAATGTAAAATGCTTTTGGGGTTCTCCCTTTGGCTTTTACTGTGAATTTTTTTCCTTTTGACAGGTTGAAAGTGGTTTCTTCAAACAATGGTGTGCCAATGATATATTCCCCACTTCCCGGAGTTACCGGATAAAAACCTGCCGCAGAGAAGATGTACCAGGCCGAAAGCTGTCCGCAATCTTCGTTTCCGCTGATGCCATCCGGTTTGTCGGTGTAGAGAGAGTCGAGTATCAAGGCCACTCTTTCCTGCGTTTTCCAGGGCTGACCGGCAAAATTATAGAGGTAGGCCACATGGTGACTGGGTTCGTTGCCCTGCGCGTATTGACCGATGAGGCCGGAGATGTCATGTGCATGCTCGTTGGTCACCACCGGCTCCTGGTCGAACATCTCATCAATTTTGGCGGCAAAGGCATCAGCTCCACCCATGAGTTGCTTCAGGCCGGATACATCGTGTGGCGCAAAAAAGGTGTAGTGCCATGAGTTGCCTTCGGTGAAATCACCTGAGCCTAAAATGCTGCTCTCGATGGGGTCGAAAGGTACGCGCCAGCTTCCGTCGGCACGGCGACCTCTCAGGAACCCAACGGATGTGTCAAACACATTGCGGTAGTTTTGCGACCGCTTGATAAACTCCCGGTATATGTCATCTTTTCCAAGTGCTTTGGCCATTTGGGCAATGCACCAGTCGTCGTAGGCGTATTCCACATTTTTCGAAACGCTGTTGCCTTCACGCTCCATTGGGATGAATCCCACTGATTTGTAGTCGGCCAGACCGATGTGGTCCATCATGGCTGATGTAATCATCGCTTCCAGTGCCAATTCGGCATCAAATCCACGTTGTCCTTTTTGCCAGGCATCCCAAATCACAGGGATGGAGTGATATCCAATCATGGTGCCGGTTTCGTTGGCCATTAGTTCCCAGACTGGTAATAAGCCATGCTGCTGATACTGTGTGAGCATGGTGTTGATGAACTCGGTATTACGCTCGGGGTCGATGATGGTGTAGAGCGGGTGCACGGCACGGAAGGTGTCCCACAGCGAAAAGATGGTGTACATCTGATGCGAAGCTGTTGCCTTGTGGATGTTTTTATCCATGCCACGGTAGCGGCCATCCACATCGGTATAGAGATTTGGTACAATCTGTGCGTGGTAAAGTGACGTATAAAACGTTCTCTTTTGTTCAAGCGAAGCCCCTTTGATGGTAACTCTGTTGAGGTGCTGGTTCCACAGTTGGGTGGCATCTTTCAGATACTTGTCGAACTTCCAGTGTGGCGCTTCGGCATTTAGATTCTTAATGGCGCCATCCACATCTACGGCAGAGATACCTGTTTTTACAATCAGTTCATTGTCTTTCAATGGTTCAAAGTCCAGGATGAGCTTCACGCTGCGTCCTTCTGCCCGATTTACGCCTTCTACTATTTCATCGTCGGCCATCAGGGTATATGCCTTGAAAGGAGCTGAGAATCTGATGGCAAAATAGACATACTGGTCGGCAGCCCATCCTTGCGAACGGCGCAGCCCCACCACTTCGTTGTTGTCATTTATTTGGATAAAGCACTCGCGTGGCTGGTCTGAAATGCCGTGTTTTAAATCGATTATAACCGATGAGGTAGTTTGCGAACCGTAGGAGTAGCGGTGAATGCCGGTACGAGGTGTAGCGGTTAGTTCTGCCGTGATGTCGTAATCCTGCAAGTAAACCGAGTAGTATCCGGCGCGGGCATGCTCTCTATCATGTGAAAATCTTGAGCGGTAACCCTCGTCGGGGTTGGCTTTTGAGCCGGGTTCCCATTTGTGCGGGCCGGTAAACGGCATAATCAGGATGTCGCCCAGGTCGGCGCCACCGGTACCGCTCAGGTGCGTGTGTGAGAAGCCCATGATGGAGCTGTCGGAGTAGTGGTAGCCGCTGCACCAGTCCCAGCCTTCAATGCCGGTATCGGGGCTTAGCTGCACCATGCCAAAAGGTGTTGTGGCTCCGGGAAATGTGTGCCCGTGTGCGTCGGTGCCAATCATCGGATCCACATATTTGGTTAAATCTTCGTTGGATTGGCTACAGGCAAGAATGCCGGCCAGGAGCAAAAGAAAATACCAGTGCTGCTTCATGTTGTGTGTGTTGAGTTGGTGTGATTGTGTAAAAATTTGGGTATAAAGTTAATCTTTTGAAAAAAAATAATAAAAGAATATCGCATTTTTTTTAAAAAGTGTAAAACCCACCATAGCTCTTTTGGGTGCATTTTATAGTAATATGTGCCTTGTAAGTATTTGTTAGTCAATGTAAGACATCCTTTTATCTAAGCGCTGATTTCTTTATATTTTATTTCTGGACAGGCAGGTGTAAGTAGTAAATGATGCCAGTTGATGAATAGAAAAGCAGGATATGCCCAGTTATAATGATATAAGTTAGCATAAAGAAAATAATGGACAAGCAAAAAGGGCGTGCTTGCGCTATGCAAAAGGGAACAAAAATTAGTAAATCGAAAGTTGGTTATACGCTCTCTTTTTAGATGACCCACCCACATATAATTGTATATTTGTGTTTATTGATTACCTTATCGCTGAATTTTGATAAATAGAAGCCGCTTGCGGTTCGCGTACACAATTGAAATTAATGTATGAGTGAGCAAATCAAAATCTTGAAACCACGGAAAGCACTGAACAAAGCCTTTCTGAAAGTTAAGCCCAGCAGAACCGAAATAGAATGTTTCAAGAGCAATCTGATTAGATTAATCGGGAAAATTGATGAGATAGAACGAGAAGAGAATCAAAAGAATCATTTAAGAGATTTCTTAAGAGACACCTATTACAAAGATTTATACGAAATAAATACCAAAGACTCCAAGGATTTGGTTATTCACCACGGTAAAACCAACAAATCGGATGTGGGGGTGATTATTGAAGCAAAGCGGCCGGGCAACAAATCGGAGATGATCAGAACCAATGACATCAACAAAAGAGCCTTTCACGAGCTGCTCCTGTACTACCTGAGAGAGCGAATCACCGGGAAAAACCACAACATCAAATACCTGATTGTTTCAAACGTATATGAATGGTTCATTTTTGATGAGAAGCTTTTTGAGCGCCTCTTTGCCCAAAATAAGAGTCTGGTAAAACAGTTTCAGGTGTTTGCCAACAGCGGTAAAACCACCGATGTGTTTTACAGAGAGGTTGCAGAGCCATTCATCGCAGAGATGAAAAGCGACATTGAATTTACGTATTTCGACATACGCGACTACGAAAAGCCGTTGCGCAACAATGATAAAACCGACGACAATAAACTCATCGCGCTGTTTAAACTGCTTTCGCCCGAGCATCTTCTAAACCTCCCGTTTGCCAACGACAGCAACAGCCTCGACAAGCGCTTTTATGGCGAATTGCTCCATCTTATAGGGTTGACCGAAACCAAAGATGGCGGCAAAAAAATCATTGAACGAAACAAAGAAGGACAAAGGCACTCGGGGTCGTTCATCGAGAATGCCATTGTGCAGTTAGACAGCCTCGATAAAATTTCGCGGCTCGAAACGCCATCCCAGTTTGGCGCAAACATGCAGGAGCGACTTTTTAACGTGGCGCTTGAACTCAGCATTACATGGGTTAACCGCATTTTGTTCCTTAAATTACTCGAAGGGCAACTGATTACCTACCATAAGGGCGACAAATCATACGAGTTTCTAAACACCGGGAGAATACAGAATTACGACGATCTGAACAGCCTCTTTTTTCAGGTGCTGGCACGTCAACACAACGAACGCAGCGATGATGTGCGCGAAATGTTTGCCAAAGTGCCTTATTTGAACAGCTCACTGTTTGAACCTACCGAGATGGAGCACATGATGCTGTTTATCAGCAACCTGCGCGACGAGAAAACAATGCCTGTCTATGCGCAAACCGTGTTGAAGGACGACAAAGGCAAACGGCTCACCGGAGAACTTAGCACACTTGATTACCTATTCCGGTTTTTAAGTGCTTACGATTTCTCCTGCGAAGGCAGCGAGGAGATCCAGGAAGAAAACAAAACACTTATCAACGCGTCGGTGCTGGGGCTTATTTTCGAGAAGATTAACGGCTATAAGGATGGTTCGTTTTTTACGCCAGGTTTCATTACCATGTATATGTGTCGCGAAACCATCCGCAAGGCCGTGATTCAGAAATTTAACGATGCCAAAGGTTGGAATTGTACCGATTTAGACACGCTGTACAATAGAATTGAAGACCGCAACGAGGCCAACACCATCATCAACGACCTTAAGATATGCGACCCCGCTGTGGGTTCAGGGCATTTCCTTGTATCGGCTCTTAACGAGATAATTGCCATTAAAAGCGACCTGAGAATACTTCAAGACCGCGATGGGCGGCGACTGAAAGAGTATCATTTTGAAGTGGTGAACGACGAGATGATTGTAACCGACGAAGATGGCGAACTGTTTGAGTATAACCCCCAAAACAAAGAGAGCCAGCGCATACAGGAGACGCTCTTTCACGAAAAACAAACCATCATCGAAAACTGCTTGTTTGGGGTAGACATAAACCCAAACTCCGTGAAAATTTGCCGCTTGCGCCTATGGATTGAACTCTTGAAAAATGCCTACTATATTCAGGATTCATCCGTACAGACGCATTGCAATGTGTCTCATGCAATTCCAATGGAATTGCAAACCCTCCCCAACATCGACATCAACATAAAATGTGGAAACTCACTGGTGAGCCGCTTTGCTTTGGATTCTGATTTAAAGCAAGCGTTAAGAAAGAGTGCGAGCAAATGGACCATTGATGGATACCGCGTTGCGGTACAAACCTATCGCAACGCGCAAAACAAAGAGCAAAAGCGCGAAATGGAGAGGTTGATTAACGATATTAAGTCCAACTTCCGAAGCGAGATAACGCAAAACGACCCCAAGGTAAAACGCCATAATAAGCTCAGTGGCGAGCTGTTTCACTTTACCAACCAGCAGCAACTGTTTGAGATGAGCAAAAAGGAGATAGCCGACTGGAACAAAAAAATTGAAAAACTAACCTCCGACACCAAAAAGCTCGAAGCCGAAATTGAAGAGATTAAAAGCAACAAAATTTTTGATAACGCCTTTGAGTGGCGCTTCGAGTTCCCCGAAGTGCTAAATGATGAGGGTGATTTCATAGGTTTTGATGTGGTGATTGGGAATCCGCCGTATATCAGGCAGGAGGAGTTAAAGGAATTTAAGGGATATTATAAAGAGAATTACAAGTTCCATTCAGGTACTACCGATATATATGTCTATTTTATCGAAAAAGGTTTTGATGTGTTAAAGAGCAAAGGCGTTTTTACATACATTATGCCTAATAAATTTATGCAAGCGGGATATGGACAGCCTGCCCGTATATTTTTATTGGAGCAAAACCTTTTAGAGATTATAGATTTTGGCGACTTTCAGGTGTTTGACGAGGCAACAACATACCCTTGCATCTTGCGAGCAGGAAAGGAAGTGCCAAATGATGAATTTACTTCTGTTAAGATAAAAACATCAGGTTTTACTGATAATTTCACAAACTATGTTGTTTCAAACAGCAATGTAATTAAACAATCTTCTTTAACTTCCGAAACCTGGGTAATCGAAGATTCTGCCTCCCAAACTCTTTTACAGAGAATGCGGGCAAAAGGAGAGAAGTTAGAGACATATATTGGCGATGGTGCAAAACGAGGTGTGCTTACCGGGCTTACAGAAGCATTTTTAATCGACACTGAAACAAAGAATAGTATAATTTCTTCGGATACAAATTCAGCCAGATTAATTAAACCTTTTCTGCTTGGCAGGGACGTTAAGCCTTATGCTACAGAAGACAATAAAAACTGGCTTATACTTATTCCTAAAGGATTTACAATAAAAAGAAATCTCCCACCCGATAACCCTTATTATGTAGCGGAGCCAATGCCCAGATACGGATTTATTGAATATGAAGAAGCGTGGGAATGGCTTATGAAAAACTATCCGGGAGTAGCAGGGCACTTAATCAATTATCGAGATAAAGCTGAAGCAAGAACCGACAAAGGCGATTATTGGTGGGAATTGAGAGCTTGTGATTATTACGACAAATTTGAAAAACCTAAGATTCTTTATCAGGTATTTCAGGTGAAACCATGTTTTATTTTCGATAGTAGCGGAATGTATTGTAATAATTCAATGTGGTTTATTCCTTCTGATGACAAAGTTCTGTTGGGTATATTAAATTCAAAAACTGGTTGGTGGTTAATTTCTAAATATTGCACGGCTATTCAAAATGGGTATCAGTTAATTTGGAAATATTTCAGTCAAATTCCAATTGCAAAAGGTGATGAAAGTGTGCGCATTCAGGTCGAGGGTTTGGTTAATGAAATTATTGAAGCAAAAAAACATAACCCCTCTGCCGACACCACTGCCCTCGAAACCCAAATCGACCAATTGGTTTACCAACTTTACGATTTAACCCCCGAAGAAATCGCCATCATCGAGGCCAGCCTTAAATGATTTGCATCGGCACATTGCCCCGTTAGGGGCAAAATATCGGCAGAAAAAATGTGTGCGTAATGATTGGGATGGGAGTTCAAAGTTTTCTGATGGCCTTATTAAAGTTTGGAAATATCTATACCAAAAAGATATTATGTTGACGGCAAAACTCAATATTTCCGGAGATATGGTTTGGAGTAAATGTTCGGAATCAAAAACATTTATAAAACCGGTAAATCCCTGACGCGGACATCAGGGTTTCAGAACCCTTCCGAAGTGGTTTTCCAGGTGGTTACGCATGGCGTCCCGAAACTTGTCGGCATCTCTTTGAGCCAAAATTTCGACGAGTTCCTTGTGCGACACGTATGTTCTGTCAGAGGCGTTTGTGTTCATGAGCCCACTGGTATACACATAGCTAAACACAGGCAGAAGCAGTTGCTGAAAACCTTTAAGCGTCTCGTTGCCTGTGATGGCGTACAGTCTGCTGTGAAACTCAACCTCATAGTTCACATCAAAAAAAGTGTCACGAGAAGGCGATATCTCATTGCTCACAATGTGCCTGAGGTCTTCAATGTCTTTGTCGGTGGCACGGGCAACTACAAAATCAGCCATTCCAACCTCAATTATCAACCGCATTTCAAACACGTTTCTCAATGTGTTGCTGTCGAGTATTGCCGGAATCATCATCTTTTGCAATACAATAGACATATCCGGGCTGGTGATAATGGTGCCTTTGTGTTTTATCGATTCAATAAGCCCCATGGTTTTCAGACGGTTCAGTGATTCACGTATAACCGTTCTGCTTACTCCCATGGCTTCGGCCAGCTCCATCTCTTTTGGGATTAAGTCTCCAGCTTTCAGATTTTGGTCAATAAACAAACGGATAAGATTCATCTCTGCCTTATCTACTAAGCTACGTGTGTCAATGGCCGTTAGGGCATTTTTTATTTCATCGGTTTTCATGTTGCAAAACTATGAAAAAAGTGTGTTAAAATTTGTTTTTATCCAATTAGAAATTAATTTTGTAATTATGTATGACATATAATCTTGTCAAATTGATAAGTTATTCAAACCCTATGAATCACGTATTGTTTTAACTGCTGGTTTTCGGGATGCTTGTTTTATAAATTTAGAGTTTCGGGTTTGATGGCGTAAGCGATGTAATCATTAATAAAATTTAGATATGAGGGTTTTAAGTAGGTTTTTAGTAGTGTTGTTTGTGGTTTTGGCGGGTTGTGCCGAAGGGAAGGATGTTCCTGAAATCAGCTCATCTGCTATTACACAGAAGAGAGTGCCTGTTTTTATTAACAGGGAGAATAGTGGTCTTGTGTCGATTGATCTTATGGTTGAGGTTGGCGCCAATATACCCCGTTTATCCGGTGTTGAAATGCTCACCAGAAGCGGCGACAATCCGGAAGTTCTCTCATCAATCACTGTAAGACACGAAATAGTGGATGGTTCCGGCGAAGTGGAGAAAACATCTCTGTTGGGCGATATTGAAAAGGTGAAGCAACGCTCGCGTCTTGCCACCAGTGTCACCTTGTCACCAGGTCATCACCGTCTGGTTTTTGATTTTACTGCAGACAAATCGGCATTGCTCGAGAAGAGTTTTTCTGTGGAAACGATACGTTTGTCATTTGCCGGAGGCGGTCGTCTGGAATTGAGCCCCAGTGAGCAGTTTCGTTTTCGCCCTGCTACGGTTTTGCGTGCCGCCGGAGAGGATAATTGCGATACCTATCGTATCCCGGGTCTTGTGACTACAAGCCGCGGAACGCTCATAGCCGTTTACGACAACCGGTATAACAACAGTAAAGATTTACAGGAAGACATTGACGTAGGTATGAGTCGCAGCACCGATGGCGGACAAACCTGGGAACCCATGAAGGTGATTATGGATATGGGCGAATGGGGTGGGCGTTCTCAGCGACTAAACGGCATTGGCGATCCTTGTGTGATTTTTGACCATACGACCAACACCATTTGGGTAGCTGCGTTGTGGATAAGTGGTTCATCACCCGATAAAATGTTGTGGTGGGACTCAAAGCCCGGCATGTCGCCCGAGGAGACCGGTCAGTTTGTGCTCATAAAAAGCACCGATGATGGAAAAACATGGTCAGACCCAATCAACATCACCGAGCAGATAAAAGACCCGGAATGGCAACTTCTGCTGGCAGGCCCCGGACGTGGCATCACACTTGATGATGGCACCATCATTATTCCTGCCCAGTTTAAAAAAGATATTGGCACAAAAGCCATCGATGGCGGACAATTCACATGCCATTCTACAATTGTTTATAGCAAGGATGGTGGCGAAACATGGCATATTGGAACCGGTGCAAAGCCCAATACCACCGAAGCTCAGGTGGTTCAACTGGCCGATGGTGGGTTGATGCTGAATATGCGCGATGATCTTAACCGGATTGAAAAAGGGGAGACCAACGGACGTGCTGTTTCGGTAACCTATGACTTGGGTAAAACATGGATAGCACATCCATCAACCAATGGCACTCTGCATGAACCTAACTGCATGGCCAGCCTAATCGACCATCAGGTAGTTGTAAATGGACGCAATCAGCAGGTGCTTTTCTTTTCTAATCCAAATCACAAAACGCACCGCACCAACATGACCATTAAAACAAGTTTTGATGGTGGTCATACCTGGCCGGAAATTAATCAAGTTGAGCTAAACGAAACACCTGGCTTTGGCTATTCATGTATGACAATGGTAAACAACGAAGTGGTGGGCATTGTCTACGAAGGTGTGAAGGATCTGTTTTTTCAAAAAGTACCTGTTTCCGAGTTGGTGAAGTAAGAATGGAGTTGCAATGTAGGCCTGCCTTTTTTGAGAAGCCAGAGCCCAATCATACGGTGTATGCTTACACCTGGGTATATGCCAATGAACCAATGGAGGCCGGCCTTTATGCCGGGTTTCAGAATTATAGCCGGTTCGAAAATGACCTGCCACCCCCACATGGCAAGTGGGATTATAATGAAAGTCGTATTTGGTTTAATAACAAAGAGTTTTTATGGAGGGTGATTAGGTCACACTCAATTTTTAGCTGTTTCTAAAGGTTGTTTTACTATTAATTTTAACTACTCTAATGTATAAATTTGAAGGACTTATAGCTGCTCCGTTCACCCCGATGGATAATAATGGAGATGTAGTGACGGATTTAATTCCCGAATACTTTAATTTTTTGAATAAAAACGGTGTGGCAGGCGTGTTTATCAACGGCTCCACCGGCGAAGGGGTTTCACTTTCGCAACGCGAACGCCGGGAAACCACTGTGGCCTGGACATCGGCCGCAAAGGGCAGTTCGGTGAAGGTGATTTCATTGGTTGGTGGTACTTCTTACATGGAAAGCATCGAGAATGCACAGCATGCGCAATCGGCCGGTGTAGATGCCATTGCCATTATGGCGCCATATTATTTTAAACCGCCAACAGCGCGTGAGCTGGTTGAGTTTTGCAGGCTTGTAGCGGAGTCGGTGCCCGATTTACCTGTCTATTTTTACCATATCCCGGTGCTTACCGGATGCAACATTTCCATGTACGATTTTCTGGTGGAAGCATCGGGTAAAATTCCCAACCTTGCCGGCGTGAAATATACACACGAAGATTTTATGGATTTTCTGAGTTGTATCCATTTGGAAGATGGACGATTTGACATGCTTTGGGGACGTGATGAAAACTTACTTTCGGCACTGGTGCTGGGAACACGGGCAGCTGTGGGAAGCACTTTTAACTACGCAGCTCCGCTCTATCTGGAAATGATTCGTAGTTTTGCTGAGGGCGATTTGTCCCGCGCGCGTCTGCTTCAGCAGAAATCCATTGACATGATTCGTCTGCTGCCAAAGTATGGCGGTATTGCTACCGGAAAAGCCTACATGAAATATATGGGATTTGATTTTGGAAAATTCCGTTCACCGGTTCGCAACATGGACGATGAAGCTTACGAGCGTTTCCGCAGCGATGTGGATGCCCTTGATATGAAAGATTTGTTTTCGGTGAGATAATTTTAAGATGATTAGATACTAGATGGTGAGATTTGTAGATACATGGTTCATTCACAACTTCTCATCTCTCCAAAAACTAACATCTATAAATCTAACCATCTAACATCTAGCTATCTAATATCTTAACAATGGATTTTTCAAGACTGAAATCACAATATAGAGACGAGTTGTTGCAAAACGTCGTTCCCTTTTGGGAAAAGCACTCACCCGACCGCGTACATGGGGGCTATTTTACCTGTCTTGAGCGCGACGGGCGGGTGTTTGACACAGATAAGTTTATCTGGCTGCAAGGTCGTCAGGTGTGGATGTTTTCCACCCTGTTTAACCGTGTGGAGCAAAAAGAGCAATGGCTCGATATGGCCCAGTTGGGAGCCGGATTTTTAAAGAAATATGGTCACGATGGAGCTTACAACTGGTATTTTTCTCTCACGCGTGAAGGGAAACCATTAATCGAACCCTACAACATATTCTCTGATTGCTTTGCCACAATGGCTTTTGGACAGTTGTTCAAAGCCACCGGAAACGACGAGTATGCACACATTGCCAAATCAACTTTTGAGAATATCCTTAAAAGAGCTGATAATCCCAAAGGCCGGTTTACAAAGACTTTTCCTGATACACGGCCACTTAAGGGGTTTTCGCTTCCAATGATTTTGTGCAACCTGGCACTCGAAATTGAACATTTACTGCCTTCTGATTTGGTTGAGAAAACCATTGAGCAGGTGTTGCATGAGGTGATGGAGGTTTTCTATCAACAGGAAACCGGTTTAATTCTGGAGAATGTGGATCCCGATGGTAGTTTTTCCGATTCGTTTGAAGGACGACTAATCAATCCCGGCCATGGCATCGAAGCCATGTGGTTTGTGATGGATTTGTCTGTTCGGCTTGGACGACCGGAGCTGGCTGAAAAGGCTGTGCAGATTGTTTTGCGCACCTTAGAGTATGGCTGGGACAAGGAGCACGATGGTATTTTTTATTTCCTGGATGTGAAAGGTGCTCCGCCACAACAACTCGAGTGGGACCAAAAGTTGTGGTGGGTTCACATTGAAACACTCATCAGCCTTATAAAAGGTTGTCAACTAACTGGTAACGAGCAGTGTCGCGAGTGGTTTGAGCGGGTGCACAACTATACCTGGTCGCATTTTACCGATGCCGACCATGGTGAGTGGTTTGGCTACCTGAATCGCCGTGGTGAAGTGCTTCTTCCTCTGAAAGGCGGGAAATGGAAAGGTTGTTTCCATGTGCCGCGCGGATTGTTACAGGTATGGAAAACACTTGAGGCGATAGAACAATCTCCACACTAATTATAAAGAGTTTCAAACGTTTGAAAAGTAAGTTATGACGATATTGAGAATGCGAGGTGTTTGGTGTTTGTTGGCAATTTTTATCATGATTAACATAGCCACGGCTGCCAACGAGATGGGCATTAACAGAGTCTCACAAAATAAGGCGTGGACATATAATCTTTCCGGAGTTGCAGAGTTGCAGGAAGGATTGGCTGGCAGTTTCACCGGCTTGCAAAATGGGCGGCTTATCATGGCCGGCGGCACTGCGTTTCCCAACGGTAAGCCGTGGGAAGGTGACATAAAGTATTTCTCTGACGTCATAACGGTTCTCGAACGCGATACAAATGGCGAATGGCAAATGGTTTATCAGAGCCACGACATGCCAATGGCCGTTGGTGAGGGCGCTTCTGTTTCGCTGCCAGGTGGTTTGGTGTGTATTGGTGGTCAGACTGGTGATGGGCATAGCCGCTCGGTGTTTATGCTTGCTTTTGACGGCCTGAAGCCTGTGGTTACCTCACTGCCCGATTTGCCGCAGTCGCTCCGAAGTAGCTCTGCTGCGGCTATCGGTAGCCGTATTTATGTGGCTGGTGGTGAATCTCCTGACGGCCCGTCAGATGGTTTTTTTATGATGGATTTGATGAGGCAGGATGCCAGTTGGCAACGATTACCATCGTTACCGGTCGCTTTGAGTGGCGCATCTCTTGTGGCTCAAATGGATGGCGAAGAGGTGGCTCTGTTTCTGTTTGGCGGACGCGCAAGGCATGCGTCTGAGCCGTTAACTTCTTTTTATTCTGCAGTGTATCATTACCGGCCATCAAACGGAAATTGGATACAGAGAAAAGCAATACGGGATGAAGAAGGGAATCACCTGCCTCTGGCAATGGCCACTGCCGTGCCAATTGGAGCCTCGCACGTTTTACTGGCCGGCGGCGATGAGGGAACTGTTTTCAATCAGGTTGAGGCAGCCATTAACGCCATCGCAACGGGCGATGAAAATGCCATCCTACGTCGCGACAGCCTTTGGATAAATCATTCTGGTTTTTTCGACAGATTGCTGGTGTATAACACCGTGACCGACGCGTGGTTCGATGCTGGTGCGCTTAGCAGTCCGGTGGCGGTGGCCACTCCTGTGTGGCGCGGAAACACTGTGTGGATAACCGGAGGGGAACAGAGGCCTGGCATCCGCAGTGCATTTGTGCAGGAGATAACACTGTCAGTTCATACCGGTTTTGGATGGGTCAACTATCTAGTGTTGGGCGTTTACTTTATTGGTATGCTCATGCTGGGCTTTTATTTTATGAGTCGTGAGAATGACACCAACGACTTTTTTAAAGCTGGTGGACGCATCCCCTGGTGGGCCGCCGGTATCAGTATTTTCGCCACCACTCTCAGTGCCATCACTTTTATTGCCATTCCTGCAAAAACGTATGCGGCCGACTGGCGCATGCTCGTATTCAACTTAACCATCATATTGATTGCGCCGGTGGTCATTCGGTTTTTTCTTCCCTTTTTTCAACGGTTTAATTTCGATACAGCCTATCAATACCTTGAGATGCGCTTTAACCGCACGGTGCGTTGGCTTGCTTCGCTTTTGTTCATCTTTTTTATGGTGAGCCGCATTGCCATTGTACTCTTTTTGCCTTCGCTGGCGCTTCATGCAGTCACAGGATTCAATGTCTATTTTGCTATCATTATCATGGGGGTTGTCACCATTGTGTATTGTACCAGCGGCGGCATCGAGGCTGTGGTGTGGGGCGATGTGATACAGGGGTTTATCCTGGTTGGTGGCGCACTCGTGGCATTTTTTTATATGATGAGTGGCATCGATGGAGGTATTGGTACCTTCTGGAGCAACGCCATGGATAATGATAAATTTCGAACCTTCGATTTTAGATTTGACTTTACACAGCCCGTTTTTTGGGTTGTACTTATTGGCGGCCTGGCCAATACGCTAATCTCTTACACCAGCGACCAAAGTGTGGTGCAGCGCTACATGACCACTCGCGACGAAAAGGCTACGGCGCGCAGCATCTGGTTGAATGGCTTTCTGAGTATTCCGGTTTCTTTGTTGTTCTTTTTGCTTGGTACCGGTCTTTACGCGTTTTATATTGCCAATCCAGCTCAGTTAGGCGTAGTAAACCCCAACATCGATTCGGTATTTCCTCAGTTTATTGTGTCAGAAATGCCATCTGGCGTTGCCGGAATATTGATTGCAGCAATTTTTGCAGCGGCCATGTCAACTTTATCTTCCAATATCAATTCAGTATCGGCTGTGGTCACCAACGATTTTTATAAAACGCTAAGTACTCGGGTTGAATCCCGAAAAAGTATGCAGGTGGCGCGCTGGTCCGGCATCTTAATTGGTGTTTTTGGTATCGGGATGGCGCTGATTCTGGCTACCTGGAACATTGCCTCGCTTTGGGACCAGTTTAACACCTTCCTGGGACTGCTCACAGGTGGTTTAGGCGCACTGTTTATCATGGGTATTTTCTTCAAACGAATTGGCAGTGTTGCTGCATTGATTGGTGTGGCCGCCGGTTTAATCGTTCTGGTAGTGGTCAAAAACCATACTTCGCTTAGCTTCCTCATGTATGGCTTTGTTGGCATGTTTTCCAGCGTGGCAATAGGTTGGATTATGAGTTTTATTTTTCCCAACAAAAATGAGCTGGGAGGCTTCACCTGGAAGACAATAAGGAAGGGATGATTTTGTTATTTTAGATAGATTTGCAAAATATTACAAAAAGTCAAATCTGTTCGAGTAAAAATTTGTAAATTTGAATAAGGAAAAAATGCTTTAATTCCCTTTCTTATTCAAAAAAACATCTATTGCATGTATCAGTTTGATAAGGTGATATCCCGTGAGGGAACCCAATCTGTGAAATACGACAATCGCGAGTGTGAGTTTGGTGAGCCTGACGTGATGCCATTTTGGATAGCGGATATGGATTTTGAAGTGCCGCCAGCTGTCCACAATGCCATTATGAAAAGAGCTGCGCATCCGGTGTTTGGTTATACCGGCACGCCGAATGTGTGTTATGACTCTATTTGCAATTGGGTTTTTAAACGCTACAGCTGGCAAATAGAGCCTGAATGGATTGAGTTCAGCACAGGCGTAGTGCCACTGTTGTCGTATGCCGTGCAGGCGTTTACCATGCCTGGTGATGGGGTTGTGGTTCAACCACCGGTTTATCCGCCCTTTTTTAGCGTGATACGTGAGCATGACCGCCGGGTAATTGAGAATCCCCTTCGTGAAACAGCAACCGGATATGTCATTGACTTTGATAATCTGGAGGAGATCACCAGACCAGATGATGTGAAGGTGTTTTTTTTATGTAATCCGCACAACCCGGTCGGACGGGTGTGGCGCCCTTCTGAATTGGAACGTATTGGTGCAATTTGTCTTAATAACAATGTGATTATAGTTTCTGATGAGATCCATTGTGACCTCACGCTTTTTGACAACCAACATACGCCCATGGCTTCGATGTCGCATGATGTAGCTCAAATTACAGTCACATGTATGTCGCCGGGTAAAACTTTTAATTTGGCCGGACTTTCAACTGCATATCTCATTGCGTCTAACCCGTCACTTCTGAAAAGCATGCGCAGGCTCATGCGGGGCTGCCATGTGAATACAGCAAGTATTTTTGGTACGCTGGCTATGCAAACGGCCTATTGCATGTGCGATGATTGGCTCAGTGAACTTAAATTGTATCTGGAGAATAATATTCTTCAATCGATAGATTTTATTAAAAACAACCTGTCTTCGGTGCAGGTTGTCAAACCGGATGCTACCTTTTTGTTATGGCTCGATTTCCGTTCATGGCAAATGACTCAACAGGAATTGAAGAGTTTTCTTGTGAAGGAAGCACGCCTTGGTTTCAATGATGGTATGTGCTTTGGAACGGGTGGTGAGGGTTTTATGCGTATGAATATTGGCGCGCCATGGAGTGTGGTGCAGGAGGGATTGTTTAGCTTGTGCGAAGCTGCATCGCAACTAGATATTCACGAGCGCTTCAATTCGTCTGTGCCTCAAAATGTTTGAATCAATCTGTATTTGAAAAACAACAGTCGGAAATAGTGTCTTTAGTATGAAGTATTTATCTCTCATTTTTGTATTGGTTTTTGCAGCTTGCAATAAACCGGAAGTAATCTGTTTTTCTCATTTTCTGGAAGCTTCTGCTTCCGATGGAAATGCTTCTGTTGCTGCTCAGGCTCTCACAGATTATCTAAAGGAAAGAAAATCTGAAAAACCTGTAATTGTTAGGTTTGAACCCATCAGATATGATTTTTATCCCGATGGCGCTGCCCTTCGCGAGTACTACATCTCTAACCATGATCAGGATAACCCCAAAACGGTGGGTTTTGCATTCGAGAATCTTTCAAACGTGACCATTGATGGGGCAGGCGCCGATTTTATTTTCCATGGGCGCATGCTGCCGGTGGCTATAGTAAACTGCAACAACGTGTTGATGAAGAATCTATCCATCGATTTTGAGCTGCCTCATATTCGTCAGCTCGAGGTTGTTGAAGTTGATTCAGAAAATGGCTATTTTACTGCTGATGTCTATCCCAAAGGGAACTATCTGATAAATGAAGATGGCCGGTTATCATTCACAGGAGTCAAATATGAGATTGCGCCGCAAAGCAGCATGTCGTTCAGTAAGGATGGTAGATTAACCTACCGTAGAAGTGTCGTGACTTTTAATCCCAGTAATGTGGACGAGCTCAACGCGGATTTTCTTAAGATTGAGGGTTGGCAGGCCGATGTTGTTATGCCGGGCGACAGGTTTGTGCTGCGCTCCTATTATCGCCCCACACCTGGAGTTTTTGTTTCACTGTCTAAAGATACTGGTTTCGAAAATGTTACCGTTCATTATGCCGAAGGTATGGGCTTATTGGCACAGATGAGCGAAAACTTTCTGCTCGATGGTTTTAATGTGGCATTACGTGAAGGAAGTCGCCGTGTTTTTACCACTCAGGCCGATGCTACCCATTTCTCGGCCTGCAAAGGTGTCATCATTTCCCGCAACGGATTGTATGAAGGCATGGCCGATGATGCCATCAATGTACACGGTACCTACTTGAAAATTACTGACCAGCTTGACAACCATACGGTGATTGGCCGATACATGCACCATCAGGCCTGGGGGTTTTTATGGGGCGAGCCTGGCGATTCGGTTCAGTTTGTGCAAACCACCCGAATGGAGTTGGCTGGCGTAAAAAACACTATAAAGCGTATTGAACCCTATGATTGTGAAGCTACGCATGGCGCCCGGGAGTTTTTGATTGTTTTTAGCGAGCCTTTGGGCGAAGGGTTTAGGGTGGAGAATGAAATGGCTGTTGAAAATCTTACATGGACACCCGAAGTGGTATTCAGCAACAATGTGGTGCGCAATAACCGGGCACGAGGCGTTCTCTTTAGCACGCCCAAGCGGGTGATTTGTGAGCATAATCTGTTCGACCATACCCATGGCACTGCCATTTTGCTGTGTGGCGATGCCAATGGATGGTACGAAACCGGTGCCTGTCGCGAAGTCATTATCCGGGGTAACCGGTTTGTAAATGCGCTAACAGCCTACTACCAATTCACCAACGCCGTAATATCTATTTATCCTGAAATTCCTGATTTGGCTGGACAAACAAAATATTTTCATTCCGGAATTGTGATTGAGGATAATCTGTTTGAGACCTTCGACAGACCACTGGTTTATGCTAAATCGGTTGATGGATTAATTTTTCGCAATAACCGTGTGGTTTCAAATATGGCGTTTGAGCCTTTTCATTGGAATACGCACAGGTTCTTTTTTGAAAGGGTGAATAATGTGGAGATCCACGAAAATGCGTTCGACTTCACGTTCAATCCTGATACTGATTTGCGGATAGAGAAATCTGCGATTGATGCAGTTGTCATTCATTAATTTTTATGTGATGGCAAGCTTCGACGCATCTATTTATCTTACGTCTGGCTATCTATCATCAAAAACCAATTACCAGCATAACCCGAAAAACACTTTTGATGTTAATTTGAAGAGGCAATAAAAATCGTTGACACCATTTTTTTATCAGTTTGTCAAATTATTCCTGATATTTTTCGAGTTCTTAAATCCACCGTCTTGACGCTTTTTTTTAGTGTTTTGGCTGCTTTTCGTCGATGACAGAAATCGCTGTTAAGTCAATGTACTGAATCTGTGACTTAGTGATAACCTTCATTTTTACTATATTCGAATAAGATTGGAAAAATTGAAGCGTTTAGAGAGCATAACTGCGTGGTTTCGTGAAGTATTTTTTTGGTGGATTGCAGGAATATAATACAATTGGTTTGATGGGGCGATTAATCCATAATGTTGTAATTGTTTTTGTTTTGATGGCGTACTTCGGGAATGGTGCGGCTTATGGTCGTTATGTTTCTGATAGTGTGCGCTTTGAGTTATATGACAAATCGCAGGGGCTTGTGCATCCTTTTATACGTTCTGTGGCGCAGGATCACCAGGGGTATATGTGGATTGGAACTTCGGAAGGACTTCACAGGTATGATGGCGTGGCTTTTGATGTGTTCCGCAACCAACCTGATGATTCGCTCTCCATTCCATCCAATGGCATCCGTGCTATCTATGCCGACCCATCCGGAAACGCCCTTTGGCTGGGAACAAATAAAGGCAGTCTTGTGCAGCTCAATCTGGCATCTTATCATTTTCGTGAAATAGCGGTTCACGGCGATGCGCAACAGGCTTATGGCGGATTAATCAACGCCCTGTTTGTTGAAGATGGCTGGGCTTTTGTGGGAACCAGTCAGAAACTATTTGCGGTTGAATTATCATCAGGGAAGGTTCAAATTCTATCTCCCGGAAATGTAGAACGCAACTTACGGGTTAGCGTCATTCAAAAAGTATATGGCCGCAGGTTGGTGGGTACTTCCCATGGCTTGTTTGAAATCTCTGGTTTTGGGGATCATGATCAACCTTTTCATCTGATTGAAACAGTTGTAAAGACAGATGTGCTCTCCATCTCCGAATGGACTGATGGAAACATGCTCATCACGTCTCCCGATGAATTAAAATCAGTAAATGCGAGCGGACAAATCACAGTTTTAAAGCGTCGTGAGGAGCTTCAAAGCTACCTTACCGGCCATGTGGTAGATAACCAGAAGAATATCTGGATTGGAACGCGCTACATGGGACTTTATTATTTTCAATACAGAACAGGTGAGGTGGTGAATTTTGCCTTTAATCCAGGTAATCCGCTCAGCTTGCCCGACAATGACATAAAAACCCTCTTTTTTCTGAAAGACCAATCTATTTTATGGATAGGCACTAAGAATGGCCTTGCAAAGTACGACTATAACCGAATTAAATTCAAAGCGTTTGACCTGAGAGTGCATTCGAATTCTCCATCGCCCAGCGTCTATATGTTGTTTAAGGATTCGGAAAAAACCTATTGGTTCTCTACTTTCGATGGGCTCTATTTAAAGCGTGCCAGCGAAACTCAATTTAGTAAGTTTGACACCAGGTACGATATCCGTTTCTTTACAAGGATGGTGGAAGACGATTCCAAAAATCTCTGGATTGGTACATTTGATGGCATAATCAACTTGGATTTGCTAACCGGCAGGCATAGATTGATTCGCCTGTCGCAGCCTCACATAAATTCAGATTATCTGAATAGAATAAACGGTATGATAAAAGGTGATGGAGATGTGCTTTGGTTGAGTACCGATTGCGGTGTAGTTAGGTATAATACAAAAAGTGATGATTACGACCATTATCCTCTGCCACATATTTTTATGGGCAACGGGCACTACAGATTAACCGATGTAGCGTTGGCCGGCGACTCTATATTGTGGATTGGATCTCAAAATGGTATCCTCTTCCAATTAAATGTCCAAACCGGAGATTTTAAGTGGTTTCAGGTAGCCGAAGGCAGTGGAGGTTTTTTGCAGTCAAACCATATCACCAAGGTCACCATTGATAAAAGAGGACGAATTTGGTTGGGGACCTATGGTTCTGGGTTGTTGCGGTTTGATGAAATTACCGGAAAAGCAGATTTTAGTCACGCCAAAGACTTTTTAGCGAGTGATGTTTTTGGTGTAATCAGTGATTGTGACGGGCGTCTCTGGATCAGCAATAACTTTGGTGTATGTGTCTATGAACCTGACATACGCAACATCCGTCAGTATGAGGCAGCAGAAGGAACATTTTGCAGCGAGTTTAATGAAGGCGCATTCTACCAGTCAGCTGATAGTCAGCTGTTGATGTTTGGTGGTTCCAATGGATTTGTCGAATTTAATCCATGTGATTTTAAGTTTAATACGTTTGTTCCTCCCGTAAGGATTTCATCCTACGCTTTCGGGTTTGAGAATGTGATGCTGGTTAACCAGGGTTTTCTCGATGTAAAATACGATGATGCCAGAGAGATAAGGATTGAAAGAGGTAATGGTGAGATTGTTTTCTTTCCCGGAGTACTTAGCTATAGTTTGTCATCAAAGAACCGCTTTGCATGGAAGCTGGAGGGTTATGATACCAAGTGGGACACCGCTCTGGCCATTATTCCGGTACGATATACCAATCTTACTGAAGGCACGTACCGCTTTCTTTTTAAGGGAAGCAACAGCGATGGTGTTTGGTCCGATGAGGTAAATGAAATTGTTGTAAAGGTTATACCTCCCTTCTTCGAAAGTCGCTTGTTTCGTATTGTGGTTATTATTTTGATTGTCATCATACTCGTATTTTTATATTATTTGGGTTTGAAAGTTCTTTTGTGGCAGAAAAAGCGACTTGAAGTGTTGGTGAAAGAGCGCACACAGGAATTGGAACTGTCAAATACAGAATTAGAACAATCTCGTGAAGAGATATGGCTGCAGAAGCAGGAGCTGGAAAACCATCGTAACATATTGGAGCACGAAGTGAAGGAGCGCACGCTGGATCTGCTGGTAGCCAAGGAGAAGGCCGAGGAGTCGGACAGGCTCAAAACAGCATTTCTGGCCAACCTGTCGCACGAGGTACGCACACCCATGAATGCCATCATCGGGTTCTCAAATCTTCTGGCTGACCCTTTCTTTTCTGAGGATGATAAAAAATCGTTCATTAAAATTATTCAGGACAGTGGCGAAAGTCTTTTGGTACTTATTAACGACATTCTTGACGTATCGCTTATTGAAGCAGGCCAACTTAAAACCTCTAAAAAGGAGTTTCTGCTTAAGCCATTTCTCGATTCTTTGTTTCGCATTGCTGCCATTCAGTTTCGCTCAAACAATCTTGATTTCAGTATTAACTCGGATGAGATTGCCGACAAAGATCGCATTGATACTGACTCAGAGAGGTTAAAACAGGTGTTGTTTAACTTTATAAACAATGCCCGTAAGTTTACAGCCGAAGGTTACGTGAGTCTTACGGTTCGGAAAGTCTCAAGAAGTACACTTGCCAATTATTTCAACACTGATCCCAATGATTTGCCCGCGTCTGCCTATCTCTTCCTCATTCAGGATACGGGCATAGGAATAGATGAAGCCTCTTTTGAGGAGCTATTTATTCCATTCCGTAAGCTTCATAATAAAACGCGTCTCTTCGAAGGCATTGGATTGGGTCTGAGCATTTCCAAACGGCTCATTACTTTGCTCGATGGCGATGTTTGGCTCACCTCCCAAAAAGGTAAAGGAACCACATTCTATTTTTATCTTCCTGATAATCAATAAATACATGTTGCTGATTTTGCTGCGCACTGTTTATTCTTAAACATGTCAATGGCGTAACACCGCAGCGAAATCGCATTTCATGTAATCCTCCACCACTAAGTCTGCGAAAAGAATTAATTGTTTGCCGATGTTGGTTTAGCACTTTATCCTTTCCATCGAAAACCCTTGTGCCTAGCGATTTTTTCTATCAGTAATTTTATCATTAGGCTATACAATAATAAACAGGTACTTTGATTCTATACATACTTAACAACTTTTTCTTACTTTTGCATAAGTATGACATAATTCATTATAGATGTGGGAATTTTAATAAACTCTGCTTCATGAAGAAAAGAGATGGTATTAGCTTTTATTCCCTGATTTTGGCGGGGATATTTTTTGTTTTTGTGCCAGTCTTATGGGCAAATAAGTTGCCTGGTCAGAATTTGGAGGATATTAGGCAGCATTTTTTGCTGGATAAGGGCTGGAAGTTTTCTAAAGGAGATCATACTGAAGCAGCTCTGCCTGATTTTTCTGATAGAGACTGGGAATCGGTGGTTATTCCTCACGATTGGGCAATCTATGGCCCGTTTAACGAGGAGCACGATGTTCAGGTGGTGGCTGTGGTTCAGAACATGGAAAAAGTGGCAACACGCAAAACTGGACGTACCGGTGGATTGCCATACATGGGCGTAGGATGTTACCGTCGTACGTTTGATGTGACCGACTTCCGCAAAGGGGAGAAGAGAGCTACTTTGCTTTTTGATGGTGCCATGAGTGAGGCTCGGGTTTACGTCAATGGCATTGAAGTTGGCTTTTGGCCTTATGGTTATAACTCTTTTCATTTGGATGTGACTGATTTTCTCACCGAGGATGGAATGAACAACACCCTTGCAGTCAGACTCGAGAATCTGGAGCATTCCTCAAGATGGTATCCCGGCGCAGGGCTTTATCGCAATGTGCATCTGATTGTTACCAGTGAAGTGCATGTACCGGTATGGGGGACTTATCTAACTACGCCTCATGTGTCTGATGAATATGCGTCGATAAAACTTGTAACAGAACTCAGCAATGCACAGAATGGTGCCGACGTGACCATCAGCACCGTGATTTACGACCGTTGGGGAAATCCGGTTGCCAGTCAGATAACTTCTCAAAAGGTCTTTCAAGACAGGCCTTATGAGCAACATTTTCTGGTTACCAATCCTGAGTTGTGGACGCCCGAATCGCCCCGCCTCTATGAAGCCATCAGCCAGATATATTATAAAAACGAGTTGGTGGATGAATACCGCACAAGATTCGGTTTTCGAGACATCCAATTCATCCCGGAGAAAGGTTTTTTTCTCAATGGCAAACGAAGAAAGTTTCAGGGGGTAAACAATCATCACGATTTGGGCCCATTGGGGGCTGCCATAAACACTGCGGCACTTCGCCGACAGCTTACCATGCTCAAGGATATGGGTGCTGATGCCATTCGTACTGCCCACAATATGCCTGCTCCTGAGTTGGTTCAGCTTTGCGATGAGATGGGATTTATGTTGATTGTTGAGTCGTTTGATGAGTGGGATTGGGCCAAAGTGCGAAATGGCTATCATCGGTTTTTTGATGAATGGGCAGAAAGGGATCTGGTGAACATGATTCGCAACTATCGCAATAATCCCAGTGTCATAATGTGGAGCATTGGCAATGAAGTGCCTACACAGTGCAGTCCGGAAGGCTACAGAGTGGCAAAATTTCTTCAGGATATATGTCACCGTGAGGATCCCACCCGGCCGGTGAATTGTGGTATGGACCAGGTCTCATGTGTGCTCGACAATGGATTTGCAGCACTAATCGATATTCCGGGTTTAAATTACCGTACCCACCGATATGTTGAAACTTATGAGCGGCTTCCACAACGATTTGTTCTTGGCTCAGAAACGGGTTCAACGGTCAGCTCACGAGGGGTTTATAAGTTTCCTCCCGAAAAACGAATCAATGCTTTGTATGAGGATCACCAATCATCATCTTATGATATGGAGTATTGTCCCTGGTCTAACCTTCCCGATGATGATTTTGCCCTGGCTGATGATTATGAATGGACCATGGGTCAATTTGTATGGACAGGTTTCGATTATCTGGGAGAGCCTTCACCTTACGATACCGATGCCTGGCCAAACCGCAGCAGTATGTTTGGGATAATCGATTTGGCATCCATTCCCAAGGATAGGTATTACCTCTATCGCAGCATATGGAACCGGGAGGCCGAAACATTGCATATTCTGCCTCATTGGAATTGGCCTGAAAGAGATGGAGAGATAACACCGGTTTTTGTTTATACCAATTACCCTTCGGCCGAACTTTTTGTGAATGGGAAAAGCTATGGTTTAAGGATTAAGAATGACTCCACACTTCAGCATCGGTACCGTTTGATGTGGATGGATGTGGTGTATGAGCCCGGTGAAGTGAAGGTTGTGGCTTATGATGGCGCCGGAAGGGCAGTAGCCACCAACCGGATGGTTACAGCAGGTAAACCTCACCGAATTGAGCTTATTCCTGATAGAACTGTCATTAATGCCGATGGGAAAGACTTGAGCTACATCAATGTGCGGGTGGTGGACAAAGACGGCAATTTGGTGCCCAGCGACGCTCGAATGATTCATTTTACTGTTTCGGGAGCCGGTGAGTTCAGGGCGGTTGCCAACGGAGATCCAACTGATCTGAATATGTTCCATTTGCCACGAATGCCGCTATTCAGCGGACAGTTAACACTGATAGTTCAGGCCGGAGAATTGCCTGGCACGTTATCCGTGAAAGCCAATGCGCGCGGGGTGAAAAGTGGCTCAATTAGTATTGAGGTGAAGTAAATTGATCTGGTAAATATTACACCTCTCAAGGATTGTTAGTCTGTATACTTGACAGCATTGGCCTCAACCTTTTAATCTTAATTATGCGATTAACAACATGTGTTTTGTAAAAAAATAATAAAAGACTAACTTTAATATTGAAAAAAATATTAAATGTTAATCTTTAACCAAATCAAATTATGAAACAATCAGGTTTTGACTTATGCACAAATCGGGATGTACAAATTTATCCGAGTTCCACTCGACTTTTAAAGAATTATTTTCTGCGGAAGAAAAGATTTAGTTTTTATGTTTTGTCATTATTGACTGTACTGACAGGTATTGTTTCTGCGTGCGACAAATCATCAAATAGTGAGCCATTGCCTGTGGTCCATACCATAAAAACATTTGATAAGCAAAGGCATGCCTTCGGGAATGGGTTTAACCAGGCTGTAGAAGGGGTGTTTGATTTTCATGTGGATCCCACTAAGGTGGAGCGAATCTGGATGTTTGTTAAACTGAATTGTCCTCCTGAAGGTTGTAATATCTGGGATATGTACGCCAACATATCCGTAAAGGATCCAAATTCGGATCACTGGTTTGAAATTGGACGGTATATTACCCCTTACGGCGTTGATAACTCCGCCGTTGGAAAAGGTTTTCGTATTGATGTGACTGATTTTAAGTCGTTGTTAACAGGCGAGGTAACCTTGCGTTCTTTTGTTGAAGTATGGGGTAGCGATGGATGGTTGGTCACAGTTAATTTTGAGGTGACAGAAGGTACACCGGATTACAAGTATTATCAGGTAGTCAATCTTTTGGCGTTTAATCAGCATAGCCTTGCCGGTATTCCTTATGGTGAGAAGCATGGCTTTGACCTCTCACGCACCGTCACTATTCCAGAAATGGCCGAGGCGACTTCGCTTCGAACTGTTATTACCGGCTGGGGGCATGCCACGCCTTTGGATCCTGATGGCAGACCATGTGCAGAGTGGTGCTTCCGAACTCATGCAACGTTAATTAATGGTGCACCTTTGTTTTATCACGAGCTAAAACCACTGGGTTGTGCATCCAACCCGATTAATAATCAGAGGGGTAATTGGAGCCCCGACAGAGCAGGCTGGTGCCCGGGTATGGCTGTCCCCGTCCGCACTGACAAATTTGATTTGCCCATGGCAGGTGAATCATTTACTTACGCATATGAACTGGACGAATGGGTAAATAATTTCCAGTCATCGGCCGATAACAAACATGCCTACTATGCCATTTCGAGCTATGTGATAGTTAAAAGCAACGAACCCTTGGAGAGGCCAGTGGTAAATTAATCCATTTCTGGCTGTTTGTTGATATCTGCAAAACCTATTACTCATTACAATATTAAAAATGAAGGATTCAATTCTTGCAATGACCGGCCTGGCGCTACTCACGGCCAGCGGATGTAAACCTGCGGCAGAACAGAAGCCACAGCGCCCAAACATCCTTTTCATTATGACGGATGATCACTCTTTTCAAACATTGAGTGCTTATGACAACCGTTTCATTCAAACACCCTATCTTGATCGGATTGCCAGCGAAGGGGTTATTTTCTCCAATAGCTTCGTGGCTAACTCCATCTGCGCACCCAGTAGGGCGGTAATGCTGACAGGCAAACACAGTCATGCCAACGGGCAGCGAACCAATCATGATGTGTTTGATGGCTCTCAGCAGACCTTTCCTAAGCTGATGCAGCAAGCAGGATATCAAACGGCGCTAATTGGTAAGTGGCATTTGAAAAGTGATCCAACCGGATTCGATTATTGGAGCATTTTGCCGGGACAGGGACATTACTACAATCCCGATTTCATCGAAATGGGCACAACTAAAAGATACGAAGGATATGTAACCGACCTTACCACCGATTTCAGCATCGATTGGCTCAATAATATGTGGGAAAAGGATAAGCCTTTCTGCTTGCTGGTGCATCACAAGGCCATGCATCGCGTTTGGATGCCCGACCTGCCAGATTTGGATGAGTTTAAAGATGCCTCTTTTCCCATCCCCGAAACTTTCTATGACGATTACCAGGGACGAAAAGCGGCTACTCTGCAACGAATGAGTATCCATCACGATATGGATTTGGTCTATGACCTTAAAATGGCTGACCCCAAAGGTGACATTCAAACACCCTTGGGACGTTACTACCGTACCGGCGAATATGCGCGCATGACCCCTGAGCAGCGCGAGGCTTGGGATGCGCATTATCTTCCCATTATTGAAGAGTTTAAAGCAGCCGCACTGTCAGGTGACGCGTTAAGCGAATGGAAATATCAGCGTTATATGCGCGACTATCTGGCTTGTACGCGCTCGCTCGACAACAACGTGGGCCGACTTTTAGAGCATCTCGAAAAGATGGGCCTGCTCGATAATACGCTCATTGTTTATACTTCTGATCAGGGGTTCTATATGGGTGAGCATGGTTGGTTCGACAAGCGGTTTATGTACGAAGAGTCTGTAAGAACACCCTTGCTTATGCGCCTTCCAAAGGGGTATGCACGAAGGGGCGAGGTGTCACAAATGGTTCAGAACATTGATTATGCGCCAACATTTCTGGACATAGCCGGATTGGAGGTTCCTAAGGATATGCACGGCCGCTCATTGGTGGCGCTTATGGATAATGAGCAGCCCGAAAACTGGCGCGATGCCATTTATTATCACTATTATGAGCATCCGGATGAACACATGGTGAATCGCCATTTTGGCATTCGCAATGGTCGTTACAAACTTATCCGTTTTTATTACGAAGTGGATGCGTGGGAGTTTTTTGACCTTGAAGCCGACCCCAATGAAATGAATAACCTCTTTGGTAGTGCCGGTTATCAGGGCGAAATTCAACGGATGAAGGATGAGTTAAGGCGCATCATCGTTCAATATAATGATGAACTGGCGCTTGGAGTTTTCGATGGAAAAATAACTGTTACCAATTAATGCTTTTTGTATGAAGAAAGGGAAGATTGATAGTCTGATGGGCATCGTGATGTTGGTGAGTTTAGTAAGTGGTTGTACCATTCCTCAGTCAGCGTCTGAAGTACCGGCTCCGACAAGGCCTGTAACCCCGCTTATGGGCTGGGCTAGCTGGAATAATTATCGTGTGGAGATATCGGAAGATATTATTAAAGCACAAGCCGATGCCATGGTGGCCAACGGCATGAAAGATGCCGGATATACGTATATCAATATTGATGATGGCTATTTTGGTGGACGGGACGAAAATGGGAACATCATCGCACATCCTGAGAAGTTTCCTTCGGGCATGGCAGCGCTTGCGGAATATATCCACTCCAAAGGTCTTAAAGCAGGCATTTATACCGATGCCGGCATTAACACCTGCGCATCTTACTGGGACAAAGATACCATTGGTGTGGGCATGGGATTGTGGGGATTTGACCGCAGTGACCTTACGCAGATGCTTATTGACTGGAATTATGATTTTATAAAAGTAGATTGGTGCGGCGGGCAATGGCTCGATATGGATCTGGAAACCCGCTATACGCAGATTTCCAAAACCATTCGGGAGATACGCCCCGATGCGGTGTTTAATGTCTGTGCATGGCGTTTCCCAGGCAGATGGGTGACTGCCGTGGCCGACTCGTGGCGTATTTCCGGCGACATCGACAACCATTTTGGTTCCATCCTGGCCATCATCGATCTGAATGCCGATTTGTGGCGCTATTCATCACCGGGCAGTGTCAACGATATGGATATGTTGCAGGTTGGCCGTGGAATGAGCTATGAGGAGGATAAGTCACACTTCACCATGTGGAGTATTATGAATTCTCCCCTGTTGGCTGGTAACGATCTAACTACCATTAGCGATGAGACATTGTCTATCCTCACCAATAAAGAGATTATTGCGCTTAATCAGGATAAACTGGGTTACCAGGCCCGCAGATTGAGTGCCAACGATGGATTGGAAGTGTGGGCAAAGCCGCTTGTTTCAACCATGAGTGGGAAGATTGCCGTGGTACTGTTCAACCGTACCAAATCCTCTGCAAATATATCACTCAGTCTGGCGGATGTGGGCATCAATCCTCATAAAGGATATAACTATAAAGATTTGTGGGACAAACAATCACGCCATAATTTGATTGAAACTTCTCTCTTGTTTGAGGTGCCCTCGCATGGCGTGGTGGCATTGCTGGTTGAGGGAGAGTCGCTTCCGTTTAATGTGTTTCAGTTTAAATAGTTGAGTTTTCACATTCAACAGGCTTTATACATTGCTAAACAATCATATAAATGTATTTTATAAACCACTTAAACATCTCTCTGGCAGCTCTGGGTGCTATCACGCTTGGCAGTTGTGCCCAAGACGGTAAAAGGGCAGAGGTTAATCCGCCCAACATCATATTTATCCTGGCCGATGATTTGGGCTATGGTGACCTGAGTTGTTACGGACAAGAGAAATTTTCAACGCCTAACATCGACAGGCTTTCCGCAGAGGGCATTCGATTTACCAATCATTACAGTGGTAGCACTGTTTCTGCACCATCGCGCAGTTCACTTTTGACCGGGTTGCATACCGGAAATACGCCGGTGCGTGGCAACAAGGAGTACAGGCCCGAAGGCCAGCAGCCTTTACCTCAAACCACAAGAACCATTGCGCACGTTTTGAAAGACGCAGGTTACACCAATGGTATTGTTGGTAAATGGGGGCTTGGATATCCAGGTTCGGGAAGTGAGCCGCTCGATATGGGCTTTGATTACTTCTTTGGCAATAACTGTCAACGACATGCGCATCACTATTTTGTCGATTATCTATGGGAGAACCGGCAGCGGGTATCGTACGATGAGCCAGTATATAGTCATGATGCCGTTACAGACAAGGGCATGCAGTTTATTCGCGACCACAAGGATAAGCCATTTTTTCTTTACATGGCTTATGCCATCCCTCATGCTGAAATGGTTCTGCCCCAGGAGTATCTGGAGCCATTCATTGGCAAGTATCCCGAGCCAAACCCGTGGCCTGCAGGTCATAGCTATGGCGAGCAGCCATATCCTCGTGCCGCTTTGGCTGCCATGATAACCCATTTGGATTCGGATGTGGGTAGAATCATGGATTTGCTGGCTCAACTTGGGATTGATGACAACACGCTGGTGATATTTACTTCTGATAACGGACCTGCCGTGGAAGGTGGAAACGATCCGGCTTTTTTTAATAGCAGTGGCGGCTTGCGGGGCACCAAGCGGGATTTATACGAGGGCGGCATTCGCGTTCCGTTTGTGGCGCGCTTCCCCGGTGTCATTCCAAAAGGAGTGGAAACCGGACACATTTCGGCCTTCTGGGATGTTTTCCCAACGTTTAGCGAGTTAGCCGGTGTAGTGACAGACGTTGAAACCGATGGCATTTCGCTTGTGCCGGTGTTCATGGGACAAGCGGATAAGCAGCCAAAACATGAGTATCTCTATTGGGAGTTTCATGAGTTGGGAGCCAGGCAGGCGGTTCGCATGGATCAATGGAAAGGCGTACGGTATAATCTGACAGATGGAAACCGAGATATTGAACTCTATAATCTGGATAACGATCCGGGCGAAACAACAAATATTGCAAGTGATTATGCAGATGTGGTGGCGCGTATCTCTGAGATAATGCGCAGCGCCAGAGTGGCATCACCCGAGTTTCCATTTCCAATGGACTAACAGCAGTAACCTTTTTACCAATGGTTACTGCATAAAGTCGTTCCACGCATTGTAGCTTTTACCAGGGGCTGAGCCAGCTTGAATCTTTTCTTGCTGGCTCAGCCATTCCCTGGCCAGCTGCTTAAATACTGGATCGGCATGTTCCAGGAACATAATCTGCGATTTGCAGAAGCGCGGCAGTCCGCTGTCTCGTGGGTCTTTAATGCGGTCTTTGGTACAACCTGCAAAGCAGTGTTTATACCAGCTGCATGTTCTGCATTTTCTGGGAAGTTGGGCTTTTAATGCGCCAAACTGTTGTTGCTTCTTAGAGTTGAGCATGTCAATCAGGTGGCCGTTTTTCACACTGCCGAGTTTCCATTTGGGGTCAACAAAAAAGTCGCATGAAAAAATGTCGCCATTGTGCTCTATTGTTAGATACACACCGCACTCGCGTGCCATGGTGCATTCGGGTGCCTGAAGACCCACGTAGGTATGAAAAATGGTATCTATAAACCGCACATTGGTGGTTGGTTGGCCGTTCACAAAGTCCTTTAGCCACAGGTCAAAAATCTCAATCATAAACTCCCCGTACTGAATATCGGTAAGGGAGAAATCAGCTGCTTTTTTGGGATTTTGTTTGTCGGTTTCAACAATGGGGATAAACTGCATCCATTCAAAACCATTCGTTTTATAGAAATCATAAATCTCTTTGGCAAAGCCCGCCGAATAGTTTGTGATGCAGCACATGGCATTGACGGCCACATCTCGTTGCATAAGTAGTTTGGCGCTTTTCATAACCGTCTCCCAGGACGGGCGTCCGCTTCGGGTCAGGCGGTAGTGGTCGTGCACATGCTGCGGGCCATCTATCGAAAGGCCTACCAGAAAGTTATACCGCTGCAAAAAATCAGCCCATTCTTCATCAATGAGAAGCCCGTTGGTCTGAAGTCCATTGCCCACCGTCTTGCCTTTACCATAAATTTGCTCGTACTTAATTACCTTTTCGAAAAACTCAAGTCCCATTAGAGTTGGCTCGCCACCTTGCCAGGTAATGGACACCTCCTTACCCGATTGCGCCATCACCTGGCGAATGGTTTCTTCCAGTACTTCATCGCTCATACGATGAACGGTTGTCTCTTTGAACAGCTCAGCTTTTTCCAGATAAAAGCAGTAGGTGCATCCTAAATTACAATCCGGACCTGCCGGTTTAATAAGTACGGAATTTAATGGCTTGTATGACGGTTTCATTTATTTAGTGTAAAGGTTCCTTAAAAAGCTATTGAGACTCAAAATTAAGATGTTTATATAACCTGTTGATGTATTCTTTTTTTTTGAAAAAAAACGCAATATATGTAATACATAAAAAACCGCCAAAACAATTGTTTGTTGAAAATTTTGCTTAAGTTTGTAATAATTTATCAATTATTTCGAAATCTCTGTTTTTTGTTTCTAAAATGGTCTGAGCTGTCATTTGATGTATTGCATTTTTAGTATGGCGTAATGTGAATATTTCTGCATTAATAATACTTTGAGGTCTGTAACTTTTCAAAAATAATATCTCGATGAAACGATTAGGATTCCTTTTTACAACGTTTTTTTTATTCATTATGTTGCTAATCAGCTCCTGTGGTAAGGGTGATGGCACATATTATATCCAGACCGCGCAAGTACCGGAGGGATATACACATGAGCAGAAAGTGGAACTGTCCGCTCGGGTTTTGCCCCATCCTCGCCAGATGAAATGGTTCGAGGATGAGTTTTTTGGCTTTATCCATTATGGCCCCAATACCTACACTGGTCGTGAGTGGGGCAACGGTTTTGAAGATGCCACGCTGTTTGTGCCCGGAGACTTGAATACCGACCAGTGGTGCGAACTGATGAAAGATGCAGGCATTCGTCGCGTGGTGATGGTTGTTAAACATCATGAGGGTTATTGCTTATGGCAAACCAGATACACGAACTATTCCGTGGCGTCTTCGCCATGGCTCAACGGGCAGGGCGATGTGCTCCGAGAACTTGTCAAATCCTGTGAAAAATACGGGTTGAGACTGGGAATTTACCTCTCACCAGCCGACCTATACCAAATAGAATCTCCCAACGGCTTATATGGCAATGGCAGCGAATTTACCCAACGTGTGATCCCAAGACCGGTGGAGGGGCGTGCATTTGACGACAAGCGCACTTTCACTTATGAAGCGGACGATTACAATGAGTATTTCCTGAACCAACTGTTTGAGCTTCTTACAGAGTATGGCCCCGTGTATGAGGTTTGGTTTGATGGGGCGCATCCAAAACCGGGAACGAAACAAACTTATAATTACGATGCCTGGTTTGATTTGATTCGTAACCTGGCACCCGACGCGGTTATTTTTGGCAAAGGTCCGGATGCCCGCTGGTGTGGCAATGAGGGAGGTGCCACCCGTGAGGCCGAGTACAATGTGATTCCACTCACTCAATCGCCTGATACCTATCATTGGCCTGATAAAATGGGTGAAAATGTGGCAGGGCGCGACATGATTACGGAGGATACTAAATACTTCCACTATTATCCTGCCGAAACGAATACATCCATTCGCCACGGATGGTTCTGGCGAAATGATGATGAGCAGCAGGTGCGCAGTGCCGACGATGTGTTTGACATTTATGAGCGGTCGGTAGGTGGCAACAGTGTGTTTCACCTAAACATCCCTCCAAACAAAGATGGACAGTTCTCTGCACGTGATGCCGAGGTGCTTCGTGAAGTGGGGCGCCGCATACGGCAGGTCTATGACAATGATTTGCTGGCAGGGGGCTCGTCATCTGCACCCAAAGTGATGGATAACAATCAGGATACATGGTGGCAGGCGCCCGGCAAAACGGCTGAGTTTATGGTGAAGCTGCCACAAAAGACAACAGTCAACAGGGTTGTGATTCAGGAGGCCATTGCCCACCGTGGCGAGCGGGTAGAAGCGCACCATCTGGAGGCTTTTATCGATGGGAGATGGATTAAAGTAGCTGAGGGCAAAACTATAGGCTATAAACGCATCCTGCGTTTCCCGTCTGTAGAAACTGATGAGTTGAAACTTGTAATAACAAATTCCCGACTGGCGCCAGCGATCTCTCGTTTTTCGGTTCATTATTATGATGAGCCACCAAAAGCAGTGGTCGTTCGTAGCGATGTCTCCGGTAATGTGACCATGGGCGTTGGAACCAGTTTTGCCTGGAAAGATCATGGTACTGCTGACTTATCCCAGAGCATTTATTACACCCTCGATGGTTCG
Organism: Alkaliflexus imshenetskii DSM 15055; assembly: GCF_000517065.1. Classification (GTDB taxonomy): domain Bacteria; phylum Bacteroidota; class Bacteroidia; order Bacteroidales; family Marinilabiliaceae; genus Alkaliflexus; species Alkaliflexus imshenetskii. Next base: position 1,105,805 of record NZ_KI912105.1, on the reverse strand, counting down.
GAGCCAAACAGCAGTTCTGTTTTGTATGCAGAACCAATCAACTTGCCTCTTGGAGGGCAAATAAAGGCACGAGCCATTGTGGGCGATAGATTAGGGGCTGTTACAGATTTGCGTCTTGGCATTGCAAAGGACGGATGGCGTGCCTATGATGCAAGTGGTGAGTCGGAACGTGCATCACGTGCCGTGGACGGCAACAATTACACTGTCTGGATTTCTGAAGAGAAGGTGGCTGGCGCTCCATTGAGCCTTACCATTGAGATGAATACGACACATCAGGTGACGGGGTTGGCCTATCTGCCGCATGCGCATGGCGGATTCATTGAGGCGTTTGATGTGGAGGTTAGTACCGATGGTCAAAACTGGAGAAAAATTCACTCGGGTGAATTTGGAAACATCCGTAATGACCCTTCGCGCCGCATTGTGTTGTTCAATGCAACACATCAGGCCAAATTTCTGCGTCTGTCAAACCTGAAGGCTCCAGGAGGCTTAACGCGTGTGGGCGCTGCTGAAATTGACATCTTGTCGGAATAGCATTTAAGATGAAAGTTGCACTTTACTTGCGCAAAACAGTCTCTATGTTTCTGTAAAAACAATCATCTAACATCTATGCCCATGAGACTACTCTCTATTATTTTGGTTGGATTACTGATTATATCCTGCCATGTGCATCAGCCGACAAATGATTCGCGCTACAAGCTTTGGTACAATGAGCCTGCTGCTGTGTGGGAGGAGACTTTGCCGCTGGGTAATGGTCGAATTGGCATCATGCCGGATGGTGGTGTTTATACAGAATCGCTGATACTTAATGACATTACCCTTTGGTCGGGCGGGGTAGAAGACCCAAACAATCCGAAGGCAGGGATGTATCTGCCCGAAATTCAAAGGCTGCTGTTTGAGGGTCTTAATAATGAGGCGCAGGCACTGGTCTATCGCACGTTTGTCTGTAAAGGTGCAGGCTCGGGTCACGGCAATGGTGCCGAGGTGCCCTATGGCAGTTTCGAAATGCTGGGTGTGCTCCGGCTAAACTTTGGGTTTAACGAGCAACAATCAATTACCAATTATCATCGGGAGTTGAGCATCGATAATGCTTTGGCATCCACCTCGTTTAGTGTGGATGGTGTGACTTTTAACCGGGAGTATTTCACCAGTTTTACCGATGATGTGGCAATCATCCGGCTAACGGCCGATAAAAAGAAGGCTTTGAATTTCAGTATTGAGATGGATCGTCCGCGCGACTATGAAGTGTTTATTGATGATGGCGTTTTGGTAATGCAGGGACAGCTAAAGAATGGCTCTGATGAAAAAGGGATGCGCTACAAGGCTAAAGTTAAGCCAGTGGTTAAAGGCGGTGAGTTGCTTTCGCATGCCAATGCGCTTGAAATTAAGAATGCCGATGAGGTCATCCTTATCATTTCGAAAGGCACCGATTTTAATGATGTCGATTTTAAAGCTACAATAGATAACAAACTGAATGCAGCCGCGCATAGAGATTATTTCCTAATGCGGGATGCCCATGTGGAAGAGTACATGCGTTTTTTCGACCGGGTATCTGTTTCATTGTCGCACAATGAATCGCGTGAAGCGATTTCAACGGCTGAGCGTCTTCTTGCATTTGCCGATGATCCGGACGACAACGGACTTATCGAACTCTATTTTCAGTATGGACGTTACCTCCTCATAAGTAGTGCCCACGCTCAGGTGTTGCCGCCCAACCTGCAAGGTTTATGGGCCAATACCATTCATACGCCCTGGAATGGCGATTATCACTTAAATATCAACGTGCAGATGAACCATTGGCCTGCTGAAATCACGAACCTTCCGGAGATGCACAGGCCGCTGATTGAACTTACCAGGTCGCTCGTGGAGCCGGGAACCGAAACGGCGCGCGTGTTTTATAACGCCAAAGGCTGGGTGGCTCACATGATGACGAATGTGTGGGGGTTTACGGCGCCGGGCGAGCATCCCTCCTGGGGTGCAACCAACACGGGCGGGGCATGGCTTGCAGCTCATCTGTGGGAGCATTTCGACTATTCCAGGGATATGGTTTATCTGAAAGAGATTTATCCGGTACTGAAAGGGGCTTCTCAGTTTTTTTTGGATATGTTAGTGACCGATCCAAACTCTGGATGGCTTGTGACGGCGCCTTCTACATCGCCTGAGAACGCATTTTTTATGCCTGATACCGATAAGGTGGTGAGCATTTGCATGGGGCCAACCATGGACAACCAACTCATTCGCGAACTGTTTGGCAATACCATCAGGGCGGCGGCTTTGCTGAATGTGGATTCGCCATTTTCCGGGAAACTGGCTTCGGCCATCAGCCTGCTGCCTCCTAACCAAATTGGAAGCGACGGCCGTTTGATGGAGTGGCTGCACGAGTACCGAGAGGCAGAGCCTGAGCACCGACATGTGTCGCATCTGTATGGCTTGCATCCGGGCAACGAAATCACACCCGAACTCACACCGGAGTTGGCCGAGGCTGCACGCCAAAGCCTCTATGCGCGTGGCGATGGCGGCACAGGCTGGTCGCGTGCCTGGAAAATCAACTTCTGGGCTCGTTTGCACGATGGAAACCACGCCTTTAAATTGCTGAAAAACCTGCTGGAACCGGTGTTTGATAGTGAGATGAATTATATCAACAAGGGGGGCACCTATCCCAATCTGTTTTGTGCCCATCCACCCTTTCAGATTGATGGGAATTTTGGCGGTACTGCCGGTATTGCCGAGATGTTTGTGCAGAGTCACGCGGGTTTTGTAAATCTGTTACCAGCCTTGCCCGACCAGTTTGCTGATGGTTCGTTTTCGGGTTTGCGCGTGCGGGGCGATGGTGTTGTTGGGGCTTCGTGGCGCAATGGTGTAATCACCACTGCTTCTCTGGAGGCTCAACAGGATGCCAACTTTGTCATTAAAATGCCCGGAAATCGCAACAGCGTTAAGGCATTCATCAACGGAAAAAAGACCCAAATTAAGGTTGAGGAGGGCATGTTTTCGGTGAGCCTGAGCAAGGGTGACAGGTTGCAACTGGAGTTTTATAGATAATTAGATATAAGATAAAAAGAGAGATAGAGCAGACAAAAATGAATCTTGAACATCCTCATCTATCCATCTATCCATCTAATATCTAATAATCTAGCATCAAAAAAACAATTGTTATTAAATATTATCTGAAATGCAAAAAATACTCTTAATGCTTTTTGTAGCGGCGATGATGACAGGGATGTTCTCAACGTCGTGCACTCAAAAGAGAAATGAGTTCCGAATTGCCGACGGGCACTTCTTGCTCAATGGTGAACCGGTTCAGTTCTTTTCAGGCGAGGTGCATCCATCGCGTATTCCGCGTGAATACTGGCGTCAGCGTCTACAGATGGTGAGGGCCATGGGCATGAATGCCATCAGCATTTATATGTTTTGGAACGTACACGAACCCTATCCGGGCGAGTACAACTTTGAAGGTAATGCAGATATTGCCGAGTTTATTCGTATCGCACAGGAAGAAGATTTGTGGGTGATGTTGCGACCCAGTCCTTATGTGTGTGCCGAATGGGAGTTTGGCGGCTATCCCTGGTGGCTGCTCAAAGAGTCTGATTTGAAAGTGCGCAGCAAAGATCCGCGTTTCATCAATGCCTATCGCGATTATGTGATGGAAGTTGGCAAACAGCTAACGCCGTTGCTCATTGAGAATGGCGGACCCATCATCATGGTGCAGATCGAGAATGAGTACGGTTTTTATGGCAGCGACAAGGAGTACCTGGCCATGAACCGCGATATCTTTATCGAGGCAGGATTTACTTGCGACCTTTTCACTTGCGACCCGCCCTATACCATCGATGCCGGACATCTACCCGGAATTTACGCGGCTGTTAACGGCGGTGCCAAGCCTGCTGAGGTTATTGCCACGCAGGATCGCATCAATGGCGGCGGACCCTATTTCGTCTCTGAGTGGTATCCCGCTTGGTTCGATGTGTGGGGCAAAAGACACCATACATCCCCGGTAGAAAATTTTACCGCTCACCTGGACTCTATCTTCCACTATGGCATCTCGCTGAATATGTACATGGCGCATGGTGGGTCAAACTTTGGTTTTATGAATGGTGCCAACTACGACACCTACATGCCCTATCAGTCGCAAACGCAAAGCTACGATTACGATGCGCCCATCAACGAGGCGGGTAATCCAACGGCCAAATTCTTTGCCTACCGTGAGTTGGTGAAGAAGTATGCACCTGAGGGATACCATATTCCTGAAGTGCCTCAGCCGCTAAAATCCATAAGCGTAAAATCGTTTCAACTGGATGAAATTGCGTTGATAGAGCAGCAGCGCCCGGCAGTGATTAAGTCGGAGCGACCATTGAGTTTTGAGGATATTAACCAGGGCTACGGCTATGTGCTTTATGAAACAGAGCTTCCAAAGGGCGAAGGATGGCTTAAGGTGAGGGAGCTTCGCGACTATGGTATTGTGTTGCTCGATGGCAAACGCATAGGTGTACTTGATCGCCGCACCGAACTGGACTCCATCTACCTGAAAGTGCCGAACAACGGTACGCGCCTGTCTCTTTTTATCGAGAATTTGGGCAGGATTAATTTTGGCTCCTTTTTGACCGACAACCGAAAGGGAATCACTGAAACGGTCTTTTTTGCCGGAAGAGAGGTTACCGGATGGGATATTTTTGGCTATCCGTTCAAGTCAATCGATGGATACACCTTCTCTGAGTCGGCTAAAGCACATAGCGACTGGCCGGTGCTGCGCCGTGGAACCTTCCATTTGGATAAGGTGGAGGATACTTATTTCGACATGCGTGACTTCGGTAAAGGCAGCCTCTGGGTAAATGGCCACCATGTGGGTCGCTATTGGCAGGTGGGGCCTCAGCAAACGCTTTATATACCTGCGCCCTGGTTGCGCGAAGGCGAGAACGAAGTGGTGGTGTTCGAGATGCTAAAGATGTGGCAAAGCGAAATCAGCGGCTTAGACCATCCCATACTGGATGAACTCAACGAGGAGTTGTTCACAGGACCCACTGCCGTTCAGCAAATCGAATATTAAAACAGCATATAAATAATTGAAATAGACAAAAACCAAGGGGTTGCAATGTGTTTGCAGCTCCTTGGTTTTTTTATGTCGGGGTCTAAAGGTATTCCAGATGTTTGTTCCGCCCCTAAGGGGCGGGCGATTCTTTTATGTTGATATGTTCTACCGATCTTTCGCACCTAACAGCGCGCGAATATATTGTTGATGCACTGTTAATTTCTACCGAACTTGCTCACCTCACGGTGCGCCCATCAACCCATCAAAAAAAATGTCCCGCCTCAAAATGGGACGGGACATTTTTTAAAAAATTGAGGTCTCAACTTATTCAGCAAGCGCATCCAGAGGTCTGTCCTCAGGAAGCTTGCCGAACGATTTGTTAGGTGTGTTGCCCATTTCAAACACCAGCGTGCCACCATTCATGATTTCTCTGTAAGTGATGTACGTTCTGGTAATCGGCCGGTTATTGAGCGTTACCGACTGAATGTAAATATTCTCTTTGCTGTTGTTCAATGCTTTCACGGTAAAGGTTTTGTTGTTTGGCAGACTGATGGTGGCTTTGTCGAACAAGGGTGAGCCAAACACAAAAACCGAGTTTGAGGGGTTCACCGGATAAAAGCCCAGCGAAGAGAAAATGTACCATGCCGACATTTGTCCGCAATCCTCGTTGCCGGGAAGACCATCGGGTTGGTCGGTGTACCATTTGTCCATGATATATCGGGTTTTCTCGGCTGTTTTCCATTGGTTGCCCGAGAAGGCATAGAGATAGGCCGCGTGGTGGCTTGGCTCATTCCCCTGTGCGTATTGACCCACCAATCCCGAAATGTCGGGCGATGCAAATTGGCCCAGGTCGCCGGTCACAAAAAATAGGCTGTCGAACTTTGTCTCAAAGGCCGCATCGCCACCCATCAAATCTATAAGGCCATACACATCGTGGGGCACCATAAAAGTGTACTGCCACGCGTTGCCCTCGGTGTAGTCGGTCCAGGCGTAACCCTCATGAATCGATTCAATGGGGTCGAAAGGTGATTTAAATGAGCCATCTTTCAACACCGGACGCAGAAACTGGGTTTCCGGGTCAAAGTATCTTTCAAATGCTTTAGAGCGTGTGTGGTAGTATGCCTGATTTTTTTCGTCGCCCATTTTCTCTGCCATGCGCGAGATGGCCCAGTCGGATATGGCATACTCCAGCGCTTTTGATACCGACTCTTGCTCCAGGTCGGCCGGAATGAATCCGTATTTCTTCAGGTATTGAATGCCCTCTTCGTCCAGCATGGAGGAGGCCAACACAGCTTCGTAAGCCAAATCGCGGGCAAATCCGGTAAATCCTTTAAAGAAGGCATCGGCGACTACCGGCACGGCGCTGTAACCCACCATGCAGTTGGTTTCGCTTCCCATCAGGTGCCAAATCGGAAGTTTTCCCTGCTGTTGATATATCTTCAGCATCGAAGTCACCATGTCGTCCACACGTTCGTGCTGCACAATGGTAAATAGCGGGTGCACGGCACGGTAGGTATCCCAAAGAGAAAACACCGAGTAGTTTGAAAATCCGGGGTTTGTGTACACCTCTTTGTCTGTGCCGCGATAGCTCGTGTCATGGTCGTTGAACAACACCGGAGCTGTAAAGGCATGGTACATGGCGGTGTAAAACGTCCGAAGCACGGCCGGGTCTTTGTGCGACACCTTAATTTTGGCCAGTTCGCGGTTCCACTTGTCACGGGCCTCTTTTTTAACGGCTTCAAAGTTCCAGTGCGGTATTTCCTGACGTATGTTGTTGATGGCGCCATCGATGCTCACGGGGGAGATGCCCACTTTGAATTGTATCTGCTCGCCCTGTGCGGTGGCCCAGGTAAGCACGCCTACCACATCGTTGCCTTCAGCTTGTTGGTCTGAAATGAGTTTGTTTACGGTGTCAAATTCAAGCTTTTCGATGGGGCGCGACGTCACAATGGCGAAGTACACGCGTTGGTCTTCGGCCCATCCTGTAGAATAGCGAAATCCTGCCAGAGTGGTATCGTTTATCTGTTTTAGCATGGTGTTAACCGGTCGGTCCCATCCAATTCCCAGTTTCAGGTTGATGGCCACCCGTGCATTTTCACTCTGCGGAAAGGTGTAGCGATGAAATCCCACGCGCTCGCTGGCCGTAAGTTCCACGTCAATGTCGTAATCCAACAAGCGAACGGCGTAGTATCCTGCTTCGGCTTTCTCCTGCTCATGGGTATATAGTGAAGCATATCCCTTAAGGGGTTCGTTGATGTTGCCAGGCGTGAAATGGATGTCGCCGGTGTATGGGGTCATCAGCACATCGCCCAAATCGCCTATGCCGGTACCGCTCAGGTGCAGTTGCGAAAAGCCGGTCATTATACTGTCAGAGTAGTGATAGCCCGATGTCCAGTCCCACCCGTAGATGTAGTTGGTTGGACCAATCTGGACGGCGCCAAATGGCACGTGTGCTCCAATAAAAACGTGTCCGTGATAATCGGTACCTATATATGGATCCACGTATCTTGCAAGGTCTTCGGTAGTTTCAGTGTCAGGGGAGGTGCAACCTGATACAAGCGGCAGCATCAGATTCACCGCCAGAAGCAGCTTGAATCCTTTGCGTATCGACTTTTGCCATACAGTTTTTTTCATAATGATGAATATTATAGTTGTGTTTTGTGTTAGCAGTTGTTGATGATGCGGCTCATTTCGGCCACCTCTTCGGCATTGCAGCTCACAGGTTGGCCAAATCCCAGTTCAGTCACGCGCTGTTGCTTATTTGGCACCAGCACCCTGGCCGATGCATGAATCTCTTTAACGCCTGTGTTTTCGATGATGTGGGCTATGTTGTTTGCCCGCACACCCGAACCCGGCATAACGATGATGCGTTCTCCTGCCTGTTGCGTCAATGCTTTGATTATCTCAACGGCCTCAACGGCTTTTTCGGTCTGGCCGGATGTCAGAATACGTTCGCATCCTGCATCAATCACCATTTCGAGTGCTTCCGATGCATCAGGCGTAAGGTCAAATGCACGGATAAACGTCACCCCCAGCGGAAAAGCCAGTTTTGTAAGGATGCGCATCCGTTCCACATCCACGCGGTTGTCGGCCGTGAGGATGCCTGTGGCCACGCCTTTGCATCCCAGTTCTTTACATTTCTCGATGTCTCTTTTCATCATCTCAAACTCCTCGTCGGAATAGGTGAAATCACCACCTCTAGGCCTGATGATGGGGTAAACCGGTATGTTGAGCTGATTCGCGGCCATTTCAATTAGGCCATAATGTGGTGTGGTTCCGCCTTCGGCCGGGTTGCTGCAAAGCTCAATGCGGTCGGCGCCAGCTTTCTCTGCCAGTTTGGCCGCCTCGAGCGAGAAAGCGCATATTTCAAGTTTTACTCTATTCATAGCTGGTCGGAGTTGTAATGTAACTGATTGCCTCTGCCCGTTTAAGATTAAACATGATCTGATGCAAGATAATTTGGGCGATAGATTAGATTGTAGTGCGGTACTTTATCTGTCGTCTAAATCTCTATCCTCCGTTCAATCGTTTTGGTTTTTAGGTGGTTGGCTTGTTTCGTATTATAAGTTTTTTTGGTGAATCTCTTGTATTTTTTGAGATACGATTCGATTAATCCAAAAGTAATTGTTAAACTTGCAAATATCATACAATTACGAAACAAATGTATGAAAAAATAAATAAACAGATATTACTTTTGAAAAAATATTGAAGAAGTATTTTTGACTCGTTTAAGAAACGCGCGAAATATTAATGGAAATTTCGATGCTGTTTATATATATTGAGTAGAGATCGAAATGATATGGCATGAAGCCCGATGATGCGGATATGTAAATTAACTTATCTGTTCATCTAACATCTAATCATCTTATATCTTACCATCTTATTAAAACAAATTCTTAACCTTGATTACATAACTTGATTGATAATGAAAATTGATTTTTTAGAGAACGTACTAACCCAAAAGCTTTCAGGTTTAGAGCAAAAGAAGTTTATTGCTTCTGTTAAGATTATTAAAGACTTGTATGTTAATGGCCCCCAGCCAATAGCCAATATATGCAAGCAATTAAAAATTAGTTCGCCCAATGCCTTTGCCATTCTGTCCGATTTAATTGAGCGCGGTGTGATTGAGCGTCGGGGCTATGGAGAATCCAACGGTGGTCGTAAGCCCGAGCTATACAGGGTAAAGGACGATGCGTTTTATATTGTGGGTATTGATATGGACATTTATCAGACCCGTTTCTCTCTCTTTAATGGTGCCCGTGAAAACATTACCGGAATCAAAGCTTGTCAGATTCCTTTGAACAATGATATCAAGACCTTAAATAAACTTATCGAAGAGATTGACAGGTTTATTAAGGAATCGGGCATTGAACGTGATAAAATAGTAGGTGTAGGTCTCAGCTTTCCAGGTTTGGTTGATGCAATTAACGGTATTAATTACACCTATCTTCATTTTGGTGCTCGTAATGTGAGAGATGTATTGCAAGAGCATCTCAAAATACCGGTGTTTGTTGAAAATGATGCCAAGGCTATATCGTTGGCAGTCTGGCGTTTTGGTGTTGCCAAAGGCCGAAAAAATGTGCTTGTGCTATATCTTGATTGGGGTATCGGTATGGGCATGATTTTAAATGGACGTCTCTATCGCGGAGCCAACGGCTTTTCAGGTGAGTTTAGCCACATCCCCGTTGTGGAAAATGGCGACTTATGTATTTGTGGTAAGCTGGGCTGCCTGCAAACCATCGCTGCGGGTACTGCACTGGTGAAATTGGTAGAAGAAGGTGTTAAATCGGGTAAAAGTTCATTGTCGTCGGTAGCCGAGAATGGCAACAGTAATATCGATGTGAAGAGCGTGGTAAAAGCTGCACTAAATGGTGATCAGTATTGCATCAACACGCTTTCGGCCATCGGCAAAAATCTTGGTCGGGGTATCTCTATACTAATACAGTTATATAATCCTGAGATGATTGTGCTGGGTGGAGCCATGGCCGAGGCGGGTCATTATCTTACCACCCCTATCCAACAAGCCATAAATACCTATTCTATTTCTCAAATTAGTGATGGTGTAAAAATGGAAGTGTCCAAAATGGGTAAGGAGATTGGCGTGAATGGTGCTATGGCCGTAGCCATGGAGGATGTTTTTGACCTGTTTTTGAAAAACCATAAATAGAATTTTAGATGTTAGATATTTAGATGGATAGATGAGGATATTAAAGATTCTTTTATCTACTCTATCTCTCTTTTATCTTATATCTAACAATCTCTTCTATTTATCCAATCATATTAAATGCGCCCCGAAGGCCTTTTGTCGATTCAGACACAAAGCCTTCGGGGCGTTTTTTTTCTTTCAATTCAGTGTAACTACAAACAGTTGAATTCCGATTTTTTGATATGAAACCTGCTTAGCAACGAAGTGCTATTTGAAGCTGTTGCCCTCTCAGGTTAAAGATTGTAAAGTGGTGAATTTGGATAAGTGCCTCATTAAGTGAAGGTTGTTCTCTTTATTGCTTTGGAATTTGTTGTTTTTTAAATTTCTTTTGCAAAAATATTGCAAAAGTGTCGACAATTATAAAAAAATGTATTTAATTTGTGTTGTCTTTTATACGCATTTTATCATTTAATGAGATGAAGGCTTATCTTTTCGATAATGTTTTGGTAAAAAAACTTGACGGACTGGAACGAAAGAAATTTCTTTCAGCGGTTCGCATCATTAAGTACCTGTACTTTAATGGTCCGCAACCAATTGCTTCCATCTGTAAGTATTCCAAAATTAGCTCGCCCAACGCGTTTGCCATTCTTACCGATTTAATGACGCGTAATTTGGTGGAGAAGAAGGGACGTGGTGCCTCAAAAGGCGGACGTAAGCCGGAACTTTATTCCTTAGTTAACAATGCATTTTACGTCCTTGGGGTTGATATGGATATTTATCAAACCCGAATTTCATTGTTTAATGCGGCAAATGAGAATGTTTCAGGTTTAAAGACTGTCGAAATAGAGTTGAATAACAACATCAGTACTTTGGATGTATTGATTCAGCACCTAAAGAGTTTTATAGCCGAACAGGGCATTAACCAGGGGGAAATACTCGGTATTGGACTAAGTTTCCCCGGTTTGGTGGATTCTGTAAAGGGTGTCAACCACACCTATTTCAATTTTGGGAAAAAGGCCGTTCGCGACGTGCTACAAGAGCAAATGGGATTGCCGGTTTTTGTTGAGAACGATGCAAAAGCCATAGCATTAGCTGTGTGGCGTCTGGGATTGGCCAAATCTAAAAAGGATGTTTTGGTGCTGTTTCTCGACTGGGGTATTGGTTTGGGAATGATTCTCGATGGCAAGTTATATCGTGGTTCTTCAGGTTTTGCAGGTGAGTTCAGTCACATTCCCATCGTCGAAAATGGTGATTTGTGTATCTGTGGAAAACTGGGTTGTTTGCAAACACTTGCTGCCGGAACCACACTCGTAAAAATGGTTAAGGATGGCATCCTTGCAGGAAGAGGCTCCCTTCTATCGACAATGGAGCCCGCGGAATTACAGAAAGTTGGATTAAATCAGATAATTGATGCTGCCCTCGATGGCGATCAGCACTCTATAAATGCCTTATCGGCTATCGGTGAGAATCTCGGTAAAGGCATCGCCATACTCATTCAGTTGTTTAACCCTGAACTTATTGTTCTGGGTGGAAAAATGGCTGAGGCCGGGCAGTTTCTGACAACTCCCATACGGCAGGCTGTGAATAAGTATTGTATCTCACAAATAAGCGATCAGGCAATCATTGAAGTTTCAAAAATGGGGAATGAGATAGGCGTTATCGGGGCGTTGGCTGTGGTGATGGAGGATGTGTTTGAGTTTATAGGCAAAGGCTCGGCCAGATAAGTGAAATATTTTTGATAATTTATTTATGACTAGTAGAAGTATAATAGGAATTGATGTAGGTGGTACAAAAATCCACGTGGCACATATAAAGGACGACTCTGTGGTGGCTGAGCTGCGAGTGCCTACCGGTGCAGATAGGGCAAGGGAACACATCATTAAAGATCTTGTCGATGCAATCGGTAGTTTTATGAGCCCCGAGGTTATTGGTATTGGTATTGGTGTGCCAGGACTTGTGGATATGGAGGCCGGCGTGATATACAATGTGTCAAATATTCCTGCATGGACCAATTTCCCAATTAAGGAGGAGCTTGAATCGTTTTTTACTGTGCCTGTATTTATTGGGAATGATGCCAACTGTTTTGTGCTTGGCGAAAAGTACTTTGGCCATGCACGGGGGCATAAAAATGTGGTTGGATTAACTCTGGGAACTGGTGTAGGAGCTGGGGTTATTGTAAACGATGCTCTGCACGTTGGTAACTGCTCCATGGCCGGAGAGTTTGGCGGCATTGCCCATCTCGATTCTGATTTTGAGAACTACTGCAGTGGCAAGTTTTTCTTGCATAAGTATAAGATGGATGCTTATGAATTGTCACAGAAGGCTGCTAATGGAGATAAAGCTGCCCTCGATATCTTTAGAGAATACGGCAAGCATGTTGGCAGCCTTATACAGACCATTCTCTATTCTTACGGACCCGACGCCATCATTATTGGTGGTTCACTCTCAAAAGCATTCCCTTATTTCGAGAATGGCATGCTCAATACGCTGGACATGTTTCCACATAAAGTTGCTTTGGAAACAACTGTTATAGAAATATCTGATAATCCGCATATCGCTGTTTTGGGGGCTGGTGCGCTAACGCTTTCTGCCAAAGAGGCGGTGTTTAATCCATAGATTGATTTTTATGGTTTAACAGTGGATTAATCTTTTTTATCAACTATGGGTAAGGAGATAACAGGTTTTTTTGATTAATCATTTTTAGATGAGAATAATTGTTAAAATATTCGCATGTACACTAATTGCTCTGTTGGGTTACGCTTGCTCCCAATCGGAACAACTAATTAGTGATGTGCGCTTAAGAAAATCTGTTCATGACGCTTTCAACAATACTGTTGCACTGGCGACTCATCGCGCCGGTGATCTTTTCAATGTGTTTGATGAAGGGTTGACTGAAATGGAGTCTGATGCACTCAAATTTCTTTATGCCTACATGCCTTTGAGCGACCTAGCAGATTATGATGGCAAATTCTATCTTAATCATGCTCAATATGCCTTGAAAGCGAAGAATGAGTTCTCATGGGGTACACGCGTGCCTGAGGATCTTTTTCTGCATTATGTGCTTCCTGTTAGAGTTAACAATGAGTATCTGGATACAGCTCGTATGGTGTTTTTTCACGAGTTGAAAGATCGTGTTAAGAACCTCACCATGATGGAGGCTGCTTTGGAGGTAAACCATTGGTGTCATGAGAAGGTGACTTATCGTTCTACTGATGAGTATCGCACCAGTGCGCCACTAAGTACAGTTAAAACAGCCTTCGGACGATGCGGCGAGCAATCCGTGTTCACTGTTGCTGCCATGCGGGCTGTGGGTATTCCTGCCCGTCAAATCTATACACCACGTTGGGTTCATACCGACGACAACCATGCTTGGGTGGAAGTCTGGATTGATGGCAAATGGTATTTCCTCGGCGCCTGCGAACCTGAACCTGAACTAAATATGGGATGGTTTGATGGACCTGCTACCCGCGCCATGCTGTTACACAACCGGAGTTATGGCAACATGCTTTCTGTTCCCGAGGTGGTTTGTCGCACTGCAGGCTTTACCGAAGTGAATGTTTTACAGGATTATGCAGATACGCACCGTTTAGAGGTTAAGGTAGTTGATGAGGCTGGATTACCGGTAAAAGATGCCACAGTTTTATTCCAGGTGGTGAATTTTGCAGAGTTCTTTTCCATCGCCAATATTAATACCGACCACAATGGCTTGGTTAAACTTCTTACCGGAAACGGCGATCTGATGCTTTATGCCGAAAAGGATGGACGCATTGCCTATCAGAAAGTATCCTTACCGGTTAATCAGCAAGTAGTACTTACACTTGGGGTGCCCGATTTAACTGATAGGGTTGAGTCATTTGTAATGCGCGCCTCAACCGGAAAAGAGCTTTCTGCCCGCGAAGTGGGTGACCGAACTGCCCATCAGAGCCGTCTACATCATGATGATGCGCTGCGTAGTGCCTACGAGCAAACCTTTATTGATTCTGTTGCTGTTGTTAAACTGGCTCAATCGGCAGATTTGAATCCTGCTGCTGCCTGGCATATCATACGGCAAACGCGTGGCAACTGGCCCAACGTATTACAATTTTTGCAATATGCCGGAAATAGATTTGATAATCGTGCCTTGGCATTGCTCTCAGTGGTGTCGGCCAAGGACTTACGCGATACGCCTTTTGATGTTTTAGCAGATCATTGGATCAATACTTCTGATATCCTCCCAAACCAGAAGCACCTGTATCAACATTACGTGCTGAACCCTCGCATCCGAAATGAAAAGATTACTGCTTATAAGGCTGATCTACACCATTTCTTTGGTGCAAAGGTTTCAGGAGACACAAGTGAAAAGATTACCACTGTGCTTAATTGGATAAAGGAGAATCTTGAAGTGCGTGATGATGCCAACTATTGGCATGTCCCCATTTCGCCGGTTGGTGTGCTTAATTTGAGAGTGACCGACACAAATTCGCGCGACATCTTTTTTGTGGCTGTTATGCGCAGCCTTGGGCTGCCTGCCCGCATCGAACAGGTGCGGTTGCAACCGCAGGTTTTTTTGGATGGCCTCTGGGTTGATGTGGATGTTGAAACGGCCGCAGTACAACAAAAGCCTTCCGGTACAGTGATTCTAAATTTTGAGTCGCAAAGTGCATTACAATTACTGCCTAAATATTATTCGCAGTTTACACTTGCCCGCTTTGATGGTGCCCGCTTTGTGACGCTCGATTACAGCGGTTCAGATGAATTTAGCAGCTTCCCGGCCACTCTTACTGTGGATGCTGGTTTCTATTCTCTGGTTTCTGGACTTAGATTACCCGATGGCTCATTCTCTACCCGCCGCCACTATTTTTCTGTGGGTGAGGATCAAACAGTAAATGTTTTGCTTGAAATACCTCTGGCAGAAGTTAAAGCTGCCAATATCGACATAGAGATCGATTTGAACAAAGTAGTGGAGTTAATACCATCCGGTGAGTTGGTCAATCTGAATAATCTCTCCACTGGAGAAGGTATCGCACTCATTTGGATTGATCCTGCCCGCGAACCAACCCGACATATTATTAACGATTTGTTGCGACTTAAAAACAGTCTGGATAGATGGACGGGACATTTCGTCCTGTTAATTACACCAGAGAACATCACACCCGGCTTTTCACACACAGCTTATTCCGGACTGCCGGCGCGTGCTCTGTTTGTGAAGGATAACCAATCATGGATTAACCAATTGGAGATAACAGCCAATCAGGATTTTAAAGGGCGGTTACCGGTGGTATTTCTTATCAACAACCAGGGGGAACTCATTTTTCAATCATCCGGATATCGGATTGGAATTGGTGATGACATATTAAATCAATTACATACACATTGCAAACTAACCAATTAATACAGTGCCTATGAGGAATTTCGATTTATTGACTCTCCCGTTGCGGAATGTCAGGGAACCCATTGTCGGGAGCCCGAGTCCGGAAAACCGGATCAAGACCATTTCAGCATCTGAATTTTATAATGATGATAAGTTAATTATTTGTCTATGAAAAAAAGTGTAATTATGAGTTTTAAAAAACAGACATCGTTAATGGTCGCGTTGTTAATAGCAGCGTGGTCAGGCGTTTACGCCAAAGAAGGTGTGGATTTAAAACACACCCCGAGTGATACCGCTCCGGAGTCCTCTATTGTGATGCAGGAGCAGCGTACAGTTACAGGCCGTGTACTAGACTCGGATGGCCAGCCAATGCCAGGAGTAACTGTTTATATAAAAGGAACTACAATTGGTACTATTACAGATATCAATGGTGGCTATTCGCTCAATGCTCCTTCTGATGCCACGCTGATGTTTTCTTTCATTGGCTATTTAACAGAGGAAGTTCCAGTTAATGAGCGCAGTTTAATAAATATGGTTCTTATACCAGATGTGTTTGAAATGCAGGAGGTTGTTGTAACAGCTCTTGGTATTAAGCGTGAATCACGTGCTCTGGGATATGCCATGACAGAAGTGAAGGGTGATGATATTGCCGCTGCAAATACTGTCAATGTAATGGCCGCATTACAGGGGAAGTCTGCAGGCCTTAGTGTTGGTATGTCTGACGGTAGTGTATTCGGAAACACAAAAATCCAGCTTCGCGGGGTGTCTGTAATGAATCAGGATAATAACAATCCAATTTTTGTTATTGACGGTGTGATTCTGGATAATTCCATCTCTAATGCTTCTGCAGACTGGGATGCCACATCGAATGATTTTGGTAATATGCTTAAGAACTTGAACCCTGATGATTTTGAATCAGTATCAGTTCTAAAGGGTGCTGCTGCAACTGCACTATATGGTTCGCGAGGTATAAATGGTGCGATTGTAATTACCACAAAGAGTGGTGTAGGCCAAAAAGGTTTGGGTGTTAAGGTTACACAATCCATTGGTATTGATCATGTGTATAAGCAACCAGATATTCAGTATCAATTCGGTCCTGGCGTAAGAGCAGGAGCAATTGGTTATGGCGAAAGAGATGCCAATGGAAACTACTACAGATTTGATACAGGTCAATTTTTTACCAACTCAGCCGGTGTTCCAACTATGATTGGCCATCCAAATGCTAACCGTGCTTGGGGCCCACGCTTTGACGATCGCGCTATTATTGGTTACGATGGCGAAATGACTACCTATAGCGGTGCAAAAAATCACTTTAAGGATGCATTTAATACCGGTGTAAATTCAAATACCTCTGTTGCTATTACAGGTGGTTATGATAAAGGGTCATTTTATCTTTCTAATTCCTATAACAAAAGAACAGGTATTATGCCGGGTAATGAATTTACCCGTAATTCTACTCAGTTTTCGAGTTCTTATGATTTGGCTAGCTGGTTGCGTGCTGATGCTTCGGTTTCTTTCAGTACGTCTACTTCAGAGAACCCTCGTAATGACATAGGAGAGTATTTCCTATCAGGTGCTATACCCAACTGGTATGACACTAAAAAGTGGAACAGAAGAGAAGTATGGCAAGCACCACACGGTGGTACTCCAAGTGCAGCATATGGAGATAAATATGCTTATGTTCCGATGACTGCTTTGTGGTTTATTTATAACATGGATGAAAACATTAGAAAAGAATATGTAACACGTCCGGTTGTAAGGTTAACTGCTGATTTAGCAGATTGGATTTCTGTTACAGCTGAAGGTAATATGAATTACTTTACTGCCGATCAAGATCAGAAAGAATTGGGTAGAGGGTACGCCAATGAAGGTGGATACTATTCTTTAAGACACGAAAAGGATGTGAGTAGAACCGGTAAGCTCGTCTTCAATCTTAAGAAGAATTTCAATGAAGAGTTATCAACTGGTCTGATTGTTGGTGGTGAGTTATGGGATCAGACACGTTCATTTACACGTGTTTGGACAAATGGTGGCTTAATTGTGCCCGGTCAATTCTTCCTCGAAAATTCAAAAGAAACCAGAGGTTCTGAAGGCCGCGTAAATGGCACCAAGCAGATTAATTCCCTCTATTTTATGGCCAATTTGGGTTGGAGAAACCAACTTTATCTTGACATAACAGGACGTAACGACTGGTCTTCTGCTCTTGTTTACACCAATGGAACTGGGAACTACTCTTATTTTTATCCTTCTGTTAGCAGCTCATGGGTATTCACTGAATCCTTTGAAATGCCTCATTGGTTAACATTTGGTAAAGTTAGAGCTTCTTGGGCTCAGGTTGGTAATGATACATCTCCCTACTTTATTAATAGAGGTTATTCAATTACCAATTATGAACTATCTAATGGCAATGTTTACGGTAACGCAATGGCCGATTCAAGTGTAGATCCTGATATCAAACCAGAACGTAAAAACTCTATTGAGTTAGGTCTTGATGCAAGATTATTTAGTGGTCGTTTGACTTTTGATTTTGCGTGGTATGATGAAACCATTAAGAATCAGATCGGTTCAGTGCCTTTGCCAAACGAAAGCGGTTTAAATGGAGGACTGATTACCAATGTTGGTTCATTACAAAATAAAGGTCTCGAACTTTCTGTAGGTGTAGTGCCTGTTAGAACCAATGATTTCCAATGGACATCTACTTTCAACTATTGGGATAATACTACACTCGTAAAAGATCTACACGAAAGTTATGGTGAGTATAGGAAATTAGATGGGGATCCTGATTATGGCAACTACCGAATTGGTTCTGTAGCTTATAATGGTGGTCAGTATGGTGTTTTGATGAGCGACAGCAAGCCTAAAGTATGGAAGTCTGATGATCCTAACGATCCTCGCAATGGCATGAAAATTCTCACCTTCAACAATACTGATAAACAGGCTTATTATACCCGTAGCTATGAAATTGAGGAGGTTGGTAAGCTTCAGCCCGATTTTGAAGGTTCATGGAATAATGAATTCAAATATAAAAACCTGACATTGTCAGTTTTAATTGATGCTCGTTATGGTGGTCATCTTGCCTCATATAGCAACAAATACGGTACTACTTATGGATTCTTAGAGACTTCATTAAAGGGAAGAGATGGTCATGGTGGAATTGTTTGGACGTCGCAATATGCTGATAGAGCCGGACAAACGTTCAGAGAAGGTGTAATTCCGGATGGCGTTTTTGAAGCTGGTCAAGTAATTACCACGCCTGGTGGACAGAGTGTAGAGGTTGGTGGTATGACATTCCAGCAAGCTTACGAAGCAGGTTATGTTGAGCCTACTCATGCAAGTTATTTCCACTTCCTTAATAACAGTTGGGGAACAGGCGTAGTGAATGATGACTGGTTCTCTGAGGTAAAGTATATTGCATTGCGGAACATCACTGTTGGCTACAACTTACCGCGTACATTAGCTCAGCAAATTCGTGCACAGAATGTATATGTTTCATTTAATGCACGTAACCTAATGTATCTCTACAATTCGTTGCCAAATAATATACATCCGGAGAGTTTCAGGGGTACTGCAAGTAGCACAGGTTACCGCGAGAGATCATTTACCCCTTACACAGCCACATATACCTTTTCTGTAGCTGTTGATTTTTAATCATTAAACAAGAAGTAGTATGAAAAACATATCAAGTATATTACTCGCATTTTCACTTCTTTTTATCTGGAGTTGTGATAAAGATGATTTTGCCGAATTAAATACTGATCCCTCGGTAATTTCTAGCCCTGATCTTAGATTCTCAGCCACTAAGGCTATTGAGAATATGTATAACAATGAGTATACAAACTGGTTCTACGATAACTTTCAGTATATCTACCCATGGACACAAGTGTCTTCTCTTAGCGGAGGCAATGGCCCCAGATTCAATGAGATGGGCGCTTGGGGTGGAGGTCAGGGTTTGTATCGCGACCTAATGAGACAAACAAGAGATATCCAGTTTCGTGTGGACGCCATGAGTGCTGAAGATAAAGCTGCTTACCAGGCTTTGAAAGCAATTACTTATCCAATTCAGATTCAACCTGCGTTTAGTAATATCGACCTTTTTGGCTCAATTTATTATTCAGAGGCAGCATTAGGTCCTTTTACAAATCTTTTGACCCCAAAGATGGATAGTCAAGAAGAATTGTTTGATTTGTGGCTAAGTGAGTTAAACTGGGCGATAGGTATTCTATCTAACACATCGGGGCAAATCACCCTTGGAACCCAGGATTTAGTATATGGCGGTGATTATACCAAATGGGCAAAATTCTGTAATCTACTAAAACTGAAAATTGCAGCACGTCTTGTTAATGTAAATCGTCAAAAGGCAATTAGTATTGTTGAAGAAGTTGCCACGTCTCCGGTTGGCTACATGAACGATATTGCCGATGATTTTATTTATAAAAGGGGTATTCGTTGGTATGGTACAGGTAATGAAATGTGGATAGGTTATGGAAGCCAAGCCTTGATTGATTTTATGGTTGAAAATCAAGACCCACGTGTACGCTTCCATTTCGAGAAGAACCATTTCAATGCAGAAGTTGTTCAGGCATTTATTGAGGCAGGGCAGGATCTACCTCCTTATGTTGAACAATTTGTTGAGTTGGATGGTGATGGTAATTTTTCTGAATGGAAAGCGCCTGGTGAGCCTTGGGTCAGATATCATGGTGCACCTATTTCACCTGACGATGTGTTAGCTGGAGAAAATGCCATATATTTTAACCAAGCAGTGCTTAACCGCATTGACATAGGTGGTGTTCAAAAAACAT
This sequence comes from Alkaliflexus imshenetskii DSM 15055, assembly GCF_000517065.1. Classification (GTDB taxonomy): domain Bacteria; phylum Bacteroidota; class Bacteroidia; order Bacteroidales; family Marinilabiliaceae; genus Alkaliflexus; species Alkaliflexus imshenetskii. The sequence continues at coordinate 1,085,487 of NZ_KI912105.1, read as the reverse complement.
ATTTGTCTACTTCCTTATTTAATGAGAAAGTTGTTAGAACAAGTTATGTGTATACATACCCTACACGTCCGGGTGGCAGAGTATTGCAACTTAGAGATAATCCTCCTGGTTTACAAGCGATCTTTGGAACTGCTGCTGAAACGTATTTGTACTTTGCTGAATTTAAACTTTTAGGTGCTAACCTTCCAGAGAGTGCTCAGGACTATTTTAATAAGGGTGTTGAAATGTCGATTCGTCGTGCTGATGCATTGGCAAACAACAATCAATTACCATATTACAATTCTGATCCAGTTTATACCAATTCCATGGAAGCAGAAGCTGCTGCAACCAAATTAAGAACTGGTGAAATCGCTGCTTTGTTGACACAGTCGGCATACGATCTTTCTGTTGATGCTTTGGAGAAAGTTTACCTTCAACAGTATATTAATTTCATGAACACGCCAGGTGATTTATGGGCAACTGTGCGTCGTTCAGGTGTGCCAAAGAAAAATAGCAACTATCTTTCATGGCAAACTGTTACTGCTGGAGGAGCTGAAATGGTTATGCCGCGACGTTTTGTTGTACAAGCTGCCACTGAGGATGATTTGAACTATGCTAATCGTAAGGCAGGTATTGAGGCTCAAGGCTTCACTACTGGTACAAACAACCCGGGAACGCTGAATACTGAGCGTTTGTGGTTTGATAAAAACAACCCGAATTACGGGGAAGGTCCTAAATAGTTAAGTTTTTGTTATAAGGGCATTCATAATTGGATGCCCTTATAATTATTACTCTTTTAATTTCATGTCAACTTTCATGCATCGGTTATAAATGCATTTAGGTAGTTTCAAAAAATAATATATTATGTTGAAGAGACTATTTGTTTTATTTGTCACAATAATTCTGAGTCAATTATCCTTTTCTCAGGCAATCTATGAAGATGAAAGATATGTTCCTGAAACTGACCCTTTGGTGTTGGAAAAACTGGAACAATGGCAAGATTTAAAATTTGGTTTATTGATGCATTGGGGGCATTATAGTCAATGGGGAATTGTTGAATCATGGAGTATCTGTGCTGAAGATGAGGATTGGTGTCGCAGACCGTACGAAGATTACATGGCTTACAAAAAAGAGTATCATAACTTGATGACCACTTTTAACCCTGAATATTTTAATCCGGAAAAATGGGCTGAAGCAGCGCACAATGCTGGAATGAAGTACGTTGTGTTTACTACCAAGCATCATGATGGATTTTCAATGTTTGATAGTAAATATACCGATTATAAAATTACTTCACCGGATTGTCCTTTTCATACAAACCCTCGCGCCAACGTCACCAAAGAGGTTTTTGATGCTTTTCGCGCCAAGGGCTTCTGGGCTGGTGCTTATTTTTCAAAACCCGATTGGCACAATGAGAACTATTGGTGGCCAAATTTTGCAACACCCGACCGAAACGTGAACTATGATCCTGAAGCATACCCTGAACGTTGGGAAGCTTTTGTGCAATTTACCCATAATCAGATTATGGAGCTGATGACCGATTATGGAGACATCGATATTCTTTGGCTAGATGGCGGATGGGTGGCAAAGAAGACACCTGAATTTATTCATCAATGGTATAATGATGCATTAAAGGAGAATAAATCAGGTTTTATCAAAGCTCAGATTATAAATCAGGATATCCGCATGGATGAACTGGTAGATAAGGCCAGGGTAGAACAGCCTGGGCTAATTGTAGTGGATAGAGCTGTCTACGGAAAAAATCAAAATTATCTGACCCCTGAGAATCGTGTCCCTGAGCATATTCTTCCCTATCCATGGGAATCATGCATCATTTCAGGAGGCGGTTGGTCTTATACTCCTGATGCCGAATATATATCTGGTCAAGAGGGAGTTCACCTTTTAATTGATATTGTAGCCAAAGGTGGTAATCTGTTGTTGAATGTAGCTCCGGGACCTGACGGAAAGTGGCAACAAGGAGCCTATGATTTGCTATTAGAAATGGGAGAATGGCTTAGCGTAAATGGCGAAGCTATTTATGAAACACGCCCCATTGCTCCCTATAAACAAAATAAGGTAGCGCTTACACAGAAGAATGAGAAAGAAGTGTATTTTATTTATATGGCCGATAAGGATGAAGTGCGTATGCCTTCTCAAATATTTATTGAAACACATCAGCCAGCCGCTGGAGCTGAGGTGAAATTGCTCGGTTCTGATATGCCTCTTTCATGGAAGGCTAAAGGCAATGGATTTGTTGTCGACATACCTTCACGTTTACGTCGAACCCCGCCATCTAAATATGCATGGGTGGTTAAGGTTTCGCAGGTGAAATAGATACTGCTGTTTTTGTCTTTAAACCTGGCAAAACTGTTTTCTAAGTTTTGTCAGGTTATTAATTCTCTTCTCACATGCTAAAGAATTACCATCTTTTAATTTTAACAGTAATCATTTTCTCCTCGTGCAGAGTTACTGGTTTAGTCACCGAAAGTTTTGTTTTTGATGATGATTTATTCGGCCAATGCCATGCTTCATCTATAGTGGAACTAAATAAAGATACCTTTCTGATTACCTGGTTTGGCGGAAGTTATGAAGGTGCCAGTGATGTGGATATATGGGGAGCTTTTTACTCTGAAGATAGTTGGGGATTGCCTTTTGTGATTGCCAAATCTCATGTTAGTGATACTGTGTCGATGCCCTGTTGGAATCCTGTGCTTTATTTGACAGAGACTGGCAGGCTTCTTTTGTTTTATAAGCAGGGGCCAAATCCCCGAGAGTGGTGGGGAATGGTCAAGCATTCTGATGACGGCGGCAAAAACTGGAGTAACCACACCAGGTTATCTGATGGTGTTCTGGGACCGATAAAAAACAAACCCATATCACTTGAGAATGGTACTTTTCTTGCCCCATCAAGCATTGAAACATTGGACAACAAATGGATTGCGCATCTCGAGATATTCTCGAACGATGGTTTATTTATTCGGAAGATAGAAATTGATCACAAAAATGAGATTTGTGCCATCCAACCGTCTGTTGTTGTACATCGGGATGGCAGAATGCAACTTTTGTGTCGTAGCCGTCAGGACTTTATTGCCCAGTCCTGGTCTATTGATGGAGGCAATACGTGGGAGCCGATGAGTCTCTTAGAGGTTAGGAATCCAAATTCTGGAACCGATGCAGTAACATTGCATGATGGAAGGCAATTATTGGTTTATAATCCTTCGGAAAGTGGAGAGCAATGGTGGCTTGGTCGAAATGTATTAAGAGTGGCGGTGTCTGATGATGGAGTCACTTGGACCGATATTTACACCCTGGAAAATCACGAGGAGGGAGAGTATAGTTACCCTGCCGTTGTACAGGATTCTAAAGGATTAGTACACATTACCTATACCTGGCAAAGAAAACGTATTAAGCATGTAATCTTGAAGGTGTAATAAAACTAAGGTTTTATCTCTTTCAAAAATTTGAGTCTTTTAGTTTTGATTAATCTGAGATGGTAAAAGTTATAAGCATTCTTTCATTTTGTTATTTATTCTTTGTGCCCATTTGTTTGTTCTCCAAAGGGATAAGTCGAAATGTGATACGTTCCCACGATCGTGTAACCATTAATACCGATGCATCTGAAGGGATAAAATCTTTTTCGTCATGGGCAGTTTTCCCTAACCGTGATACGGATGTTCGTAATATAACAATGTTTTTGACACTTGGACACCCCGACACAATGGACATTGCCCATTGGGACTACTTGGATTTTATCTATTTGAGACGTGTCGGAGGAAAGAACGCGGATTCGCTTAATGTGGAAATTGGTCGAATGATAACTCCTTATGGGAGCAGTTTTAAAAATGACTGGTCATTTACTTGGGAGGTAGATGTGACAGATTTTGCCATGTTTTTGCGTGATAGTGTTGAGATAGATTACCTTCATTCAGGGTATGAGCCGGAGGAATTGGGCTGGTCGTTAACAATAGAGTTTGATATTCTTTTTGGCCCACCAGTGGCCTTACCAATATCTATTTCTGAAGTATATCTGGGTAAGTATCCCTATGGCCGCTCTGGAGATCCCATTGAGAACCATTTAAAACCTTATTCTTTCGCTTTTAATGATAAGGCTGCTTTTGGACGATTAAGAATTCAACATACTGGTCATGGAGCCGATCGCCCTTCATATTGTAGTGAGTTTTGCAGCCGCTGGCGTGAGGTTTGGATTAACAATGACGTGATTGACCGACGGGATTTATGGAAAGAATGCGGTGCCAACCCTCTTTATCCGCAGGGTGGTACTTGGGTGTATGATAGGGGATACTGGTGTCCTGGCGAATTGCAAGATCCTGACATTATAGATATTCCTTATTATCAAGGGGAGCAAGTCATACGTTTCAAAATGGAGCCTTATGAGGCCGAGGAAAATATTCAAGCTGAAGAGGTAATAGGTGCTTATTTGATTCAATATGCATCTCCAACACACAAACATGATGTCACAATTGAGAAGATATTGGTTCCTAGTGACAATCAGTTATATTCCAGGTTGAATCCTGCATCGTTTACACCTCAGATTCAATTTAAGAATAATGGTTCCGAAGCTCTGCGCCGTCTCAGAATCAGCTATGGTGTAGCTGGGTTTAAAAAACGTACCTACACATGGCAAGGTTTGTTAAATCATGGTGAGTCGATAGTTATTTCATTGCCTGGAGAAGTAGATTTTAAAAAAGGCTTGAATGTTTTTGAAGTTTTTTTGGATGCTCCGAACGGGAAGAAAGATGAGTGGGTTCTTGATAATTCAATGAAGTCTGAGTTTACCTCTCCAAAGGAACTCCCATTAAATTTTCTCATTCGTTATAAAACAAATAACCATCCGGAAGAGAATTTGCTCTACATACTTGACAGTAAAAAAGATACTGTGTATCATCGAAAGCCGGAATCAGTGTCTCCAAATTCTATATACTCAGACACGTTATCCTTGAAACCTGGTAAATACGAGTTTTACTTAACCGACAGCGCCGGAGATGGTTTGGAGTTCTGGGCTAAACCTCAAAGTGGATATGGTTATTTGAGATTTTTAGATTTCTCTAGAAATATATTGCACAATTTTATAAGTGATTGCGGTAGTGGACAATTTTTAGCATTTCATGCTACGGCTAATGCAATGCTGGATTTATCAGATACTCAAAATGCGTTTTTTTTATATCCACGCAGAACAAAGCGTAACATTGAGCTTGACGCTTGGCTTGTAAATGAATCTATTCTGGAAGTACGTTTTATTGCCGATGGTGAATTAATGGCTAGGCATATCTTTAATCAGTTTAAGGAAGGAGTAGTAAACTTTGATCTTGGGATGTTGAATCCCGGTAGATATATCGTGGAGATTTATGTTGATGGTGTTTTAATGCACCGTAACCGTATTAACAGAGACGCCTGATTCAGATTAACATGCAATAGGTAATCTATTTAATTATGAGATATTCAGTATTATTTCTGCTATTGTTTTTGGGGATTGGTAAGTTGTTTGCCAATTTAAATCCCTCAATCATCCCCATACCTGTAAGTTTACAGTTGACAGATGAGCAGTTTGTAATTGATGGGCAGACATCCATCAGCTATCGAAAATCTGACAAGGATTTAAAAGAGTTGGCCGATTTTTTTACTTCCTATATCAGCAGTATTTCTCAATACTCTCTGAGTCATAATAAAAAAACCGCAAAAACAATTCGTTTTGAACTTGTGAATGAGGCCCGTCTGGGCGATGAGGGTTATGAGTTGAATGTTCGGTCATCAGAAATAGTTATACGTGCAAACAACCGCAAGGGTATTTTCTGGGGCATGCAGTCGGTTTTTCAGACCGTGACGCCTGTTCGTACCAATGAAGCGCTCATTGTGCCGGGAATGAAGGTGTTAGATTACCCTCGTTTTAAGTGGCGCGGAATGATGCTTGATGTAAGCAGGCACTTTTTTGGGCCGGAAGTTATCAAACAGTTCATCGATTTATTGGCTTCCTATAAGTTGAATGTGTTTCATTGGCATTTGGTTGATGATGGTGGCTGGAGAATTGAAATCAAGAAATACCCGAAATTAACCGAAGTGGGCGCCTGGCGAGTTGACAGGCTCGACAAGGTTTGGAGTGAAAGGGAGCCCGCTCGCGAGGGCGAACCTGCCACCTACGGAGGGTATTATACTCAGGAACAGATTCGGGACATTGTGGCTTATGCCCGTCAACGCAATGTAACCATTGTACCCGAAATTGAGTTGCCAGGACACTCTGTGGCTGCACTTGCTGCTTATCCGGAGTATTCGTGTACGCAAAAACCGCAGTTTGTAAATACTGGTGGAGTGTATCCCGAGACCATTCAGTCAAGCTATTGTCCGGGCAACGAGGAGGTTTTTGTTTTTCTGCAAAACATCCTTCTGGAGGTTCTGGAGCTTTTTCCGTCTGAATTTATCCACATCGGAGGCGATGAGGTAGACAAATCCTGGTGGAAGAAGTGCGACCGTTGTCATCAACGGATGAATGCAGAAGGCTTGAAAGATGAGGATGAACTGCAAAGCTATATGATTCGTCGGATGGATGCCTTTCTGGCATCGCATAACCGCCGTTTAATCGGATGGGACGAAATTCTTGAAGGCGGATTGGCTTCGGGAGCCACGGTGATGAGTTGGAGGGGAGAGTCAGGTGGAGTGGCTGCTGCAAAAATGGGTCACGACGTGGTGATGACGCCCGGAAGTCCTTGTTACTTTGACCACTATCAGGCAGGGCCGGAAGGTGAGCCGGTGGCAATTGGCGGAATGAACACGCTCAAAAATGTGTATGACTATGAGCCTATTCCTGTCGAACTTGCAAAGGAGCAGGCGCGTTTTGTGCTAGGTGCTCAGGCCAATGTGTGGACTGAGTTTATTCCAACTGTTGAGCATCTTGAGTACATGATTTTGCCCCGTATGTTGGCACTTGCCGAAGTGGTTTGGTCTCCATCTGAGAATCGAAATTGGGAAGATTTTAACCGCCGCTTAAGTGGTTATCATTTCCGTTGTTTCGATAAAAAGGGCTTGCGCTACAGCCGTGGTAATACAAAAGTGGTAATCACTCCCATGTCGAGAGAGGGAAAACTCTTTGTGCAACTAGATACGGAAGTGATTGGCGCCGATATCTATTATACCATTGATGGCTCTTTGCCTTCTCTCAGCAGCTTTAAATATACTACTCCAATCGAAGTAAATCGCTCAATAGTATTAAAGGCAGTTTCTGTTAAAGATGGACAGGTGTTAGGTCTGATTCCCGCTGAGCAAACCTTCAATGTACATCTAGCCATTGGCAGAGATGTAATCTACGATCATCCAGTCAGCAGATACTACATGGCCGATGGCCCCAATTCATTAACCGATGGGGTTCGCGGCACACTCGTTGTTTCAAAATATTGGCATGGCTTCAATGGCAGGGATATGGTGGCAACCATCGATCTGGCTGAAGTGAAAAGTATTAATCGGTTAATGTTGGGCGCATTACAAAAACAAGTAGACTGGATTTTTCTGCCCAAATGGGTAAAGTTTGAATTATCTGTTGATGGGGTTTCTTTTGTGGATGTTGGCGTTGTGAATAATCCTGTTCATCCGAATGACAAAAACCATCAGACGGTTGAATATCTTTCTGAGTTTTCATCACGCAAGGCTCAATTTGTAAGGGTTTCTGCTGCCAATCATGGCGTTTGCCCTCCGGGTCATTTGGGTGAAGGACAGCCTACTTGGTTGTTTGTTGATGAGATTGTTGTAGAGTAAACTTTATTGGAGACTCGAATGTCTCTTCTTTGTATTGTTAATCTGAAAAATGAAACGGCTGTGAAAAGTATATTACTATTAGCTTTTGTGTCTTTTGGTTTATATCTGAACGTGTTGGCTCAAGCCGACTGGCAAACGCCACAGATTATAGAACGAAATAAGGAAAAGGCAAGAACAATATTTTTTAGTTACGAGTCTTCAGACCAGGCCTTGAGAATGAATGCCTCTGAATCACCTTATTATATTTTGCTTGACGGTAAGTGGAGGTTTAATTTGGCCACAAATCCTGATACTCGTCCGATTGATTTTTTTAAAACGGATTATGATGTAAGTACTTGGAATCTTATTGATGTACCCGGAAACTGGGAGGTTCAAGGATACGATTATCCTATCTACGTGAATTTGCCGTATGAGTTTGCTGATCCACGTACCCCTATAACGGAACTTAAAGATGGACCTGATTTGTCAAGAATACCCACAGAATACAATCCGGTTGGCTCTTTCAAACACAGCTTTTTTGTGCCACAAAACTGGGATAATAGAGAGATATTTATTCATTTTGGCTCCGTGAAATCAGCCTTTTATCTTTGGATTAACGGAGAGATGGTTGGTTACAGTCAGGGCAGCAAATTGCCATCAGAGTTTAATATTACGAGATTCGTAAGACCTGGACATGAGAATACGTTAGCGGTGGAAGTGTATCGCTGGAGTGATGCCAGTTATCTTGAATGTCAGGATTTTTGGCGTATTAGCGGAATTTCACGGTCTGTTTTTGTTTATAGTCAGCCAAAAAGCAGAATTCGTGATTTTGAGGTAGTATCTACGTTGGATAAAGGCTATGAGAATGGTCTGTTTTCACTGTTTGTTGACCTTAGTAATAGTTTACGACATGGTCAGCGGCTATCAGTTGAATATTCCATATTAGAGGGAGATCAGATTGTTGTAGGTGGATCCTCTCGTGTTGATTTGCCTTCTAACGGACAGAAAACGGTTAGTTTTGAAGCAGAAATACCAAAGGTAAAGTCATGGAGTGCTGAGAACCCAAATCTATACACTCTTCTTTTAACTTTGAAGGATCGTCGTGGACGTGTGCTCGAAAGCACCGCATCTCATATTGGATTTCGAAGTGTTGAGATAAATAGAGGTCAGCTTTTGGTAAACGGTGTGGCCATTACTTTAAAGGGTGTCAATATTCATGAGCATAGCCCTGAAACAGGCCACTACCTTACCGAAGAGCAGATGCTTCAGGATATTAAATTAATGAAACAGTACAACATAAATGCAGTACGTCTGAGTCACTATCCATTCCCTGAAAGATGGTATGAACTCTGTGATATTCATGGGTTATACGTGCTCGATGAAGCCAATGTGGAGTCGCATGGGTTTCATTATGGGGAGCGCTCTCCATCCAACTATCCCGAATGGGAAAATGCCCACGTGGATCGTATTATTCGAATGATTGGACGAACAAAAAATCACGCCTCGGTTATACTCTGGTCTATGGGTAACGAAGCGGGGAATGGCCCTATATTTTATACTGCCTATCACGAAGCAAAAAAGGCAGATCGTTCTAATCGTCCTGTTCAATATGAAAGGGTAGAAACCGGTTCTCGGTATGCGCTTGGTTTTGATTGGAATTCAGATCTTATTGTGCCACAGTATCCAGCCCCTTCAACGCTTGAGTTTTGGGGCCAGATGAAACTCGATCGACCATTGATTCCTTCAGAATATGCACATTCCATGGGTAATAGTACCGGAAACTTTCAGGATTATTGGGATGTAATCAATAAGTATCCCCAACTACAGGGTGGATTCATATGGGACTGGGTTGATCAGGGGTTGTGGAAGGTTGAAGAGTCAGGCAAGCGACTTTTTGCTTATGGCGGATATTATGGTGAAAACATGCCTACCGATGGGAACTTCCTGCTCAATGGCATTGTTTTTCCAGATCGTTCCATACAACCAGGTTTACATGAAGTTAAAAAGGCTCATGAATCTGTGAGGTTTAAATTGTTACATCATAACAGTACCAATGTACGTGTTCTGGTAGAGAATCTGTATGACTTTACCTGTTTAAGTAATTTCGAATTTAAAGGCCATATTAAAGCTGATGGAAAAATAGTACAAACATTAAAAATTCCTGATATAAATGCTAAACCCCACGTTGGACAGGTCTTAGATATCGAGTTGACTCCAATTGAAATTCTCCCTGGTGTAGAGTATTTTCTTCATATTGAGGTGTATACAAAAAAATCAACTTTTTTGGTTCCTGAAGGTCATAGCGTGGCAAATGAGCAATTGAAACTTGGGAATTTTTATAAATCATCCGAAAGGGTAACATCTTCAAATGATGAACTTTTCGTAACCGAAACGTCCAAATATATCACATTATATAATAGCTTAATCAAGGTTGTTTTTGACCGTGAATCAGGTCAAATGGTGGGTTATGAGGTAAACGATACGGAGTTTCTTTACAATGGACAGGGTCCAAAAATTGATTTGTGGAGGGCTGTAACCGACAATGACTTTGGTTCAGGTATGCACACTGAAAATATTAATTGGAAAAAGGCTACGAACAATAGCCAGTTATTATCACTTCAATCTACCCGGTTATCCACTTCTTCTATAAAGGTAGATGCGGTTTTTAAACTTGGAGAGGTAAATTCAACTTTCTCAATTGATTATACTGTTTATGGCGATGGCCGCATTTCGGTTTTAAATCGCCTTAAGGCTTCCTCAACGGAGAAGTCTGATATTCCTCGAATTGGATTAAATCTTTTAATCGGGCGCGAGTTTGAGAATTTTATTTGGTTTGGACGTGGCCCTTGGGAAAATTATATTGATAGAAATGTTTCTTCATTTGTAGATTTATACAGAAGCAACGTGGCTGATCAAATGGTACCGTACATCCGCCCCCAGGAGAACGGGAACAAAACAGGGATTCGTTGGGCGTCCCTTACAAATTCAAATGGCGTAGGTTTAATGGTGGTAAATCTTCAACATGAAGGGGAAGGTTTGGAAATGACTGCTATGCCATATACTACCTCTGATTTTGACGCCCGCGATGGATATGATTATGGGCCGGTTCATCTGGAGCAAAAGAACATAGCGCATGTGATACCACGTGAATTTGTAAGATGGAACATTGACTACAGTCAGCGTGGTCTTGGAAGTATAAACAGTTGGGATGCTAAACCAGTGGATAAATACATGCTAAAACCCAATAGGGATTATGAATACGGATTTATGTTTATTCCTGTAGCTACTCAGGAAATCGATGATCTCATTAAAATGAGCAGGTAATTGATGTGTCGATTTTGTAAGGAGTGATTTTAAGTGCAAATAATTTGAAAATTAAATAATATGAAATTCCGATTTTGTTTATTTCTGTTGATTCTTTTTACAAAGAGCTCTATGGTGTCAGCCCAGGAAGTTTTTCGATTTCGCAATCTGGCTCTTCCTGTTGAAGAGAGAGTGAAAGATTTGTTACACCACATGACTTTGGAAGAGAAAGTAGGACAAATGTTATCTCCGTTTGGATGGGAAATGTGGGTTAAAGAAGGTGCAAATATTTATCCATCAGATAAATATCAACAGTATGTTGAGCAGCGTCAAATTGGAATGATGTGGGGAGCCTACCGAGCAGACCCATGGACAGAAAAGACTCTCGAAACAGGATTGAATCCTAAATTGGCTGCAGAAACAGGTAACGAACTTCAACGCTATGTAATTGAAAACACTCGTCTCGGAATCCCTGTGTTTCTTGCGGAGGAGGCTCAACATGGACACATGGCCATAGGCACAACGGTTTTCCCTACAGGAATTGGTTTAGCTGCGACTTGGTCTCCTGAGCTAATTGAAAAGATTGGTTCGGTTATTTCACGTGAAGTACGTGTTCAAGGTGGTCATATTGCTTATGGTCCGGTTTTGGATTTGGTTAGAGACCCAAGATGGTCACGTGTAGAAGAAACTTATGGCGAAGATCCTGTACTCACTGGTCGTCTTGGTGCTGCAATGGTACGTGGCATGGGAGCAGGCAAAATTGATAGCATAAATGGCGTGATTTCTACTTTGAAACACTTTGTTGCTTATGGAGTACCAGAAGGTGGTCGTAATGGAAGTTCTGCCATGATAGGAATGAGGGACTTACACACTAATTTCTTGCCTCCGTTTCGAGAGGCGGTCAAGGCTGGTGCATTGTCAGTTATGACTGCATATAATTCTGTGGATGGAATTCCTTGTACCTCAAATAAATATTTACTTACTGATGTACTTCGTAGTCAATGGGGTTTTAAGGGTTTTGTTGTTTCTGACTTATTTAGCATTGAAGGTTTGAGAAGCAATCATTATGTGGCTGAAACTATTCATGATGCTGCCAAATTAGCTGTAAATGCTGGTGTTGATGTAGATTTGGGCGGAAATGCTTTTTTGCGTTTAATTGATGCTGTAAATACTGGTGAGTTACAGATGTCTGTAATTGATACGGCTGTGAGTCGTGTTCTTCGGTTAAAGTTTGAAATGGGACTTTTCGATAATCCATACGTAGACCCTTCCAAAGCTATGGCTGTTGTAAGGAGTCCGGAGCACATAAATATGGCATTGGAGGCAGCACGAAAATCTATTATTTTATTGGAGAATAAGGATAATATTTTACCATTGTCACCCAAAAAGGTGAAGAATATTGCTGTTATAGGCCCTAATGCCCACAATCGGTATAATATGCTTGGTGACTATACAGCTCCGCAAGAAGATAGTAATGTTATTACAGTACTGGATGGTATTACCTCTATAGTGGGGGCATCTAAAGTAAACTATGTGAGAGGCTGTGCCATTAGGGATACCTCATGGGACGAAATTGACAGGGCGGTCGAAGCTGCTAAAAATGCCGATGTGGCCATTGTTGTGGTTGGCGGTTCAAGTGCTCGCGATTTCGAAACCAGCTATATTGATACTGGTGCTGCTATTGTAAAAGATGGCTACCTGAGCGATATGGATGCTGGTGAAGGTTTTGATCGTGCAACACTTGATTTACTCGGAAAGCAAATGGAACTGCTTAAAGCCGTTAAAGCCACAGGTACACCTGTAGTGGTGGTTTATATTCAAGGACGCCCACTTGATATGAATTGGGCTTCTGAGCATGCCAATGCTTTGCTCACTGCCTGGTATCCAGGTCAGCAAGGTGGTAATGCAATTGCAGATGTTATATTTGGTAAGTATAATCCTGCAGGCCGCTTGCCCGTTACTATTCCCCGTCATGTAGGACAAATTCCTCTTTACTATAATAGTCAGAATCCCAAAGGACATGATTATGTGGATATGTCTTTGTCTCCGCTATATAGTTTTGGGTATGGGTTAAGTTATACTAAGTTTGAGTATTCTGATGTGAAAGTAGTTGATAAAGGAAACAATCATTTTGAGGTCTCTTTTATTGTGAAAAATAAAGGCAAGCATGATGGAGAGGAAGTAGCTCAGCTATATCTGAGAAGGCAATTTGCCTCAACTGTACAGCCGATGATGCAGCTAAAGCATTTCAAAAGGCTTCATATCCAAAAAGGAAAGCAGGAAAAGATTGTGTTTAGTATTTCACCTGATGATCTAACCATCGTGGATATTAACTACAATGAAGTAATTGAACCAGGAAAATTCACAATAATGATTGGTTCAGCTTCTGATAATATTTTATTGAGTGATGAGTTGGTTGTTGAATAGTAAATTTTTAATTGATATGCAGAGATTATATGGACTAATTATAGGGATAACGCTTTCGTTATTACTATACACCGGGTGTGATTCTCCATCCGAAAATGGGAAACTTCTCAATCTTATGCAATATGTAGATCAATATATAGGAACAGGTGAACATGGTCATGTTTTTATAGGAGCCAATGTTCCTTTTGGTTTTGTGCAACTTGGGCCTACTCAGCACAGTCAAGGTTGGGATTGGTGTTCGGGCTATCACTACTCTGATTCAACTATAATTGGCTTCGGACATTTACATCTCAGTGGAACAGGCATTGGAGATCTTGGTGACGTGTCCTTTATGCCTGTGATTGGTCGTGTTAAAACAACGCGTGGTGAACTGCCCGATGAAGCTTCAGGGATATATTCATATTTTAGAAGGGAGACTGAAAAAGCCAGTCCCGGATACTATGCTGTAACGTTAGATCGTTTTGGTATTCATGCTGAACTAACAACCACCAAACGGGTAGGGTTTCATAAATATACTTTCCCTGCGAGTGATGAGGCAGGTGTGATCATCGATTTAGAACATGGTATAGGTTGGGATCGTTCCATTGATAGTTACATAGTAATGGATAATGATTCTACAGTTTCAGGCTATCGACGGTCAATGGGCTGGGCTCGTAATCAGGTTGTTTATTTTACCGCTGTTTTCTCAAAACCAATGAAAGACTTTGCAGTATTTAACAGTACTCAGGAAGTGGAGGGAGAAAGCTTAAATGCAGAGAAAGTTTACGGTCACGCCTTTTTCGAAATTGCCCAGGGTGAATCTTTGTTGGTTAAAGTTGGACTCTCTCCAGTTAGTATTGACAACGCCAGGATGAATCTTAACGCTGAACTCCCAGGTTGGGACTTTGAAGCTGCTGTTAAATCGGCTGATGATGAATGGAATAAGCAATTAAACAAGATTGTAATAGAAACTGATAATGATGAGTATAAAAGGGTTTTTTATACAGCTCTTTATCATACAATGGTTGCACCCTCTGTGTTTCAGGATGTAAATGGTGATTATCATGGCAGTGATTTCAAGATTCATAACGATAAGTCGTATAAGAATTTTACAACTCTTTCTTTGTGGGATACTTATAGGGCAGCGCATCCGCTCATGACTATTATACATCCTGAAATGGTGTCAGATGTTGCTCAAACAATGATAAATATCTATAAGCAGCAGGGTAAACTACCTGTGTGGCATTTGATGGGTAATGAAACAGATTGTATGGTTGGTAATCCTGCAATTCCTGTTCTGGCAGATGCAATTCTTAAAGGTTTCAACATTGACGCTGAAGAGGCATATAAGGCCATCTTTAATACCTCAATGCTTGATGAACGGGGGCTTGACCTCTATAAAGAATATGGATATATTCCTTTCGACAAACACATAGAGCGTGAAACGGCTGCTATGACCCTTGAATACGCTCTTGCAGATTGGTCTGCTGCACAGGTTGCATATAAGCTCGGATATGATAATGATTATAACTATTTTAAGAATAGAAGTAAGGCCTATCAATATTTGTTCGATACATCTACCGGTTTTATGCGCGGAAAATCATCGGCAGGTGAGTTTCGTTCACCGTTTGACCCTTTTAGAACGGTACACATGGGCGATGATTTCTGCGAAGGGAATGCCTGGCAATATGTTTGGCTGGTGCCGCATGATGTCAAAGGACTTGTTAATCTCTTCGGAAGCGAAGCTTTGTTCGTTTCAAAATTAGATTCATTGTTTATTGTTGATGGTGATATGGGTGAGGACGCCTCTGCTGATATTACTGGGTTGATTGGTCAGTACGCACATGGCAATGAGCCAAGTCATCATGTGGCATACCTATACGCCTATGTGGGACAACCATGGAAAACGGCTCAGCGAGTTCATGAGATTCTTACCACCATGTATGATGATACACCTTCGGGGCTTTGTGGTAACGAAGATGTGGGACAGATGTCAGCTTGGTATGTACTTTCTTCTTTAGGATTCTATCAGGTTGAACCCGCTGGAGGTAAGTATATTTTTGGCAGACCTTTGTTTAATAAGGCAGATATACTACTTAAGGATGGGCAGAAACTGTCAATTGTTGCTCATAACAACAGCGACGAGAATATGTATATCCAAAGTATTAAGCTTAACGGTAAAAATTACACCAAATCATTTATCAATCATAAAACCATCAAAGAAGGTGGAACCCTGGAGTTTTTTATGGGTTCACATCCTTCTGATGTCTTTGGGGTTGGTCTCGAAAACCGCCCATAAAATAATGTTTAAAGAAATGATCCGGTAGTCTTTGTGCGTGCATGATGATTCTATAAGTCACGCACAAAGATTTTTTTTTCACATCTTCGTCACTTCAATATTTCTGAATTGGATGCCGGAGCCTTCACTTTGCAGACCAATAAAACCTTTTGAGGGCTTGGCATTGGTGGCACTCATCTGTAGTCGGCCGTTTACCCAGAACTCCAGTTCGCCGTTTACAAAGCGGATGCGATAGGTGTTCCACTCTCCTGGTGCTTTCTCTGTTGAAGCACTCTGTTTTGGAACCACAGTGACCCATCGCTCTTCGGGATTCACAGCGTATTCCACACCGTGTACTGTGGCTTTGGAACCTTCATGCATCAGAACCAGATCGCCTGCACTGCCGTGTCTGAGCTGCGCTTCGATGCAATGGGGCCAAACTTTATCTTCACCTGATATGGCAAGCAAAACACCGCTGTTGGTGGGTTCGCCTGTCCATCGCCACTCCAGAGTCAGTTCATAGTTTTCGAAGCTTTCGCGGGTGCGAATGTAACCAAAGGGTGCCCCTCCCGCATTCAGCACACCATCTTTTATAAAAAATACCGTATCGGGATTGGCTTCCGACTGTAGCACAACTTCCCAGTTGTTCAGATTCTTGCCATTGAATAATTGAATTGGGTTTTGACCATTAACGAGGGTTATCCCTGTTAGTAATACTAAGCCGATAATTGCATGTAATTTCATCATAACTTGTTTAAAATCCATATATGTTTCATTCTGATTGCTGCATTACAACACCATTCCGCGAAAGGTAACAAAAAATAGAATCAGCAAACTATAATGGCCACTATTGTTTTGGTCCAATTGAACCAAGGTTTGTTATTTCATATTGACCTAAGTTGAAAGTCGTCTTTTTGTTGGCATCTAGTTCGGTGACTCGCATGACGGTTTTTTCGCCACTCTTAAGGTCTACAGATTCACTTTCCAGCATCATACCCGTTCCGCCATGTGCTAAAACCATTGTGTTAAATATGGTCGAATAGGCATCGTGCGTACGCGCCCTATATTCGTTTGTTATCCAAATGTTTGCTCGCCCTTCTTCATCCTCATATAAATACTCTTCGCAACGGTAGCCTAATATGGTTTTGGTTCTGCCCGTTTTGGTGAACTTTGGGTTTAAAACCATGGTGTCTTCTGATTCATCTTTTTCATATTCATCATCTACTCCAGAAGCCCACTCGTTCAGGTCGCCCAAACCATAGGCTATGCCAGTTCGTTTACCTGCATCGTCCGAAAGCACAATGGTGGCTTTATTTTTATAGTCCATGATAAAAACACCCTTTTTGTCGCCTGTTTTGTTGGCCTCAAACTCTCCTGATATAAATTCGTAGCCCAGGCAATTGCCATCGTTTGCAACATAGGTAACCATGTCGCCATCGCTTTTGAGTTTGCCTTTTTTATCGTACGACTTTACGTTCATTTTCACGTAAGAGTCAAACGTGTATTTATCTTCCAGCGCAACGGGTGTGGTGGAAATTCCTATGCTGCCAAGCAGATTCTCCATTCTTCTTTGTGACGCATTTTCTCGGGCAGCTGCTGGTTTTGCAGAAGTTTCACCGGCTTCCGATTCCATGGACGATTCTATGCTGTCGAGACTTTGGTCTATCTTCTCATCTATCTTCCGGTCTATGCGCTCCTCTGCCTTTTGTTCAAGTCTTTCTGAGGCTCGTCTGGCAGCACGTTCGAGTATCCCTCCCTGACCATACAGGGTGTGTGCCGACATGCCTGTCAGCATAATGCAACTAAGGATTATCGTTTTGTAATTCATACGGATTGTTTTTAATATTACAACAGGTCCTTGCTTTGACTTTAAAGCTTTTTCCCACCGGAATTTATAACCGGTTTGTGTAATTGTCAACCAATATGTTACAGGTGTTTGATTTGTGTTGATGAAAGTGCCAGTATCACAGATAAAAGGATAAATAGCTCTTATTAACGGGACCTTTTTCGATTTTTATCTGTTGGGATGTTTCTCTTATTTGAGTAAACTTCCCTAATTAGCCTACCTATATTCCGGTGATAGAAATGCTGGATACTAGAATGAAAACTACTGTTTTGAAATACGCTTTGTAACTTCCCAAATTACAATGCCGGCTGATACCGAAACATTTAACGAGTGTTTTGTGCCATATTGAGGTATCTCCAAACAAAAATCACATAGGTTTATTACGCTTTGCTGCACACCTTTAACTTCATTGCCAAACACAAGAGCATACTTCTGAGTTGAATCTGGCACAAAGTCAGTTAACATAACGCTTTTCTCTACCTGCTCTATGGCAATTAGCGTGTAACCGTCACTTTTAAGTTTTAGCAGGGCATCCTCTGTGTTTTCAAAATAGTGCCAATGCATACTCTCTTCGGCTCCTAAGGCTGTTTTGTGTATCTCGTTATGAGGTGGGGTGGCGGTAATGCCGCACAAATAAACCGCTTCCATGCAAAACGCATCCGCAGTACGAAATACACTTCCTACGTTGTGAAGGCTTCTGACATTGTCAAGCACCGCTATAACCTTATTCTTTGTTGCGGATTTAAATTCTTCTGCTGATAAGCGGTTTAACTCGGTAATCTTTAATTTTCGCATCTCATAACGATTAGGCTGTAAAAATAGAAAAGAATCGATAAACAATAGACCTGATTTGTGAGTGTTAATAATCAAAAAACAAATCATCTTTTTCATTCCGAAACATCGTTGTTCGGTGAATGATTATGAATGGTGTTTATATAGCCAAAACTTCCATAACTATAACGATTTTATTTGCAGCGGCAGCCTTTGGCGCGAAATCCCGATTCGTCGGGCGATCACTTTAAAGATGAATCTGTTTTTACCGCACAAGAATGATTACGAAAGTAGAATATTATGATTATCTTGGAGAGTGCACTACTTTGATGTATCCGAAAACATATTGCATCGAATTATTGTTATTATTTTATAAAAATACCAAATGAGACTGTTTAGTCTTTCAAAATGTTGATTTTAAATTTAGAACGATACATAAAAATATCCTGACATTAAATTCAAATCATATGAACATTCACGAATATCAAGCAAAGTCCATTCTTAAGCGTCACGGCGTTATCATTCAGGAAGGCATTGTGGCCTCTACACCTGCCGAAGCTGTTGAAGCAGCAAAAACCATTCAAGGCCAGACTGGTTCACAATTCTGGGTTATAAAGGCACAGATTCATGCCGGCGGCAGAGGTAAAGGCGGTGGCGTTAAAGTGGCTAAAAGTCTCGATGAAGTGCGCACCATCTCCGAGAAAATAATAGGTATGAACCTGGTAACGCCACAAACTGGGCTCGAGGGAAAAGGGGTACACAAAGTGCTGATTGCTCAGGATGTCTATTATCCCGGACCTACTTCCCGATTGGAGTTTTACATGAGCATACTGCTCGACCGCAAATCAGGCCGTAACGTGGTGGTTTATTCACCCGATGGTGGGGTTGATATCGAAGAGGTGGCAGCTAAAACTCCAGAGCGCATTTTCCGCGAAGAAATTGACCCGGCCTACGGCGTATTGCCTTTTCAGGGACGACGCATTGCATACAACCTTGGGCTAACCGGCTCTGTGGCTTTAAAGATGGTCTCATTTGTCGAAAATCTTTATAAATCATACCTCTCGGTTGACGCTTCATTGTTTGAGATCAATCCGGTGTTAAAAACCACCGATGACATCATTCTGGCTGTTGATGCCAAAGTGAATATCGATGACAATGCCCTTTATCGCCAGTCCGAAATTCTTGCCATGCGCGATTTTAGCGAGGAGAATCCTTATGAGATCGAAGCCGGAAAGCACAATCTGAATTTTGTTAAGTTGGATGGCAATGTGGGTTGTATGGTGAATGGCGCAGGTCTGGCAATGGCAACCATGGATATCATCAAGTTATCGGGTGGTGAACCTGCCAACTTCCTGGATGTGGGTGGTGGCGCAAACGCCCAGACTGTGGAGGCAGGCTTGAAAATTATTCTTGAAGACCCCAATGTGAAAGCGGTTTTAATCAATATCTTTGGAGGAATCGTGCGTTGTGACAGGGTGGCCAATGGCGTGGTAGAGGCTTATAAGAAACTGGGCAACATCAAAGTGCCGGTAATTGTGCGTCTCCAAGGTACCAATGCCGAAGAAGGAAAGGCCGTTATTGATGGCTCAGGTCTCAAAGTTTATTCGGCCATCACATTAAAAGAAGCTGCCGATCTTGTGAACCGCCATGTGGCCTAAAGGTGATTTATTGTGACAATGCCTGTTATTTCAATTAGGAACCGATAAATATCATATTTGTGAGTAGAAACATT
The DNA here is from genome assembly GCF_000517065.1 of Alkaliflexus imshenetskii DSM 15055. Lineage (GTDB taxonomy): Bacteria > Bacteroidota > Bacteroidia > Bacteroidales > Marinilabiliaceae > Alkaliflexus > Alkaliflexus imshenetskii. The sequence continues at coordinate 1,065,432 of NZ_KI912105.1, read as the reverse complement.
TTTCTCGGAGCGCATGTGAGTGCTTCGGGTGGGGTAGAGAATGCACCCATCAATGCCGCTGCCATTGGTGCCAATGCGTTTGCGTTGTTTACAAAAAATCAACGGCAATGGGTGGCTAAACCTCTTTCAGATGAGAGTATTGAGGCGTTTAAGCAAAATTGTGAATTACATGGATTTAAACCTGAGTATATCCTGCCACACGACAGCTACCTGATTAATCTTGGGCATCCAGATAAAATCGGTGTGGAGAAGTCGCGTGCAGCTTTTCTCGATGAGATGCAGCGTTGTGAACAGTTGGGGTTGGTAATGTTAAATTTTCATCCCGGAAGCCACCTCAGCGAAATTTCCGAGGACGAATGTCTTGACAAAATTGCCGAATCAATTAATATTGCACTCGATAAAACATCTGGTGTGATGGCTGTAATTGAGAATACTGCCGGACAGGGTTCCAATGTAGGTTATCGGTTTGAGCATTTGGCACACATCATTTCCAAAGTTGAAGATAAGAGCAGGGTAGGGGTTTGTATCGATACATGCCATGCCTATACTTCCGGTTATGATTTGGTGGACGATGCAGGTTACGTTGAGACCTGGAAAGCTTTTGATGAGATTGTGGGTGCTTCGTATCTGAAGGCCATTCACTTGAATGACAGTAAAAAGCCGCTTGGCTCAAAAGTTGATCGGCACGATAGTCTGGGCTTGGGGCTTATGGGTGAACCATTTTTTAGCCGTTTCATTCAGGACAGCCGATTCGACAATATGCCCATCGTACTTGAAACGCCCGATGAAGATAAATGGGCCGGTGAGATAGCATGGCTTAGAGGCCAAACTTTAATTTAGCGGAATGGTTTTTGATGCTTATCCATGTGGAATTATTTTTATGTGATTTATGAAATGTGCATGGGTCTTCATTTTTGTAATGGTTGGCATCCTGACTGCGGGTTCTGCCTCGGCTCAGGAGGCACCCGCCAACCGTCCAAAGCAGTACTATCTGAAGCCTGAAATAATGGATGGCGATACCGTTCCGCACATTTTGCTTAACGAAGTCACCATCATCCCGCCCTGGAATTTTACAAGTCGCAGGGAGTATAATCAATATCAACGCCTGGTGCGCAACATCAAAGCTACTTTGCCTTATGCCCGCATTGCAGCCGAAAGGTTGGCGCATATGAATGCCGAAATGGAGCGTATTAAGGATGATCGCGAACGAAGACGCTATCTGCGTGACGCAGAAAAACAGTTGTTTGCCGAGTTTGAGCAACCCCTTCGGCGACTTTCATTCACTCAAGGCCGCCTTTTAATAAAACTTATCGACAGGGAAACAGGTGATACCAGTTATAACCTGATACGTGAATATAAAGGGGGCGTATCGGCATTTTTCTGGCAAGGAATAGCCCGTTTGTTCGGCGCAAATTTAAAGGATGAGTATGACGCTGAAACTAATGATAAAATGATAGAACATATTATAAGTTTAATTGATATGGGCGTTTTGTAGTTATACTTAATGATTCGAAAAAAATAAACTCACTGTAGTTATTAAGCCAATGTTCTCACTGCTAATAACTTTTTATTATATTGGGGCTCTAGCCAAAAAGGAATCCCGATTCATCGGCAGAGCCCTTAAAAAGATCTGTTTTTTCTTACCAGTTAATAATGATAAATAACAAAAGCCGGCGTTTTTCATTGCCGGCTTTTTCATGTTTGTAAACCAACTTCAATAATCGATTAAATAACTGTTTTAATTTAATTTGTAAAACATTGGTGTCCTGTTAAAACTTAATACTAAACAAAAAAGTCTTTATTCATGAAGCTTCAGAGAGTTTTAAGCTTCAATGGGGCTTTCTTTCCGCCTCAAGGAATTTCCGTTAAGAAAATCAATTTTATTGTCGTCAGAAATTCGGACTGTTTGAGCGTAGCGAGTTTCCGAATTTCAGACAATAGAATTGATTTTTAGGAAATTACTTGTAGCGGCGGCATTTTTTGTTTACTTTTTTTTGCTGTTGAAAAAAAGTAAAAGCCCGTGCGGCTAGAGCACTTAAAAGAAGGTTTGTTTTTTTGCCGGACAATAATGTTTGTAAAACACGCTATAGATGCGAAGAGTGTTATATTTTAGACAGATATAGTAGTTGAGAAAGATGATTAGATTTATCTTATATTCTGTGCAATCATATCTGTCAATCTAAATATCTAACATCTAAAAATCTTCAAAGCAGATTTAATACAAATTTCAAACAGTCTCTATATCATTTTAATAACGGCCTCAGTTATGTTTTTGGCACCTTCTGCAATCTGCATAATATTGGCATCGAGCATGTAGCATGGGGTGGTGACAATTTTGTTTTTATGGTCTGTAACTATCTCGCCGTGGTTTGATTTTACATGTGTTCCGCCCATTTGATTAATGCCGGCGGCGGTGCCTTCATCCTGGCCAATGGTAACCTCTATTTTGCCCAGAACTTTGGTGATTAAAGCGGGTGAGATGCACAATGCACCAATCGGTTTGGCCGATGAGTGGAACTCTTTTATTACACGTTCTATGTCAGGGTTTACTTTGCAACCGGCTCCGTCAATGGCAAATGTACAGAGGTTCTTAGCTACTCCAAATCCGCCGGGAAGCATCAGCGCATCTGCTTTGGTGGCTTTTAATTCGGTTAGTGGTTTGATGTGGCCTCTGGCAATCCGGGCAGACTCAATGAGGACATTCCTTTTTTCAGGCATCTCGTTCCCGGTAAGATGATTCACCACATGGTGCTGATCCACATCGGGCGCGTAAATGTCATAGTCGGCTCCGGCCTGTGCAATGGCCAACAACGTAAGCACCGACTCGTGAATTTCAGCGCCATCATACACGCCACATCCAGCTAAAACAACGGCAATTTTCTTTTTTGTCATCGTTATATTGATTTTTGGTTTTCTATGTGCTAATTTAACTAAATAGGACTGTAAACGCAAATGAGCCTGAATATAAGCCCTGCTAACCGTTTTATTCGGGATTGTTTAATGACAAGGTTCCGTGTGTTGGTGTAGTTATTAACAAAGTAATTGACATTGTTTTGAAGAGGACTTTTATTGCTATTCCGTTTGAGCCTCACAATGAGTGGTTTCAGATAGTCAAGGATATGCATACCTTAGACTGAGGAGCTGCCATGAAATGGGTTGAGCCTGAACAATGGCATATTACTTTGGCATTTATTGGTGATACATCAACTGAAAATGAAGCTGAAATAAAGCAAGTTCTCACTCATTTAATTCCTGTATTTGAGCTCATTGACCTTACTATATCCGGATTCGGCAGGTTCACAGATAAAGGTATGGCCAAGGTTTTTTGGATTGGGATTGAGTCGTCTCAGCAACTGGAGACAATACGCAACAAATTGGCCGAGGAGCTTCGTCGAATGGGAATTGTGTTGGAGGCAAGGCCATTTGTTCCCCATGTGACTCTGGCACGGGTGCGAAATATTATTTATCCGAAATCGTTCAAAGCTGCATTTAATCAAATCGGATTTTCCAATAAGGTGAATTGCTCGCTTACCAAAGTTGTTTACTATGAGAGTGTATTAAGTCGCGAAGGAGCTATCTACAATGCATTGTGGTCAGGTAGTTTAGCATCCGGCCATTGATTAGTCGAAATTGCCATTATCTGTCTGGTAAACGATTTTGAATCTCCAGAATCAGTATACCTTTTGGGTTAAGGATGAGATTGCCCAATCCTGATGCGGTTTCACCTGTTACCACATTAAGCGTTTGACCAATTGGGCCTAACGTTTCGGCAAACCGTGATGGTTCAATTCTTCGGGGTGCATCGGGGTGGTTATTGATTAGCACCATTAATTTTTTATTGTTACTGGTTCTAAAAAAGGCATAAACGTGGTTTGTTGGTTCAAACTGTATGGTTCTACCCTGCATCAGTTCAGGATTGTTTTTTCGCCAGGTGAGGAGGTTTCGGATATAATCAACTGCCTCACGTTGATTCGCCGATAAGGTGGCTCTGTTCATCGCATTTACCTGATCGCCAGGCCAGCCGCCTGGAAATCCACCTCTCACAAAACCATTGCCTTCCGGGGCATAGCCTTCCATCAATACTTCCGTGCCATACAAAAAGGCCGGAACGCCGCGCACTGTTAAAAGAAAGCTCATATACATTTTGAAGAGATTCAAGTCTTTCTCAGCCAAAGTGAAAAGGCGTGTTGAATTGTGCCTGTCTCCATAAAAAATAAGTTGGTCGGCCACATCGGTCTTATACACACGGTCGCTGGCAAATGTCTGATAAATGTTATTGAGTATCGCATCACTTCTCCTGAATTCGGTAAAAACATCCTCCCAGGAGTTGTACAGTGGCATGTCGGTAACATGGGTAAAATAGAACGGCAGCGTATCTCCCTTTAGCCAGTATTGATTGAGAGCGGCAGTTGCTGTTTCTGGCGCACTAATGATGTTTAGTTCAGGATAATCCTGTATGATGGCACTTGTAAGTTCATGCAAAAGGAGTGGATGGTTCTGGTGTGTCTTCTCTATTTTTATGGCTTCAGGTTTAGTGGTTTCAATCCACCAAATCACATGTTGAATAAGATATCTTCTCAACTCTTTGTTTTCGTGATTCAACGAAGGTGTGTCAAAAGCTTCCCATGCCAGTGTATGGCGTCTATAGTCTTCTTTGGATGCATAAGGGTCGGCAAATACCGTAAAATTGCTACCATCTGATGAGTGAGATGCGCGCGGCGGAATCCAATCCTGAAATGGCGGATTCAAGCCAAATGGATGCTGGTTTCCAATTTTATGAAGCACCATGGTCAGTATCACTTTGATGTTTTTGCTCCGATAAACCGATATCAGATTGTTTAGATGAATCAGGCTGCCAAGTCGGGGATCCATAGCAAAGTGATTGGTTGGAGCAAATCGCTCGTAGGAGAGTACCAGTTGATTTGATTCGTACAAGGGGGTGAGTTCAATGGCTGTAACTCCCAGTTGTTCCAGATAATTGGCGGCGTTGGTAATGCCTTGTATGTCGCCTCCATGAATACCCGATGGATTCAATCGGTCCATCCTTTCATAAAAACCTTGTATGTTGTCATTGCTCATATCAGAATTGATGAACCTGTCTGGTACAATCTGATAGATGATGTCGCTGCTGTTGAGTTTTGATACAGTGTGTGGAGTTGCTCTGGACAACAATCTGAAGTTGTGTGTGGCGACATTTCTGTTGGCACGGGTAAATCTGATTGGAATCGTGCCTGCTGAAGCGCTGGGCGAGATTTCAATTTCAACAAAAAGATAAGACTTGTTCTCCCCGGGGAATTGCCTGATAATGGATACTCCGCCATAATCGACAGACGCATTATTCAGAGCCATTTCGTGCCCGAAAAAAGTTAGAAGCAATTTGTTGTATTGCATCCCCGTCCACCATTCAGATGGGAAGCATTTTACATTGCTTTGTTGTGCTTTAGCAGGTTGCAAAACAACGACCATAAAAGCCAATATCAAACAGAAACTGTATTTCATTTTCTGACAAATTATCGGATTTTTTGGGTACGCGGTAGTAGTGAGAAGCAAACCGGAGTTGTAGTGTACGTTGGGTTTTATTATGTTTTTGTTTATTTGGCTCCCGGTTTGTAAAAGCCTAATCTGTTTTCAATATATAAATATAGTGATTTTTTTAAGTAAGGAGCAATTAGCCTGTAATTAAAAAGAGCTGCCCTTTGCGGAGCAGCTCTTTAATTATCTTATCCGAAAGGATTACTGTACAATTGATCTGAAAGTAGCGTCGCCAAAGAATTTAGCAAACTCCATATCAGTAGCAGCATATTTTTTGAATTTGCTGTCAAGCTGAACGGCTCTGCGAAGGTTGGCAAACATCATGTCGCTATCGTTGGTACGAACGCCAACTACAGCTTTCAGGTAGTATTTCAAACCATCTTCCTGAGTATTTGCATTCAAGGTAGAAAGGGCAGCATCGTAGTTTTTGGCAAGAATTTTAGCCAAAGCAGCGTTGTTGCTTACGCTGTTGCCAAAGTAACGAACAGCTTGGTCATACATACCTTTTTTGATGGCTACAACACCAAGGTTGTTGTCAAGAGCGCTACCAGCACCTGCAGCAGAACCAAAGTACTCTTCGGCTTTCTCAATGTTACCTTCGCGAAGTGCAATAGCACCAAGGTTATTCATTACTTCAGGTTGGTTGGCTTTTACAGAGTTGGCTTTCTCGAAAGCTACTTTTGCACCTGCCAGGTCACCTTTAGCGTAAAGTACATAACCTACGTTGTTGTGCGTTCTCCAGTCGTTTGAAAATTGAGCAGCAGCTTTCTTGTAAATGTCAAGTTGTGCATCAAGATCTTCAACCAAAGTAGCGCTATAAAGCAGTTCTTCAGCGTTCAAAGCAGAAGGATTGCTAGCTGCAAGAGCAGAAATCTCTTCGTCAGATTTGCCAATTTCTTCAACGTTTACGCTCAGTTTAGAACGACGCAATTGTGGAAGAATTTCGTCAGCAATTACTTTGAAAGTGTTAGACATGTTTTTGATTTCACGCTCACGTACTTCTGGATCGGTATGCATAGCAAGAACACGAAGAATCAAATCTTTGTCCTGAATGTTGCTTTTTTCCATAAGTGCTTTGAAACCTTCCCAGTCTTCTGGAGTATTTCTCAGGTCGAAGAAATCAGCATTGGTAGCTTCAGCAACACGGGCTTTTCTCAACTCGCCAGCCATGAATCCTTTTGCAGCATTTTCACGCTGTGAAGCAAGACGGGTGTTCAGGTCGATAGGACCGTCGGGAGAAGCATAAGCAGAAATGGCAACACCTTTGAATTCTTTGTTTTCAGCAGCTTTAACTTCTTTCACAAAGTCGTTCAGCTTGCGAACTTCTTCCTTGGTCAACTCAGTGCCACGGATGTTGGCTTGCTGGATAAGGAAAAGGATTTCAGCAGTTTTTGAAATTGGGATGATTCTCTGGAATTTGTCAGCACCAACGGTGCCTTTAATACCTTTTGCTTCAACCATTGCAGAAGTAGAAATTACACCTTCAGCAATTTTCAAAGGTTCAAACTCCATTTCGCTGTTACCTTTGGTTGCTTTGATACGCACTACAAGGTCAGCAACTCTCATGTTTTCGTTGTAAGGTACACTTTGGGTGTAGTTTACCTGGCCGCCATTGGCTCTTGAAATAACCTGGGCATTGCCGGGAGCACGGTCGCCTTGTACACTGTAGCTTGGGAAAGCGGTTTCGCCTCCTTCATAAACCAAAACAGGGGTAGCAACCAACGTAGCTTTACGGTCAAAATAGCCAGCCGGAATTTGTACTCTGATGGCGGCATCTACTTTACCTCCATGAGCTTCAAGTACCTCTGGTGTAACGGTATATCTTACATCAGAAGCATTCTTTCTCATCTTGTCAAGACTGGAGCAACCAGCCATAACGGCGGCAAGCGCCAGATAAGCAAAAAGTTTAATTCTTGTTCTTTTCATAATGTTAGCTTAATTATTTGTTCTTGAACTAATTCTGAACTCTCTCACAAATATAATAATGTTTTCAAAAAATAAAAGAGCCAAAGCATAATATTTGCAAATATAGGGATTCGGGGCTTTCGTTTCAAATTTTCCTTATCGGATATTTTGTTTGAAAGGGCGGCCTATTTAATTAAAATCCTATTACCGACAGCAAAAATCGTGTTTTTTCGAATATGAAATACATAATCTGTGCAAAATCCAATAATATATTTCACCAATATGACGTTGTTTTGGGTAATGTGATGATTATAAGCTCTTTATTTTGCTGTTGGCAAATTATACTGTAAACCCATGTTGTAAAGCGTAAAGGCCCATCTGTCAGCCACTTCATCAATTTGCATCGATATTGGTTTCCCTGCTCCATGGCCGGCTTTGGTTTCGATGCGTATCACTACCGGATTGGTCCCACTGTAGCTTTCCTGCAGCGCGGCAATGTACTTAAACGAGTGTGCCGGCACTACACGGTCGTCATGGTCGGCAGTTGTTACCATAGTTGCAGGATAGATGTTGCCTTGCGGAATGTTATGCAGCGGCGAATAGGCATAAAGATATTTGAACATCTCTTCGCTGTCGTCGCTGCGGCCATAGTCGCCGGCCCAAGCCCAACCAATGGTGAAATACTGATAGCGTAACATATCCATCACGCCTACAGCAGGAAGTGCCACGCGGAATAATTCCGGGCGCTGGTTGGCCACTGCTCCTACAAGCAGACCGCCATTGCTGCCACCCATTATGGCCAGTTTGGTGCTGTTTGTATATCCTGATTTGATGAGATATTCTGCGGCAAGTATAAAGTCATCGAACACACGCTGTTTGTTTTTGCGTATGCCGGCGCGATACCACGATTCTCCGTACTCTCCACCACCACGTATATGGGCACTTATATAGATGCCGCCATTCTCGAGCCATGGAATGAGTCTTGCATCGAACCTCGGCATCTGCACCACATTGAAGCCGCCATAACCGTATAGCAAAGCCGGATTGTTGCCATCAAGCACCATCCCTTTTTTGTGTACAATAAACAAAGGAACCTGGGCTCCATCCTGCGCTTCCACAAAAACTCTTTTGGTTTCAAATGAATCAGAATCAAATTCAACATCCGGTTCAAATTCAACCGACAAGGCACGACTTTTTAGTTCGTATGCATACACTTTGTCGGGCAGAGTGTAGGAGGCAAAGTTAAAGTATATCTTGTCGTCATCGGTGAAAGTTTCCAATCCTGACACGGTTCCTGAGTCTGTTAGTTCAACATCAAACAGGTGTGTGCCTTTTTTGTCAAACACTTTTAGCTTCGATTCTACATCAACAATATAATGGGCAATGATAAAATTGGCTGTAGTGTTCACTGCGCTCAGCACATCCCCGGTTTCAGGAATGATTTCTGTCCAGTTTTCAACTGCCGCATTTCGCGGATTGATTGCCATGAGCCTGTAGCGGGGCGCTTCATTATTGGTAAGCACCCAAATCTGGTTGTTGACGGTGGCAACGTAGCTGTTGCTGGTAGTGAAATCATTGTCAGCTTCAATCCATTTACCTGAAGATTTGAGGTCTTTTATGGCAAGCGTATTTCCCTGCGTGGATTGACGGGTTGACAGCAGAAGGTAGCGGTTTGTTTCATCGGTTTGAGCCGAAAAGTTACGCTGTGGGAATTTAGGGTCTTCGAAAACCAATCTGTTTTCGCTTTGAGATTGTCCCAACTTGTGATAGAACACTTTTTGGTTTTCGTTACTGGCCGACAGTTCGCTGCCTGTCATGGGTTCATCGTAGCGGTTGTAGTAAAAACCCTCTTCGTCCCATGAAAGTCCCGAAAATTTTATCCATTTAAGGTGGTCATTTAAGTCGATGCCGGTGGCCACCTCTCTTATAAATACTTCGCGCCAGTCTGAGCCGCCTTTGCTTATGGCATAGGCTACATATTTGCCATCGTTTGAGATGGAGGTAGCAGCCAGTGAAGTTGTGCCATCTTCTGAAAAGAGGTTGGGATTAATGAGTACACGTTCGATGCCGTCCTTTATGTTTTTCGCATAAAACACCGCATGGTTGTTAACTCCATCATGGCGGCTGTAGAAGATGTAATCACCTTTTAGTTTAGGCGCATTCTGACGTGTGTAAGACCACACATCGGCGAGGCGTTTTTTTATGTCATCGCGAAAGGGGATACTGTTCAGAAAGCTGTTAGTCACGTTGTTCTGCGCATTTACCCAAGCTTTGGTTTCGGCAGCCATGTCATCCTCAAGCCAGCGGTATGGATCGGCAACGGCATGGCCAAAATAAAAGTCAACCGTATCTACTTTGGTGGTAATTGGATAAGAGAATGTTGGGTTTACCTTTTGTTTGCAGGCTGAGGTAAATACTACCAACATTAAAATCAGAAAAAAAGGCGTGTAAAGAATCTTCATTTTTATAGATGATATATTATTTATTGTTTATTGGCTGATTGTTTTGTTTAAAACAGCTTGCCGGTTTTTCGAAGATTGTTTTCTTTCAGCTTACCCAACACCCAACCAACCATCATGCCGATAGCTGCCCCCGACATCAACGTTCCGGGCAACTCTGTTGATGCCAGTGTCAGATGCAAAACATAAGCAATTCCTATGCCGAAAATAAGGCCTGCCACAATCATTTTTGAAAGGTTAAGTCCTTTGGGCACAATGCCGTGAGCCGATGAGAGGTGTTTCATGGTTTGAGAAAGTTCCTTTTGGAAAATTCCGGCTTCTGGCGTGTCATTTTTTATCCATTGTGCGGCATCGTCCAACATTGGCTGCAAGGTGCTAAACCGCGAACTACAGTGTGTGCACTCACCCTTCTGCTTATCAATGGTGAACATCAACCGGGGTAGTATTTGCAGGTTATAGTATCTGGCTGCTTCACGCGGAGTTCCGCGGAATTTGATTTCCAGATCACTGTACCAATCTGCCAATGTTTTTTTATCCTCTTTCACTTGAAAATGCGACTAATGTAAATGTGTTGTGTTTTTCCCCACTTTTTTCAATCCTTTTTGGATAGAAACTGGGGAGTTTTGGTTCAGAAAGTTTATTCGTCCCGAAAATAGTTTAATTATTTAAGAAAAACCAGAAAGTGCAGATAATAGGTGTATGCAAATGCTGTTGAATATGGCCATTAGAGGTTTTGTCGTAAAAAAAACGCCTGTTGAAAAAATCAGCAGGCGTTTTTATGGGGGTGTTTAATGTACTTCTATTTTTCAGTCTGGTCGTTCCCGGGACGTGGAAGCAACACTTTTCTTGAAAGTTTTAGTTTGCCAGATTTGGCATCCACTTCTATAAGTTTCACCTCAACTTCCTGACCCTCTTTCAGCACGTCTTCGGTTTTTTCAACACGCTTCCAGTCGATTTCAGAAATATGAAGCAGACCATCTTTACCGGGCAAAATCTCGATAAATGCGCCAAATGGCATGATCGATTTTACTTTGCCTTTGTAAACTTTGCCCAGTTCGGGAACTGCAACAATGGCGTTTACCCTTGCAAGGGCTTTGTCGATGGCTTCTTTGTTATCAGCAGCAATGTCAACATTTCCAAAAGGCCCTTCTTCGGTCACGGTGATGATGGTGCCGGTAGTAGCCTGAATTTCCTGAATGATTTTTCCGCCAGGGCCAATGATGGCGCCAATCATCTCTTTGGGGATACGAACGGTTACGATGCGCGGTGCATGTGGTTTGTAATCCTCACGAGGTTCGCTAATGGTTTCGGTGATTTTTCCGAGGATATGCAAACGACCGGCTTTTGCCTGGTTGAGTGCTTTTTCCAGAATTTCATAAGAAAGTCCATCAACTTTAATGTCCATCTGTGTGGCGGTGATACCTTTTTCGGTACCGGTTACTTTGAAGTCCATGTCGCCAAGGTGATCCTCGTCGCCAAGTATGTCTGAAAGCACCACAAATTTATCCGATTTTGTGTCGGTGATAAGTCCCATGGCGATACCTGAAACAGGACGTTTGATTTTCACCCCTGCATCCATAAGAGCCAAAGTTCCGGCGCATACAGTGGCCATTGATGATGAGCCGTTTGACTCAAGAATATCAGAAACGATACGGATTACATAGGGATTTTCCTCAGGCATCATTGGCTTAAGCGCACGCAATGCAAGGTTTCCGTGACCCACTTCCCTGCGACCTACGCCTCTGTAAGGTTTTGCTTCGTTGGTAGAGAACGGGGGGAAGTTGTAGTGCAATAAAAAGCGGTCGGTGGTTCTGTTAAGCACGTCGTCCACCAGTTTCTCGTCCATTTTTGTGCCGAGGGTTACTGTGGTGATGCTCTGGGTTTCGCCACGGGTAAATACTGCCGAACCGTGTGGGCCTGGCAGGTAGTCAATCTCGCTCCAGATGGGGCGGATTTCGTCCATTTTACGACCATCCAGACGAATTGCATCATCAAGCATCAATCTGCGCACGGCTTCTTTCTCCACATCGTGATAGTAGCGTTTGATGAGTTCCATTGGGATTTCACTTTCGTCAACGTCGGAATAGTTGGCTGCTACAAAGTCTTTGAGAACCTGCGCAAAGTCGTTGATACGCTCGTGTTTGTTTGGGTTGGCTTTTTTAGCTACGGTGTATGCTTTTTCGTAGGTTTCTTTCCATACTTTTTCGCGAAGTTCTTCGTCATTGGTTTCATGACAATATTCGCGTTTTTTTAATTTGCCTACCATTTCAGCCAGTTCCATCTGTGCTTTACACTGAACTTTAATGGCTTCATGGGCCAGCTTCATGGCTTCCAGAAGTTCCGCTTCGGATACTTCTTTCATTTCGCCCTCTACCATCAATATATTGTCGTATGATGCAGCAACAATGATGTCCATGTCGGCATCGGCAATTTGTGAAACGGTGGGGTTAACCATCAGTTTGCCGTTGATACGGGCTACACGAACTTCAGAGATGGGGCCGTTAAACGGTATATCAGAAACAGCAAGCGCAGCAGATGCAGCCAAACCGGCCAATGCATCGGGAGTACTTTCTTTATCAGCAGAGAGGAGTGTTATGGTAACAAAAGTATCGGCATGGTAATCCTCGGGGAAAAGTGGACGCAGAGCTCTGTCAACAAGACGTGAAATCAGGATTTCGTAATCAGAGGCACGCGCTTCTCTTTTTTGAAAGCCGCCGGGGAAACGACCGATAGCGGAAAATTTTTCTTTGTATTCAACCGACAAGGGCATAAAGTCGGTACCGGGTTTGGCGTCCTGCGCAGAAACTACAGTGGCCAGCAGGTAAGTATTACCCATTCTTAACATTACTGAACCGTCGGCCTGTTTGGCCAGTTTGCCGGTTTCGAGTACGATTGATCTTCCATCGCCAAGATCAATCACTTTTTCAATTGGCTTAATCATAATTTTCTTAACATTTTTATCGGCGCAAAGATAGTTAATATATGTGTACAATTATTTTTTTTGAATGATTAATGATATTAATTGATTGTTAGTTTTTTTGATGGCTATCAGGGCTTTTTTAGCAATTATTGAATGGCAATCCTCACATTTATCATGTGGGGAACTCAATATTTGGTTTTATTATAGTCTGCCTTGAAAAAACAAAAGAGGCAATTCCTCTGCGGAACTGCCTCTAAAAATTAGCTTTGGAATGATTATTTACGGATACCAAGTTCCTTAATAATCGCCCTGTACCTTTCAATGTCCTTGTTTTTAAGGTAATCGAGCAAGCGACGACGCTTACCTACCATTCTAACCAAGGCGTGTTCTGTGCTATAATCTTTTTTGTTTGACTTGAGGTGACCAGTCAAATGCTGAATACGGTGAGAAAATAATGCAATCTGGCTCTCGGGAGAACCAGTATCAGTATTAGACTTTCCGAACTTAGCAAAGATTTCTTTTTTTACTTCCTGATTCAAATACATAATATAATGTGTCTAATTATTTGAGCCGCAAATTTATTACTATTTGTCGGAATATACAAACAATGTGCTTCCCTAAGATGAAAAAATGTTTGCCGCATGCTCAAATTGAGGTTTCCTAAACATCGTAATTAGTCACTACTATCTCGTTGATGGTGCCACGCTTACTGGGATTGGAGTTTATCATTCTTTTTGCCGGAACCCTACGGATGTTATACCCTTTGTATAAATCATCAAAAAAGTGATCGTTCGGATCGTGATTTTTGGGGTCTGAATTACTCAACATTAGGAAGACATTTTTTTTGTCTAGTTTTTTAAAAGTATGAGCAAGCCTCGCCTGATCTGCATCTTCAAAACCATTTTTGCTGTAGGCTTTAAATGCTGATGTTTTACTAATAGCCCGGTATGGGGGATCAAAGTAAACAAACGCATCAGTTATTTCTATGAAAATCGGATATTGCGAACGATTTACTATCGGCCGACATCAACGCGCAAGTGTGACAGAAATATTTATACAACCTTATAAATTTCAATGCTCAATGCGTGATCTTTAGGTACTGGCGTTCTATTCTTCGATTTGGTTCATAATCCAATTTATCCAACCTACAATTGTCGATGCTCGTCTAAAATATGTTGATGTCGAATTTATATTATAAAGATTTGATTTTAGCATAATGTGAACAATTTCATCTCTGTCAGGCATTTCTCCATTGTCGAGTAAGGATTTTAATGTTAGTTTAAATACAGAATGTGATACAATTAGTCTTATAAATTCTTTTTGTCTGTCAAACAAACTCAAGGTAAAAACTTCTTTCCCTAAATCGGTTAAGTAACAACCAATTTGTTTTGAAACAGGGTCTTTACCAATTTCCATCAAGCCGAGATATTTACCAGCATTGGAGTAGTAGTCTGTTTGTCTAGCATCAAAATCATAGTTTTCAGTAATTTCTTCTTTGGTTATAAAATCACGTTGACTTAATAATTCACATAAATTCACAACTCTTTCAAAACTGTCGGCTTGTGGAAACGGAGTTTTAGGCTCATTAACCTTCTTTGTCTTGTCAATGATCTCTGTAAGTATCTCCAAATTGAAACAGCCTTCTTGTATTAAATATTTTTTGTGCTTAACTAAAACTATAGAGTTATAATGGTTTATGTTAGCAAATGAATACTCACGCAAATGGAATACGCCGTTTGAATAAGTTAGAAATATGGGACGAACTTGTTTGTGAATTCTATTGATCCAAAGTTTATAAGGATAATAAATTTGTCTTACGAGAAAATCAGATGAAATGTAATTTTTAGCTTCAATTAGATTTAAAGAATAATCCCCTTCATAACCTCCATCAATTTCGACTTGAGAATTTTCAACATTTACTGTGAATGCCCCTTTAGCTGAATTAATGTCAAATGAAAAAGTAGAAGAACTCATTCTGCCACTAACAGTAGGTAGTAGATTGTCTTCTTCAGTGAAATCGTGCAAAATTTTAGCAACAAATGCGCAGTTTATTGCTGTTGATTCGCTTGTTATGTCTCTGTAATCTAGACTCTCTAAGAATGTAGGAAATTCAATTGGAGTAACTTGAATCTCATCATTGTTAAAATCACAAAATGTTTCAAAAGTTCCAATTACATAGCCACCTCTTGAAGTAGGTAGGATTGATAGATTGTTTTCAACGAATAATTTAGGTAATTGCGATTTATGGTCGAATTTTGTCATTAATCTTGCTTCGCGGAATTTATTAATTTCCGTAGCTGTAATTTCAAAATGACCTTCTTTCAAAATTCTTTCAATGATTTTGTGCTTATCAAAGATTGACTGCCAAGCTATATCGTTTTTTGAGTTACTCATAGTTCCTTATCAATACTTCGTCAATTTCACCTCTGTCGGAACCATTAGAATTAATTGCACGAGTGGCTTTTACAGTTGTAATTATGTATTTATCGTATTGGTCTTTAATAAATTGTGATGATGAATTTGACAATAAGAATTTTGTTCCTTTTTCGTTTAGAGTATCACATACTTCTCTTAGTCTAATTTGGTCAATCATATCCCATCCTCCTTGAACGTAGCCTGTAAAATTTGAATTTTCAGAAATAGGATGATAAGGTGGGTCTAAATAAACAAATGAATTTTCGTCTACTGCTTCTAGAACATCAGAATAGTCTCCACAATTAATTAAGGTATTGTTTTTGTTCAAAAACTTGTTTACAGCCTTTAAAGTAGGTTCGTTTACAATATTTGGATTTTTATATCGTCCAAATGGAGCGTTAAATTCTCCTGCATTATTAACTCTATATAATCCATTGAAACAGGTCTTGTTAAGATAAATTATTCTTGAGGCTCTTTGAACTTCAGATAAATTTAAAAACTCGTCTGTTCTGTCTAAACCTCTAATATGATAGAAATATTCTGAGGTGTTTTTGTGTCTTTTTAAATCGTAGATTAAATCGCTAAGGTTATTTTTGACAACATTGTATACGTTGACTAATTCTTTATTAAAGTCATTAATTACTGCGTTTTCGGGTTGTAAATGAAACAATACAGCACCTCCACCAATAAATGGTTCAAAATATCTTAGTTCTCGAATATTTTTTGGCAAATGCTCAATAATTTTCGGTAAAAGTTGTCTTTTCCCTCCAACCCACTTTAAAAACGGAGCAATTAGTTTATTTTTGTTGTTTTTTGCCATTTCTCAATCTAAGTATCACTGTATTTTAGTATGCGAATTTAATAAAATACTAAAGTCTTATCAACTTACCTTTGTTGTTTTTGTAGTAATTGTGCCTGTTGAGTTGACAAAATAAATATCAATCCAAGCCTCTCTCTGAACCGCACGTTGTAGTCTCCTAGCAGAAATCTTGTTGAATCAAAGTTTAAGCATATTTAAAACCATACAGCCAATATGCAAACAAAGAAATTCATTTTCTATACCATTATTTTGATTAACAGTTTTTCGCATTTTTTCTTAAATCTTATACTTATTTGCTTCTTATTTAATTAGTTACCAGTTGAGTAAGCTCAAAATCCTCTTATTGTAAATCCTAAGCTTTCCGTATTAAACCGACCGAACTCTTAATTTTGGATTTTATGTTTGGCATTGACCTTTAATTTTGAACCTGTCTACTAACCGATTTACCTCTGATTTATTTCTTTTTACAATTTTAAGTTATTCTTTCCTTCATATAGAATATTCATAGCTAATAATTAATTCCTTAGTAGGGTAGCTTATTAATGGTCTATTTGAAAGCTGAAATTAAGAACACGTAGCTTACAGTCTTAAATTTTACTTTCTTATTAGTCGTTTTGCAATACACTATTCAGATTTGGCTCGTCACAAATTGTTGGTTTTTTGTATTCTCCTGCCGGAGAGTTAAATTCACCTTTTGAGTTAACCCTATACAACCCATTGAAACAGGTTCTATTTAGAAATATCAGCGCAGCAGCTCTGTTTAACCACTTGTCTGGTTCTGTCAGCGCGTTAATATCAAATCGTGTTGAGTTGTATTCTGCTCTTTGTGCATAAAAAAAGACCTTACGCTTTTCATTATCTAGTTTTAAGTATTTTTTTTCAAGTCTGTGAAGTATTTCGATAAGATTGAATACGTTGTTTTGGATTGATTTGTAGGTGATTATTAGTTCCGGGTTGATGTCATACAGCATTGCGCTTTCGACATTGTATTTTTGCACAACATCAAAAAAACTGCACCACTACCCAGAAATGGCTCATAAAATGTTTTGATTTTATGCTCTTTAAGCTGTGGAGGATAAAGTTCCTGAAATTTAGGCAGCAGCTGTCCTTTCCCTCCGGCCCATTTTAAAAAGGGTTTAGCAGATATGGTCATGTTTTAAAATCCTTTTGTTTTGCATATCTGGTCTAACTCCTGCCATTTGCGGCCTTTGCTGAAACTGGCTGCGAACTCAGGTGGTTTCAGTTCAATGAGGGTTTGGTGCATTCCCAGACGTTTGATGCGTTTTTTAAGTATGGCAAACTGTTTGTTTTCTTCGGCAATCATACCTGCATATAGGATCGTAAAAAGAATCTCGATTTCGAGTGAGTCGGTAATATAAGCAGATGATAATTGGCGGATCAAATTTAAAACATAAGGGTCAATGTTTACGGAAGTGAGTGCGTAAAATTTCAGAAAATCGCCATATAATCTTTGATGTCCATGAATTTCACCGAGTTGTTGAAGTTTGGTGAAATATTGTCTGTCGGTAGGTGCATATTTGGTTTGTCCGGGGCGTTTCAGTAACACACACCAGCTGTCAAATGAGCCATTTTCAAATGTGATAACACTGCCATCATCAAAGGTTTGAATAGTGGTCATGGGTTAAGTGTTTTTAATGTTTTCCAGATAAATGTAGATAATTTCTTAAATTAAAGTTCATTTTTACCGATTTCTGATAAGGGTTTTTTGTTAACTTTTTGTCTTTTAAGCGTAGATTGGCCATCAGTTAAAGTTCGGCGCATGAATGCCAGTTTTATCAGAAGGTACTTATAGATGATTTTTGAATTTAAAGGAAATATGTATGAGACATTTTATTATCGCAATACTAATGCTATTGTATGGTTTTGCGCTTATCGGTCAAAACCGCGTGGTTAATGGATATGTGACCACACTTGGCAATTTGCATGTAGCCAATTTAAAGGTGAGTGCGCGCAATGCCGGTTCAGCCGTTTCCACTGATAGCACGGGCTTTTTTTTTATCGTAACAAATGAACGTGACGTGCTGGAATTTAGCAGCGATGTGTTTAAGAAGCGACGCGTGCGCATTAATAACCGATTGCCAGATACCCTGAAGGTTGCCATTGAGTTTGTTGACTCACCTGAAAATCGTCAGATTGCCGTGGGTTATGGTTATATGAACGAGAAGGATATCATCAATTCCATCTCTCAGATGGATCGCAAACGAAACGATTTTTGCCAGTATAGCAATGTGTTTGACTTGATTAGGGGTAGGTTGCCAGGTGTTCAGGTGGTGGGTGGAGGACGTGAGCCTGAAGTGATTATTCGCGGTATTGGTTCTATTACACTCTCTAGTTGTGCACTTTATGTGGTTGATGGTGTAGTTGTAAATACCATTGGACATATTAGTCCTTGTCAAATATCCTCAATTAGTGTTTTGAAGGACTCTTCTGCTTCGATGTACGGAAGCCGCGGCGCAAACGGTGTGGTGGTGATTGAGACCATCAAAGGGCCGCAGTAAAGCACTTCATCATTAGATAAAAATGAAACCACGGATATCACTAAAAATGGTGAAGTCCGTGGTTTCTCTCAAACAACTTAAGTTTATCAGGTTTTGTTACCAACCAATGGTTTCGTTGGTGGCTCCATTTACCAGAAGGATATCTTTGTCAGGATTGTTAAAATCGGTTTTTTGAATGTCGATATTTCCTGAACTTCTTCCTGATACAGCAAGTCCCGGCTCAGCCACGTTTTTGTTGAAATCAAAATCTTTGATTGTGATGTTGTTGCTGTTGAAAATGGTCAGTGCCGGACCGCTGTCTCTGATGATTTTCACATTCTTCAGTACAATACCCTCCGCATCAATGATTGAGAAGCCTTTGGGCGCCTGAAGGATGGCGTTTTCGAGCACCACATTTTCAAGTTTTAGTTCGGGCAATCCCATGAAGAGGGCGGCATTTCCAAATCCGTTGGCAACAATGTTTTTCACATGGATGTTGCGAAATAGCGGCGTCTCTTCGGTAACCGGCACTGACGGTGCATCGGATTCTATCAGTGATGTGCTGCTTTCGCCATTGTCGAGTACCGGCGCTTTGCCGCCATAAAACATGTTGAAACGGATGGGCTCGGTGGGGATGTCAATCATGTTAATGTTGGAGATGTAGATGTTTTCTACGATGCCACCGCGACCGCGCGTACTTTTAAAGCGAATGCCAATGTTGGTGCCCATGAAGGTGCAATCGGACACATGCACATTGCGCACGCCACCCGACATTTCGCTTCCTACCACAAAACCGCCATGTCCGTGGTACACCACGTTGTTTTTCACTATGACATTTTCTGTTGGGATGGCACGGTCACGACCTTCCTTGTCGCGTCCTGATTTGAAGCAGATGGCATCATCGCCTACATCAAAATTGTTGTTGTAGATGACCACGTTTTTGCACGATTCCAAATCGAGACCATCACCGTTTTGCGAATAC
The DNA here is from genome assembly GCF_000517065.1 of Alkaliflexus imshenetskii DSM 15055. Classification (GTDB taxonomy): domain Bacteria; phylum Bacteroidota; class Bacteroidia; order Bacteroidales; family Marinilabiliaceae; genus Alkaliflexus; species Alkaliflexus imshenetskii. The sequence continues at coordinate 1,045,901 of NZ_KI912105.1, read as the reverse complement.
CAGGGATTGCGCACCGTGAGATTGCGGATGGTTACATCCTGACACATCAGCGGGTGAATATTCCATGCCGGTGAGTTTTGAAAGGTAAGTCCATCCAGTAAAACACGCTGGCAGTTGATGAGACTCACCATTACCGGACGCAAAAAGTCTTTTATTTCGAGGAACTCTTCGTAGGTTTCGAGCTGGGGGAGGTTGTTGCGGTTGCTGATGATGTAGCCACGTGCGGCCTGCTCAGTAGGCCACCAGTAGGAGTCATTGTCTTCGAGTGTGCCACCGGATTTCACAAGGTTTCTCCATTGGTTGGCAGTCATTTTGCCGCGTTTTACAGGTCGCCAGGCTTGTCCGTTGCCATCAAACACGCCATTTCCGGTGAAGGCGATGTTTTCCAGGTCGCGACCGCTGATTGGCGACTGGCAGCGCCAGGTCATGATGCCTTCAAATGAGCTCTCCACTAACGGATAAAGGTCGAAGTTGTCGCTGAAGCGCACCATCGCGCCATCTTCAAGGTGGATGTTGATGTTGCTTTTCATCACAATGGGGCCTGTCATCCAGATTCCGGCGGGCACAATCACGCGTCCACCACCTTTGGCCACCATCATGTCAATGGCTTTTGCAAATATTTCGGTGTTAAGTGTTTGTCCATCGGCCACGGCGCCTAAATCGGTAATGTTTATACTATTGTTTGGAAACACCGGCTCCTTCACTTTGGGCATGTCAAACTCAATGTTGTCATAAACCCATGAGTAATCGGGGCCTGCGTTTTTTGGCGAGTGACATGCCGTAAACAGCATCACTGCCAAGGTAGCTGACCATAGGGTCAGTTTTAGATTCTTGATATTTCTCTTCTTCATTTCCTTCTGCGCAAATTGTGATTAAATCGGTTAGTAAAATCAGGGAGCAGTGTTGATGTTGCTCCCCGATTATCTTGTCTTTATTGTTGAGTTGTTTTTTAGAGGATGTGATACGTTCTCTAAGTGTTTAAATTATCTCCCCCAACTTATATCTCCCTCTAATCATCTAATATCTAGCACTCTATTTTGTTTTAAGAACTCATCTCTTTTTCGAAAACCTGAAATAGTCGAAATCGGCAAATCCAGAGTCGTTGGTAGTTTGCAGACGGGTGCAGAAAACACCTACCTTGGCACCAATCCAATGACCTCTATCGGCTTTGAAGGCGGTATCCATTTTGGTAAATCTGCGTCCGTTGGTGCTGTAGCTGAATTCTACCATGCTATCGGCCGACACTGTGATTCTGAAATGCACGGTGTTGCTGTTTATTTTGGTGGCAAACGCTTCTGTTTCTGCATTTCCATTTCTGGCATTGTTGCAAATGTTGTAAACCAGATAGATGCCATCTTCACGGTCTTCCAGCGCCAGGGAGGCGTAGCTGTATCCCATCACAATAATGCCGGCTCTTTCGCCAGTCATCCGGTCGTTAGGCTTGAAAGTCATTTTGGTTTCTACAGTAAACTCATTGGAAGGGAATTTTTGCATAAGCAAATTGGGTACCTGATAGTAGCTCACAGCCTCTTCCGGAATGAGGTCAGAGAATAGTCTCAGCTGCTTTTTGCCCGGATTGATAAACGCCCATGTGTTTTTGGGGTTGGCATGCCATTGCCACTGTAGTCCAAGTTCGTAGTTGTCGAACTCGTCAGAATCGGGTGGGGTTGCTATGGGATGCGTTTTTCCCACGTTGGGTTTTCTGTAGGATGATACCGGTTCGCCGGTGCCTTTCCCTTCGCGGTCGATACCAATTACAGGCCAGCCATTTTTCCATGTCATGGGGTTTAGGTGCGTAACCCTGCCGTAGGTGAATTGGTCCTGGAAGTGAACAAACCAGTGTTCGCCCGATTCCAGTTCAACCCAGCCACCCTGGTGTGGCCCGTTGATGTTGGTGCTGCCCTGATGCATTACAATTCTGTGCTCATAAGGGCCGTACACATTTTTTGAACGCAATACCAGCTGCCATCCGTACGTTACGCCACCGGCAGGGGCAAAAATGTAATAATACCCGTTGTACTTATAGAATTTTGGCCCTTCCACAGTTTCGTGGTCATCGTGACCATCGAAAATTATTTTGCCCTCGTTGAGCATGTGTGTACCGCAGGGACTCATCTCAGCCGCTACCAAAATGCTTTTGATGCCAGCACGGCTTCCGGCGTAAGCATACACCAGATAGGCGCGGCCATCTTCATCCCAAAGTGGAGAGGGGTCGATAAGTCCTTTGCCTGCTTTCACGAGCACCGGTTTGCTCCATTTGGCAGCAGGGTCATCGGTTTTAACCATGTAGATGCCAAAATCGGGGTCGCCCCAGTAGATGTAGTATTCACCGTTGTGGAATCGCATGCTTGGCGCCCAAACGCCGGCACCATGCTGAACCTTGGAGTAGTGGTCGTAGGGTGGTTGACGCTCCAGTGCGTGGTTTATCAGTTGCCAGTTAACCAGGTCTTTTGAATGCAGAATGGGTAATCCGGGGATTACGTTGAAACTGGAAGCCGTCATGTAGAAATCCTCACCCACACGCACGAGGTCAGGGTCTGAGTAGTCGGCGTACAGAATCGGGTTTTTATAGGTTCCGTCGCCATTGTCAGCAACCCAAACGCTTGAAACAAACGGCTTTTGTGCCAGGAGCACTGCCGCCATTGAAAACAGGAACAGTAATGCTTTGATTTTTTTCATCTCAAAAAAATTTATATAGTTTGATATTCCATTTGCTTAATACTGCTGGTTAGATGCGTGACACTTTGCCTTATCGATTGTGAGGCATCGTTGCAATTAAATAGATGTCTAATCCTCTGTTCATCTAATGTCTAACCATCTGACATCTAATTATCTAACCATCTAACATCTATATGTCTATCTCAATTCAGCCATTTCGATTGATGCCAGAATAAACGGTCCCACACCTTTTGGGTCATTGTCGCGCACCGGCTCCGAAATATAGTATTCATAAGAGCCATCGCGGAAGGGGTTTCCGCCCAATCCTGCAACTTCGCAGCACGATTCCAGACTGATGGTGCCATCTGCATCTTCGCGAATCAGGTGGTCGAGAATGCCCTGATAGCCTTTTTTGCCGTATGCCAGGTATTTGTTGTCGAGATATCCCAATCTTACGCCCTTAAGCAGGAAATAGGTGAGCATGGCGGATGCGGTAGCCTCTTCGTAGTTGCCTTCGCGTCCGGGCTGCTCTGGCACTTGTGACCAGAGGCCGGTTTCGGGATTCTGATATTTGATAGCGCCTTCGGCCAGTTTATTGATGATGCGCACCATCTCTTTTAAATCGGGATGGTTGGTCGGAAACCATGAAGCTGCATCTACCAGTCCCATCGCAAACCAGCCGAGGCTGCGGCCCCAGAATCCGGGTGAGAGACCGGTTACCGGGTCGGCCCAGCGCTGCTCGCGCTTTTCGTCCCAGGCATGGTGGTACAATCCGGTGGCTTCGTCATACATGTTTTTATCCACCAGACTGAACTGGTGGGCCACATCGGCAAATATTTCCGGCTCATCAAAATAGTGTGCATACTGCGCCAGAAAAGGTGCGCCCATGTACAAGCCATCAAGCCACATCTGATAAGGATACACTTTTTTATGCCAGAAACCTCCTTCTGAGGTTCTTGGATGATGGCGCATCTGCTCACGCAGCTTTTCGATGCCCGCAAGCAAGTTTGGGTCACCCGTTACCTGATAGAGGTCAATCATGAATTTCCCAGGATTGATGCGGTCAATGTTGTAATCGGTAAGTTTATAGGTGAGGATTTCACCATTTTCGAGAATAAACTTATCGGCGAACTCCTGCACATAGTTCAGATAGATTTCATTTCCGGTTTTGCTGTAAAGTTCCATCATCGAAGTCATCATCAGACCGTGTGTGTATTCCCATTTTGGCGTTTTCCTGAAATCTATCATCCATGCTTCCGGGTTTCTTTGCATGTCAGACTGCGCCATTTTTTCGGCCCAGTAATATTTGTTTTCCTGACTACCGGAGCTGCAGGCTGAGACCAGTATCGCCAGAAATAGTGTGATGCTAACTGCTGTTCTGTTCATTTTTTATCCCGTTTTGAGGTTGTTGTTTAGTTAATAGATATCTACTCTGAAAATGAGCTAAAAATCCATTTCGGAATTTATCTTGATGCAATTTACGATGAACCAACAGAATCAATCGGCTACTAATTAACTAAAAATGTGTAGTAATAGGTTTTCTGCCTGCGATGTGTAAAAATTGGTCTATCATGGGGCACAAATTGATTTTTGAGTCGGGAATTGAACCCTATATGCTATCTTTATCGTTGTAGGTTAAAAGATTGCTGTTTTATAAAAGAGCATGAGATGATGCGAAAGCAGTGAGATTTTCGCTTTCATATCAGAGGTTTTGAGATGTTTATTGGGGATGGAAAGATGAATAGATATCTTCTTTGGCTAATCTGAGCTGTTTATCCATCTTAAATCTAATAATCTGACATCTATATTTTAAAAGAAACACATCACGCAGCAGGTAGAACTAGGTATGCAGATTTGTGATAAAATCAAGATGATAGTGGTGATGACACTGTTGTGGTTGTCGGTAGATGTTTTTGCAACCAACCGGCCGCACTATATCTGGACACGCTACACCACAGAGGATGGCTTGTCGCAAAATTCGGTTATGAGCATCCTTCAGGACCAGAAAGGCTACATGTGGTTTGCCACCTGGGATGGATTGAGCCGGTTTGACGGGTACGACTTTAAGTCTTATAAAATCAGACCCGGTGATAACATTCAACAAACCAGCAGTCGTATTGATTTCATTTCAGAAGATAAGTACGGTTTTATCTGGTTGCTGGCGTATGGGCGAAATGTGGTGCGGTTCGACCCGGTGTTTGAGGAGTTTTTGAACGTGCCCGATGAACCGGAAATTCATCACAACATCGTTCGTTTGGAATCACTTAATAAGGGCATCATTTGGTTGATAACAGAGAATGAAGGAGCGTATCGTGTCGAAACCGACTCGCTGACCAAGCATGTGACAACGCGTTACTTTTCGAGCAAAAATGGACTGATTGATGGGAATGTGGTGCGTAAGGTTTACGAAGATAACGTTGGCAATGAATGGTTGCTTACCAACAATGGCTTATTTGTTTTGGCGCATACCAATGAGCGACCGGCGGGTTATTTCAGTGAAACAGGTGATTTGGCAAACAACCGTCAGGGATTTTACAGCGTTTGTGAGATGGACAACGACATCTGGTTTGGTTCAATCCGAGGTCGTGTGTGGCGATACGTAAAACATGGCGGGCGATTCATCTTGCTTCAGGTGCCCACTACTTCCGAAATTACATCCATTCACCGGCTTGGCAATGGGGCGTATTTTCTGGCTACCATGGATGACGGTTTTTTTGTTTACAACAGCCAAACCGATTCATTCACCCATTTTAATCGCGGAGGGAAGTCGCATTTTGAGGGATATGAAACTTATGATACCTATCTGGATACGCATGGCGATGTCTGGATTCAGCAAAACTCTGGTTATCTCACACAATACAAGTCTGATACGCGCACAGTAGTTAATCATCGGGTGAGCAGCAGCACGATGGATGGCGTAGGTGGTCCCACATTTATGATTCATGAAGATGTGAACGGCATGTTGTGGATCCATCCGCATGGCGGGGGCGTGTATTATCTCGACAGGCAAGCAAATGTGTTACGCCCGTTTTTTGATTCGGAGGAGTTGCTTATGACCTTTTCTGACCGGCTGCACTCAATGTTTTCCGACCGGCAGGGCAACTTATGGATGTGTACCCGAGCCAAGGGGCTTGAGAAGTTTGTGTTTGTCGACCGGTCATTTGATTTTCTGATGCCCGTTGAGAATCCCATTATGATAAACGACAACGATGTACGTGCTGTCATGGAGGATTCGGGCAGCCGGCTGTGGGTGTCGACCAAGTCGGGCAAGTTGGCGCTGTTTAACAAAGCACGCCAACTGATTGGTTATTTCGGTGCCGATGGGCGGATTCATAAAAATATTCAGGTGTCGCATGCCAATGTGTATTGTGTGTTTGAAGACGATGATGGCATTGTCTGGCTTGGAACCAAAGGCGATGGGTTAATACGTGCTCAACCTTTTCAGCAAGGCGGAGAGCTGCGGTACCAACTTACCCGTTACAGGTACGACGAGGCTGATTTGTATAGCCTGAGTCACAACGAAGTGTACCATATTCACAAAGACGGGTCCGGACGCATGTGGCTTGCCACTTATGGTGGTGGAATAAATCTTGTGGAAACCGATGAACAGGGCCGGGTACGCTTTATTAACCATCGCAACCATCTGAATAATTATCCCATCAACAGCTGCTCGCGTGTGAGGTATATTGCATCTGATTTGCATAATAATATATGGGTGGGTACCAACAACGGGCTGGTGGTTTTCAACTCTGATTTTGTGGAGCCCGAGCGCATCAGTTTTAATTACTACACCTATAATCCCGGCGATTTAAGCTGCTTAAGCAACAATGATGTGCATAGCATTCTGGTTGTGCCCGGAGGTGATGTCTATATCGCCACTTTTGGCGGAGGATTGAATAAAGTGATTTCGTCGCCGGCTGACAAAGCGTATCGATTTAAATCCTACACCAAAGAACACGGCCTGCCTGCCGATGTGGTGCTGTCGATAACCGAAGGCGCCAACGGACATCTATGGATTGCCACCGAAAATGGTCTGAGCCGCTTCGATACCACTGCCGAAAGTTTCAGAAACTTCAGCAAGACCGATTTTGCGCAGGTTCTGAGCTTTTCCGAAGGGCCGGCCTTTAAAGACAGTGAAGGACGAATATGGATTGGAACCAATCGTGGTGTGCTCAATTTTCATCCCGACGCCATCAGCGAAAGCACCTTTGTGCCGCCCATTATCTTCACCGAATTCCGTTTGCTGAACAAGCGTATGCGACCCGGTCAGGGCAGCGTTTTGCAAAAGCACATCGATGCGGTGGAGCAAATCAGGTTAAAACACAATCAGAACATCCTCTCCTTTGGATTTGCTGCCCTCGATATGAAGTATCCCGAAGCGGTGCGATATGCTGTGATGCTCGATGGGTTTGACCGCGAATGGCAATATCTTGAGCATTACCGTTCTGTTAATTATACCAACCTTCCGGCTGGTGATTATACCTTAAGAGTGCGCTCAACCAACAGCGATGGTGTTTGGGTCGACAATGAGCGGCAATTGGTCATCTCCATATTACCTTCTTTTTGGGTTACCCCGATGGCTTATTTGCTCTACTTCATCATCTTCTTTGCCATTGGTGGACTTGCGGTTTATATCCTGTTTACAATCTATCGCCTGCGTCACCGCATTGTGGTGGACCAGCAGGTTACTGATATGAAGCTCGATTTTTTCACCAATATCTCACATGAGTTACGCACGCCGCTTACGCTGATTACTGCGCCACTCGAGCAGGTGCTTAATGATAAGTCGCTGCCGCATGCCGCGCGTGAATCTTTGGCGATGGTAGAGAAGAACAGCAAGCGCATGCTTCGTCTCATCAATCAGATACTTGATTTCGTGAAAATCAGCAACCGAAAAATGACAATGCGCGTGGGGAAAATATCTGTGGGACAATTTGTTTCAGATGTGATGGCGCATTTCAGGTTAACAGCTCAGGAGGGCAACATCCTGTTTACCCTCAACGACAAATCTGATGGTGCTTGCATCTGGGCCGATGCCGATAAGCTTGAGAAAATCATATTCAACCTGTTATCCAACGCTTTCAAGTACATAGATAACGGCCGGTTTGTGAAATTAGCCATTGATGCTACCGATGAAATGGTATCCATACGGGTGTCGGACAATGGCTCAGGCATTCCAGATGATAAAAGAAGCCTCTTGTTCGAACGCTTTGGCAAATCTCCGGCACGTAGCAGGCAGGGGATTCCAAGTTCAGGCATCGGGCTTTCATTGGTCAAGGAGTTCATGGATATGCACAATGGCCAAGTCTATCTGGAACAATCTGGAGTGAATGGAACCACCTTTGTGTTGCAATTCCATAAAGGATTGTCTCATTTTGGTGAGGATGTAGAGGTGCTTGATGCCTCTGATGAGGTAGCTAGCCCGGAGAAACCCACAGAACTGGTACTTCCACATTCTGATGCGGCTTTTGATGACGAAGCCGGGATTTCCGGACAGCCAGTTCTGTTGCTTGTGGAAGACAATGCTGAGGTGCGTCGTTTTGTTAAGAGTGTGCTCAAATCGGACTATACCGTGGTTGAAGCTGTGAATGGAGCCGAAGGTTTTGAAAAGGCACGTTCGGTTTTGCCCGACCTGATTATCTGTGACCTGATGATGCCCATAAAAGATGGCATGGAGATGCTTCACGATGTAAGGGCGTGTTTCGATACCTCGCATATTCCGTTTATCATCCTTACTGCCAATGCCAATGAGCAGAGTCTGTTAAGTGGTTTGCAAAAAGGTGCCGATGATTACCTTACCAAACCGTTTAGTCCTGCCCACCTCAAACTGCGCATCGAGAACCTTTTGGAGCAACGTCGCAAGTTGCAGGAGTTTTATCAGCAAAAAGGTGGCGACAACAAGTTTGAAGTAGCGCCTTCGGTGCCGGAGGTGACCTCTCACGACGAGAAGTTTATGACCGACCTTAAAGTGTTGATGGAGAAGAATATGGATAATAGCGCTTTGGTGGTGGATGATTTGGTAAGTGAGCTTGCCATGAGCCGCTCAGTGTTTTTTAAGAAGCTGAAAGCACTTACCGGATTGGCGCCCATTGAGTTTATTCGCGAAATGCGACTGAAACGTGCCGCTCAACTCATCGAAATAGGCGAGCATAACATGACCCAGATTGCATTTATGGTTGGCATGAACGATTCACGCTATTTCAGTAAATGCTTTAAACAGATGTATGGCGTAGCCCCTTCGGTTTATAAAAGCAGGTTTCATTAACACGAGGTTAAGCAGACTCTGAAAATTCTGGATTTCTGAAGTCGTCCGCGTGTTAGTTAGTGTATTTATTAAAAGAGATGGATAATTAATTCAAATAGTGATTTCGGTGGAGTTTGAATTGAAATGAACTTGTCGTTCTCATAGTAAAAGAACCGGCTTTGGCCTTCTGTTATAAACAGTGAACCAAAGCCGGCAATTTGTTGGTTTGTAAAGATAAAGTTCTACTTTTTTGTGTTGATAAACAGGTTGATATCCACCGAACTGCCCATCTTCAGATAACCTTCAGCATCAGGATGCAGCCCGTCATTTTGAAAGGTTGATACCAATTTGGCAGGGTCTTCGGGGCTTTGCATAACCTTGTCAAAGTCAATTACTGCATCGTACCATCCGCTGTTTCGAATCCAATCATTCACAGTTTCGCGGCATTTTTCGCTGTGTTCGTTATAGTACGAATTGCCCTTGAAAGGCAGAATGGTGGCTCCAAAAACTGTAATGTTCCTTTCACGAGCCTCTGAAATCATCTTTTTGTATGCTTCAATAAGTGCATCTGCTTTGTCGATGGCTGCCTGTTCGGTTCTCACGCCGCCTATGTCGTTTACGCCATGATAGATGATAGCCCATTTTGTCCCGGGTTGGTTGAGTATGTCACGTTCATACCGGCTCAAACCTGTGGGGCCCAGTCCGCCTGCCAGCACCGCGTTGCCTCCAATGCCCATGTTTAGCACACCAATTTGCTCGGTTTCACTGTTTTTAAGCAAGATTTCCGATAAAATGTCGGGCCATCTGTCCTGTTTGTCAGTGTTAGAACCCCGCCCATCGGTTATGGAATTACCCAGTATTGCAACATTGGCAGCACTCGCCGGAGCCAATACATCAATGCGATTGATATTGTACCAACGCTCTGCGGTGATGGCACCTGAAAAATCTGTCACCTGCGTATCGTTTCCAGGTATGATATACGATGTAGTTCTTGACCCGGGATGTCCGGTGACAGTTTCGGATGTTTCACCATAATAAATCGTGATGGCCACATCCATCCTTGGCTTCAGGTGAAACGCAACTGGGTCAGAAATAACTGTGCCTCCTGGTTCCATCGTCAAGTTTGATGCGCCATCAAAAGTAAGTTCCTTATTAGTGGATATGTCAATGGTGTGTCCGCCTGTAGAAGCGGCAATCTGAACCGAGTGAATGGTCACCGGCGATGTGCTGAACTCGTTGGAGAGCTTCAAACGTAAGGTGTCACCGCCTATTGAGACTCTCACCACCTGCCTCAGCGAGTTGTTGGTTAATCCGGGTGCCGGTGGCATGTTGTGTGGCTCAACCAGTTGAGGTGCTGTGGCCCATGTGCCAACCCAATGCTTGGTTGTGTTGGTTTGGGACGAAAGGTTACAGGCTCCTGTTAAGATGATAAATAGTAATGTTTTTAGAAGGAGCAGTGATTTAAAAAAAAAGCGTCTAAGCATGTTGTATCTATTTAGTTTAGCTATTGCGAGGGTGAATGTTGTTTTGTTGTTGAATTTAAGTGTGTTGCTTATTCAGAAACATCTGAATCTTTAATGGACATTTACAAATATAACGGTTTCACCTTCTGTATTAGATACTTTAATTGTTTTTTGCATTTACGGGTTTTGAAATACTCCTGATTGCAGATTTGGTTCGCATCTGTGTAAAATCTGGTCTTTTAGGGTGTAAAAATTAGTTTTTGCTTGCTGTGCTGGCCGGTTGAATTGCACCATTACTCTGAGAAGTTAATTTTTTTAAACTTGTTTTTATCTCGAAATCGTCTCCGCTCTTATCGCCTTTTTATTTATTTGAGATGTAGCAGATGTTTGTAGGTTGAATTTCTTGCCTCTTAGTGTTTATGCACCATTGAAGTGGTTTTATCAGGGTTGTTGGGCGCTGTTTTCCCAATTTGGTATTCTGTGTTATTCAGCATCGGGTAAATGATGCTAAAATCCCACATGTCAATATGTGCAGCCTTTACAACAGTTTTTACACATCCGTTGCCTGGGTACAGGCTAATTTAGCAACACTTTTTAAGCATGGAGCATGGAGTCGTTTGTCGGCTGTCATGAGAATTGTTAACCAGAAAAAATAAATGTATGCGCTTATGAACAAAAAAAGTGTTGATAGCAAAATGAAGTCAGCATTGAATTTTAAGAGTTTTTTTACGCTCTTATTATTGCTGATGGGAACAAATACCCTTATGGCTCAGTCGGTGACGGTCAGGGGTACTGTGACAGAAGCCGGTTCTCGCGAACCCATTCCTGGCGTGAACGTCATTATTGAGGGAACAACTCAGGGAACCATTACTGATATTGATGGTAACTATCAGTTAAATGCCGATGGCAATGCCACACTGGTTTACTCCTTTATTGGTTACCAATTGCACAAAGAGACTGTTTCAGGACGTGCACGTATCGACGTGGCTCTCTCGCCGGAAACAACAATTCTGGATGAGGTTGTAGCCATTGGATACGGAACCACAACGCGTCGCGACCTTACCGGTGCAGTATCGTCGGTTAGCGAGTCCGTGTTGCGCAACGCTCCGGTAGCTTCTGCTGCCGAAGCCATCACAGGCCGTATGGCAGGGGTGTCGGTTACAACAACTGAAGGTTCGCCCGATGCCGAGATAAAAATCAGAATCCGTGGTGGAGGTTCCATCAGCCAGGACAACTCGCCACTGTTTATTGTGGATGGATTCCCTGTTAACAGCATTTCTGACATTCCCCCCGGCGACATCCAATCCATCGACGTGCTGAAAGATGCTTCTTCAACTGCAATTTATGGCGCGCGCGGTGCCAACGGCGTAGTGATTGTATCCACCCGCAGCGGACAGCCCGGTCGTGTAACTGTAAACGTAAACTCCTATATGGGCGTTCGTAAGGTGACCGACTTGCTTGGTGTACTTAATCCTTACGAGTATGTGATGTATCAATATGAATTGGGACAGACCGAAGCTTTTGCAAAATATTACGGTGTGTATGACGATTTGGAGATTTACAAATCCATAAGAGGTACCAACTGGCAGGATGAGGTGTTTGGACGTACCGCAACTGTTCAGAACTACAATGCCAGCATCAGCGGTGGCGGTGACAACACCCGATACAATCTGAGTCTGTCACGTGCCGACGAGGAGAGCATCATGATTGGCTCCGGGTTTGAACGTAACAACATCAATCTAAAACTTAACAGCAAACTCAATGACCGGGTAAACATCGATTTTAATACCCGCATGAACCATACTGTTATTGATGGCGCAGGTGTGTCATCGGGTTCAGGGTCCACCACGCGCTTGAGAAACTCTGTGAAGTATGCACCTACTCAGGGATTACGGGGTTTTGACAGCACGCTGGAAGATGATTTGGGTATGATTAGTCCCGAAACCGAAAGTCTCTTGTTTGACCCTGTTCAATCAACACTGGACGATTACAGACGCCAAAAACGTTTTGCCAACAATTTTGGTGCGGCTCTCAACTGGGAAATTGTGAAGGATTTGTCGTTTCGCAGTGAGTGGGGATATGAGTTCCGCCAGGATAGGACTGACCAGGTTTGGGGTCCTTCTACTTCACAATCAAAGAATCGCGGCGGACAGCCTGTGGCACAAATCTTCACACGCGATGGCTACTCATGGAGAAATGCCAATACTTTAAGCTTGAACAAGCGCAACTGGTTGCCGGGTCATACTGTAAATCTGCTGATTGGACAGGAAGTTACATCGGCTGAAAACACCACGTTGACTGCCTATGCAGAGTATTTTCCATCTGACATGACGCCTGCCGATGTACTTGCCATGTTCAACCTCGGAACGCCGCAGCCCATTCAGTCGCGCATTAGTGAGCAAAATAACATGGCCTCATTTTTTGGCCGAGCCAACTACAGTCTGTATGACAAGTACATGCTGAATCTTACTTTCCGGGCCGATGGTTCCAGCAAGTTTGCGCAGGGCAATCAGTGGGGATATTTCCCATCGGCTGCTTTTGCATGGCGTTTGTCTGAGGAGAATTTTCTTGAGAACCAGGCTTACTGGTTATCTAACCTTAAGTTGCGTGTGAGTTACGGTACTGCAGGTAACAACCGTATCAGTGATGGTCTCTGGAAAATGTCTTATCGCACCACCGGTGGCAAAATTTACTATTCCAACGAAACGCCAGACTCTTATCTGGTTCCGGGTTCATCGCTTCACAATCCCGATTTGAAATGGGAAACCACCTATACGCGCAATGCAGGTCTTGATTTTGGTTTCTTCAACAACCGCCTCTCAGGTATGGTGGATGTGTATTGGAACACGACCAAAGATTTACTTGTGGAGGCGCCCCTTGCCACTGCATCGGGATACAATACGCAGTTTCAGAACGTGGGGCAGACATCCAACAAAGGTGTAGAACTGAGTCTCGACGGACATCTCATTCAGCGACGCGACTTCTCTTTATCGGCAAGTTTCAATATTGGGTTTAACCGCAACAATGTGGATAAATTCCGTAATGGTGACGAAAATTTCAAACTCTACAGTTCAGGTTGGAACGGCACGGCTCAGCCACAGGAGGACTATATCATTCAGGAAGGACGCCCCGTGGGTCAGATGTATGGTTATGTGACCGATGGGATGTATTCTTTTGATGATTTTGATTTTGTGTGGGTACATGATGCAAACGGAAATCCTACCAACCAGAGCGGATGGGTGCTTAAAGATGGTGTGCCAGGCAACGCTTCACTGACATCTGCAGGCCGGCATTTTGGCCCTGGCGCTTTGAAATTTAAGGATGTAAGTGGACCGGATGGCGAGCCCGATGGCGTTATTGATGCCCATGACCGTCAGATAATTGGGAATGCCAACCCATTGCACACAGGAGGTTTCAACATCACCGGACGTTACAAGAGTTTTGACTTTTCGGTGTTTATGAACTGGTCATACGGCAACGATGTGTACAATGCCAACAAAATAGACTTCTCCTCATTCCTGCTTACGCGGCGATATCAGAACATTCAGGATTTCATGAGTATGGATCAGCGCTTCCTGACAATTGACCCTGCAAATGGCCACAATATCTATTACGGTGCCAACGCCAATCCGCAACGACTTCAGGAGCTAAACGGCAATGCATCCATCTGGCATCCGATTATGACCACCACGCCGCTTCACTCTTGGGCTATTGAAGATGGATCATTCCTGCGAATTAACACTGTCACGCTAGGTTATACGCTGCCTAAAACAATCAGTTCGATGGTAAATATCGAAACGCTGAGGTTTTATGTAAGTGGATACAACCTTCACACATTCACCAATTATACCGGTTTCGATCCGGAAGTGGATACAAGACGTGCCATACCAATGACTCCCGGAGTGGATTATTCTGCCTATCCCAAGAGTTTCTCAATACTTGGCGGGGTAAATATAACGTTCTAAAAAGCAGTTGATTATGAAAAGATTAGCATATATATTACTATTTGCACTGAGTTTTAGCTGGATGTCTTGTGATGACTTTCTCGACACGGCTTCACCCTCAGAATTTACACATGATGTGGTGTTCTCAACAGTGGCTTATACCGAGTATGCCATCGTCGGAATCTACAACATCATGACTGAAGATCATACCTACTCGGCCCGTTTGCCGCTGAACTTTGCTACCAACTCCGACATAGAGTTTGTTGGAGCCGATGCAGCAAGTTATAACGATGCGGGTAACCGTGGTTACTCCAACTATTTTGGAAGACCGGAAAATGGTCATTTCAACAACACCTGGACGTGGCTTTATCGTATGGTGGAGCGCAGCAACCTTGCCATAGAAGGCATTCGTGAAAGTCCTCTGCTCAGCAGCAACGACCGTGACACACGCAACCGGATGGCTGCCTACCTTGGAGAGGCACTTTCGTTAAGAGCACTTGCCTATTTTGAGCTTGTTAAGCATTTTGGCGATGTGCCTTTCAAGCAGGAGTCGACCAAAGCCGATGGTTCAAATATCTATCTGCCTGTTACCGATAGAGATGTGATTTACGATGCCATCATCGAGGATTTGCTCGAAGCCGCTGAGTATCTGCCATGGGTAAACCAGTCTGGTTATACCTCTGAGCGCATCACCAAAGGATTTGCCAAAGGTCTGGCAGCCCGTGCGGCGCTTTATCGTGGTGGCTATTCCATCCGTAACAAAGATGGATTTCCAACCGAGCGTGGTGACAACTGGAGACATTATTATGAGATTGCCAATGAGCAGACCCGTGAAATCATCGAAGTAGGTATTCATCGCCTCAATCCTTCCTATGCAAGTGTGTGGCGAAATCTGAATGCTTTGCAGCTTGATGCAGCATTCAATGAGAATCTGTTTGAAGTGGCTTTTGGTCTTGGTCAGCATGGTGAAATGGGCTATTCCATTGGTATCCGTTTCAATAACAATCCAAAATATGGATATGGAAATAACACCAACGTGGTAAACACCAGCGCGTATTACTTTTATGCTTTTGATAGGGAGGATGTACGTCGTGATATCACAGTGGCCTACTATACCTATGGCAATGGTGCCGTGCCGCAAGAGTTTTTTCAGGGCAACCCACTCTCGTTTAACTTCCAGAAATGGGACCAACGCTGGATGAATGACCAATGGCTCTCCGGAAACCTTGCAGCCAGCAACAAGCGGGGGTATGGCATCAACTGGGCAATGATGCGTTATTCCGATGTGCTGCTGATGTTTGCCGAAACTGAAAACGCCTTGAATGGCGGCCCTACTGCTGAAGCCAAAGATGCTTTGGCTCAGGTGCGCCGCAGAGCTTTTTCTGCCGCCAACCAGGCCGCCAAAGTGGATGCCTACGTGGCGTCTCTCAACAGCGAAACCGCTTTCTTCAATGCCATTGTGGACGAGCGTATGTTTGAGTTTGGCGGAGAAGCCATCCGCAAGTATGACCTCATTAGATGGAATCTGTTGGTTGATAAAATACAAGAGCAGCGTGAAACACTGGCACAAATGTTTGTTTTGAGACAACATCCCCTGCATGGCGAGTTACCGCAGCGTATCTTTTATAAGTTTGAGGATAACAACGAGAACATCGACCGTGCTTCCATTAACTTCTATGACAACATGGGTATTTCTCTGGATGAAGCGCTTCAGGAGATATATTCATCGGTAAACTGGTTTGATGCCAGCGATGCCAATAAGGAGTCATGGATGGAGCGTGTGTCGGTATTCAGTTCCGGGTTGATAAACAACAATGCCGGCGTGTATAACCGTCACCTGTACCCGATTCCGCTCAACGTTATCAGTGAGTCGCAGGGTAAAATTCAACAGCACCTCGGTTTTTAACCATCAAAAATGAAACGTATTATGAAATATAATAGTCTGATAAAGTTATTTCAGGGAGCACTGTTTGCCGGTGTAATCCTTATGGGGTTTTCATCCTGTAAAGATTATGATTTCCCTGTGGATGATAGTTATTCAAGAATGTTCAGGCCGCCAATGTTCAGTGCAGAAGCCATCAGGGCCACTTCGGTACGCCTTGAGTGGGAAAAAGTACGGGGGGCTGAAAACTATATTCTGGAGCTGTCACGCGATAGCTTAGAGTTTATTAATCCTGTAAGTTATGAACTGGCAGCCGACCGTGACTCTATTACGCTGTTGGACCTGTATAGCGACACGCGCTATTCGGCCCGCATCAAATCTCTTAGTGGTAAAGGGATCCCTGAGTCGGAGTATCATGTGCTCACTTTTGTAACGCTTGGAGAACAGATTTTTGAAGAGGTAATTCCCGGCTTCAGCGATGCAGCCAACGCGAACTATCTTGAATTGAACTGGATTCCGGGCAGCAATGTGACACATTTGCAACTCCAGGCTCAGGGTGATGATGTGGTTATCATTGAACTGACGGATGCCGAGAAAGAGTCTGGTTACAAGAAAGTTGATAACCTAAAGCCTGATACCTATTATGTGGTGGGTATTTACCGCGACGAGAACCGCCGTGGACGTTACATGTACACCACCTTTGGAGCTTACCCCGAAGGCTATCAGTTTATTTCGGCTACCGATGACTTGCGTGATATACTGATGACTTCTGCCAGCAGCGACCTGATTCTGGTGCTCGAAGCCGGTGCAAGTTATGCCATTGAACGACCAACAATCAGTTCGGCCATCCGCAATCTGGTGATAATGGGTAACCCGGCTGGTGTTAAGCCACGTATCGAAACCACTTCGATGACACTTCATGCCAACAACGAAAGCCTCATTATCCGCAATGTGGAGATTCATGGTAAGAGCAACACTGCTGATTATCTGCTGAATGAGAACAAGACGACCAATCTGCACACGATAATCATCGACAACTGCTATGCACACACGTTCCGTGGGCTAATCAGGATGCAGAATACTGCCAATGCAACTCAGGTTCAATTGGTGCAGATTAACAATTCAATTGTGGCCAATATTGGCGATTTTGGTGTGGTGAATGGTGCTACTCGTAACGCGCCGTTCCGCATGGAGAGTGTGGTAATCAGCAATTCTACCATCAGCGGTGTGAATGGCGACGTAGTTGGCATTTACAATCCCGGAAGTTCTTATGTGATTGAGAATTGCACATTCTACAATGCCATTCGTCATGCGCGTTATTTGTTTAACCTTGACAACAATGCCGCAAATATTCCCAACCAATTGGTTGTTCGCAACACCATATTTGGTAAGTTCTACTATGTGGGCGATTATAAGGAGGATGAAAGTGCCCGTTCGGTGAATCCTTATGTGGATGGTACCTTGAGTGTACTCGGCAGTTATGCGCTTAGCGATTTTATAATGAATGAGGCGTACGCCTTTGGTGCCATTGCACCATACATCAGAAGTTCCGCTCAAGTGTTTGCCGACCCGGCCAATGGCAATTTCACCATTGTGGATGTGGCATTTCCTGGCCGCACCACATCGGGTGACCCGCGTTGGAGATAACTTTTAAAATTTAAACATCAGGTGTGCAGTTACATATTGCGCACCTGATGTTTAACAAATTCCAAGTCTATGATTCATAATAAAATGGTAATCAATTCTCTGATTGTAATTGCTTTTATGATGCTCTCATGCACAAAAAGTGAATCGCAGGTGGATATTGAGCCCATTCCGGATGATGAGGTAGAGGAACCCATCATCAGACCCGAGCCGGTTGAAGAGGAGGCCTTTGCTTTTCCCGGTGCCGAAGGTTTTGGTAAATATACTACAGGCGGACGGGGCGGACGGGTTCTGAAAGTTACCAACCTCAATGATTTTGGCCCCGGCAGCTTTAGGGCAGCCGTGCAGCAATCAGGTCCGCGCATCATTGTGTTTGAGGTGTCGGGTACCATTCAGTTGCTCACGCGCCTGACCATTCGCCATGGCGATTTAACCATTGCCGGACAAACAGCGCCCGGAGATGGCATCACCTTGGCTAACAACGAGGTGTATGTAGATGCCGACAATGTCATCATTCGCTTTTTGCGTTTTCGTTTGGGTGATGATGCCGGGGTGGAAGCAGATGCTGTAGGCGGCAGGTTTCGTAAAAATATCATCATCGACCACTGTTCCATGAGCTGGAGCACCGATGAGTGCGTCTCTTTTTACCAGAACGATGATTTTACGCTGCAATGGTGCATCATTTCGGAGAGTTTGCGCAATTCGGCACACGACAAAGGTGCGCACGGCTATGGAGCCATCTGGGGCGGCCGCCGTGCTTCGTTTCATCATAACCTCCTGGCACACCACGACAGCCGCGTGCCGCGATTTGGTGAAGCCGAGGGCGATGCCTACGCGCTTACAAATCTGGTGGATTTTCGCAACAATGTGCTTTACAATTGGGGCAACAACAATGCGTATGGTGCCGAAGGGGGCAACATCAACATTGTGAATAACTATTATAAGCCGGGACCGGCTTCGCGACACCGGGAGCGCATCATGTCCATCGACAAATACACGCGTGATGCCAACCGTGCCACCTATAACATTTGGGGTAAGTTTTTTATTGATGGAAATTTTGTGGAAGGCAGCACACGCGCTACCAATGACAATTGGACTTTTGGGGTTTACAACCAGTTTCACCACAGCTACGGAACGGTTTCCGAAGCGGACAAAGCCGCCATGCGCATGGTTGAGCCACATCCCATCAACAACAATGTGACTACGCATACACCGCAGGCGGCGTTTGACCTGATAGTGCAATATGGTGGGGCTTCGCTTGTGCGCGATGCGGTGGATGCGCGTGTGATTGAAGAGGTTAAAAACGGAACTTATACGCATCAGGGTTCCAGAGGTAGCACCCATGGCATCATCGATAGTCATCACGATGTGGGCGGGTGGCCTGTGTTGAACTCAATAGCAGCGCCTGTTGATACTTCGGGAGATGGAATGCCAGACAACTGGAAAGTTGAAAAAGGTTTGGACCCTTCAAAAAATGAGGCCAACGGTCGTGATTTGAGCACGGGGTACGATAACATTGAGGTGTATATCAACAGCCTGGTGCAGCACATTATGGATGGCAAAAGCAAAGTGGAATAGTATTTCGAATCTGTTTATTTGTTTGTTGAAAACCGCAGGGAGGCCAGTTGATGACGGCTTCTCTGCGGTTTTGTTGCTTGATGCTGCGTGAGGGATTGAAGCGAAAAGACCGCAGTGAGGGACGAGCGAGGACTTGTAGCGGAAAGCCCGACCCGCCCCCAGGCGGGGCACGCCCAAATGTTATTTTTTGTATCTATCTTTTTAGAAAAATTTATAAAAGTTTGTTTTATTCTATGAAAATTTAGATATTGCGCTGTGGCAAACTTTTAATGTATGATGAAAATCGGGTTAATATTGTTTTTTGCGGGAGTGGTGATTTCAGCTTTTGGTGACAATGGAAATCGTTATTGGAAGGATGGTTCGGGAGTGGATTTTAGTCCGCGAACATATACGTGTTACCGCGCCACCGGACCTATCACAATTGATGGGTTGCCCAATGAGGCCGATTGGAAAAATGTGCCGTGGACCCAAGATTTTATTGACATAGAGGGCGATGTGAGACCCAATCCGCCATTTAGCACGCGGGCCAAAATGTTGTGGGACGATGACTACTTTTATGTGGCTGCCGAGATGGAAGAGCCGCATATTTGGGCGAAAATTACGCAGCGCGATGCGGTGATATTTCATGACAACGATTTTGAGGTGTTTATTGACCCCAATGGCGATACCCACGGTTATTATGAATTGGAAATTAATGCCTTGAATACGGTTTGGGACCTTTTGCTGGTGCGGCCATACAGAGATGGGGGACCGCCAGTGAATAATTGGGATATAAACGGTCTGAAAACAGCCGTACACATTGATGGCACACTGAACAATGCGAATGACGTGGACAGACGCTGGTTTGTAGAGATTGCCATCCCGCTAAAGGCTATGTGGGAATTCAGCCGGGGGCAGATGCCTGCGCCGGGAAGCAATTGGCGTGTGAATTTTAGCCGTGTGCAGTGGCATACGGATGTGGTTGATGGCGAGTATCAGCGACAGATTGTTGCCGAAACGGGCAGACTAAGACCCGAGGAGAACTGGGTGTGGTCGCCACAAGGCGCCATAGACATGCACCGGCCCGAAATGTGGGGTTTTGTATTTTTTTCGGGCAAAGCAGCAGGTAGCGGCACTGAAACTTTCGAAATATGCCCCGATGAACGTGTAAAGTGGGAGTTACGGAATGTATATTACGCCATGCGGCGCTTCAGGGCCATGCACCATCGCTATGCATCAGACATACAAGAACTGGCTGAGGTGGGTTTTAATGTGGAGGGACTTCAGTTTATGCCCGAATTGCGCACCGGATGGCACACCTACGAGATTATGGCTTACAGACCCGGAAGCGACAGAAGATGGTTTATTAACGCGGAAGGACGCACCTGGAGTGCGGGTGTTGGAAATTAGGTGATGGAGATTGTGTTTATGAAACAGAATATAAATAATTGGTTATGATGAAGCATTTGTTTTTATCGGCGGCTATTTTGATGATGGCTTTTTTCTCCGTAGCTGCGGGGGAGTCGGAAGCAGAGAAAGCCCGCCGCATGGAGTGGTTTAAAGATGCCAAATTGGGTATTTTTATTCATTATGGCATTTATGCCGTGGATGGCATTGACGAATCATGGTCGTTTTTTAACGGCTATATCTCGCACAAGGACTACATGAAACAGTTGGATGGCTTCACAGCTTCGCAGTACAATACCGATGAGTGGGCCAGACTTTTTAGTGAAGCA
Source organism: Alkaliflexus imshenetskii DSM 15055 (assembly GCF_000517065.1). Taxonomy (GTDB): domain Bacteria; phylum Bacteroidota; class Bacteroidia; order Bacteroidales; family Marinilabiliaceae; genus Alkaliflexus; species Alkaliflexus imshenetskii. The sequence goes on along the minus strand of NZ_KI912105.1, from coordinate 1,024,773 downwards.
GGGGCGCGTTATGCTGTGATTACCACCAAACATCACGATGGGGTGGCACTTTGGAAAGGTGATTTTGACCATTACAATGTGGTGGATCACACGCCTGCCGGGCGCGATTTGCTGGCGCCGTTTGTAGGCAGCATGCGCGATAAGGGGCTGAAAGTGGGTTTCTATTATTCGCTGATAGATTGGTCTTACCCTGATTATCCGGCTTTTACGCGCGAAAAAGTACGGTACACCAATGACCCGGCACGCTGGGGTAGGTTTGTAGACTTTTACTTTGGTCAGATGGGGGAATTATCGGCAAGATACAATCCGGACCTCTATTGGTTTGATGGCGACTGGGAGCACTCGGCAGATGAGTGGCGCGCGGCTCAACTTCGCGAAAAGTTGGTGGGTTACAACAAGAATGTAATCATCAACAGCCGTCTGAAAGGATATGGCGACTATGAAACGCCTGAACAGGGTGTGCCGGTTGTCTCTCCTGAGAATCCTTACTGGGAGCTATGCCTCACCATGAACGATTCGTGGGGTTACCAGCACAACGACCACAACTATAAAACGCCTTTTCAACTGATTTGGACCTTTGCGGATGTCATCAGTAAAGGTGGTAATTTGCTTTTGGACATTGGACCAAAAGAGGATGGCTCCATTCCTGAAGAGCAGTTGGCTATACTCAAGGAGTTTGCCCGCTGGACCGGGAAGCACTCAGAGGCTATCTATGGCACGCGCGCTGGAATGCCCGAAGGCCATTTTCCGGGATTGTCGGCTGTGAGCAAGGACCAGAAAACGCTTTTTCTGTACATCGACCATGCACCAAATCACCCGTTGACAATCCGTGGTGTTCGCTCAAAAGTGAAGGGCGCACGCGTGGTAGGGTGCGATACCAAACTAACTTACAAAACCGACCGGAAATCCGGTGATTTGACGATAGAAGTGCCTAAGTCGGTTATAGACCCAATGGTTACAGTTATTGCGCTTGATTTAAGCAAGCCTTTGGAGTTGGGAGAGGTTGCTGTGTCGCACTCTCTAAAAGTTGTGGAAGAGATGAGCAAGGATGCGCGCTGGTATGAGAAACACGCTCCGGTGATTGATGTGGCCGGTGATGGCATTGCCTCAGCACATTATGCCGGTGCTTCACTCTTGTCGGCCGATAAGACCATTCTTTATCTGCTTGTGGATGGAAAACCCAATGGACCTCTGGCCATCAAAGGGCTGAAGAATAATATTAACCGCATTTGGGTGGTAGGAAACGGCACCAAATTGTCGCACCAAATTATCGGAAAACTTTATTGGAGTCATGTACCGGGAATTGCCTACGTGGATGTGCCCGATTCGGTGCTGGACCCAAAAATGACTGTGATAGCAGTATTGCTGGATGGTCCGGTGTCACTCTACACAGAAGAGGGACAGGTTATCGAGAGTAATTAATGTAAAAGACGCCATGCCCTGTTCCGGGTTTCGACCCAGGGGCGTGTCGATTTTTGATACTTTTCTGTTTGTTTAAAAGCATCGGTTTTGAGGTTTAACACTTCAAATGCCGATGCTTTTTTTGATAACTAAGATTCCAAATATCTATCTGGAGTTTCTGCGCTTCTCTTCGGTAGAGTCTCGTTTGGCTCTGAACTCGCTGTCGGCCGACCAGTTGGGGAATTCATTGCTATTGGCCAACTCACTGCCGATGTTGTAGAAGAGCCACAAATCCTGCCAGATGCCTTCATACGTCCATAGGTCGTGCACCACATCGGTGGGCTGGTGGTAGCGCTGGGCGTAGTCGTTACGTACCATCTTTTGATAGGCCTCATCCTGTCCAATATAGTCAGAGCCGCCTTTGGCATAAATCATGGGTACGCCCTGTTTGGCTAGGTTGAAATGGTCGGAGCGATAGTAGTAGCCGCGTTCCGGATATGGATTTGGCTTAACGATGCGTCCCTGAGCTGCTGCATGGCGTTTCAGATAGCTGTCCAATTCAGAAAATCCGTAACCTACCGTCACAATGTCATTGGTAGCACCATAAACGTTTAAGGCGTCCATGTTGATACCGCCCACAGTTGTCTCCACGGCAAAAATCGGGTTTTCGGCATAGAATTTTGACCCCAGTAAGCCCGATTCTTCGGCAGTAACAGCCATGAAAACCACTGAGCGCTCCGGCGTTTTACCGCTTTTTTTGAACTGCTCGGCAATGGCAATAAGACCCGCAACACCAGTGGCATTGTCCACCGCGCCGTTGTATATCTGAACGCCTTCTTCGGTTTCAAGTTTTCCCAAATGGTCCCAGTGTCCCATGTAAACAAAGGTCTCGTCAGGATATTTACTGCCTTCAATGTACCCGATTACATTGTAACATTCGGCATGTTTAAACTCGTTTTTAAACGAAACGGAGGCATTCAGTCCCAAATGTACGGGTTCAAAGCCTTTGTTTCCTGCCCTTTGAAGCGCCTGCTCAAAATCAACGCCTGCTGCTTCAAACACCTTTTGTGCGGCATCCAGATGCAGCCATCCTTCAACCATCAATCTTTCGTTGGCGCCATTGGAAACCACACCATACTGTGTGCCCGACCAGGAGTTGCGCACCACGTTCCAGCCATAGCTGGCCGGTTCGGTTTGGTGAATGATTAATGCACCGGCAGCACCCTGGCGAGCCGCTTCTTCAAATTTATAGGTCCAACGGCCATAATAGGTCATGGCGCGTCCCGTGAAAAGTTCCTCGTCGGGGTTTTCAAAGCCGGGGTCGTTAACCATCACAACCACTGTTTTGCCTTGCACATCGAGGCCTTCGTAGTCATTCCAGCCATATTCCGGTGCCACAATGCCATATCCTGCAAAAACCAGTTCGCTGTTGTTTAGCGACAGGCTCTCTTGCATACGATAGCTGCCCACCACCATCTCGTCCAGATAGCTCAGTTGGAACTGTTGCCCATTGCCCGAAATGGTCAGCGGTGAAATGTCATAACCTGTGACCTCCACCAGCGGAACCGCCTGAAGGTAGGAGCCGTTATTGGCCGGTTTCAGGCCGGCTTCAATGAATCTTGATTTGATAAATTCAACTGCTTTCATGCCTCCCGGAGAGGCCGGTGCGCGACCTTCAAACTCATCCGAAGCCAATGTTTCTATGTCCGAAATAAGTTTTTCACCCATTGGTTCAATTTTCACTCCCGGTGCGGAGCAACCCACCACGGCCAACAGCACGAGCATCGAAAAATGCTTAAAAAGAATCCCTTTGTTTTGTTGCATTGTCTCTGTTTTTATGATTTCTGATTATTAATAGACAGATTTCCGATTGGATTTGTTCGACGAACAAAGGTTTATCCGGGAATGGCAAATGTTAAAAACTTAGGCTTGATGTTAGATGTATAGAGTAACTTTTGAGTTCAAACTGGAATCAAAATCTGACATCTAAATGCTAAACAACAAAGTTGCATTCCGGTTACTGAAGGGGATTCAAAGATAGGGATTTTTTTCATAACGCACAGTGTGCAGATATTCAGGCAGTTGATGTGTTACAACGGCAGTATAACAGTCTGTTAAAATCAAAAAAGGCCACCCTACCAATTGGCAGAGCAGCCTTCGCGACCATTTGAAGGAATGGTTACTCGTTGATGGCTATTACTTTATAGCTCCATGGCGCAAGCTCAAGTCCTGAAAATGGCATTGAAACTTCTGCACCTGTGAAATAGTCGGCAAATGAACCTTCATAACCTGTTTGGGCAGTAACAGATACGGTTTCGGCCGATAGGTTGAAAAGTGCGATAACACTGTTTTGGTTTTGATGCCGCGTAAACAATAGCACTTTTTCAGGGGTATCTGTTTCAATAAGTTCCATTTTACCACCGGCATTGCCGTTCCACAATGCTGTATTGTTCTTTTTCAGTCTGTTAAGCGATTGGTAAAACGGGGTCATGCCGCGTGGGTCTTCCCAGCTCACTTCATCCTTTTCAAAAAACTCGAGCATCTTTTCCATGCCAACTTCCTGGCCGGTATAGATTAAAGGCATACCTTCCACTACAAACGTGAGTGCAGCAAAAGTTTTAACTGCATCGCCCATTCTTTCGAACTCGGTAGCTGCCCAGCTGTTCTCGTCATGGTTGGTGATGAACTGCATAGGGTAGGCACCCTGCGGATAGGTGTTGTAGAGGTTGGTAAAGTATTCTGCTGCGTGGGTGGCATTTTGCTCACCTTTTGCGATGGCATTCATGATGTGGTGAAACGACCAGCCGTAGTTGGAGTTGAAAGCATTGTTGAGCAGCACCAGTTCCGACTCGTCTTCGGCAAGCATGTAGACCGGTTTGATGGCGTCCAGCGCTTTGCGGGCATCTTCCCAGAAGTCAAAAGGAACCAGACCTGCCACATCACAACGATATCCATCGATGTTGGCATCGCGTACCCAAAATTCCAGTGCATCAATCATGGCAGCACGCATCTCGTGGTTTTCATAGTCCAATTGGGCCACGTCGCTCCAGTCGAACGGTGCAAACATGTTACCAATGGAGTCACGGTCGTACCATTCGGGATGTTGCTCAATCCAGGGATGGTCCCATGCTGTGTGGTTTGCCACCCAGTCAAGGAAAACCTTCATGCCCAGTTCATGGGCTTTGTCAACAATGGCTTTAAAATCTTCGAATGTTCCAAATTCGGGGTTCACGCCTTTATAGTCCTTGATGGAATAGTATGAACCCAGTGTTCCTTTGCGCTCTTTTTCGCCAATGGGATGGATGGGCATGAACCAGAGGATGTCAACGCCAAGCTCTTTTAACCGGGGCAAATGGGTTGCAAAAGCCTCAAATGTTCCTTCCGGTGTGAACTGGCGAACGTTTACTTCATAAATAACCGCGTCGTGGCTCCATGTCGGCACCGGGGCCATGCTTATGTTGGCACCTTCGGTTTGAACCGGTTGGCGGCTGCCGGTCTGGCAGGCAATAAATGCCAGCGCCAGCAAGGCAGTTACAAATAGTTGTTTCTTCATTCGTTTATGTTTTGTGATTTTGTGACATGATAAAATCAGCGGTGTTCGGTATGAAGCACCGCTGATTGGGATTTTTAACTGAAAGAGATTAAAACCTGGTAAAAACTGGGGATTTCTAAAGGTTTTAAAAGAGTTTTTTTATCGAGTCAGATGATGCTAGATTCTTCGATTGATAGATAAAACCATAATGCTGCTTAACATCTAGCTTACTACCGTACCTTATCTATCCATCTTACATCTATCTATCTTACATCTAAACATCTAACAAAGACTACCTTAGTTCAATAATCAGAGCCGACTTGGCAGGTACGGTAATTTTGTCGAGCTTGTCGTACTGTTTTCCGGTTACCACTTCTTTGCCACGCGAGTAGTGCTTCAAAATTTCGTTGAAGCGCGACATCTCCAAAGTGGTGTTATTGTCCGGATTGTTATTCAACATCACCATTACAGCTTCATCTTCAAAATAGCGGAAGTACACATATACTTCGTTTTGAGGGATGAAGTGCAGAGTATTACCATGATGCAGCACTTCGCTGGTTTTGCGGTAGTTCAGCACTTTGGTCAGATAGTCAAACACATCATTTTGCTCGGCGGTGCGTCCTTCGCGGGTAAAAGCATTTACCTCGTCACCGGGCCATCCACCCGGATAGTTCTGACGAATGGCTGCGTGACTGCGGCCACCGTCGCCACCCATAAGAATTTCGCTGCCATAATACCATTGCGGAATGCCGCGCACAGTGCCAATAAATGCAATGGCCATTTTCATTTTATTGATGTCGCCATCATAAAAGTGCATCATGCGGCCAAGGTCGTGGTTTTCGGCAAATACCACCAGATGGAACGGATAACGGTACAGATGGTCGTCGGCCAGCACATCATATAGGCGTTGCAGTCCGCTGTCCCAGCCTTCACCTTCGTTAAAGGCGCGACCAAGGGCTTCGGCCATCGGAAAGTCCATCAGGTTTTTCATGTAGGAGTTGTATCCGTCCTGATTGGGGAAATCCTTTTGCCAGTAAACCAGTTTGGCTGGATTTGAAATCCACGACTCGCCCACAACGGTAAAATCCGGATACTCCTTTTTGATTCGCTTCATCCAGGTAGCCATGGCGTCTTTATCGGGATAGGGGTACGTATCCATGCGTATGCCCTGTAAACCTGCATATTCAATCCACCAGATGCTGTTTTGAATCAGGTAGTTCGCAACAAGTTCGTTTTTCAGGTTCATATCCGGCATGGTGGTGTCAAACCAACCACGCACTGTCAGGTCGAGATCTGCCTTTGAGGCATAAGGGTCAGAAACGGTACTCAAACGGTAGTTAGAACGAGTAAATTCGGGATATTGATGCACCCAATCGGCCGTGGGCAGGTCGTTCATCCACCAGTGCTTGCTGCCGCAGTGGTTAAACACCATGTCCATAATCATTTTGATGCCACGTGCGCGGCAGGCGTCCACCAGCTTTTTATACTCTTCGTTTGAGCCCAGACGTCTGTCGATTTTATAGTAATCGGTGATGGCATAGCCATGATACGAAGCCTGTGGCTGGTCGTTCTCCTGAACCGGGTTTAGCCAGATGGCTGTAAAGCCCATGTTTTTAATGAAATCCAGATTCTCATGAATTCCCTTCAGGTCGCCACCGTGACGGCCGTAAGGTTCAGCACGATTGGGTTTTTCAAGCATGCCTGGAATCATGTCGTTGTCGGGGTTGGCATTTGCAAACCGGTCGGGCATGATGAGGTAGATGGCATCGCTTTGGTTGAAGCCTTCGCGCTCGGCAGAGCCTTTCTCACGTTCGAGCAATTCAAGCGTGCGGGTAGTACGTACCCGGTTGCCTTGCTTAAACTGAATCTGTACGTTACCCGGTTTTGCATTTTTTTCGATTCTCAGGTCGATGAACAGATAGTTTGGGTTTTCCACCGCAATGATGCGCTCGATGGTTACGCCTGGATAATTTACTTCAGGACGCAGGGTGGCAATGTCTTTGCCATACGCCATCAGTTGCACGGTTGGCTCTTTAAAGCCAATCCACCACGATGAGGGTTCAATTCTCTCCGTTGTTCTTGCCATGGCGGCAAAAACGTTGCCCATAACCATCAGTGCAATGAGCAACATTGATGTCACTTTCTTGTTTCTAAGCATAGAATTCGGGTTTTAATGCCACTTTAATTGAAGCATTTGGTTTCACCTCTATTTTTTCGTTGTACACAAGCAATGATACATTTTTGCTGGCGTGTGAGATAATTTCCACCTCTTTTTGCGAGACTTTTATTTCCAGATAGTCGCCACGATACACCACCCTGAATGCATAGGAAGTCCACTCTTTGGGAATGATGGGGTTGAAGCGCAAGTTACCATCGTTCACACGTTTGCCGCCAAAACCTTCTACAATCGACATCCAGGTGCCGGCCATACTGGTGATATGCAGGCCTTCGTGCACCTCGTTGTTGTAGTCGTCCAAATCCAATCGGCTGGTGCGCAAATACATCTCGTAAGCTTTTTTCAGATTGCCGATGCGCGCTGCCAGCACGGTGTGCACGCAGGGTGAGAGTGACGACTCATGCACCGTTCTTGGCTCGTAAAAGTCGAAATTGCGGCGGATGGTTTCAGTGTCAAACTCCTCTTCAAATACATAAATTCCTTGGAGCGTATCAGCTTGTTTGATGAAACAGGAGCGAAGGATGCGATCCCATGACCAGTTCTGGTTAAGTGGGCGGATGGTTGGGTCAAGGTCGGCAGCCATAAGCTGTTCCTTGTCCATAAAGCCGTCCTGTTGCATAAAAACTTTCAGTTCTTCGTTGTACGGGAACCACATTTTGTCTGCTATTTCAACCCATTTGGCAGGCTCAACAACATCTTTTAGTGCAGTTTTTTCCAGAATCTCATTGTATCTGGTCGCATTCATCTTTTGCACCTTCTCTACTGCCTCGGCCGCATAGCGCATACACCAAACGGCCATTTTATTGGTGTACCAGTTGTTGTTGATGTTGTTTTCGTACTCGTTGGGGCCGGTAACGCCCAAAATCACGTAGTGCTTTTTCTCACCCGACCAGGTGGCACGTTGTGCCCAAAATCTGGCGATACCAATCAACACCTCCAAACCATATTCTTCCAGGTATTTTTCGTCACCTGTATGGCGAATGTAGTTGTGAATGGCAAATGCAATGGCTCCGTTGCGGTGAATCTCCTCAAAGGTGATTTCCCACTCGTTGTGACACTCTTCCCCGTTGATGGTTACCATTGGGTAAAGTGCTGCACCGTTGGTGAAACCAAGTTTTGCCGCATTCTCGATGGCTTTTTGAAGATGTTTGTATCGGTAAACCAGTAAGTTACGTGTTACGTGCTGTGGTGCGGTTGCTAAAAAGAATGGAATGCAATAAGCTTCTGTATCCCAGTAGGTTGTGCCTCCATACTTTTCGCCGGTGAAACCTTTGGGTCCCACATTTAGTCTCTCATCTTCACCTGTATAGGTTTGGTTGAGTTGGTAAATGTTAAAACGGATGGCTTGTTGGGCTGCCACATCTCCTTCAATTTTAATGTCGCTGTGCTCCCAAATGGTGTCCCAATGTGCCACGTGTGCTTTCAGCATTTTATCAAACCCTGCTGTTTTGGCTTGTATGGCACGTTGTTGGGCTACACTCACCAGTTGTTGCGCCGTATGATTGAGTGTGCTGGTTACGCCCACAAATTTGTCAAAAACAATGGTTTCACCTTTCTCGGCACTCACCTTGATGCGGTTGCCCGCCCAAACGCTGTTGTGTATCGACGAAACATTTGTTTTTTTACTGTTTACCTCCCAGCTCATAGCAAATGCCACTCTGAAATCGAGCTTCTTGGTTTGTGATAGCAGGTAGGCTTCACCCGATTTGCTTCCGGTTTCAAGAATATTCCAGAACTTTTCGTCGTAGTTGGAGTCTTCGTTTTCCACATCTCCGTCAATATACGGTTCAAAAGTTATTGAACCAGAAAAGTTTACCGGAGTAACAGAGTAGCGGATAAACCCGCATTCGGCGTCGGTAATGCTCAGGAAACGGTGTGCTTCCACTTTAATTTGCTTTCCATTGTCGAGTGTGGCCGTAAACGCGCGCGATAACAAACCTTTTTTCATGTCAAGTGTACGCACAAAGTTTTCGGTTTTGCACTTAAAAAGGTCAAGTTGTTCGCCTTCCACTTCTACATTGATGCCAATCCAGTTTGGTGAATTAAGCACCTTTGCAAAATATTCAGGATAGCCGTTTTTCCACCAGCCTACGCGGGTTTTGTCGGGATAGTAAACGCCGGCTATATAACTACCTTGCAGGGTAGGGCCGCTGTATTTTTCTTCAAAATTGGCCCGCTGCCCCATTTTTCCGTTGCCCAGGCTGAAAATACTTTCAGATGCTTTCTGATATTCGGGGGTAAAGCCTTCTTCGATGATTCTCCACTCATCATGCTTCAGATACTGTCTCATCTTTGTAAGGTTAAATAAGGTTAGTCAGTTTTTGTATATCCATCTGGTCCAGTCCGCTGATAACAATGTCAGCTTTGGACAAGATGTCTGGTGAGCCAATGCCCACACATTTCATCCCTGCTGCCAGGGCAGCTTCCACACCGGCTTCGGCATCCTCAAAAACAACACATTGACTGGCCTCAACGCCAAGTTCTTCTGCGCCTTTTAAAAACACCTCCGGATCGGGCTTTGCCTTGGCTGTTTTGTTGCCATCCACAATGGCGTCAAACAAATGGGTGAGTTCCAATCGGTTTAATATTGTCATGGCATTTTTACTGGCAGAGCCAAGTGCGGTGGCAATGCCATTTTCGCGACACGTTTCCAAAAACGCTCTTGCACCCGGCAATATCTCATCCGGTTCCATTTTCAGGATAAAGGAGAGGTAGTGTTCGTTCTTTCGTGTGGCCAGCTTCTCTTTTTCTTCCTGGTTGAGTTCGATGCCGCCAATCTCCAGTAAAATATCCAACGATGCCATGCGGCTTACACCTTTCAGACGTTCGTTGTCGTTTTCGGTAAAATCAAATCCCATCTCTTTGGCCAACTCACGCCAGGCTATGTAATGGTATTTGGCTGTATCAACAATTACGCCGTCGAGGTCGAATAAACAGGCTTTTATCATTTTAATTATTGTATTATAAATTTCCGGTTGAGAAATATGATATTGCAAAGTCGATTCAATTAAAAGAATCTACTGTTGTGCACCTTCCGTTATTTATGTTTGTCTTCCACAAATGCGACCGAAATTGCGGCAATCAAAAGGCTTACTCCGGCAATTATCAGAGCATAGATGGCCTGAGAATCAAATAGTCTTTTGATAATTGGGCCACCAAAGATGCCATTCACAATTTGAGGCATGGTGATGAAGAAATTGAACAGACCCATGTATATGCCATATTTGGCTGCCGGCAGTGAGCCTGCTAGTATGGCGTATGGCATTGAAAGGATGCTGGCCCATGCGATGCCGATTGCAATCATTGGCAATATCAACATCATAGGGTCGTTTATGAAATAGATGGAGAGCAAGCCCAGAGCCCCTATTGTGAGCGAAATGGCATGTGTGCTCTTACGACCTATTTTATTTGCGATAAATGGAAGTGAAATGGCAAATATTGCGGCTACACCATTGTAAATACCAAACAGCATTCCAACCCAGTTGCCTGCATCGTTATAGGCTGCCGATTGCGGGTCGCTGGTGCCATATACGTGTTGGGCAATGGCAGGCACAGTAAATACCCACATACCAAAAAGGGCGAGCCATGAGAAGAATTGAACAAGTCCCAATTGTTTCATGGTTTTTGGCATTGCAGCAAAATCCTTGAAAATTTGCATGAAACCTGCATCTTTTTCATTGGTGTTCTCCTCTTCGGTTGATACGCCAAAATCTTTCAACTCTTTGGGAGAGTACTCTTTTGTGCTTACCACAGTCCAGATGATTGCGGCAAGCAATACCACTGCTCCCACATAAAAGGAGAATATGACGTTGTCAGGTACACCGCCATCTTCAGCTACTTTAGAAACACCAAACCACTCTGCCAGCACATAGGTAAGCCATGAGCCTACAACTGCGCCAATCCCAATCAGTGTTGTTTGAACAGAGAAGCCCATGGTGCGCTGCTCATTGGGCAGTTTGTCAGCCACAAGCGCACGGAATGGTTCCATGGATACATTAAATGAGGCATCCATAATCATTAACATTCCGGCACCAATAAACATGGGCGGGATGAACATTGCCAGAGAGCCCGAGTTTGGCATGAAAATAAGTGCCAGTGCAGCAAAGATGGCTCCGAAAAGAAAATAGGGACGTCGCCGTCCGAGGCGTGTCCATGTGCGGTCACTATAATGTCCCACTATTGGCTGAACAATCATCCCGGTAACGGGGGCTGCCAGCCAGAACCATGAAAGGTGCTCCACATCGGCGCCAAAATTTTGGAGAATTCGGCTCGCATTTGCATTTTGAAGGGCAAATCCGAACTGGATACCCAAGAATCCGATGCTCATGTTCCATATCTGTGCAATGGATAGACGAGGTAGTTGTTTCATTATTTTATAGTTATTGTGAGCGGTCATTTGTTCCCATTCCTTCAAAGGTATATTGGCCGCCTGGTTTGTTTCACAAAAAATCTCTTCACTAAACAATTTGCAGTATGCTCTGGTTTTTTGGCTATTCTGTTTTGCCATATCCCATTAGCAACCACAATTTTTACCTTAATGATGCATCACACAAGCTGCATGAATACCATTGTTTAATTTGATGTTGTAGTTGAATTTTCCGAAAATGGATACAGAATGAACGTGCAGAAATCGAAATGCAGAACGCATCCGTGACGTCATGTTATTAGTAGTAGAAGTAAGCGAATAATCCCCTGTTACAATGCAAATATATTATATTACAATTTCAAGGTAAAGGATTTAAGTGATAATTAATTGAGCCTTATATTTGTGAAAATGGTTTAAATGCCCATTGCAAACGTTTGCGGATGTGTGATAAAAAAGTTTCGTTCAGGTAGTAAATTAGTTAGCTGTTTTTCTGCAATCGTTTTCGGAAGATGATTGCTTACCGTGTCGATTGTCTTTTTTTCAATGTGGGCGTTACAATTTTTGTCTGAAAGCCCAGTTGTACTGTTGGGTTTTCCAGGCGTTGGATGAGCAGACGTACCGCTTCACGTCCTATTTCATAGCCTTTTTGCTCAACTGTGGATAGTGGGGGAGAGGTGATAGTGGCAATGGGGCCATCGCCAAATCCTACCACGCTGATGTCATCAGGTATTTTGTAGCCATTCTCCTGTAGTACCTGCATGGCTGCAATGGCAGTACTGTCATTTACTGCAAAAATGCCGTCAATTTCGGGTGCCAGCGACAACAGATGCTGGCGCATGGTCATGACCTCTTCGCGTGTATCACATTTTAAAACCAATTTTTCATCTATATCTATATTGTGATTTTTCAAGGCCTGACAGTAGCCTTCGTATCTTCTTAGTCCTATTAACAGATGCCGGGGAGCCGATAAATGGAGTATTTTGCGCGCACCACACTCTATCAGGTGTGTGGTAGCGATTCGCGCACCTTCAAAATCGTCGGTTATTACTCTGTCCGAGTCTATTTCATTGCAAATACGGTCAAAGAATACAATAGGGATGCCATTCTCAATGGCATTGTGTAGGTGTTTATAGTCACGGGTGGTTTTACTTACTGAAACAAGTAATCCATCTACCCGGTGATCGAGCAGGGCTTGCGTGTTTATCACTTCTCTGTAGTAGTTTTCATTGCTTTGGCATATCATCATGTGGTAGCCTTCGCCATAAGCAAGATCTTCCATGCCACTAATTACTGAGGAGAAAAAGTGGTGGACAATTTCCGGAATGATGAGACCCAGGGTATTGGTTTTTTGCTTCCGAAGGCTTAGAGCCAGTGCGTTGGGACGGTACTTCACCTTTTCGGCAAAGGATTTAACGAGGTTACGCGTCTCTTCGCTAATGTCCGGATGATCTTTTAACGCTCGAGAAACTGTAGAAGGAGATACGCCTAGTATGCGTGCAATATCTTTTATGGTTATGTGTGCTGGTTTCATCTGTCAGATTTTTATGCCGGATTTATGGATAGGCATCATTCAATGTGCTTTTTATGCTTGGTTCGCAATTTTAAGGTCACTTTTTTGGGGTATGTTAAGGTGACAATACGCAGTGCAACGGTTTCAGTCTGCAATTTGCGGAAGTGATTGATTTTCCCTTGGAATTTAAAATTAGTGAAAAACTTTAAAATTGTAAGCAATAAATCTTAATTGTGTGTGGTTTTGTGATATTTTATTAGTTTTTAGTTTAAGTTAAGATGTTTTAGTTGATTAAAAATAAGAAAGATGCGTGTTTTTGGCGTTGTTAAATTTATTGTTTTCGATGACCATAAATTTTTCGTACGAAACGCAGTGTTTGTTCAAAACATGTTATACAGCATACTAATTTTAATGCAATCGTAACCGCAAACGTAACCGCAAACGTTTGCGAAAAACGGCGTGCGAAAAATTGCGAAACCCTGTTAAATATTGTTTACAACCTATGAGGTTTGCTTTATATTTGTCACAACCAAGATGGCTTCAGATTGATATTATTTAGTGGCAGAAGCCTGCCTAATCCCCAGTTACAGGTTTTATTCGCAAACGTGCGATGATTCAATTCGAACCATTCTTATTTTAATAAACATTAACTAAATCTTGTTTTATGAAGAAGATGTTGCACAAACAGAAAGTCCTGTTACTTCTTTTGGGATGGCTAATCCCATTTGGAGCATTCGCCCAGGAAGTGACCATCTCAGGCCGTGTTACCGATGCCGGTGACGGTATGAGCCTGCCTGGAGTTACTGTATTTGTCAAAGGAACTGCACGCGGTATTATTACCAGTGCCGATGGTACCTATAATTTAAGAGTAAATGTTGGAGAAGTACTCCAATATTCATTTATAGGATACAACACCGAAGAACGTGTTATTGAAGCAGGTGTATCTGTTTATAACGTTACAATGCGATCCAGTGTGATTGGTGTTGATGAGGTAGTGGTAATTGGTTACGGCCAGATTCGTAAGTCAGATGCCACAGGTGCTGTTAACGTTATTGGTGCCGATAATTTTAATAAAGGTGCCATCTCGTCACCTCAAGGTCTTATCACTGGTAAGATTCCTGGTGTTGTAATTACATCACAAGGTGGTGCTCCGGGTGCAGGATCAACTATCCGTATCCGTGGAGGTTCTTCTCTGCGCGCCTCAAACGACCCACTTATTGTAATTGATGGTTTCCCTATTGATGGCGGTGGTATCGCTGGTTTATCCAACGTATTGTCTACCATCAACCCAAATGATATTGAGTCGATGACTGTGCTTAAAGATGCCTCTGCTACTGCTATCTACGGTTCAAGAGCATCTAATGGTGTAATTATTATTACTACCAAAAAAGGTACACGTGATGGCCTAAATATTAGCTATAATGGTAATATGTCTGTAGGGCAGCTTGTTAAATACCACGACATGTTTGATGGCGATGAGTTCCGGGCTTTGGTTGCCGATAGAGTTGCCAACCATGGAATGGATGTACTGGCTCTGTCGCGTGTTGGTGAAGCCAATACAGATTGGCAGGATCAAGTATATAGGAACTCAGTTTCTACCGACCATAACCTCAGTTTTTTTGGACGTTATGCAGGTGTTCCTTACCGTGCTTCTGTGGGTCATACCATCGAGAATGGTCTTCTTAAAGAGTCTGGTCTGAGCAGAACAACACTTTCGCTTAACGTTACACCAACGTTTTTTGATGACAACCTGAAAGTGACTGTTAACCTTAAAGGGATGGACATTCACAACAACTTTTCTAATACCGACGCTATCTATTCTGCATTTGAATTTGACCCAACGCAGCCTATTCGTAACAACAACACACGCTATGGAGGCTACTTTGCATGGGTTGAGCCAGATCAAGCTGACCAGTTAAACGGAACGCCAATTAACATTGCCACACATAACCCGTTGGCTCGTTTGGATTATCGCGACAATCAGTCAGATGTGCAGTCGGCCATTGGTAATGTGCAGTTCGACTATACAATGCCATTCTTACCTGATCTAAGAGCCAATCTGAATTTGGGTATGGAATACTCTGAAAGTGACGGTCACAATATCACCGACTTGCGTGCTTCATGGGCCGGTCGTGAGCCTGCCTCAAATGTTCAGAACTATTCAGACATCAGAAAAAATCAACTGTTGGATTTCTATTTCAACTATAATAAGGAGATTGGTATACATCGTATTGATGCTACTGCTGGTTACGGATGGCAACATTTCTACCGTTCAGGAAAACGCCATAATCGTCCGCACGAAATGGTAAACGGTGCTTACCCTGGCGAAATCAGATCGTCGTATAAGAATGAAAACTACATCGTTTCTTTCTTTGGCCGTGCCAACTATACCCTATTGGATCGTTACCTTTTTACGGCTACTCTGCGTTATGACGGTTCTTCACGTTTTGGAAAAGACAATCGTTGGGGTATGTTCCCTGCAGGTGCTTTTGCCTGGAAAATTAACGAGGAATCATTCCTTGAAAACGTAGATTTTCTTAGCGAGCTGAAGCTTCGTTTGGGTTATGGTGTTACCGGACAACAGAACATCGGTGATAGTTATTACCCATACATCCCCATTTATCGTGAAAGCCAACCAGGTGCCTATTATCAGTTTGGTGACACTTACTATTCCACACTGCGTCCGAACCCATACGATGCCAACCTGAAGTGGGAAGAGACTACCACTTATAACATTGGTTTAGACTTTGGATTCATGAATAACCGTTTAACCGGTTCTGTGGATGTGTACCACCGCGAAACAGTTGACCTGATTGCCAGTATCCCGATTGCTGCCGGTACCAACTTCTCAAACTTCCTAACCACCAACGTAGGTTCATTGGAAAACCAAGGTGTTGAAGTGGCTTTGAACTATCGCGCCATCTCTACACCGGACATTAGCTGGGTGATTGGAACAAACTTCTCTGCCAACAAAAACGAAATTACCTCTCTTTCCAGACTTGATAATGAAGGAGCTGGTCTTGGATATCCAGTTGGTGGTATTTCAGGTGGTGTAGGTAACAACGTGATGTGGAACCGTGTGGGTCAGGCTGCAAATACATTCTATTTGTTCCGCCAGATTTATGGTACCGATGGTATGCCAATCGAAGGATTGTATGAGGATAAAACAGGATTGGGCGGTAATGTAGCCGGAAACAACGACAACAAATACTTTATGGGCACGCCAACCCCTGACTTCCTGATTGGTATCTCTTCTGAATTGAAGTACAAGCAGTTTGACTTCTCTTTTGCAGGACGTTTGAGTATTGGCAACGATGTGTACAACAACAATGCATCTAACCGTGCACTTTATCAGAATGTGTATAACCAGTCTGGTTACCTATCTAACATACCTAAAGCCGTTACCAGAACCAATTTCAATACAGCACAGTATTGGTCAAATGTTTACCTCGAAGATGGTTCATTCTTCAGAATGGACAATATTACACTTGGGTACTCATTTGATAAAATTCTGAGTGACAGAATTAATGGTCGTGTGTCGGCTACGGTTCAAAATGCTTTTGTAATAACCGATTATTCCGGTCTGGATCCTGAAGTTGATGGCGGTATTGATAACAACATCTACCCAAGACCCAGAATTTTCATGTTGGGTGTAAACCTGAATTTCTAATCGTTTGAAATGCATACGATTAATCACAAAGCAAAAACATTAAGTATGAAACATATAAAATTCCTTTCAATATTTGCACTGGCTGTGATGATGGCATTCACCTCGTGCATCAACGATTTGGATGTGGAGCCCATTGATCCCAATGAGGCAACTTCAACCAACGTGTTTAAAAATGAACTGTCGTACAAGCAGGCGCTTGCCCGTGTGTATGCTACTTATGCCATCAGCGGACAACAAGGTGGTGGCGGCGGTATGCCCGACATCGAAGGTATTGATGAGAACTTTGGTAACTACCTGCGTCAGTACTGGGGTTTGCAGCAACTTTCTACCGACGAAGCCATCATGGCGTGGGATGATGCCACAATTAAGAATTTCCACTGGCACACCTGGGCTCCCAATGATGTGTTTATTTCTGCACTCTATTCCAGAATATTCTATGCAATTTCTTTGGCAAATGAGTATGTACGCGTTACCAACTCAGCAATGGGTAGCGCAAGCGGCCAGTTTTTAGAAGACTTGAAGTATTATCAGGCTGAAGCACGGTTCTTGCGCGCTTTCTCATATTGGCATGCAATTGATATGTTTGGTAACGTGCCTTTTGTTACTGAAAATGATTTGCCAGGTGCGTTTTATCCGCAACAGATTTCAAGAGCCGACTTATTCGATTATATCGAAGCTGAGTTGTTAGATATTGAAGGTAAGCTTAAAGCAGCAAACACAAACGAGTATGCCCGTGTTGACCAAGCTTCTGCCTGGATGCTCCTTGCAAAGCTTTACCTGAATGCAAGTGTATATATCAACACCAATAAGAACACAGAAGCGTTAGTGTATTTGAACAAGGTAATCAATGAAGGTGGATATGCGCTGGATCCAAACTACAGAAGAATGTTTGCAGCTGATAATCATACAAGCCCGGAGATTATCTTTCCAATTGCTTTTGATGCAACCAATACACAACAGTATGGAGGGATGACATTTATTCTGAACGCGTCTCGTGGTTCCAATATGCCTGCAAATGGTGTAAGTGGATGGGGTGGTATCCGCACCATCAAGAATTTTGTAGAGCTGTTTGGTATTTCTGAAAGTGATTTTACCGAAGCAGATCCCGCATTTACTGCACGTGCCGATAAGCGCGCTTATTTCTGGTTCCATCCTGGAAACTGGAGATGGGAGATTGATAACGTGGGTACCTTTAACCATGGTATTGGTGTGAATAAATTTACCAACTTTACTTCTACCGGTGAGCAAGCGCCGAATGCCGAAGGTGATTTTGCCAGCACTGATTTTCCTGTATTCCGCCTGGCAGATGCTTACCTAATGTATGCTGAGGCTGTTGTTCGTGGTGGTCAGGGTGGTAACAGAGCTACTGCTCTGGGATATATCAACGCATTGCGCGACCGTGCTTTTGGTAATACCACCAACCGGATTTCAGATGCACAAATGACATTGGATTTTATACTCGATGAGCGCGGTAGAGAGTTGTATTGGGAAGCTCATAGGCGTACCGACCTTGTTCGTTTTGGCAAACACACAGGTGGAGCCTATATCTGGACATGGAAGGGAAATGTGAAAGAAGGCCGGGCTACCGATAGCTTTAGAGATTTGTATCCTATTCCTTCTAACGATTTGGATGCCAATCCCAACTTGACTCAAAATGATGGTTATACCAATTAATCG
Source organism: Alkaliflexus imshenetskii DSM 15055 (assembly GCF_000517065.1). Classification (GTDB taxonomy): domain Bacteria; phylum Bacteroidota; class Bacteroidia; order Bacteroidales; family Marinilabiliaceae; genus Alkaliflexus; species Alkaliflexus imshenetskii. The sequence goes on along the minus strand of NZ_KI912105.1, from coordinate 1,006,441 downwards.
GACAACTATGAAAAATATTAAATTCTTATTAATTGCAATATTGGGTCTTTTCATCTTCGCCTCTTGTGAAGACGAAGTGAAGATTGTACTCGACCTGGACGAGGCGATACCTGCCGAATTGGTAAGCCCTGCCAGCGATGATGATTTTGAACTTCTGGCTGCCAATGCCAGTGAACTTATAGTATTTGACTTTGATTTGGCGGAGCTTTCTGCTAGTGTTGCTGTCGATTATAGAGTAGAGCTATCGGCTTCTAGCTCAGATTTCTCAGCTGCCAGAGTTTTACCCGGTACTTTAAGTCGTGCGAATGGCACATTTTCAGTAACGGTTTTAGAACTTAACAAGGCGCTTCTTGCTTTAGGATATGAGCCAATGGCTGAAGCGGCTGCTTATGTGCGGGTAGTTACATCTGTTAATGATACCAATATCAGATTGTATTCTGATGTGGTTCGCATTTATGTAACTCCTTACAAAATAGCATCTGATGGTACAACGGATGATGGAACCCGTATCTATATGGTTGGTGCTGCTGTACCTTCAGGTTGGAGTGCCGGTGACGGTATCGAAATGGTTAATATTGCACCTGATACATACCGTGCTACTACTACTTTCACAAACGAGCGTTTCCGTTTCTTTGGTCAGTTGGATTGGGGTCCAATCTCATGGAACTTCCCATTCTTTACTTCTGTACCGCTCGATTATTTTGAGAATGCCCGTCAGCCAGATCGTGAAGATGGTGATGAAAACTTCTGGTTCAAAGGTGAACCCGGTGAATATGTTATCACCGTTAACATAGAAACCAAAACTATTACCATTGCACCTGCTCCATCAGATGGTACTGTAGATGATGGAACCCGAATTTACATCGTTGGTGCTGCTGTTCCTGCTGTTGGCTGGAGCGCTGGTGATGCTCAGGAATTGAAGAACATTGCACCTGGTGTATATCGTGCAACAGTTGACTTTGTTAACGACAGGTTCAGATTCCTTAAGCAGCAAGATTGGGGCGATGGATACAACTTCCCATTCTTTACCGGATATGTTAACAGTAATCTGGAAAATGCCCGTCAGGCAGATCGTGAAGATGGCGATGAAAACTTATGGTTCAGAGGTACTCCGGGCACTTATGTGGTGACTGTAGATGTTAATAAGAAAACCATTGAACTCGACCTGCCTTATTCTGACGACGGTACAAACGTATATCTTGTTGGAGCTGCAATTGTAAGCGTTGGTTGGAGTGCAGGTGATGCGCTACCTATGAAGAATATCGCGCCAAACAGATATCGCGCAACAACTGAATTTGCCATTGACAGATTCAGATTCCTGAAACAACAGGACTGGGGCGATGGATATAATTTTCCATATTTCACCACAGTTCCGGCACTGTATCTTGAAAATGCCCTTCAACCTGATCGTGAAGATGGTGATGAAAACCTCTGGTTTAAAGGACCAGCTGGAACCTACACCATAACAATTGATGTGGCTGAAAAGTGGATCACTATGTATTGATTCTTGTAAAGGTTTGTTGAAGAAAGGTTGCCCTGAGTAGGGCAACCTTTTACCATTTTGATAATCAAATTTAAAATGAAAACACTGAAAGATGGCTTGAAGTTTAGGATTTTTTATTTATTAATCGCCACATTAACAGGTTGTAGCGATTTGCCATTGGTTCATGATGGTAAAATTGTACGTTTAAAGAGTTTTAAGTCTGATTTTATCATAAGCCGGCATGTCGATGTTTGGCTGCCACCAGGTTATAACATCAACGAGAGTTATCCGGTGTTGTATATGCACGATGGACAAATGCTGTTTGATGCATCATCTACCTGGAATCATCAAGAGTGGGAAGTGGATGAAACCATCAGCAGATTGCTAATTGAGGAGAGTGTTATTCCCTGCATTGTTGTGGGGATTTGGAATGGAGGAGAGTTGCGTCACAACGAATATTTTCCCATGAAACCTTTTCAAATGCTCTCTGAAAGCCAGCGTGATGTTGTAATAAATGCTGTCAGGATGAATACTCAATCTGTTTTTACTGCAGACCAAATTTATTCTGATGAGTACCTAAAGTTTATTGTCAGTGAGTTAAAACCTGTTATTGACAGACAGTTTGCTACCAAACCAGAGAGGGAGTATACTTTTATTGCCGGTTCAAGCATGGGTGCTCTTATCTCGCTTTATGCACTTTGCGAGTATCCGGAAGTGTTTGCCGGGGCAGCTTGTTTGTCTACACATTGGCCTGGGATATTTCACGTGGAGGATAACCCTATACCTAATGCGTTTGTTGATTATTTGTCAACACATCTGCCCAAGCCCGGAGATCATCGTATTTATTTTGATTTTGGTACCCAAGGACTGGATGCTCTTTATCCACCATTGCAAGAAAAAGTGGATAGTGTAATGATTGAAAAAGGGTATTCGCAAGAAAACTGGAGGACTTTAGCTTTTGAGGGTGAGGACCACTCTGAAGATGCATGGAACAGAAGATTGCATTTTCCGTTCAAATTTTTATTGGGAACTCATACAAACGAATGATTCAGGATGTTGAGTTTAATCATCGTTCGAGTTCGCTTCTTTGATAAGGATTTGAAAGTAGTATTTATAATATAGAAACTATAAATCATTTCAGATGAAGAGATTTTTTACATTGTTGTTTGCGTTATGCCTTTGGTCGGGTTGGGCTACTGCTCAGGTAGTGGTTCCCAATCCCTTTTTTGTGACCGAAGGAACGCCTGTCACCATTACTTTTCATGCCGATAGAGGCTCCCGTGGTTTGATGGACTACACCGGCGATGTGTATGCCCACACCGGCGTTATCACTAGCAAAAGCACCGGCGATTCTGACTGGAAGTATGTTGTGTCCAACTGGGGGGTTAATGTGGCAAAAGCAAAATTATCTCGCGTGGCTGCAAACACTTATCAATTAACCATTCCAAGCGACATACGAACTTATTATAACGTACCTGCCGACGAGAAAATTCTCAAAATGGCACTCGTGTTTCGAAGTGCAACGCAAGTTGGGAGCCAGTGGCTGGAAGGTAAAGACGATGGCGGACGCGATATTTTTATCGATGTATATGAAGAGGAATTAACAGCTTTGTTGGCTTCTCCTGTTTCAGGTGCATTGGTTTTACCTGGAGAAGATATCAATATTGCAGGATATGCCATGTTGGGCTCAGAAATGAAGCTTTTCCTAAATGGAGAGCTTATTGCTGAATCAAATGCACTATCTATCTCTCACACCATCTCAGCTCCTGGTGCCGGAAGCCATGTTATTCGTTTAGAAGTTTCCGATGGCACTGAAACCAAATCTGATGAGATTACTTTTTTTATTCGGGAGCAAGCGCAGGTTCAGACTCGCCCCGTAGGTCTGCGTCTGGGTGTGAATCATACTTCCGAAACCAGCGTCACACTTGTTTTACAGGCTCCTTTTAAAGAGTTTGTGTATGTACTGGGCGATTTTAACAACTGGGAACCACGTCCCGAGTCGCAGATGAAAAAGGATGGCGAGTTCTTCTGGCTTACTGTCCAAAATCTGGAGCCCGCAAAAGAGTATGTGTATCAGTATTACATCGATGGAGAGCTCCGTTTGGCAGACCCATACACCAACAAAGTGCTTGATCCCTGGAACGACCGCTACATCCCGGAGAGAATCTACCCCAACCTGATAGCTTATCCGTTTGATAAAACCAGCGGTCTGGCTTCGGTATTCAAAGCGGCTCCGCCTGCTTATCAGTGGCGTGTAGCAGATTTTAAACCTGCTGCAAACGAGGATTTGGTGATTTATGAAGTGCTTATCCGCGATTTCACTGCCAATGGCGATATCAAAACCATCACCGATACGCTCGACTATTTTGTGCGCCTTGGCGTAAATGCCATCGAACTTATGCCTTTTAATGAGTTTGAAGGCAACGATAGCTGGGGATATAATCCATCATTCTATTTTGCCACCGATAAAGCCTATGGAACTGCCAATGATTATAAGGCTTTTATTGATGCATGTCACGAAAGAGGTATTGCTGTGATTATGGATATGGTGTTGAACCATTCATTTAGTCAATCGCCACTACTGCAAATGTATTTCGAAGGTGGAAAAGCTGCAAACAATAATCCATGGTATAACCGTGAGAACAACATAAAGAATCCCGGACTGCAATGGGGTTTTCCGTTTAACCACGAGAGCGTTTATACCCATGCGCTCATCGACAGCATCATGTCATACTGGATTCACGAATACAAGATTGACGGATTTCGTTTCGACTTTACCAAGGGTTTCACCAATAAAGAGTATCCTGCATCGTCGTGGGCCAGCGAGTATGATGCCGGTCGTATCGCCATTCTGAAACGCATGGTGGATCAAATCAGAACCTATAAGGAGGATGCCATCATTATTTTTGAGCATTTGGCCGATAACTCAGAGGAGAAGGTGTTGGCCGACTATGGTATTTTGATGTGGGGCAATATGAACCACTCTTTTAGCGAGGCTGTTATGGGCTATCATGAGAGCAATAAGTCTGATTTTTCATGGGCATCATACACACGTAGAAATTGGAACGAACCAAATCTGGTGGCTTATATGGAGAGCCACGACGAGGAACGAATAATGTATCGTGCGCTTAATTGGGGTGTGCAAACACCTGAGTACTCTGTTCGCAATCTGAATGATGCGCTTAAGCGTAAGCAGGCTGCTACGGCTTTCTTGTTTACCATTCCCGGACCAAAAATGATTTGGCAGTTTGGGGAGTTGGGCTTCGACATAAGTATTGATAACGGCGGACGTTTGGGCAAAAAGCCACCAAAATGGGATTATCTTCAGGATCCTGATCGCTCGCAGCTACTAAATCTGTATACCAACATGATTCAGCTTAAGACAACTGAACCGGCGTTTGCCACGGATGATTATGTGATGGAAGTTGCCGGTGCTGTAAAGTTTATGGCTTTGAATCACGAAGACAATGATGTGAGACTGGTCGGTAACTTCGACATTCAAGGACGCTCCATTGCACCCAGGTTTAGCAGAACCGGATGGTGGTACAACCATTTCCGTGGCGACAGTGTTTTTGTAAACAATCTGAATTCGCATATAGGATTGGCTCCTGGTGAGTTTGTGATGTATTCATCCAAAAAGATGAAGGGTTTTCAGGCGGCTTCATCAACCGATGAGCGTCCCGAGGCCAGAATAACAGCTGTTCTGCATCCGATTCCGGTGGGCAACCAGCTCTCGGTTAGTGCGCCAGCAGGTATCCAAACAGTTCAAATTTTTGATGTGAATGGCCGTGAAGTAATCTATCAGGCCGGCGACGGGCTTGCCGCAGTCAATATTCAGACTGGTCATTTGCCCAAAGGCGTTTACATGTTAAAACTGAGAATGGTGAGTGGAGTCATTGAGCATCATAAGTTTATCAAATAACTAGTTCCTCAGTATCTTAATCTATTCCTATTGTTAAGGGATTACCACTTTTATGTCAGCAATCCGGAACATCATTTCCGGTTGGGCTGACATAATCTGGTAATCCCTTATTTTTTTCGTGAAAGATGGTCTTTAACTCTGCATTAAACAATGCACAATTTTCTCGGCGTTTAAGCATTGTTTTGCTGTGTCAGAATTCGCAACGATGTTTTTACAACAGGAGTTTATTCCTGTGAAATTTGAGGACATGACTCTTTTCCGGATGTTCTCATTTCAACAGACGATGAACTGCGTTGCTCCTTCGGAATGTTTCGGAAGAATATGCGTTTGAGCAGATAGACAATTGTTCCGGCGATAATCTGCAAATCGGTGAGGATGGAGTGATTGTTAATGTAAGCAATGTCATAAACCATCCGTTCTGTCATCTGCTCCAGGTTGTGCGCATAGCCATATTTTACCATCCCCAGAGATGTAAGCCCCGGTTTTACCTGGGTTATGAAATGGTAATAGGGTTCTTCTTTTGCCAGTTGGTTAGCGTAATAAGCACGTTCCGGACGTGGCCCAACCAATGACATGTCACCTTTTATTACGTTCCAAAACTGGGGCAGCTCATCCAAATGGTTGCGTCGTAGAAATATCCCAAATGGAGTGATGCGCGGATCATTATCTTTTTCTGCCAATTGCGGCCCACTCTTTTCAGCATCGGTATACATCGTTCTGAATTTGTATAGCATGAAGGGACGCCCCTTTTTGCCAATGCGTTCTTGTTTGTATAATACAGGGCCTTCAGAGTCTTTTTTTATTCTGTAAGCAAAGTAAGGGTAAATCAGAATTGTCATGAGCAGACCAATAACGGCGCAACACAAATCGAAAACTCTTTTAACAATGCGGAATATGAAATTCATATTACGCGGTTGAATCGCTACCACGGGCAGTTCTGTCAGGCTGTTGCCCAACCTGCCCGAAACGGGCTCAATGGTGCCTGGAGCCATTCTTATCAGAACCTTTGCGGTGTCAATTTCCAGTAGAATTTTCTCAGTTTGTTTGCTCTTCTGCGAGTGTTTAAGAATTATCACCTCATCAATGTCGTGGGTTTTTACCACCTCGGGTGCATCTTTATATTTGCCAAGGTAAACTATCTGGTCGGTGTTGCTATCAATTTTGAATTTCTCTGTTCCGCAGTAGCCTGTCAAAGTAAGATTGTTTACTTCTATGTATCTAAGAATCTCTTTCAGATATGGTGCTTCGGGCAAATTGTGCATCACAATAAGTACATTGTAAGTGAATACCCCTTTTTTTAACAAACTGGTAAACAGCAGATGGATAATGAGTCGGCTAATAGATATCTGAACTGAAAAAATTCCTGTAACAACTAGCAGTTTGAGTAAATACCTCGGCGGGCTGTAGGTCCCGTTAGATGCGTATGATATGATAATAAACAACGATATAAATAGCATTGTAAGCGCAATAATTGGACGCCGGGTTGATACATGTCCAATGGTCAGACCATGCTGCTTATAACTGCCAAACATCGAAAACAAAAAAACAAGTGCCGCAGGAATTAAATAAGTGAAGTTTATGTATGGCGCAAGGCTGATGCTGTTTAGACCCGACTTGTCTATTAGCGATGGTACATTAATTAAGAGTGCCAGGCCTATAATGTAATCAGCGGCAATGGCAAGTGACCCGGGAAAATAAGTTTTAAAGCTTTTTTGTGACATTTAAGATTGACCTGTTGATGTTTCCTGTTTTGTAAAAATATAACGTTACAATATATTTATTAGTATCTTTTCGCACAGAAAATAGGATATTTGCTATCCCTGATTATTCGTATCAAGGGTTGTTACATGTTAAACTGTTAGACGTTTGATTCTCTCATGATTCTCGAAAATGATTCATTTCGGCATAAAGGGTTGCGTGCCAGGCTGGTGAAGGAGCTTGAAGCGAAAGGCGTTGCAAGTGCTGAGGTGCTGGAAGCAATCGGTAAAGTGCCACGACATCTGTTCCTTGATAGTTCTTTTGTAAAGTTTGCTTACCGCGATATGGCTTTTCCAATTGGTGCCGGGCAAACCATATCTCAGCCCTCAACCGTGGCTCAGCAATCCACTTTGCTGAATGTTAAAGCTGGCGACAGGGTACTCGAGGTTGGCACAGGCTCTGGTTACCAGGCCGCCGTTCTGTGCGAAATGGGAATAAACCTTTTTTCCATCGAACGCCAGCCCGATTTATATAATAAATGCAAGCGTCTGCTCCCCTCCCTGGGATATTCACGGGTACGTTTTTATCTTGGTGATGGATATGAAGGTCTGCCTGATTTAGCGCCTTTCGATGGCATTGTGGTTACTGCCGGTGCAGCAGCAATTCCTCAAAAACTTCTGCTTCAGATAAAAATTGGCGGCTACATGGTTGTTCCGGTGGGCGCGCGCGTTCAGACGATGACGCGGATAAAACGTATCAGTGAGGATGAGTTTGAGAAAGAGGCGTTCGGAGAATGTGCTTTTGTGCCTATGCTCTCGGGCGTGGCGTGGAACAAATAGTTTTAAATGCTGTTAGTCTTAAATTCACTGGCTTACTTAACCACCTTTTCTTTAACCCGTCATGTGTCATGTAATAGATAACTAAACTGTAATATATTATGCTTCAGGTAAAAACATTTGTTTTTAATCCGTTTCAGGAAAATACTTATTTACTATACGATGAGACCGGCGAATGTGCCATTGTGGATCCAGGCATGCTTTTCGACGCCGAAAAACAGCAGTTGTCGCAAGCCATCGAGACCATGGGATTGAAGCCTGTTAAAATTCTGCAAACACACCTTCACCTCGACCATGTGTTTGGCTTGCAATACGCGGTTGATACTTATGGATTAAAGCCGGAAGCGCATGCCGATGATCTGTTTCTTATTTCTCAAACAAAAGATTACGCGCGTCAGTTTGGTGTGAATATGGATGCAAATCCGCCAATGCCCGAAACAATCCTCAATGAGGGTGATTTGGTGAAATTCGGAAATACAACACTCTCTGTGATACACGTTCCGGGCCATTCACCTGGAGGCATTCTCTTTTACAATGCCGAACACAAAATTCTTGTTGCAGGTGATGTGCTGTTTCAAGGGAGTGTGGGCCGCAGCGACTTGCCAGGTGGAAACCACCATTTGCTCATCGATACCATAAATGAGAAACTTATGGTATTGCCTGATGATGTGACTGTTTTTCCCGGGCATGGTCCTCAAACAACAATCGGAAATGAGCGCAACTCTAACCCATTTCTTTAAGTCGTTGTTTGGTTTCGGATTCTGATATTAATCATTTGGCAAATGGCTGTTGTTTCACCTATTTATTTTATCTTGATGTGGATAAAATAAACTGGTAGTTTTAAATTTAACATGGATTAAGATGACTGGTAGTCAGTTTGTTAGCCGCCATATTGGCCCATCCGATGAAGAGGTCGGTTACATGCTCAGCAAGCTGGGCGTTGGTTCTCTCGATGAGCTTGTTGCACAGACCATTCCCGATGGCATTTACATGAATCGGAAGCTGAATATTTCCGAGGGCTTGTCTGAGGCTGGTTTTTTAAAACGAATAAGGGAGATAGCAGCAAAAAATAAGATATACAAAACTTACATCGGATTGGGGTATTACAACACGCACACACCGTCGGTGATTATTCGGAATGTGTTGGAAAACCCGGTTTGGTACACATCTTATACTCCTTATCAGGCTGAGATTTCACAAGGCAGACTTGAGGCTTTGCTTAATTATCAGACCGTGGTAACTGAGCTTACAGCCATGGAAATTGCCAATGCATCGCTGCTTGATGAAGCCTCTGCGGCTGCTGAAGCCCTCATTTTGATGTTCAATACGCGTAATCGCAGGCAGATAAAAGAGAATGTTTCTGTTTGTCTGGTTGATGAAGCCATTTGGCCACAAACTCGTGCTGTAATTGAGACACGGGCCGGTGGATTAGGCATAACTCTACAGTATGTTGCTGCCGAACAGATGGTTTTTAATCCTGAGACGCACTTTGGCGCAATACTGCAATATCCAAATGCCAAAGGGGAGGTGTGTGATTATATTAAACTGGCTCATCAAATTCACGAGGGTGAAGGTAAACTCGCTGTAGCTGCCGACTTGCTGGCACTTACGCTCCTTAAGCCACCCGGTGAGTGGGGCGCTGACATTGTGTTTGGTACCAGTCAGCGGTTTGGCGTACCTCTGGCCTATGGAGGGCCTCATGCTGCATTTTTTGCTACTCGTGATGAATTTAAACGCCATGTTCCTGGGCGCATCATTGGGGTTACAAGGGATGTAAATGGTCGTCGTGCGCTGCGTATGGCTCTCCAAACGCGTGAGCAGCACATTAAAAGGGAAAAAGCTACTTCAAATATTTGTACTGCTCAGGCCTTACTGGCTACAATGGCTGGGTTCTATGCCATTTATCATGGTTCGGAAGGTCTTAAAAATATAGCACAAAGAGTTCATCGTTATACTGCATGTCTGGCCAATGCCATCACCGGCATGGGCATGAGTCTTGAAAATAACGTCTATTTTGATACTCTAAGGTTTAAGCTGCCTTCGGGGGTGTCATCTGTTAAACTGCGCGAGTTGGCTCTGGCCAGAGGGATAAATCTCTTATATCATGGCATTTCGGAGTTTGGTATTAGTTTGGATGAAACAACAGAAATTTCTGATTTACAAGATTTGGTTGCACTCATTGCTGATTGCGTGGGTAAAGATGCACCGAAGCTGAACTTTGATGTACTATCGGTTGTGCCCGATAGTTTAAAGCGACAGTCTGACTTTATGCAGCAGGAGGTGTTTCGTATGTATCATTCCGAAACAGAGATGATGCGCTATATAAAGCGCCTCGAGCGAAAGGATATCTCCTTGGCCCATTCAATGATTTCGCTTGGTTCCTGCACCATGAAATTGAATGCTGCAACGGAGATGTTTCCCATAACATGGCCTGAGTTTGCCGGGTTACACCCATTTGTGCCGCTTGATCAGGCAGCCGGATATCATGAAATGATGAAGGAGTTACGTGCCGATTTGGCTGAAATTACGGGTTTCGCTGATGTGAGCCTGCAGCCTAATTCCGGCGCATCTGGCGAGTATGCCGGTCTGATGGTGATTCGTGCCTATCATGAAAGTCGTAATCAGGGACACCGCAAAATCGCACTTATACCTTCTTCGGCGCATGGCACCAATCCTGCCAGTGCTGTAATGGCTGGTTTATCAGTAGTTGTTATTAAGTGTGACGACAGAGGGAATATCGATGTAGATGATCTTCGCGCTAAAGCCTCTTTGCATGCTGATAATCTGGCATGTCTCATGGTTACTTACCCTTCCACACACGGCGTGTTTGAGGCTTCGATTAAAGAAGTGTGCCAGATAATTCACGAATTTGGCGGGCAAGTTTATATGGATGGTGCAAATATGAATGCACAGGTGGGATTAACCAGCCCGGGAATTATAGGTGCCGATGTCTGTCACTTAAATCTTCATAAAACTTTTGCCATTCCGCATGGTGGCGGTGGTCCCGGTGTGGGGCCTATTGGCGTGGCTTCTCATCTGGTTGATTTTCTGCCAGGCCATCCGGTAATCGACAATAAGCGTGCGGCTGTAATGACTGTTGCTGCTGCGCCCTGGGGAAGTGCCGGGGTTTTACCAATCACTTTTGGTTACATTAAAATGATGGGCGGTGAAGGACTCACGTATGCTTCAAAAATCGCAATTCTTAATGCCAACTATCTGGCTAATGAACTTAAAGAGGGTTATGGCATATTATATAGTGGTGAGAATGGCAGGGTAGGGCATGAGTTGATAGTTGAATGCAGACATCTTAAAGCGGCCACAGGAATCACAGAAGCCGATATCGCCAAGAGACTAATGGATTATGGTTTTCATGCTCCAACTCTCTCGTTTCCGGTGTACGGTACGCTGATGATTGAGCCCACTGAGAGCGAATCTCTATCTGAGCTTAACCGCTTTTTGGATGCCATGCGCGCCATTCTGGTTGAAATCCGCGAAGTAGAGCAGGGGCTGGCTCACAATGAGGATAACGTACTTAAAAATGCGCCGCATCCCGAATATGTGGTGGTTGCCGATGAATGGAATCACCCGTATGGCCGCGAAAAGGCTGCTTTCCCGCTGCCTTGGGTGCGTGAAAACAAGTTTTGGCTCACCGTTGCCCGCGTAGATGATGCGTATGGCGATCGTAATTTGGTATGTGCATGTGAACCTATTGAGCGCTACATGGATTAGATGTATCAACCCAAATGATAAAAACTCCGTAAAATCCAACATTATGAATGGGTTTTACGGAGTTGTTTGTTTTGAAAATTAAGATGATGATTATCGAGAAAAGACCATCTCGGTAATCGAACCGGCTATTTTCTGATTACTCAAAAAGTGATTTAACTTGCAACGCTACTTTCTGATTGTATTCCAATGCCAGATTTTTGTGATTTATCAGATCCACAATGGTTCCAATGAAACAAAGTCCAGCTGTGAAAAAGTAGAGAACCCCCATGCCAATGTGGTTTATCAGGAAACGATGTACGCCTGCAACTCCCAAAAATCCAACCAGTGCAGTAAGAAGTATTACTTGTGGATCGCGTCGGCGGCTGCGATAAATATTGATGAAATTTGTGACTTCGCTTTCGCTTTTGTCTTTTAACAATACACTGAGAAATTGGGCCTCGTCCATCTCAGCTTCCGGTAGTTGTTGTAGTATTCTGTTCATAATTTTTAGGTTTGAAAGTGATATCTTTTTGAAGTAGTTTAAATACGCGAAATGAGAGAATGATTACAGCTAAAATACCCATTGGATGACTGGCAAACGATTCTGATATCTGCCCACGAAACAGCCATGAAATAGATGTGCCCAAACCACAGCCCGGACAAAACCCTATGTTTAGAGCCTTTGCGGGACAAAGGGATGCATGGTCATTCACCGGGTTTGTTAATGCAAGTGCAACAATAGCCACAAACCAAAAGGCTGCCTCCAAATGTGCCATTCTGAATTTGTAGCGCATTGTTCTAAATTTCATAAATTACTGCTTCGTATCTGTTAACCTCGTATTCTCAAATGTAATATTCTGTGAAACTGATTTGTATTTTGGGCTGATCTTTTTCAAATTAAGTCTCTCACTCTAAATGAACTCCTAATCTATTGTATTTTTATTTATCTCTGCCAAAAGTAAATTAGTCTCGGTTGTTTATTGATTTAGTTTCCCCTCTAAAATTAAGTGATTATTCATCAATTTCATCTAGAGGTAGGATTTTTTTTACGTGTTTTTTAACATTTCAGTGGCTCATACAGGTTTTAGATGAAATAAACTAACAATTTACAGTAGATAGAGGTGTATCCTATTTCATTGGCAAATTAGCCGGATTGTTGGTGGCTTATTAAAATTGATGTTTTTTGATGCTAGCGACAGAAGGGTTCTGATGAAATTCCACCTTAGCAAGTTGAAGTTATGAATAGATGCTTATCTGTTTTTCATTCTGTCGTTTTCCCGGATTACGCATATTGATTAGTTATAGACGTTCAATTATTTTTTTGTTTATCAAAATAATTGTTTGACTATTTATGGTAGTGAATGATTCTGAGTGTATTAGCAGAATTTGCCAAAAAAAAATGTAAGGTTTTGAAAATCAGTCGCATACTTAAAGAGTGTGAGATGTTTTTGATGAATGCAATGAACCAGATGTCTAAAAATTAGAGAAATAGTAAATTAATGAAGAAAAATTTACTTTATTTGAACTCAGTATCCTAAATTAAAACCTTTGTCTATGAACCTGAATTCTACGCTTAAGTTTCTTTGTTGTAATCGATTTTCTCAGGGTTTAGTGCTTTCTGTTTTTGCTGCGTTTTCTTTCATGAATGCAAATGCACAGGATCTCACAGAGAAGCAGCTTGCCCGAATCAATCGCAGTGAAATGAATGTGGAACGGGCACAGCTTGTTGTCACACGTTTAAATGACCGTCTGGCCATTGCGGATTCTTTATATACGCTAGGCTCTGAAGGCTGGGACGAGCATTCAACTCAGATAAAATCGCTTACATCTGAAATGAAAGCTAAAGCAAAGGAGTATAAATCGGAACGTAAGTCGATTGAACGTAAGTTAAAATCCAGGTCAAAAGAGGAGGTAAATGCCGCCAAGGCTGAATTAAAGCTCTTTGATTCTAAATTCAAAGATGCATTCCGAAAGGATGATGCACAACTAAAAGCGCATATTCGTGAAGCCAATAAGGCATCAAAAGATTGGAATAAAGGCCGATCGATGCGCAAAGATGCATCACGAAGACTTAAAGATGCTGAAAAAAATCTTGAAATAGCCCAGCGTGAATTGGAGAGCGTACGGGCTGAAACCACTGGTGAGTTGGCAGATAGTCCCAACAGTAAGCGAAAATAGATAACTATCGCTGATTTTCTGGATAATGTGGTAGTGGTTTTTTAACTTTAATAAAAACCGCTGCCATGACTAAAAATCGAATTTCTCCTGAAACTCTCATGCTGTCTCTTGGCTATAATGCTGAAGCGCATCAGGGAGCTGTAAAATGTCCAATTTTCCAAACATCTACCTTCTCTTTTAGAACAGCTGAGGAGGGGAAAGCTTTTTTTCAGCTTGCGTATGGACTTAGAGATAAGCGACCAGACGAGCAATTTGGAATGATATACAGTAGGGTGAATAATCCCAATCTGGATCTGGCTGAAAAGCGACTTGCTGCCTGGGAGAATGCCGATGATGCTGCATTGTTTTCCAGCGGTATGGCAGCTATCTCTTCTCTGGTTTTCACCTTTTTAAAACCTGGAGGTCTTCTTCTGTATGGTGCACCTGTTTATGGTGGAACCGACCATTTTTTCAATCATGTTTTGCCATGTTTTAATATTCAGGTGTTGAGATTCTCATCTTCGGATGGGTTTTATGACATTGTTAATATGGTAAACGAACATAGCTCAGGAACATTGCCGGGACTGATTTTTACAGAAATTCCCGGAAATCCTACCAATTCTTTAATTGATATTCAGATGTGCCGCCAACTGGCTGAACATTTTTCTGTAGGAGGGGAGCGCCCAATTCTTGCTGTCGACAATACATTTCTGGGTCCAGTTTTTCAAAAGCCTCTTAGTCATGGTGCTGACATCTCGGTCTATTCTGCCACGAAATTTATTGGTGGTCACTCAGATCTTTTAGCCGGTGCATGTCTTGGCAATTCCAAGTTGATAGGTCAGCTCAAAACCATGCGCACATTTTTAGGTTCCATGCTCGATCCGAATTCGTCGTGGCTCATTCTTCGCAGTCTCGAAACCCTAAAAATACGGATGGCGCATCAGGCTGAAAGTGCCCTTGTAGTGGCCTCATTTATTAAGCATCATCCAATGGTGAGGTGTATTCATTATCTAGGTTTTTTGAGCAAGGAGCAGTCGGATTATGAATTGTTTAAGCGGCAGTGTGGTTCGCCAGGCTCTGTATTTTCTTTTGAGATTGATGGTGATGAGAAAATGGCGTTTCGGTTTTTGGATAACCTGCAGCATTTTAAGCTTGCTGTGAGTCTTGGTTCAACCGAGAGTTTAGCTGAGCATCCGGCTACAATGACACATGTGGATGTGTCATCTGAGGATAGAGCCGCGTTTGGTATCAACGAACGGTTAATAAGGCTTAGCATCGGATTGGAGAACCCAAAGGATTTAATTGATGACCTATTAAAAGCTTTTGACGCTGCCCAAAAAGGATGAGTCACAAACTCCCATAAGCTATGAGGCCGGTTATAGCTTATGGGAGAGTATGTTTGAGAATATGGGCTATTTTTTATGTCCTACAGTTTGTCCGTACAGCGCCTTCTGCATGGCATTCAGCTCCAGTACCTGATGCAATTCATCTGCATCAATCCAGGCTCTTATGACACAAGCAAGACCCTTACTTGCAGCTGTGAGATATACATTTTGTGCCATAAATCCGCTGTTGGCATGTGATGGGATGAGTTTTTCGGCAGTGATTTCGTTAGGCGAACTTAACCCGGCTTTGGATAAATCTGCAACATATATAAAATTGAGCGGCGCACCAGCTACAAAATCCTGACTGCCACAATGTGCTCGCAAATCACCTTTCTTTACAAGTTCTAATGTGTGCGTTTTTGCATTGTAAAGATAAGCTCCACTTTTAAGGAAAACATAAAGATCCATCTCTTGTTTGTTCATAGATGATGGAGCTGTGCGTTTGTCATCACGGTTATATCCCCATGCAGCCCAACATAAATCTGCAATATCCTGAAGTGAGAGTTCCTTATCTGTAAACTCGCGGCTTGTTTGTCGCTCATTTAGTGCCTGCATCAAAGGTATACCTCCTTTTTTGTCTGGTTCTGGCAGACGAATATCCTGGCTACATGCGCTCTGAGTAGTGAGCACAATTAAAATCAGCGGTAAAAGTAGATGTTTCATTGTTTAGTGAGTTTAAGTTTCTATAAAGTTAGTATTTCTCTCATTTTTTCCGCTTGTGCGATGGTTTTTACATCATCTTTTCCAATTCTTAGGTTATGGAGTTGGTTGATATTTACATTTTTAAGGTGCGCGTTCGGATTGCTTTTATCCGGATTTTTGCATTGTTCGTCAAATTAAAAATAGCGTTTATCATATAGGCTGAATTAAGTTGCTAAAAAGTGTAACCTGTTAACTATTTTTAAATCCGTTAACAAATGTTCCCATTGTCATGAAAAAAACATCTAAGCCTGAGAATTATCTAAACATCCTTACTTTTAAAGGATTGTCTGCTTTTATTTTGGTTTCCGTATTCCTGATTTTACCATCTGTTGTTTTGGGAAGTGGAAAAAGCAACAAAAATTCAAACGAAAAAAGATTAGCTCATCAGTTGGAGAATACTGCTAAGCTTCAACAAAGATATCAGGCCAGATTAAATGTGGCCGATTCATTAATTGCTGTTGGTGATACATTGATGGCACGTACTACTGAGGAAATTCGTCAGGCCACTGATGTTATGCGTGAGCATCAGAAAACATATACTGCTAAACGCAAAGAGCTTGAAAAGAGCTTAAATGAAGTGTCACGAGAAGAGGCTTCACAAATGCGTCTTGCCATCCGCGACTTGGATGCTGAGTATCGTGATGCTCTGCGTGCTTATGATGATTTAATGAGACGCGCTATTCGTGAATCTGAATCTGGTACAATAAGTTATGCCAGGGGTAGGGAATATCGTCGCGAAGCCGAAAAGGGATTAAGAGAGGCTGAGCGACAAATGGCCAGATTGCGCGAATCTACCACTGAGAAGAGCGTTTCTGATGATGTGGCTTCTAAATAGAGAATAATTGTGACATTAAGTTAATCAAACCAAATCTTAGATTATGCTGGGTGACTGATTTTCAGCACCCGGTTTTTTTCTTTAACGTTGAGTCTCTGAAGGCTATCGGTGTAACTAACGCATTCTTTTCCAGTAAATTTTGTTTGCGTTTTTTTGTTGTTAGAAAAGAAGTTTAGTTTAATTGGTTTGTTTTGAATTTAGCCATTGTTTATGGGACGATTTTAGCAATGTTATGTAATCGCTATTGGCAAATGCCCCTATTTTTTTATTTCTTCTCTGCTTTTTATGACTGCCTCACTTATAGAGACCCCATCAATCAAGACATCTTTTAAAACGGCATTCCCATTTTTTATGCTAACCAAGGCATAGGTTATCTTGCTTGAATCTTGTTGTGATTCAGCATGAAGCAGTTCAGCTTCGTAAGCTTTTGACTCTTCCATGTAAAATCTGTTAAATGGATAGTCAATCACCAAATTGCCAGAATCATTTCCTGTAACAAAACTCACTTTTGCTTTAACAAATGGCTGATTATCTATTGGCTTCTCTTTAGATACAGATTTTATTACAGCAAACCCGTTATTGTTTGTCGTCAAGTAAACATAAATTTGCTCTCCAGAAGCCCAGTTTTTTCCGCTCTCAATTTGAGTTGTATTATCTTCAAAGTTAAGGATTATGTATTTCCCTCTGAATGGGTCAGTCGGGTCTATAGGAGCCGTTCTAAATCGATATTCTGTCCCTCTTTTAAGAATTGCCTCTCTACTCCAGATCATTCTAGAGGGCACATATAGTTGTATTAGCGCAATCAATAAAAATACAGATATCACTATTTTTTTGTTATTCATTTGTCTTTCTTTTTTTTAGCATCAAATAATTAGCTGTAAAGAATCCAGCACCAACTAACATAAATAGTAGCCCTCTGAAAATAAAGCTTAAATCTGTGTCAAAAAAACGACTAATTATTAATGCAGCAATTATAAGTAGCCCGAAGTTTAGTTTTCCTATATGATCTTCTTTTGAACCCTCCATCATAATCATCATCCCAAGAATAAAGATGGTGATGTTAATAAGTAAATCTGCAATGGGGAATTGTATACCTATCATAAATATTGCGATGTATAGTATAAAAACCAATGCCAAAGGTCTTATTTTTTTCTGAGTTCTCTTTTTTACATTCATAAAAAGAAGTCCAACGGCCATTAATGTTATGAGCGTTGATGCGAGAAATTCAGGTGCCATAATTAACCCCTCAAATTGAAAAACTTTACTACTGAGGCTTTCCCAAAACCATCTAAAGCTCATTGACAATAACAGTGTTATTGTCCCAATTGAGCCAATAACTTTAAATCCATTGTTTCTGGTTTTTTGCTGTGAGAAGATGTCTGATTCACCAATTGAATAAAATAACCCAAAAAGACTGAAGTAGGCGATAAACATCAGTTCCGTTGTCCTATATGCCACAGTTCCCAGAATGATTGCTACTGATAAAGGAATCAGCCAGTTATGGAAAATCATAAAGTTGCTTTTAGGCCTCAAATTGTACAGATGGAAATAATGAGGCAATGCAAGCAAAAGTAAGAACCAATACAAGTATGATTCGGATGAGGGATAAGTCCAATAACCTATTTCGGCCGCATAATATGTAATTCCTACCAAATACAGTAATGAGGTGAAAGATGATTTCATCACGTAGATTAATGGAAGAGACAGGAGCATCCAAGTAAGCAAGAACGAACCAAGGCTGCCAGGGATATTGTATACCTGACTTATAAGTGAAATACTTGCCCCAACTGAAAAGAATAGAAATGTGGCTCCACTTTCCCTCCATGCAACTTTTTCATGTTTATATATAATTGAGAATCCACAGATTGCCTGTCCAAGTATGAGAGGAAAAAATGAGAGGAGTGTTTTTGTTGTACGTGAAAGTTCATCCCAGTTATGCGCAACAATCAAAATAATACCGAGTCCAACCAAAATTGCACCAAAAATCCCAAAAACCACAAACAGTCGGTTATTAGATGTTCTGTTTTTTGTTTTGTAGTAGCTCTGGATGCTTTCTGCCAAATCAGGTGTGATTACTCCGGCTTTCAGTAGTTCAGGTATGTCTCTGTTTATGCTCATTGTTGAATTTCGTTATAACAATTGGTAATGCTGATTTTGGTAACGCTCACAATAAACTGTCTCGTTCTAAAATAAGTTTACAAGTTAAAGCATTATTTAAGCTGCATTTTTAAATACATAATTAGGTGTTTTGTAGCCTAAAGATACATGTAATCTTTTATTGTGTTGCGTTCATGTTTAAGGAGCTGTCTCAAAAGTTTTATAAGTCCTCTATTTACCTTTAAAGATGTTGTTGTAATGCTCAAAAGCTATTGGTGCCTTAGCAGCTCAAAGTATTTCACAACATTATTCAGCGTTGAACAACTTCTTTGGGTGTAAAACAGCTGATGCAAAGGTGCAAGCTGAAAATCAAGCAGGAGAAATCCAATATTGTTTCAAGCAGGAGAAATCCAATATTGTTTACTGTAAGCGCAATCAGAAAAACCTGTCGTTTATTGCGAACCCTCAATGGCTGGCGCCGAACATGTCATCAGGTATCTGGGGCAATACACCCATCGCATTGCCATCAGCAACCAGCGGATATTGAATGTTGACTCAACAAACGTCACTTTCGTAGCTAAAGACTACCGCGACCGCGCACAAATAAAACCGGTATCCCTGAAAGGAGAAGAGTTTCTGCGTCGATTCTCTTTGCATGTTATGCCAGATGGTTACGTGCGTATCCGTCGGTTCGGTATTTATCATCACACCACAAAACTCCATCTGGATTTGCAATTTGTGCCCGATGAAAAGCCTGACATTGACCAGATGACAGCTAAACAAAAGCCCGAAACGGCTCCAGAGCGCATTTTAAGATTGACAGGATTTGACATAACCAAATGTCCGCATTGCAAAACGGGTCGTCTGATTGTCATCAGAACCTTGTCCAGGATTCGGTCACCCACAGGGCATCTGCCTTCTATGCTTTTTGATAAGTTGCAGTAACCAACATAACATTCCCTTTAAAAACTTCATTCACATGAGGTTCGGCATCGTATTGCCTTGACGGTGGGTTTTAAGCCCAAAAGAAGCTGGTTTTCAACATTTGAAACACAAAGACCACTCTTCTCTTAAACCGATAAGGTTAAAAACAGCACGATCGCAGCATAGGCGTTCTTGCCAAAAACATCAAAAACCGACAAAAAGTCCATAGCTACCAGTTGTAGTCCTGACGGGATGTCGTTCAACCTGGAATAATCGCTGGGTCGTGCCGACCGCTCATATTCCTATATATTGTGTGTAGTGTTTTATTGGTTTCTTTCAGAATATGTATTAATTATTTCTTTCATTTTTATCATTAACCTTTCTGCTACTATTCCAGGATTAATAAATCTGTCAGTTGTCTGTATAAGTGGCGGCATTAAAGTTTTGTCAATTTTTTTATAATGAGATTTAAGTATGTCCCATATTGTCTTTTTCTTTTTTGCCAAAGTGTTCTCTAGATATTCTAAATCTGATATTTGGGCAACAACTAATGGATGTATTTTATGAGGTTTATAATCATCATTTGCAAGGAGTTCTTGAAACCTTTGATGTAGTAGATTTGGAATTAGAGGTGTTTGAAAAACTTTGTCATTAACAACTATAATTGGATAAAATTCTAACCTTTTGTTTACTGGTAATTTTGAATCAAAAGAATCTGAATTTTCTAAAATTGTTTTAATCGAATCATATGTTTGGTTTACGCCAAAATCTTTATAAAACTGTTCTCTATTATTTCGGTACAAAGTATTTATTTCGCCACTATACTTTTCATTGTCATAAATTGAGCTTGATTTTACTTGACCAACAAGGATTTTCTTATTCTGCCTAACATAAATATCTGCAACCTCTATTTGCCCAGCAGGAACTTTAATCTTCAAGTTATCAAATAGCAGAGGTTTTGGATATTTTAGGTGATGAAAACTATTCTCTATTATTTCTCCAACATATTCTTCAAAAAACAATCCGAAAGCAGCTCGATAATGCTTAAAACTGAATTTATCTTTTCCTTTTTCGTCTTTTTGAGGTTTCAAATAGTCAAACCAAAAATCATTAATGAAAAAATTATAACTTTTATTAATTAAAAAATTAATATCCAGAACAATATATCGTGTATCCCTATCTTTATAAAATGGTGTTTTCTTTACGGTTAGTAGTTTGATGAAATCCCTATTGTTAAATTGATTACTACTCAAGAAATCTAAAAATGCATCAGGTTCATTTGTGTTATAGACAAATTCAGTAAAACTCTTCTTTTGACTGTTTGCCATTGAAAGAGAAAGCAAATTGTATATAAATCTGTCCTTGTCAATTTTTAGGGTTTCATTAAAATACCTTTGCAATTCATTCCCATATACAGGATGCTTGGATAAATACTCAATAAGACATATTCCTTTATATGGGATATAAACAGGATTGTCTTCAATCATCAATTCGTTTAAGGCAATTGCAGATGCACTAATATTCTCAATTGTTGTGTCCTCAGGAGGCAGTTGTTTTACTTTAACAACTTCTGCATTAACAGCCAAAAGGTACTTAAAAATACCATCCCAAACTTCAACCTTTTTCATATCGAACTTTTCTTCTTGAAGAAAACCATCATTGTTTAGAATTTCTTCAAGTGCAAACAGATTTGCTGCTCGATTAAATATTAATGGATATTCGTCCTTGCTCTTTGTATACTTTGATGCGATTTGCACATATTTTTTATACAAATCTTTATCTATTGGACAGAAATATTCCAGCTCTTTAGTTTGTGTTTCTAATGAGAAATCATATTTAAGTTGATTGTATGGTTTTAAGCGATAATTTAATCCTGCAATTTCATATAGCAATTGCAACTTGGGAATATGTTTAATTAAATCCAGTCTATTTTCAGGTGGCTCAGAATCGAAAAAGTGTTTGTATTCTAATACTAATTTTAATTTTGGTATCATTCAGTTTTCAATATTAGATGTTTGGGACTATGTCTTACATTACACACAACGGTTACGTGTATGAGTAGTGGCGGATTACGGGGCACTTTCCTATCAAGCTACGATGAACTTGATGCGAGGTAGAACGCTTGAATACGCTACAACCCCCGCCATTACTTATACACGATGTTGTGTGTTCGTGCGTGTGTCCTGTCGTTACTCAGGGATACAATTTAAGAAATGTTCTTTGAATTTGAGTAACATAACTGCAATCAAGATGAGAGGGTATTGGAGTTTTTACTTCGATATGGTCTCTCGGCAAAGGCCTTGCAGGAGGATTTGCCAAACCACCATGAGGTGCTGCCTTTTCAAGAGGACGGTACTGAGCGTCATGGAAACGGTAAAGGGGTCAGTTGTACGACCGACTTTATCAGGTATAGACTACTGGAGACGAATGAGTAGCGATTGAACCATCGTAGAGGTGTCGTGAATAACTACACTATTGGTCAAAAGCAGGTGTTCGGACGTGTGCTTGCGACAAGGATATCAAATTACCTGCATTATAGGATGTCTGGCCAATCGGCATAAAGATGGCGTGAACTTTAGTCTGGGCTTGATTACGGAACAGGAGAAGCTACTCAGCTGATGTTAAGGGAGAAGGCCAACAATCCACGCGAAGGAAAAGGCCGCGAGTACCAATGCAGCAGAGCTAGTGGCGGATGGAGCGTAGTAGCGTTGAAGCTTCTGTAATGGGAGTGGAGCGAAGGTCTCCACCTGTCCGGTTTCAAATTGTATTACAACTTATAATCGAAATGATTATTTAGAATGATTTTCAAGGAGAAACAAAAGTCGCAACCGATAAGTAAGCGACAGGTATGGGACGCCTTTAAGGCGGTAAAGAGCAATGGCGGCAGCGCCGGTGTCGATGATATTGATATTATCGAAATCGAACGGCATCCGGGGAAATATCTGTATCCCTTATGGAACCGTATGTCGAGCGGCAGTTATATGCCTGTACCAGTTCGTGAGGTACTTATCAACAAAGAAGACGGGCGTAAACGAGCATTGGGTATCCCCACTGTTTTAGACCGTGTAGCACAGGAGGTCATCCGTCAGGAACTAGAGAAAATTGCAGAACCGTACTTTAGTGCCAACTCGTGCAAAAAACGGTTCATACCCACCCAGGGAAAACGGCCATATCCGTTCACTTTTTTATAAGTTAGCCATGAAAATACAAAATTAAATTAGTTTTTAGGTTTTCTCATTGTATCCCCTTTTTAATTCAAACCTATAAGCCGTATGCACCATTCTGTCGAGTATGGCATCAGCAGCGGTTGTGTTTGAGAGCATCACATCATACCAATCAGCAACAGCTAACTGACTCATAA
>NZ_KI912105.1:977407-983233 GCF_000517065.1 Alkaliflexus imshenetskii DSM 15055 | reverse complement strand
ATAATCGCAGGTCGATGTTTTCGCGGATTACCATCTTTGTTCCGTTGGGAAAGACAAGTTCAACAGGTGCCTGTGAAATGCTTAAACCATCGGTTTTGTTCGTGGCTATCGCAACGTGCTTGTTGTGTTTTGTTTTTTGCGTCGGTGCCGAGTCGATTACCAGTGGAACAAAGCGCTCAGGTGCTTCTTGCGCTGTATTCCCCAACTGCTTTCTCCAGTAATAAAAGTAGAAGGGGATAAAGCCTGATTGGAGCAGAAGTCTCGTACGCTTAAACTGGATTCCTGATACTCTTGATAGAGTTGCTTGAAGGTCGTATGTGTCATCCTCATTTTTTGCCTTCAAAGAAACGACTGCTTAGCTTTGATGACAATATGTACTAGGCCGAATGCTTACACTGTAAGCGCAATCAGAAAAACCACCCCCCATTTAAGCCCAAATATGTCCAATTTGACTTTTTGGGCTTTTACCTTTAAGCCAAGATGGATAAAGGATAAGGGGCGAAAAGCCCATTTAAGCTTTACCCCGGCTATAAGTAACAAACGGCGAAAGCGTATAGGTCAAACCCTGTATAAGTTGAAAATTCACCGCATGGTGCAATTCTCTATACATGACATTGCCATACTGCTTGAGCCCAAGATACGAGGCTGGATAAATTACTATGGGAAGTTCAGGTTTTCCGAGATGCGCAAGGTTTTCAGGGTTCTAAATTATCGTCTTATGATGTGGGTAAGGAACAAATACCGAAGGTTCAGGAAGAAAATCAAAACACATGCTTTTAGATGGCTGTGCAATGTAGCCAGACAGTATCCTAACACGTTTGTGCATTGGCAGTATGGTTTTCGTCCATAGCGACTTGGGCGGGAAGAGCCGTATGACGGGAGACTGTCACGTACGGTTCTGTGAGAGGTTTAGGGGTGAGACTCCCCTTTACCTACTCGACTTATTTGTTTATCAGTAATTTATATATTTTCTGAATATTTTCCCAATTACCCTTTGCAAATGGATTATTATAGACTTCAACTTTTTCAATAGATGCAGGGTCAATTAGTAGATTGTCTATTATTTCAAGTTGCTTAGTCACTTTCTCTTTCAAAGGCATATATTCAGTTTTAAGTTTATTTGCTTCAGATAAGTTGGCATCTGCCTCTTTTTCTTTTTTGATGACTCGATTAAATAATTCTTCAATCTTTTTCCATTCTTCAGGTTCTATATAATCGGGTTTATTTGGTATTTCATTCCAGTAAAACATTTCATTAAATGCTTGCAACAATTGTCGATAGTTCTCTTTTAACTCATATCCTTCTCCAATGTTTTTAAACAAATCCTCGAGCATTGTTTTTCTAGAGGTATCAAGAATATCCAGATTGACTTTGTCTATATATTTTTCATAACTAAGCCTACCTATTCCTTCTTCAATAATGATTGATGCATAGAATGTTGATAGAACTTCTTTTAAATTTGTCCAATCATCATATGTTACGATATCTGGTTTTTTTGAATTTAAAATATCTTTTACTGAATATCTGCCAAATCGCAAGGTATCTCTAATTTTATGCATACAATAAGCTTTACTTATCTCTTCGTTTATTTTCTTCCAATTTTCATAACTTATATTAATTGGCTTTTTCAAGTTTGATAATTCCTCAAAATTTAAATCATAAAAACTCTGATAAATCTTTTCAGTAATTTTAAGTAGTATCTTTTTTTCAGCTTTATCTAACAAAACAAGCCATTCATCTTCAGACAGAAAATATTTTTTCTCTGTGTTTAATAATTGATATGAATCACTTTTTTCAATTGTTGAAACATAATCTTTTTCGATATAGTTAGATATTGCAGTTTCCCTTATTTCATGCCATTTTGTATCTTTTACATACCATGGTTTATTCCGTTTTAGAATTTCTAAGGGTGAGTATTTAGCTCTTGACTCCAAACTATCAACAAGACTCCCTCTCAGTCCGAAAAAAGTTACAATCAAATAAATGAAGGATATTACAAGAAAAATAGTATTGCCATATGATTTTCTGTCACTAAAAGCCTCATGCGCGGTTCCTTTACTATGAATAATTTCTATTCTATCATTGTTGATACTATTTCCTAATAGCTTTAGTAGGATTATTACTTCACCAGAAGGTGGTATTTCAGGATATAATATTTCTGTGTAATTATTTGTTTTTGAAATTGTGACAGAGTCGGTCGATTTGAATTTATTGATTCTTAATTCTTGAATGTTTGCGTCTATCTTAATTACAATAGAAGAGATTAAAACATCCCCGCTATTTTTAACTGTAAGTTGTTGTATACCTGCTCCTTCAATATTATCTATGAAATCGGAAGGTATCTTTTCTGACAACGAAAATTTCAATTCAATCTTCTCATCAAAAATTTTGTATTTAGCAAATAAACCTGCTATTACTAATAAGATTATTCCGCCAATAACTTGAGTTTTCATATGATTGTATGTCTTTTATCTATGTGGCACAACGGTACATATATGAAATGTTGGGGCTGCGGGAGTTAAAACTGTCTGCCGTTACAAAAGCTGATGCGGGGCAGACAGTTTCGAGTAAACACTAATGCCCCAATATTTTATATATGATGTTAGGGGTTTTTGAATTTATCCAATATAATTTTCTAGAGTTCTTAACAACCTGTCACTATATTGAAAAATATCATCTAATGTTTCAATAGGAATTCTTTCTTCCTTTTTCATTTCATCTAGTAAGCCGATATATTTCTGCGCTCTGTTAAAGTGCAATCTACAAACAGGTTGAGTTTGTTTATCATAAAAGATTGCGAAATAGTTTTGATTATCCTTATATAGGATTTTAGATATTTCTCCTTTCGTGCGTAAAATTGATTTCACAATTGTAAAACCGTCTATTTCTTCTTGCGTAGTGACTATATTGTTTTTTTCGTCTTCTGAGTCCATTGATTCGCCAATTTTTTTAGCCTCTGCTTTATCATTTTCTGACTCTTTTTCAAGCGCAGACTTTAAACGACTACTAACTTTGTCACTCAACCATTGATTAACAGATTTCTTAACTATTTCTTTAAACTGTTCGAGAACCTTTGCTGTTGCCTTTCCAGCGTAGACTTGCGATGTGAAAAATCGAATAAAGGACTCAGAGGGTTCTTCTGCTTCTTGATTAAGAATAATTTTAATCGCGTTCAGATATTTTAGTTCACTTGCTGTGCTTATAATTTTTTCTACATCAAAGTTGGTTTTATGGAACTTTTTCAGTTCTGCAACTTGCTGTTCTTTGATGTTTAATAAATCTAGTTCAAAGAATGGTTTGTCATCCAATCTGTTGTTATCATCTAGGTCAGTAAAGAACTTGAAAATCTGTCCGTTTGTTAAAATGGCAAATTTCGCTTCACAAGTATGAAAATATCGAATAAGTTGAGTATCATGATTTGTTAGTTTGTCATTAACACCCTTGCATTCAATCAATATAACAATCCGATTGGCTTGTACTATTGCATAATCAACTTTCTCCCCTTTTTTTATGCCCACGTCAGATGTGAATTCTGGGATTACTTCCGAAGGATTGAATACGTCATATCCTAGAGCCTGAATAAAAGGCATAATCAAAGCATTCTTAGTTGCTTCTTCTGTTAGTAACTGTGGTTTAAGCTTTTCAACTCTGTTTGCAAGTTGCGAAATGTGGTCAGAAAAATCCATGGTCTATTTTTTAAGGGTTTCTATTAAATTATCAATTTTATGCTCTAAAGAAATAACTTTCCTCTCAAGTTCATCGTTATTATCGCTTACCATTGCATCAACGAAAATTGAATTTACTAATGACAATCCAAAAATCCCACCTGCCAAAAGTATTAATACAAAGTAAATTTTGGTTGCAACGGCTGTTGTAACGGAAGAGTTTTCTGCAATGGAATCAGGGATTTCATACCACCCCTCAACGGTAAATATTTTGAAAATAGAGTATAAGGAAACAAATGGGTCTCCGAAAAATTCAGGTGAAATCTTCTTGTAAAAAAAACAAGATATTATTGATACTATAAATATGAATATAAAAAACCCAATTAAGACAATTACTGATGCTTTCAAAGCTCTTTGCACACCATTAATTAACTTGTCTATATCAGGAAAGAATCGGATAAAGCGAAAGAACTTAAATATGCGTGTTATTCTTAATACTAGCAAATAGTCAAATTGTAAAGATTCGAAATTGAAGACCCACAATAATAATGAAGGAATTGCAAAAAGAATAAGGATTGCATCAAATATATTCCAGTTAGATTTTAGAAATTGTCTAATTCCTTGATTGTTAAGCTTGGAAATTAGTTCCAGAATAAAAATAAAGGTTATGAAATTGTCAGTATTTGAAAGAAATGATAATGTTTCTGGTTTTAAATCAAATCCTTGTAAAAAAATAATTACAGCATTAATAAAAATCAATCCAAGAATAAACTTGTCGTTAAGTAATATATTTCGTATTTTCTTCATAATTAGAACTTTCTGGTAGTATTTCAATTACCCCTAACGGTCCTGGTATAGCCACAGTAGCGGATTTGCGGGCTTCGTCACTTTCCACCGTGATAAGCCAAAGCGGGGCAGTGAACCTGAAACTTGCACCAAGCCCGCTATTGTGGCTATACCATGTTGGCTGCTGGGCTTATTTCCCTTCAAAAGTCAATTGTTTTCATATCAAAGAGTTAGCTTAAAATGGAAGTTCTCCTTTACTAATCTGCAATTTAATAATTTCATCATCTATTTTGAAATGTTTTTGCGCGGTCAAAGTATCAGTCAGAAATGGTCTCTTTATAAAATCACAAGCGATTTTGCATGCTTCACTTAATTCTTCTTGATTTAGTTTAAACCATTCTCTTTTGTATCTTTTGTTCCGAAATTTATTATGTAAAAATTTCTCCAGCTCTCTATTCTTGTCTGTTTTAAAAAAATCAATCAAGTAAAATTCATAAGGATTTGATGTTTGTAGTTGGGATAATCTTTTGTTTATGTCTTTAGTTACTCCAATTTTAAAAAGACCAGAATTTCTTACTTCAACAATATACACTCCACCAAATTTTGCACTTTTTTCTATTACTATTTGCTGTAAAATATTTCCTTGACAATATTTTCTGCCATCTCGCCAATAAATAAATGGTTCTTCTTCGGTAATCACTTCAAATCCATTATTAATCAACATGTACTGTGAAGGATAGTAGGCCTGAATATTTAATTTATTTTCTTCTTCAAATTCTGCCACACAAATTAATTCTGACGATACAAGGTCTAAGTCATAGCCTTGCATGTCACAAAAGTATTGTTCTGCCACGAGCTGGTCGTGTCCTACTACAAAACAATCTTCATGGTTTTCATAGCTCTCAATCCAATATATATTTTTCCTATTCTCGTCCAATTCTATTTTCTTTCGTAGTAAAAGTTTGTGCTTAGCGCTTAGCCTTGCAGCCAACGGTCACATATATGAAATGTTGGGGATTGCGGGCTCGTCACTGTCTGCCGTTACAAAAGCTCATGCGGGGCAGAAAGGTTCGCATAAACACCTAAACCCCAATATTTTATATATGATGTTGGCAGCTGGGCGTGTGTCCTGTCGTTACTCAGGGATACAATTTAAGAAATGTTCTTTGAATTTGAGTAACATAACTGCAATCAAGATGAGAGGGTATTGGAGTTTTTACTTCGATATGGTCTCTCGGCAAAGGCCTTGCAGGAGGATTTGCCAAAACCACCATGAGGTGCTGCCTTTTCAAGAGGACGGTACTGAGCGTCATGGAAACGGTAAAGGGGTCAGTTGTACGACCGACTTTATCAGGTATAGACTACTGGAGACGAA
>NZ_KI912105.1:523634-977307 GCF_000517065.1 Alkaliflexus imshenetskii DSM 15055 | reverse complement strand
GCCTGACATTGACCAGATGACAGCTAAACAAAAGCCCGAAACGGCTCCAGAGCGCATTTTAAGATTGACAGGATTTGACATAACCAAATGTCCGCATTGCAAAACGGGTCGTCTGATTGTCATCAGAACCCTGCCCAGGATTCGGTCACCCGCAGGGCATCTGCCTTCTATGCTTTTTGATAAGTTGCAGTAACCAACATTACATTCCCTTTAAAAACTTCATTCACATGAGGTTCGGCATCGTATTGCCTTGACGGTGGGTTTTAAGCCCAAAAGAAGCTGGTTTTCAACATTTGAAACACAAAGACCACTCATCTCTTAAACCGATAAGGTTAAAAACAGCACGAACGCAGCATAGGCGTTCTTGCCAAAAACATCAAAAACCGACAAAAAGTCCATAGTTACCAGTTGTAGTTCAGACGGGATGTCGTTCAACCTGGAATAATCGCTGGGTCGTGCCGACCGCTCATATTCCTATATATTAGCACCAGTTATTTATTTTTTTCCATCATTTCTTTTATTACCTTTCTTGCGTCCTCTGAATATTGAATGCAACCACTCATCGTATTTATCTCAGAGAGTTCTTTAAAATTCATTTCTATTAACTCCTCGATTAGTTTTTTCTCTATAAACAATTCTTTTTGTGTCATAAATAATTCAGTGGCATATAATCTAGTGGCAGGATTAATTGAGTTGAGTAAATAAATAATTAAGTCATCATTTATAGAACTTTTAATGCTATTGAATAATTCTCTGTTTTCTAAGAGTTCGTTTGCAATGCCCCCATAATCACCATAAATTATCCCTGAATATGGTGTCATAAAAAATTCCATTTTGGGTGAAATTTCCAATATTCTATCGAAATTTTTTATGGGCGTAGAAGCAACTTTATAACCATAAAATAGACTTTGGGGTTGATAATTATCATTTTCAAAAAATCCCTCATAAAAAGATAAATAACGACTATATAGTCTTGAGTCATTAGGCATTTGAGGGGTCAATTTAAATGAAACTAACTTTTTATCCTTATATATTAAAGTGTAGAATATACTTACATAACCTTTACCCATACTATGGTCAATAATTGAGTATCCATAGCCAAGGTTTTCTCTTTTTTTCTCCCAAGGTTCAAGATACTTCTCTATTGAAGTCGGATTGGACAAATATTCTTTCTTTAAAAGGTTAATAAAGATTGAGTCAATTTTAATCCAGTCCTCACGAATTTCTTTGGCTCTACATAGTCCAAAGGTAGTGGTTAAGACTAATATTAATGCTATAGTTCTCATTTTCTTATAATTGGTGCTAACTCCTAAATATAATCAATTACCTATATATCGAATGTGTCACATGGAAAATGTGCGTATATCTACCCAAATTGGATGGGTATACGCACGTGTTATGCAAGACCCAAATCCATATCGTCAATCGGATTCTTAAATTTGTTGAAGTTGTTTTGTGACACATGGGTGTATATTTCTGTGGTTTTTGAACTTTCGTGACCAAGCCATGCTTGTATATAACGTAAGTCTGTTCCTTGCTCCAAATGATGCGTGGCATAGCAATGACGCAAAATATGGGGGTGGACGTTTCTTTTTATTCCTGCTTTACGTGCTGCATTTTTCACGATGTTTAAAATGCTTGTCTCGCTATACTGACTCCCATTGAGGCCTTCAAACAACCAATTCTTGGGAATTTCAATTTTATAATATTCTCTTAATAAATCAAGAACTCCCGTCGATAAAGGGACATACCTGTCTTTTTTCCCTTTGGCGCATCTAACTTTAACAACCATCCGCTTTGATTCAATGTCGGACGGTTTTAAGTTTATAGCTTCACTACGTCGCAGACCGCAAGAATACAAAAGCGAAATAATGCTCTTGTGCTTCAAATTGTTAGTTGCTTTTATCATGGCAGAAACTTCCTGTTTGCTTAATACTTTTGGAAGTTTACGTTCACGGCGTGGCCTATCCAATTCAAAGTGCTGTTTGCGCCTTCCCAAAACTTGTTCGTAATAAAACTTGATGGCATTTATTAGAAGGTTTTGTGCAGCAGGGGAGATATGTTTATTGTTAATTAAATCCAGAATATACATGTTAATCTCTGATTGTGTTAGGCTTTCTAAATTACGCCCATGAAAGTCGTCGATAAATTTCCGCATGTAGGCCATGTAGTTACGGATTGTATTTTCGCTGTATCTTTTTTGTTGCAGCTTCTCAAGATATCCGTCAGGCAATTCAGAAACTTTTAGACGTTTGCTTTTCTCATTTTTTTCAACCAGTGTTTCTGTTTTGGATTTAATATTTGTGTAATTAAGAAATGCTTCGGGAGACAGAATAGAAAATGCTTTTTGGAGATTGAAATCTTCCGTTCTTTGATACCATGCTTTTTTTGTATTGCTCCATTTGATACCCGGAATTGATTTGAGAAGAGAAATTATCTCCGGATGGTAATCGCATTTGAACAGAATGACTGGCATTCCATTGTGTAGTTCTGGTGTTAAGAGTATATTGGGTTTCTGGTTCAAGGCTATATTGTTTTAGTTATTTCAAAAATAGTCTATTTGAATAAATAATCAAATTGGGAGGATAAAAAAACACACCTGAAAAAATCAGGTGTGTTACTAGTCAATGTTGGTAATAATGAATTTATATCAGCTTACAGTTTTGAGAAAAAGTCATTCCCTTTGTCGTCTACAATAATAAATGCAGGGAAATTCTCAACTCTGATTTTACGCACAGCCTCCATGCCTAACTCCTCAAAATCAATCACTTCTACGGACTTTATGCTATCCTTTGCCAGGATGGCTGCCGGACCACCAATTGATCCAAGATAAAAGCCACCGTGCTTTTTACAAGCATCTGTAACAGCCTGTGTACGGTTGCCTTTTGCAAGCATGATAAGTGAACCACCCATGCTTTGAAACTGATCAACGTATGAATCCATCCGGCCTGCTGTTGTGGGACCAAAACTTCCTGATGCCATTCCTTGAGGTGTTTTAGCCGGACCTGCATAATAAACAGGGTGGTTTTTAAAGTACTCTGGCATAGGTTTGCCTTCGTCAATCATTTTTTTAATCTGGGCATGTGCAATGTCTCGGGCCACGATGAGAGTCCCTTTTAAGTTTAGTCTTGTTTTAATTGGATATTTTGAGAGTTCCTTAAGCACTTCATCCATTGGTCTGTCCAGATCAATTTCAACAGGAGGAGCTAGTTCTGGCGCCCGCTCAGGTGCAAATCGTGCCGGGTTTGTCTCCAGTTGCTCTACAAAGATACCTTCTTCGGTGATTTTTGCCTTGATGTTTCGGTCGGCACTGCAGCTAACGCCAAGCCCTACCGGACAAGATGCTGCATGTCGGGGTAGGCGTATCACCCGCACATCATGCACAAAATATTTGCCGCCAAATTGTGCGCCAATGGTGCTCTCTTCGCAAATCTTTTGCACTTTAGCCTCCCATTCCAAATCTCGGAATGCTTGTCCTCCCTCGTTCCCTTCGGTGGGTAGATGGTCGAAATAGCCTGCTGATGCTTTTTTTACGGCTGCCAGGGTGGCTTCAGCCGAGGTGCCTCCAATTACCAATGCAAGGTGATATGGAGGGCAAGCCGAGGTGCCAAGGTCTTTTATCTTCTCTTTTACAAATTTTGTGAGTGATTCCTCGTTCAAAAGAGCCTTTGTTTGCTGGTAGAGGAAGGTTTTGTTACCTGAACCACCACCTTTGGTGATAAACAGGAACTCATATTTATTACCCTCTTCTGCATAAATATCTATTTGTGCCGGCAGGTTGGTTCCCGTGTTTTTTTCATCAAACATAGTGTATGGAACCACTTGTGAATAACGAAGGTTGGTGTCTTTATAGGTCTCAAAAATCCCTTTCGACAAGGCCTCTGCATCGTTCCCTCCAGTCCACACATTTTCACCTTTTTTTCCTAAAACGATGGCTGTTCCAGTGTCCTGACAAGTAGGCAATTCACCTTCGGCAGCCACAACCTGATTCATTATCATAGTGTGAGCCACAAAACGGTCATTGTCTGATGCCTCCGGATCCTTTAAAATGTTGGCAAGTTTTTCAAGATGTGTAGGTCGAAGATAAAACGATACATCCTTTATCGCCTCCTTTGCAAGAAGTTCAAGCCCCTCAGGGTCTACTTTTAATATTTTACGACCATCTGCTTCAACAACTGATACATACTCCTTGGTTAATAACCGGTAAGGAGTGGTATCCTTCAGGATAGGGAAGGGCTTTTGATATTTGAAATCAGCCATGATGAGTGAATTTTATAGTGTTTATGTTATAATGCAATTTGAGTGGTCAAAATTAGAGAAATTTATCGCTATACCGAATGGTCTCATTTAATTTTCTTATCTGACATCTCAATTTATTATTTGATGAAAAGGCAAGCCATGTTTTTGTCCGGAGATTATAATATCCAAAATTAAGGGTTTAATAATTGGCTTCCTTTACCAATTATGCGTAAATTTTATCAGAATCTGAAATCTGATTCAAATTGATGCTTTTAGCACCATGTTTTGATATGATGAAATGTTGAAGGTGTTTGTATTGAATTAGAATCTATTCATCCTTTCAGGGGAGATTTTAAAGCGCAAGTCTGTCAGTTTTTGATGTTCAGGTTGTTTGGTTTAAAAAAAGTTAAAAATTTGTGCTAAGGATGATTTTTTTCAGCATATTTAAATGAAATGTTATTCGATTCGTTTTATTGAATATTTGAAAATGGTGTTAATGTGCTGATAAACATAAACAAGAGTGCTAATTGCGTGTAAATTGTTAAGATATTATTTCTATATTTTAACAAAAAAATGCCAT
Source organism: Alkaliflexus imshenetskii DSM 15055 (assembly GCF_000517065.1). Lineage (GTDB taxonomy): Bacteria > Bacteroidota > Bacteroidia > Bacteroidales > Marinilabiliaceae > Alkaliflexus > Alkaliflexus imshenetskii. The sequence goes on along the minus strand of NZ_KI912105.1, from coordinate 972,488 downwards.
TTATTTAAACTTTATTAAGTGCAGGTTAATTTTTTAAGTGATATTAAATTTATATGTTTGTATCAGGTAAAGAATTGTTGTTTTAAATGGGCAATACTATCTAAAAAAAATACAGGCAGTCTGGCAATATGCACTTTAATTATGAAGCGTTTAGGAGGAAGAATTAAAAGGAAAAGGGAGTTGTTGGGAATGTCCTTGGGTGAAGTGGCCAGATTGGCTGGCATCAGTTCCAGTGCGCTTTCTCAAATCGAGAATGCCAAATCGTTCCCATCAATTGTAACTCTTAAAGCAGTTGCAAATGTGCTTCATACCACAGTTGGTGAATTGGTAGGTGAAAATGAAGTAATAACCAGAATTCCTTTGGTTCGGTTTGCCGAGAAAATTTTCGTGGAGCGTAACGATACAGGTGCCGAGCTTTACCTTTTAACACACAGAGAACAAGGAAAGCAAATGGGCACTTATTTAATCGTGCTTAAAAAGGGCTCTACTACCGAAGGTTTCTTGAAGGAACACTCAGGTCAGGAGTTTTGTCATCTGCTTAGTGGCGAACTTGAGTTTGAAATTGATGACACATTGTATAAAGTGAAGAGTGGCGACAGCCTTTATTATAATTCGGCCAAGTCTCATAAAGCAGTAAATACTAAATCAGTAACAGCTGAAATGCTTTGGGTGGTTACGCCGGCAAATTTTTAATCAAATGGATTTTACTGTGTTAAGTGACACTTAATTTCTGGCATGTACTATTTGATAAAGGGTGTTATATTTAGAATTGGGTTTTTATCTTTGTATGTTGGAACGACAATCGAGTAATTATAAACAATTAATTCATAACAACATGAGCATTATCGCACAACTGGAGCAACAGGGAGTTAAAATTCCTGCTCAAATCCGGGATCTCCTGGAGGGTGCTCCAAAAGTTAACTTCTTCAACACAACTGATGAGTTGGTTGAGGCTTCCGTGGGTGGACCCGGCAGCGATAGTTTTGAAGTTAAATATGACGTTCCCGGTAAAGGGGAGTACGTTGAAGCAATAGTTCACCGTGTTACCAACGGTGTTTCGGCCAACTATACCGAGCCTTATATGCGTCGGCGCGACCCGGACACCATGGCAATTGCCGATGACAAACCTACCGATAAAGATAGGTTTGAAGATGTGTTTGGTTACAAGTTTGACAAGCTCAGAAATGAAACATTTGATTGGCTTAAAAAACAAGAGCTTGCAGTGTTTATATATTATGCCGGGAACTATCCTGTTGGGATTGGCGGTATCGCAATTGCGCCTGCCAATGCTGGTTTCTTTGCATTAGGTCTGGCTTTCTTGCAAAAAATAATGCGCATCGATGAGCTTCCAAAGGGCTTCCGTCTGGATTCAGCCATCTATGTTGCTCCTCCTTTCCGTCACACGCATTTCAACGGCAAACAGAAAGTTATTCACAACCGTCTCGATGGCTTGCATGAGCTGTTCTCATACAACCTTTATCCTGGGCCAAGTGCTAAAAAAGGTCTTTATGGCGTATTGCTCTCCAGAGGTGAAGAAGAAGGCTGGGTAACCACACACTGTTCTACTGTTCAGGTAACCAGCCCATACGACAATGATACAACCTTTATGCACGAAGGAGCCAGTGGTGGTGGTAAGAGTGAGATGTTGCAAATGATTCCACGTGAGCCAAACGGTCAGATAGTGATTGGGAAAAACATGATTTCTGGCGAAGAACGTCACATCAATATACCGTTATTGTGCTCATTCAGTCCGGTAACTGACGACATGGCACTTTGCCACCCGTCATACCAGAAAGGTAATGGTAAACTAACCGTGGCTGATGCCGAAAATGCATGGTTTATTCGTGTGGATGGTATCACTCAATATGGAGAGGATCCATTCCTCGAAAAAATTACCATTAATCCTCCGGAACCAGTGTTGTTCCTTAATATTGATACAAAGCCAAATGGTACTGCTCTGGTGTGGAACCATATCGAAGATTCGCCCGGCAAACGCTGTCCAAATCCGAGGGTGATTTTGCCTCGTCACATTGTACATAATGTGGTGAACAAGCCGGTTACTATTGACGTACGTAGTTTTGGCGTGCGCACACCACCCTGTACGCAAGAGAACCCATCGTATGGTATCGTAGGCTTGTTCCACATTCTTCCACCTGCATTGGCTTGGTTGTGGAGACTCGTGAGTCCACGCGGACATGCCAACCCAAGTATCGTTGGTACAGGTAACATGGAGAGCGAAGGTGTTGGTTCTTACTGGCCATTTGCCACCGGCAAAAGGGTTCAACACGCCAACCTATTGCTTGAGCAGATTATCAGCACACCTCGTGTGCGTTACACGTTGGCGCCAAACCAGCATATTGGAACCTGGAAAGTTGGATTTAAACCTCAGATGTTGATGCGTGAGTATCTTACTCGTCGTGGAAATGCCAAACTTATTTCGGACCAGTATCAGCCAGCTCGTTGTCCGCTGTTGGGTTATGAGCTAAACTACCTTACCATTGAGGGTAATAAAATACCATCGCGCTTCCTCAAAGTTTATAAACAAATTGAAGTAGGCGAAGAGGGTTATGATAAAGGCGCAGAGATGTTGTACGATTTCTTCAAGAAAGAATTGCCTCAATATCTTACTCCTGAATTGCTTCCACTTGGCCGTAAAATCATTGAGGCTTGCCTCAACGGAGCCAGCGTAGAGCAGTACAATGAGATGTTGCCGATGGAGTATAAATATGCGTTCTTCAAAAAGAACAAATAACAGGCATTATTCAATTATCAGTCAATCAATGGCCGGCCTTTTTATGGCCGGCCTTGATTATTTAAGCAACAGAAGATACGTTCAGTTAATGATTAAGTCCGGTAAAGACATTATTTTTGCTTCAAAACTAATTAAAGAGGGGAGATTGGTTGCCTTTCCAACAGAAACTGTTTATGGATTAGGTGCCAATGGGTTGGATGCAAAGGCTGTGGCCAGAATTTTTGAAGCAAAGCGCCGTCCTTCCTTTGATCCACTTATTTTACATATCGCCTCAATCGAAGAGTTGGAAACAGTATTTCAAAAGCCTGTATCACCTTTGATTCTGCGTTTGGCTAAAAAGTACTGGCCAGGGCCACTCACCATAGTGGCACCTAAAACCAAGAAAGTTCCTGACATTGTCACCGCAGGTCTCAATACAGTTGGCGTTCGTATGCCATCGCATCCTGTTGCACAAAAACTTATTCGTCAGGCAGGCGTGCCAGTGGCTGCTCCAAGTGCCAACCTTTTCGGGCGCTTAAGTCCCACTGAAGCTGAGCACGTGAAACAACAACTTACAGGAGTTGATTACTTGCTCGAAGGTGGCAAAACCGACGTGGGTATTGAATCCACCATTGTGGCAGTGACCAGGAATGGCATCGAAATACTGCGTCCCGGAGCCATCACCCCTGATCAGATTAAGCTTGATTTTCCCGACGTGGAGGTGCTTAGTTCTAGTACAGAAAAGCATATTCAGGCACCAGGTCAGCTAAAAAGTCACTACTCTCCGCGTAAGCCTTTTTATCTTTATGATGAATTGCCTAATAACTTACCAGCCTATGTGGGGTTGATACTTTTTGAGCCGCATTCATTGCCCGAGGATGCGCAGTCAAAAGTTATAGTTCTTTCTGAGTCTGGCGATTTACTCGAGGGTGCTTCGAATATGTTTGCCGCACTTCACAAGTTTGAAAACGATGCCACCATAGAGCAGATATATGCTGTTAAAGTAAAAGAAGAAGGCATCGGATTGGCCATTATGGATCGTTTGAAGAAAGCCGCTTATCGTTTCACTACCATCACCAATGGCGATGAGATTGCGTTGTGAGAAATCCATTATTTAGTAGAAGATTTAACAATAGCCTTTAAATTTTAATTTTGAGGCTATTGTTTTTATTAGATTTTCGAGAAGTTGTCAGATAGCAACCGGTGACCGGTATTCCGTTTTTGCCATCATAGCACATCTCTTAAAAACGCATCTATCAAATCCACTGTTGGCTCAAACCACGGATTAAACAGCCAGAAGGTATGCATGCTGCCTTCGTGCACGTGATGTCTGGTGTAAATTCCATAACGTTTCATTGCATCAATCATATCATCTCTACCGGCTCTGAAACGTGGAATTGAACTGTTTATAAACAGCATAGGTGCCGTGTTTTCATTCACATGGGTGAGGGCAGATGCCTGATGGCGTGCTTCAGGATTTTCATTTACTGTGGAGCCAAACCAGAGCGTTGCCGCCGATGGGCGATCCGGACGGTCGTGGCCTTCGCCCGACTCAGGATGAATGAATGCTAAGACCCCATCAATATTCACCACCGCTTGCACATTTTCTTTAATATGATTTAAATAATCAACCTCAAAGATGTTTTTGGTAGCATTGATGCTGCCGAGTAGTGCCGCCAATTGACCACCGGCAGAGGTTCCTTGTAAAACTATTTTGCGTGTATCAAAAGGGTATTTGTCGCTCTGATTTTTTACCCATCTGATGGCAGCGATGAGGTCCTGAATTGCTGCAGGATATGTCGCTTCCATCGATAAACGGTACTCTACACATACTGTGGCATATCCTTTACGTGCCAATGCATAAGCCAAAGGGTGTTCCATCTTTTTATCACCACTTCTCCAGCCGCCTCCATGTATCAGAATAATGACCGGATGTTTTTGACTCTCGCATGTTGTCACGGGATGTATAATGTCCAGTTTTAGTGAGCGGGTTTTGGGTGTGTAGTACGCAATATCCCTGTGAATAATCAATTCTGACGAATCGCCTTTTTCTGCAATAACAATGTGTGGATGGTGTTTTACTTGCTTATTGAACTCACTAACAATATTAAATGATGTGTCTCTTGAAAAAATATGGTGTTCAGTGTTCTGACCTTCACTGTTATAAAGGTGTATTGCGAATATTGCTATAAGTAAAATGGGTTTTAGATTCATTTTCTTTTGGTTCTTATTGATTGCTATCAAATATCGATATTTTATCGGCCAATGTGAAGTTGTATTTTATTATTTCCCGCATTTTGGTGAAATTAGATTGGAAATATCTTCGAATGATTTTTCGATGTTAAATATTTAGACTTATAGACAAGATAATACAGAAAATAGGATAAATCTAATAGTCTACGCGTCTATATCATGTATTATAAATTAATTTTAAACAGTTTCTTAAAATATTATTGTTTATTACCAGGCAATAGGTTATGGATAGGCGAGAGTTGGAACAAATTATTGGCGATAAGGTTGTATCAATGGTTTCACTGGGAGGTGGATGCATTGCCAATACTTCAAAAATCATATCGGCTGGCGGAAAAATGATGGTTCTCAAAGAAGGTGGTAAGGCTGATATGTTTCTTAAGGAGGCCAATGGCCTTAAGGAGTTACAAAAGGCTCATGTAATTCAAGTGCCAGATGTAATTAGCGCACGATGCGACCACTTACTTATTGAGTTTGTGCCACAGGGTAGCGCCGGTATAGGATTCTTTGAACAGTTTGGCAGATGCATGGCCTTGTTACATCAACATACTGCTCCTCAGTTTGGGTTTTATGAAGATAACTATATTGGAGCCACGCCGCAAATGAACTTGTCACAAGGAGATGAACTCACCAATTGGACATCGTTTTATTATAACAAGCGACTGCTTTATCAGTACAAATTGGCCGATCGTAACGGCTTTGTTGATGAGCAGTTTAAACGGCTCTTTGTAAATTTGGAGCACCGCTTACCTGATATTCTCAAAGGGAGTGAAGAGCCTCCGGCCCTTCTGCATGGCGACTTGTGGGGAGGTAATTTTATTATTAGCAGAGATGGAGACCCGGTATTAATTGATCCGGCAGTCTATTATGGTCATCGTGAAGCAGAACTTGCTATGACTCGTCTCTTTGGCGGATTTTCACCCGAATTTTACAAATCATACCAAGCTACCTATCCGCTAAAGGATGGATACGCGTACCGGCAGCCTGTTTACCTGCTTTATCATGTCTTGAACCATCTTAATTTGTTTGGAGAGGGGTATCGAAGTCAAGCCATTGGTCTTATGCAGAAATATGCCTGAGCGTAGTTGCTTAATTGTCGGTTTGCGAGTTCAATAAAAAAATGCCGAAAACATCTTTGGATATTTTCGGCATCAGTGTTTTATAGCGCAAGCCTATGTTAAACAAACCCTCTAGTTTCAGCTACAATGATGATCATCTCAATAATTTCCTCGTCGGTCATGGTTGCACAATTAAAGAAAATATCAAAGAAATCAATGTCTGGCCGGTTTTTCTCAAAATAGTTTCGAAATTGAGACCTGCGTTTATCCATTTCAATGGCTTCTTTTTTTGCTTCGGACAGACTCATACCATAAGTGTTGGCAACCTGTTCGGCACGCCAGTCGAGGGGAGCTTGAAGCTTCACATGAAACGATTTCTCGAAATTTTTGGTGATGGATTCTCCTGCACGACCTACAATAACCACATTCCCTTCGGAGGCAGCATTGTAGATAAAACGGGCAATGGTATTTTTAATTTTCACATCGCCGGGATAGAACTCCTCAGAAAAGAAGAGTGCAAGATTCTCAAAAAAACCGCGTGTGCGGTAGTCTGAAAGGTCTTGAATCAAGGTAGGTGACAGTTTTAGTTCGCGGGCCGACTCTTCTATTATCTCTTTGCTAAGCCATTTCCATTCTACCTCGCGTCCCATCCGTTTGTTTTTCTCGGTTAGAGTTTCGGATAACAGACGAGCAATGCGTCGTCCGGGGCAGCCATAATCCCTTGAGATGGTGATTACCGGCCCGGGGGCATAGAAACTGGGGCCGCTGCTTTTGCGACGACCGGTTCGTTCACGCATGTATTTTAGGAACAAATTGTCCATGTTGCTGATATTAGGTTGAAAAGGTGACCAGGCATTGTTCAATACCTACCGTCATATAATCAACCCATCAAAAATCCGACCAGAGCAATCTGGCCAAGGTTGTCAGGGTTGTTTTCCCGGTGTTTGGTATCGTTATTTTGCCGTTAATTGTTCTGTCTGAATCGTTTGCTATGTTATGGCAACCTGCTTTTCAACAATTGGAACTCTCAATCGTCGGGGAGCAGTTTGTCCTATCAGTACAAATATTGGAACAATGCGTGAATCATCCAGAACAAATAATTTAGGATGAAAGTAAGAAGAAACGCGGAAATATCAAAGCACAAAAAAAGGACAGATTAAAAAAATCTGTCCTTTCCCCTTAAATCAGCCTTATGAACCAAATCAAGTCTATGAAAAAATCTGTAGCGCAAAGTTGCTTATTATTCCGGTGAAGAGAACGCAAATGGTGTTAAACCTTGTTAAGATGGCTGTGTTACTTCGGGATTTTGAATCACTATCGCCCAAAAATAAAAAAGGACAGATTAAAAAATCTGTCCTTTCCCCTTAAATCAGCCTTTGTTAACCAAATCCAAATCTATGAAAAAAAATCTGATACAAATATATGATGAGATATCGTGAAAATGTTCAAAATCAAGTTAATTCATGTTAATCTTTAGGTTCTTGGTACAAATAAAAAAAGGGAGGCCAATGGCCTTACCCTTTTAAAACCGATTAACTAAATCCAGGTTTTATTTAAAAATCCCCATGCAAATATGGGAGTGTTTTTGTTTTGATGCAAGAAAGGCACTGTTAATGATTGTTAACATCGAAATTGAATGTAGTGTATTTGTGATGATTACTACTCTTCGGGATTGAAACGTGCCAGCCTGATAGCCATTTCCTGGGCAGTAATGTTCAGGAGATTGTCCATAAGCGATATTCCGGTTCGTAATTCTTTAGGTGCATTAAAGAGTTTTTGTAATTCGCTGATTGCTCTGGTGTTATTGTACATTACATCGCTGTCGTCCTCACGATTGGTGTATTTCCAATCTCCCGGAATCAGATCGCGGTAATTGCCATTAAAATCTGCATAGTGTATTCTGTCACGATCATCCAATGCCACATAATCTGTCATTAAAATCTCTCCGCTATGTATATTCACCAAAGTGAATTCTATGCGTATTTCTGCAATGCTTTCCCGGGTATACTCTGCATAAGTTACTTTGCTGTATCTTGTTACCGATTCTTTTCGTCCTGTTTCTGTGGTGGTTTCTACAACTTGTTTTACATAGCCTTTTTTGTCTGTTTTTCGCAAAGCTCCGGTGGTTTCTGTATGTCTGATTATTTTTGCCATCAGAATGTTGTCGGCCTTTAGGTTAAGTCCAAGACCACGAATAATCAGGATGGCAGCCATTGGGTCATTTATTGCCTGAATTTGAGGAATGGAATTAAGTAAAGGGTCGTTAATGAGCTTGTAGAAAGGGGAGTTCATGCGATTAATTTCGCTCACAGCATTGCTGTAAAGATTGTTGGCGGCTGAACGCTGACTGCTGTTACTCACAAATACCGGCATGAGCGAAACAGTCATCATGGCTGCTGATTGCGCTTTGGTTCTAAGTGTTAGTGCGTCCTTGTAATTGCCGGCTTCTCTCAGAATGATGTCAAAAGCATAGTATGCCTTCCTGAAATGACTGTTTTCGATAAATGTAAGCCCATCTCGATAAACAGGCTCATAACGGGCAATTAATAAATATTCGCGGGCATCTTTGTAATTGGCCTCTATGGATAAAATTTCAGAGAATATTTGGTCGGCAGTTAAGAATGACTCTCTCTCGATGGCGATTACACCGCTTCGGTATAGTTCATATAGATATTTGTCACGCACTTCAATATATTGTGGATGAAAACGGTTATCAGCCCTAAGTGAAACACCCAGTGCAGCCGCTCTTGTGCGATATCCTTCGGCTTCAAGATAGCTGTAAACTGCTTCACGGGTCTGATTGCTACGGTAGAAAGTTGAAAAGTCGCTGTACTTATCATTTAGCACCATTTGCCCCGTACGCTTTAATCCTTGAACGGCATCTATGTTATTTCGATTCGACGAAAGCGAACGCATGTAATGATTGGCAGCTTCTTCATACATACCTGCTTCATCAAATCTCAGAGCTGTTTTAAGATGCTTTTTTGATGTGCAAGATGTGGCTAACAGGGAAATTGTGAGAAGACTGATGATAATCAGGGTGTTTCGTTTCATACGGCGTTGAGTTATGCTTGAGTTTATATGTCGGTTTAAACCTCTGTTTTTGCCTTTGGGCTGCAAATATTGAAACTTTACGTGTTTTTCGCCAGAAAGTTTATCTTTTTTTTTGCAAAGTGGTAAGTCAATGGGTTGATTTGGGTTTTAATGATTTTGTGTAACACAATTTTTTTGATGAGCCATGCCGATTTAATCCGACCTTGTATCAGGTGCAAAAGGGGAAAATTTGTATCACGCATAGTCCGAGGTATAATCTATTGTTAATTTGAAAAACTGAAATTCTGGTTGGAGTTTACGCACTTGTTTTTGCAGAATAATTGAGGGTGACGTAAGCCGTATGAACCGCTTAAGCAGGAATGTGCAGTATGGTATTCTGGCCGGAAAATCCTATTTTTGAAAAAAAACTTTATAGCTGATGTTGAGACGAGTTCCCCACACGTATGTGATAGTATTTTTTCTGATTCTTATTTCTGCAGTTGCCACATGGTTTGTTCCCGGAGGCGAGTATGTTAGTGCAGCCGGTGCCGATGCAGTTTCGGCTACCCCCGTGTTTGTTGAAGCAGAGAGTAATCCGCAAACATGGCAGGTTTTTGCAGCCATGTTCAAAGGCTTTGAAAAGCAAGCCGGTATTATCATTTTTATATTAATGATAGGCGGGGCATTCTGGATTATGAACGATTCACGTGCCATTGATGTCGGTATTCGCTCCTTTTTAAAGTTCACCACCCGACTGGATAGGTTTGCCTTTATGCGAAAAATTGGCACTGGCAATATGGTTATTGTACTTATAATGCTCATGTTCTCTGTGTTCGGAGCTGTTTTCGGAATGAGTGAAGAGACCATTGCTTTTATTATTATACTTGTACCTCTTGCCATTTCAATGGGGTATGATTCCATCACAGGTGTGAGCATGGTATTTGTGGCTGCGGGGCTCGGTTTTGCCGGAGCGGTGCTTAATCCGTTTACCATTGGCATTGCACAGGGACTTGCCGGATTGCCTCTCTTTTCCGGATTTGAGTACCGACTCTTTTCGTGGTTTGTGATCAACATTGCCGGTATATCCTATATTTTATGGTATGCAATAAAAGTAAGGAGGAATCCGAAAATGTCTCCTGTATATGAAGATGATGCATATTGGCGTGAACACCTGCATCTCAAGGATGACGAAGAGGAGCAAGCCACATTTAAATCTGCCTGGATAACCTGGGGATTGACGCTCACTGCCTTGGTTATTTTTTCACTATTTTATCCAGAAACAACTTTGGTTATAGGTGGTGGTGAGGGCATTACCTGGTATTTCATCCCTGTAATTACACTGGCTTTTGCCATCACAGGATTTGTGAGTCTGCGAAAATCGTCACCTGTGTTTGTGCTTAACCTTTTGGCCTACACCATAGTTTTTCTTATTGTAGGCGTGATGGGCTATCATTGGTATATTCAAGAGATTGCGGCACTCTTTTTTGCCATGGGTATTTTGTCCGGAGTGGCCATGAACCGCTCGGCCGATAACATTACCAAACTTTTTCTCGAAGGGGCAAAGGATATTATGTCAGCCGCACTCATTGTGGGACTGGCAGGAGGTATTATTGTCATTCTCGAAGATGGCCGTATCATTCACACCATATTACATGCAATGGCAAGTGGCATGAGCGACATGGGCGATGTCTCTTCCGTTGCTATCATGTATGTAATTCAGACCTTTATTAACGTGGTAATTCCAAGTGGCTCTGCAAAAGCGGCGCTCACTATGCCTATTATGGCGCCTTTCAGCGATTTGATTGGTATATCACGTCAGGCAACGGTAATGGCGTTTCAGTTTGGTGATGGATTCACAAATATGATTACACCTACTTCAGGTGTTTTGATAGGTGTGCTTGGGGTAGCAAAAATTCCTTATATGAAGTGGGCAAAATGGATTGCCCCTTTGATTCTTATTCTTGTAATTTTAGGTTTTCTTTTGCTGATTCCAACGGTAACAATGCAACTTAACGGGTTTTAATTTTAGGGTATATGATAAGATTGGTTTTGTTTTTTGTGGTATTGATGCTTTCGGCAACACTAGCCGGAGAGGTTAAAGACTGGGAAAACCCAAAAGTTTTTGGTGTGAACAAGGAAGCACCACGCGCCTCATTTTTCTCTTACCCTTCGTTGGAGAAGGCTTTGCAGTTTAATGGCATCAATTCCTCCAGATATATATCGCTTAACGGCATGTGGAAATTCAATTGGGTGCCTAAACCCTCTGACAGGCCAATTGATTTTTATCGCGAAGATTTTGATGTGTCTGCATGGAATGAGATTCCGGTACCATCTAACTGGGAGCTCCATGGATATGGCGTTCCGATTTATGTGAATATTGTTTATCCCTGGAGTTACAACCCCAATCCACCTCATATTCCGCACGACAATAATCCGGTAGGTTCGTATAAACGTGAGTTTGAAATACCTGCTGATTGGGACGGGCGACAGGTTTTTATTCATCTGGGTGCCGTAAGTTCAGCCATGTATGTTTGGGTTAATGGGCAAAAGGTTGGTTACTCGCAGGAGTCAAAACTACCGGCCGAGTTTGATATCACACCTTTTATTCGCACCGGAAAAAACACCCTTGCCTTGGAAGTGTACCGCTGGTGTGATGGTTCTTATCTCGAAGGTCAGGATTTTTGGCGTCTCAGCGGAATTACGCGCGATGTTTACCTCTATGCGCTTCCCAAGCTGCGCATTCACGATTTTTTCTTTACTACCGATTTGGATGCAAGCTATCGCAACGGCAGTTTTCAAGTGGAGGTCGATTTAAAGAATCATCACCTTTCAAGGGAGAGAGGCCGGCTCGAAGTGGCTCTTATTGATGGAAACATGCAAATTGCCAACCTGGTGTCAAACGTAAGAGTTGACGCCAGGGGTGAGGAACGCTATGTTTTTAGAGGCGTGGTAAACAATGCACGCCTTTGGAGCGCAGAAACACCTGAATTATATACTTTGGCTCTGACGTTAAAAGATGTACGGGGCGTAACGATTGAATCAACTGCAGTGCGAGTCGGGTTCAGGAAGGTAGAAATTAAAGGTGGACAGCTTTTAGTAAATGGTAAAGCCATCCTTTTAAAAGGAGTTAATCGTCATGAACACGATCCATTTACGGGGCATGTGATTTCCGAAGCCTCAATGGTAAAGGATATTTTACTGATGAAGCAAAATAACATTAATGCGGTACGTACCAGCCATTATCCCAACCACCCACGGTTTTATGAGTTGTGTGATTTTTATGGGCTTTATGTCGTAAACGAAGCCAACATTGAGTCGCACGGAATGGGATATGGCGAGTCAAGTCTGGCTAAAGACACGGTATGGATGGATGCCCACATGGATCGCACCGTGCGAATGGTTGAGCGTGACAAAAACCACCCATCAGTAATAATTTGGTCGTTGGGCAATGAAGCTGGCAATGGCCCAAATTTTCATGCCACATACAATTGGATTAAGAAACGGGATAAAACACGACCGGTTCAATATGAACAGGCGGATCGCGATTCCAATACAGATATTGTTTGCCCCATGTATGCCGGAATAGATCATTTGGTTTGGTATGCCACAACCCAACACAATCAACCGCTCATTCTTTGTGAATATGCACACGCAATGGGTAACAGCGTAGGCAATCTGATTGATTATTGGGAGGTAATTGAAGCGCATGATAACTTACAGGGTGGCTTTATTTGGGATTGGGTAGACCAGGGGTTGGCAAAATATGATGAAAAAGGAACGCTCTTTTGGGCCTATGGAGGCGATTTTGGCCCCAAAGGAACTCCCAGCGATGCCAATTTTTGTATGAATGGCCTTGTGCGGCCAGACCGAACCCCAAATCCTTCGCTACACGAAGTGAAACAAGTGTATCAGTATGTAAAGATTGAACCTGCCTCCATGCAATGCGGCGCCATACGCATCAGCAACCATTACGATTTCATTTCATTGAATCGTTTCGATTTCAATTGGGAAATTCGTTCTGAAGGTAAAACGCTCCGCAGTGGAACCATTAACCGACCTGATGTTAAGCCCGGAACGTCGGCAGTATTTGAACTGTTTGCCGATGAAATTGAACAGAAGTCAGGCAGGGAGTATTTTCTGGTAGTGAGAATGGTTACAGCAGAGTCATGGGGCATATTAACCGAAGGTGAAGAGCTGGCTGCTGCTCAATTACAGTTGCCCGCAATTACCAAAGAGAGAGAGAGTTACTCCGGGGCTAATCCGCGAATGCGCGAAAATCGTCGCCATGTAATTTTTGGAGGAGATGGTTTTACAATCACATTTGATAAGGAAAATGGAACCATATCGAGTTGGAAGATAGATGATAAGGAGTTTCTGGACAGAGGTCCAAAGCCCAACTTCTGGCGGGCACCCAACGACAATGATTATGGTTATAAGATGCCTGAACTTCTTGGGGTTTGGCGTATGGCCGGTTCGGGTGCTGAAGTGAAAAAAGTGCGTACCGATAAACCATCGGATGGCAGAGGCCGCGTGGAGTTCGAATTTGCTTTGAATGGAGATGCCGGTCATGTTGTGGTAGCTTACGAAGTGTATGGCTCAGGCGATGTAGTTGTAGATTATCAATTCAAAAAATCGGGTAAGGAGTTGCCAGTAATTCCGCGCATTGGAATGATGATGTCCCTTCCGGGCAGGTTTAGCAATCTGACATGGTACGGCCGTGGACCGTGGGAGAACTATCCGGATCGTAAAACCGCTGCATTTGTAGATGTTTATACAAGCACCGTAAGCCAACAGTTTGAAATGTACCCTATGCCTCAGGAAACTGGCTATAAAACCGATACTCGATGGTTGCTTCTTACCGATGCTGCTGGTAACGGTTGGTATGTTGAAGGCCAGGAGCCAATAGGTTTCTCTGCCTTGCATTTCACACCAGAAGATTTAACCAAAGCAGACCGTGGTTTATGGCATACAGTGGACTTGCAACCACGCAAAGAGGTGATTCTGAACGTGGATCATCGTATGATGGGCGTGGGAGGTGATAACTCCTGGGGAGCCAGACCACATGCCCGGTACAGCATCATTCCGGATGATTATTCATACAGGTTTCGCATCAGAGCGTTTCGCAGCGGGCAGAGACCAACTAAGCAATTCGGCTTTTAGTATGATTCAAATTAACCAGATATGACTGCTCCTCCTAAAGTGATAAAGTATTGTCCACGATGCGGTTCTGCCAATTTTGTGCCGCAGGATGGGAAATCATTTAAATGTAAAGATTGCAAGTTTCACTTTTTTGTGAACTCGGCTGCAGCAGTGGCAGCCATCATTCAAAACGATAAAGGAGAGATACTGCTTTCGGTACGCGGTATAGAGCCAAATATTGGGATGCTCGATTTGCCCGGCGGTTTTGTTGATCCCGGTGAACGGGCCGAATCGGCTGTATGTCGCGAGATAATGGAGGAGTTGAACTTAAAGGTAGATGAGATTCGTTTTCTTGCCTCTTTTCCCAATGAGTATGTTTATTCGGGTTACACAGTTTATACATGTGATATGGGATTTGTTTGCAAGGTGAGCGATTTTTCACAGATGCGTTGCATGGATGACATTTCAGGATATCTGTTTGTAGCCCCCGATAAAGTCGAGTATGATAGAATTTGCAGTAACTCTATAAAGCAAATATTGAAATTTTATATTGAGGATGCTTCCATGTGACTTTAAGTTAGTCGTTGTAACGGGTAAAACATCAAATTATGCAAGATTTAACCGGTTTTTGGAGTTTCAGTGAGGAGTTCGAGTTTGGCAAAAAGCTTGGCGAAGCGCGGCTCTTCCAGAACAATGGAATGATACGCGGCATTCTTGTGTTTAAAGAGTATGACGAGAATGGCACCGCTATTTTTGTTCGTTGTCAGTTGGAAGGATCATTTGATGGCATCAAGCTTTTGCTTAAGGATGTGTCTCACAGTGTGTTGTTGGGTGGGAGTGATGACGACTATCTGCCCGAAGAGCGGGAAGGCACCCTAAATGCCAATGGCCAGATAGTAGGTTCTGTTAACGATGCCGACGATGTAGCCGGTGTATTTGTTATGCAACCGATCTAATTCAGATATTGAAGCGTTCGTGAAAAGCACTTACCGAATAGAGCTGCCGCAAGAAGTCTAATGCTTGATATTTAATCTTTTTTATTGTAACTTTTAGGGTGAGGTAAATTCCATTATTAAACCATAAAACCTACCCTATGAAACGAATTCTTCTTATGACGGATTTTTCTGAAACAGCTCGTCATGCAGCGTTTTATGCTCTGGAGATGTTTCAGGATTCAAAGGTACATTTCTTCCTGCTCAATGCTTATGATGTCGAATTTAGCGGCAGTCCATACCTCATGCAGGTTAAAGAAGAGATGTCCGAGGAAAGCACCAAAGGGTTGAAGCGCGAGTTGGCTGCACTACATGCGCAGTTTCCAAATGCACGTATTGAACTGGCATCCAGATATGGCCCATTGGTAGATGTGCTCATAAAAGAGTATCATGAAGACGGCATCTGCCCCGATTTAATTGTGCTTGGTTGCCGCGGTGAAAGTGCGTTGGAAAATTTTCTGCTGGGCAGCAATGCGTATGATGTGATTAAGAATGTGCACAAACCCATGCTCGCCGTTCCCAAATCCACACTCTATAAAAAACCCCGTAGGATGGTCTTTGCCACTGACCTGAAGAGTATCGACAAGGAAATAGCACGTCCATTGTATGAGTTGTTGACACATTTTGATTCTGAGCTTCTGTTTGCCAATGTATTGGAAGATGAGTATATCAACAGACTGGAGGCAGAAGAGAAAATTGCCAGTTATTTTCCGGGTATTAAACTTAGTTTTCATTTTTTGGATGGCGTTGATGTTTGTGAAAGTGTCTGCAACTTTGCCGGCGACAACGAGGCCGACATGGTAGTGCTGGTACGTCACAACTATAGTTTTCTCGAAAGACTTTTTCATCCCAGCATCACCAAAAAAATGGTGCTTCATCCTCAATTTCCGTTGCTAATTTTACATGAAGAGGAGAAGTGACTTTGGTTATCGAATCGCTGGTTTGATATCAGATAGAAGAGCTCATCGGATCACCAGCAAAAAGAGTCTTATCAGAATATCTCTGATTAGTTACCCGTTGGTTAGTGCCAATAATACCATCGGGAGCTCGCTTATACCAGGAATCTGAGTTCATACCACGATGGTCATATAATTCGATACACATTTATAAAGCTACATGTTGAAATGCATTAGAAAACAGGCTTGTTTCAGGCCTGTTTTTATTTTTATATGATAATTGTTAGATGTGCGCTTTTTTAAATATGTTATTTTTGCGAATTTGTGCCCCGTTACATCTTTGGTTGTGGGAGAGGGATTAACCTGTGTTTCGAGTTATAAAGTATTGTATTTAATGTGCCCGAAGCATATAAGGCTCCCTGTTTTTCTTTCCAAAAACGGTGTAGTTGTTTTTTATGCCAGACCAAATAAATTTAAAACGATAAATTCAATGGAAAAAGGACACCCCAAAGCTCTTTACTACCTGTTCTTTACCGAACTGTGGGAGAGGTTCAGCTATTATGGCATGCGTGCTTTATTGGTTTTGTACATCGTCAGGGAACTTTATGCCGACCTTGGTGCTGACGCAAGTGCCCGCAGTTTTGAAATCTACGCGGCGTTTGGGGCACTGGTTTATGCTACACCCGTTATTGGCGGTATGATAGCCGATAAGTTTCTTGGTTATCGAAAGGCGATTATTACAGGCGGTATAATGATGGCAATTGGTTTGTTTATGATGGCCGTAGGTACGCACCTGTTTTTTTATGCAGGGCTTGGTTTTCTGGTCACTGGAAACGGATTGTTTAAGCCCAATATCTCATCGATGGTTGGCGGTTTATACCCTCAGGGCGATTCCCGCCGCGATGCCGGTTTCACCATTTTCTACATGGGCATAAATTTGGGTGCCTTCTTATCCCCGCTGGCGCTCGGTTACATTGCCGAGGTGTATGGTCGGGTATATGGCTTTGGTTTGGCTGGCGTTGGCATGCTCATCGGGTTGTTTATTTTCCAGATTGGCATAAAAAATGGCACTTTTGGTTTGAACGGTGCCAAGCCGGTTACCGGACTGGGCGACAGGAAGCACTACGGGCTATCCAATACCAATTGGTCGATTCTCCTTTCTTTTGCCTCAGTGCCGCTGCTTACATTTCTCATTTATAAAAGCCATTTTGCCGGTTATTTACTCTATGCCATTCTTGCTTTCGTAGTGTTTATTGTGGGCAAGTCTTTCATGGAAATAAGCCGTGCCGAACGCGAAAAGATTATCGCCATCTTCATCCTGGCATTTTTCAGTACCGTGTTTTGGGCATTCTTTGAGCAAGCTGGCAGCACCATCACCTTGTTTGCCGATAACAATGTGAACCTGATGTTTATGAATGCTGAGCAGACCAATAGCATCAACCCGTTGTTTATCATCGCTTTTGCCATCCCGTTTTCCATGCTGTGGACGTGGATGTCGAGTATGAAAATCAATCCATTCACACCCTATAAATTTGCTTTTGGTATAGCTCAGTTGGGTTTAGGATTCCTGATTTTTGCCTTTGGAGCCAGGTTTGCATCTGAATCAGGACTTGTACCATTGAACTTTTTAATCATCGGATATTTCTTTATCACCACCGGTGAGTTGTTTATCAGCCCAATCGGACTCTCTATGGTTACGCGTCTGTCGCCCGCCAAAGTGGTGTCATTTATGATGGGTGTTTGGTTCCTTTCTGTATCGTTTGCTCAGTATCTTGCAGGTATTATAGCCATGTTTACTACACGGGAGTTCACTTCAAATGGTGGCATGCTCGACCGCATTGCTGAAAAGGTTACCGGGCTTAACGCAGAGGTGGTTTTGGCCAAAGGTGGAGGTGCGTTCAATAGTTTGTTATCTTACACCAATGTGTTCTCGTCCATTGCCATTGTGGCTTTTGCGGTGGCAATACTGGCATTTGTAACAGCCCCACTCATTCGAAAATTAATGCACGGTGAACATTGATTTGGCTCATCCGTGTTTTGAAATGCAAATATTATTATGACTGAAACTAAGAAGAAAGATGGCTTTTTCAAGCGGGTGCTTGACAAGGTAGAAATTGTAGGGAATAAGCTGCCCCAACCGGTAACGCTGTTTGCCATGTTGATGGGTATCGTGTTGTTGTTGTCATGGATTTTTGGCGGCGTTACAGTTTTAAAGCCCGGAACGGGTGGCGAAACCGGCATAGCTGCGGATTATATCACTGTACAGAATCTTCTTACCAAGGAGGGATTACAACGAATCTTTACCAGCATGGTAAATGTGTTTGCCACCTTCCCCCCTTTGGGTTTGGTACTGGTGGTGATGCTTGGCATCGGGGTAGCCGAACATACGGGAATGATTGCTGTGGCGCTTAAGGTTTTTGTATCTAAGGTGCCAAAGTATCTTATCACATTTTCGATTGTGGTAGCCGGTATGATTAGCTCTGTGGCTGCTGATGCGGGTTATGTGGTGCTCATACCCATGGGTGCAGCAATTTTTATGGGGATGGGGCGACATCCGCTGGCCGGAATCGCTGCTGCTTTTGCAGGTGTTTCCGGTGGATTTGGAGCCAATTTCCTTCCTACGGGTCTTGACCCGATGATTGCTGCTTTTACCGAGCCTGCAGCGCAGCTTATTGACCCAAATTACACAGTTAATCCATTGTCGAACTACTATCTGATGGCCGCTTCGGTGCCTTTGGTTGGTATTGCCGGAACCTGGGTTACGGAGAAGATACTGGTTCCCCGTTTGGGTTTATATCAACCAGAAGAGGGTTTGCAGATGGAATCACATAGTAATGAGGTGTCGCGGCAGGAAAAAAAGGCTCTCCTTTGGTCGCTTTTATCCGTAGTAGGTGTGTTGGCTTTGGTTATGATTGCCATAATTCCCAACGATGGCTTGTTGCGTGGAGCCATTGACCCTGTTACCGGTAACGCCAGTTTCAAGCCCTTTTACGACTCTTTGGTACCCATCATGTTCATTATATTCTTTGTGGCAGGCTTGGTTTATGGTATAAAGGCCAAAACCATCCGAAGCGACAAGGATGTATCTAACATGACTGCGAAATCTATGTCTACAATGGGACTTTACATCGTAATTGCCTTTGTAGCGGCGCAATTTGTGGCTTATTTCAACTGGTCAAACCTGGGAAGCGTATTGGCTGTAAAAGGTTCTGATGGACTCAATGCCATTGGGTTTACCGGTACACCACTTCTGGTCGCTTTCATCATCATTGCCTCGTTGGTTAACCTGGTGATGGGAAGTGCATCGGCCAAATGGGCATTGCTTGCACCCATTTTTGTACCAATGTTAATGCTTATGGGATACTCGCCTGAAACCACCCAGGCCGCCTATCGTATCGGCGATTCCTACTCAAACATTTTAACACCGTTGCTGCCTTATTTTCCACTGGTAATTGTGTTTGCGCAGAAATATGTGAAGAATGTGGGTATTGGTACACTCATCTCAATGATGCTTCCTTATTCCATTGCATTCATGCTTGTGCGTATTCCGATGTTTGTGGCCTGGATTTGGCTTAAGTTGCCGCTTGGCATTGAAGGCCCTATTTTCTATCAGCCTTGATAGTGTAAAACGCAAGTTTACTCCATACATATAGCACAGTATTGTGAATCTGTTTTCACAATACTGTGCTTTGTTTTTTAGTATGTTATGCTTAATTTTATATTGACATCTATTAATACAATTATCGGGTTTATGCTTAATTCAGTTGATATGCCTGAAGGATTTGAGGAGGTTTCAATTTCGATTGAAACTGCAGGAAAAAGAGTAAGCCGATATGTTTTGCCTTCGTTGGTAATTTTCAACCTTCCTTATTTATTGCTGCACGGTTTCAAAGGTTATGGAGGTATCACGCTGACAGCATCCGGGTGGTTTCTATTAATTTTCATTTCAGGCGTTATTATACATGAGCTTATACATGCTTTAATTTTTGGCCTTTTATGTCGCGATGGGTTTAGGTCAATCTCTTTTGGAATTGATAAGGCCACACTGTCACCATATTGTTATTGTAACTCGAATCTGCGTGTATGGGCTTATCGCACAGGGGCTTTAATGCCTTTTTTTGTGCTGGGAGTTGTGCCGCTCATTATTTCATGGTTCACCGCTTCAGTGGGATTTTTAATTTTCGGGTCTCTTTTCAGTGTGTTTTCGGGAGGCGATTGGGTTGCAGTTACACTAACCAAAGGGTTAAACAGTAGAGATATAGTCAAGGATCATCCTGCCAAACTCGGATTTTATATTGTTAAAAGAGATGCTTTTTAGTATGGGTATGATTTAATTTCGGGTCTTGATTTTGCTGCTTAGGCAACAATAATTAATTCTTTTTTCAGGAGTTTAATAATTTTGCTAACCATCAATTAATAAGCGTCAATTTCGCCTTTAAATACGCTTTCCCTTATCGTTCAATGAGTCTGGCGAACGATTTTTTTGTAGAAGTCGCCCGAAAAAATTATTTTTATCGGGTCTAAAGAAGATAATTAAGAAAATAATAAATACTTGCAATTGCTTTAAATAAGAGTGTTATGCAAACAAAAATTCAGGAATTAACTGATAAAATTTATAACGAAGGCTTGGAGAAAGCCCGCCAGGAGGCGGAATCCATCCTAAGGGAGGCAAACGAGAAAGCTGCTTCTATAGAGAAGGAAGCAGAGAAACGGGCCGCCGCCATCGTTGAAGAAGCAGAGAAAAAAGCCGAAACACTGAAGAAACATGTGGATTCAGAGCTGAAAATGTCAATTAGCCAGGCGGTTGCGGCATTAAAGCAGGAATTGGCTTCTTTGGTGACTATGAAAGCTGTTCAACCTGCCGTGAAAGAGCTTTTTTCCAATGTTGACTTTTTAAAGTCGGTGGTTGAAAAAGTGGTGACCGGCTGGGGCGAAAAAGAGAGCCTCGACCTGCGTGTGGTGTTGGCAGCAAAGGATCAGAAAGAGCTTGAAGCTCACTTCAAAAATCAGTTAGCCGATGAACTCAACAAAGGCATTGAATTGGTTTTTGCAGATGGACTAAAGTCCGGTTTCAAAGTAGGACCTGCCGATGGCAGTTATCTCATCAGTTTCACTGATCAGGATTTCATTAATTTTTTCAAAGCTTATTTACGCCCCAAAACCAGTGAACTTCTTTTTGAGGAGCAGAAATGATGCAAAGAAATTACTATGCTTTAGTGGCAGGTCTGCCTGATATTTTACCCGAAGATAAGAAAGTTGTCAGTACTTCGGTAGAATTAAGGGAGATGCTAAAAGAGGAGGTTCACCCCAGCGATTATAAGCTGGTAGAGTTACTCTTTCTGCCCTTCGACCATATAAATCTGCTCAATCTGCTTTTTAAAAAAGAGGCAGAATGGGACGACAGAGGTAATTATTCCCGTGAAATGATGGAACAACTTCAGGATAGGAAAACTTTTGAGATAGCCGACCTGGATGAAGTTCCTGAATACTTTTTCGATTTCCTGGAACGTTTCCACGGAGAGGAACAAATTGATAACTTTTACAAAGCCGAACAGATTCTGACTGAGGGTTATTATGCTTTTTTGGATAGCTCGAAAAACGGATTCGTGAAGGAGGTTGCCGGTTATCGAAGAAATATCGCCAATGTGATGACTGCGCTCAATGGACGTAAGTTTAACACGTCATACGACAATGCGCTTATTGGTGACGATGAGGTTGCTGCTGCTTTAAAGAAAAGCAGAACACGTGACTTTGGCCTCTCCACCGAAATTTCAGATATAGAGCATCTCATACAGATTTTTGAGACGGAAAACCTGATGGATCGTGAGTTTAAACTGGATACTCATAAATGGACCTATTTAGACGAAATAACCTTTTTCAACTATTTCTCCATCGAAAAAGTATTGGCATTCATACTAAAACTCTTTATTGTAGAGCGGTGGATGGAGCTCGATCCTGCCATAGGAAAAGAAATGTTTAACCAATTGCTGAAAGGGCTGGAGTCAGGCTTTCAGTTTCCGGAAGAATTTACATTAACATATGGAAAGAAAAAATAAAACCACCGGAAAGGTAGCCGGAATAGTCGCCAACCTGGTAATCGTTGAAGTAAACGGACCGGTGGCGCAAAATGAAATCTGTTTCATCGTTCATAACGATGAACGGCTCATGGCTGAGGTTATCAAAGTGGTGGGCGTAAATGCCTACGTGCAGGTTTTTGAGAGCACGCGCGGACTTCGTGTTGGCTCGGCAGTTGAGTTTCAGGGTCACATGCTCGAGGTTACCCTTGGTCCCGGCATCCTTTCCCGGAACTATGATGGTCTTCAGAACGATCTAGATAAAATGGAAGGGGTCTTCCTTAAACGGGGAGAATATACCGATCCTCTGAACCGCGATGTGAAGTGGACATTCAAGCCACTTGCCAAAGCAGGTGATAGCGTTACTGCCGGTTCGTGGTTGGGCGAAGTGATGGAAAACAGCATTCCGCATAAAATCATGGTGCCTTTTAAAATGGATGGCCGTTATAAGGTTAAATCTGTGGTGGCCGAAGGCGATTACATTGTGGATGATACCATTGCTGTAGTAACCGATGAGGATGGAACAGAGTATCCACTTACCATGGTTCAGAAGTGGCCGGTTAAAATGGCCGTAAGAAGCTATAAAGAGAAGCCGCGTCCGTTTAAATTGTTGGAAACAGGCGTTCGTTGTATTGATACGCTAAACCCAATTACCGAAGGCGGTACAGGATTTATCCCCGGACCGTTTGGTACAGGAAAAACAGTGTTGCAACATGCCATCTCCAAACAAGCCGAAGCCGACATCGTAATTATTGCCGCCTGTGGTGAGCGTGCCAACGAAGTGGTGGAAGTATTTACAGAGTTTCCCGAGCTGGATGACCCACGCACAGGGCGCAAACTTATTGAGCGTACAACCATCATTGCCAATACATCCAACATGCCGGTGGCCGCCCGTGAAGCATCGGTTTACACAGCCATGTCATTGGCCGAGTATTACCGTTCCATGGGCTTAAAGGTTTTGCTGATGGCCGATTCAACTTCTCGCTGGGCGCAGGCCTTGCGTGAGATGTCAAACCGTTTGGAAGAGCTTCCCGGACCTGATGCATTCCCAATGGACTTATCGGCCGTTATATCCAACTTCTATTCGCGTGCCGGATTCGTTTATCTGCCCAATGGTGCAACCGGCTCAATTACATTTATCGGAACTGTTTCGCCTGCCGGAGGTAACCTCAAAGAGCCGGTGACTGAAAGTACACGTAAAGCTGCCCGCTGTTTCTATGGGCTATCACAGGCTCGTGCCGACAGTAAGCGTTACCCTGCAATTGACCCCATCGATAGTTATTCCAAATATCTGGAATACCCCGAGGTGCAGGAAAATCTGACCAAGAACGTTGGTGAAGAGTGGTTAGGTAACGTGCTGAAAGCAAAAGACATCTTGTTCCGTGGGAAAGAAGCCATGGAGCAGATCAATATTCTTGGTGATGATAGCGTACCTATCTCGTTTCACGACAGATATTGGAAATCAGAGTTGATTGACTTTGTTATTCTACAGCAAGATGCATTCGATAAAATTGACGCATCAACTTCCATGAAACGCCAGCAATATATGCTGTCAAGCGTATTGGATGTGGCTGATTCCGAGTTTAAATTCCATAACTTCGAAGAGGTGTCCGGATTTTTCAAAGAGGTAATAAACCTCTACAAGCAGATGAACTATTCCGAATTTGAATCGGAGCAGTTTACGAAACATGAAGCCAGTCTGCAGGAGCTTCTGAAAAAGCGGATGAATTAATATTTTAAAAGCGTAAAATTTAAACTATGGAAAGTCAGGCATTTCAAAAAATATATACCAAGTTAACCAACATAACCAAAGCAACGGTATCGCTAAAAGCCACCGGTGTTGGTTATGATGAGATGGCTACCGTTCATGGCCGTTTGGGGCAGGTGGTAAAAATTATGGGCGACCAGGTGGTGCTTCAGGTTTTCTCCGGCACCGAAGGTATCCCTACCGATGCTGAAGTGATTTTTATGGGTCGTCCGCCGCAGTTGCGTGTGAGCGATCAATTGAGCGGCCGTTTCTTCAACGCCTATGGCGATCCCATCGATGGTGGACCACAGGTCGAAGGTGAGGTTCGTGACATCGGCAGCCCATCGGTTAACCCTGTTCGCCGTAAGCAGCCATCGCAACTTATTGCCACCGGTATTGCCGGTATCGACCTGAACAACAGTCTTGTGTCAGGTCAGAAAATCCCATTCTTTGCCGACCCTGATCAGCCCTACAACCAGGTTATGGCCAGCGTGGCGTTGCGGGCAAAGGCCGATAAGATTATTCTTGGCGGTATGGGCTTAACAAACGATGATTACCTCTTTTTTAAACACGTATTTGAGAATGCAGGTGCGCTGGATCGTATTGTGAGTTTCGTAAATACCACCGACAACCCGCCGGTAGAGCGACTGCTGGTTCCTGATATGGCCCTTACTGCTGCAGAGTATTTTGCGGTGGATAAAAATGAAAGTGTGCTGGTACTGCTTACTGATATGACGCTTTTTGCCGATGCTCTCAGTATCGTATCAAACCGTATGGATCAGATTCCTTCAAAAGATAGTATGCCCGGTTCGCTATACTCTGACCTGGCACGTATCTACGAGAAGGCGGTTCAGTTTCCATCGGGTGGTTCCATAACCATCATCGCGGTAACTACGCTTTCGGGTGGTGATATTACACACGCTATCCCCGATAACACAGGTTACATCACCGAGGGACAGCTGTTTCTGCGCCGGGATACTGAAATCGGAAAGGTTATTGTTGACCCGTTCCGCTCACTTTCACGGCTGAAGCAGTTAGTGATAGGTAAGCAAACACGTGAAGATCACCCGCAGGTGATGAACGCCGCTGTGCGTCTATATGCCGATGCAGCCAACGCCCGTACCAAACTGGAAAATGGTTTCGATCTGACCGATTACGATGAGCGTACCCTGGAGTTTGCCAAGGCTTATTCAGAGCGGTTACTTGCCATCGATGTAAACGTAGACACCGATACCATGCTCAACATCTCCTGGGAATTGTTTAGCAAACACTTTAATAAGGCCGAAGTGGGTGTGAAGCAGGAGTTTACCGAAAAGTACTGGGTTCAGTAAAATCTGATTCTGATGCGTGATTTATGGGCGCGCAGCCAATATCCTTGTTCAGGAGATTTGCGTTCCCGACATCTGAATCAATAAATATCGTATATTAAGATGTCGATAAAATTTCAATATAATAAAACATCCCTTCAAACGCTCGACAAGCAACTGAAGGTGCGCCTCAGGGCATTGCCAACGCTGAAGAATAAAGAATCGGCGTTGCGCAGTGAAGTGAAGCGTGCCAAAGACCAGGCTGCAACGCTCGAGGATGAGCTGAAAAGGGAACTATCCCGATATGACGACATGGTTCGGCTTTGGGGTGAGTTCGATGCCTCGTTGCTAAGGGTGGAGGATGTGGTACTATCGGTTAAGAAGATTGCCGGTGTTCAAACCCCTCTTCTGGATGAAGTTAAGTTTGAAATCGCCGCTTACAACCCGTTTACACGTCCTGTTTGGTTTGCCGATGGAATTGACATCCTTAGGAAACTGGCCGAAATTAGTATAAACCGGGAGGTTTGGCTTCGCAAGATGGAGCTGCTCGACAATGCCAGGAAAAAGACCACTCAAAAGGTGAACCTTTATGAGAAAGTGCAGATTCCGGGATTTGAAGATGCCATGCGTAAAATCAAACGTTTCCTCGAAGATGAGGAAAACCTCTCCAAGTCAGCGCAGAAGATTGTAAAAACCCGTCAACAGGAGGAGGTGGAGCTATGATAGTACCAATGATGAGATATTCCTTCCTGGTATTTCATGCTGATTACAAGGCATTCCTGAAGGAGCTTAAACGGCTTGGTGTGCTGCACATTGAGACCAAAAAGCATGAGCCTTCTACCGATATCCAGGACATGTTCAGGGCATACAACGATTTGCTGCGAACGGTTCGTTACCTCGGCGAGCGGGTTAAAGGTGCCGAAATAGCAGGTGCTTCGCCAGTATTTGACCATGGACGCGATGTGCTTGCGCGCATCAGGGAAATAGAGGGCTTGTTGGAACAGAAAAATCAGCAGGCCGGAAGTCTGGATAAAGAGGCTCAGCAGCTGCTCCCGTGGGGTGATTTTTCTCCGTCTGTCATAGAGAAGTTATCTGAGAAAGGCTTGTGGTTTCGGTTCCTTGTTTGCAAGGATAAGCGATATGATCCACAATGGGAAGCAGAGCATTACATTGAGGTGATCAATGATCATGCAGGGTATCGTTATTTTGTGAAGATAGAAAAGTCTGAATCCAAACCTGTTGATGTTATTGAACTGCCTGGAGTGGATGAGTTGCATCTGCCTGAAAAATCGTTGTCTGAAATTCGTCAGGAGCAGTCTGAGATAAAGGATGAGACAGTGAAGTTGAATCATGAGTTGGATTTGATTTCGGCTCATTGTTTAGGACTCCTGAATGGTTATGCGGATGAGTTAAAGGCCGAGTTGGACGAGACAAACGCCTATCATCAAACCACAGGTCACGTGGAGGAGCGCGTCATGATTATTGAAGGGTACGTGCCCAAACCAAAAATTGAGGAGCTTAATCGGAGTCTCGACGAAAAGAATGTGCTCTATGTGGTTCAGAAGCCAACAGAGGATGAAAAGGTGCCGGTACAGCTAAAGAACAATAAGTTTGCCCGCGTGTTTGAGGTTATTGGCGATTTGTATGAGTTGCCAAATCACAAAGAGCTGGACCTTGTTCCTTTCTTTGCCCCATTTTACATGCTGTTTTTTGGTTTCTCGCTGGGCGATGCCGGTTATGGTTTGCTTATTTTATTTGCCACCATCTGGTTAAAATTCAAGATTAAAGATACCAAAATGCGCAGTATCCTCACTCTGGCTCAATGGTTAGGTGGAGCTACGGTATTGTTTGGTGCGCTCACCGGAACTTTCTTTGGAATCGATTTGCTCAATTCAGAAATCGCCTGGCTCGAAAGCGCCAAACGATTTATGATTGATACCGATAAGATGTTTACGTTGGCATTGATACTTGGCGTTATTCAGATACTGTTTGGTATGGTGCTGAAAGTAATCAATATCACAATAACAAAGGGGTTTGCCTACACCTATTCCACAATAGGATGGTTGCTTTTAATCATCGGCGGAGGAACCACATACGCACTTGGTCAGGCTGAGGTGTTGAGTGCTTCGGCGGGTAAAATTGCGATGAATGTGGTGCTGCTTGTTTCAGCTGCATTGATATTGCTTTTGAATAATCCCAGACGAAATGTGGTTATGAATTTTCTTGCCGGTTTGTGGGATGTATATGGCATGGCAACCGGATTAATAGGTGACTTACTGTCGTATATCAGGTTGTTTGCACTGGGTGTATCGAGCGCAATACTTGGATTTGTGTTCAATGAATTGGCCATGAGTCTCAGTCCCGACAATATTGTGTTTGGGCCCTTGGTGATGATAATAATTCTGGTAATAGGTCACGGAATGACCCTATTCATGGCTGGCTTGGGTGCTTTTGTTCACCCCATTCGTTTGACTTTTGTAGAGTTTTATAAGAATGCCGGTTTTTCCGGTGGCGGAAAGCGTTACACGCCTTTTGCCGAAAAGAGTGTAGAATAATAAACAGTTATAACATTTAAAAGTAAAAAAATGGAACCTATTGTATTAGCTTACATTGGAATTGGTTTAATGGTAGGATTGGCCGGAGTCGGCAGTGCATTCGGATGTTCAATTGCTGGAAGCGCTTCTGTTGGTGCCATGAAAAAGAACCCCGACGGTTTTGGATCATTTCTTCTGTTAACCGCTCTGCCTGGTAGCCAGGGTCTTTACGGTTTTGCAGGCTACTTTCTTATGAGTGCATTCTTTGGATTGCTTAATGATCCCACCTGGGCTCAGGCTTCAGCTGTATTTGGTTCAGGTTTGGCTGTAGGTCTTGTAGGTTTGCTGTCATCTTATCGTCAGGGACAGGTTTGTGCCAATGGTATTGCTGCCATCGGTTCAGGTCACGACGTAGCAGGTAAAACACTTATCCTCGCTGTATTCCCCGAACTATACGCCATTATTGCTCTGGCTGCTGCCTATATGATTGGCGCTTCAGTGGCATAGTCATATTAAGACCGAAAACTTTCTCAAAACCGTCTGTATCAACTGATTCAGGCGGTTTTTTTGTCTGTCTGTTTATCAGTCCAGCCTTATATTGACGGATACGGCTTAATTAAATGGTTACTATGATATAATTTGCCATTTTTGCAGATTGATTTATTGTAAAAGATTCGCAGAAGAGTGATTCTTGGTTTAGTGAGTGAATTTCGCAATCTATTGCCATGAAGATAAGCATGGCTGATAGTTCAGGTCTATTAAGTGTGATTTTGTTTTGATGATGAGAAAATTTTTGAAAAGCACCCCGTTTTTAGCTATTGTGGCATGTTGGCTCTGGTCAACAGCTTTTGTGGGGGTTAAAATAGGTCTTGAGTATCATACACCCTTTCAATTTGCAGGCTATCGTTTTATGCTAGCGGGTTTCATGCTTTTTATATGGTTTGGCAACCCACGACGGTACCTTCGCGAGATACTGTTAAACCCCGGTTACGTTGTTCTGATTTCATTTATACAGATTTTTATTCAGTACGCGCTTTTTTACTTAGCCATTGGCATGGTTCCGGGTGCGCTTGGGGCTATGATAGTGGGAGCCTCACCGCTGTTTATTGCCCTGGTGGCTCATTTTACAATGGGTAATGACCGTATGACCCCGGTAAAAACACTCAGTATTTTGGTAGGTGTGGCAGGCATTGCCATTATTACTTTGGGGCGCACTACAATACAAATGCGTGGCGAGATGGAACTGGTTGGTATTGGGCTCTTGATTTTGAACAACATCTCATCGGGTTTTGCCAACGTGTTGGTGTCGCGAAAATCAAAAGGTGTATCAGCCATGGTATTGAGTTCGTTCTCGCTGGTGCTGGGTGGTGTTATGTTATTTCTGATATCGATTCCTTTGGAAGGGTTGCATCGTGAACCATTTCCAGCGGTGTATTATTTCTCATTGGGCTGGCTGGCGTTCCTCTCAGCTGCTGCATTCTCCATCTGGTTTTCGCTAATACAACGCCCCGGAGTAAAAGTTTCGGAATTAAATGTATGGAAGTTTTTAATTCCGGTTAGTGGCGCTATTTTAAGCTGGATAATTTTGGTAGATGAACAGCCAGATATTTACTCGATAACTGGTATGTTGATCATAGCTGCATCGTTACTTTTTCTAAACTTTACGAAACGAAAATGATGATAAATATTTTTGTTTTTCATCTGAAATCATCCTATACTTGAACATTAATTTTCTGTTATTATCTTAACTGTCGGTTATTCTCTGATTTTGGTCATTTGTAGAGTCTTTTCTGCTGTTCAGATTAGTTGAAGGTGAAGTTGTATTCCTCTGATAATAACATAGAAAGCCAGGTAATCTTTTTTTTAGTATTCTGTTGTTTGTGGATGTCTTTCTAAATGGTCATCTGCTACAGTTTTTTCTGCGTGTTCAGAATTAACGGTAGTATAATATTTAGGCAACATCAAGGCAAACACCAATCCTTAGTTTTGATTCATATTTTTAAATATTTTATTTCAAATTCTGACTAATTCATGAAAAGATTACTGAGTTTTATCTTGTTATTTGCTGCATCATTATCGGTGGCTTTTACCCAGGTTACCACATCGGGTATAAGCGGACGAATTACCGGTGGTGCACAGGAGACCCTTCCCGGAGCTACTGTTGTTGCGGTGCATAAGCCATCAGGCACACAGTATGCAGCCATATCAAATGCCGAGGGTTACTATTCAATTCAGGGCATGCGTCCCGGCGGCCCCTATGAGGTAAACATCTCTTTTATTGGTTACCGTGCGGAATCTTACAGCGACATTACGCTTTTGTTGGGTCAGGTTTTTGTGTTGAATGTTACCCTTCGCGACGACGCAGTTGACTTAGGAGAAGTTGTGGTAGTTGGGTATAAAAATTCTGCCTTCAGCACCCAAAAAACCGGCGCATCAACCAACGTAAGTAGTGAAGAGATTAATTCTCTACCTACCATCAATCGTAGTTTGAATGATTTTACCCGTTTAACACCCCAGGCAGGAGCAGGAAGCAGTTTTGCAGGCCGCGATGGCAGATACAATAACATTACCATCGATGGTGCTAACTTCAATAACAACTTTGGATTGAGTTCCAGAAACCTGCCCGGTGGAGATGCTCAGCCAATAAGTCTTGATGCCATTCAGGAAATTAGTGTAAACATTGCTCCTTTTGATGTGCGCCAGTCCAATTTTACGGGTGCCAACGTCAATGCCATCACCCGCAGTGGCGACAACCAGTATAAAGGTTCAGTATATACCTATTATCGTGATAAATCATTTAATGGCGATAAAGTTGGTGACGCTGAGCTGGATCTTGAAAAGACCACTACTAAAACTTATGGCGGACGTGTAGGTGGCCCAATCATCGAGAATAAGCTCTTCTTTTTTGTGAATGGCGAAATAGAATCATCGTCTTTCCCAGGCATTAACTGGCGTCCTTCCGACCCGGCAAATGGCATCAACGCCAACCCTGATGCTTATATTTCCAGAGCTACAGTGGCCGATTTGGAAAGAATGAAGAACCATCTGATAAACCAGCATGGTTACAATCCCGGAGATTACCAGGGATTTGGCAATTTTAACAGCGATAACCACAAGTTTCTGGCTCGTTTGGATTGGAATATTGACTATAACCACCGTTTGACT
Source organism: Alkaliflexus imshenetskii DSM 15055 (assembly GCF_000517065.1). GTDB lineage: Bacteria > Bacteroidota > Bacteroidia > Bacteroidales > Marinilabiliaceae > Alkaliflexus > Alkaliflexus imshenetskii. The sequence continues at coordinate 941,562 of NZ_KI912105.1, read as the reverse complement.
TTGCGATACAATACTGTACGTTCTGAGAACGACCAGGGTATCAATGCTACAAGTGCGCCAAACCCACGTTCATCATTCGGTCGTGTGAGTGAGAAATCAATGGCTTACAGCAACGCATTTTATGGTTTGCTGAACACGGTACACTCATTTACAGGTGAATTGAACAGTGTGCTCGGCAGCAACCTTTCAAACAAGATGCTGGTAACTTATACCAAAATTCGCGATACCCGTTCAAGTGGAAGCGATATCTTTCCGTTTGTGGACATTTATCAGGATGGCGATCCATACATGTCGTTTGGTTATGAGCTTTTTAGTTTTGACAATGATGTGAAAAACAACGTTTTCACATTCACCAATAATTTGAGCTATTATCTTGGTAAACACACCCTTACGGCCGGTATCTCGTTTGATCGTCTCTATTTTGGAAACAGCTATAAGAGATACGGTACATCTTATTACCGTTTTGCATCGATGGATGCATTTATAAATGGTGCATTGCCTACAGTGTTTGGTTTAACCTACCCTTATGAAGGTGCTGGCGATGGATATGCTGAGCTGAACTTCGGTCTTGGTTCTGTATACCTTCAGGACGAGTTTCAGGTGAATGATCGTTTGCGTCTTACGGGAGGAATTCGTTTCGATAGGCCTTTCTTCTTTGATGACTTGTTGCCCAACCCAGCTATCGAAGCATTAACATTTCAGGATTTAAACGGTAATCCCGAAAAGCTGGATGTGGGTTCATGGCCGGATGCCAAAGTGCTTTTCTCACCCCGTTTTGGCTTTAACTGGGATGTGGACAGTGAGCAGAACATCAAAGTGCGAGGTGGTTCAGGTATTTTTACTGGTCGCTTGCCTTTTGTATGGTTTACCAATCAGCCAACCAATAGTGGGGTGTTGCAAAATACTGTTGAGATTAGCTCTGCTGCCACTATTTCCGATATGAATCTTGGCTTTTCTGCGGATCCTTTTGCTCACGTGAATAAGTTCGCACAACAGCCTGCCAACGTTGCTCCAGGCTCCATCGCGCTTGTTTCTAAAGATTTTAGAATGCCTCAGGTGTGGCGAAACAACCTGGCTGCCGACTTTAAGTTGCCACAAAACACCGTGCTCACCATCGAAGGTATCTATACAAAAGATATCAACGCCATTATTCAACGTAATGCCAACTCTACTCCGGCTTCTGGCGGAACACTTGCCGGACCCGATAACAGACCATTGTACGCTGCTGGCGACCGCAGAATTAATTCGGGAGTTGCATCGGCCATTGTTCTCGACAATGTAAGCAAAGGTCACAGTTACTCATTAACTACCCAGATTTCACGTGGCTTTAGCAATGGTTTCTTTGGTTCACTGGCCTATACGTATGCTATGGCTAAGGATTTCACTGCCAACCCCGGCTCTACGGCTGTTTCAGTATGGAGTGTAAACCCAACTGTTGATGGTGCCAACTATCCCGATTTAAGCTATTCAAGTTTTAACATACCACATCGTGTGGTTGGAGCAATAAGCTATAAAGCTGAATATTCGCGTAATTTAGCAACTACTTTCTCTCTTTATTATCAGGGATCAAATCAGGGACGTCTGAACTATATCTATTCAAACGACATCAACAACGATGGTTACTCCTTTGATTTGATGTATATTCCTAAAGACGATACCGAAATTCGCTTTGTGGATATTGTAAGTGGAGGTAATGTGGTGCATACTGCTGCCGCTCAGCGTCAGGCTTTCTGGAACTATGTAGATCAGGACAAATATCTGAGTGCCAATAAAGGCAAATATGCTGAGCGTTTTGGTGTACTCATGCCATGGAATCACAGATTTGATTTTAAAGTACTACAGGATGTAATTGTGAATGCCGGAAATCGCAAACATACACTGCAAGTTAGTTTTGATTTGCTCAATGCCGGAAACTTCCTGAACTCCGATTGGGGTGTGCTAAAACGTCAGGTTACCGGAAGCTTTGAGAACATACCGCTTTTGCAGTATGCCGGAAACGATGCTGAAGGAATTCCTACATTTCGTATGAATCAGGTAGGTGGCGAGTTGCCTACTCAATCTTTTGTAGATGTATTATCTACTGCCAGTACATGGAGTGCCCAGATTGGTTTGAGATACATCTTCTAAGCGTGTTGATAGTATAGAAGTAGTTTATACCCAAAAATTTTCACTGTTACTGATTAAGGGCTGTTGCGAACGCAACAGCCCTTTTTTTGTAATTGTTAAAATGAGGATGTGTACTATTGAATTGTTTTAACATTGTTTAGTCATAATGCTGGAACATTGACAAAGATTATTCGTTTAACCAAGTATGATTTTTATCACATTTTTTTTATAGATGAAGCACATTTTACTTTCCCTTTTACTTTTTCCCCTAACCTTATTTGCTCAAAACCGTGATGCGTTAAGTCTCGACGCTGGGTTTGATATTTACAGCCGCTATGTGTGGCGTGGGGCAATGTTCAGCAATTTGCCGAATATTCAGCCTGCTCTTACAGCAGGTGTCGGGAACTTTTCGTTTACTGCCTGGGGCTCATACGCGCTCACGGGTAACTATGCCGAAGTTGACCTTTTCTTGTCTTATTCAAAGTCAGGTTTTACGCTCTCGGTAAATGATTATTTTGCCGTGAATGAGGAGGATTTGTCCTTTACCGACTATGGCAATTGGCAACGTTCCACTACCGATCATTTGGTTGAAATAGCTTCTGTTTATGAATTTGGTTTAAGCAATTTGCCTTTAACGCTTACTGCCAGTGTGATGGTTTATGGAGCCGATTTAAATCAGTCGGATAAGCAAAACTATTCCACATACTTTGAAGCCAGATATGATCTCACACTCGAAAGTTCACAAGTTGGCATATTCACAGGAGGAACAGCCAATAAAGGTTACTACGCCGATAGCCCGTCCATCGTAAATGTAGGAGTCGATTTTCGTAAAACGACTAAGATTACAGATGGTTTTGGAATTCCGGTGCATTACAGTCTGATTTATAATCCGGCATTAAAGAATATCTTTTTTGTTCTTGGGTTATCATTTTAAGTTAAAAAAAATTCTATAGTGATGATGAGGAAGCATAAGAAAGAGACTTTTGTCTCTTTAAAACGGAAGTTGGGTTTAATTATAGGTATTGGGATGACCACTGTGGCAGTCATTCTGATTGTTGTAGGCACTGTACAAGGACGTTACAGGGCAATGGCTGCCACGCAGAGTGAAGCGGCGGCCATCGCCAGAGATATCACTGGGCAGATTAGCCAGTTGCTTGATGATGCTGTTTTTATTGCACAGTTGAGTGCTGAGGCCTTCTCAGTGTATGGACCCAATTCGGAGTTCGGAACATTAAGTCGTTCTGCAGCTCAGGAGATGGGGGCAAGAATGTTAAGGTCAAATGATGTTTTTTTAGGTTTTACTATTGCTTATGAGCCCAATGCTTTTGATGGCCGGGATAAAGAGTATGTGAATGCGCCGGGACATGATCACACCGGACGTTTTTTGCCATTTATTACACCAATGGATGATGGAGGCTATGATGTTTCCGCATTGTTTGATTACGAGTCATCGTCCACAGGCAGATGGTATTGGGGTGCCAAAGAAACCATGAGAGTATATATGACTGAGCCAGTAGTTTATCCTGTGCAAGGCGAAGATGTGCTAATGATATCATGTAATGCGCCCATCATACAAAATGGACAATTTTTGGGTGTTGTTGGTGTAGATCTTCCAATTGGCTATATGCAGGAAGTTATATCAGCTGGTGATTATTATGATGGGAAATTGCAGGTTGAGGTCTTTTCATCATCAGGAATGATTGCTGCCAATCGTTTGTATCCTGAATTGATAAACAAGTCGATATCCGAACTTAATCCAAATACGTACGATTCAGATTTAGAATCCATTTCAAAGGGTACAACCGAGGTCCTAATGCAAAATGATAGAGTTGAGTTAAGGATACCTATCCGGATTGGTGATAGTGGGAAGTATTGGCAGGCACGTTTTTCACTCCCTGTAAGCGTAATTATGCAAGATGCCAATCGTTTGATGTTTGGTCAGCTTCTGGTAGGACTCTTGTTAATTGTACTTGGCGTTTGGCTTGTGGTACGATACACCCGGTTAATCATTCGTCCTCTCGACGGGATGGTAGCAATGGCCAACGCCATGGCAGCAGGGGATTTGGAGTCTGACTTTGAAGTTAATTCAACCAACGACGAAATAGGTGTGTTGTATAAGTCTTTTTTAGCGATGCGCACAAAACTCACTGAGATTATTCATCAGATAGTTGATGGAGCCAATTATATTTCAGATGCAAGTAATCAGTTGACAAGTACAAGCATTCAATTGTCGCAGGGCGCTTCTGAGCAGGCTTCATCCACTGAGGAGATTTCATCCACGATAGAGGAGATATCCTCAAATATAGACCAGAATTCACTTAACTCAAAAGAGACAGGGCGCATCTCAAATCTTGCGAGTGAGGGAATCAATAATGTGGCTCATAAAGCACAAGATGCGATGGAGGCCAGTCGTATTATATCTGAGAAGATTTTGGTTATCAACGACATTGCGTTTCAGACCAACATACTGGCATTGAATGCAGCTGTGGAAGCTGCGCGGGCAGGTGAGCATGGTCGTGGATTTTCAGTTGTGGCAGCCGAAGTGCGCAAATTGGCTGAGCGCAGTAAAATAGCTGCTGATGAGATTGTGAAATTAACACGTGACAATCTTGAACTTACAGAGAGTGCAGGCATACAGATGATGGAGATTATCCCTCAGATTGAAAAGACCAGCCATCTGGTGCAGGAGATATCAGTTGCCTCCGACGAGCAATCAGTAGGTGCCAATCAGGTTAACAATGCCATTCAGGAGTTGAGTCATGTAATTCAGCAAAATGCTGCAGCCAGTGAGGAGATGGCTTCGAGTGCCGAAGAGTTGTCGTCTCAGGCTGAAAGTCTTAAGAGTTTGATAGGATATTTTAAGGTAAGTGGCAGTTCAATGAATAATGGTGCTTTAAGTTGTCCGGTGGGCAAAAACATGGATTCGCTTAAAAAAACATTTTAGTCCGGATTGATTTATAATAAAAAGGCCGATTCTCTGCATTTTTGAGAATCGGCCTTTTGGTTATGGCGATGACTGTTTACTTGGTAAATCCGAACAGCTTCATCATTTTATTGAACAGGTCAGTGTTGTCAAAAATACCCATAAACTCTTCAGCTCCGGGGCCATAAGCAAACACAGGCACCATCACGGCCGAATGGTCGGTGGTAGTATAGCGGGCTGTTACTGTTAGTGAATCAAAGCATCCATCGTTAATGGTCATACCTCCAGTTTCGTGATCCGATGCTACAATTACCAAGGTTTCGCGATTTTGAGCTGCAAATTTCAGCGCTGCTCCCACGGCACGGTCTGTATCAAGCATTTCTCCAACAATGTAGGGCGTGCTGTTGGCATGACCGCCCCAGTCTATCTGAGAGCCCTCAATCATTACAAAAAAGCCGTTTTTGTTGGCACTTAATACCTCAATGGCTTTTTGGGTGGCCTCTGTGAGCATCTCGCCACGGGTGTCGAATTGCGGATTGTGTCCATCGGCAGTGAAAATAGCCATTGGGGCTTTGTTGTCACCTGATGCCGACTGCCAATCAGTGTATATTTTATAGCCTTTCTTTTTAAGTTCAGCTGTTAGGTCGCGTCCATCCTTGCGATTTTTAAAATGCTCCAAACCTCCACCAATAAAAATGTCGATATCGGTTTTAAGGAAATCTGCCGCAATTTCTTCATACATATTTCTGGATGGCTGATGCGCTATGAAAGATGCAGGTGTGGCGTGCGTTATGCCTGAAGTGGCAACTAATCCTGTCGCTTTCCCATTTTTGCTGCTAATCTGCAGGATTGTTTGAATCGGTTCATTGGCTGGGTTAACCGAGATGGCTCCATTGTTTACCTTTTGTCCGGTGGCAATGGCTGTACCTCCGGCTCCTGAATCGGTCACAAAATTGTTCGCACTTTGGGTGGTGGTGAAGCCTATGTGCTTCATGTGGTTGATGTTCAGTGAGCCTCCGTTGGCTGTGATGGCTCCGAAGAGATGAGCTGTGCCCATACCATCCGCAATAAAAAGTATGATGTTCTTAGGTGCTTTTTTGAACTTGGGCGTTCCCAACTCCACGATTTCATGTCTTGCGGTATTCGTAAAAGTGGCCAGAGAGTCCGCTGTTTGAGAGTACCCTTGAACTAAAAATGCTACAAAAAGTAAAATACTAAATGTGATTTTGTACATGGAATGATGATTTTATAGGTGTGAAACTTAATATTCGCTTTGGGTATTCAATGATGGCAGGTTCGAGAATTAAAAGTAAGTCTTTTTGAACGAATCACCGTTATGATATCGTTAAAAGTTGCCTGGTGGCTTCTGCTGTTTGAGATTTTTTTTGCAGGTGATGCCCAAAACGCTAAATCATATATTATTAATATGAAAAATATACAGGCAAATCCTGTGATTTTAAGGTCATGACAGTCAGTTAATTGCCTTCTTTTGGGTGCTTTATGAATCTAAATCATATATAAAAGATATGAAATATTAGTCCTTTTTCTTGATTTTGTATTATATCAGCCATTATATTTGCAATATAAAATCATATAAAAATGATGCGCTTTTCAAACAGAGTTAAATACGGTCTTCAGTTTCTATTGTTTCTTGATGTGGACAATGAAGATTATACCGACATACAAAGAGCGGCCCTGTCGTGTGATATACCGCATAAATTCCTGGAAGGTATTGCAGTGGATTTAAAGAAGGGCGGCGTGCTGGATGTGAAACGCGGTGCTGGTGGAGGATACCGACTTACACGTAATCCACGTGAGATTTCGTTGGGAGAGGTGGTAGCAATACTTGAGAAAAAGGAGTCTAAAATCTACGAAGAAAGTAGGGAATTAACCCGCCAGGTGGTTGATGAGGTTCTTACGGATGCGCTTGACGGTTTCTGGCAAATAATGAATGGTATGACTTTGTTTGATATTCAAAAGAGATATTATGAGAGTGCCGATAAAATAATGTATTACATCTAAAACAGGATAAAATGGGAAAAATTGCAAACAATATCATTGAGCTGATTGGCCGTACCCCTTTGGTACGTATCAACAAATTGGTTAACGAAGGTGCCGCTGAGTTGTATGCCAAACTGGAGTTTTTTAACCCTGCCGGTTCGGTAAAGGATCGTATTGCACTGGCAATGATCGAAGATGCTGAACAAAAAGGTCTTATCAATAAAGACTCTGTTATTGTTGAACCAACAAGTGGAAATACTGGTGTTGGACTGGCTTTTGTGGCCGCAGTAAAAGGCTATAAACTTATTCTGACCATGCCTGAAAGCATGAGCATTGAGCGTCGCAAGTTGCTCAAAAAGTTTGGTGCTGAGCTTGTGCTTACGCCTGCAGCAAACGGTATGAAGGGTGCCATTGCAAAGGCCACGGAGATTGCCACTGAGAATCCCAACTCGTTTATTCCTCATCAGTTTAAAAATGCTGCAAACCCTGCTGTACATCGTAAAACCACAGCTGAAGAGATTTGGGCCGATACCGATGGTCTGGTCGACATATTTGTTTCCGGAATAGGTACCGGCGGAACCATTACCGGTGTTGGCGAGGTGCTTAAAGCGCGCAACCCAAAAGTTAAAGTTATTGCTGTTGAGCCAGAAGCCAGTCCGGTGCTATCAGGTGGTCAACCCGGCCCTCATAAAATACAAGGTATTGGAGCCGGCTTTATCCCCGATGTGCTCAACACTTCAATCTACGATGAGGTGGTGAAAGTGAGTAACGACGATGCCATACATACTTCGCATCTGGCAGCCACACAGGAAGGTATTCTTTGCGGATACTCATCGGGCGCTGCACTTAAGGCGGCAGTGGATGTGGCTAACCGACCAGAAAACAAAGGAAAACGTGTAGTAGTGGTTTTGCCCGATACCGGTGAGCGATACCTCAGTTCCTTTGAAATAGAATAGTGAGCATCCCAAACAGCTGCAAACCGGAAACAGGCTTCCGGAGGCGGCTGTCCCATTACAATTATAAACCCAAAATTTATCATGTCCGATAATCAATTGTTTAAGCCCGAGTTGAGAAGCCAATTGCAGCAGGTGTTATCAAACCTTAACAGGGAGCAGTTGTTGTGGCTTGGCGGATACATCTCGGCAGCCATCGACTTTGCGCCATCTGCTGGCAGCGTGGTGGCTGATCCTATCATTGAGCCCAAAGCTGTGGCTCAGGAGGCTGAGTCAGCGGTTGTTTCAAGCAAGAAGCGATCTCTCGCCATACTATACGGTTCACATTCGGGTAATTCGCAAAAAGTAGCCGTGCTGGCCAATCAGGAGGCTCAAAGACAGGGTGTTGAAAGCCGTGTTGTTAGTATGGAGGATTACAATGCCCGGTTCTTAAAGGATGAGGAGCAGTTGCTTGTGGTGGTTTCAACCCACGGCGAAGGAGAACCGCCTCTGGCCGCCCAGGAGTTATATGATTTGATGGCAGGCAAAAAGGCTCCCCAACTTAACGATCTGCCTTTTGCCGTAATTGCGCTGGGCGACAGCTCTTATAAGAAGTTCTGCCAAACTGGGATCGATTTTCACAACTTCATATCCCGACAAGGTGGAAAGCCGCTGCGCGAAGTGGCCATGCTGGATACCGATTTCAATAGCGAACTCGGCGCCTTAATTCCGTCAGTTGTTGAGTTGTTTGCGAAAAGTGAAGGCTTAAACGGACAGGCGGCACCATCAAAACCACGGCAGAGCCAGGAGGTGGTTGCATCGGATTTGCCCGTTGAAGCACCCTTACTTACCAAACTGCAATTAAATGGACGTGGCTCTGACAAGGAGACCTGGCATCTTGAAATATCTACTGATAAAACAGGCTTGGTTTATCAGCCTGGTGATGCCCTCGAAGTATTTGCCAACAATAATCCCGAATTGGTTCAGTCTGTTTTAAAGCAGTTATCTCTGGATGGCAGTGAGAAGGTTAACGTGGATGGTCAAAGCATTACGCTCGAAGAGGCATTGACAAACTATTACGAGTTAACCATTGTTACCTCGCAGGTGGTGAAAAAGTATGCAGCCCTTTTGCCCGATACATCATTGAACAAACTGCTTGACGATGCCGATAAACTCGAAACGTTTCTGGAAGGTACGGATGCCCTTGATTTATTCACCAAATATCCGGTTGCACTTACTGCTGAGCAGTTGCTTTCTGTTTTGCGTTCGTTGCCTCCAAGAGCTTACTCCATTGCCTCAAGTCCATCGGAAGTAGGCAGCGAAGTACACATTACAGTGGGTGCCGTGAGATACGAAAAGGATAACCGCAACAGAGGAGGTGTCTGCTCCACTTTTATTGCCGATAGGCTTAAGGACAGTGACTCCTTAAAAGTTCGAATACGTCCTAACAATCAGTTCCGGTTACCGGCCAATGGCGATACTCCCGTAATAATGGTTGGTGCTGGCACAGGCGTGGCGCCCTTCCGGAGTTTTATGCAGCACCGTGCAGCGTTAGGCTCAAATGGTAAAAATTGGCTCATTTTTGGCGACAGACATTTTACAACGGATTTCCTCTATCAGTCAGAGTGGCTAAAGTATAAGAAAAACGGCTTGCTAACCAGATTGGATGTGGCGTTTTCGCGCGATCAGGAAGAGAAGCGTTATGTACAGCACCGTATGAAGCGCAACGGAAAAGAGCTTTATCGCTGGATTGCCGAAGGTGCTCATTTCTATGTGTGTGGTGACATGAAAAGAATGGCACTTGACGTTAAGAATGCATTTCTCGACATCCTTCAGATAGAAGGAAATATGAGCCGTGAACAGAGTGAGGCATTTCTTCTGAAACTCAGAAAGGAAGGTCGATACCAGGAGGATGTTTACTAAATCGTTGCCAAGAGTGAATTAACCATCTATTATCAGAAACAACAATTGACGACACCATGAGCAATCTACCAAAACCCACCGAATGGAAACCATCACCGGTGGAACATATAAAAACCAACAGCAACTATTTAAGGGGCACCATTTTGGATGGTTTGGCCGATGAGACAACCGGTGCCATCTCAAATGATGACACACAACTTATTAAGTTCCATGGCAGCTATCAGCAAACCGACAGGGATTTAGATGCGGAACGTAAAAAACAAAAGCTTGAGCCGCTCTATAGTTTTATGATCAGAGCCAGAGTACCTGCCGGTATTGCCACGGCCGACCAGTGGCTGGTTTTTGACCGTCTGGCCGATCAATATGCCAACGGCACACTGAAACTTACTACACGTCAGGCTTTTCAATGGCACGGCGTGTTGAAGCGAAACTTGAAGAAAACCATGCAGGGTATAAACTCCACATTGCTGGATTCAATTGCTGCTTGTGGTGATGTGAACCGCAATGTGATGGCTACCTCTAATGAGGGGTTGTCACCCTTGGTTCCAGAGGTGGCGGCTTTTGCCAAAACCATCAGTGACCACCTTTTGCCGAAAACCTCTGCTTATCATGAAATATGGCTGAACCAGCAACTGCTAACAGGTGGTGCTCAGGATGAAGAGCCCATTTATGGTAAAACTTACCTGCCCCGGAAATTTAAAATTGCGCTTGCTGTGCCTCCATATAACGATACGGATGTGTTTGCCAACGATATTGGTCTGATTGCCATTGGCGATGGTAACAAACTTCTTGGATACAATGTGGCAATTGGGGGAGGAATGGGTATGACCTTCGGTATGGACGATACCTACCCGCGTCTTGCCGACGTGATTGGATACGTGGACAAAGCCAACGCGCTTGCCATTGTAGAGGAGATAGTGAAGGTGCAACGTGACTATGGTAACCGCGAGAACCGTAAATTATCACGCCTCAAATATACTTTGGATCGCCTGGGTACAGATGTGTTCAAAGAGTTGGTGGAGGAGAGAGGTGGTATCAAGTTTGAACCTGCCAGACCTTACGAATTTAAACAAAATGGTGATGTGTTTGGCTGGACTCAAGCTGCATCCAAAAAGTGGTATCTCGGATTGTTTGTGGAACACGGACGAGTTAGAGATGCGGGTAATTACAAACTTAAATCTGCTCTACGCGATTTGGCCCGTATCAAGGTTTGTGATTTCAGGTTAACCGGTAACCAGGGTTTGGTGTTGGGACGAGTGGATGAGGTGGATAAGGAGAGGGTAGAGAAAATTCTGGAGAAGTACAACGTTTTTCCCATCGATGCCATCTCCGGCTTACGACGCAACGCCATTGCCTGTGTGGCACTTAATACCTGTACACTCGCTTTTGCCGAAGCCGAAAGGTATTTGCCATCGCTCAACACAAAAATTGAAGCCATCCTGAAAGAGAGTGATTTGGAGCAGGAGGAGATACTGATTCGTATGACGGGTTGCCCCAACGGTTGCGGACGTCCATTCTTGGGCGAGATAGGTCTTATAGGGCGTTCATTGGGAAAATACAACCTATATCTGGGAGCTGGGTTTTCGGGCGACAGACTCAATACGCTTTATCGGGAGATGCTCGATGAGGACGGCATCCTGAAGGAGTTGTCTCTATTAATACCTCAATACGCCGAGGAGCGTAAACCAGGCGAACGCTTTGGCGATTTTGTGGTTCGCAAAGGCATTGTGAATGCCGGACAACAAGTGAGTGTGATTTAAAATGATAATCGGGATGTGGCTTCAATATTGGTTTTAAGCCACATCCGCAAACTGATTACCTTGACCATGATAAACGAAAACAGATACAGAAGCATCGCCAAAGCCATATCTTATCGCGTCACTGGCACCTGCTTCACCTTTCTTGTGGCTTATGCGCTTACCGGCAGATTTATGATTGCGCTTTCAATAGGAGGCATCGAGGCCGTTTCAAAAGTGTTTATTTACTATTGGCACGAGCGCCTGTGGGACAAAATAAAGTATGGCAAAAAAACTGCTGGCCCCGAGTATGAGATTTAAGGTTGTAAATGGGAATACGGTTTTTGTTTAGTTATAGATTTTGAGGGAAAGAAAGAGCTGCTATTTGGTGCGTTTTATCGTCATTTTGTTACCTCTCTTTTCTGCTCATCTTACATCTTAATATATCACATCTAACCATCTCACATCTAAATATCTATCCTCTCATCATCTTACATCTGTTAAAACCAATTGTCATGAATTTTCTACCTGTCGGCATCAATATCGAGAATGAACAAATCCTCATCGTGGGCGGGGGAAATGTGGCCTTGCACAAAATTGAGGGGTTGGAGCGGTTCACCCATAACATAAAAGTTGTGGCACCGCAAATTCATGAGGGCATCAAAAGCAGACAATGGGTTGAAATAGAGGAGAGGGGGTTTGAATCAACCGATCTTGAGGGGCACTTGCTGGTATATGCTGCCACTGGCGACAGGGAACTTAATAACCGCATACGCTCCGAAGGGCGAAAACTCCGATGCCTTGTCAATGTGGTGGATAAATCACGCGATTGTGATTTTCTTTCGCCCGCAATACTTAAAGTAGAGAATATGACTGTAGCCGTAAGTTCAAACGGGAAAGATGTGCACGCTGCTGTGCGGTGGCGCAATCAAATTCAATCTCTCGTAAGCGATGGTATCATTAAATAAAGGTTGAGTCTATAATTGTTTAAAATGCACCTTATGTCACAAAATATAAACACTATACGCATTGCAACTGCTTCATCTGAAAGTGTGAATGCATCACGGAACTTAGTATTGAGTCGTTTCTCAGACATAGATTTTCAGGATGTGGATGCGTTTAATAATGGCACGCCAAGCTTACGACTGGAGTCAGAAGTGTATGAAGTAGCCCAACTAAACCGGTCAGTGGTTATTGGCGAAGCCGACGTAGCTGTTTATGCAGCGTATAGGTTGCCATATCCACTACCCGAAGGTTTGCAGGTGATTGCCTTGTTGCAGCCCGAACGCGAAGAGATTACGGCGTCGGAGAGAGGCTTCTTTTTGTCACATCGTGAGCCGGAGCATCCTTTAAATGGCTTTGTGGCTATGGTGGCACGCATTGATAGTAAACTTCCTTTTGAGGTATTTGCATTGGAAGATGTGAGACAAAACTGGGGCAGTGTATCGGTAGCGGGTTTTGGCCCGGGCAATGCCGAACTTATTACTGTTAAAGCCTTAAAAGCGCTACAAAATGCCGATGTGATATTTTACGATGACCTTTTGGATGCTACTCTTTTGGATGAGTTTACCGCTGAGAAGATTTATGTAGGTAAGCGCAGCTCACGTCATGCTTTCAGGCAGGAGCTTATCAACGAGCAGTTGTGGCGTGCAGCTGTTTCGGGCAAAAAAGTGGCTCGCATCAAAGGTGGCGACCCTCTGATATTTGGTCGTGGCATAGAAGAGTATCACTATTTAAAAGCTCGCCTGGTAGAAGCAGAAATTGTTCCCGGCATTTCAAGCGCAATGGCGGCTGCGGCCGATTCTCTGGTGCCACTTACAGCAAGGGGCGTCTCATCTTCCGTGGCTTTTCTTTCGGGGCACGACCTGGAGAAAATAGTGATACCAAAGGCAGATACCCTGGTGTTTTTTATGGGTGCTGCGCAGCAGCCTCAGTTGGCTCAAAAACTTATTGAACTTGGATGGAGCCCCCAAACCCCTGTGGCCGTGGTGCAAAATGCTTCTTACAGCCATCGTGACATTCGCCGGTACACACTCCGGTCGCTTTCTGCGGCGGACGACTGTCTGCTGTCACCGGTAATTATTTTAGTTGGATGGACTGCCTCTGCCAATCCCGATGACAAACCCAAAAAGTGGCTCTACACCGACAACAATATTTCAGATTTTCAAGAGAGTGGGCTTTCTGTTCATGCGCCATTTTTTCGTTTTAAGTCAGCAAATCCGGAGCTTTTGCCTGTGCTTAACAAAACCCGGAAGGCTGATCGTATTCTCTTTACCAATCCTCAGTCGGTCGAATATTTCTTCGCAGCATTATTGAATGCCGGATTGGATGTGCGAAGCATCTATCATCTCGAAATTGATGCTGTAGATGATAAAACTGCCCGTGCTCTAAAAAGGGCAGGATTGCTAGTGAAACCTATTGCCGCTGACGGCAATGAGACTCAGGTGCTGGATTTTTATAGAAATTCAGTGAAGAGCGACAAGCAGTTGTTGCTGCCGGGCTCCGATGAGTTTACTTCGCTGTTTGGTATATTGCTGAAGGATGCAGGTTACGCCGTTGTTAACCTGCCTGTTTATCGCATTGAGCCATTGAAAAATCTATTGGTACATAACTTACCCGATTTCCATGGGGTGGTGTTTACCTCACCTGAAGCTGTAACACGGTTTTCTGAAGTGTATAACGGTTTTCCGGCCTATTTGGAGTATGCTTTTCGTGGTGCTTTTGCCCGCAAACGGTTTATCGGCCTGGGCGGTGTCATCACGCCATCAATCAAAAGCAGCCCATCAGAGAAGGAGAGTGTTGCTTTGTCAGAAATAGAGTCGGCTTTCTATAGAATGGTGCTTTAAATTAATGAGATTTTATAATCTGGATTATTTTTGTCAACCACTTTAAAAGTATACTTTCCGTTTTAATATGTTGGTTTCAATAAAGTTTTAAAGTTTCACATTTTGTAAGTAGCATCCATATTCCAAGCAGAGCTTAATAATACCCGATAATATTCAAACATTAATCGGGTTTATCTGTTTGACTGATGGCTGCAAATTCTTTTCCGGAGACAGACTGGCAGAAAAGTTGGATGTGGCTCTTTGTTACGGAGTTTTGAATTATCCTGTATTAAGAAAGGGCATAGTTGGCGGCTTTGTCCTCTTTTATCTGCGGGATATTTCGTTAAGGCTTCGGGCATATCCATTAAATTTTTATTAATTTGTATGCTAAAGAGAGAAATTCAAATGGAAATGGCGCTTATGTCAGATACCGGTCTAAGTTTCGAAGATTTTAAGAAAGAAGTACTCAACGATTATAAACTCGCTCATGTCAGCAGGCAGATGAGCCTTGTTGCCCGTAAGGAAGTACTTACAGGGAAAGCCAAATTTGGTATTTTTGGTGATGGTAAAGAGGTGGCTCAGATTGCCAAAGCAAAGCAATTTCAAAAGGGCGACTGGCGCTCGGGTTATTATCGTGACCAAACGTTCATGCTCGCCACGGGCATGACAACTCCCAGAAACTTTTTCGCCTTGCTATACGGAGAAACACGCACTGAGTTGAATCCGGACAATGGGGGGCGTTCGTTTAATAACCATTTTGCCACGCGCATCATTGATGAGAATGGCAATTGGAACAGTCAGACTACGCGTGGAAATACCGCATCCGACATCAGCCCCACAGCAGGCCAGATGCCGCGAATGGTAGGATTGGCATTGGCCTCAAAGATATACCGTAACAATCCGGCTCTTCACCATAAAAAGGAGTTCAGCAATGGCGGCAACGAGGTGGTTTTTGGCACCATTGGTGATGGAAGCACTTCCGAAGGGCATTTTTTTGAGACGCTTAACGCTGCCGGTGTGCTTCAGATTCCAATGGCTGTTTCAGTCTGGGACGATGGGTATGCCATATCGGTGCCTACTAAGGTGCAAACCATTAAGGCCAGCATCTCCAAAGCATTGAAAGGTTTTGAGAAGATGGCCAAAGATGAAACCGGCATATTGGTTTACCGTGCAAAAGGTTGGGATTATGCTGCGCTGTGTCAGATGTATGAAGAGGGAATTGCCCAATGCCGCAAAGAACATGTGCCGGTGCTTTTCCACGTAGAGGAGCTTACCCAGCCAATGGGGCACTCCACTTCCGGCTCGCATGAGCGCTACAAGTCTGCAGACCGCATCCAGTTTGAGAAAGAGTACGACTGCCTGGTACAGATGCGAAAATGGATTCTCGAAACCGGCATGGCCACTTCCGCAGAACTCGACGTGCTTGAGAATAGCGCACTTGATGAGGTTAAAACGGCCCGTAACGAGGCTTATGAGGACTACATGGAACCGCTCAAAAAAGAGCGGGATGAATTAATACACCTGGTAACTTCCAAGCATTGTGTCTGCCACATGGCACGGCAGCATATGATTGATGATGCCATTGTCAAACTTAAGAACGCGCTTGTACTTAATCGGAAAGAGATTCTTAGCGCTGCCCGTAAAGTTCTACGGAATGTGTGTGCCAACTGCGAAATGCCAGGCGGATTAAAGTTGGAACTTAAAGCATGGGTGAATGCCTATCGCCACATGGGTGAGGAGAAATACAACCGTCACCTTTATGATGAGTCGGAGCGATCATCGATGAAAATAAAACCCGTTGAGCCGCAGTACGCGGATGAAATAGAGACCATTCCGGGACGTGAGATTTTACTTCAGAACTTTGATGCCCTATTGGCCAAAGAGCCACGTTTGGTGATTTTTGGTGAGGATACCGGCAAACTTGGCGGTGTAAACCAAACTCTTGAAGGCATGCAGGCCAAGTATGGCGAGTTAAGGGTTTTTGATACCGGAATTCGTGAAACAACCATCGTAGGGAAGGGCATTGGATTGGCATTGCGCGGATTAAGACCCATCGCCGAGATACAATATTTTGATTATCTGCTTTATGCGCTTCAAACATTGAGCGACGATGTGGCCACGCTGCATTACCGCACAAAAGCGGGGCAGAAAGTACCTTTGATAATCAGCACCCGTGGTCACCGGCTCGAAGGGCCGTGGCATGCAGGCTCGCCATTGAGCATGGTCATCAACTCCATTCGTGGTGTTTATGTTTGTGTGCCCCGTGACATGACGCGCGCTGCCGGTTTTTATAACACGCTGCTTCAGGGCGACGACCCGGCATTGGTCATTGAACCACTCAACGGGTACCGGATACGCGAACAAAAGCCTGAAAATCCCGGTGAATACAAAATTCCACTGGGCGTACCCGAAGTGCTACGCACAGGCACCGATGTGACGCTGGTCACTTACGGCTCTTGCGTTAGAATTGGCATGGAAGCTGCCGAGCAGTTAGCTGCAATAGGTATTTCTGTGGAGCTGGTTGATGTACAAACTTTGCTGCCCTTTGATGTGGGGCATACCATAGTGGAGTCGGTGAAGAAAACCAGCAGGGTCATATTTTTTGACGAGGATGTGCCGGGAGGTGCCTCTGCCTACATGATGCAAAAAGTGCTAGAAGAGCAGAAGGCGTTTTATTATCTCGATGCACCGCCGGTAACCGTATCGGCAAAAGATCATCGTCCGGCTTATGGTACAGATGGCGACTATTTTAGTAAACCAAATGCCGAAGATGTGTACGAAGCGGTATATGCCCTTATGAGTGAATCCGACCCCAAGCGGTTTCCGCCAATTTATTCTTAGAGACTAATGAGGCAGGAAGCGTGATATGTTTTTGAATCGTAGTTACAATAATAGAGCGAGGCCTGATACATTAATTTGTGTCAGGCCTCGCTCTTTTTTTTTTATGAGGTTTATGTTATTTGCACCCTACCGGATTTATGGCCGGGAAGAGTGCTTTCATTACTTTTTTTATTTCATCCATGCTCGTGCTAATATCAAACACATGGTTGGGTTGCAGATAGTGGTATTTATTCTCTTTCTTAAAGAGTTTCTCGCCTCCTCCGGTAATGTTCAGCATCACGATGGCATCCTTTGGAATTCTGCCCTCTTTGGCTTCTTTAATGAGAGTGGCAGTGGCCACGGCTGCTGCCGGATGAATGTCATTGCCTTCCAATTCTTCAAAAAGGCGCGCTGCTTCATCGGCTTCGGCGTTGGTGGCTTTAAGTACGTCGCCATCCGTATTTTTAAGGCAGTCGAATAATCCGCCAATAATGGGATAGGCCGGTTTCCGGTTGGAGAGTACTTTGGCAGTGATTTCTTCAACCTGATGACGCGCCACATCATCATCCAGCGGTAACATCTGTCTCGAATTTGCTTTCCATGCATCGTAAATGGCCAGAAAGGGTGCGTTTTGTGAAACCATCAGTTTCATTTGGTTTCGGCCAAAGCGTCCATCCACAATCAAACGGTCAATGGCTTCCCAGGCAGCAACTGCGCCGGTGCCGCTTCCTACCGCCTGAAAGTAATAATCGGGTATTTTACCGATGAAATGAACGGCCGACAGCACTGTGGTACCCATGCCATCCCTGCGGGCGATGTTTCTGGCACCACCTTCGGGAAAGAAACCCGGCATACACGATATTTTATTGGACAGATGTATGGCATCAAAATAGTCACTGCCCGAACGTGTGCAGATGAGTTTCACATTGTCGTTGATGGGTTCATCGAACCAGAGCGCATCCAAGTTATCTTCGGGCACACAGAGCAACAGCGGAATGTTGTTGTCGGAGCAAACTCTGGCAAAGGCACGCGCCGTATTGCCGGCCGAAGCCACCACAAGCGTTCCTTGCGTATCTTCGGTGATGCGCCCGCCTACGGTATAGGCTTCAGTCTCTTTAAAAGAGCAGGTGCGCATGGTTACGCCTTTCTCGGGCCAATAACCGCTGAAGGTGATGTATAGATTTTCAAGCCCAAGATATTCTGCAAGGCCTTTGCTCTTATAAGTTGCTGGTGCCGATGAGCCTTTCAGGAAGCGTGTAACAGGCAGCCAGTCGGCAAAGCGAAACACCCCCAGTGAGGCATCTTTCACATCTAGTTGCACCTCTTCGTATACGGCTCTAATCAAGGTGTCTACCTTTTCTCCCGGGGCATCAAGTGTCCAGCCGGTATCGCTAAATTGCTGGCCGGTATTAACCGACTGTAACAAATAGTGCGTGGGCTTATTATTTGAACTCATCATGTTATTCTTTTCATCGGCAAAAATAGTTTATTCTGATGATTTTCGTAGGAAATTTGCCGACAAATGGTTTTTATTCAAAAAAACAGAGGGGCTGCAAACCTTTGTCCGCAACCCCTCTTCACTTACCCTAACCCAAATTTTTCTTTTCGATATATGATGGTTCGGACGACAGCGCAGTATGGCGTGTTTTTAAAAATCATTTTCCATACTGCAACTGCCTCTCTTTCATCTATTCAAAGCTATTTAAATCAATGTTTTGAATGGTGGCTTTCCGACTTTCAACTTCAACATCTTGGATGATGCCGGCCACCGTTACAGCTTCATTTTCATCGACAATTACCACCACGAGGTCATAAGTGCCTTCGGCAAGGTAGGCTATGTGATAGTGACCTGCTTCATCTGCCACGTCGCTGCTTACGGCATTGGGGAAACGGGTTGCTTCCTCAGCCGGCTCGTCGGCTTCACTTTCGGTGTAGGTGCCTGTTTCATAGGCGTAAACTACCACGGTTCTGTTTTCTTCGATGCCCGTAATGTCACCTTTAATTTTTCCGGCCTCATTGTTAACTACCAGGCGGATGGTTGGTTTTAGTATGTATTTTCCTGAAATGCCAGCTTTCACAACTGACTTTCTCACGTCAAAATCTGCTGTTACGTCCACTTCGCCATTCACGGGCACATGGAATGAGCCAACGGCTTTATACCCGGTTTGTCCGCCCGATGGCACAAAAAGTGGTTCCGTGCTGCCATCTTCAAACTCAAGATAACATCCCGGGTTTGAGTGGTTTCCTTGTCCGTAAGTGGGCATATCAAGCAGAAAGCGAATTTGAGTATAGGTTCCGGCAGACAGCTCAAAACTTCCGAGCAAATCTGAAGTGCCTCTGGTTAAATCCAGAAGGTTGTAGGTTTTTGGACCTTCAAAATCTTCAACTGTCACCCAGTCATTGTTGTTGTGATACTGAATTCCGATGATGGAGATGTATACGCCCGTGATGCCGTCAGTATCAATTGGTGCATCCGTAATTGATAGGTTGAGCGTGCCTTTACCACTAATTGAATCGCTCTTTTCACAAGCTCCGTAAACAATAAGCGTTAAGGCTATTGCCAGAAAATATAGTGTTCTTTTCATTGTAATAGTGCTTTAGTGAATAATCTTTTTATTTTCCTCTTTTGGTGTTCTGCCGTTCTTGTTGGTTTACCCGATTGGCATTGGCGTTTTGGCCTGCTGATTCAGGTCTGGCGCCTTGACGTTTTTCAACGCGTTGTGCATCCTGACGTACGGCTTCGGAACGTGTGCGTGCATTCTCTCGACGTTCAGCCCGGGTGCGGTTTTGCTGGGCTTCTTCCCGTTTTGATTGTCCGCGTTCAACACCTTCGCTTCTGCGTTCGCGTGTTTGCTGCAGAGCTTCCTGTGCTTGCTGGTTCTGGATTTGCTCCTGGGCCTGAACGGCCTGCTCGTTTTGTTCCTGAGTTCTGGTTTTAACGCGTTCGCGCACTTGTGTGCGGTTTTGTTCTGCTTCCTGAGCTATGGCACCTGCACTTACCAGTAACATGGCTGCCAAAATAACTTTTGCTTTCATCTTTCTTTTTATTTAAGGTTTAATGAAATGTCCCGACACACTCATTTGAGACTATTTCTACTATTCGATTGTTTCCTTTTTCTGAATCAAATATGCATCATCAATAATGAAGAATTAATGAAAAAGGAAGCGTGGTTTTACTTTCTTTAAATACTGGCAGAGAATTTAATATTGACTGTTTTCCAGTATTTACGTAACCAAATGTAGAACCTGAAAGATGAAGATTGAATGAAAGAATTGTTGGAAAGGTAAGTTTTTAGAATATTAACGTAGATTGAAGTTAATCGGGATTGTCATACTCGATTTATATGGCAGTCCGTTACGTTTGGCGGGTGTCCAGTTGGGCATACGAAAAATGATGTTCAGAGCTGCCTGATCCAGATCGTAGTCAACCGTCCTTACAAGTACCGGATTCACAAGAGAACCATTGGTGTCTATATCAAATTTCACATATACGCGTCTCTGAGCCTTTTTTTTGATGGCTTCACGCGGATAAATCAGATTACGTGCAATAAAGGCATGCATTGCGTCAATGCCTCCTTTGTATTCGGCCTTTTCGTTGTATGGGAAGTATTCGCAGGTTGTGCCTTCAGTGTCAAAGTAGTTCCCAGCTATCAAATCATCGTTTACATAATACTCTTCCCTCGCCATTACGCCATTTTCATAATAGGATATAAAATGTTCTTCAGTACCTCTTTCTGTGTAGTAGTAGTTTGTGGAGTCTGCAATAGCGCCATCATCAAAAAAAACTGTTTTCAAAACCAGATACCCTTCTATATATTCGGAGCGCTCTGATATTTTTCCATTGGAGGAGTAGATGTTGCTCTCGCCATGCGGTTTGCCTGATTTGAAGTGTTTTATTGATTTGATGTGGCCATTGGGCAAGTAACAGATTTCCTCTCCTTCGGCACGGAAAGAGTTGCGCTCAATAGCTTGGTCGTGGGTGCTGGTATATACGGTTCTTTTAAGGGGGTCCGGCGGCATAGTGTTCGGTTACGAGCCAAATGTTTTCTGCTACCGGGGATACTATTCTGTGATAATGAATTTCTTTGGGATTGGTAGTAATCCGGCCTTGTCTGTTAAAGTTGACCTGTTGTTGGGCGTTGAGATGCAAGTCGCTGATAATCAAAATCAAGATGGTCGGCAAAACACTTTTCATGACTTGGTTGGTTTAAGGACGAGTCCTTAAAAATAGTTAAAATCATGGGTTTTGCAAAAAAATGAAAGTGAATGATGTGCCTTCACCCGGCATCGACTCCACCTTTATCCGGATGTGGTGATAATCTGCAATGGATTTTGCAATGGCCAGCCCAATGCCACTGCCATCGTCATCGGCATTATTTTTTCGTTTAAAACGCATGAATAGCTGAGGTAACAGTTCCGGGCTTATTCCTTCGCCATTGTCGCGGATGACAACGCAGAAGGCTCTGTTCTCAAAAGTGGTTAAAACGGATACTGAACCATTTTGAGGGGTGTGGCGGATGGCATTGTTTGCAACGTTGAAAAACATGGAAAACAACAAGGTGCGGTTGGCATTTGTGATTTTATGATCCGCCCCTAGAGTTCTCTGGAAATGGATATTTTTTTCTTCGGCGAGGGGTAAAAGTTCGTCAATCATCTCGTCAAGCACTTCTGTAATTTCCACGGTGTCCTGTTTCAGATACTGCCTGCTCTCAATTCGGGCAATGAGCAGGAGTGAGCTGATGAGGGTTTTGAGTCGGTGCAGCGTATCAAGTGCTTCTTGTGTTTTTTCGGCTGTTTCTTCACTGATGTTGTTGTGAGTGAGCAAATTTTCGAGTTTGCTGCGCAGTATCGAAACCGGAGTCATCAGTTCATGTGAAATATCTTGTGTAATCTCCCGCTCTCTGGCAATCAGCTCCTCAGTTTTTGTCATCAGAGCAGAGAGTGTTTCATCGAGCACTTTAAAATCGAAAGTGGATGAGGTAATGGGGGTTTTATTATAATTTGACGGATTGGCTGTTGTTTTTATTTTTTCGATGATGGTGTTTAAAGGTCTCAATAACATGCCTGTGTAGGCCATTTCAAAAATTACTGAAATCAGAAGAAAGAGAATGAGGAAACCAATGGTGATTCTGCGGATATTACTTTCAGTGGTTTTTATGCTTGAGAGACTTTTTCCAATTTCAAGCAGAAACATCTCTCCATCAACCAGAAACGAGTAGTTAAGCACTCTGTAGTCAATTATTTCATTGTCGATGCTGCGTTTTGCGACTTCAATAAAATTCCAGAAATCATCTAAATGGACGGGCTCAATGCTGATAAACTCCTCTTTCAGAATGTTATAACTGCCAAAGACATCATTCTCCTCATTCAACAGAAAGGGTTCTACACCAAGTTCTGATATAATGCTGATTACTGTTTCGCGCTTGTCAATCAGTTCGTTGTCCGTCTGGTAAAGGTTTATGCGCTCAGAAAGCCATGGTGTTGCAATCATAAACAGGATTACAAAACCGAGTTTAAACAGAAGATTGGCCAGTGTGAGTTTATGCCGTAGTTTCATTTGGTACCTTACCTTTAGTATTCTGCCATATATCCCACACCACGCACGGTTTTAAGCCACTCAACCTGTCCATAGCCGGATAGTTTTTTGCGCAGGTTTTTGATGTGTACATCTATAAAATTGCTGTCATACTGGTCATCGAGCAGGTTTCCCCATACATGCTCATAGAGTTGGATGCGTGATAGTGCTTTGTTGCGATTTAGAACCAAATATTGCAGCAGGTCAAACTGTTTGCGGGTAATGTCGGCCTCCTCATTTTTAAAAAGCACTTTGCGACTTCTCAGGTCAATCACAAAATCATCGATTCTAATCTCGTTTGTGCTGATTTTGAATTTACGCCGTGCCACTGCCTGCATCCGTGAGTAGAGCTCGATGAGTGCAAAGGGTTTGGCGAGATAATCATCGGCTCCCATATCCAAACCTTTAACCTTATCATCCACATCGCCACGGGCTGTAATAACGATTATGGCCGCATCGTCCTGCTCTTTGCGAATTTCGTTTATCAAATCAAGTCCGTCATAATCCGGCAGTCCCAAATCGAGCAGAATAAAGTCATACTGGTTCACGGCTATCTGTTCCGAAGCAGATATGCCTGTGTATGCCTTGTCACAAATGATGTTCTCTTTTTGCAGATACTCGGCAATTTCATTGGCCAGACTTTTTTCATCTTCAACAATAAGCGTATTCATAACACGAGACATTAAGTTGTATCAGAAAATTCTGAAATACAAATTGGCGTAAAGCAAAAAGCTGCTTTTCGATGGAAAGTCGGGGTCTTTGTGAATTGGCCTGAAATAGAGCGGTTCAACCTCTAAAGTGGCAGCACCATAGTTTAATGCTACAGGTATCGAAAACTCCAGATCCATCAAACCAAAGGATGACTTGTAGGTTGTTTCCGTTTGCGGCTGCGTAACCGGCATATTCCCCGGTAGTGTGCCGGAATTACCACCTGTTGTGTAAGTGTGGAGTTTGTAGCGATCGCCAAACACAAAATTCACGGTTGGATTAAATGATACGTAAGCCTTTTTATTCATAAAATCCCTTGTGGCAAAGTAGTGTGAGTTTTTCAACTGCAAATAGTGCCCGCCTTTTGAATCCAGAATGGTACTGTATATGGCACGCGTGTAAACCCAATACCAGTCCACACCTCCTGAAACTGAAAGGTAAGCAAAATTGCCAAAATAGTGTTCATGAAGTTTTTCAGAGGTGAAGTAAGCTGACAAGGATGCGCCAGCATCAAAAGTATTGTTGAATATGTGTCTGTACCCTGCCGAGAAGTCGTAAAATGCAATAGCCGGAGTTTTTCCATTGAGATTTATTACAGCTGCTGAGAGTGTCCATTTGCTGTTGTAGCTGTATAGCATGTCGGCCGAGTAGTAGGGTTGATTCTTCGACAATGAATAGCCCGAGTACAACATGTCGCTGCCAAAGCCGGAGCCAACATAGAAACTCTGTTTTTTCCTGGTTTCAACTTCTACATTGGCACTATCGGTTGTTGATGCATTGCCGGACGATACCACAAGCAACAGAGAAACGATATAGATGATTTTTTTAAGGGGCATTCGCGTAAATGTGTTGATTTAGACTCGATATCAGCGTCTTCTGCCGGGACGGTCTGCACCATCCGGTCTGCCTGCTCCCGCAGGTCTTCCTGCGCCTGCCGGACGGCCAGCACCTGCCGGCCGGGTAATTTCCGGACGCGCGCCGCTTCTCTCGCGTTCAACATTTGGGCGGGCACCTTTTATCTCTTTTATCTCTTTCTGTTGCGAAGGTTTTGTTTCGGTCTGTTTATCCTCTTTTTTGTCGATGGATTCGGGGCGGGTATTGCGGTTCGCTGGTTCCGGTTCGTCCTGATTAACAATATCTTCCTTTGGTGTTTTTCTTTCCGGTTCCTGAGCCAAAGCCGGCTGCCCGCATACAGCAATAAGCATCAACGCCGATATAAGAATGGTAGCTTTCATATTTTTTTGATTCATTCAATTACAATTGGAATAAAGCATCTGCCATCTACAAATTTACTTCATAAAAATGAAGATATGATGAAGTGTTTAGGGCCATTACTTTTTGGTGTTTCTAAAATCTGATTAAGTTACATTTTATCATCGATGTTAAAACTGCCAAGTGAGTCAGGATGGGC
This sequence comes from Alkaliflexus imshenetskii DSM 15055, assembly GCF_000517065.1. GTDB lineage: Bacteria > Bacteroidota > Bacteroidia > Bacteroidales > Marinilabiliaceae > Alkaliflexus > Alkaliflexus imshenetskii. The sequence continues at coordinate 916,602 of NZ_KI912105.1, read as the reverse complement.
AAAAGACAATATCAAACATCTAAATGGATTTTTCAGTTTAAAAATTAACAGTTATTAAAGTTGGAAAAGTGATGAAATTTGGCAATATTTAAACATCAAAATGATGGTCTAATATTCAAAATTAAACAGTTATCCGCATTGTTAATCACTTATTTTGATGATTAACAAATGGCAATAAAATTTAATAAACATGAAAGACACGAGAGAGTTAACTCCGGTAATGGTCTTTTCCGGATCGCAATGGGAGGCCGGAATGGTAAAAAGTTTACTGGAAGATGCCGGAATCGAAGTTTATTTGAACGATGAAAACCGTGCTGCCAATATCCCGATGATAATTGATTCGGGAGGCTTTGGAGTAGTAAAAGTAATTGTGTCGAGCAGCGACTTAGGTCTTGCCGCGCTCGTCATCGATGAATATAAGAAGAATCAGAAGAAGGTACATTGATACAACTCGTTATAAAGAAAGCATCGGATGGCACTGTTTTTCTGCCATCCGATGTTTTTTTGTTATTTAATGTCAATTACCCTTATGGGTTTTGGCTTTGCCTCTTCTTTTTTTGGAATGTTGAGGTGTAGAATGCCATTTTCGTAGCGGGCTGCAATTTTATCCGCATCTACCTCGCGGGGAAGTGTGAACGAGCGGCTGAAAGATTGATAACTGAACTCCCTGCGGGTGAATTCACCTTCAACCTTTTTTTCTTCCTTTTTCTCCGATGAAATGGTCAGAATGCTCTGGTTAAGCTCCACTTTAAAGTCATCTTTTGTGAAACCGGGTGCTGCCATTTCTACCACATACGCATCTGCTGTATCCTTTACGTTCACCGAAGGGAGCGTGGTATTAGTAGTAGAGAAATTCCGGTTCGACCAATCAAATACTTCGTTGTCAAAAAAATGGTCGAACAACGATGGAAGCCTGTTTGAAAATCTTGCGAGTGTCATAGCTTGTTCCTCCATTTTTAAGGTTAAACATTCTTTGTAAGGATGGTTTCAAAATCCATTCCATTGCCATAATTGTGTCAAATTGACCGGGTTAGTGCTTTTTTCTGTCGTTTTTTCCGCAGAATTTTCCCAATCAGGCAAATTTTCTGATGAAATGTCAGATGCTGTAATTGTTCCGTATGAACGGGGGTGTATGATGAATCATCGTTTTTTGCAACTTGTTGTTGATGAAAATGTACGTAGTGTTTAATATCCTCATACTGTTAACAAAATGTTATAGCCACACCTCCATAAAGCCTGCGATTGTCTTTTGCATATATTTGCAGCCGGTTTTTGATTTACTTTTAAGTCAATACCAACCATCTCTAAACACTATCGATATAATAATGAAGAAGTTATCCTTTCAAAATGTTATAAACTATTTCACTTTATTGCTTTTGCTAGCGGCAGTGGCCATACGTGGCGGTGCTGAGTTTAAGTGGTTTAAAAGTGAGGATGTGAAAGCGTTTACAATAGCTGACTTTGAAGAGGCTTTTCCACAGGCAACATCGTTTAAAGAGAATAACGACAGAAGTTTCTCCTTTTTTAATGAGGAGGGCGTTTTTTTGGGATACGGTTTGGTGTCCGAGCGTTTTGATGCGCGCTACTCGGGATACTCAGGACATGTGCCAATTGTGATTGCAATGACGGATAAACGTGTAATTACCGGTGTTTATCTTTTGGCGAATAACGAAACCAACGAGTACCTTGAGTACATTCACAAGCAAAACCTTTTGCAAAGCTGGAACCAATTTGTTGTTGGTGAAGAGCTGTTAACCTTAGAAGTGGATGCGGCATCGGGCGCCACACGCAGCAGTACCGCAATTATAAACACATTTAATTTGACTGTGGGTAATTACCTTGATGTGGCTGCAAATATTCAAACTGCGTCTTTCATACGGGTATTGCAATCGGTTCTCACTGGTTTGTTGGTGCTTGTTTCCTTTTTGTTTGTTTTTGGAAGCAGACTCAAAAAATACTACTTCTATTATCTCACAGCTGTGCTTTTATTGTTGGGCATCTGGTTTAAGCAAATGCTCTCGGTGGGAGTGATGCACAATTGGTTGGTTAATGGTTTACCAATGCAAACCAATTATGAACTGGTCCTCATCCTCATCCTGGCAATTGTCATGGGTTTGATGGGATACCGCAAGTATTACTGCAACTATCTGTGTCCAATGGGTGCTCTGCAAATGCTTGTTTCGAAGCTGTCGCCTCTAAAGAAGCGGTCACTAAACATGAGGATTTCGCAAGTTCAATTGAGATTGATTTATCTTACTTTTATATGGGTAGCCTTGATTCTCGGCTTTTCTCTGCCACTGGGGAGCATGGAACCGTTTGTGGCGTTTTCCTTCAATGTGGCCTCAAAGCTAATTCTGCTCTTTGGTGTGTTGATAATCCTTTTGTCCGTTTTCTTTAACCGCCCATGGTGTCAGTTTTGTCCTACCGGCTGTGCACTCGATACCATTGAACCGGTCAAGCCCAGAATAAAATAATCCTCCAAAAAAATATTTAAACTAACCATTATGAAAAATATCCCAGTGTTGCTAAACCTGATACTTGCAGTAGTTATTGTTGTATTGGTTTATCAGATTCAGACGAGAAAGGAGTCTGTACATGTCGAAACCCCATTATATAGTGCTGTTGTAAAGCAGGGAAATATAGATGACAATCAGGCTGGCGACAAGATTTCTGTTGGTGTACGCGGATGGATTATGCCAAAGCCTGCGCTTGTAATTGGCACTTATGGTGAGGATGGTCAGCCAAACATCATGACGGCGGCCTGGGCCGGAATTGTTAATTCGCATCCGTTGAAAATAGGTGTTTCGTTGCGCCCTGCTACACTGTCGTTTGGCAATATTATGGCCACCAAAAGTTTTACCATAAATGTGCCATCTGTAAAATATATGGCTCACATGGATTATGCCGGCAATATATCGGGTAGAGATGGCGATAAATTTGCAGCTTTGGGTCTTACGCCGATAAGAGGTGAGTACGTAAATGCGCCTTATATCAAGGAGTTTCCAATATCTATTGAATTAGAAGTAACCGAAACTATTAATCTGGGTTCGCACGTTCAATTCATAGGCACTGTAATCGATACTAAGATAGACCCTCAGTTTCTTAAAAGCGATGGCAGTGTGGATGTTGAAAAATTGCAGCCCATTAGTTATGAGGGAAATTCATACTACGGTTTTGGGCCGATGCTGGGCAAGCAAAGCGATATTTATAAAGTATTTATGGATGATATGGAACCATCATTTTTACCTGAATTAAGCAAGGCCAACCAAACGCTCGAAACTATTTATAATCGAAAGAGTGTTAGGAATTTTACCGGAGAAAGCGTGTCCAGGCAGCATCTGACTGAGCTTGTTCGCAGTGGCATGGCGGCACCAACGGCGGTGGATAAGCGTCCGTGGGCATTTATTGCCATCGACGACCGGGCTACGCTCGATAATCTGGCCGATGTGTTACCCTACGCCCAAATGCTTAGGCAGACAACCGCTGCAATTGTGGTATGTGGCGACCTTCATAAAGCGCTTCCCGACGATGCACAGGCGTATTGGGTTCAAGATTGTTCGGCTGCAACTCAAAATATCCTTTTAGCAGCCGAGAGCATGGGACTTGGCGCAGTGTGGACCGGCGTTCATCCAATCACTGACCGTGAGGAGCTTGTTAAACAGAAGCTGGGTCTGCCACAACATATTATTCCATTGAATGTCATCGCCATTGGCCATCCCACCGGAATTGATAAACCAAAAGATAAGTGGAATCCGGAATTGCTGCGTTGGAATAGTTGGTGATTTTGTAATGTTTGCACAAACGAGAATAAAAAGAACTGTGTTCGGTATTAAAGTTATATGTATCGTTCCTACGAAACTCCGCAACGCATTATGTTGTGAATAAACCGGATTGAAATCCGGCTTATTCACAATTTTATCGTTCCTCCGGAACTTTTGTTTAGGAGCTTATTCTATAAGGTTGTTTAAGAGCCATAGGCTCGTATTTATATTGTAAGGATGGATTTTAATCCATTTGTGTTCATCAAACTCGTTTATAAAACGCAGTTATGTGTTTCGTTCCTATGGAATTACGAAACGCATTAGGTTGTGAATAAGCCGGATTGAAATCCGCCTTTATAAAATTTATCGTTCCTCCGGAACTTTTCATGCATTATTTTAACGGGGACGATTTTTTTTGTTTTACTTACTCCGATTAGGAGGTCATTTCTCAACTGAAATTTTATCTTTACATACAATTAATTTTAATTAGGTGTAATGCTAGGGTGGATTTTATTAATATGATTTCTATTGTGGCTTTCTGCTTGCTATTAAGGTTGAAATTAAATGTGGATTTTAAGTGAAGTAAATCTTTATTAATTATGAATAGTTTTAGCTTTAACCCATTTTCAGCTAATCGTCTTCCTTTTTTTATCTGTCTGTTTTTGTTTGTTATCTATCTTTATTTCCCAGTGGCAAACAGTTCTTTGGATGCTTTTTATTATGCAGTAAGTATAAAAGATGGAACAAATCTTTTTTTGCATCACCATTTATTTTATAACCTTTTTGGATGGTACTGGGTCAAACTGGCAAATTTATTTGGAGAGTTTGATGTATTGTCTGCTTTAAAAGTAATGAATGCATTTTGTGCATTCCTGGTATTAGTACTGTTGAATGTTTTTCTTTGGCAGCTAAAGGTAAATGTTGCTAACCGTGTTTTTTGGCTTTTGTTTGCAGGGGTGTCTTGGGGTATAATGCGTTATGCAACAGAGAATGAAACTTACATGATGCCCATTGTAGCATCAATGGCGGCCAGTGTTGTTCTGAAGTGGTTTTTTGACACCGGGAAGATTGCTTTTATTTGGCTTGCCGGTTTTTTATCTGCATTTGCTGCATTAATTCATCAAATACATTTTTTCTGGTGGTTTGGACTATTATTTGGAGTATATCTGCATAGAAAATCCATCCGCATTTCATTGTATTATTTTCTTCCGGCCTTAACAGTTCCCTTGATATATGTATTGGTAATGGTTTTTTATTACAATATACCGCTTACCGTTAATGGTTTCATTGAGTTTGTTTTGCACGACTATTATCAATACGAGCAAGTGAATGTTGAATTTGGGGTGATCAACTTCATTTTGACGCCAATAAGTTTTATTCGTACGTTTATTCAAGTTCATGGGTATATTCCAAATCTGTTTGTATTTAACAAATTATTCATGGGATTTGCCTTTTTTGGATTTATATTGATGACTGTTGGGTTTATTCTATTTCTTATTCGATTTCGATTTGCTCAAAAGAGTCTTCTCTCACCCATTGTTTTTACCCATATTCTGGTTTTTGCTTTTCATTTTATTTTTGCATTCATATCCCATGGTAATGCCGAGTTTATGGTTATCCTACCTGTATTGCTGGCCATGATTTTAAGTTCACTCAATATTCAAACCCGTGTAGATGTTTTTTATTTTGCTGTTGGTATGTTTATCTGGAATTTATCAGTTGGAATATTACCATTGAATAAATATCCAAAGGAGAGTGAAGATATGGTTAGTTCTCACATTATAAGTCAGATGAATTGCGAGTTACAACCACTTTATGTGCTGATAGATAAATGGACAGTTAGTGGAAAGGTTCAATATACAACCGGGAATAAATATGAAAATATTGTTTCTGGCACTTATATAGCAGGTAGTGATTCTGTTGCAGTTATGATGAGCATAATGCAAGCTTTAAGTGAGAACCGTAAAGTTTTTACCGATTGTGTTAATCAACCTGCAACTCTGTCTCGTCGCTCTATGGTTTATGGAGCAACTTCATCTTTTTTTGAATCATTTTCTATTAATGTTGTTGATTCAACAGTATCGTTAGCAGGAAAGTATTATCTATCACAATTGAGTTTGCCTGTTTCTAGTTTTTCAGATGAATAATCAGAACCGTGAAAAAAGTTTATTGCGTTGAAATTAAGTTCTCTTATACAATTCAAAAGCATTACATCTGGTATATTTAATGCCTTACTACTTCAACACCCATCGGCGTCAATTAATTTAGCCGATGGGTGTTGTATTTTCTGAGCACCAGTGCATCTGGTAATTCAATTATTTATTGCGAAACCTTCAAATGCATCAAGACCAGGTCGGAGAATGTTGCGTTTTGTATTGTGATTTCGTTTTCACCCAGAATGTCGGTAAAGGTTCCTGAAAATGTTCCGCTCACCAGATAATAGTCATAGTATATACCTAATCCGCCATCACTTTTCACATATTCCGATTTGGTGATGCTGATTTGCGCAGTCCCCCTATCCCAATTAGACTCCATTGGAAATGGCGGGTTCTCCATGTCTGATCCAAGGTGCAATGTGGCATGATCCACGTTTGCCTGACTTCCGGATGGGTTGGTCAGTACAAAGTCATTTACCATATAGTTTAGAAGTGCCATGGTTTGAGTGGCCGGATTATGCGCATTAAATTGGAAAATCCAAGAGTTCTCGGAAGTGCTTATTATATCTACCTCCGGGTTCTCCTCACTATCCTTATTATAGGTAAACTGATGCCCTAAAAGCGTAAAGTTTATCTTTTTATCGGCAGAAGGCACTCCTTCTTCATCGTTCTCAATCTTCTTCTGTCCACATGCAGTGAATAGCATCAATGCAACTAATGTGAATGATAATAGTCTGTTCATGTTTTAAAATTTTATGGTTAGAATTAATTAAACGATTTGATAGTCATTACTCATTATTTATATAGATTATTTTTTACTCAAAATTTCATACAAAAAAAGTGTGATATACATTCTAATTTTTATTATGGTTAAACAATCAATTGTTTTCAATGGTTCAAATCGGTGTCAAAAATTATCATTCAGTTAACTCCTTGCTTTGGATTGCATGATTATCCGGTAACTTGGTATTCAGGCATATCTGTTCTTGGTTCAGAAGCGAATTAGTGTGAGCAACCCAATCACGGTGGCTCTCGGTTTGGCAAGTAAAATTGATGGTATTTTTTTGCAGTCACACACTGTTTTATTGCGGATTAGCATTAATTTCGCATCCTCGTATAAAGAAATATGTACATAGAATTCAGTGACTTTTGTTTGCGAAGCATCAATGGTTTTGATGCGGAATCTTATTTGGCGTTATACAGCCATCCCGAGGTTGCACGTTTTGACGATTATACGCCTATTAGCCGTGAGGATTTGGCTGGGGAAATGAAGCGTATTGAGGGATATCATGACAATAGTGCTTTTCTTGAGCTTGCAGTAGCCTCACGTTATGATAATAAGATGATGGGCGTTATAACGCTTGATAGTAAGCGGAAATATTGTTATTTGGGATACCATTTTCATCCCGATTTTCAGGGTAAGGGCTATGCGGTGCGCTCTGTAATGGGTTTGCTCGAGAATATGGATGAGACCCGACGCCAAACAATGCGGTTGGTGTCACATCCCGAAAACAAAGCATCCATTTCTCTGGCTGAAAAAGTTGGGTTTGTATATGTGGGGCGTCGAAAGTTAAAAGGCGTCCCCGAAGTGGTCTATCGTTTTGATTCGATACAGTGGGCGAGTAGGAGAATGCAAACTTTGAGGTCGATAAGAGTCTCTACTTGCGTTGTTTAATGCCTTGAAGCTAATTGGCAGATTTATATAAACAAAAAGGGGCTGTCGATGTATCATTCGGCAGCCCCTTTGTATTCTTAAAGTGTTTTAGTTTGGTATTTCATTCTCGGTGCTAAAAGATGGTGCAGGCAGGCCGACTTTGTTAAACAAAGATGCAACTGAGCCGTTGCGATAGGCATACCGAGCGCTCACTGGCTGAGCTACTTTTGATGATTTTAATACAATTTTATCCTCCTTTATAACAGCTGTTGCCGGATGAAACACGCCATCGTTCCCAGCTAACTCAAACTGATTGGGAACATCAGCTCGCAGTTCCAATCCACCTGCCACATGACTAAAGCTGATGGTAAGTTCATTGCCGGAGATGGTTACTGCTTCAGGTTCAGGTCCGCTGAATGCTACTGCTCGATTGTATTGTCCAACCAAAGCCCATAAAGCCAATCGCTCACCTACATCTGTCTTGTTGGCGGGGTGAATATTATCCACGTTGCCAATGTCGAGTGTTACAGCCATGCCAGTGTTTGGTATCACCAGCATTCTGCGTTGGGCTTCGCGCAGGTTGGCCGACGCGGTGCCTTCTGCATCACCATAACGCCATGGTGCAATTTGCACATAGTAAAATGGCATTGTTTCATTGTCAAATTGTTTTCTCCAATCTGTTACCAGCATCGATTTTAGTCGCATGTACTGATTGGCGCGGCCAACGTTTGACTCACCCTGATACCATATAGCACCGCGAAGCGTAAATGGCACAAGTGGCGCTATCATTCCATTGAAAAGAGCCGATGGCGTTTGTGACCCTACAATGAGCGTACGTTCTGGTCTTTGGTCAAACTGATTGGTTTCAGGGTCGAAAACGTAGAGGCTTTCGCCATGTATCTCGGCCACTACTTTGTATTGCCACTCACCGGCAAGCGAAATGCTGTTTGAGGGTGTATTTGCCGGATGTATCTTAAGTAAAGCTGCATCACCATATATGCCGCCACCACCACGATTGTCCACCACACGCACGGAAATCACTGCTTTGCCTGCTGTTACAAGGTTCGCAGGCACGGTGTACACCCGGTTTTGTTGATAAAGGCCTTCCTCATCGGTAGAACCCACATGCACGCCGTTAAACCAGGTCGCATCACGGTCGTCAATTGGGCCAAGGCTAAGTGTCAATTCTTGATTTTCCCACTCAGTAGGGATTTCAACCTCTTTGCGAAACCAGATGGCGCCGTCAAAATCACCCAACTCGGTTCTTTCGATAAAAACGGGCAGTTGCATCACCGGCCAGTCTGAGGCGTTCAGAGCACTGTTTAATGCCCAACTGTTAAACAGGTCAATGCCGGTTAGCGGGTCGGTACCATTTTGATGAAGTGTTACATCTATGGTTTTATGTGCTTTAAGCCAGTTGAGGTAAGCTTTTTCTTCGGGCGCATAAGCGTCGAGCTGTTTGATTACCTCCTGAAAATCCTGGTCAATTGCCAGCATTTTTCCGCTTACCCAAGCTTCGGCAGGTGTTCCGCCCCAGCTGCTGTGAATAATTCCAACCGGCACACCGAGTTCTGCATGCAGCTTACGGGCGAAAAAGTAAGCAGTGGCACTGAATTGTGCAGCTGTTTCAGGAGAAGCCACGTCCCATCGGCCTTTTACATCGTCTAACGGCAAGGCGCTGGCTCTTCTTACCACAGTGAACATGCGTATTTCAGGATAATTGGCAGCGGCAATGGTCTCTTCTGAATCCTGAATGGGGTCGTAGGGTAACCATCCGGAAAGCGGCATTTCCATATTCGATTGGCCTGATGCCAGCCATACTTCACCTAAAAGAACGTTTTTAATCTCTATAGCGGTGTTTGAGGCCGATATGGTGAGTGTGTATGGGCCGCCAGCCACCGTTGTTGGCAGCGTAAGTTGCCAGGTGCTGTCGGAATTGGCAACAGCAGTCTCATTGGCTCCCCAGTCGGCCGAAACTGAAATTTTGGCGCCTGGGGTGGCTTTGCCCCAAATGGCTGCATTGCTGTTTTGCTGCAATACCAGATTATCTGAAAAAATTGCCGGAAGTTTAATCTCTGTTGGTTTGGAACAGGCACTCATGGTCAGGAATAGATATACAGTAAACAGACCGTAAATTAATTGTTTCATTGTTTTTTTGGTTAAAATGGAAAGTGAAAGGATTTATATTGGCTTTGTCAGATGCAACCTGACTTGTAAAAGTATGAATTTTTGATTGAACAATGCAGTAGTTTAAACGAAAGTTTGAAACCGTTAGAATCAAATAGAGAATCAACATCGTAAAGCGATTTTAATCTCTATGTCTGCCTTATGGTTCTAGCGGATAGTTGCTGTTCATGGTCGAAACCGACTGCAACCTTTCATTTTTAGTTCAGATTGATGTTTGAATACTATCAAATTACGAATCAATAACAATCTCGGCATTATAACTTGGTGTAAGTTAAAGAATGGATTTGTCATTTTGTGGGTTGCCGGATGCTGCCAAATATTCAGTTTTTTGTCTGTTTTGGAGTCACACAATGGAATCGCCGCCTAATTAGTACTTGACATTAATAAAAGAAATGGGTTGTTTTGTAAAAAATGTTGTCCGTTTATGCATGTCGTGGTTTATCTTTACCTTTAATGGTTTATGAAGGCTTGAATTTTCAATAGCTCAGAACTTTTTATATTTCACAAGAACCACCATAATCAGCAAAAACATATCGTATGCGTTTTTTTACCTTGTTAGCCATTCTAATTGTATTTTTTGCCGATGGCCTGATGGCCGAGAGACGGGTTATTCGTCAGGCTCAGACCCAAATTGCCAACGAGCGATACATTCAGGCCATTGAAACGTTACAACCTCTACTCAGACGCACCCCGGTTGCCGACGAGGTATATCTGCTGCTCGGCACGTCTTATCTTTCAGTTCCGGGGGGCAGTGAGAGCGCACTCATGTATCTCGAAAAGGCTGTTGAGCTCTATCCAATTGAGCGACGACCTTCCCAAAGCGCACTCGAGGCCCGCTTCTATCTGGGTCAGGCATTACATCTTAACTATAGGTTTGAGGATGCAATTAAACTTTTTGATGAGCTTAAGCCATTGATTCCCTCCTCCAGACGACAATTGATTGCGGCTATTGAACGCGAGCGTTTGTATAGTGTCAACGCCATCGAACTTATAAAACATCCTGTAAATTATGAGATTCAGACCTTGGGTCAGGGCATCAACTCGCTCTATGACGAGCACAGCCCGGTAGTTTCGCTGGATGAGTCGTCTATCTTTTTTACATCCAACCGCCCAATTGCAGGTATGAGCAATGATGCCAACCGGTACTTTGAGAATATTTATGTTTCATACTGGCGCGAAGGTGCCTGGACTGCAGCACAGTTGCTGGAGCTTCCTGGCGGCTACCTCGGCAACCGCGCCACAGTGAGCGTGAGTTCCGATGGCCAGACGTTACTCTTTTATCAAAGCGATGGTGCCGTAGGCAATCTTTATATGACACGCTTGCGTTTCGGTGTCTGGACTGAGCCTGAAATTTTACCACCACCCATCACATCTCCATTCAATGAGACTCACGCTTCGTTTTCCATTGACGGTAACTCCATCTGGTTTACGAGCGATCGTCCCGGTGGGTATGGAGGGAAAGACATTTATGTGTCGCATCTTTTACCCGATGGAAACTGGGGTGAACCCATCAATGCAGGGCCAGCAATCAATACATCATTGGATGAAGAGAGTCCATTCTTGCATCCCAATGGCACCACCTTATATTTCTCATCCGAAGGGCACAACTCAATGGGAGGATATGACATTTTTCGCAGTGAGATGAGCGATGATGGCGTTTGGAGTACAGCTCAAAATATTGGTTATCCGATTAACACGCCCGATGATGACCTGTTTTACATGCCAACTCCTGATGGTCAGCGGGTTTACTATGCTTCGAGCCGTCCGGGTGGAATGGGTTTTACCGATTTGTACCTGATAAGTTTTCCGGTTGAAGATGAACGTTCTCTTGCTGTGATGGCCTCTCATATTTATGGCATAGATGAAAAACCTTTGGCAGATGCTGTTGTGCGGGTTTATAATGTGGAGAACAATGAGTCGATGGGTGTATTTCGACCAAATCCTTTAAACGGGAAAGTGGTAGCAGTCCTCCCTTCTGCCCGAAACTACAGGATTGAGGTAGAAGCGGAAGGTTACCGGTCGTATGAGTACGAATTTACCATACCTTTGCGCGATGTGTATGGCACAAGGCAGCGTGCTTTTTACCTGCCAACCATTGTGCTTGTGAAAGAGTAATCGGGCAGTATGATAAAAAATGATAGTGTGGCTCTTAGAGCTTTAGAACCCGGTGATGTAGATATTTTATATCACTGGGAAAATGACATGTCGCTTTGGTATGTGAGTAACACACTCACCCCATTTAGCAAACATCAGCTTGAAAAGTACGTGAAAGCTGCTGCACTTGATATTTATCAGACCAAACAACTTCGCTTGATTGTTGAAGAGATCACTTCGGGAGCTCCGAAGCCAGTAGGATTAATTGACTTATTCGATTTTGATCCGTTTCATCAGCGGGCAGGCATTGGAATTATGATTAATCAAGCCTGGCGGGGACGGGGAATAGCTGCATCGGCTCTCTCTTTGTTTGTTCAGTATGTATTCGAAAATTTGGCACTACACCAGCTTTATTGCAACATATCTTCGCACAATGAGGCCAGTTTAAAGCTTTTTCGTTCAGCAGGGTTTCATCTGATAGGCGTAAAAAAAGAGTGGCTTAAAACCAAGGATGGGAGAGAGGATGAGTGTATGTTTCAGCTGATTAATCCCCGAGGGCGTTAAGAGCAGTGAATTCGGGTAAAGTCGTTTCCATTTGCCATGTGCCCGTTGTTTTGTCAACTCTGATACAGTAATTGTTAATTCCATTTGTAACTACCAGATAGGGTACTTCCAGACTGATGTTATAGCGAGCTGCCTGTGCAATTGTGGTATTATCAACAATTACGCCAGGTGCTTTGCACTCAACAATTACCATTGGCTTAGCCAATCGGTTATAAACCACAATATCCGCTCTCTGCTTCAACCCGTTTACAGTCACATTTTTCTCTATGGCCATTAGGGCAGCAGGATATTTTATGCTCAGTAAAAAATGGATAAAGTGCTGTCTCACCCACTCTTCGGGCGAGAGGGATACGTATTTTTTTCGTATGACATCGAAAATTCTCTTTTTTCCGTTCTCTTCAGTAATTCTAGCATCAAAGGGAGGAAGGCTTAGTGGTTGCATCTTCTACATTTTGGTGCAAATTACGACAAAATCATTAAAATCCGTTATCTTAGTGTGCCGGCTTCATTGGGTGAATTACTGATTCAAGCGCATTCAACTGTTGGCATTGTGTTTTTAGACAGGTATATCAAAGATTTATATATGAAGACAAAACAAGAGATTGTTGAAAACTGGTTGCCACGATACACCGGGCGTCCTTTGGAGCAGTTTACGGATTATATTCTTCTGACCAATTTTACCAATTATGTGGAGATGTTTTCCAAATGGTATGATGCCCCCATTTTGGGTGAAGGCTCAAACATGCCCAGTTGCAGCGCCAATGGTATCACCATCATTAACTTTGGAATGGGAAGCCCTAATGCAGCAACCATAATGGATCTGCTGAGTGCGATAGATCCCAAAGCAGTACTTTTCCTGGGAAAGTGTGGCGGGTTGAAGAACATTAACAAACTAGGTGACTTGATACTGCCGATTGCGGCCATTCGCAGCGATGGTACCTCCGATGATTATCTGCCACCAGAAGTGCCTGCACTTCCGGCATTTAGCTTGCAACGAGCTGTCTCTACCGCCATACGTGATTCCGGTCGCGACTACTACACGGGAACAGTGTTTACCACCAACAAGCGTGTGTGGGAATATGATGAACGTTTCAAAAAGTATCTTGGAAAAACCAGAGCCATGGCCATCGATATGGAAACGGCTACAATTTTTACTGTGGGTTTTGCCAATTCAATTCCAACCGGTGCATTGCTGTTGGTGTCTGATCAGCCAATGATTTCAACAGGTATTAAAACAGCTGAGAGTGACAAACGTGTAACCCGCGATTTTGTGGAAAGTCACATACGCATAGGCGTAAATGCGCTTAAAGAGATCATCAACAACGGAAAATCAGTTCGACACCTGAAGTTTGAGAATTAATATCAAATCCCCGAATGAAGTTTGAAGAGATTATACAGCAGGTAAAGCAGGGGAATTATGCGCCTGTTTATTTTTTACATGGTGAGGAGCCTTTTTTTATCGATAAAATCTCCGAAACCATACAAAAACATGCGTTAAAGGATGATGAAAGGGGGTTTAACGAAACCATACTGTATGGCAAGGATACCGATGTAATCAATCTTATTCACGCTGCACGCCGTTTCCCAATGGGTGCTCCCCGCCAGTTGATTGTTGTTCGTGAAGCCCAACTTCTCGACAAAATAGAGATGTTGGAGAGCTATATAAAGAATCCGCTGGTCTCTACAATTCTGGTTATCAATTATAAGTATAAAACACTAGATGGCCGTTCCAAGGTTTCTGCTGCTCTCAAAGCGCAAAAACAAGCACTGGTTTTTGAGTCTAAGAAGCTTTACGACAATCAGGTGGGTGCCTGGATAGGCTCCTATCTAAAGGAGAAAGGGTTATCCATCGAAGCCAAAGCATCGGTAATGCTCATCGAGTTTTTGGGTTCTGACCTGGAGAAGTTGGTGCAGGCGGTGGAGAAACTCATGATTTCTCTTGGCCCCGGTAATTCCATGATTACCGTCGATAATGTGTCGCGCAACATTGGAATAAGCAAAGAGTATAACCCGTTTGAGTTGCAGAGTGCACTCATACAGAAAGATGTTGCCAAAGCAAACAGAATTGTGAGGGCATTTGCTGCCAACCCAAAGGATTACCCTGTGCCTGCGATTACAGGTGTTTTGTTTAACTACTTCAGTAAGTTGCTGGCATACTATTATCTTACCGACAAAAGTAAAGCAGCAGTGGCTTCGGCTTTAAAAATAAATCCGTTCTTTGTGGGCGATTATCAGACGGGAGCCCGCAACTATTCGGGTGTGAAGGTGGCTGAGGTAATTTCACTTTTGCGCGAGTATGATATGAAGTCTAAGGGGTTTGGTAACGTAAGCGCTTCCAGTGGTGAATTGCTTACTGAGTTGGTATATAAAATTTTACACTGATTATGTCTATTCACATTATTATCATCATTGTTGTTAGCTTATTTAGCATTGCGGCATTTAGCCGTCCGGAATTAATGGCCAAGTTCCAGTTCAACGCATGGCATATCATTCACCGCAAGGAGTATGTGAGATTGTTATCGCACGGATTTCTTCACGGCGATTGGATGCACTTGCTAATCAATATGTTCGTGCTTTACTCTTTTGGGGGCGCCGTTCTGTTTTATTTCAACTACTATTTGCCCGGATTTGATGATTTGCGTTTTTTACTTCTTTTTATTACCGCGTTGCCGGTATCCAGTCTTTATTCACTTATTAAGCATCGAAACAATCATTATTACAATGCTATAGGCGCATCTGGAGCGGTGTCCGCGGTGGTTTTTGCTTCCATCTTTTTTGATCCTTACAATCCGGTGCTGCTTTTTGCCATCATCCCCATACCCGGAATTATTTTCGGTGTCCTTTATTTATGGTATTCAGCTCACATGGCGCGGAAGCAAGCAGACAATATAGGTCACGATGCCCATTTTTTTGGTGCTGTGTATGGTTTCATTTTTCCTTTGTTATATGAGCCAAAATTGATTCACGTGTTTTTGGGGCAGCTGTTTCCTTTTTAATTTTGGCTGAGGGATGAATGCAAAACAATATCTGGTGTATGATGGGGTATTAAGACCGGTAGATGTGCCGCTGTTTAGAAGCACTAACCGGGGCTTTCGTTATGGCGACGCCATTTTTGAAACCATGCGCTACCATAAGGGAAGGCCATTGTTTTGGGATACGCATTACCGCAGACTCATTCAGGGAATGGCTGTGATGCGGTTTTTGATCAAAGGATTTCCTACGGCCGAAGAGTTGTTGCACTCGATTTCGGATTTGGTAGTTAAAAACCGACTGTTTTATGACGTGCGCATCCGTCTTACCGTATTTCGCAAAGGAGAAGGACTTTACACCCCGGAGTCACTTCAGGCATCGTGGCTTATCGAAACCGCACCGATTACCGAAACGGGTTACTCACTCCCTGAGAAGGGTCTTTTAATTGATGTGTATAAGGGCTTCCCGAAACTTCATTCACCACTGTCGCCATTTAAATCGGCAGGTTCTGTGCCTTATGTGTTGGCTGGCATTTTTTGCCGTGAGAATGATTTGGACGACTGCCTGATTGTAAATGGTAACGACAAAATCATTGAGTCATTAAGTTCCAGTTTGTTCTGGATAAAAGCTCAAACCTTATACACCCCGCTGGTGTCAACAGGATGCATCGATGGTGTTATGCGAAAGCAGATAATGGAACTTGCGCCATCGGTAGGGCTAAAGCTGGTTGAAAATCAGGGTGCCTCCCAGCGTGAGTTGATGGAGGCCGATGAAATATTCCTTACCAATGCCATTGGTGGAATACGTTGGGTTTCGGGATTTAGGGGAAGGCGATACTTTTCAAAATATGCGGGCGACTTATACCGCAAGCTGATGGATCAGATTCGCACTAATTATAGGTAGGGTTGGTCGGAAAGTTTGACCATGTTTTGTATATATCGCCCAAATGTTGCATGCTCTCTTTCCAGACTGTAGAGGCATTGGAGCACATAATCTGCTTATCGTCGAGTGAGGATACAATCCATGAGCCCTCTTCAATTTCACTGGCCAGTTGCCCTGGCGACCAGCCTGAATAGCCTGCAAAAAATCTTACCGCGCTCGCATCGGCCTTGCCACTGTTTATTATCTTCTTTACCTGTTCAAAGTCACCGCCCCAATATATGGAGTCGGTAATTTTTATGGCTCCGGGAACCATTTCCCCTAAGGTATGAATGAAATGCAGTGTATTGGAAGAAACAGGGCCTCCAATAAACAGTTCGCCATTAAAATTGAACAGATCGTCGATTACCTCGTCGGGATAGACATCTGTTGCTTTGTTAATGACAAAACCAACGCTTCCCTCATCACCATGTTCGGTGAGTAGAATTACGGAACGGGCAAAATAGGGACCCTGAAGAAAGGGATCGGCTATAAGTATTTTACCCCGTTCCGGATAAATCTTTGGGTAGGTTGCCTGAAAAATGTTTAATTCAATATTTTTCATCCGTAAGTAATTTTTCTGTTTGCCCGAGCGGAACTTGTCGCATCTGTTCTGGTTCCCTCGATTCTGGTTTTAATATGTTATCAGTTTAACGGGAAAGGGTAAATTAAAGGTGTTACACTCTTTTATTGTTGCTTTCTATTTGAAAATTAACAGGTTGATGTGGTTGTCTCCTCCTGTTTTAAAACTTCTTTAAAACTTTAATATAAGAACAAAATCAGGAAAACAAAAGTTTTAACATTTTCTGTCATCTGATATCTTTAGTTTTTATCTCCTGATCTGTTTGAGCTACCTGAAAAAAAAACCTCAATACCGTTTATCTTTACAGTCATCTTTCTTTTATGAATTTACGAGGCTTAAAATTATTTGGCAACCCCAATTTGCTGGTTTTAGTAACTTTTTTTTGTGATTACATCAAAAACTTATACGCATAATTATACCATTCAAGCAGATTTGGTTTGTTTTACATAGCAGAGGAATAGTTTATGCTTCGCGCACATCAAGCAAAACTTAAAGATTAATCAAGGTTGTTGAAGGTAAAAACCTCCCATCTTTTAAACCTCCGATTGGCATCTGATTTTTATCAGTTCACAGTTTTTTTGTTTCAGATTTATAAAGTTTAGGGTTATTTTTATCACCGTAAGAGTCTCGATTACTTTCGGTTTTAACTCTGTAATTGAGAGTAAAGCGTTTGATTATTATCTAATTATAATATCTGTATGAAGGGGAAATTATTTTACGCCGGTTTGTTTTTTGTTTTGATTTTAGCGGCATGCAGTTCCGAAACGGACAAGCGTGGCACTTTTGATACTCGTGGGATGAAGTTATCAGGCGATCGCATTACACCTGAGGTGCTTTGGTCATTCGGACGATTGGGCAATGCCTCATTATCGCCCGACGGTAGTACGCTATTGTATACTGTCTCATATTCTCACATTGAGGAAAACCGCACTTATACCGATGTGTATGTGATGTCGGTGAAGGGCGGAGAGCCTGTTCAGCTCACACATACCTATACAAATGAATCACAGGTGGCTTGGCGTCCCGATGGACAAAAAATTACTTTCCTGAGTTCGGAGTCGGGCACGGTGCAGTTATGGGAAATGAATGCGGATGGAACAGCCCGTCGCAGGATTTCTGAGATCCCGGGAGGTATTACCGGCTATCAGTTTTCGCCCGATATGCAGCATCTGGTTTATTCCAAAAAAGTGAAGCTTGATAAGTCTGTGGTGGATATGTATCCTGACTTGCCGCTTACCAACGCACGTATTGAAGAGGATTTAATGTACCGCCACTGGGATAGCTGGCACGATTACACCTACAGCCATTTGTTTGTGGTGCCGATTGGTAATGATCGGATGATTTCTTCGGGAACAGACATAATGGAGGGAGAGCGTTATAATGCCCCCATGAAACCATTTGGCGGTATGGAACAAGTGACCTGGACGCCGTGCGGGAAAGGACTGGCTTATACCTGCAAGAAACTCACCGGTAGAGATTATGCAGTCTCCACCAATTCTGACATCTATCTGTACGAACTTGAAAGTGGTGAAACGGTAAATCTTACCGAAGGCATGATGGGTTACGATAAAAACCCAAAGTTTTCACCTGATGGCAGCCTAATGCTTTGGGAGAGCATGGCGCGCGATGGTTATGAGGCCGATAAAAACCGTTTGATGGTGATGGATTTAAATACCGGTGTGGTGCGTGATTTTTCCGCCGGATTTGATCACGATGTATCCGGCCCGGTGTGGGACGACAGCGGCGCTTTCATCTGGTTTACATCAAATGTGCATGCCACTGAACAGATTTATTTGCTCGATTTAAACAGCGGTTCTGTCAACAGAATTACTGAGGGTGTTCACAATTTAAGTGGCGTAATGCAGACCGGCGAATCTTTGGTTGCAACACGGGTGAGTATGAGTGCGCCGGCAGATTTGATACGCATCGATATGCGTTCAGGTTCAATGGTAAATCTCACAAACATCAACTCGGGTCTGCTCGAGCAGTTGGAAATGGGGCATGTGGAGGAGCGATGGGTTACCACAACCGATAACAAACAGATGCTGGTGTGGGTAATTTATCCACCCCATTTTGATCCGGCGAAAAAATACCCAGCCATATTATATTGTCAGGGTGGTCCGCAGAGTGGAGTTAGCCAGTTTTGGAGCTATCGATGGAATTTTCAGATGATGGCTGCCAACGATTACATTGTGGTGGCACCAAACCGCAGAGGACTTCCCGGTTTTGGAACGGAGTGGAACGAGCAAATTAGTGGCGATTGGGGTGGTCAGAATCTGAAAGATTACCTAAGCGCCATTGATGCGGTTGCCAAAGAGTCTTTTGTGGATGAAACCCGCATGGGAGCAGTAGGTGCCAGCTATGGCGGTTACTCGGTATATTGGTTGGCTGGTAATCACAATGGCAGATTTAACGCTTTTATTTCCCACTGCGGGGTGTTTAATATGGATATGATGTATGACACCACTGAGGAGATGTTTTTCGTGAATTGGGATTTGGGAGGCCCGTATTGGGAGCGACCCGATAACAGATATGAGTTTTCGCCCCATTCGTTTGTGAAAAATTGGGACACGCCCATTCTGGTTATTCACGGAGCCAAGGATTTCAGAGTGCCAGAGTCGCAGGGAATGGCAGCATTTAATGCCGCGCAAATGCGAAACATCCCCAGCAGGTTTTTATACTTTCCTGAAGAGAACCATTGGGTGCTTTCGGCACAGAACGGTATTTTGTGGCAAAGGGAGTTTGCAGGGTGGCTCAACAGATGGTTGAAACCACAGGAGTAGAGTTGTTTTCAGGGAGATTTATCGTTCATTCAACATTATAGGTGGATGATTGTTAGTTTATTATGCCAGATATATTAAAAATTTACTGCCATGAAAAATAAATTATCAATCCTTATGCTGGTTTTCAGCCTGACTGGAGCCATGTTGATTTCATCTTGCCGACCTGAGAATGCCACCCAGGTATTGGTTGAGCGCGAAAGTCGCTACGATTTTGCTCACACCGTTGAAACACTTAAAAATGCAGCTTTGGAAGCAGGTTGGACGGTTCCCATTGTGCACGATATGCAGGCCAATATGCACCGTGCCGGGGTGGCGGTTTTGCCTGCTACCATTGTTGAGTTGTGTCACTCAGGTTTTGCCGGTGAAATTTTATCATCAGATGTAGACAGATACAATTTGGCCATTTTGCCATGCCGTGTAGCTGTTTTTCAAAAGGCGGATGGTAAAACCTATGTCAGCTGGATGGATTATAGCCGCTTTTCGGCCAATGAGCATGGAATTAGTTTAAATGTATTCAGGGTTGTATCTTCCGAAATGGAGGAGATAGTTGGCAAAGTGGTAAGACCTTAATTTGATCGTATATTAAGGGCTAAATGTTGTTTTATGGAAAATACTGAATACAAAGTTCCATCCAATACACGTATTGGTCATGTGCACCTGAAAGTGTCAGATGTGGAGCGTTCGCTTGGTTTTTACTGTGGTGTGCTTGGTTTTGAGTTGGTTACCCGTTATGGTTCTGATGCGGCATTTGTCTCTGCCGGTGGGTACCATCACCACATTGGGCTCAACACATGGTACAGCAAAGATGGAAAACCAGCCCCTGTCAACAGTACCGGGTTGTTTCATGTCGCCATTTTATATCCTTCGCGAAAAGATCTTGCCGAGATTTATTTGCGCCTTGTTACGGTTGGATATCCTGTATCAGGGGCCTCTGATCACGGGGTGTCAGAGGCGTTATACTTAGAAGATCCGGATGGCAACGGTCTTGAATTGTATTGGGATAAGCCAAGAGCACAGTGGCCTGTGAACGACGATGGTTCCATTAAAATGTACACACGTCCGCTTAATTTCGATGGCTTGTTGGCAGAGGTTCAGTGAGTTTGTTGACGATTTTTACTTAAAAGTGCTCGTTGCCTTATTTGTCTCATACTGATTCATATAAACATGTCTCTGAATTTAAATTTTGAATAATTTCGGTATCGCTATTAAACCACATCCTCTTTGAAAGTACTTTGTTTTTACACCACTTCATTCAGTTATACCATTGGCGAGAAGAACCATGAAGAGGCCATTGACGCCCCATGTCCGGCATCGTTTGCCGAGTGCATTGTGGCTTACATTCAAGTGGAGGAGGCCGATGAGCTTCAGGACGTAAAGAGCCGTGAAAAGAAGCTCAGTAACCATCTGAAATGGGTTGCCCGCAAAAATGGTACTGAGAAAATAGTGCTCCACTCCTTTGCGCATCTCTCGAGTTCCAAAGCTTCGATGCAGTTCACCCGAAGTCTATTCGATGCTGCCCTGGAGCGGTTGCAGAATGGCGGCTATCAAGTGTCAGTAACGCCTTTCGGCTATTTTTTAAATCTTAAGATGGAGGCACCCGGTTTTTCGATGGCTCGAATTTGGGCTGAGCTATAGGTAAATCAGATATTAGAATTTTAGATGATAGATGAGCTCTGAAATTTCTTAATACTGCCGATACTTGAAAGTTTTTGCAATCGCATCAATGAAATAATCTGTCAGTTTTTTGTTTCACTGCGCTTCAGTTGTTGTTTTGGACATTTCGGTTGAATAGTTCTGATAACAGAGTAATGGTTGCTGTATTTTTGTAGCATAATTGTTTGTTGTTCATTAGAATTAACACATGTAACATGCTCAACTATCAGATTAATCCAGCCTACTCATCTTTCGAGGGAATTATAAACAACCTGAGAGTTACATTTCAGGAAATTGGCACTACCATATACAAGATACGCAATGAAGTTAAAGTCATTGAGTACAACGGGATGAAGTTTTGCGTTAAATCATTTGGTCCACCAAATATTTTCAACCTCTTTGCTTACTCTTTTTTCCGCAGCAGCAAGGCTATGCGCAGCTACGAGAATGCACTCCGTCTTGAGCGCATGGGGATACATACTCCGGCTCCGGTAGCGTATGTAGAGTATTACGATAGCAAAGGATTTATGAGCAATAGTTTTTACATTTCACTCTATCTGGAGCATGATTACCGGATGGATGAAGTGCTGCATCAGGATGTGCCGGGTAAAGAGGATATTATTCGTCAGTTTGCACGATATGTTTCCAACACATTGCATTTAAATGGCATTTTACACCTTGATTTTGGCGGTAACAATGTTCTGGTGAATAAAGTTGATGGCCGATACGAATTTTATCTGATAGACTTGAATCGGATGAGGTTTAAAAAGCAGATTGGCATGTCAAAAGGAATTTCAAATCTTAAGCGTTTGCAGGGCAGTCCCATCGAAATGTCTTTACTTGCCAATCACTATGCCATTGCCCGCAATCACAATCCTCTCTACAGCATCATTCGCCTTGGGCTATACAAAGTAAGGCATCAGCAGGTTCGTGATTTTCGTAAAAGTGTATTTGGCCCGTTCAAGCGACTCATAATGACGCGCCAACCCGCATAAGTGCATTTATGCTGTTATAAAGCAAATATTTCTGTTATTTTTGCGCATCAAACCGGTTTTTGTATGCGAGGAGTCACAGTTGTTATTTGCTTTATTATATTTTCTCTATCCGTAGTAGGTCAGCCACTTGAAGAAACCATATCAGTAAAGCCCAATCCGGGCGAAGGCATCTGGTCTTTCTTGCGCAGGCACGACTTAGCACCTCAAGAACATCTGGAACGGTTCAGATTGCTGAACGAAGGTAAGTTTGCCCCCGATGGCGGGCTTTACGTTCATCACCATTATATTATTCCAATTGTATCCACGCGATGGGTTGAACCGTTGTTTGGTAAGGATCATCAGGATTTACGGCTTTTGGATGAAGAGTTGAAAGGAGCCGTTTTTTACCTTGTGAGCGGTCATGGAGGGCCTGATCCGGGAGCCATAGGCAAATATGGAGATCATCTTTTGTATGAGGATGAGTATGCCTATGATATTACTCTCAGGCTGGCAAAAAACCTGATGCAAAAAGGAGCCAAAGTGCATGTTATAGTGCAGGATCCGCACAATGGCATACGCTCAGGAGCCATCTTAACGCCCGATGAAAATGAGCGGGTTATGGGACAAGTGATACCGCTGGACCAGATTCAACGATTAAAGCAGCGCTCCGATGCCATCAACAATCTTTTCAGACAGGAGAACAGTGATTACCAGCGTTGCATCGAAATACATCTGGATAGCAGAAGTCGTACACATCAACTTGATGTGTTTTTCTATTATCATCAGCACAGTCGCTCAGGAAAACAGATGGCTGAAACCCTTCGTAAAACTTTTGAAGAGAACTACCGCCGGCATCAACCCAACAGGGGTTTTTCGGGTACAGTTACGCACCGCAACTTGTATATGCTGCGCAACACGCGACCGGTGGCAGTGTTTGTGGAGCTGGGAAATATCATGAACTTTCGCGATCAACAGCGTTTTGTAGTGGAATCAAACCGCCAGGCACTTGCCAACTGGCTCACGGCAGGCATCGTTGAAGATTATAAAAATCATCAGAATAATAAGTAGCCGTATGAAACGATGCTGTTTTGTCTGTTTTATTACCAGTGGTTTAGACTTAAATTTGTCACCAAACTATAACTAAAAGAATTATAAATGAAACCTACATTGTTAATCCTTGCCGCCGGAATGGGAAGCCGGTATGGCGGTCTGAAACAGATGGACGAGATTGGGCCATCGGGAGAATCAATCATCGATTACTCTGTGTTTGATGCCATCCGCGCCGGTTTTGGTAAGGTGGTTTTTGTGATACGGGAAGATTTTGCCGATGCATTTAAGGCACGTTTTGAGCCACGGCTAAGAGGGCGCATCGAAACTGAGTATGTTTTTCAGAGCCTGGATAAAGTACCATCAGGATTCTCGGTGCCAGAAGGTCGCGAAAAGCCTTGGGGAACAGGTCATGCCATGCTGATGGCTAAAGATGCCATCAAAACCCCTTTTGCCATTATCAATGCCGATGATTTTTACGGACGCACGGCTTATGTGCAGGCTGTGGATTTCATTCAAAAAAGTAAAAATGAAAATGAGTATGCCATGATTGGCTATGCTCTGAAGAATACCCTGTCGGAACACGGAACTGTATCACGGGGCGTATGCGAAGCCGATGCCAGTGGAAATTTAACCCGTGTGACCGAGCGTACCAAAATTGGATTGGAGGGTCGCAAGATATTCTTTTATGAGTCTGATTTTAAAGAGGAACTCACCGGAGAGGAGCCTGTGTCGATGAATTTCTGGATATTTAAACCCACATTTTTTGCGCATTTGGAAGATGGATTCAAGAAATTCCTGAGCGCCAGAGGTGAGGAGATGAAATCGGAGTTTTATTTCAATATACAGGCCGACAACATGGTAAAGAGCGGTGAAGCCGAAGTGAAAATAATCAATACGCCTGCCAAATGGTTTGGAGTAACCTATCAGGAAGATAAGCCCATGGTGCTGGCAAGCCTGAATGAGCTTATCGATAAAGGCGAGTATCCATCCAGTCTCTGGATTTGATTATGTTCTTGTGCTGTTGACCATATCAACGGCTTTAAATAGTTGTAACATCCCGTGTTTACAGCCTGTTAATGTAACGCATCACTCCTTTGGGTTAAAGTAGAGCATGCATATATTGGTAAGGTGGTAAATGCGGGATTTTGTTTGGTGCGTTCAAGGCATTCTGTTTTTATATTCTGCGAAAAAGTGTGATATTTAAATATTATGCACTTTAATGTGGGTGTTAGTTATACGTTTTTATGATGTTAATGACTGTCAGATCGATTTTGTGCTGCATTTTACTGATGCAGATTTTTATGCCGGAATCTGCACATACCCAGGCGAGCAATCTTTTGGGCGGATATTACGTGCGTAATCACTCCAAAGGAGAGTATCGCGCTCAGAGTCAAAATTGGAGTATCCATCAGGACAGTGTGTCGGGCATACTCTATTTTGGTAACAACGAAGGATTATTGAGTTTTGACGGCACCCGCTGGGAAGTACATTCATTACCCAACCGCATGATTGTGAGGGCAGTATTTTCTGATCAAAGGGGTAAGATTTATGTGGGTGGATATGAGGAGTTTGGTTATTTTGTTACCACTCCAAACGGGATTATGGAGTACCATTCAGTCTCTGCATTGCTACCATTCAAGTTATCCGAAAACGAAGAGATTTGGCATATATCCGAAGATGAAGGGCGAATACGTTTCCAATCCTTTACGGCAATTTATGAGTATCAGGACGGTGCGTTATCCGTTAATCGGTCACCATCATTTTTGCTTTACGCGATGCCTGACAATGGTCAGTTGCAGATTTATGCCGAAGATTTTGGCCTGACAACCTTTTTAGATGGTAGTTTTTCGTTGGTGGATGATGGCGCATTTTTTCGACAAATGCCGGTGATATCCATGATGAAGTTCAAGGATTTGGAAATTGCGGGCACCACACTCAATGGTCTGTACGTGAAAACCAATGGACGCTGGAGCGACTGGGATACAGAAGCTTCCCGGTTTGTATTGAAAAATCAGCTGAACCGCAGCATCATGCTTAACGATTCCACAGCAGTACTTGGTACCATTCGCAATGGCGCTGTTATCATAAATAGCAGCGGGAAAATTCTGGCACACCTGAATATGGATAAGGGCTTACAGAATAACACCGTTCTTAGTCTGTTTGTGGATATGGACAAGAACTTGTGGATAGGTCTCGACAATGGCATTTCGTATGTGCAAACCAATTCGCCTTTTCGTTATCTAACCGATTTGTCGGGTCTGTTGGGTGCCACCTACGATGTGGCCCGGCTTGGTGACTATCTCTACATTGGTACCAATCACGGACTTTTTTATCGTCATCTGGATGCTTTAAAGGGTAATGAAAGCACTTTTTTGTTTGTGGATGGCACACAAGGGCAGGTTTGGGATTTGATTGTGAAAGACAATCATCTGTTTTGCGGGCACAACGATGGCACGTTTGTCATTGATCAGCCTGCCGCGGCAGTCCGTAAACTGTCCAGTGTATCAGGTGGTTGGAGCATGGAAAGTATCGATGCCGATTGGATGGTGCAGGGCACATATATCGGACTGGCATTTTACCGGCGGAGTGTAAAAGGTAAATGGGAGTTTTCGCACACCATGGATGGATTTAATGAGCCGGTCAGGTTTGTTGCCGTGCGCTCTGCCGATGTCATTTGGGCGTCGCACAATCAAAAAGGTGTTTACCGGATAGTGATGGGTGCCGGCTACCGCAATGCCACCCGTATTGATTACTACGGGCGCGACAATGGCTTTCCGGAAGATTACAATATACACGTGTTTAAAATCCGCGACCGCATTGTATTTACTACTTCTGATGGCCTATATACTTATGATGAACTGAATGACAGCATCATCCCATTTCAAAAATTAAATCGCCAGCTTAATGAGCATCGCAAAGTCATCCGCATTGTTCCTGAAGGAGATGATTTATATTGGCTAATTACCAGAGATAATGCGTTGCTTTACCGTGTAGATTCCGATTTCAACCTTACCTACCAAAACCATTTTGCAACTCCCAGGGCATTAAAAATTGACAATTATGAAAATATCATCTCACTGGGAGACTACTCCTGCTTCACGCTTGACAATGGATTGATGTTGTTTTCGAACCAGACAGTGGGCTTAAACATGCTTGAACCTGTGAGGTTGAAACTAAACCGGGTTCTTGTATCGGGGCGCAACCGCGATGATGGCATCATGCTTTCGGTGGATACGTTGGTCCGACACAAAGTGAGTGCTTCACAGAATAACATATTCTTCTGGTTTACCAACCCAGCATACAATTCATTACCCCATCAGTACCAGGTTCGTCTGCACGGCCTAGAAAGTGAGTGGTCGCCTCCACATGCTTCCGGGCTTAAGACATATACCAGCCTGCCTCCCGGGCGTTACGAATTTCAGGTGAGGCTCTCATCATCGCCTGATGAACCGGCCACCCTGTTTGTGTTTGAGGTGAGGCCACCCTGGTTTCTTACTCGCTGGGCTTTTGGAGGATATGTAATACTCGTGCTTTTGCTGGTTCGTGTATCTTCTTTGGTGCATCGTACCCGTTTGCGCAAGCACCAAAAGGAGATGGAGAAGTCTCAGAGTGAAGAGCTTGAGCGTCAGAGGATGGTTGCTGAGCAGCGAATTATTTCACTCGAGAAAGAAAAACTGGAAGCAGAAGTGATGCATAAAAGTAAGGAGATTAGCACTTCGGCACTTGAGTTGGTGAGTAAAAACCGCATTCTGGACGAGTTGAAGAGTGAAATTTTGAACATTAAAAGCAATGTGAAGGGTCAAAACGTTCCGCTCAACCGTTTGGTAAAGCTGATTGACAACAATATCAAGCAGCGAGACGACTGGCAACTGTTTGAAACCAATTTCAACCACATCAACAGTACATTTTATGAGAAGCTGAGTGCCGAATATCCGGATTTAAATGCAAAAGATTTGCGCTTTTGTGCCTATCTGAAAATGAATCTTACCACAAAGGAGCTGGCCTCGCTGCTGAATATGTCGGTACGCAGTGTGGAGCTCAAACGCTATCGGTTGAGGAAAAAACTCAACATGAAGCACGAAGATAATTTGATAGATTTTTTGATGGGATTATCTTGATTCACAATCTGTTATTTTAAAAATGAGCAATAGATGATGTAATGACATAAATCATGGAGAAAGCCATGATAAGGTGATTTTCTGGACAGATGTGATTTGAGTTAATAGTTTTGAACCATCGTTAAAAATTGTATAATCTCAAATCCTTACAACTATGAACAGAACACAGTCTATTAAATGCTTCATGTTGCTATTCTTTATCTGGGGAATGGTGGCATGGGCGCAGGCGCAACCCAGACAGATTTCGGGGAGGGTTACTTCGTCTGACGACGGGCTGCCTCTACCCGGGGTTTCCGTAATAATAGAAGGCACCACACAAGGAACTATTTCTGATGTGGATGGGAATTTTTCGCTTTCAGCTGCTCCTGACGACCGACTGGCTTTCAGCTTTATCGGTTTTGAAACACAAATAATTCAGGTGGGCAATCAAACCATTTTCAATATGGTACTGATGCCCATGGTTTCAAGTCTCGACGAGGTGGTAGTAGTAGGTTACGGTACCAGCCGTGTGCGCGATTTGACATCAGCCATTACAACCATAAGTGCCGATGAGCTGTCCAAAACACCTGCCGGACAAGCTATGCAGGGATTACAGGGACGCGTGGCCGGGTTACAGGTTGTGAGCAGTGGCGCTCCTGGCGCATCACCCACCATCAGGGTTCGTGGTATTGGTTCTTATCCCGGACGTGGCAACGAAGACCCATTGTATGTGGTGGATGGTATGTTTTTCGATAACATCGATTTCCTGAACCCATCTGACATTGCCTCCATCTCGGTGCTTAAGGATGCTTCGGCAGCAGCTATTTATGGCGTTCGTGCTGCCAACGGTGTAATCCTTATCGAAACCAAATCGGGAAGGTTGAATCAAAAAGGTGAGATTGTGTACGATGGCTATTACGGTATGCAGGTGGCACAAAACGTGCTTAAGATGGCCAATGCCGAGCAATTTACTACCATGGCCATGGAATCAGGTTCGCCAGCCGACATCAGCTACATCCAAAATGCCATGCAGCGTTATGGCCGCAGCCGTATCAATCCCAATGTGCCGGATGTAAATACCGACTGGTACAACGAGATTTTGCGCCCCGCTGCCATACAAAACCACAGTCTCACAGTAAATGGCGGTAGTGAAAGTGCCACCTATTCAATAGGTGCCAACTACTTTTTCCAGGAAGGTATTCTGGATATGAAGAATGATTATGAGCGGTTTAACCTGCGCTCCAAAATTGACTACAAAGCCAACGACTGGTTGGATATTGGCGCCAACATGATGTTTAGTAACGCTTTCCGAAATCTGGAAGCTGCCGGTGCCTGGCATACTGCCTATTATGCAGTGCCCATCATGCCCGTTTTTGATGAGCTGAATCAGGCAGCATGGCCCAAACATTATTCAAGTGCACAACTGCTTGGTTATCGCGATGGCAAGAACCCATTTCCGGAAATGGATTTTTCTGAGAACAGCCAAAAAATCAGAAAGCTTAATGCCAATTTCTATGCTGAATTGACATTAATTCCCCAAAAATTAGCTTTCAGAACCAATTATAACCACGCATTTACTGCGCTAAACCAGCGAAACATTGCATTACCCTATTTTTTGAGTAACAATGCCCAGCGCGAAAACTCAGTCATCAGTCGTTATGCTTCCAACTGGTCAAACCAGATATGGGACAACTTTCTCACCTTTACCAATAGCTTTGGTGGTCACAACCTTGTGGTGATGGCCGGTACTTCTTTCCGCGACGAAGCTTACGATCACCTGCGCGGACAGGGTATCAATTTTCCTTATGGACAAAAAACAGCATGGTACATAAGCCAGGCAGAGGAGAAGCCGGAAACCGGTGTTGGCGACGATGGTTTGCGTCAATATGGATTGTCATACATCAGCAGGGTTTCATATAACTATAACAACAAATATCTGATATACGGAACCATGCGTGCCGACGGAAGCTCAAAGTACCAAGAGAAATGGGGTTATTTCCCCTCTGTTGGTGTGGGATGGATTCCATCTGAAGAGGCGTTTATGGAAGGTGTGGATGCCGTTGATTTTCTTAAGTTACGCGCCAGTTGGGGCCGTTTGGGGAATGATAAAATTCAGGCCAGTGACGGTGCCAGAACCACTTCGGTAGTGTACACATCAATTAACGACCAGTATACCGCAGGCACAATTGCCACAAGCACCTACTCCGAGTTGAAATGGGAGCTTACCGAGGAGACCAATATCGGTTTAGATGCGCAGTTGTTTAATACACGCCTCTCTGTTAATACCGAATATTTTATTCGGGATACCAAAAATGCGGCAGTGAACGTGACCATCCCGTCGGTTGGAGCTACTGTACTTCGAAATGTGGGTGAGATACGCAATTCAGGTTTTGAGTTTGCCTTAAACTGGAGAGATGATTTAACCAACGACTGGAGTTACACCATTGGAGCCAATTTTTCAACTCTCAAAAATGAGGTACGCGACCTTTTCGGACAGCCATATATTGATGGTGGTTCGGCCGAATTTCGTCAGCGCTCAATCGTAGGTGAGCCATTGCTGGCCTTTTACGGTTGGGAAGTGGTAGGTGTGTATCAGAACGAAGCTCAGGTGCAAAGCGATCCTATCGCTGTTGCCAACAACCTCGTTCCAGGCGATTTTATCTATAAGGATCAGAATGGCGATGGCGTGATTGATGACAACGACCGCAAAATTTTGGGTTCATACTTTCCCAATTTTATGTATGGCGCCAATCTGGGGTTGAAGTATCGTAATCTGGATTTATCTGTCACCATGATGGGGCAGTCGGGCAACAAAATACTCAACCGTAAACGTGGTGAGATGATTTGGACCAACGATGGCAACCTGGATGCCGATTTGGCCAAGAACCGCTGGCATGGTGAGGGCACTTCCAACAAGTATCCATCATCAGCCGGTTTGAGAAAAGGCTGGAACCAGAAAATGAGTACCTATTTTGTTGAGGATGGCTCATTCTTCCGCATTCAGAACATCCAATTGGGTTATAACATCAATACCCGTACAATACTTGGCGAAGGTATGCCGCAAACGCGTGTGACATTCACAGCAGAGCGGCCTTTGACCTGGTTCAGCTACAATGGGTTTAGTCCTGAGGTATCAGATGGTATCGACCGTCAGACTTATCCCATTCCGGCTGTTTACACCATTGGTCTGAACGTTAAGTTTTAATCCCAAATAAAATAATTGATATGAAACCAATCAGATATATAATTCATTTCATTGTAGTCGCAGCTTTTCTGGTGGCGGTTCCTGCTTGTCACGACTTGCTCGATGAACCTGCCGAAAACAGGGTGTTTACTGAAGAGACTGACTACACCATTTCCGGTAACATGATATTGCCTCTTTTAGGCGCTTATGCAGAGTTTCAATCGCGCGGTTGGGAAGACCACCCGCTCATTGCAGTGCGTGGCGACGATGTGAATCCCGGAGGATTAGGCGACCAGCAGGACTTTGCAGAAACATCAAAGTATAACTATAACAGAGGTTACTGGATGTACAACTCGTTGTGGCAAAATATGTACAAGGATATTTTTGCCGCCCATTCGGCCATGGAACAGGTAGAGATTTATGTGCAGAATGGAGCCAGTGCCACACTGGGTAACCAATACATTGCCGAGGCAAGGGTGCTTCGCGGATGGTTGTTGTTTCAACTCTCAAGGGTTTGGGGAGATGTGTTTATCACCACAAGTTCTGACCCTGCCGATTTATTACCCATGCGCCCCGCCTCAAAAAATGATGTGATGCGGCATATTTCCGATGAGATGGATTTGGCCATCAACAACCTGCCCGATTTGCATCCCAATCAGCGCACCGATATCAAGGGCGGCGTAACACGCTATACCGCTTTGGCTTTGAAAGCACTGGCGAACCTGGAGTTGCAGGATTATCCCGCTGTGGCCGGTGCCACATCACAAATTATCAGTTCAGGCAAATTCCGGTTGGAAGCCGATTTTTATCAATTGTTTAAAATTCCCGGAAAACTAAACGATGAAAACATTCTTGAGCTGCAATTCAGTGATTTTGGTCAGGGAGCGGGCACACAAATCAGTCACTTGTTCGACTTTTACGGGCCTGTGGGTTGGACACCCAAAGTAGCCGGCATTGGCGGAGGATGGGGATTTTATGAGCCCAGCATGAAGTGGATTAAGTTTATGCTCGACCGTGGCGAAAGAACGCGTCTCGAAACCAGCGTGCTTTTTACCAATCGTGGCATCGATGAAATTAAAAAAGACCCTGCTTATGCCACACTTCCGGCATGGGTAAGCAATGTGACCCCATCGGGTGACATCATCAATGACTACGCACGTGCCCTGTTCTCAAGTGGAAAACACTATCTGCCATCTGACCAGATTACGCCCGGACGCACCGGTTATGGCAATAACATGAATTTTACTGTGATACGATATGCCGAAATTCTGCTCATGCATGCCGAAGCCCTTACACGTGGTGCCTCAGGTACAGGAATGACGGCCGACCAGGCTGTGAACGCCGTGCGGGCGCGTGCCGGTTTAGCTCCTTTATCCAATGTGACCACGCAACAGGTTATGGACGAAAAGTTTGCAGAATTGGCCATGGAGTGGGGCATCCGTTATTATGACATGGTGAGGTTGCAGCGTTACAGCGACCTGAGTTACGAAGGAAGAACCTTTAGTGCCGATAAAATCTATTTGCCTTATCCACAAAATCAGCTTGACCAGTTACCAGGTCTCAGCAATTAATGGTTTTGGATGTTAAAAGTCTATCGCATACATCTTTAATGATGTTGGTTTTTCAAATAGTTCGAAAACATAAAAACATAAGCAGATGAAGATATTATATAAACTCATGGTTTTTTCAATGCTGTTATTTGCTGCTACAGCCTGTAACGATGGCATTGACTCCATCACCCCGCTTGCGCCGGGGGCGGACGAAACAGCTCCTCAAATCACGGTTCAGTATCCGTTGGAAGGAACTCAAATCAGGGTGACAGACCCTGTGACATCCATCAACATACGTTTTGTGGTCACCGATGACATTGAGATTGCCTCAATCAAAGTGATGCTCGATGGTGCTGAAATAGCCAGTTTTACTGATTTCAAAGATTACCGCCGTGCTGTAATTGATTATCTCTATGAGAATCTGACCAACGGCGACCACGTGTTGACCATTGTGGCGGTTGATTTGGATGGCAAAACAACGACCACTTTAATAAACTTTGAGAAAGTGCCACCATATCAGCCAAAGTTTGCCGGCGAAGTGTTTTACATGCCTTTTGATGGCGATTACATGGAACTTATTACCCAAAACAATGCCGGCGTGGTGGGCACACCGGGATTTGCCAATGGCAAATGGGGACAGGCTTTTGCTGGTGCTGCCGATACGTATCTCACTTATCCCATCGAAGGACTAAAAGGTGATGGTTTTACAGCTGCATTCTGGTATAAAGTGAATGCTACACCCGATAGGGCAGGTCTTATCTCCATCAGTCCCGCAGGTGAAGACCGTACTAAGGGATTGCGTTTCTTCCGGGAAGGCAGTGCAGCTTCACAGCGCTTTAAATTAAATGTGGGCACCGGCGAAGGCGAGACCTGGAACGATGGTGGCGTGGTGGACGTTACAGCGGGCGATTGGGTACATCTGGCTTTTACTGTTTCGGCAACTCAAACAATTGTTTACATCAACGGAGAACCTACCATCACAACGGCCAATACCGGTATCGATTGGACAGGCTGTGAATTGATGTCCATCGGCTCAGGGGCACCTAACTTTGCATATTGGAACCACCTGTCGGACCGCAGTTTATTTGATGAGATGCGGGTTTTTAACAAAGCGCTCACAAAAGAGGAACTTCAGGCAGTGATGGCCGATAGCGGAACCGGCCCGGCTGTATATCAACCCAAATATGATGGCGAAACATTCTTTATGCCTTTCAACAGCGATTATGTGGAGCAAATAAGCCAAAATGCCGCTACCGTGGTTGGTAACCCCGGCTTTGCCGACGCTGCCGTTGGTGGAAGCAAATCTTTTGCCGGGGCAGCAGATTCTTACCTCACATATCCTACAACGGGACTCCTGGGCAATGCCTTTAGTGCCGCTTTCTGGTACAAACCCAATGCTGACCCCGACCGTGCCGGAATTCTCACTGTTGGTCCGCCCGATGCAAGCGGTAACAAGCGCACAAGCGGTTTCCGTTTCTTTAGGGAGGGTGGTGCCACCAACCAAATTATTAAACTTAATGTAGGCACCGGCGACTCCGACAGCTGGTTCGACGGTGGCGCTGCAGCTACCATCGACCCAACCAACAACGAATGGATACATCTTGCTTTCACCATCTCACAAACCAAATGTGTGGTTTATATAAACGGAGAGGTCGTGAGTGAAGGTGACTTTGCCGGAGTGGATTGGGCTGAGTGTGACATCCTATCCATTGGCTCAGGCGCGCCCAGATTTACCGAATGGGGTCACCTTTCCGACGCAAGCTACATTGATGAACTGCGCCTGTTTAACAAAGCATTGACGCAGGCTGAGATTCAGTCGATTATCAGCGACGAGCAATAGTTTTTTCATTATCTGATTTTGTTTGAGTGATAGAGGACTGCCTGGGTACATGCCAGGCAGTCTTCCTTCTCGATTGCTCTTTTGGCATGGGACATGGCGCTCATACAATTTCATAATCCATCCAAATATGAAACTTCGTTTGTCGTTATTGGCTTTTTTGCTGGTTCTGGCTGTAGATGGTATGTTGGGTCAGCAGGTCTGGTTTTTCAGCGAAGGCACCGGCGCCACCTTTTACGACCAGGGCATTGTGGATGTGGCCAACCTTGGGGGCAGCAGCTTTGAATACACGCATCCGCCCGGTTTGCCACAGTTTAATGATAAGGTGCCTTGTTCGGCCACGGCATGGTCAGGCAGCACATCACTAAAGTTCAACTATACTTCGGCGGCCAGTGGAAACTGGAAAGCTACCATTTACAGAAGCGACTGGTCGGTGGCCGACATCACAGGGATGGAGTTTTTGGGTTTCTATCTCTATGCCGGAAGTGGTTTGCCTGCATCTGCGCTCCCAAAAATTGGCTTGGTAGCCAATCGTTTGGGTGGTGGCGGTGATGCTACTTCATTGCTCTACGATTTATCGGCACACAACGATGACGTGCCGGCAGACCAATGGGTAGAGGTTAAGATCCCGCTCTCAGTTTTTATTGAAGATGGCGGCAATGCGTTGCTTGACTTTACGCGCGTTAAGGGCGTGGTATTCAGTCAATCTGAAGTCAATGGTGTCCCTCGGCTGCTTTTTATCGATGACATTAAGGCGTTTGTAAGCATGGATGTGGTGCCGCCGGTGTCTCAACTTAAGGCCGAGGGTTTCGACAGCCATGTGGAGCTTCGTTGGCAGCAACCACTGGATTTTCTCAGTTACCGGATTTATGCCCGCTACGCCGGAAGTGAGGACTATGTTCAAATTGCCGAAACGGATAAGGATTATTACCTCCATTTTGTGCCACAAAGTGCACGAAACACAGAGATAAGCTATAAGGTGGAAGCTTTTTCGCAGGATAAAGAATCCGATGCGGTTACAATACAGGCTACAGTTAGGGATTTTACCGACGAAGAGCTTTTGGATATGTTTCAGCGATACACTTTTCGCTATTTCTGGGAAGGCGCACATCAGCCATCGGGGATGGCGCTGGAGCGCACCAATGGCGATGGCCGCACCGTAGCGTCGGGTGCCACAGGCATGGGATTGATGGCTATGGTGGTGGCTTATGAGCGCGCTTACGAGGAGCGGGCTGAAATCAAGACACGCATCCTTAAAATATTAGAGTTTCTCGAAAATTGTGAGCGCCACAAAGGGGCATGGGCGCATTGGTACAATGGAGATACCTATCAAACGCAACCGTTTTCATCACTGGATGATGGTGGCGACCTGGTGGAGACCTCGTTTGTGGCCCAGGCACTTATTACGCTGAGGAACTATTTCCGCGATGAGGATGCCCAGTCGGTACAAATTCGTCAGAAAGCTACTCTTTTATGGGAAGCCATCGACTGGAACTGGTATCGCAATGGCAATCAGAATGTGCTTTACTGGCACTGGTCGCCCAATCATGGGTTTGCCATGAACATGAAAATACAGGGATGGAACGAATCTTTGATTACCTATGTGATGGCAGCTGCATCGCCCACTTTTGGCATCAACAAAGAGACCTACACGCAGGGATGGGCTCGCAATGGCTCGATGGTGAATCCCAGAACCTATTACGAGCACCCGATTTCATTGTCGCCCAACTGGGGAGGGCCGCTGTTTTGGATCCATTACAGCCATCTGGGACTTAATCCCAAGGGGTTGTCAGACCAATATGCGGATTATTGGCAGGAGCATGTCAATACCGCCAAAATTCACCATGCCTACGCGGTTAACAATCCGCTGGGGCATCAAAACTACAGCGAAAATAACTGGGGACTTACCGCCAGTGACGACCCTTTTGGGTACACGGCTCATGAACCTATGAACAACGACAATGGCACCATCAGTCCCACGGCAGCGTTAGCCAGCATGCCATTTACACCAATGGAGTCAATGAAGGCACTCAAGTATTTCTATCGCGAGCGTGGCGCTGATCTGTTTGGTCTTTATGGCCCTTATGATGCTTTTAACGACAATATGGGTTGGGTGCAAAAATCCTACATAGGTATTGACCAGGGACCAATTGTGGTGATGATTGAGAATCATCGTACAGGTTTACTTTGGAAACACTTTATGGCCGATGCCGAAGTGCAGGCCGGCCTCGACAAACTGGGGTTTTCTTACCAGGCGACCTCTGCCGCACCGGGTTTGGAACACTCAGAGCTGATTAATCTGTTCCCAAATCCTGCTGTCGATAATGTTTCAATAGAATTACCGCACCATTTGGTGGGCCGGCAAATAGCCGTAGCCATATATGCCACTGATGGCAGTCAGGTCTATTCATCCGTGTTTGAATCGTCTGAAACGATTTATACCATCAATTGCAGTGCCGTTCAAAACGGATTTTATCTGTTGAAAATGGTTTCGGGCAGCAGGGTTTATCGGGCCAAACTGATTATCAGAAAGTAGATATGAGAAGTTGATATTTTGTGACGAAAGAAACTGAATTAAAATATAATGATGATGAGAAAGTTATTTGCGTTAATATTAAGTGTGGTCGTATTGGTTGGGTGTAGCAAACCTAAGGGTTCCGAAATGGACCGGTTCATCGATGAGTTGATGGGCAGAATGACCACAGAGGAGAAGATAGGGCAGCTAAACCTGGTAACTCCGGGTGGCGGTATCCCAACAGGTTCGGCTGTGAGCAGCGATGTGGAGGGTAAAATCCGCGACGGACAGGTAGGTGGCATTTTTGGTGTGACCGGTCCCGACAAAGTGCGGATGACGCAGCAGATTGCTGTGGAGCAGAGCCGACTGGGCATTCCTTTGCTTTTTGGTTCCGACGTGATACACGGCTATAAAACCGTGTTTCCCATTCCCATTGGTCTCTCGTGTAGCTGGGATATGGCGCTGATGGAGAAAACAGCGCGCATAGCAGCGCAGGAGGCCACTGCTGATGGTCTCAACTGGAACTTTTCGCCCATGGTCGACATTTCGCGTGATCCACGCTGGGGGCGTGTGGCCGAGGGTGGCGGTGAAGACCCTTATCTGGGCTCCGAAATTGCACGGGCAATGGTGAGGGGATATCAGGGTAGTGACCTTACGGCCGCCAATACCATGATGGCAACCGTGAAGCACCTCGCTCTTTATGGCGCACCCGAAGGTGGTCGCGATTACAATACGGTTGACATGAGTCGTATCCGTATGTTTAATGTCTATATGCCGCCATTTCTGGCCGCCATCGATGAAGGTGCCGGCTGTGTCATGTCTGCCTTTAACGACGTGGAAGGCGTTCCGGCTTCGGGCAACCACTGGCTGCTGACCGAGATATTGCGCGACACATGGGGTTTCGATGGATTTGTAGTGTCAGACTATACTTCTGTCAACGAGATGGTGGATCACGGTTTGGGCGATTTGCAGGCTGTTTCAGCTTTGGCGCTCAAAGCCGGGCTCGACATGGACATGGTGGGAGAGGGCTTTCTCTCTACTCTTGGAAAATCACTTCAGGAGGGTAAGGTCTCGATGGCCGATATCGACAAAGCGTGTCGTCGTATTCTGGAAGCAAAATACAAGCTTGGCTTGTTCGATGATCCGTATCGTTATATTGATGAGAAAAGAGCTGAGATTGAGATTCTTTCTGCCGAAAACCGTGCCGCTGCGCGCGATGCCGCTGCCAGATCTTTTGTGTTGCTGAAGAATGAGAAGAACACGCTGCCATTAAAGAAAGGGGGCTCAATTGCGCTGGTGGGGCCTTTGGCCAACAATAAAAACAACATGCTTGGCACATGGGCCGTATCAGGCGACCCCCAGTTGTCGATTCCAGTGCTGGAGGGCATGAACAATGTGGCCGGAAACAGTGTGACCATACGCTACGCCAAGGGGGCAAATATTTCCGACGATCCCGCTTATGCCGCCAAAATAAATGTGTTTGGCCCGCGCATCGATATTGATGAGCGCTCTCCGGAAGTGATGCTTCGCGAAGCGGAGGCGCTGGCTTCCCGTTCCGATGTGGTGGTAGCCGTTATCGGTGAAGCATCGGAGATGAGTGGTGAGTCTTCGAGTCGTTCGGATATCAGTTTACCCGAGAGTCAGAAAAAACTGGTGCGGGCACTCAAACAGACCGGCAAACCACTGGTACTGGTGATGATGAGCGGTCGTCCGCTGACTATGGAGGAAGAGCATCAATTGGCCGATG
This sequence comes from Alkaliflexus imshenetskii DSM 15055, assembly GCF_000517065.1. Taxonomy (GTDB): domain Bacteria; phylum Bacteroidota; class Bacteroidia; order Bacteroidales; family Marinilabiliaceae; genus Alkaliflexus; species Alkaliflexus imshenetskii. Next base: position 878,325 of record NZ_KI912105.1, on the reverse strand, counting down.
CCATCCTCTACACCTGGCACCCGGGCATTGAGGCCGGTAACGCCATCGCCGATGTACTGTTTGGGGGTTACAACCCATCCGGAAAACTTACTATGACCTTTCCGCGCAATGTGGGTCAGGTGCCAATCTATTACAACCATCGTACCACCGGCCGTCCAAATCCGGGCGATGAATTTCAGAAGTTCCGCTCCAACTATCTGGATGTGCCCAATTCACCATTGTATGCCTTTGGCTATGGTTTGAGTTATACCAGTTTCGATTACAGCGATGTGATGCTCGACAGAACCACAATGGGTTGGAACGATAATATCAACGTATCGGTGGATGTCACAAACACTGGCTCGGTAGATGGAGAAGAGGTGGTGCAGTTGTATATCTACGATGTGGTTCGCACCATTACGCAGCCGGTTAAGAAACTCAAAGCTTTTGAGAAGGTGTTTGTTAAGGCCGGTGAAACAAAGCGCGTTTCGTTTTCGCTCTCTGTTGATGATTTGGCTTTTTATCATCCCGACTTAAGTTTTAGTGCGGAGCCTGGCGAATTTATTGTGTATGTGGGCACCAGCTCCGACGAAGTGGTTTCGGCTTCGTTTACTTTAGTGGAGTAGCATATATGGCATAGTAGGCTGGTCTGTGAATGTGCAGACCAGCCTTTACTCTGTTTTACTTTACGCATTTTAAACCACACGAAACAGTTGCCGTTTCCACTGGCGTAATTACTTGTTTGGCAATCGTGTTTCGTGTTCAGAAAATCATATTATGGAAAATAGGAGCGTAATAATGGCAATGATGCTCATCTTTCTGATTAGCATTGTGTCTGTTTCCTGTTCATCTACAGGAAAAAAGAGTGCTGATGATACATCAGCCGGCAACCGTCCGATGTCATTTGCATCGGATGATGAATTCCTAACCTATATACAGCGTCAGCATTTCAGGTATATGTGGGATGGTGCAGAGCCCAACTCGGGCATGGCGCCTGAACGCATTCACATGGATGGCCATTATCCTCAGGATGATGAAGATGTGGTTACCACTGGCGGCTCAGGTTTTGGCATCATGAATTTGATTCTGGGAATGGAACGTGGTTTCATTACGCGCGATGAAGGTGTTGACCGGCTTCATCGCATTGTGGCATTTCTGGAGACGGCAGACCGTTTTCGGGGCATCTGGCCGCACTGGCTCAGCGGTCCAACAGGCAGGGTGCGTCCTTTTAGTAGAAAGGACAATGGAGGCGACATCGTGGAGAGTGCGTTTCTCATTCAGGGACTGCTCACGGCGCATGAATATTTAAATCCAAACAGCACTGTCGAAAGCCAGCTTAGGGCGCGTATTGACAAGATGTGGCGCGAAATGAACTGGGATTTTTACACCAATGGCGAGAACGTGCTTTTCTGGCACTGGTCGCCCGAGTATGGTTGGGAGATGGCGCATCCCATCCGTGGATATGACGAGTGTCTGATTGCCTACGTGTTGGCAGCATCGTCGCCAACCTTTCCCATTCGCGAAGAGGTATATCATCAGGGATGGGCTCGAGGTGGCAATATACGCAGCAATATGGAAGCGTTTGGTTTTCCGTTGGAGGTGAAGCATAATGGTGCCGAAGCCATGGGCGGGCCACTATTTTGGTCGCACTATTCCTATCTGGGGCTCGACCCGCGCGGCTTACGCGATGATTATGCCGATTACTGGCAGCTTAACATCAGCCATGCAAAAATAAACCACCGCTACTGCGTGGTGAATCCAAAGTCGTTTGCTGCGTATGGCGACAGCTGTTGGGGACTTACGGCCAGCTACAGCGTGAATGGCTATTCGGCCCATGCGCCCAACAACGATTTGGGCGTGATTACACCCACGGCGGCATTGTCTAGCTTCCCCTATTCACCACACGAAAGCATGAAAGCCTTGAAGTTTTTCTATTTCACCCTGGGTGATAAAATTTGGGGAGAATATGGCTTTTATGATGCCTTTAGCGTGGAACACGATTGGTATATTGAGCGCTATCTGGCCATTGACCAGAACACCATTGCACCAATGATTGAAAACCACCGCACAGGATTACTTTGGGATCTGTTTATGCGCCATCCCGATGTGCAAAATGGTTTAATGAGGCTGGGATTCACGTCGCCACATTTTTAGCGGGATGCTTAATTTTTAATGCAGAGAGTTTGCAGGAAAGAGGAGTGACGTAGGTGGAAAAGTCAGGTAAAAAATGATCGCCATATCTTTCGCTCCTATTGGGGCGAGATGTATAAGTAGTAAATCTTTTTTACCGGTATTCAACCCCTAGCGGGGTCGGCTTTCATTAAACCAAATGGTATTAAATTCGCTTTACCTAACAATAGTAGAATCCTATACAGAAAAGGATGATTTTAAGCATTGGCACACATTATTGCGATTCGTTATCTTTATTCTCTTTGCCTTATTACGAATAGTCTGTCAAAGTATAGAGTGTTTGTGAAGCGCATTCAAATGTTGTTTTTATGATTAAGTAAACCTTTTAAAACGAATAATTATGTTTCGACGTTTATTGTTTCTGATTGTATGTGTGGGTGCGCTGTTTCATGCGTGTGAGCAACCCAGTCATCCAATTGTGGTTTCATCGTTTAACCTGCGGTTTGATACGCCTCACGATGGCTTGAATGCCTGGCCCAACCGCAGCGATTTTGTGAAGCACCTGATTAGGTACCATGAGTTTGACATCATCGGCACGCAGGAGGTTCTATACAGTCAGATACAGGATTTGCTAAAGATGGACGAATTTGCGTATGTGGGTGCTGGTCGCGACGATGGTTTAACCGGCGGTGAGCACGCCGCAATCTTCTATAAAAAGGAGCGTTTTGAGTTGCTTCAGTCAGGTGATTTCTGGTTGAGCGAAACTCCTGAGGTGCCATCATTGGGGTGGGATGCCACGTGTTGTCACCGCATCTGCTCATGGGCTAAACTTCGCGACAGATTAACCCGTGAGGTTTTCTTTGTTTTCAATGCACATTTTGATCATGAAGGGGTAGTGGCGCGCCGTGAGTCGGGGCGGTTGATGAAACAGAAAATCAAAGATATTGCAGGTTCACATCCCGTTATGTTTCTTGGCGACCTCAACTCGGTGCCCGAAACGGAGCAGGTTCGCGAAATAGGAACCATTTTGAACGATGCCTTTGACATTACCGAACTGCCACCGTATGGCCCAATTGGCACATTCAATGCTTTTCGCATCGATGCCCCTTTGAAAGACCGCATCGATTACATCTTTCTTTCAGACCATTTCCGTGTTGAGAAGTATGGCGCACTCACCGATTTTCTGGATGGTCGCTTCCCTTCTGATCACCTGCCGATAGTGGCACGGGTGGTTTTTAAATAACAAGTATAATTTACAACCGGCCAAAATGTGATGGCCGGTTTTATTTTTTTAGATATGAAACAAACTTGTTTTGACTTTTTAAAGTGTGTTGTTGCTTGGCCTAATAAGATGAACCATCTCCGTTATGTGCTAATCGTTTTTTTTATGACGTTATTGGCAAACATCGGAACAAAGGCGCAATACAATGCACATACCTGGTGTAATCCCGTGAATCTGGATTACACCTACGCCATTTTCGATTCTGATAAGAACATCTCCTACCGCTCGGGAGCCGACCCGGCTGTAGTTGAGTTTCGGGGTGGTTACTACATGTTTGTGACGCGTTCAATGGGATACTGGTATTCTGCTGATTTGCGAAACTGGCGTTTCATCCATCCTGAAAAATGGTATTTTCAGGGTTCTAACGCACCGGCTGCTCACAACTACAAGGATTCAGTTCTGTATGTGACTGGCGACCCATCGGGCGCAATGAGTGTGTTATATACCGACAATCCCATAAAGGGCGACTGGAAGGCCACTCCTGCCATATTACACAACCTTCAGGATCCTGGTTTGTTTATTGATGATGACGGTGAGGCTTATATGTTCTGGGGTTCTTCAAACGTTTATCCCATCAGAGGGCGTAAATTGGATCGCAACAGAAGATTTCTACCCGCCGGCGATGTAGTGGAGCTGTTTGGCATTGATATGGATAGGCATGGATGGGAGCGGTTTGGTGAGAATCATGCCGACACTGTGCTTTCAGGCTACATCGAAGGTCCCTGGATGACAAAACACAACAGCCGCTATTATTTAACTTATGGGGCACCTGGTACTGAATTTAACGTATATGCCGATGGGGTGTATGTGGCCGAACATCCGCTTGGGCCTTATGTTTACGCTCCCAACAATCCGGTCTCGTATAAGCCTGGTGGCTTTATGAATGGCGCAGGGCATGGCAGCATCGTTCGTGCCGTGGATGGTAGCTACTGGCATTTTGCCACAATGGCCATATCGTCAAACATGAATTGGGAACGTCGCATTGCCATGTTTCCAACTTATTTTGATAAGGATGGATTGATGTATTCTAATACTGCCTTTGGCGACTATCCGCACTACGCACCCAACCATCCCCGAAAGGGAGAGTTTACCGGGTGGATGTTGCTTTCATATAAAAAACCTGTAAAGGCATCTTCAGTAAAAGATGGATTTGATGCTTCACGCATTGTGGATGAGAATGCCAAAACATTTTGGGTAGCTCAAGTTAATGATGACAATCAATGGCTGGAAATTGATTTGGAGACAATGGGCAGGGTACATGCCATTCAGCTAAATTACCACGACTATCAGTCAGATATTTATGGCAAGGTGCCTGGCCTGTTTCATCGTTACACCATTGAGGGTTCTGTAGATGGCATAAATTGGTTGATGCTGGCTGACAAATCGGAGAACTACACCGATGTGCCCAACGATTATGTGGAACTTGCCATGCCCGCGGAGGTGCGGTTTATCCGATTTAAGAGCATTCATGCGCCAATGAATAATCTGGCCATTTCCGGGTTACGTATCTTCGGGGTAGGGAGCGGAAAAGTTCCTGCTGCCGTGCGTCGTCTGGAGGCCAGGCGTATGGCCGACCGCCGCGATGCGCTTATCCGCTGGGAAGCGAGAGATAATGTACAGGGTTACAACGTGAGATGGGGCATTGCACCGGATAAGTTATACAGCTCCTGGTTGGTTTACGATGTGAATGAACTGGAGCTGAAGAGCCTCACCATCGACCAGGAATACTATGTAAGTGTGGAGGCTTTTAACGAGAATGGCGTTTCTGTGAGGTCTAAAACCATTAAAATTGAATAAAATGCGTCTGTTATTTATTTTATTGATGTCATGCCTGATGTCTGTTGCTATTCAGGCTCAGGATGTGGCAGTTCAGGATGCCTATCTGGCACGTTCTTTTGTCAGCAAACAAGGCGATACACTTCTGTATCGCATACTGTATCCTGAAAATTATGATAGAAGCAAAAAGTATCCATTGGTGCTTTTTCTTCATGGTGCGGGTGAGCGTGGCAACGACAACCTGAAACAACTGACTCATGGTGCATCCATGTTTTTAGAGGATGAGATGCGGAAGCAATTTCCTGCCATTGTGGTGTTTCCACAATGTGCTGCCGACCGCTACTGGATTGATATCAGCATCCGGAAGCAGCTCAGAACCGGCGAGGATATTGCTTTTAATGGTGTGTTTGCCCCTCCGGTGCGAGAGCAGGAGCTGCTCGATGCGTTGCACCGCCATCTGATTAAAACAGAGTCGGTGGATAAGCGACGCCTCTATATTATGGGACTATCAATGGGGGCGATGGGTACATTTGAGATGCTCGCGCGTCATCCGAAACGTTTTGCGGCAGCGGTGCCAATTTGCGGTGGCGGCAATGTGGAGAGCACTTCCAGATATGCCCGGCGCACAGCTTTGTGGATCACACATGGCACGCTCGACGATGTGGTTAAGGTGGAGTTTTCGCGAAGAATGTATGAAGCGCTTAAATCGGCAGGTGCCGATGTGCGTTATACCGAGTTTCCGGATGCCAACCACAATGCCTGGGATCCGACCTTTGCCATGCCGGATCTCTTTCCCTGGTTGTTTTCTAAAAGGCGATAATAATCAATTCGTTGTATGTTTTTGTGTGGTTCTGCACTGGCTTTAAAAAAAACCTGCGCTGATCTCAATCAAAACATGCTGTGCTTTTGCTTAAAACCACAGCATGTTTTGACTAAAACCACGTGTGGTTTTGACCAAAACATGCGCATGTTTTAGGTGAAACATGCAGCATGTTTTTGCGACTTTTAAATTCAATGACTGTTTCAATTGAGAATTAATCTGCTACAAAGATTTTTAGATGTTAGACATTGCATAAAGGGTTTCACTTCAAGTGAAGCCGTAAGTGCTTTTGGAATCCGGATCCGTTAAGAAACCCACGGAACACGTAAATTAAACAGTAAACAGGATTAATCTAATCATCTTTCTTAACTATTCTATCTGTCTATAATCTACCAGTCTTTACATCTATAACATGCTTTGTAAAATAAGTTTAAGCAGTTCCTCAATATATATAGCTGTTAACTGCAATCAAAAATCCCGCTATGCCAATAGGACAGTAGCGGGATTTCTTCATTATGAGTGGAAAAGTAGTTTACTGAACAATCAGTTTGGTGGTGGTTTGCCCGGTGGTTGTGCCCACTGTTACAAGGTAAACTCCTGATTTCAGATTCATTTCGGTGGTTGAAAACGTTGTGGCTCCACTCGAAATGGTTCTGCTGAACACGTGTCTGCCCGACAAATCGCTTATGGTCAATATGCCACTGGCCGATGAACGTATGGTTAACCGCTCACGCACCGGATTGGGCAGCAGCGAAAGTTCCGGGCCATTGGTCACTGGTTTTACCGACGATGGGATATCATCCGCAAAGAAATCCACTTTGGTGGCTCCGGCATAGGTTCTTACCAGATCAGGCACCAATGCTGCATCCACAGGAGTATAGGTGTAGTAAACCAGCGGCTCAAAGGCCAAATGCGGGTTTAGTTCATCAAACTTAATGGATTTATGACCGGGGTTCAGCATATTGGTATTGATGTTTGATGAGGTGTACACCCGTGTGAGACCACTGTCGTCGTAAAGGTTGTTGAACTGCAGCAAAGCCGTGGCTGCCTTATAGCCTGTTTGCGACACCCAGTTGCCATACACTGCTTTAAAATCAGCTGAAGTGCGGTCGGCATACATGGGCCAAACCGTGTTGAGGAAGAAGTTCCCCTCCGCTACCACGTTGGCTTTGAAGGCAGCTGCGATGCCATAATTCAGCACGCCTTCGTAAAAGTTATTCAACACATGTACCTCGCCAAAACGTACGCGTGGATGACGTGAATTGGTGTTCACGTAGTGGTTCATGTAGAAGGTGGTCTTCAAACGCCCGGTATCTGTACTTTCATTGCTGTCGGAGTGGCCTACCAATCCTGTTTTCCAACTGTTGCGGAACAAACACCACGATACGGTCACATAGCTGGCGCCATCTTTAATATCCACACCGCCATCGGGATGGTCCTTATTTGCCGGCATGGTGGTTGGATGGCCAAAGGTGCAATGGTCCACCCACACGTGATGGGTTTCGGTGCCTCCAATGTTGATGCCATCATCGTAATAATCAAAAAACGTGAGATTGCGGAAGATGATATTCCATGAGCGCTTCACGTTGAATCCGAATTTTAACACGGCATCGCCACGTCCGATGATGGTAAGGTCGGCCTGCTCCTCAATGCTAAACATTCCTGTTGATGGGCTCCACACGCTTCCGGTACCCGAGAGTGAGCCGGTGCCGGTGTAAACGCCCTCTTCCATAATCACTACAAGTGGTGCATATTTGGCGCGTCCAAAATCGGCTTTGTTACGATAGGCCCGGATGCGGTCGTAAAGGTGTCTAACCAGCTCTTCAAAGTCATCATTTCCGTTAATGATGAGGATGTTGGTGGAGGTTTTGATGTTGCCGCCACCTGTGGTGGGACCGGTGAATCCATCGCCATTAATGGCTGCAAAGCCTATAGGCGTAGAGAAGTCCACGGCCGCCAGTGCCGGGTCCACAAGTGTCACCTGTATGGTCCAGATTTTCTTAGTGCCATCCTGAGCAGTCACTTCGTATGTTACATCGGCCGAAAAATCACGAGCCGTGTTCACTTCTGGCGAAATGGCGGCAGATGGTGATATGGTTATTTGTGATGGCGTGATGGCGCTCAGGTCACTGCCATGCGGCATATTCACTTTTATGAGCCCATTGCCACGGTGGATGATGGAGTTGCCAATTTGTGAGGTTGAAAGGGTGAATGAGGTAATCTCTTTTTCATCAGAATCTTTAAAAGTTACCTCCACATTCCATGTTTTACCGGTGCCATCCTGAGCGGTTACTTCATATTGCACAGGTGTGGTCAGGTTTATCACATCGCCAAATCCCGGTGATGCCGATGCACCGGCCGACAGGCTAAACTCTGGTGTCACAGCACCCACGTTGGTTCCAGTGGGGACAGTAACCCTAATGGTTGCGGCGTCTGCATCTATTTCAGCATCGCCCATTTGTCCGGGCAGATTAAACGAAATGATGTCGGCTTCGGAGGAGGGCGTGGCGGGGTCGCCCACAATAAACCGATTGATGCGGTATGGATTGCTGCCGGTGTTCACAATTCTAAGCCTGAATGGGCCTTCGATGGTGGCCAGTTCGGTTATGGGCACATTTACGGTTTCCGAGTTTTGAGTCACAGTATATTGAAAAAATTCTACCCAGGCATCTTCTGTCTCGTAAAATATTTTGATGCTGCGATTTGATGTGCCGCTGTTAATGGTGTGAATGGTGATGTTTGATGGCGCCAAAACTGCGGGGGTGATGACGAAGCCGTTTTCGCTGAGTTTGCTAATTTGCAGGTAGTTGGATGTGACCAGCGTGTTGACACCGTTCAATTCCCATCCGTTGGGGGCAGATGAAAAGGATTCATCTATTTGTTGGGCAGCCAAATTGAAATGTGCTGTAATCAACAAGATTAGCAGTAAAATTTGTCTCATAATTCGCGCTTAAATTCGGTAAACAATCATTAAAAAATGTAAGCGCAATTTAGCCGTTATGTTTCTGGCTGATGTGCGACAGATAGCCGCTTATTGGTAGAGGTTTTATGCTTTTTGTTAAAATTTAAACAAGAGTGTTATTGTTTAATGTTCTGATTAGAAGTTGGTAGTGTGTTGCATGGGTTCTAGAGGTGTTCTTTGGGTAGTACCTCTTTCTGATAAAAAGCGCATAGGTTTTTAAGCCCACAATCATTGCATTTTGGTTTTCGGGCAATGCAGACATACCGCCCATGTAGTATCAACCAATGGTGTGCCACCGCCAAAAGCTCTTCCGGTATGTATTTTATAAGCTGTTTCTCTGTCTCCAGCGGAGTTTTGGCATCCAGCGTCAGCCCCAAACGGGCCGCCACACGAAACACATGTGTATCCACAGCCAGTGCTGGCTTGTCATATACCACCGATGCTATCACGTTGGCTGTTTTTCGCCCTACACCGGGCATTTTTTGTAGTTCGTCCACATCATCGGGCACCACCGAGTTGAAATCGCGCACCAACACCTGGGCCATACCCACCAGATTTTTGCTTTTGCTGTTTGGATAGCTGCATGACCGTATGTATTCAAATACCTCCTCGATGGCGGCATTGGCAAGCACCTCAGCCGTGGGGAAGCGTTCAAAAAATGGTGGTGTTATCTGATTCACCCGCTTATCGGTGCATTGCGCCGAAAGAATTACCGCCACCAGCAGTTCATAAGGGTTGGTATAGTGCAACTCCGTTTGTGCCGACGGCATATTAAGTTTAAACCATTCTATCACTTTTTTATAACGTTCCGTTCGTCTCATCTCTCATTCGATTTTACAACATTACCCTCAACTCTCAACCCTTAAATAAACAATAACAAACTAATCGCCATCACCACCATTCCGGCAAAGAGTCCGTAAACCGGCAAGTGGTGCTCACCGTATTCGCGGGCAGCGGGTAAGAGTTCATCCAGACTGATAAAAACCATAATGCCGGCCACGGAAGCAAAAATTATCCCGAACAGCAGTGGCCCCATAAACGGCATCAACACCATATAACCTACCAGCGCGCCAACAGGTTCGGCCAGACCGGATAGGAAGCTGTATTTAAATGCTTTGCGCCGGCTGCCTGTGGCATGGTAGATGGGTACTGAAATGGCGATGCCTTCGGGAATGTTGTGAATGGCGATGGCCACGGCGATGGCAATACCCAGATTGGGGTCGGCCATGGCGGCAGCAAAGGTGGCCAGCCCTTCGGGAAAGTTGTGAATAGCGATGGCCAGTCCGGTCATCATGCCCATGCGCATCAGTTTCTTCTCCTTTTTTCGTCGCTCACGCTCGGCTTCGGTCATGTTTTCGATGAGATTTACTTCGTGCGGGTTTTCGCCTTTGGGAATGAGTTTATCAATGATGGCTATGAGCAACATCCCACCAAAAAAAGATGCTACTGTCACCCATGTACCTGGTTTCTCTCCCAAATATTCAGTCAGAACCTCGTTGGCTTTCACAAAAATCTCCACAAAGGAGACGTAAATCATTACGCCTGCCGAGAATCCCAAAGCCAGCGAAAGAAATTTGGTGTTGGTGTGTTTCGTAAAAAATGCCATGGCACTTCCTATACCGGTTGCCAGTCCGGCAAAAAGGGTTAAGCCAAATGCAAATAGAATGGGGTAGTTCTCCATTTTTATTTTGTTAGTTTTTTGTACATAATATTTTGCAGGCCAGAGTGTTCGATAGCAGTATGTTTTGATTGTTGATTTGTACCTCCAGACTGTTGTCGAAGTCAAATCGCCGCACTACTTTGATATGTTTCCCGGGCCGTATGTCGTAATGGGTAAATATGTCGAATACTTCACTTTTTTGTATTCTGATGCTGCAAATGATGTAATCTTCATCAGGTGTGGCATCTATAAGTTCGATGGCATCTTTAATCTGTGTGAGCATGCCGTTTTTATCGGGAATGGGTTCACCATGCGGATCAAAACGCGGGTGCGCCAAAAACTGTTCAATGCAATCTATTAGCCGATCCGATGCATGGTGTTCCAGACGTTCGGCTTCATCGTGAACTTCTTTTAAGTCCATCCCAAGGGTTTCATGCAGGAAAAGCTCCCACAACCTGTGTCGTCTCACAATTTTAAGCGCCTGCTGTTCACCAGTGGTGGTTAAGCCTATCTCGCGATAGGGGGTATAGTTTACCAATCCGCGTGTTGCCAACTTCCGCGTCATGTCGGTGACAGCGGCTGCTGATATGTTTAACCGTGAAGCTATCAGCGTTCCGGTTACTACGCCTTGCACCTCATTGCTGATGAGGTATATGGTTTTTAGGAAGTTATCGACTGATGCTGACATGGATTAACTTTGTTTCAATACAAAATTAAGTAAGCTTAATATTTTATACAAATAAGTTTTAATCTTTTTGTATGATGGCTTTAAAATTGAATGAGAGCCACACTTCGGATTGTTTTTTATATTTTTGTAAGTCGAAAACGCAATGCATTTTTACGAAGCCTTTTGTTGGTCTTGATAGATTTCATTTGCATTGCCTTTCGGATAACATTAACAACAGGCAGAATGATTTGGAAAGTATTGTTGCTCTCACTGGTTTTGGTGGCTCTGGTGGCCATTCTGATGTCGGTGGGTATACTATTGAAGAAAAATGGCAAGTTTCCGAGTGGCCACATAGGTGGCAACAAAGAGATGGCCAAGCGTGGCATTAGTTGCGCCACATCACAAGACAGAGAAGCGCGAAAAAAAGGCAGAGCCATGTAGCTCTGCCTCAATTTTGGCGTTTTTATCTGTAGATTTTATCTTTTCACCACCTTTTGTATCGCTGTTTGACCGGCTCTGGTGGTTATCTTTATCAGGTATGTACCACCCGGCCATCTGTCAAGCGAAACCAATACTTCATTTTCAGGGTGTTTCTGGTGGTAGACTCTCTTTCCAGTGATGTCGTATATCGCTATCCAATCAATAAGTTCAGTGAATTTAATGTGCAACTGGTTGTGTGATGGGTTCAGATAAGCTTTAAACTCAACATGGTTTATGTTTCCGGTTAAACTGGTTTTGGATACAAAGTCGTGCATCGAACGGGGGAGAAGCATAAGCACATCCTCCTCACTTACCAAAATGCCTGTGATGGAGACAAATTCAATCTCCGTTGTTGGGTCATTTACCAGATGGGCGTTACAAACCCACGCTTCGTGGCTTCCATCTGAAATTTTAAATCGCTGCATCATATTGGTTTCACCCGTACTGCGCACATTTTCAATGGTTACAAGCATGTTTTGCCATTTTGATTCGAAGGGAAGTGTTATGTCGATTGGGACTACCGGGTTGTTTCCCGATACAACTGAAAATTCCATTATTGGGTTGAGATATACGGCGTGACCAGTTTGTTTTACTTCCCCTGTCACGCGGATTAAATCTCCTGTTGCACTGCTTAACGCGATGTCTGAATTCTGCACATAGATGGCGCTCCATGCCTCCGTGTCGTCCTGAATATATACACCATTTTCTCCGTTGATGTGGGTCACTACACCCGATAACTTAACAACCTGATTGAGTTTGGCAGGTATTTCAGATGCTTCAAAAACATCTGCAATGGCAATTGTGGAATCGCCATTTCTTGTTGCGAAAACCCAGGTGATGTTTTCTGAGAATGTGTTGGGATTTTCGGCTGTGTCAAAAAATGTACCGGGAAGCATCACCAGCCGGTATTCTGTCATCGGCATCAATTCCGAACCCACATTTATCGATAGCAGGTTATTTTGTATCTGAACGGATTCATCGTGGATAACTGCCGACCAGAACAACTCATGCGTTTCGCCGGTTATGCGGTAGATTTCTATTGTGCCGGTTCCTTTAATAATCGCCTCGTTAAACCAAATTCTTATGGTACGAAGCGTATGATGGGCTTGTCCGCCAACAACGTAGCTGCTTAGCAGGTCGGTGGCTACATCGGTGGCCTCTTGAGCAGGGTAGTGTGGCAGGTTTGCATGGATGCCGGCAAAATGGTTATCGGTAAACGTGATGGCATCGCATTCAGCGAATATATTTGGGTTTTCCGCATCAACGATTCGTACTTTAAAAACCGGATTTTCGGTTAAGTGGTATGGAACTATAAAATCTACGCTCCCATCAGCGGCATCCACATCTGCCAGACCATCGAAATTCATCCATCCATCCTCACTCATGAATTGAATATTGATTTTATCCACATCTGAGCAGTTCCAGGTAAATGTGACAGCGTCACCAGGATGCCACTGCAATATGGATGGCTCAAAATCAGAAATAGATGGTGCGTAGGACTGCCAGACAAAGTTGTCAACCATGATTCTTTCGGTTGTGCCAGTCGCCTTTAATCTGATAAGGATGTTGTTGCCGGGATGGCGCACCGAACCACTGAAGGTTTTCCAGCCGCTGTTGCTTTCCAGCGTTTCGTTATTAATTGCCGACACAAGATGCCAGTCATCGCCATTGTTCACCGAGCATTCCAGGTTAAATGCCGGAGATGGTGAGCCATCCCATCTGCGGATATCTACTGAAAAATCTTTTACGCCGCCAGCTTTTATGGTGGCAATCCACTCCACATTTTTATCATCGCGCAAGCGCCACGAGTAGGTTCCCAAAGCTCCCGGGAAACCATCCTGTGTAGTTGCCGTATTGCGCATGGCCGCACCGCCCGTGGCGATAAAGTCACCATCTTCATATACATGATCCACAGCATAGCTATTGATGGCGGCTGAGCCAGGTTTCCATTTGGAGGCGTCATCGAAGTTTACTGTGGTTTGGCCATGAGCCGGAGAAAGGAGGACGTTGAAGATAGATATTACGCACAAAGGCATAACCATCCGTAGTAAAAGGTTTTTCATTGGTTGAGTTAGAATTAAGGTTGAACACAAAAAAAAGACTGACATAAATCAGTCTTTGGGTAAAATTATATGTTTGGTATCAATAAAACAATAGGTTAATCTATTAGTGTTGATTAATTTATAGCTTCTGCATCGAACCCGGCTTTTTTTACAATTGCAGCCACCTCTTCGGCTGTGAGGCTGTTGGTTTCAACGGATAGGATTTTGTCCGGGCTTGTGGTGTTCACTTGCCATTTTTGGATGCCATCGGCTCCATTTAAATGCGGCGTCACAGCATTGATGCAGCCGCCGCAATTGATGTTGGTTTTGAATTGGTATTTCATGATGTTTGTGTTAATTATCTTAATTGTTTTTAGGCATTCTATGAGATTCTTATCTGTCCATCCCAAATCTCATCAACTTCCATCTACTCATCTAGCATCTCATCCTCTAAAATCTCCCGATCTTCCAATCTCATCATCTCATTTAAACCCCTATCCCTTTCTCAACCGAAGGCTGTTGCTGACCACCGATACCGAGCTAAGTGCCATGGCTGCACCGGCTATCATTGGGTCTAGAAGGAAGCCCCAGATGGGGTAGAGGGCGCCGGCGGCAATGGGGATGGCAATTACATTGTACACAAAAGCCCAAAAGAGGTTCTGACGGATGGTGATCGTTGTTTTTCGCGATAATCGGATGGCTTTGGGGATGTGCGTGAGGTCGGACGAGATGAGGGTTATTTTGGCTACATCCATGGCGATGTCGGTGCCTTTACCCATGGCAATGCTCACATCGGCCTGTGCCAGTGCATGGCTGTCGTTGATGCCGTCGCCGGCCATAGCTACTGTTTTACCCTGAGCTTGAAGAGATTGAATAAATGCAGCCTTATCGGCCGGGAGCAGGTTGGCGCGGAATTGTTTGATTCCTGCCTGTTGGGCTACTATAGACGCGGTGCGCTCGTTGTCGCCCGTGAGCATAAACACTTCAATGCCCGCATCGTGCAACTGTTTCACTGCTTTGGCTGAGCCTGGTTTTATCTCATCTGACACTGCCATTACACCCATCATATCCGTGCTGTTGGCAAAATAGATGACCGTTTTGGCTTCTTGATACATTTTTTCGATGGCCGGTTGCCAGTTCGCTGGAATCTCGATTTGGTTCTCGTCCATCAGTTGCCGGTTGCCCACAAACCATGTTTCGCCTTCGGACTGAGCCGTGGCGCCGCGCCCGGTGATGCTGTTGAATTGACTAATGGTTACTGTTTCTGAGAAATCAGCAGCGAGTGCCTGGCAGATTGCATCGCCCAATGGATGTTCCGAGTGGGATTCAATGGCATAGAGAATGGATTTTAGGGGCATTGTTCCGGCGTCTGCCCAAAGCTGGTCTGTCACCACTGGCTTACCATGGGTGAGGGTGCCTGTTTTGTCGAGTACCACCACATCAATTTTGTGAGCCAGTTCAAGACTTTCGGCATCTTTAATGAGGATGCCTTCGGAAGCGCCCCTTCCCATGCCAACAGAAATGGCTGTTGGTGTGGCCAGTCCCAGCGCACAGGGACAAGCTATTACCAGCACGGTAATCATCGACAACAATCCAAATGTGAAGGCATTTTCTACGCCTGAAAATTGCCAGGCGACGAAACTCAATAAAGCCACGCCCATCACCGATGGCACAAAGATGGCTGAGATACGATCCACCAGTTTTTGCACCGGGGCTTTGCTGGCCTGTGCCTTTTGCACCATTTCGATGATTTGTGCCAGCAGGGTCTCTTTACCTACCTTCTCGGCACGGATGCGCAGGCTCCCCTTTTGGTTCACGGTGCCGGCCACCACTTTGTGGCCGACGGTTTTCTCTACAGGCAGCGGCTCACCGGTTATCATGCTTTCGTCTACAAACGACTGTCCATCTGTCACCTCTGCATCTACCGGGATTTTATCGCCCGGTTTTATCAGAAGCAAATCGCCTGTTTGTACCATTTCAATGGCAATGGATTGTGATGAGCCGTCGGCACCAATGCGTGTGACCATTTTGGGTTGGAGTCCCATCAGTTTGCGTATGGCAGCTGAGGTGCCTGATTTGGCTCGCTCTTCCATATATTTTCCGGTAAGGATGAAGGCTATGATGACGGCCGCCGCTTCAAAATAGACGTGGGCGTGCAGTCCACGAGCGTGCCAAAACTCCGGATTCAGCGTGTTGAAAATGCTGAATAGATAGGCCACGCCTGTGCTCAGGGCAACTAACGTATCCATGTTGGCTTTAAGGTGCCGGGCCTGTTTCCAGGCGTTTACAAAAAACTGCCGCCCAAACACGAGCAAAACCGGTGTGGTAAGAGCCCACATAATGAAGTTGCCATAAGGCATATCCATAAAGAACATGCCAATGAGCATCACCGGAGCAGAAAACACGAAGGCCAGGGCGAGGTTGCGTTTCAACTGTTTCAGATGGCTGGCACGCCGCTCATCCTGCGCATCGGCACTCATGGCCTTTTGCTCAATAATGAGATCATATCCTGCTGCGCGAATGGCTTCTTGCAATGCTTCGGGTGAAGTAGTCTCCGGGTTGTATTCAACCACAGCCGAGGAATCGGCAAAGCTCACCGAAGCGTTAACCACACCCGCGTGATTTTTCAGCGTGGTCTCAGCACTGATGGCACACGAGGCGCACGACAAGCCCGTTACAGGTAGTTTGCGCACTATGATGTTTCTGTTTTTATCTGTCTCCATAATCACATACTTTCTCGTAATATCAACCATTCAAAGATGTGAAAGTTCAATGTTTTGTTGTTATGGTTGGTCAAAGATATAGTGTTAACTTATCTCGGGTTTGTGATTTTTATAGAAGGTGCCATATAAATCTTATTTGTTCAGACAGCTTACATCAAATTGGTTTATGGATAATTAATGGCAGTATCTTATGTCAGATAGCCTCTGCAAAACTAGTACACATTTTATTTTGTTTGATCCGATATAGTTATCTGCTAAACGATTATATTTGAAAATGTTTTTTGTTAATATTTTACATACTAATAGAGATTTATTTAATATTATTATTACTATCAATCATTTTATTTTAACCCTAGAATTATGAGAATTAGACTATTTCTTTTTAAGTCAAGCCGTCATTTTTCACCAAAATCTGTTAGGCTTATAGGAGTGCTTCTAATTGCTTTTTTGGGCACTGTAAATGCGAATGGTCAATCAATGAACTATTTGATTGTCGACGAGTCCGAAAAAACAGTGCCTATTAACCAAATAGAAGCAATTGTATTTCACAGGTCTTTAGATGTTGAGATTAAACAGACCAATCAGTCTACACAACTTATTCATGCGCAAAATCTTAAGCGCATTACATTTACAAGTGCAACAAGTATTCCGAAGAACGATATGGTAAATCATCGGTTAGTGAATTTCTATCCTAACCCGGTGGTGGACTTTCTGAACATTCACATATCCGAAGGGCCGTTGGTTGAAAGCCACGTCGAAATTTTCTCTTCGGCAGGTGTTGTTGTCTACAAGAATGTGCATGGTAAAACCGGAGACAGATTACAAATTAATCTCTCGTCTTTATCTCCAGGTCTATATTTTGCAAGAGTTCATGCAGGTACTACCATTGAAACCATTAAATTCTATAAAAAATAAAAGAGACTGATATGTTAACCTTAATAAAAAGTACTACCCCAAAGGCATTATTTGTAGCAATTTTGCTATTCTATTCATCAAATGCTTTTACTCAGAATGACGTCATGTACATCATGAATTCTGGTTTTGTTGAGCAAGTAATCAATGTTTCTTCTGATATAGATAGTCTGGTTTTTATTCATCCCGATGAAAGCAATTTTAATAATGGGTTATATTTAATGAAAGACGGGCAACTTCTTTCATCATATCTATTCGAAGCAGAAGTTGATAGTATTGTGTTTAATGCACCATTACCAACAGCAGCACGAGCTAAAAATATGCTGAATGGCATTTATTGGATGCTTAATGTAGCTCAGTTTATAGCAGACAATAATTTTTTCTTTGTTTATGAATTAGCCTCAGATGATAGAATTGGCTGTGGGGGAATGAATGATAGAGGAGCTCTTGCAATTGGTCAATTAATGAGATCTGATGAAAATATGTTGATCTCAAATTGGAATGCCTTATACAAAGGAGTTTATCGTACCAATGCATTGTTATCTATTATAGATGAAATTCCTGATTTTGAGAGCGAAGAACATAAAAATCAGATAAAAGGAGAAGCTCTATTTATGCGTGCTTTCATTTTATCTCAGTTAACAGCACTTCACGGTGAAATCCCTCTTCCAACAACGGATCGGTTTGAGCCATTACCTGCCGCATCCATTAATGATATTTATGGTAGGATTGCATCTGATTTAAAAAATGCAATTGAGATAATGCCTCATCAAAATTATGCTGCTGTAGAAAATGGTCACGCTACCAGGTGGGCGGCTCAGGCTTTAATGGCAAGGATATTTTTGTTTTATACCGGCTTATATGAAGCTACAGAATTACCATCTGCCTCTGATGGTTCCATCAGTAAAAGCCAGGTTATTGCATGGCTTGAAGATTGTGTTGCGCATAGTGGTCATCAGTTGGCTTCCGATTATCATGAGCTTTGGGCTTACACTAACTCATTTACCATAAATGATTATCAATACATTCAGGATTATATGAATGAAACAGGTAAACAGCTTAGTTATGTTTCTGATTTTTATAACAGAAATCCTGAATCAGTTTTCGCCATGAGATTTTATAAAGACGCTTATTGGGATGACCGATGGGCGCGTTCTAACCGGCTTGCTCACTTTTTTGGATTACGTGGGCAACAAGGTCCAGGAATAACATTTCCATTTGCCAGGGGATGGGGACAAGGCCAGTCAGTCTCCCCAAAAATGGTTGAAGATTGGATTTCGCACAATCAGGAGGATCCCAGACTATGGGCATCAGTACTGGATATTCAGAAAGAAATCCCAAACTACATAAGAGGTCAGTGGGACTTAGTTTTTGAAACAATCTACTCTCAGAAAAAATGTATTGGAATTGTAGCGCTTAATGGCTATTATCCTGCGGGGCACATTCGATATGCTAACAACTACAGTGTTTTGATGTATGGTAATATGGACAATAGTCAAAATTCAACTATGACTGATCTTGTTCTAATTCGTTATGCCGACGTTCTTCTAATGCTATCTGAACTTAAGGAAGATGCCACCTACATGAATCAGGTGAGGGCGCGTGCTAATTTGGAGCCGGTAGATTATTCTCTAGAGAATCTGCAATTAGAACGCAGGTATGAGCTTGCTTTTGAAGGGGTAAGATGGAATGACATGAGGCGCTGGGGCATGCAATACGCTAAGGAAGCTTTAGAGACGCAGGAAGGAATTCCGGTTTTTAATTTTGGTTATGAACGTATTTATAGGTCTGTACATCCTAATGGTTTTAGCGGCAGGTATGAGGCTACAAATGGATTTTTTGCTATTCCTTTGGATGCAATTGAAAAATCGGAAGGATTGTTAAAACAGGTTCCGGGATGGGATTCTTCAGACACATATTACAATTTTAATGAATACTAGTCTCTTATTCCTTATAGATGTAATACCAAATTAAGATAAGAGACCGGTTTAAAAGGATATGGAGTTGATAAGCTTCTATTTTCTTGTATCAACTTTTGAGCCGGTCTCTTTCCTTCACTATTTAATACTGTTTTTTGTAAGCAAAGCGGAGTGTTGTAGATGTTAACCTACTGTCAAATCTATTTGTCGTAACACTCAAATAAGGCATTCTTCAAAGAAAGGGAACTGCCTTTTTTGCCCTGCAATCTGCCAGCCCCAATACATCAAAACTATAGTCTTTGCCATAAGTCAGGATTCTCTTCCTGCCTTCTCAAGTTGCTGTATTTAATCGGTTTTGGTTTTTTAATCCGAACAGAGGTCGTATGAACCGCCATCTGCGTATGAGTAATTCATATATCAGCCATGTGAAGCCAAATGTTGAGATTATCATAATGCCCGATTTCAGCCCCAGTGACCAGTTTAAATCAATCAAATAATAGGCAACAATTATCATAACTGTTTGGTGTAGGATGTAAAAAGGATAGACTGCTTCATTTGAGTATTTTAACGCATTGCTGTTTCTGTTTAGGTGTTTTGATGCGAAACCAAATAGAGCCAATATCCATGACCATAGATTAACCACCTTTATTAATGCCTCCGGAAAGTGTCTGTAAACCGAGTCCTCAAAAAAATGTGTAATAAACAATAACAGGGAGAAGTTTATAACTCCTAAAATCAAATAGTATTTCCTGTTTTTTTCAACTGTAGACCAGAAAACCTCTTTTAAATTGACCAGCAAAAATCCAAATAGGAAGAGTGTTAAGTAATTGATAATCGTAAACCAGTCGCCAACGAGGGCGTGCGTAACCGGGAAAAATGGTTCGATAAAGGACTCTATAAAGAACAAAGGAATTATAAACGCATACAACCCCAATGGCTTGGTTGCCAAGGCTTCTATTCTCAATGAGATTTGTGTGATTTGATGGTTTTTAAGATAGAGGAAAATAGGAGTAAGCACTAGAGAAAACAGTAACAAATAGACTAGAAACCATAAGTGATGCCAGCTAAAATTGCCGTTTGGGTAAACGCCTGAAAAGGCATCTGACAACCAAAAGTCAAAATAGTTGCCGGCAAACTGTTTTTTAGCAATTCTCTCGATATACACCTGGGGTGGAATTATGAATGCCATTCCAAAGGCCAGTGGTATATAAAGGCGCTTTATGCGTTCCCAAACAAAAGCCTTTCCTGACCTTTTCTGCAAAGCGTAATAGGTTCCCATGCCTGAAATGACAAATAATATGGGTAGTCGCCATTGGTTAACAAACCACATTGGATATACCAGCCAGTGATACAGCACATTGTTTTTTATGTGGAAATCCCATGGAACAAAGAACATCCCTACATGGTAAAAAATGAGTATGGCAAATACTATTACCCTTAACCAATCTAAATCTTGTCGGCGCATAATTTCTTTTTTTGTGACAAATGTAACTTCAATGTCAATTCATTGATGAAAAATGGTGCCGCAGACAAGGATTTGTGACGAATAGCAAAATGACTTACAACTCTTTTAGCTTGTCATTGAATGCATCAATCATGTTTCTCGAAACAGGAACGTAACCGTTGTAGTTGGTAAGTTTAAGTTTATAGCCTTGGGCATTTCCCTCAGCACCACTAATATGTTGTAGATTTACGAGATACGACCTGTGTGTTTTTGCGATACCTGAAAAGGACTTCAGAGCAGATTCCAGCTCTTTTATCGCAATGCGCTTTAGTAGTCTGTTTTCTCTCTCTTGGTTTAAATAAAGCTCCGTGTAGTTGCCACTGGCCTTGGCAAAAAGGAAGTTGTTCACATCAAGCATAAAATCATCGCTTTTTACCTGTGTTTCGATGTGAATGATGTTGTTGGGAAAGGGTTCTTCAACTTTATGGGGCCATATAATAGATTTTGCACGCTTGCTGTTTTTTTTATTTAGCTTGTTGGTATTGAGTGATATTAAAATCACAGCAAACAAGGAACCAATTAAAAAAGTGTTTCTTATCTCTTCATACAGATATCTCCACGACCAGTTGTGGGGATTGTTGTAAATTAAATCTCGAATTAAAAACTGACTAATGCCAACCATTAATAAGAAGAAAGCAACCAGTAGAATTTCTTTTTTTACATTCCAATCATCTTCTGTTTGCGCACTGGGTTTTAAAAACGAAAAGATAGCAATAACAACTGCGGGTGTGAAAGCATGAACAATTGAAATCCAGAAGTACTCAATTTTATGCTCCGGCACATAAACCTCAAAGGGTTCAAAGAAATAGCAAAAGAGCAAAGTCA
The DNA here is from genome assembly GCF_000517065.1 of Alkaliflexus imshenetskii DSM 15055. Lineage (GTDB taxonomy): Bacteria > Bacteroidota > Bacteroidia > Bacteroidales > Marinilabiliaceae > Alkaliflexus > Alkaliflexus imshenetskii. Next base: position 856,644 of record NZ_KI912105.1, on the reverse strand, counting down.
TCAGAAAAAGGATGACTGCAAGTTTCCAAACTACATTTCCCTTATAATAGAAAGGATAGGGTTGCGTTAATAGTTTGGATAATCTGTTGAAATGCAGCAGGTTGTTTTTGTTCATAATGCAGCTGTGCTCAACTTATTCAGATGATGTATTTAACGTAAAACGTTTAAAACGAACATCGGTGTAGATTTCAAAACAGTATTTTTATAATGACTCACATATTTTTCAAATATTGTAAATTTTGCGGTTTAATCAAACAAATGGATAATCTACTTATTGTTCATCGGGCATCCACTGTTGCCTTAACAAATTATGATGAGTCTCTTTTTGTTTTTGTTAAATTTTACGACATTGCTTTGTTTTTATGTACTTACGAAGTGTTAAATATGCATCCTAACAAGTAACATTGTGTTATGAGAAGAAAAACCATCATTATAATTATCATGTCGGTTTTGGCATTGCTGCTTATCCTTTTTGCAGCCATGCAATTTACCGACGAAGTTGATTGGAAATTATGGGATTTTGTATTGATGGGACTGCTTCTGATGGGCACAGGCTTATTGTGTGGGTTTGCTTTGAATAGGGTTAAAAGTCTTAAATATCGAATTGTGATTTGTGCTGTAATTGTCATCATGCTGATATTGATTTGGGCAGAACTCGCCGTTGGCGTGTTTGGTGCACCATTTTCAGGTAGTTAGCATAATGGTGTTTTATTGAGGTTTTTGATGATAATATATTTTTAGCGTAGTTGACCCTGAACCTAGGATTTTCTTGAAATGAAGACATTCCTTCACGTGTTAATTTTCTTATGCAGTTGTGGGCTATATTCACAAGGATATAAAACGCTCAAAATTGAGCGCAAAGATGTAGATGTTAATAATGTCATCTTTAATGCTGGGTGTGTGTTTGTGTATGATTATGAGATAATTATTGATGGATTGAAGTATAAGCTGAATAGCAATGGAAGTATTTGGGATGATAGTTTTGGTCTTGTAAAAGAGATTGATGATACATTGAATCTTGAAATTCATCTGCTCGTTCCGGAGTTCTTGAAATCTGATAGAACCAACAAGAATCAGACTGAAGTGTGTTATCTTTTTTCATCAGATCTAAATCGTTTTTCAAGAACCGGGATTGTTGAAAACAGTGACAATGTATGGATACATCCACCTCGGGAGGGCTTTTTCAGAGCACTTGAAACATGTCCATTCCCTTACATAAAACTCCCAATTGAAGTTGGTGCACAATGGAGCGATAAAATGACAATAGGAGCACATTGGAGTAATGAATTGTGGGGAGTATGGAGTAATAAACTCGTATTAAATTATAACTACACTATCACAGGACGTGAAATTGTAACCACCAGCTTTGGCGACATCGGGTGTTTTGTAGTAGAAAGCGTTGCGCTGTCAGCCGTTGGCCAGTCTGCGTTGAAAAGTTTCTTTTCGGAAGTGTATGGTTTTGTGCGGCTTGAGTATCAAATGAGTACAGGATTGAAAGTGAATTTGTGGTTAACTGCGTTTTCATCAAATGAGAAATTAAGCTATCCTTCGGGAGTCATTAATTATACTAATTCATTGAAAACATCAGATTAAATATATATGATGCACAATCACTTACTTTAAATAACTAAACTACAAAATGGCGATATGGACTATTCTGAAATAACAAACGGGATTCTCAGCTACATCAACAACTGGGAGCAAAAATTAACAGAATTACCGCTTGACGTGATTTCCAACAGGCGAAACAAGCAAAATAGAACGATAAAACAGATTTTGGGTCATTTGATTGATTCTGCCGCAAACAATCATCAGCGAATGGTGCGCTTGCAATACAATAGCAGGCTCGATTTTCCCGATTATCAGCAGGACAATGACGTGTGGATTGCCTTACAGGATTACCAAAATGCAGATTGGCATACCATCGTTCAGCTTTGGAAATATTACAATCTGCACATGATTCAGGTAATCAAATCGGTTGACCAGACAAAACTCAACAACTCATGGCAGAATTTTGAAGGATTTGATGTGACCCTGGGGCAAATGATTGAAGGATATCTTGGACATATTGAGTTGCATTTTAATGAAATTCAGGAATTAATCAATTTGTAGATTAATCCTAAGGTCACACCTAAGTTTTAGGTTGAATTTATCGCTCCCTGTAGTTGGTTAACACAAATTAACTATATTTGAAGGATGCCTGATTTTGTGGCTCTCCTTTGATAAAAAGGAAATGTGTAACCTAAAATTCTAACCTAAACCAATTGAATTATGAGTATTATTAGTTTGTGTAAAACCTGTGAGAAAAGAGGATTTGACTTTAAACAGGGTATTGTTTGCAGTTTGACCAATGCAAAACCAACATTTAGTGGCCACTGCCCCGAATTTATTAAGGATGCTTCAGTGAAGGAGTTTCATGGGCTTAAACTTCGTCCCAACGGTGAACGCTCAACTGCGTTGATTTTTCTGATTTGGATTGTGTTGGTACTTGAGGTGTTAATCATCATTTCATCCGGCATGCAGCATAGTTTGCTTACAACCATTGCCTCAGGAGGATACGTCTCAGATGAAGCTGCAAATTTTAACGATTTACGAGTTCAACTGCTTGCGATACTCTATATTGTGGCATACGTAATATCCGGCATTGCTTTTATCATGTGGTTTCGGCGGGCATATTTCAATCTACACCAAAAAGTAAATACCCTTTCGTACGGCGAAGAGTGGGCGGCCGGAGGTTGGTTCGTACCAGTGGTGAACTTTTATCGTCCATTCCAAATAATGCAGGAGTTGTATAACGAAACCAGGAAATTTATCCAAAATGGTGAGGGTTCGCATTCAATTGACTTATCTACCAAATATTTGGGGCTTTGGTGGACACTGTGGCTCATAAACGGCATCGCAGGACAAATTGCTTTCAGGGTTGCGCGCCATGCCTCCACGCTCGACGATTTAATAGTTTCCTCAAAAGTAGATGTTGTAAGCGGTGTGATAGGCATTGTTCTGTCATTTATAACTGTTAGGATTGTAAGAGATTACGCCAGAGTTGAAGGCATGCTGTTTTCAAAAGCCTGATTTTGTTTCAACCTGGTTCCGGTTAAAAGTAGCAATTGCTCTTTCAGATGATTTGAGCCATACCTTCAGATGGTGACATCAGGGTTTCTGAAATGTAATGTGCATTAAACTTCAGATTATGAAAATAGTATGCGTGTTCTTTTTAGTTGTATCTCTAAAATTTTTAATGGCTTGTACGTCTTCGGAGCCTATCGATCGCTTTGCACTGGTCACGCGGCACAATATTTCTCATTCCGAAGTTAATCCGTTCAATAGTCTGACAGTTGGGAATGGAGGGTTTGCCTTTTCTGTAGATATCACAGGTGTTCAAACGTTTCCCCTTGATTATGCGCATGGCATTCCGCTCGGAACCATGTCTGATTGGGGCTGGCACTCGTTTCCCAACCCCGAAGGATATGTACTTGCCGATGTGGTGAAGCATTATGCATCTGGAAATGACTCTGTGCCTTATTATTACCAATGGCCGGAGGGGGAAGCAACACGCAGAAGTGGCGCCACAGCCTGGTTGCGTGAGAGTCCGCACCGTTTACATCTGGGCATTGTCGGTTTCGAAATACGTAAAAAGGACGGTAGCTTGATTACGCTTAGCGACATTGAAAATCCTGTTCAACAGTTGAATCTCTGGAAGGGAGAGATTGTCAGTTATTTCGAGATAGAAGGTATTCCGGTGCATGTCATAACCCTTTGTGATCAGTTTTCGGATCGTGTGGCTGTACAGATTCAATCAGAATTGATACTGCTTGGTCGCCTTGCGGTGAAGATGGATTTTCCATACCCCCGACATGAAAAGTTTAATTCGGGTTACGATTTTGACCGCCCGCAGGCGCATCTTTCCCAACTCGCTGAAAGGTATGAGTCGAGTTGTTTGATACACCGAACACTAAACGAAACGCAATATTATGCCAATGCTCAATGGAGCGGTGCTGCTTTTGTAGAGCAAACCTCTGAACACGAATTTGTTGTTAAGCCGCAGCCCAGTAACGATATCTTCTCTATCGGCATTGCTTTTTCGGCGGATTTGCCTGTCAAATCATCATTTGAATTTGAGCAGGTGCGAGTTGATAATGCCCTTGCATTTAGTGAGTTTTGGCGGAGTGGTGGCGCCGTTGATTTTTCGGAGAGCACCGATTTACGCGCTCTGGAGTTGGAACGGCGCGTGGTATTGTCGCAATACCTTACCAAAATACAGTGCACCGGGCCATATCCACCTCAAGAAACAGGATTGACTTACAATAGCTGGCATGGCAAATTTCACCTCGAAATGCACTGGTGGCACGGCATTCATTTCGTGCTTTGGCAAAGGGCTGCTCTAATTGAGCCGCAGCTCGATTTCTATTTTTCGATTATTGACGAGGCGCGTGAGACGGCCGAATTTCAGGGATATGAGGGGGTGCGATGGCAAAAAATGATAGACCCTTCCGGAAGAGAGAGTCCAAGCTCCATTGGCGTTTTCCTTATTTGGCAACAACCACACATCATCTATTTTGCCGATTTGCTTCAAAGAACCCGATCCGGAGATGCCGATATCTTAGAGAAATATGCTCCTCTAGTATTTGAAACGGCCGAATTTATGGCTTCCTATGCCCGCTTTGATGCTGATGCCGATCGGTATGTGTTAGGTCCTGCACTTATACCTGCGCAGGAGCGGTTCGACCCGGCCGTTACCATCAACCCGGCGTTTGAGTTGGCTTACTGGCATTGGGGGTTGGTGACTGCTCAAAAGTGGCGCAAATACCTGGGCTTACCATCAAATCTACAATGGCAGGAAGTGATTGACAAACTCTCACCATTGCCACAAAAAAACGGTTTGTATCTTTTTACCGAAACAGCTTCAGATTCATATACCAACCAACGCTATCTCACTGATCACCCAATGGTGTTGGGTCTTTACGGAATTTTACCATTAACGCCGATGGTGGATATCGGGGTGTTGAACAACTCTTTGGATGCTGTACTCCAAAAGTGGCATTGGGAAACATGCTGGGGTTGGGACTTTCCGATGGCTGCCATGAATGCAGCAGCGCTTGGTAGACCTGAACTTGCTGTGGATTTACTATTGAAAGTTACGGTGAAAAACAGCTATCTGCTTAATGGGCATAATTATCAGGATGAGGATCTATCGCTATATCTCCCTGGCAACGGCGGTTTGTTAACGGCAGTAGCCATGATGTGTACTTTCAGGGATGCACAAGGACGCAATGGATTTCCGACGGATGGCAGCTGGAAGGTGAGGTATGAAAACCTGACGCCACTCTATTGATTCGTCGCTTCATGCACCTTGCGTGGCAATCTCACCTCAAACCGGGAACCTTTTCCCGGTTCCGATCTGAGGGTTATGAAACCGCCCAGCAATTCGGCGTAAGCTTTGGAAATGGCCAGTCCCAGTCCTGATCCTCCCGCTTTTATCGTGTTGTCACCTTCAACCTGGCGGAAACGTTCAAAAATAAGTTTTTGATGCTTTTTATCAATGCCAACACCGGTATCTTCAACAAAAAAGCGGAACTCATCATGTTTCATGCTGCATCCAAATTTCACATAACCTGTATCGGTGAACTTGATGGCATTTCCAATGAGGTTAATAATGATTTGTCGCAGCTTTACTTCATCTGTAACTAAAACGGGCGGATTAGCCGGCACTTCGCATGCCCTGATGAGTTCAATCTTTTTGCCGGATGGTATATTAATGCGCATGCTGTTGTGAATCTCCTCCAGCAAGACTTTAAGGTTAACGATGTTGGCGTTGATTTTTATCTGCCCGCTTTCGATGCGCGATACTTCTATTATGTCGTTGATAAGTGATAACAAGTGCAAACCACTTTTCTCTATGATACTGATATAGTAGGCTTGTTGTTCTTTATCCAAATCCTGCGAATTGATTAAGTCGGTAAACCCAATGATGGAGTTCATAGGCGTTCGTATCTCGTGCGACAGGTTGGCCAAAAAAGCAGATTTCAAACGATCACTCTCTTCGGCCTTATTTTTGGCAATCACCAACTCCTCTTCCACCTCGTTTTTTCGTTCGACAAACCAGATGAGCACGCGGGCCACAATAATGCCGCTAAAAAGTAAAACCCAAAAGGCCAGTGAGAAATAGGGTTTAAAATACCAGCCATTAACTTTTAACATGGCATAATCCAGTCCCACAAATATTGTCCAGATAAGCAATGCTGTTAACGATGTATATATCACAACTTTGTGATTGTGTCTTTTGGTGTGCTGATAAGGTAGTCCCAATAATTTTCTGATGGATGGCAATGCAATACAAATGGAAGATGTTACCAGAAGAAAAAGTGCATTGATGGCATCTTTGATTGCGAAGGAGGCCAGAATACTCTGCGGGAGCCGGTTTATGGTTTTGTCGCTCCAGAATGGTGGGTTTAGATTCAGCAGATGGTTGAAAACAAAAAGATATGAGACTGTGATTAATACAACATAAATGGCATATATGACCACCACGCGCCTGAATACATCCTTGCTTTGCCGAAAGGTTTTGTAAAATCCGGATGCACCAACCATTACTATGAATGCTGTCAGCAGTAATACATTCAGGATGTTGGCGTATCCGTTGGATGGCCAAATGAGAAAAGGATAGAGGGCACCACCCGAAAACGCAATTATCAATGCATATTTTGGACCCAAAGCAAATGCAGTCACTATGGCAAAAAGCAGTGCCCAGGGTAGTGTGATGGTAACAAGTCCCACATCAACCGATATTCCAAGATGGGAGAGGACGAATGTTGTCAAGCCTGCAGCTATTGCGATTGTTGTTTTTCGCATATCAACCAGGATTTTAATCCATTTGGATTTGTCATTCAGGTTTTTGAGGTGTTCGCTTTCGGTTTGGGGCATATTTTGGGCTGTAATCTTATGCAGTTGCTAACCTGCAGGTTTACCATGCTCCAATTTAGTGAATTGTCCGAAACGGATTCGATAATTTTAAGTTTTTTTTACAAGTGCCTGAATATTTTCTTTTATTTGGTCGGCATCGAGATTGGTTCCAATGATTACAATTTTGCTAAATCTGAGCTCTTCATTTTCCCATTCTGAACCTTTTTCAACCTGATATTCTGTTCCGCCGGTGGATTGAATTATCAGCCTGTGCGGAATGTCTGTGATGCTTAGTATGCCCTTAATGCGTAGTACATTACGTGCGTTGGTAAATAGAAATCCGTCGAGCCACCATGCAATTTTGTTCTGCTCAAAACTGCCCGATAGATGGATGCCTATTGTTTGGATGTTGTGAACATTGTTCTTTTGCACTGGCTTTAGTGCCTGGAAGCTAAGGATGCTTTGTTCTGTTTTTCGTGGGTTTAGATCCATTGTGGCCAACAGGTCAATCTCTGGAGCATCCGTATATTGCGTTTTCAGAATGGTCGCAAAAGGATTTATCTGTGTCACAATTGATTCAATTTCTTCTGTTTGATTTGCAGTGGCCAGGTCGGTTTTGTTGATGAGAATGACATCAGACCAGGCCGTTTGCAGACGGGTCTCCTCATGAAGCGTTAGCTGCTGCAGGTAGTTCCGGGCATCTACCAGACAAATGACACTGTTCAGTTTGAAATATTTTTTCACCCTGCTGCCTTCGGAAAAGGTGCGAATCACCTCCACGGGTGAGGCAATGCCGGTGGCTTCCACAATCAGATGATCATACCTTTCACCTGACACAATGATGCTGTTTAGTGCAATGCCCAAATCGGCATTGATGCTACAGCAAATACAACCATTGGTGAGTTCATAAACACCTGCATTTTTATTCTCGCGTATGAGGTTATTGTCAATATTTATTTCACCTACTTCATTCTCGATGATGGCAAAACGCTTATTGGGGTTTGCAGCCAGGAGTCGGTTTAACAGTGTGGTTTTCCCAGAGCCCAGAAACCCGGTAAGGATGGTAACTGGAATGGTGACGTGGTTGCTCATAGTATGCTTTTAATTTAAACAGTCTTTCAGTTTAGCTGTAAAAGTAAAATAAAAGAAATTGATTCAACTGTTGCAACCGCTTAATGGAATGAAGAGCGTATCTGCAACCCATCTCTTGTGAATATGTATTAAATGTTTGATCTAAATTTCATACATCGTTGATTCTTGTATATCTTTGCCGCTCATTTTTTTACAAAGATATAGATGATTTCAGTTGACGGATTGACGGTTGAGTTTGGCGGTACTACGCTTTTTAAGAACATATCATTTGCAATTAACGAGAAGGATCGCATTGCCCTTATGGGTAAGAATGGTGCAGGCAAATCCACATTGCTGAAGATTTTAGCCGGCGAACGTGAGCCTTCTGCCGGACGGGTGTCAGCCCCCAAAGACACGGTTATTGCCTACCTGCCGCAGCACCTGATGACTGAAGACAATCGCACAGTGTTTGAAGAAACGGCCCAGGCTTTTGCCCATATCCATCAAATGCAGTCCGAAATTGAAGATATCAACGCGCAACTCGCTACACGTACCGATTATGAGTCGGAGGAATACTATGAGCTTATTGAGCGCGTGTCTACTTTAAGTGAGAAATTTTACAGCATTGAGCAGGTGAATTATGAGGCTGAGGTGGAGAAAATATTGTTGGGGCTGGGCTTTAAGCGTCACGATTTTCAGCGATCTACCTCTGAGTTTAGCGGTGGGTGGCGTATGCGCATTGAGCTGGCAAAAATTCTACTCCAAAGTCCCGATTTGATTCTGCTTGATGAGCCTACCAACCATTTGGATATTGAGTCTATCCAATGGCTCGAAGATTTTCTAATTACCAGTGCCAAGGCTGTGATGGTCATATCGCACGACCGGGCTTTTGTGGATAACATCACCACACGAACCATTGAGGTGACCATGGGACGTATCTACGATTATAAAGTTAACTATACCAAGTATCTTGAACTTCGTCAGGAGAGGCGCGACCAGCAGCAAAAGCAGTTTGAAGAGCAACAAAAGATGATTGCCGATAATAAGGAGTTTATCGAACGTTTTAAAGGTACTTACTCCAAGACCAACCAGGTTCAGAGTCGCGTGCGCATGCTCGAGAAACTCGAAATTGTTGAGGTTGATGAGGAAGACACCTCGGCGCTTCGGCTGAAATTTCCACCATCGCCGCGTGCAGGCTCCTATCCGGTGATTCTGGAGGGAGTTTCAAAACAGTATGACGAGCATCTGGTCTTTACGGAGGCTTCACTTACCATTAAACGAGGTGAACGAGTGGCCTTTGTAGGTCGTAACGGAGAGGGTAAGTCAACACTGGTTAAATGTATTATGGGCGAGACTGATTTTGGTGGTTCACTCACCGTGGGCCACAATGTGCAAATCGGATACTTTGCCCAGAATCAGGCCTCTATGCTTGATGAAGAACTCACCGTTTTTCAGACCATCGACGATGTCGCAAAAGGAGATATCCGCACAAAAATCAAGGATATATTGGGCGCCTTTATGTTTAGTGGCGACAATATTTCGAAAAAGGTGAAGGTGCTCTCGGGTGGAGAGAGAACCCGACTGGCCATGATTAAACTGCTGCTCGAGCCTGTTAATTTGCTTATTCTGGATGAACCAACCAACCATTTGGACATCAAAACCAAAGACATCCTGAAGAGTGCGCTGAAGGATTATGATGGTACACTTATCCTGGTTTCGCACGACCGCGATTTCCTCGATGGACTGGCCGAGAAGGTGTATGAGTTTGGTAACCAGCGCGTGAAGGAGCATTTGGGTGATATACACAGTTTTCTGGCCAAGAAAAAGATGGACAACCTCCGCGAGATTGAGCGGCTAACGGCAAGAAATTAAGGGTCTCACGCGGAGACCCTTTGGTTGCGGTTAAAACTCAATTCCTTTTCGGGCTTCAACGCCATTGTGGTAGTAGTGCTTAACCTCTTTCATCTCAGTCACGAGGTCGGCTAGGTCGATAATTTCCTGCGGAGCATAGCGACCTGTGATGATGATTTCTGTTTCGGGACGTTTATGCTTTATCACTTCAATGAGTTCGGCACTGGTGAAGAGTTTGTAGTATAGGGCAATGTTGGCCTCGTCGAGCACTACAATGTCATACGCACCTGAGCGAATGATTTCGGCCACCTCTTTTAGTCCGTTTTGTGCAGCTTCAATATCTTCGGGCACCGGTGCATTTTTTATGAAACAGCCTCTTCCGTATTGTTTGATGGTGATGGCCGGCAGAAACTTATTTACGGCTTCTATTTCGGCATAGGTCTTTCCTTTTACAAATTGGGCGAAATATACTTTTTTTCCGGCGCCAACGGCGCGCAATGATAGTCCGAAAGCGGCAGTGCTTTTTCCTTTACCGTTGCCGGTATATAGTTGTATGTATCCTTGCATGATGTGTTAATTTTCTTGAAGTGAGCGGGTTAGTGTTTAGGTGTGCGTTTAATACCAGTGTGGGAACGCAGTTTGCGAAGGTAACTTTAAATTTTTAACCTTCAATTGTCAGCTTTTGAAAGTTATTATCCTTTATGCAACAGTTCTTCTTAAGCAGATAATTTTAGAGAGTGTCGACCAGCTTTTGCCCTGCGTGAGGGATTGAAGCGGAAACCCCGCATCCTGTGTTAGGACGGTGGGATGGAAGGGAGCGGAGTTTTAGCGGAAAGCCCGACCCGCCTCAGCGGGGCACGCCCCAAAAATGGATAGAAGTTTTTACGGCAACATCTTTTGTGATATTTTTGCAAAAGTTTATGCGATTATTATGTATTACTTATTTGTTTTGTTAGCTTTGTGATGGATGATTTTTTTACATTACATCTGCGCAATTCATACGTAATAACCAAATTTACAGTATATGAAGAAGTTATTTGCTTTGTCGGCGTTGTTAGTTGTTTTTGTCTGTTTGGCTTCTCGCTTGGAGGCTCAGGGCAATGCCGATTATCATGTGGTTCCGCTACCATACGAAATTAAGGCGCAAGGGGGAAGTCCTTTTGTGTTGAACGCTAAAAGCAGTATTTTTTATGCTGCTGACAATGCCAGAATGCGGCAGAATGCTGAATTTCTGTCGGAGTATATTGAACAGTATACCGGCTTTAAACTGCGCATGCGCACGGGCAAGCCTTCGGGCAATGCCATTGTGTTGCAAGTGGGGTTGGTTTCTGATAATCCGGAGGCATACCGTATTGAGGTGTCGCGCGGTACCATTACCATTACCGGTGCCAGCGAGGCGGGCGTGTTTTATGGTATTCAAACGCTGCGCAAATCAATGCCAATGAGCGGTGCCGGGTTTGTCACATTTCCTGCTGTGGTGATTAATGATGCGCCACGCTTCTCGTATCGCGGAATGATGCTGGATGTGGCGCGGCACATGTTTTCTGTTGATGAGGTTAAAACCTTTATTGATATGCTGGTGCTACACAACATTAATACGTTTCACTGGCATTTGACCGAAGACCAGGGATGGCGCATAGAAATTAAGAAATATCCCCGTCTTACTGAGATTGGCTCACAACGCAAAGAGACGGTTATTGGCCGTAACAGTGGGCAGTACGACGGTAAACCCTATGGTGGCTTCTATACGCAGAAGGAGATAAAGGAAGTGATTGATTATGCTACGAAACGCTATATCAATGTGATTCCTGAAATTGATATGCCGGGACATATGTTGGCGGCACTTGCTGCTTATCCGGAATTGGGTTGCACCGGTGGTCCATACGAAGTTTGGACACAATGGGGCATTTCCGATGATGTGTTGTGCGCTGGCAACGATAAAACGTATGAGTTTGTAAAAGATGTGCTCACTGAGGTGATGGATCTTTTTCCATCGGAGTTTATTCACATCGGCGGTGATGAATGTCCGAAGGTAAGATGGGAGCAATGTCCTAAATGCCAGGCGCGTATTAATGAGTTGGGACTGGTTGCCGATGAAGCGCATACAGCCGAGGAGCGCTTGCAAAGCTATTTTATCAGTTTTGCCGAGAAGGTAATCAACGACCGCGGACGACGCATGATTGGCTGGGATGAGATTCTGGAAGGGGGATTGGCTCCCAATGCCACTGTGATGTCATGGCGCGGGATGGCTGGCGGTATTGAAGCAGCACAGCTGGGGCACGATGTGGTTATGACACCAAACTCGCATCTCTATTTTGATTATTATCAATCTACCGATGTGGAGCGCGATCCGCTGGCCATTGGCGGTTACAACCCGGTATCGCGAGTGTATGAATTGGAGCCGGTGCCTGCAGTGCTTAATGAAGCGCAACAAAAGCACATTATTGGCGTGCAGGCCAACTTGTGGACGGAGTATGTGCCGCTGTTTTCGCACGTTCAGTTTATGGTGTTACCGCGAATGGCCGCTCTGAGCGAAGTGCAGTGGATGCAATCCGATAAAAAGAATTATGATGATTTTCTGACCCGTCTGCCTGCGCTTATTAAGGTTTATCAGGCTTTGGGATATAATTATGCCAAACACCTCTTTGATGTAAGGGCTGAATTCACTCCCAATGCTGAAGAGGGAACCATTGAAGTGGTTCTGGAGACTCTGGCCAACGACCACATTTATTACACATTGGATGGCTCAACCCCGAATAGAAATTCGTCCAGATTTGATGGGGTTATTAAAATTAGCAGTGATGCAGTTCTCAAGGCAATCACATACTATAGGGGAGAGGAGAGTCGCGTGTTTTCTGAAAACGTGATTTTTAACAAGGCCACCACAAAACCCATAACAGCTCTACAACCGGTAAATGAGCAGTATAGATATGAGGGAATTTCCACCTTGGTGGATGGTCTCAGAGGGAACTCAAATTACCGCACTGGCCGATGGATTGCTTTCAGAGGAAATGACATGGAGGTGGTTATCGACTTGAAAGAAACAACTGCAATAAGTGAGACTTCTGTTTCGACTTGTGTTGTGAAAGGGGATTGGATTTTTGATTTGCGCGAGTTCATGGTGATGGTGTCAGATAATGGTCGGGATTTTACATCTGTGGCCAACATGAAGCTGCCTGCCATGGCACAGTCTGACAAGGATGGCGTAAAGGAGCATGTGTTGACTTTTAATCCGGTTAATGCCCGCTACGTGAAAGTATTGGTGAAGCCTGAGCACGCAATGCCCGAATGGCATGGAGGCAAAGGCTTACCTTCTTTTTTGTTTGTTGATGAAATTGTAATCCGATGACGATAATCAGGTAGACTCCGATAATTTTAAAACGGGCACAGTTACTTACTCTGTGCCCGTTTTTGTTTTTCAGAAGCACAATTGTTTTTTTTGATTAGTTTTATAATGAGTGTATCGAAGGTGGATATGTCTGGTTGCTTTTTGGCTAACATGTGAAGCACTTGCCCCAGAGAGTTGCCTCTTTCTAAAGAGTGTATGCACACATGGGGTAGTAACAGGAAATCTGCACACTCAACATATACCATGGCAACCATAATCGACGGAGTTGGTGGTTTTATGATTGGATGGCTTACTGGGACAGCGTTAGGTGGTGGAAAACCCTACTGGATTTTGCTGCTATTGGTGCAGGTTTATTTGTTGGTTCCATGCCAATTACCTAAAATTTTAATAGAAAAACAAAACAAGCAGTCGATACGTATAACAGTGATTTACGCACAAACTGGTTTATCGACCAGAATGAATTGTATCTATCAATGACCAGAAACGGAATTGGACTATCATTGAACTTTTAAAAACTGCGGCCCACTCAATGGCAGGAATTGCTGTTTTGATGCATGCTGCTCCGCATCCGATTTTATAATAGTGGACAAGGGAATTGCCCATATACGACGATTTTGCGTATTGTTAATGTGTTGAATTACAAACTACTATTGTGTTATGAAAGTTTTACTTACAGGTGCGACAGGATACATTGGAAAGAGATTATTACCTATATTAGTAGAAAGAGGTTGCCATATAATCTGTTGTGTCAGAGATAAAAACAAGTTCTACGTTGATGATTCCATTAAAGACAAGATTCAAGTCATCGAAATCGACTTAACCAAGAAGGAAACCCTTAATGCGATTCCACCAGATATTGATTTTGCCTATTATTTAGTGCATTCAATGTCTAGTTCAAAAAACTATAGTGAATTGGAAAAGCAGTCTGCGATTAATTTTAGGGAAGCCCTTAATAAAACCAATGTTAAGCAAGTAATTTATTTGAGCGGAATAGTAAACTCGGAGACTTTATCAAAACACCTGAATTCAAGGAAAACCGTTGAAATAGAGCTAAGCAAAGGGAAGTTTGCGCTTACAACTTTGCGGGCCGGAATCATAATTGGGTCAGGAAGCGCCTCTTTTGAAATCATTCGCGATTTGGTAGAAAAATTACCCATTATGATTGCGCCCAAATGGTTAAATACCAAATGTCAGCCAATTGCGATTTCTGATGTGATTGATATATTAACTGGGATATTGGGAAATGTTAACGCATACAATAAGAGTTATGACATCGCAGGTGATGAGATACTAACTTACAAGGAGATGTTGTTAAAATTTGCCCAGGCACGCGGGCTTAAAAGGAGGATATGGACTGTTCCTGTTATGTCACCCAAAATATCATCTTACTGGTTGTATTTTATTACATCTACATCATATAAGCTTGCTATCTCATTGGTTGATAGCATGAAGGTGGAAGTAATTGCAAATGATGATGAGATCAATAAGCTGCTTCAAATTAAGCCAATATCCTATAAAGAGAGCATCCAAAGAGCTTTTAATAAAATTGAACAAAACGAGATTGTCTCGAGTTGGAAAGATTCAACCGTAAGCGGGAGGTTAGATTACAAAATATCGGATTACATTAAAGTGCCCGAATTTGGCTGTTTTAAGGATGTTCGGAGAAAAGAAGTGACAAATCCAGACGAGTGTATCGAGCGAATCTGGAAAATTGGAGGTGATACAGGTTGGTATTACGCCAATTGGTTATGGGAACTCAGAGGATTTATTGATAAGGTTTTTGGGGGAGTAGGTCTAAACCGCGGCAGAACAAATCTGAAACAGATTCATGCCGGAGATACGCTCGATTTTTGGCGTGTTCTCTATGCCAATAAAGATGAAAAGCGATTGGTTTTATTTGCTGAAATGAAATTACCCGGTGAGGCTTGGTTAGAATTTAAGATTCAGGATAATATTCTAATTCAAACTGCATCATTCCGACCATTAGGATTAAAAGGAAGGCTATACTGGTATTTAGTTTTGCCACTTCACGGATTAATTTTTAATGGATTGGTAAATGAATTATCCAAACACGATACACGCTATAAAAAAATGGCAGGTTAGTAGTCTTTTTAACAGATGTATTTTAGAGCTTGTTTAAAAGTTGTATCATGAAGCTTCAGAGAGTTTTAAGCTTAAATGGGGATTTCTTTCCGTCTCAAGGAATTTCAGACAATAAAATTGATTTTTAGGAAATTACTTGCAGCGGCGGCATTTTTTGTTTACCGTTAGATTTGTGTGTTGGATATCTGTGATAGAAAAAAAGTAAAAGCCCATGCGGCTAGAGCACTTAAAAGAAGGTTTGTTTTTTACCGGACAATAATGATTAGATATTTAGACTGATTGACAAGATAAAACAGAAAATAAGATAAACTAAGCATCTTTCTAAACTACTCTATCTGTCTAAAATCTAACACTCTTTGCATCTAAATCATGTTTTTAAATTAAATCTAAACAGTTACTATAAGCTCACAAAAAAACAGCACGTTTTAAAAGCAGACAGAAATGTATAACTTTTAACAAACGTAAAACAGATGAAGAAAAGCCCTTTCAGCTCAACACAAATAGCGGGCATCCAAAATGGAGTTTGATACCGGCCGCACAATTACATTATGTTAGCCACAAACTTGTAAAACAGCTCTTAGTTGGAAAATTTATTCCATTAGTAAAAAGGATTTTTTATATTGTAGTGTGCTACTAAATATGCAAACGTAAATTGCTTTTTATAGTATTTAATTGCTTAAAGATGTGTAAACAAGATAGCGCCAAAGAACAATCAAATAATAGCTTGGAGATTGGGTTATACGATGATTTGGCAAAAGCCCTGCCTTCTGGGGTGTACCGCTTGAGAGTTTTCCATGATGTATCTTTAATTGAAGATAAATGGTATGGTTCGAAAGAAGTGCCTTATGTTGTGGAATTTGCAAATGATCGTTTTTTTGAAATACTCCATTTGGACAGGTCTGTCTTTAAAGTAAATCCCGGTATTATCAGCGATTTAATTTTTGAAGCCGACAAATCAGATTTTGCTAAAGCCAATGTGGAGGCTAATTTGAAAATTATTCCATTTGTGTGGGAAGGTCGCTTTTTAATTAATGACACCATAATTTGGATACATTTTAAATCAATACCTCGCGTACTGGATAATCAGGATATTATATGGACCGGCACTTTAGACGATATTACCCTGCGTAAACAGACCGAGGAGGAGATAAAACTCAAGAATGCCGAACTACAACGATTAAACGCCGATAAAGATATTCTTATGTCGATTCTGGCGCACGATTTAATCTGTCCCTTTAACTCAATACTTGGCTACTTGGAGCTTTTAACAGCCAACTTACGACATTATGATTTAGATAAAATTGAAGAACAGATTACTGTGGTAAATCACTCGGCAATAAGTGCATTCCATCTATTAGAAGATATTCTGTTATGGGCACGTTCACAATCGGGTGCAATACCTTTTGAACCCAGAGAATTCAATTTAAAGTTAAGTTTTGCCAGAGTTTTTGATTTGTTGAAACCAAGTGCTGATAGCAAGAATATATCAATTAATATTGGCGACTCAGAAAAAACAATCGTTTTTGCCGACGTTGATATGTTGAATACCATCTTGCGAAATTTAGTTTCAAATGCTGTAAAATTCACAAATAGTGGTGGTCAAATCCATGTGTCTGCCGAGAAAAATCTATCAAATGTTACCATTTCAGTTTCAGACAATGGCGTTGGAATAGCTCCTGAAGTTATCCCAAAGCTCTTTGACATGACAAAGCTCTATTCAACTCGGGGAACTTCCAACGAAAAAGGAACAGGCTTTGGCATATTGCTATGCAAAAAGTTTGTGGAGATGCATGGTGGCAAAATATGGGTGGAGAGCGAGTTGGGTAAAGGATGTGAGGTTAAATTCACGTTGCCTGTCAGTCCTCCATTATTGTGCCCGGAGTAAAAGGGAACCGTGTGTAGATGGCATGAGGGGTAGATTATTTGAAAATTGAAATCTGCTTTTTATCTTGTAATAATTGAAATACCATACTGGCAATCAGGTAAAAGGAGATAGGTGAAAGGCAGTTTTATATAACGATGGTATATGAACAAGAGCAACATAAAATACAAAAGCATAGATGCGTACCACGCTGCCCAACCAGCAGAGGCTCAGATAATACTTGAACATCTTCGGCTGGCCATAAAGCAAGCTGCTCCCATGGCCAATGAAACAATTAGTTACGGAATGCCTGCATTTCGTCAAAACAAGATTTTGGTGTATTATGCTTTAAATAAAGAGCATATCGGTTTTTATCCAACTCCTGGGCCTATTATTCACTTCAAAAAGGAGTTGGAAAGCTACAAAACTTCAAAAGGTGCAATTCAATTTCCTGTTGACAAACCTTTGCCTTTACCTCTGATAATTAAAATAGTTAAGTTTCGAATCGATGAAGATGCAAAAAGTATGGAGAAGAGTGTTTTGCCCGGCGCGTTGCATGAAGTACCCAACTATATTGAAAAAGTACTGATAGCTGATGCGGATATACTTGAAAGGTGGAATAACCTAACGCCTATTCAACGCAATGAATGGATTTGCTGGATTACCATAGTCAAAAAATCAGAAACGAGAGCCGAACATATTCATCGCATGATTGCGGAATTAAAAGAGGGTAAACGAAAACCCTGTTGCTGGCCTGGTTGCCCACACAGACGACCTTCTGCACAAAAATGGTTTAAAAAAGTTGAGATATGAAAACCACACCTGAACATAATGAACGAATGTCCAAAATGACGTTTGCATCTGTTTATCCCCACTATATTGCAAAAGTTGAACGCAAAGGCAGGTCGGTTGAAGAGTTACATCATGTAATAGAGTGGCTAACTGGGTTTGATGAAAAGAAACTACATGAATTGGTTGATGAGAATGTAACTTTTGAAACCTTCTTTAAGAATGCCAAACTAAATCAGAATGCACACCTTATAACAGGTGTAATTTGTGGCTATCGGATAGAAGAGATTGACAATCACATTACTAAGCAAATAAGGTATTTGGATAAGTTGGTGGATGAGTTAGCAAAGGGAAGGAAAATGGAAAAAATTTTACGATCAACATAAGACAGAGTGATAAAAATTAACTGCCTGTGGCAAAGCGTATATTTGCCATAAGCGCTTTAGAGCGTAATCAGCGCTAAGCCCGCTCAGGGTTTCGGATGGGGGGCTATAAATAGATAGCAGCTCGCACGTGCTTACCTCAAAAACGCTCGTTCGTTTACATAATCCTTAAGTGGCATTGGTTGAATCATCCGTCAGACAAGAAAATGAACCATAACGATACAAAACGACTTTCACGACTGACTGCAATTTTAACGCAATTGCAAACAAAACGTCTTTTGACAGCAACCGCTCTTGCCGAAAAGTTCAATGTAAGTATCAGAACAATTTATCGAGACATAAAAGCGCTTGAACAAGCCGGTGTTCCAATCCTTACAGAAGAAGGAAAAGGATATGCTTTAATGGAAGGTTACAAAATTCCACCGGTAATGTTCACAGAACAACAAGCTAATGCTTTAATACTGGCCGAACAATTGGTATTAAAGAACAATGACGCTTCTTTCATCAAGGACTACACAGAGGCCATTGACAAAGTTAAGGCTGTTTTACGACCACTCGAAAAAGATAAAGCCAATTTATTGGCAGACAGAACCCGTTTCGAGCTGAATATTAACAGGGAGAGAAACAGCAATGTGATTTCTGAGCTTCAAAATGCTTTGACCAACTTTTTTCTGGTAGAAATTGCCTATACCAACGAAGGCAACGAAGCCTCCATAAGAACCATTGAACCATTTGCCATTATTAGCACCACCGAAAATTGGCTGCTCATTGCCTGGTGTCGGTTACGAAAGGAGTTTAGGTATTTTCGATTAGATAGAATCACGAAAATGCATGTCCTTACTGAGAAATTTGAGCCACATAGAATGACCTTGCAAGAGTATTTCGACAAATTTTACTAATCCCTTTTCGACCCCTGACATAGGGTTGTCACAACCGCATTTTACCTTTGAATCTCACATTTAAATCAATAGTAAAATGAAAATTACAACATTCGACCCATGGGCTTGGGGCAAAAACACAAATTCAGCACAGGCTGTAGAAGTGAAGCAACCAGAAGGAACGCTATACTGTTCAGGTCAAGTGGCCATTGACGCTGACGGCGTTCCAAGTTCTGCTGATATGAGAAGCCAGCTCATTCAAATCATCGCAAATCTAGAGCAACTTATTACCGGAGCGGGCTACGAACTCAAAAACATTGTTAGACTGAATATTTACACCACAAACATGAACGAGTTTTTTGCCACATGTATGGATGTGTATGTTCCATTTCTTAATAAATACGGCATACAACAGGCTACTACAGGGTTCGAGGTAAAAGGCCTTTTCGCGACTTGTACAATAGAATTGGAAGCTACAGTTGTAAAGTAAGAATGAACGAAACAGAAATTTTTTATCCTACAAGCCTTACGGCGTGGCGAAAATGGTTAGAAAATAATCATCTTTCAAAGCAAGCTGTTTGGCTTGTCTTTTATAAAAAATCTTCGTCAAAACAATCTATTTCCTGGAGTGACGCAGTTGATGTTGCGCTTTGTTTTGGTTGGATAGACAGCAAGAAAATAAAAATTGATGAGGAAACTTCGCACCAGTTTTTTAGTAGACGAAAACCTAAAAGCACCTGGTCCAAAATCAACAAACAGAAAATCCAAAAACTCATTGATGCCGGACTTATGACACGGGCCGGGTACGAATGCATTACAACTGCCAAGCAAAATGGTACGTGGACAATATTAGATGAAGCTGAAGAACTTATAATTCCTGGATAAAACGGAGCATAGCCACCCAAAAAACGGCTTAGTCGAAGTCTGAAAAATGGTCTAAAAGGCGTCAAAAAACGGAGCATTGCCGTTCAAAAACGCTGAAAACGGCCAAAAATGGTTTAAAAAACGGAGCATTGCCACCCAGCCTTTCTCTGGCTAAAGAAAATTGGAAGAAAAACGGAGCATTGCCACCCATTTTAAGTTTGTAACGACTTGGTTTAAAATCCGAAACGGAGCATACCCGTTCACTTTTTTGCCACTATTTTTCTATGCACAAATTGTATAGAGAAATATTAAAGCCATGGCAGGAAAGATAAAAGACATGAGTAAAGTAAAACAAATGCTCCGGCTACATCAAAATGGCGTTTCTAACCGCCAAATAGCCACAGAACTTTCAATAAACAAGGAAACGGTCAATCGTTACATTAAACGTGCTAAAGGAGACCATTTGCCCATTAGTGAATTGTTAAATCTCGAAGACCCGGTATTACAGCATCGGATGACAGGAGGCAATCCAGCCTATGTTGATAATCGCTTCGAAGAGTTAAAAGAAAAACTTTCCTACTACGAAAGGGAGTTAGAAAGGAAGCACGTAACACTTAAAACCCTATGGGAAGAGTATCTTGTTGAAAATCCCAATGGATATAGTCTGACACAGTTTCGGTACTATTTTCGGCAACATACCAAAGCCAAGCGGAAGAACCCTTCTTCGATCTTAAAGGATTTATATGTGCCCGGCGAAAAACTTTTTATTGACTTTGCCGGAGACACTATGGAATACATTGACCGGAAGACCGCAGAGGTGATAAAAGTACAGGTGTTTGTAGCTTGTATGCCTGCTACAGACTATGGTTTTGCCATGGCTGTCCCTTCGCAAAAGAGTGAGGATTTTATCCATGCACTTACCTCTTGCTTTCATGCGCTGGGCGGCGTTCCCAAAATTATCGTAAGCGATAACCTAAAAGCAGCTGTATCTAAAACCGATCCCTATGAGCCACAAATCAATCGCATCATGGAGGACATGGCTAATCACTATGGTTGTGTTGTAGTCCCTGCCCGTCCCAGGCGCCCAAAGGATAAAGGATTAGTAGAGAATCATGTAAAAATTGTTTATAACCGGGTATATGCTCAACTGCGCAACAGGACGTTCTTTTCTCTGGAGGAGCTCAATTGCGCCATTGCAGAGAAAATGCTGGCCCATAATCGCAAGCGTATGCAACAACATCCATACACGCGCGAAGAGCATTTTTTAGCCACCGAAAAAAGCCAGTTGCAGCCACTTCCCCAAGATAAGTTTGAAGTGCGTCATTATGCTGATTTGCAGGTGGGACTTAACGGCTGCATCTATCTGGGGCGCGACAAGCACCACTACTCGGTACCGCATATCCATATCGGAGAAAAATCACATGTCATCTACACCCGGAATCTGGTTAAAATTTATATCAAAGGCGAATGTATTGCGGTGCATCCCCGAGATTACAAACAGGGAGGATACACCCTTGAGAAGAGCCATCTGGCATCGAACACGCTGGCCTTCCGAGAACGATCGCCTCAGTATTACATTAACCGGGGGCACAGAGTCCTTACTGAGCTTGGCCAGGTCTTCGAATGTATGTTCGCAACAGCCAATGTTCCGGTTGAAACATTTTACAGAGGTTGTGACGGATTGCTTAAACTACAGCGCACCACAGACCCAAACTTGTTTAAAAAGGCATGTGAAACTGCGCTTTTATACCAAAGATACCGTTACGCCTTCATTGATCGCTTGATAAAGTCTAAATGCAGGGGTATTTATGAGATTACTATGAGCCAATCACAACAAGCGTTTCCTTTCCATGAGAATGTCAGGGGTAAAAGCCATTTTAAATAAACAAGTAATAATCATTTAAAAACAAGTGTAATGAATGAAATTGCAAATGAATTTAAGAGTCTAAGAATGCCTGGGATGGCCCAGTGTTGGACGTCGCTTCTTGAAACACGCAAAATCGATGGACTGTCCTTCTATGAAGGCTTGCAAATGCTTTTACAGGCAGAGAAAAACCAACGCAAAGAGAATCGCAATACGCGCTTAATCTCAGCTGCCCGTTTTCGTTACCAGGTTACCATTGAAGAATTAAACTTTGACGCAGCACGCGGACTTGAACGCGGCAAAATAATGCAAATGGCCTCGGGCGAGTATCTTAAGCAGGGAGCTCCTATCCTTATTACCGGAGCCACCGGAACGGGTAAGAGTTGGCTGGGTACCGCACTGGGTTATCATGCCTGCTTAATGGGTTATAAAGTGGCCTACTTCAATATCCAAAAACTCTTTGAAACAATAACCTTACACCGGGTAGAGGCCACATTATCAAAGTTCTTTGATAAAATGGCCAATATGGATTTACTTATTATTGACGACTTTGGTGTAAAAGTGATGGATGGCCAACAGTTATTAGATTTTATGGAGCTTTTAGAGGACCGGCATGGAAGAAAAGCCACTATAATTATGAGTCAGTTAGCTGTTGCTGATTGGTATGATGTGATGCTCTCAAACACAACCGCTGCTGATGCCATACTCGATAGAATGGTGCATACGGCTTATCGGTTTGAATTAAAAGGGGATACAATGAGAAAACCTAAAAACTAATTTAATTTTGTATTTTCATGGCTAACTTATAAAAAAGTGAACGGATATGGCCGTTTTCCCTGGGTGGGTATGAACCGTTTTTTGCACTTAATGGAATCGTATTCTTATTTATTGCAGGGTAGTCTATTGCTTTAAGTCTTTGTTTAATGTCTATTGAGTCAGCGCAATAGTAGCTCATCTGCGAAAAATGCTAATAATACCATTATTTCCATGTTGGCCCTTCAATTATTCGCCAGCCTTTATGTGTCTTTATTATCTCTCCAATTTTGA
The DNA here is from genome assembly GCF_000517065.1 of Alkaliflexus imshenetskii DSM 15055. GTDB lineage: Bacteria > Bacteroidota > Bacteroidia > Bacteroidales > Marinilabiliaceae > Alkaliflexus > Alkaliflexus imshenetskii. Next base: position 833,684 of record NZ_KI912105.1, on the reverse strand, counting down.
ACCGAGTGGTATAGTCTCCATGTCTTAGTATTACGATGGGCTCAGCCATTTCATAGCCAAACCATGTTTCTGTTTCCAAGTATTCATACCCATCAATTGTGCAGTGCCTCCAGAAATCCCTGTCTTCAATAGATCGAAAACCAATGTATAGTTGTTCTAATCTATCTTTGCTAAAGTAACCAGCTTTATCTTGCTCTTCAACCGCAGCTAATCGCTGCTTCCTTAGTTCGCTATTCAACTGCATCGATTTTAACAATGAGATTGATTCTTTTTTTGTCAGTCTAAGTTCCAGCGCTGCTTTTTTGTTATCCCGTTTATAGGTTTCGATTGTATAGATGCAAAACGCCTCTAAATCGAATATTTCAACTGGAGCTGTGGTGCAACTTGCCATTGATGCTAGAAGTAACAACCAAATTGTAAGTTTTTTCATGTGATTTGACATTGTGGCGAGGTTATTTATAGAGTTTGGGATGAAATTCTAAATAATCAATTTGAATTAAATCACAAAAAACAAAAAACCCTGCAAATCATACGATTTGCAGGGTTTTGATTGGGGTTGCTTCCCCTTTTGTCGGGGTACCAGGATTCGAACCTGGGACCCCCTGGTCCCAAACCAGGTGCGCTACCGGACTGCGCTACACCCCGAAGTTGTCTTCAGAGCGGAGAGAGGGGGATTCGAACCCCCGGTACGGTTACCCGTACGGCAGTTTAGCAAACTGCTGGTTTCAGCCACTCACCCATCTCTCCATCACCTTAAGAACTTTGCAGTCGCTGTGCGATTGCGAGTGCAAATGTATAAAATAGAATGAGAACTCCAAAACAATTTTTTCTAAAATCTGCAATTGTTTTTTCTGCTGAGGTGTTGTGTCTCTTTCTTGTGTTTGATGGTCAATTAAAAAGGGGACCTAGAGCCCCCTTTAAAAATTTCTATAATTTGTTGAAATATTTTTTTGTGTTCCGGCATTTGCAATGTCCGGTTGTGGAAATTATGGCATTGCAACTGTTTATAAGGTTGGTTGAGAACAATCAATCGGGCAACGCTGCACAGCCTGATGTTTCAATCAACATGCCATCCCATAATCACAGTTCAAGGCTATCCTGAATAAGTTAATTGTCTTGCTATATTCACATTTTGGTTTTGAATATTTTTGTGAATCAGATTAAAGGTATAATAGTATCACACGAATAGAGAAGATTCATTGTCATAGATACCTATTAAATTACTTGTTTTATTTTTCCCTCCTTTCATATTCATACTCATATTTGGCATACATAATATTGCCACTAGTAGTTAAAACAGATGCAATTTGCCCATCCTGGTTCCTGATAGTTTCCAATGGGAGTTGCAAATGGCTTATTTCATATTGGCTAAATGCATATAAGTCAATGCCCATCCATAATTGCACTGTAAATAGTATTTGAAGTGGCACCTTTGGCTCAACATCGGCAAAAACGCCTGCTTCTGCTCGTCTGTGAATAAATTTCTCTACAAACAAATAACCTGATGCGGTGTTAATGTATCCTTTCATTCTCGAGATATTGTTGTATAAATCGATGTCAATCTCCCGGCCTTCAATTGTATATGTTGGATGAGCATAATCAACAGGTCTGAAACCACTTCCAATGATGCTACCATTGTGTGCTACTGTTTCGGTATCCCACGAAACAAGTATCCCACTTTCATAATTGAAAGTGTATGTGCGTATTCCTTCAGAAGATGGATCTGTGCTCGAGTATTGCACGGTTTCAACCTGGTTGACCGAATTGTATGACACATTAAAAACATCTTTAACCCCTGTTTCAGTTCGGGTTATTTCAATTTTTCCTATCTGGTTTAGGGTGTTGTATTCAAGATTTATAGTTCTGCTGTCACTTGCTGTCAGGTAGTCAGTTTTAGTGATTTTTGCGGGAAACCAGCCCATTTCAGGTTGTGGGTCATCATCCTTTGAACAACTTATAAGAAGTCCCATTATAAGGATGAATATGTAATGCTTGGTTTTCATCTTAGTATTATTTTTATGGTAAATGTTCCATCGCAATTAATTTGAGTAATAGAAGTTGTTTGCAGTTTTTACTAGAACGTTTTGAATGATATAGTTCATTGATTCACTGCGCTTCTTCCAGATTTCTTTGCCATTGTTTTTCTGAATTAAATATATGTCTGTGGTATAATTTTCATCGCTGTTTTCGTGTGCCACAACAACTAAGAGGTGATTTGTTAAATCTATACCTTTCATGGTGAAAGTGTTTTCAGGAGTAAGGTTACTGTCAATAGTTGTGCTCCAGGCAGAAGAGCCATCACGGTTGGCTTTTTTTACCGAGATGCCATTGTCATTTGCATCAATCCAGAAGATACCATTGGTATCGGCACCTAGAGGAATTGCCCGGTCATAATCTGTGTCGGCACTGAAAATGCTTTCCCCGGTTGTTAAGTCTACTTCGGTTACATTGTTATTTCTGGAAGATACATACAACCGTTCTTTGTCTCTGACTATATGGATATTAATAATGTCGTCAATTTGTAAAACCCAAACTTGTGCCAGTGCATCATTGTATGCAATTATATCGCCATTGGCATATACAACAACAATACTATTATTATGAGTTGTTAGGTACAGGGGAAAACTACTTATTGAAACAGAAGTGTGGTCTGTAAATAGCGCGCTGTTAAGTTTATTTAGCATCCACGTTGCGTTGTTGGTACCTTGACGATCAAGATAGACATAGTTATTACCTAAAGTGGTGTGGTAGTGGGTTTCGCGATCTGGCGAAAGAGTTAATTGAGGATGACCTGTTTCCGCAGAAAGCCTGACTGTTTTATAAGTCGTAGTATAGTTGGTCGTATTGAGAATCTGATAATGCAAAAACACACTGTTTGTTTGGCTGTCGTAATGCACTTTTGAATTGACGAGCCGGACTTGCTCATTTTCCCCCTCATCCGGTGTAAAGGTCCATTTATGGTCGTTATTTGATTTACCATAAGCCCTGACAATGTTATTAACCCGGTCGGCAATGAAAATAGTTTCATTGGATTCGGTCACATGGTTATACGATTTTGATGCATCTGGCTGAATTACTTTGGTTTCCAGATTAACCAATAGTTGTTGATTGAGGAAATTAATATAGAGCTCTCCAACAGGTTCGGATAAGTCGGCTTCTTTAGTGACATGGTCTTCCTTACTGCACGACCATAACGTCAAAGATAAAAATAGGAGGATTTTGATTTTTGTTCTCATTTTTATTCTCGTTTAAAGTTTTAGTTTCATTTGGTAAAACTCAATCAGGACAAAGCAATCCTAAAACCAAACGCTTTTATCTATTTGAGAATTTTCAATGTTGGATCATTTATCTGATTCCTATCTGGAATATTACCAAATTTATGGAGCCAAATAAAAAAGCAGTTGTAAAAAACCGAATAAAATAATTCAGACGACTAATGCTGTACCGGGATTAAATAGGGCTTATCCTTTACAAGTTCATGCAGCAGCCTGAATTTTTCAATCAGGAATGTTGAAGGGGCTTCTCCACAATAGTTCTTGAAATCTTTATTTAAATGGGAAGCGTCGTAATAATTGTAAAAAAGTGAAAGGAACGACAGGTCATGCTCATCATTCTTTTTAGATATCTCAACAAAGATGTTGTTGAACCGGATGATGCGTGCATATTGCATTGGGCTTATGCCCACCTGGTTTTTAAAGGCTTTTTGAAGAGAACGCTCCTTGAACCCGGTTCTAGAAAGCAGTTGCTGGATGTTGACACAACCATTGTTCTTAAAAATTTCATCAAGTGCAACTTCAACTAGTCCTGATTTATAATCTGATTGTGCAACTAGGTTCATGTAAAATGTGTTCAGGAGTTCTATTCGTTGTTCGTGATTCCTGCTGTTTTTAAAGGTATTGGCAATGCTGCTAAATCGTTCACCAAAAAGGAACTGGCCAGGAACAGCTTTGTTTACTAAAAAGGCAACCGGTTTTTTCAGCCAATGCCAAAGTGCAGAAGGTTTTAAAGTTGCACCAATAATGCCTGTTGTAGTCTGTGAGATGGTTAAAGTATAGCTTACTGTTTGCTGTCCAACGGTATAAAAGTCCGGCAATGTAATTTTGTCTGAAGTATTGTTTTTAATCTTACATACCCAGTTGCCACTGTAATGAAAACCCATGATAGAAGTACCTGATGGCATAAGCAATTCGGGTTCCTGGAGCGTGAGGTCGTCAACTCTCTTTTCCATTATATAATAATAGGAAATAAAAGGTTCCAGCTCTTTTATGGGTTCAATGGTGATAAACATTTTTCAGGTCAAGTGAATGAGGTTACATTGTTTTGATAACAAACCACTTTCTGAATTTGTTTCCTTTTCGCATTTTTTTGAGCCCACCGCATTGATGTTTTTAGGCAACAACATGACTGATAAGGCTCCAATAAGGTCAATAATCCACCAACGCAAAACCTTTTTATATTTCAGACTGAGTTTACAGTGCGCAAACTCATTAATTTTATAGGGAGAGGGGCAAAAACAAAAAAGCCGCCTATCAACTTTAAAGGCGGCTTTTAAAAACTTATAAACATGACTACTTATTGTCATTCTCTTTTTTGGAGCCTTGCGATGATTTTGATAGTGTATCGCGCATGGCTGTGTCTGCCTCTATGTTTTTATACTTCACATAGTCCATTACTCCTAAATTACCATTTCTGAATGCGTCGGCAATAGCAAGGGGTATTTCTGCTTCGGCAAGAATCACTTTAGCACGGGCTTCCTGCGCTTTTGCTTTCATCTCCTGCTCTTCTGCCACTGCCATGGCACGACGTTCCTCTGCTTTAGCCTGGGCAATGTTTTTGTCTGCATCGGCCTGGTCAATTTGAAGCTCAGCACCAATGTTTTTACCTATATCAATGTCAGCGATATCAATGGAAAGGATTTCAAATGCTGTACCTGCATCAAGTCCTTTGCCCAGAACAACTTTTGAGATTGAATCGGGATTCTCGAGCACTGCTTTGTGTGAACTCGACGAACCAATTGAGGAGACAATACCTTCACCTACACGGGCAAGAACAGTCTCTTCACCGGCTCCACCCACCAGCTGCTTGATGTTGGCGCGCACTGTTACGCGTGCTTTTGTAATAAGCTGGATACCATCCTTTGCAACGGCTGCTACAGGTGGTGTGTCAATTACTTTTGGGTTAACCGACATCTGAACGGCTTCGAATACATCACGTCCTGCCAGGTCAATGGCTGTTGCCATCTGAAACGATAGGTCAATATTTGCTTTTGATGCCGACACAAGCGCATGCACTACTTTTTCGATGTGGCCACCCGCCAGGTAGTGAGCTTCCAGTTCATCGCGTTTTATGTTGTGAAGGCCTGCTTTATGAGCCTCAATCATGGCACGCACAATTACTGTTGGCGGCACTTTACGTATGCGCATCAGTATCAACTGCAGCAAAGAGGTTTTTACGCCCGTTACAAGTGCGGAGAACCACAGCAGAATGGGCACATAATAAAGGAACAGGAAAAAAAGTACTACGATGACCCCAATGAGTCCGAGTGTTCCGAAGTTTTCCATAAAAAATTAGTTTATTGGTTTAACAATTACATAAGTTTTAAATACTTTCACCACCTCCACATTTTGTTGTGGGTCAACAAATTGGCCTGGGCAGCGTGCTTCAACGTCCTGATTGTTTATTCTAGCCTTGCCAATGGGGTTTAAACGTGTTACGGTGATACCTTTGTCGCCGGGTTGCATGGTTGATTCATCAACTGTTTCTATGTTACCGGTGAGTTCTGTTTTTAGCATTAGCTTGTTCCATGTTTTGCTGCGTAGCGCCATTAATAGCGTCAGCAAGGCTGCAACCAGTGTGATGGCCAGCATAATGTGACCTGTTGCTGATCCATATAGACTGTAGGACATGTATATGCCCGCAGTAATCATTAAAACGCCGCCAATGCCGGAGATGGTAATTCCCGGGAATACAAAAAATTCGAGAACGAGCAGCAGAAGACCCGTTAAAATGAGCAGGATTATTATGGTCATATTAATGTCAATCTATGGTTGCACTGAGTGATTTTTCAATTAATGCTTGCTGATATTGCTCCAACTCATTTCGTGTGCCGCGCTTTATTTCACAATAACCTTTCATGTGTGTGATGATGGCACACTGCTCGGCCTGCACTTTGTCGTGCCTGCATACATCCTGAAGGGTATCAATCACATGGTCAAATGTGTTGATTTCGTCGTTGTGAAGTATCAGTGCACGCTCTTCCAAATCACGATTGCTGGCGTTCTCCTTTTCACTTTTTTTATCCAAAGGTACCATACTCTTGAAAAATTTATATCAAAGTAAAGAAAATATCCGGATAATTGCACAGTCCTATATGCATATTTTCAATTGGTTCCTGACACAGGCTGCTGTGCGCCATGTTATTTATCTTAAAATCATTGTTCCATCAAAAAAAAACTGACAATCCTATTTTTCCAGTTTTTTAGCCTCGTCAAGCGAAATGGTCACTCCATTGGAAAATGCGACAACAAAAGCACCCGGAAATCCTGCATCCCTGATTGATTGTACTTTTGATTGGGCATCGGTATATTTTTGCCATGAGCCGCTAAAGTATTTGTGCAGGCCACTTTCGGGTAACAACTCTTTGGTTACCGGCGGTATTTTTGATAATGCGCTGGCATTTGGTTCATTGCGAAAGACACCTATCTGTATTTTGTATTCCACGTTTTGGCTCTGTGGTGCAGGTGTAAAAGCGCTGGCTACAACCGATGCCGCATTGGCTTGTGGTTGTGGCGGTGCTGCTGGCTTTTGGACAGGTGTCGGCGTTGGAGGTGCAGCCGGGGTTATAATGTCATCCCCTTTGTGGATGACCGGATAAGATGGCTGAATGGCACCTTGTATGTCCATGAAACGTGTTGAGCGAATTTCGGTCTGAGCAGGTTCCGCCCGTGGCGCTCCGGCAATCTGAATCAGAAGTGACTCTTCCATCATGTCTACACCCTGCCGTTTCAGTGATAGAAGGCGCTCGTATCTTTCCGGGTTGTATATCGACATGGCCTTAATACCCTCTTCGGCCTCCATAAACCTACTTGTGGCTTTGTGAATCATATCTTCGCTGCCAATTTTATTTGAACTGGCTCCAAACTCCATGGCAACAGGGTAGTAGATGGCAAATTTCTCATCCAGTGCCTGTTCGTACAAACTGAGCGAACGCTGTTTCAGAAGTCTGGATTTGTTTATCAGCGCCTTCATCTCAAAGTTCTCTTCCTCTTCTCCGTTTCTGTTGTTTATTCTGTCGCGAAGTGTTGGTTGTGGCGCGGGTACATTTCGCGCATTTTCAAGCGTGCGTGCAGCTTCGAGCGACAATATGTTGGCCCATACATAAAGGGAATCGGACCGCTCAAGTTCTTCCACTTGCGTTTGGTTAAAGAAGTGTTTGTAAATGCCATTCAGTCGTTCTCTGTTACGCGTGAATTCACTGTCGGAGTAAAATGCAAACTCACTTTTTTTCAAGTCCTCCAAAGCCAGTTGATTGGCACTTTTAGGGCCACGTCTTGCCGGGCGCGCATTGGTTTGCGGTACATATCGTCCTTCGCGCATGAGCTGACGGATGCGTTCCAGCTCCAATCGGCGCACGGTGGTGTGATTGCGGTCAACCGCTTCATCCAGACTATAAACCTGCCTTTCCAATGCCACTATTTCATCAATAAGACGCATTAATTCCTGTTGGTTGTAGCTTTGTGAATAGGCCTTTCGTCTTTGATTCATTTCAAAATTGAGGCTGTCACGCTTGTGGGCTGTCTTCTCAGTTTGCTTAAAAGTTTTCAAGGCGTCAGCACTCATAAAGTGCTCGTATTTGGTGTAAACCAATGTATCGTTGATAGAAAATCTAAACGCGTCCTTTTTGCCCACAGTGGGGGAGTCGTTGGTGGCATTGAGTGTAGAGCTGCTGCGCACCACCGCGTCGGGTGACAAGGGTAATTGCGAAAGGGCCTTAATTTGGCTTACGTTGTCGGTAAAGTAGCGTACCACATTCTTGTCCCATACCAATTCTGTCACAATTACTTTGCTTTTATCTATGCCTCGGTTTGTGGCAAACCATGCTTTCCCTGCATAAATGTCCGGTACCAGAAGAAAGTCGTCATCGGCCGTGTTAAACGGAGGGCCAAGGTTTGAGGGTTCAGAGAATGTTCCTGAAACAGGGTCGAAGGTGGATTGATAGATGTCTAACCCGCCCATACCGCCGGGACGATCGGAGCTGAAGTAGAGTGTGGTGCCATCAATCAACAGAAAAGGATAGAGGTCATTATAGGCACTATTTACGGGCTCTGGAAGTAGCTCTGCATCGGTCCAAGAATCCAACAGGCGCACCACTTTGTATAGGTCAAAAGTTTTGTCGCTGCCCATAATTGGGAAATAGACTTCATTGGCACGCTCCGTTCTAAAAATTACCTGCTCGGGATTAACGCCTACACGAAAAAAGTCGCCGGCTTTCATCAGCTGGCCTGCATCTTTTGACAAGTTGTAGTAATTAAGAAGTTGATCCTTTGGTATGGTGTCTTTGCGAATGATTTTAATGTCGAAATACTTGTTTATGATGTTGCGGGATGCCTTACACTCTTCTATGGCGCGTTTTGCCGTTTTGGTCATCTCATTATCGGTACGTTGCTGTGCAAGAAACCTTTCGTAGTGTGTGATGGCCAAATCCAGTTCAAAGGCTCGCTGATACAACTGGCCGAGATAAAAATGCACCTCTTGCGAAGGTGGTCGGGCAACTGCAAGGCGCAATCGCTGGATAGCTTCATCCGGATTTCTGTTTAGTTTGAAGAGCGATACACCATAATAGTAGTTGTATGTTTGGTCGCGGTTGTTTCGCTCCAAAAGCCTCCCATACATATCAAGCGCTTCCTGGTATTTTTCTGCCCTAAAGGCCGACAGGGCTTCCTGGGGGGTAGGCATGCTTTGTTGCGACATCAGTGGCAGCGATGCAGCAGGTGTTAAAATTAATAGACATATCAGTAAACTCTTCCACATAGCTTTCTCTTTAAAAATCAATTGGTATACTGTGCTTTTTGGTGGGTTTTAACGCCTCAAATTTAACGATTGAAACGGATATTCTACCAAGTTTATCCTTATAAACATACTCACTGAAGTTATATTTGACATGCTAAGCAGATTCTATAATTGCTCAACGGGTTGATGGTTGATTATCTGGTAACTGTACTTATGTTATTGCTGTTATGCAGTCAATTGGGGGCTTATCTAATCGGTTCATAATCATCCATTTTATTTTTGAAAGACATCAAAAAGTCTATACTTTTTCGCAATATCATAAAGCCTTAACTGGTACAACAATGCAATTGTTTTAATTTTAAGTTCGGCAAAAAAGTTGTGTCCAAGATGTTTCATCACGAAGTAGATTAACAGTTTGTGTATCTTTCTGTTTTCTGATGCTTTATACACTTCGTAATGGAATGAATCAAAGCTTTTTTGTATCTGTCTTTTGCTAAATCCAGGCAGGTTGAGAACCGATTTTTGGCGTTCGGAGCGCGTATTCAGGGTTAAGGGCATCAGTCCCAGAGTGTTTGTAACCTCAAACAATTTCGTTCCTTGATAGGGGAAGAAGATGGAGGTAGCGTGCCAATCGGGTTTGATAGTTTGATTCATAGTCAAAGTCTCCGAAAAATCATCCAATGTCTCGGTCGGAATACCTACCATGTTGAATATTCCAATTTTGATGCCATATTTTCTTGCGGTTGATGTGGCTTTCAAAATATGGTCATTGCTGTACACGCGATTTAGGATTTGGGTTCTTATCCTTTCGCTGCCAGATTCAAGACCAATGGTTACCGATTCAAAATTGGCTGATTTGAGTAGTTGAAATACGCTGTCGAAATCCATATTTGGAAAAATCCGCAGATTGGTGCTTAGTTTAATCCTATTTGAGATGGATGAGTTGAATCTATTCAGCCGTTCACACAATTCACCAAGCCAAATCATGTCACTGCCAATGGTTTCTATTTCAAGAAAATACTCGTTTACCTGCGGGTGTAAAATACTTAAAGTTCTCAGTTCATCCACTATGTTTTTGGGGCTGCGAAGCCGAACATATTTACCTTCAGCTACTTTCCTTAGTTTGTGGTTGCAGCAATAGGTGCAATTATAGGGACATCCACGGCCCAACAGTATTGTAATTCTTGTTTGGGGTTCTAAAATCCATCTTTGCCAGATTGCCCTGTCCGGAAACGGTAAATCATCCAAATTCTTTAAAAATGGTCTGTTGTTGTTCTTTATTATCGTACCGTTGTGTTTTAGCCAGAGGTTCTTAATGTCAGGTGCCTCAGTTTTATTGTCGAGATAGCCAAGATATTCCAGCACAGGGTGTTCGCCTTCTCCAATACAGATGCAATCAAAAACATCCAGCATTTCTTCTGATGGGTTTAGTGTGATATGAACTCCTCCGCCCATCAGTGGAATCTCAGGAAATCTGCTTTTCACGAATTTGGCAAGTTGTGTTACATAATCATATTCGGAATGCACCGAAGTGAAGCAGATTAAGTCTGGAGAGAAGGTCTGTATTGTGGTTGCCAACACTTTCAAGTTAGCCTTTTTACGATGTCTGTCGAGAACGATTAAGTCAGTGAGGTGGTTGTGCTGCTTTAAAAATGAAGAGATGTAGGATATGCCAAACTGTAAACCTTCCTGGCCGGCCAGAGGCTTATTTATAACGATTGATTTCTGTATGGTGTAAACAAAAAGTATGTTCATTAAAAAGATTGAATTTTAGTTTTTTTGAGATAGCTGTGTTTATTGGCCTTTTCGTTATTTTAATCTGAGCTTAAAGTTAAACTAAACAACGATTCATTTAAAATGTACAAGATAATTATTTCCTGAATAGTCTTAGCATCGAATAACCAGATACTCTATCATCTGCAATAGATTGAGGTTTAACAATACCAGTATTGAGGGTGAATTTTACATTGAATGTATGCAGGATGTTGTGTTTTTGTTTGACGTGTAACAGACAAAAATAAATTTGCACTAAAGTTCCGGATTTTGGCAAACTCAAACAAAACTGACCTGACATCTGTTTACTGATTAAAAACCACATAAAATATTTATCCATGACACATTTAAAAGAAGGAATGGCAGCACCGGATTTTCAGGGCACAAATCAATCCGGAAATATTATATCGCTGAATGATTTTAAAGGTAAAAAATTGGTTCTCTATTTTTATCCAAAGGACAATACGCCTGGATGTACGGCCGAAGCCTGCAGTCTGAACGATAGTTATGGTGAGTTTCAAACACGCGGTTACGATGTGGTGGGTGTTAGTCCCGATGGTGAAGCATCACATCAGAAATTCATCGATAAGTATGGGTTGCAATTTAATCTCATTGCCGACACCACCCAGGAAATTATGAAGGCCTACGGTGTTTGGGGTGAGAAAAAAATGTATGGTAAAAGCTACATGGGCGTTATACGCACAACTTTTATCATAAACGAAAAAGGGGTGATCGAAAAAGTGATCGACAAAGTTGATACCAAAAAGCATGCTTTTCAAATTCTTGAAGCTTAGCAGTTTTTAACACTAAGCACATTGAGGGTGATGGTTTGATTTGATTAGCAGTATTGGTTTAAACGGCTATGCTATTTTTTTCAGATGGATTGATGCTTTGACTGGCACCTACATGGTGTTGTCAATTTTTTATTCTTGCATCTCGAAATCAATATACTCTTATCTATACACGGGATGTTTACTGAAATGTTGTATCTCGTTTAATTGATGAAGGTTGTGAAACGGTCTGGCTTACAGAAGTCTTGCTGTTCACGGCCTTTTATTTTATTATGCCTTGTTGATAAGAATTCTGAAAGTATATTCACAAATAGAGTTATATTTGGAATGGATTTTTGTGTTTAGGTGCATCAGCAGAGCGATTCAATTTTTATAGATTTTCTCATTTTTGATGCGGTTAAAAGTGGTCAAACTATTGACTCTTTCGTGTGCAATCTCATTAAGCATTTACGTGACAAGTGGTTTGGCGCGCCAAGTTTTTAGGGATTTGTACATTTCAAGCAGTGAATTATATGACTTGTTATATGTTTTTTTTTTGAAATTGAGGTAGTTAATTATATTTAGGAATATGTCTGAACAAAAAGAGAGTAAAGTGAATCAGGAAAAGCTGAAAGCCCTTCAGCTTACCATGGAAAAAATAGAGAAATCATACGGCAAAGGAACCATTATGCGCATGGGCGACTCGGTGGTGGAGCAGGTGCCTGTTATACCTTCGGGTTCGATATCCCTGAATATTGCGCTCGGTGTTGGTGGTTATCCACGTGGCCGGGTTGTTGAGATTTACGGACCTGAATCTTCCGGAAAAACCACGCTGGCCATACACGCCATCGCTGAAGTACAGAAGCAAGGTGGAATTGCCGCCATTATTGATGCTGAGCATGCTTTTGACCGCTTTTATGCCGAAAAGCTTGGTGTAAACATTGAGGAATTACTGATTTCGCAGCCTGATAACGGTGAGCAAGCTCTGGAAATTGCGGATCAGCTTATTCGCTCTTCTGCTGTCGACCTGGTGGTTATCGACTCGGTGGCTGCGCTTACACCAAAAGCTGAAATTGAAGGGGAAATGGGCGATAACAAAGTTGGTCTTCAGGCCCGATTGATGTCTCAGGCTTTGCGTAAGTTGACTTCAAATATCAGTAAAACAAATACATGTTGCGTTTTTATCAACCAGTTACGCGAGAAGATTGGGGTTATGTTTGGTAATCCCGAGACCACAACTGGTGGTAATGCACTTAAGTTCTACTCTTCCATTCGTCTGGATATCCGAAGGGTCACCCAAATAAAAAATGGAGAGGATGTAATTGGTAGTCAAACCCGCGTGAAAGTGGTTAAAAACAAAGTGGCTCCTCCATTCCGTAAAGCCGAATTTGACATCATGTATGGTGAAGGCATCTCTAAAGTTGGCGAAATCATCGACCTTGGTGTGGATCTCAACATCATTAAGAAAAGTGGTAGTTGGTTCAGTTATGGCGATACAAAGTTGGGACAGGGGCGCGAAGCTGTTAAGGATTTGATTCGTGACAATCCGGAACTGGCCGATGAGTTGGAGAAAAAGATTGTGGATGCAATTGCTGCAAACAAAAAGTAACAGACTCACTTATTGATATTAACCGGGATGATTGTTTACCCAAGCAATCATCCCGGTTTTTTATATACATTGGTTCTCTTTCCGCAATCCGGTTTTAATAAGTAACTTAAAAGTGTTTTTAAGCTCAAGACATTTAAATGTTTGTAAAGGATTCAGAAAAGAAAAGAGAGCATCTCAAATAAATGGGATACTCTCCTTTGGCTATATTAAAGCTTGATGAAATTAATCTTCATAGTATGTAAATTAAGTTCTAATGTATATACACCAGTAGCTGTAGTTGAAGGCAGTTGCCATTTTCTATCTCCGGAACTATCAGTTGTAGCATATTGTTGATTGGGATCAAAAGGATTAGAATTTGCGAACAGCGCAAATATTCCATTACCCCAGTTGGAATCTCCAATGAACTTAAACGCATTTTCAGAGCCGGAAGATTTATAAGTAAAGTTTCCGGTATAACTGATTACCTCTGGTCTGTTAATCAAATCTTTTTGTGTTAGTTTACATCTTTGGATTGCTCCCCCGGCATCCCATCCGGCATCAACAACCGCATCGCCAACAACTGCAATATCTCCAGTGGGTGACACATATATGTCGAGAAAGATGAGTGATAAATTTTTCATATTTACAGTCATAACATAGGTAGCTGTCTTGGTAGATTTAAACATTTCGCCACCTTCATTATTTAGTTCCAAAGTTGTGTCAGCAGCACCTTTTGTAAACGCTGGCCATACTTGATGTATGTTTCGAACAAATCGGAATTCTGTATCTGCCTCAAAAACCTCTTTCAAATAGTAAATATCAGTTCCACTCTCTATTTCGTTTAACGCTTTGATTGTTTCTATACCGTCTTTTGAAGTAACAAGGAAGAGTCGATTAATAGGATTTGATACGATTGTAATTTCCAATTTATTCGTATTGATTGTAATGTTATAATATCCAAGGTTTTGGACTTTAAATCGTTTTCCTTCACCTGTAGTAGAATAGTCAATAGTATTTTCAGAGTCCCCTTTCATATAAGCTGGAATGCCCTTCTCCATATTTCTTACAAACCAGAATTCACAATCGCTTAGTTCTCCCTGCCAGTTATAAATATCCTTATCAAGGATATTCATTTCCAGATTTCGTTTTTGGTTACCTTCCTGAATCGTTAGATAAAGCTTATTAGAGGGGTCGTAACCAACAATATTGATTCTGGTTTTAGACATCTCGGGCTTCATGTATTCTTGTGGATTTTCAGGTACAGCAAAAAGTTCAGCATCTATGGCAACTTCATTTCCCGGTGCAATATTCCAGGCGTACAATAGATTGTTTAATTCACGAACTGTCCATGAAAATGAATAGGTGTCATTGCCCACTTTTATTAGTTCGCTTTGCAGATCCTTCATCTCGGTATGGACAAGTCTTATATAGTATACGATATTGACATTGGCTCCACGATCTGTAGCTTTGCTCCAACTGAATGTAATAGCTACTTTTGTTTCATCTGCCTTTTGCAAAATTATATGCTCTTCAGAAGCTTTAATTTTCATTTGGTCGGCGGGGTTTTCTAGCTTGTAATACTCTGTGTCTTTATTACAAGCGCCCATTATTATTATAAGGTATAATGGGAAGAATATTTTTGTTATAATGTTTTTCATCCATCAAAAATTTTAAAATATGACCGGATGGAACTCGCATGATGAATTTTCATCCGTGTTTATGTGTGACGAATCATGCTCGTTTCCAGAGTATTGTTTTATTTCCAAAATGGAGCTTGCATCAGGTATTTGTTTTTATCCAATTCAGTTACGAAAATTGGAAACCAATAGTATGCTTTATTCCAGACTCGAGTTTGAAATACGGTTCTTTTATAAAACTCAGTGGCATTTGTTCCGCTAAAATCCATCCCATAACCGGATCCTGTCATCTCTGGCAATTCTTCAGCTATTCTCCAGCGTCGAATATCATCCCAACGAGAACCTTCAGCGCACAATTCAACTCTTCGTTCCATTCTTACCAGTTTGCGTACCTCTTCCTGACTATCTTCAATCCGTATAAAGTTTAAATCTGTAGGCGACACTGCATCAAATGTATACTGGCGTACCCCTGCACGCTCACGAACCAGATTAATGTATGTTAGAGCATCACGACGAGCAGCGTTTGTATTATAAGCCTCGTTAACTGCTTCGCTGTAATCTAAATAGGATGCTGACAAACGGTATAAGAAAGTTTGACGCCATTTCCAGCTATTATTTCTCGGATTATCAGTAGGATAAATCTTTTTACGCACTAAATATCCATTTTGAGGAGCATCATGTGTGTAATTATTATCCTTTCCATTTCTAAAGAAATCGTATTTACGTCCTGCCAGCGAATACCATGACCCATTATAGCTTACAGTAGTATAGAAGCGTGGTTCTCTGTTACAATACATATTATAAGTGCCGCTTTCAGTTACCTCGCCCCGACGTCCTGTTCCTCCTATCCAGGCAGTGTTACGTTCGTCTTTGGTGTCAGAGTATCCAGTTTCAACGTATTTGCTGTCTGGGTTGTTAATCGGCAATCCGTTTTTAGTAAAGAAGGCATCGACCAAGCCTTGATAAACACCTAAACCTCCACCCCCACCAAATTCTGGAGTTACTGCTTTCGAAGTATAATACCTGAAATTATTGTAATCATTTCTTTTGGTGTAGGGGAAAAGAATTTCTTTATTCCCTTCGTTGTTGCCAGTCCACCACAATTGTTCCAATGATGAGAATGGGTCAATCGTTCCATCTGCATTGTAAACTTTAAATAATTCATGACCTGCTTTCTCGGTTTCATCTAGCAGCAACTTGCAAGCTTCAGCGGCTCTAATCCATTTGCTGTGATCGTAAGTTGTGTTAAATAACTCCTGGTTCTTATCGTTAATATGACCGGAATACCAATCATTGCCATTTACCAGAGGACTGGCAGCAAATAATAGCATTTTGGAACGAATAGTTAAACACATAATAGATGTTATCCGGCCATATTTCTCTACATTTTGGTAGGAGGGGGGTAGTTGTTTCGATGCCTCTAGCATTTCTTTATCCAGGTAATCAATTATTTCATCAAACGGAGTTTGACCAATCATCAAGTCAGACAGAACAAAATTGGATGGGGTAACATAGTTGGGTTGAAAGGGAACCGGACCATAGGTGTTAACTAGAATCCAATAATAATAAGCAATAAGAAAGCGACATTCGGCCTTCATATAATCAACTTCTTTTTGCGATAAGTCTGAGCTAGGTAATGCTTGCACTCTATCAATAAAAATATACCCCTGCCGTATAAGTTGAGGCATTCTGTGCCAGTAACCGCCATCCCAATGTGTATTTGGTGTCCATTCACCAAATATTTTAGGAATATTTGGCCAATCCCATTGTTGCCATCTTCTGGAAGGTGTAAGGTCATCAGCAAAGATCTCCCATCCGGCACTATTCAACCATTCATTTCCGGGATTTGGAATGCCTGAGTAAACACCTGCCAGCCATGATTCAACTTTAGTTTTGTTGCCAAATACCATATCAATGTTTAATTCGGTATCGGGTTCCTTGTCTAAGAAATCTGAGCAGGAAGTTATTGTTAATAAGCTAAATAATCCTGAAATTATGTATTTAATTAGTTTTGTATTCATCGTTGTTTAGTTAAAAATTAACATCAATACCAATCATTACAGATCTCATCCCAGGATATCTTAAACCATCACGTGTGTTTAGTTCAGGATCCCATAGTTTAAACTTTGAAAAGTAGAAAAGATCGTTCCCACTTACATATATACGGGCACTATTAATGCCGGATTTTGTTGTTATTCTTTTTGGCAATGTGTATCCTAGTTCTATTAGTTTACAGCGCAAGAAGCTCATGTCTTTTTTCCACCATGTTGAACCCCTGTAATTGTGTCGGTTTGGATTTTCTGAAAGACGTGGCCAAAAAACATCTTGAGAAGGATGATCTTCAGTCCAGCGATCATTATAGTTTTCATAAACATTACCTAATAATCCCTGTCCGCTTCCTGGCATAAAATAGGTTGAGCCGCCTATTATCTGATAAGTGTCGCCAACACCCTGGAAGAAGAAATTAAAATCCCACTTTTTATAGTTAATGTTGCCTCCAAAGCCATAAACAACTCTCGGATCAATAGTTCCACCGATGAACCCTTCGTCCTCATCGGTGACAATTCCGTCACCATTTCGGTCCTTATACATAATATCACCAGGGCGAATTCTCGTTGAACCAAGCATGTGCTCAGGGATGTCACTTTTCAATTTACCTTCGGCATCAAAATCGTCCGCCGTAAAGAGGCGTAAAGCCTCCAATCCCCAAAGCGTATGCATCGAGAGACCTGTAATGCTTCGGTGGGTTCCCTTTACGCCATCAGGTTCATCATATTCGTCAATTTTATTTTTGGCGTATGTAAAGGTTGAGCGGAATCCAATACCCCAATTGTCATTTATCCTTTTGTTGTGGTTTAATGAAAATTCAACACCTCTATTGGTTACTTGCCCATAATTTGCCCAAGGATTAGTTATAAACCCAGTTTGGCTTGGAATTATGCTGCGTTGCATAAAAATGTTGTTGCGTTTTTCTTTAAAAAAATCAACATGAAAATCTAATTCATTCCAAAGACCTAACTCAAACCCCACATTATATTTTAATGCTGTTTCCCAGGTAAGTCCGGCAACTCCAATCTCACCCTCGGTTATTCCACCACGACCAATTTGGCTGGTATCGCCCCAATCGTATCCGTTTGTTCCAGTAAAAATGGTTGTCATATATGCAAAGCGCCTGCCTCCAATATTGTCGTTGCCAGCTTTACCCACTGATGCTCTAAGTTTTAGTTTAGTTAAGTTTGCACTGCTGTATTTTAAGAACGGTTCTTCTGAGACTAACCACCCTACTGCTACTGATGGAAAGAAGCCGAAGCGGTTACCTTTATCGAAATTCTCTGATCCATTATAACCGAAGTTAAATTCGGTTATATACCGACTATCATACATATATGAGATGCGTCCTGCGATACCTTGTTTTCGATATGGCTGAAAACTACCGTCATCAAAGCTTTGTTGGTTATATAAGAAAAGTGCGTCGATATCATGTAATTGATTAAAAAGACGATTATAGGTTATGGTAGACTCAAAATAAACATTCTTATTTCCGTAATCCCCTTCTTTGTTGTGCCCCAAAGCATCGTCACCATAATGGAGGATGTCGTGTTTCAGGCTACCATCAATATTTCTTTCTCTAGCAACCTGATAATAGGTAGGGCTCATTCCTCTTGTCATTTTTGCATAGCTGTAGGAGTCAAATGAAAAGGTTACTTTGGCCTTTAGTCCTTGAGTAATTGCTCTGAGGTTTTGTTCGATAGAGAATAATGATTGTATTTGTGAGGTTGATCCATTATAATAGCCTGTTTGCGTTGCCATAGCCCATGGGTTAAGGCGGTTAGGTATAACAGGTATGGTTCCGTCGGAATATCGCGCCGGATGCATAAAGGGACTGGTTATGAAGGCAGCTGAAAAAGTGTCGTCAGTGCTGGAGTTTTGACCTCTACGTTGTTGCAAAAAGCCGCCAATATTCATGCGTAGTGTAGTTGTTTTGGTGATGTCGATATCAACGTTGGCACGCATGTTATACCTGTTAAGATTAATACCTGTATCATAGGGCAGGGTTTTGTCAGTTTCCAAAATACCATTTTCTCCAAAGTATGATCCAACCAGAGAATATCTTAAGAAGTCAGATCCGCCACTAACAGTCATATTAGCACGGGACGAGTAAGCATAGTCTCTTGTTATTTCGTCGAGCCAGTTTATATCAGGATATAAATCTTTATCGAAGCCGATACGCGTTCTGTAAATCTGTTCCTGAGAGTAAGGTAACTGAGTCTTGTTCTCTTTAAGTTCGTTTAGAAGTTCCATGTGGTCAACAGCACCAATAAATCTAGGTAGTTTTGTCGGTTCAGAAATTGACCGCTCAACTCTTACATTAACTTTTGGTTCTCCTACCTGACCTCTTTTAGTATTAATGACAATTACACCATTAGCTCCACGAACCCCATACATTGCACTTGCAGAAGCATCTTTTAATACTGAAAATGATTCA
This sequence comes from Alkaliflexus imshenetskii DSM 15055, assembly GCF_000517065.1. GTDB lineage: Bacteria > Bacteroidota > Bacteroidia > Bacteroidales > Marinilabiliaceae > Alkaliflexus > Alkaliflexus imshenetskii. The sequence goes on along the minus strand of NZ_KI912105.1, from coordinate 814,421 downwards.
ATTTCAGCAGGGTCAATGTTATTGAGATCGCGCTCAATACCATCTATTAAAACCAAAGGGTTCTGATTGCCGGAAAAACTTGAAATGCCTCTTATCCAGAAGTTGGAGTTGTCGTAACCAGGTTCGCCAGAACGTTTTACCGCTATTACTCCGGCAATTTGACCAGCCAGATTGTTTGATAAGGAACGCGTAGACCCAACCTGAATTTCTTTAGGGTGAATGGTCGCAATTGAACCAATAACCGACATCCTTTTCTGATTTCCATAGCCAGTTACCACAACCTCTTGCAGGCTACTGATTTCTTCTTCTAAAATTATATCAAAGTTGATTTTGGATCCAACCTGAATTTCCTGCTTTTTAAATGCAATATAAGATATTTCAAGAATAGATTCTCTGTTTGGTACTTCAAGGTAAAAATGCCCATCAATATTTGTGATAGCGCCAATTGAGGGGCTTCCTTTTACCCTAATGGTAACACCTACAAGAGGAGATTTTTCTGTGTCAACGATGGTTCCGCTAATACGAATCCCCTGTTCCTGCTCGGATGTTATTGATTGATTAGCAGTGTATTGCTGTTTGCCGTATACGGTTATGCAGCTGCATAATATCAAAAAATAGAGGAGTGATTTTTTAATCATCATAGTTTAATTATCAGGTTTGTGTCAATTAAAACTGTTTCGTGTCAGAGATTATTCGAAATATGGTCTTTCGGATATCAAAGAAGGGGTTCCATTGTTAATTACGGGCCACTCGTCGATCCAAATTACTTTATCCAACAGTAATACTCTTCCATCTGGCTTGTCTACATCAATACCGTGATAGAGAATCCAGTCATCTCCTGCATCATCCTGAATAATTTCAGAACAATGACCATTTCCAACAAATCGGTCATTTGAGGTAAGTACTATTTCGTAACCATTTTCCAGCATATCTCTTCCTTCTTTATTTGTATAAGGACCAAATAATGAGTTAGAACGGCCCACAACTAATTTGTAAGTGCTGTTAATACCTTCGCAACAAGAGCCAATTGAAGCGAACATATAATAAAAACCATCTCTTTTATGGATGTAAACAGCTTCGAAAGCTGTTCCGGCAACTTGGCGTTTTTCTGCACCGTATTTTAATCCCAGGCCATCATCTGCCAACTCTATGGTATAAATGCCAAAAAAACTTCCCCAGAACAAATATTTCTTTCCACCTTCTTCTATATAAAAAGGGTCAATAGAGTTATGTACGCCTATCTCATTGCTTCGGAATAATTTCCCCTTATCCTTAAAAGGCCCTTCTGGTCTGGCGGCTGTAGCTACACCTAGTCCACAGGTACTTCCTCCGCCCCATACAGACATAGAGTAGTACAACACATATTGGTCGTTGATATAGTTAATATCAGGAGCCCATAATCCACCATTTGGCTCAAAAGTTGGGCGAGTATCTTCACTGAATGCAGTGCCGATTAATTTCCACGACACAAGGTCACTTGATCTACATATTGGTGTATGCCTTATATCCTCAGTAGCATATAAATAAAAGTTGCCATCTCTGCCCTTTATTATAGTAGGGTCGGGCATACTACCAGAATATACCGGATTTGAGTAAGTGGTTTCTTTTGGCCATTCAATGAATTTTTCAGAATCGTCATTGCTCCCACAGCCATACAAGTATGCTATTGAGATAGCGAAACATAGGAGTAAGCACATTTTTTTCATAATATTTAATTTTATTTGGTAAAAAAAGGTTTCGATAGAGCTTCAAGCAATTTCTTCATAAATGAAATTGCTTCGGTCTTATTCAGAATCATTGATTGACAAATGTACTTTGCAACGAAATATTCAAAAGCAACGATTCTTTCAATTTCATGTAAAATTCTTCCAATAAGGTATCGCGGGCTATATTCTTCAGTTCCCGGTTTGATTAAAACAAAAGGCTTTTATTACTTTGGTGGCGCAACTCATAGCATCAGCAATGATATTTTACCAGTGTGAAAAGTTGGATAACGTATTTCTATTAAACCATTATTCGGGCAAATCATGAGAAACCTATTTATTACAGTTTTTCTACTGATATTCTTCACATGCATAATGCCTGCGATGTCTAATCGGAATCCGTATTTTATCCACCTTGGAGTAAAGGATGGATTAGCGCAAAATACTGTTTATTGCATACTGCAGGATAATAGAGGATTTATGTGGTTTGGAACAAAGGATGGGCTTTCCAGATATGACGGATACCAGTTCAGAAATTACAGAAATGATAAAATCGACCCCAAAAGTATTGGTAATAATTGCATTCGGTCACTTTTTCAGGATGATGATGGCAAAATATGGATTGGAACTGATCTGGGGGCTTATGTATATCATCCTGAGACAGATGTTTTTGAGAGTTTTAGTGTTAGAACGATAGAAGGTATTAAAATAGAAAAAGAGGTAAATGATATAAAACAGGATCGCAATGGTGTGTTCTGGTTTGCTGTTGATTGGCAAGGGATTTTTGCATATAATCCGCAAAAAAATGAACTTCGGTTCTATGAACTAAATAATGTAGTAAATGCCTGGTGTATTCATATCGATAAGGATAACAGGATCTGGATAGGCACTCATGGTGGAGGATTGAATTGCTTTAATAATGAACTTCAAAGGTTTGAGAAAGCAGTTTATTCCTCTGATAATCAGATTAATAATAATGATGATGATATTTATCGCATTTTTCAGGATAATTATAATGACCTTCTAATTACAACTGCTAATAGTGGTGTGAAAAGTTTAAATCTGGTTACTAATACAATAAAGCAATTTTTCCCTGGGCCAGACTACACATCTTTATTTATAAGGGATGTGATACGCAAGTCAGATAACGAAATTTGGTTCGCTACCGGTGGAGGGCTTTGTGTCCTGGATGAGGCTAAAAATGAACTCTCATTTTTACAGCACAGCATGTTTGATCCCTATTCACTCTCCGACAATGCTGTTTATTCAATATATAAAGATCGAGAGGGAGGTATTTGGGTTGGAACATACTTCGGCGGGGTAAATTATTATCCGCATCAATATACGCCATTTAATAAATATTATCCAATTGAAACCAGAGACTCCAGTCCTTCTTTGACGGGAAGAAGAATAAGAGAGTTTCAGTTAGATAGGGATGGTGGAATTTGGATTGGTACCGAAGACGGAGGCCTGAGTTTATTCGATCCCCGTACCAATACCTTTGAGAATTTCTTACCCGATGGTAAGCCAGGTAGCATCTCTTTTAATAATATACATGGTTTACTTGTTGATAACGATAAATTATGGATTGGGACATACAATCATGGGTTGGATATAATGGATTTAAAAACAAGAAAAGTTATAAAACACTATAAAAAAACAGATCAAGTAAATTCTTTGCCAGATAACAGTATCTTTTCGATTTATAAAGACCATTCGGGCCGGATATGGATTGGAACAATCTATGGTTTGTGTTATTACAATCCCGAAAATGACGATTTTATCAGGGTTTTGTCGCTGGGAAGCATCTTTATAAACGATATTCTGCAAACCAAGGATGGTATGATTTGGGTGGCTTCATTAGGAAAAGGATTGTATAGGTATAATCATGGTAATAATGAATGGACGGAATTTAAAAACGATCCGGAAAACCCTGTCAGCCTTTCACATAATAAAATAATATCCCTTTTTGAAGATAGCCAGACGAACTTATGGGTTACTACGGAAGGTGGAGGCCTGTGCAAATATAATCCTGTTAACGAAAGTTTTTCCTCGTTTACAACCAGTGAAGGCCTTCCTAATAATGTTGTTTATAAAATAGTTGAAGATAATCATTCAAACTTATGGTTTACCACGAATCAAGGTGTTGTTTGTATGAATATTAACGATTACACTATTAAATTATTCACCAAAAGCGATGGATTACTTAGTAACCAATTCAATTATAAATCGGGCATCAAGGACAAAAACGGATATTTGTATTTTGGAGGTTTAGATGGATTTGTGTCATTTGATCCTACGTCCTTTATATCAAATAGATTACCTCCTCCGGTTTACATTGTTCAGTTTGAATTGTTCAATACTATTGTGAAACCGGCCGAAAGTGGCTCCCCCTTAAGAACCGCCATTGAATTTACTAAAAAAATAGAATTAAAACATAACCAATCAACCTTCAGCTTTAGTTTCGCTGCTCTAAGTTATGTTGCACCCGAAAAGAACCAATATGCCTATATGCTTGAAGGTTTTGATGACGATTGGATTTATCCGGGAAAATTGCAGAAGGCTGGTTATTCAAATATTTCACCGGGCAAATATATTTTCAAGGTAAAAGCATCAAACAACAATGATGTCTGGAGCGATAAATTTACATCAATAGAAATACACATTCGGCCACCGTTTTATCTTACAAAATGGGCGTATACAATCTATTTTATTGTTTCCATACTGAGTTTAGCATTGTTATTTATCGGATATCGAAATAGAGTTATTAAGAAGAATAAACGAAGACAAGAGATTCTTGAAAACGAGAAATCCAGAGAAATCTACAATGCGAAGATTGCATTTTTTACAAATATTACTCATGAAATCAGAACGCCATTAAGCTTAATAAAAGGTCCCCTAGAATACATTATAAAAGAAAAAATAAGCTCAACCGAAAGAGATGAATATTTAAAGGTGATTGAGCGTAACACAAACCGGTTGTTAGATTTAAGTAATCAGCTTTTGGATTTTAGGAAGACTGAGCAGGAAAATTTTTGTCTCAACTTTACATCTACCGATATTCCTCTGTTGATTAAAGATACATACATGCGTTTTGACACCACCGTTTTAAACCGCAGTATAAATTTTAAAATGGATTTGTCTTCTGAGAGTTTCTATGCAGATGTCGATAAGGAAGCACTAACCAAAATATTAAGCAACCTTTTTAGCAACGCAATAAAATATGCAAAGTCAGAAATTAAGCTTTCACTCGTAAAGGACGAGGAATACTTTCAAATTTCAATTAGTAATAATGGAAATAAAATTGACGAATCGCTTTATGAAAGAATCTTTGAGCCTTTCTATCAAATCGAAAATAATAGCGATGAGCATGTAATTTCTGGCACAGGACTAGGGCTTCCATTAGCCCGGTCATTGGCTGAGCTGCATAATGGAACTCTTTCATGTATTCAACAACTCGATGGGTTTAATTGTTTTAGGCTTACAATGCCAATAAATCAGGCAATTTCAGTTCAGTTGAAGCGAAATGATGTTTTAGAAAACTCTAACAATGAATTATTAGATATTAAGAGCGAGACTGATAAATTGACAAAACATACCTTGTTAATTGTTGAGGACGATGAAGATTTCAGAGCGTTTTTATACAACCAGTTAAAGCGTTACTATAAAATCTACAAGGCAAACAATGGAGCAGAAGCGCTAAAGGTGTTAAAAGATAAGCAGGTTGATGTTGTTATCAGTGATATAACGATGCCTTTGATGGACGGGTTTCAACTTTGTAAAGAGGTTAAATCGAATTTAGAATACAGTCACATACCAATTGTTCTCTTAACAGCAAGAACAAATCTCCAATCAAAAATAGAGGGGCTTGATGTAGGGGCTGATGCCTATGTTGAGAAGCCATTTTCAATGGAGCATCTGGTGGCTCAATTGTCAAATCTGCTCTCCAATAGGAACAATTTAAAGGAAGCCTTTATTAATTCGCCGTTGGTGAAAATTAGAAGCATAGCTTCAACAAAGGCAGATGAAGACTTTCTAAGAGACGCAACAGAAGTAATTCATAAAAATATTGCCGATACCCAGTTTAATGTCGATATGCTAGCTCACGCATTAAACATGAGTAGGTCAAGTTTGCATAGGAAAATTAAAGGGATTTCCGAATTAACGCCCAATGATTTTATATTGTTGGTGAAACTAAAAAAAGCGGCTTTATTTATTCAAGAAGGAGCCAGAGTGAACGAGGTTTGTTTCCTGGTAGGGTTTAATTCTCCCTCGTATTTCTCTAAAGCATTTAAAAAACAATTTGGAGTATCGCCAACCGAATGGCTCCAGTGAGATTTCGGAAATTTAATTTCATAATTCGCTGAAATATTAGGGGGTATATAAACACTCTTTTGATTTTGTTTACAAACAAATCAAAAGAGTGCTTTTTTTGAATGTTGTTCAAACGACGCTGCCGAAACAAAGTTTTGACAGAATATAACATGGATTTGGCAGAAATGTTATCGCTGTTTTACCTCTAAGAAATTAAGTTTGCTTTCCTGTTTATCCCTGTTATGACAACAATTAATTCTCCCCAATTAATGATGTTTAGGATGAGAATTAAATTGGGTATGGAGCGTGGATTATGTAAATCAAATAATATAACCAATGAAGAAACTATTTATTTTCTGCATTCAAGTATTGATAATTATTGGCTGCAAAGAAACGAAGCAAACAAACGTTCATTTATGTAATCCTCTGCCTATAGCTTTTGGAGATCCGTTTATTCTACAGAGCAGTGTTGACGGCAAGTTTTATATGTATGGAACTTCTGACAACCTTAACGGCTTTAAAGTCTATTCATCCAGTAATCTGTGTACATGGGAAGATAGAGGCGTTATTTATGTTAATAGTCAGACAAACGCATGGGGTGTTGATTGTTTCTGGGCACCTGAAGTATATGAGCGCAATGGGAAATTCTACTTATGGTATAGCGCCAATTGGAAACATAATCCAAACAATGAAGAAGAAAACTTTCGGATTGGAGTGGCTGTAGCCGATAGTCCAATCGGGCCTTTTACTGATTTATATGAAGAGCCTATTTTTGATCCTGGTTATCCAATCATTGATGCCAATCTTTACTTCGATGATGAGGCAGGCAAAGTGTATCTATATTATTCCAGATGTTGCTATAAAAATCCTGTGGAAAGTGAAATCTCTGAATGGGCCAAAACAAATGGTTGGTTTGATGAGATTGAGGAAAGCTGGATTTATGGAATTGAAATAGAGCCTGATTTTTCAGGAGTAATAGGAGAGCCACAACTGTTGCTCCGCCCTCCACTCGAAATGAACGATCCCCAATCTGAGTGGGAAAGTCGTTCAGTTACAAACCGCGAAGTAAACAGAAGATGGACTGAAGGTTCCTATCTTTTTAAAGAAGGAGACAAATATTATATGATGTACTCTGCAAATTTTTTCGGTGGAGAAAATTATGCCGTCGGTTATGCAACTTCCAAACATCCATTAGGCCCTTTTGAAAAAGCCGGAAATAATCCGGTATTGCAAAAAGGTATAGGTGAAGACGCTGAAATTACTGGAACCGGACATAATATGGTTCTTAATTTACCCAATAATCAAAGATTGTGTGTTTTTCATGCACGAACTAAAAGTAGCGGCCACCAACGAATAGTTTTTATCAGCAATTTAAACGTTAGCAAGGAAGGGATATTAACTGTTGAAGCTCCTGTAATTGATTAACCCTCTATTATCTCGTTTAGAAAAGCAAAGTTGAGTGAAAATAGTATTGAATTTTTATTTCGCGAAGCACGCGATAGCTGTTGATGTTCAACTGAGCTTTTACAATGGTTCGGACTTACCACGTAGAACTAAAATAATCCCGATAAATCGACAATTATGAATATAATTATTAGAAGAAGCACACTTTTATTGGTCATTCTCATATTGTTTCCTCTACGTGGATGGGGACATAACAATCCGGTAGCCAACCCCGATGCAGTTGTTATATCAGGGAATATGCGTTTTACAGTGCTTACACCAGAGATTATACGAATAGAGTGGAGCGATACCAGGCAATTCGAAGATCGAGCTTCTTTTATTGTGGTAAATCGGAATTTACCTGTCCCGGGATTTACTTCCGAAATAAAAGACGATTTTTTATATATAAAAACTGAAAAATTGGAGGTAAAGTATAAAGTCAATTCAAACCCAATAACTAATCCTTCAAGCTCTGCAAATCTCAAGATTACTTTTATATTAAACGGAGCCCCAACTATATGGTATCCGGGCAAAGTAGACCCGCTTAACTTAAAAGGCACATCACGAACGCTTGATCATTCAAGTGGTGATAATCTTCGGGGAGAAATGGAAGATGGTCTGTTGTCTCGTTCAGGTTGGGTTTTAATTGATGAATCCAAACCCAATGGAGATACAAGCAAGAGTTTATTGCTTGAAAATCAGGGAGGAGATTTCGATTGGGTTGCGCAGCGGCGGCCTGAAAATAAAATCGATTGGTACTTTATGGCCTATGGGCATGATTATAAAAGCGCTTTACTTGATTTTACCAAAATTGCCGGAAAGCAACCTATGCCGCCCCTTTATGCTTTAGGCTATTGGTATTCAAAATATGAGCGCTATTCTGAACAGGATCTTAAAGATATCGTTAACGATATTAAGAATAATGATATTCCCATTGATATAATGGTTATTGATATGGACTGGCATAAAGAAGGTTGGACTGGTTGGAGCTGGAATCCTGAACTTTTTCCCAATCCACAGGGATTTCTTGAATGGTTACATCAAAATAATTTGCGAACTACTCTGAATCTGCACCCTGCCGATGGAATTGCCCCGCATGAAGATAACTTTACTGCCCTGGCGAACGATTTGGGGCTCCCTGCCGATCAAACCATTAAATGGAATATAGAGAATGAAACTTTCTATAAGGCTTTCTTTAAAAATATAATGCGACCTCATGAGAATATAGGGGTCGATTTCTGGTGGCTTGATTGGCAACAGTGGCTGCTAACTCCGGGCGTTGAAGGGTTGGGGAATACTTTTTGGCTTAATTATGTTTTTTATAACGACATGAAAACCAATAGGCCTGACCGTAGACCTATGATTTTTCACCGTTGGGGTGGCCTAGGTAATCACCGCTATCAAATCGGATTTTCTGGCGATAGCTGGGCAACATTTCCAACATTGGCATTTCAGATTTATTATAACTCTACCGCTTCAAATGTTGTGTATGGCTATTGGAGTCACGATTTGGGAGGTCACAATCAGGCTGGCTCAAACGACCCTGAGCTGTATCTGCGCTGGATTCAGTTTGGAGTATTTTCGCCTATTACAAGAACACACGCAACCAATGCTTCACATATTGAACGGAGGATATGGAAATATCCAAACTTTGAACAGATGAGAAATGCACTTAAGCTACGTTATGCATTGATTCCTTATATATACACCTATTCAAGAGAGGCATACGATACTGGTATTTCACTTTGTCGCCCTCTTTATTATGATTACCCCCAAACCAATGAAGCCTATAAACAAGAAACTTCATATATGTTTGGCGAGGATATTTTGGTTTCTCCCATAGTGGCCGCTTCTGATAACAAAATAGGAACAGCTGCCAAACAAATTTGGTTGCCCGAAGGCAAATGGATTGAGGCTGAAACAGGAGTTGTGCTTGATGGAAATAGAAAACACTTAAGAAGCTTTGCGCAAAGTGAGATTCCTTATTTCTATAAGGAGGGAGCCGTAATTCCGATGTATCCGGACATTAAACACTTAAAAAACCGCCCCGATACTTTAATCATCAACTTTGTGCCGGGATTAAACGGGGCTTTCTCATTTTATGAGGACGAAGGCGATAACGATAGTTATCAGGAAGGAAAATATACAATAACTAAAATTGAGCAATCAACAAATACACAGAATGGGGAATACGTAATTTATCCGCGACAAGGTTATTTTGAAAATATGCCATCTGCAAGACACTATGAGTTAAAATTGTTGTCTAAGCTTCCGCCTAAGAAAGTTGTAGTGAATGGAAAGATATACCCCTACACATACCAAACAAAGGAAGAGCATTGGCACTATGATGGCGAACTGTTGGCTGTAATTATAAACATCCCATCAACAAATTGCGATGCTAAAGTGCTGGTTCAGGTTGACTATAACGAGAAACAATCCGAATCAGATGAACTAATTGATGGGAAGTTAGGACAGATGGCCAGAGTGACTCAATGCAACAATGCTATGAAATCCAAGTTAGGGAATAATATTCCGACACTTTTTTCTCAATTGGTAGGCACATCAGGTAGAATTACAAAGCAACCTCAAACCGCTTATACTGAACTAAAATTCTTTGAAGATAACCTGGAGCAGTCGTTCAACTTATTGCTGAAAGTAAATAATGCACCAATTAAAGAGATTAATGAGTGGAGAGACTTTATTTTTCAGGGCAAAAATATTTCCGATCAAGCCGATTATGGCGGTTCAGATACCGAAGACGTTGATGGGTATAATACCGATGGTACCAAGCTTTGGATAACAGGTTCAGCTATTCCAGGTAATATTTCTACATTGAAAGAAGACCCAAGCACTACTCCCGGTTATTTCCGTTATTATGGTGAGCTCAAATCGGGGGAGTTTAAAGTAATAAATACGCCAACAGTTCAGCATAATACGGTGTTTTATATTCCATCTAATGAGGCTGTTGATGTGGTTGGTTTAAGCGCCATGAAGTTAACATTTGATTCTAGTCTTAAAGGGTGGAATGTTGCAATACCTGACAATAACTATAAAGTAAAGGTAAATGCAACTGGTCGGACTTTGCATGGGGAGCTGTTTTTACCTCGGGAAGACTTGTTTATTGTTGGTGGAGCTACAGATGGGTATTTCGGTCATATTTGTGCCAGGCATTTCGGTCAAAATGTGCCAGTCTGAGAGATGGTGCAATAGTACAAAAAAAATGCTATTCGCTTGCTAAAATGCCCTTCCTTAATGAGGGTCCATTTAGGTCAATTCGATGAGAGGAGTTTACCAGTCGGTCGAGTATTGCATCCGCAATCGTTCCTTCCCCGATAATGTCGTACCAAACCGAGACAGGTATTTGTGAAGCCACAATCGTTGTTTTCTTACCGTGTCTGTCTTCTATTATATCCATTAGCGACTCTCGGTCCTGCTTATCAAAAGCTTGCAGCCCAAAATCATCTAATATGAGAACATCCGTTTTGGCTAATTTATTGATGTCATTCATATACGTCCCATCCATTCTTGATATCTTAAGTCGCTTAAATAATCTGGATGTAATTGCATAAACCACCTTGTATTCCATCATACAAGCCTGATGGCCAAGAGCCTGAGCAAGGAAGCTCTTTCCAACCCCTGTTAGCCCGGTTATTATAACGTTTTCGTTTCTCTTGATAAAATCAAGCGAGGCCAGCCGTTGGAACATGTTTTTATCAAGCGTTCTGGTGGCACTGTAATCGATGTCTGCAAGTGTGGCATTTTGTCTGAACCCGGCATGTTTAATAAGTCTGTTGATTTTCTTATTCTGACGCTCCTCCCATTCATGATCGGTAAGTAAGGCCAGGTATTCATCCGCAGTCAAAGTGTCTAACTGATTATTTTTGACGTGCTGTAAATGCAAGTTTGCCATAGCGTTGATTCGCATATGGCGAAGTTTTTCTACTGTTTGATTGTTGTTCATGTTTATTGGTTTATTTATAGTTAGTTGCCCCTCTTAAATTGCTATGAGTGGGTATATGAGATGCTCTTTGATTATCCGGCTCCTCAACAAAAACGTCCCGTTTATTCTTAAGAATGTTTTTAAGTCGTCCATAGGAGTGTATGCCGACATCAAGAGCCAATTTACAAGCATTGTTGAGCCTTTCGACACCATAGATCCGATGCAATTGGATTACGCCCATGGCTCTCTTGTAAATGACTTCCGGATAAGATTGATTATCAAACAAACTGGCTACAAAATCATGGACGTTAACTCCATGCTTTAGTGCCTTGTTCTTAAAAAATTCAGGGCTCCACTCAAGATAGGCTTTGTGTGTGCTACACAAGTGGCTTTTATCGGTATTGTACTCGCCTGGAGAAGGGTTTCTTTGGTGGTAAGCAATACGCTGTTGATTGTAAAAAACCTCAACACTCGATCCGGCATAATGGATTTGAGTTCTTTTACCGATATAACGATAGGGAACGCTGTAGTAATTGTTGTCCGGAGAGAAATAAACATATCCGGTTTTTTGGACCTTAGCCCTGCGATATCCTTTTATCTCATATCGTGTTGAAGGAAGCGGCTTAAGGTGCTGCCTCTCTAATGTTTGGAAAAGCTCTCGCCTACTGCATGAGCGCCGTTGTAACAACATGTTATTATAGCCTACAAGGTGTTTTTGGATCTCTTTATTAAGGTCATCCAGAGAAAAGAAGGTCATGTTGCGTATGGGGTAATAAATTCGTTGATAGGATAAGTTTACGGCATTTTCCACTAATGCTTTATCCTGCGGGGCGTATCCACGAGCCGGATTTACTACGCTGTTGTAATGACTCGCAAAATCTAAAAATGATCGATTGATACGAGGCTCGTATTTACTGGCTTTAGTAACTGCTGACTTTAGATTATCTGATACAATGGCCTGGGGAACGCCCCCAAAGTATGACAAGGCATTGGCAGTGCACTTTATTAAGGATTCCATAGTTTGGTCAGGACAAGCCTCAACGTAAGTGTACTGACTGCAGGGCAAAATAGCCACAAACACCTCTACGGCCTGGATTTCCCCGGTATACTTATCAACTATTGTAAGCTTCTTGCCGGCGAAGTCAATGTAGAGTTCATAACCGGGCTTGTGGGGAAGTTTCATCGAGCCCTTCTCTTTAGAGTACTTCCTTTGGTAGTGCTCGACAAATTGAGTGTAACTGTATGGCTCTTTAGCTGATGACTTATATTCAGAGTAATGATGCAGTAGCGTAAACCCAGGATGATTTGGTTCTGCATGCATATTAGTGAAGAACTGCATCAGTTCATCAAAGCGAGGATTCTTTATGGTGGTGTGGCCCGGGAATAGCTGGGCAAGCTCATAATTGGAAAGCTTTAGGAGTTCTTCTATGCCATGCTTGCACGCCTTAAACTGCCTTACATAACTGTTTATAGTGTTGCGATGAATGCCTAGAGTATCAGATATCCGACGATTACTTATGCCATCAATGTGCAACCGTAAAATTTGCTTTAGTTCCATAAGATCAAGAATGTGTGCCATATCGCTTTTTATGGCGATATAGAAAATTAAACTTGATCTCTCAAACTGGCACAAATCAAACCGAAATCTTGAGCCTTAAGCGGCTCTCCAAAATGGCACAGTTCGAACCGAAATAATTGGCACAGTTCGAACCGAAACAGAAAGGGGCAATCCTGTTGCGACTTTTTCAAAACCTGGCCTTGGCTCGTGGCACATTTTGGCCGAAATTAGTGGCACATTTTGAACCGTTTTATCCAACAGAGGTAGGTTGGGATTCGGGACGTGCTATCCGTTTAAAAAAAGATCATAATAACCCGAACCTGTTTACTTTCACCGGGGTGCTCAAAGAGGCTAGCAGCGGCAGCGATCGAAACATGTTTAAGCTTTTAGGTCAAAACGATTGGGGACCGGTCTCATTCCATTCTAAAACACAACAAGAATCTTTATTGGAATCAAAGTATGTTCATGAAAATCTGCCCGGAGACCATAAATGGTCGATCGACCCAAGAAAACCTGGCACTTATGTGATTAAGGTCGATTTGCTTAAGGAAACCATCAGGGCCAGATACACAGATTCCTATTTGTACGCTGTATACATTAACGGTGTTGAATGGCAGAATTTAAATGAAGCTTATCCATTAAATTGCAACAATGCTGATTCTCCTATCAAAATTGAAATTGTGCCGGTTGCCGGTAAAACTGTTGACAAAGGGAATATTATTGAATTTACTGCATCCAAACAGGGTTTAAATATTTTAGATTTTACAATTATTTCGGAAGATGGAATTAATAAAAAGTCATATAAACTAAAATTCAGTAAGCCATTCGAATTCTATAGTCTGATAACCCAGGTCTCAAATAGCGCGTTAACAATAAATGTTGACCCCGATAAAAATGGAGGATATAAGTTTGTTGCCTTTGAATGGTATGAAGATGGGGTTTTAGTTGGCGAAAATAAACCGCAATACACAGCCGGAAAATCTTCAAAAAACCTACTTAACAAAGATGCCACTTATTTGGTTAAGCTTACTGATGCAAATGGTAATAAATATCAAACTTGTCCTACTAAATTAGACCTTAGTAAGTCAAACCATTTTTTATTATACCCAAGTTATGTGCAAGTTGGAGAAATTGTTAACGTTAAATTGGAGTCGAACCAAATCATTGAAAAATCTAAACTGAATGTAATAAATTTGAATGGAAGTATTGTTTATAAAAAAAACATAGAAGGGAATGTAACAAGTTTTGCTATTCACAATCCAGGTGTTTATTTGGTTCAATTAATATCAGAATCTAGGATTCGTACTGCAAAGTTGCTGGTAAGACAGTAAAACATTAATGTATAAAATTGTTGTTAGGGCTTGCTCTTAGTTAATGCTTATGCATTTGCTAGTTTGCCCTTAAAAAATACTGTGTTGATGTTTACTTAGTTATGCTCCAGTAGTGCTATTGTGTTGTCTGATAAATAGTTCATTGCACTTTTTTTCTTAAGGGATGCTATATTTCACCTCAACATCATTAAGAAAAGTGGTAGCTGGTTCAGTTATGGCGATACAAAGTTGGGACAGGGGCGCGAAGCCGTTAAGGATCTGATTCGTGACAATCCGGAACTGGCCGATGAGTTGGAGAAAAAGATTGTGGATGCAATTGCTGCAAACAAAAAGTAACAGACTCACTTATTGATATTAACCGGGATGATTGTTTACCCAAACAATCATCCCGGTTTTTTATATACATTGGTTCTCTTTCCGCAATCCGGTTTTAATAAGTAACTTGCAACCCAATTAAGGTTCGCATTGTTGCGCGAATCCAAAATCATTTTAAAAAAGCAAATGAAATGCCAGTTCAAATCGGAAAAACCAATCGCTTAAAAGTATTGCGCAAAGTCTCTGTGGGTGTTTATCTCGATGGGGATACCATCGGAGATGTGCTCTTGCCAAATCGTTATATTCCTCAGAATATTTCGGAAGGCGATGAGATTGATGTATTCATATACCTCGACTCGGAGGATCGCCTAATTGCCACAACGGAAGTGCCTTACGCACATGTTGGGGAGTGCGCTTTTCTTAAAGTTGTGTCGGTGAGTCGGGTCGGCGCTTTTTTGGATTGGGGGCTCATTAAGGATCTGTTTGTTCCATTCCGGGAGCAGGCTGTAAGGATGGAAAAAGATTGCGCTTATGTGGTATATGTCTATCTTGACCACGATACTGGCCGTATTGCCGCATCCTCCAAGTTTGGTCGTTTTCTCGATAATGTTTCCCCCGATTATAAGCCCGGTGATGAGGTTGATTTACTCATTGCAGAAAAAACGCCACTAGGTTTCAGGGCTGTTATAAACAACGTGCATACCGGCATGCTTTATGACAACCAATTGTTTAAACCTCTTGAGATAGGGCATAGCGTTCGCGGTTACATCGCAAAAGTAAGGGACGATGACAAAATTGATTTGTTGTTAGAACAGCCCGGTTATGAAAAGACCGATTCTCATGCCAATCATGTGTTGGATGTTTTAAAAGCAAAGGGAGGCTATTTGGCTGTGACTGATAAATCTGATCCTGATGAAATCAGCACACTTTTTGGAATGAGTAAGAAAAACTTCAAGAAGGCCTTGGGAGCTCTCTATAAACAGCGTCTTGTTATCATAGAAGATAAAGGTGTAAGATTGGTTTAAATGGTTCGTTTAACCTGCGTGTGGCAGGCTAATTTATTTTCATTCTCAATATTTGTTGTGTTATTTTCGTCAGCATTAATCAAAAATTCATTAATCAAATAGAGATGGAAAAATCATTGAAAGGAACCGAAACCGAAAAGAACCTGCTAAAGGCTTTTGCCGGTGAGTCTCAGGCGAGGAATCGTTATACCATGTTTGCCAAACAGGCACGCAAAGAGGGATATCGCCAAATTGAAGCCATTTTTATGGAAACTGCTGAGCAGGAGAAAGAGCATGCCAAGCGTTTCTTTAGCTTTCTCGAAGGCGGAATGGTTGAAATAACTGCATCTTTTCCTGCCGGAAAGGTAGGTACAACTGCCGAAAACCTTAAAGCCGCGGCCGAAGGCGAAAATGAAGAGTGGGTCGATTTGTATCCACATTTTGCCGAAGTGGCATCTGCCGAAGGCTTTCAAAAAATCGCCAACGTATTTAAGAATATTGCCAAAGTAGAGAAGGAGCATGAAGCCCGATATCTGGCACTTATGGCCAATGTGGTTGATGGCAAAGTGTTTGAACGCGAAGAAAAAGTGGAGTGGGTGTGCCGCAACTGTGGCTTTGTTCATGAAAGCACCAAAGCACCAAAAATGTGCCCCGCTTGCGATCATTCGCAGGAGCACTTCGAAATAAAGGTCAAGAATTACTAGTGTGTAAGTTTTTGTATAACAGCCCGATGTGTTTGCATGTCGGGCTGTTTTTGTTATATCAGGCTTGTGTGAAATCAATATTTAATGAAAGTTTCAGGTAAAACCTGTAGTTTTGTTAAAAAGAAAGTGTGATGAGAGATTTACGTATCATATTCATGGGCACACCTGAGTTTGCTGCCCACAACCTGAAATGCCTTTTTGATAGTAAAGTGGCCACCATTGTGGCGGTTGTTACTGCACCTGATAAACCTGCCGGGCGCGGACAAAAGCTAACACCTTCAGCAGTGAAAGTTGCTGCTACAGAACTGGGAATTCCTGTTTTACAACCCGAAAAACTCAAAGATCCCGGTTTCTTAAGTGAGCTAAAGAGTTTCAACGCCGATTTGCAGGTAGTAGTCGCGTTTCGTATGCTACCCGAGGTTTTGTGGAATATGCCACCCAAGGGCTCTTTTAACCTCCATGCGTCATTGTTACCCCAATACCGAGGTGCTGCGCCTATCAATTGGGCTGTGATAAATGGCGAATCGGAAACGGGTGTTACCACCTTCTTTCTGACCCATGAAATTGACACTGGAAATGTGATATTTCAGAAACGTATTGCCATTGGCGATGACGATGATGCGGGTACGGTTCACGATAAACTTATGACGCTGGGCGCTACCCTTGTGGTGGATACCGTCAAAGCCATCGCATCAGAGAATGTATGTGTGTACCCTCAGTCTAATTCTGGCGATGAAGTAGGTCTGAAACCTGCCCCAAAAATATTCAAAGAGGATTGTAAGATTTGCTGGAACATGAACGCACAGAGGATTCACAATTTAATCAGAGGACTTAGTCCTTACCCGGCCTCCTGGACTGAACTCTTTGAACCCGATGGGCCGGGCGTGCTTCTTAAAATTTTTAAAAGTCAACCAGTGGAGCACATAAAGAGTCTTAAGCCCGGAGAGATTATGTGTGATGGAAAATCGGAACTTATTATTGGGACTGCTGATGTCGGACTTCAGATAATTGAGATGCAATTGGCAGGTAAAAAACGTATGTCAGTTGCCGACTTCCTCAAAGGTTATCGTTGGCAGTCCGGAACATGCGTAAAATAGTGGTTCTTCTTGCAGATTATCCTTATTTATTTATATTTGTCGAACATAAGATATCGGGAACAGTTTTTGCTCGATAAATACCAGTAGCTAACATTAAGGATTATAAACCAATGGCCTATAAGACTCTTTTTTCTATAGCTTTATCCCTACTTTTTCTGTTTATTAACGCAACAGCATTTTCGCAGAGCAATCGTATTTCGCGCGAACAATATATTGAGACATATAAAGATTGGGCCATCAAGGATATGCAGAAAACAGGCATTCCGGCATCTATCAAGTTGGCTCAGGGCATATTGGAGTCGGGAAATGGGAATAGCAAACTTGCTATTGAGGCAAACAACCATTTTGGTATCAAATGCCACGAATGGGAAGGCGAACGGGTTTTTCATCACGACGACGCACGCAATGAGTGCTTCCGAAAATACGCCAATCCATTGCAGTCATTTGAGGATCACTCCACCTTTTTAACATCTCGTCCGCGCTACTCAAAACTTTTTGAACTGGCCACCACCGATTATAAGGGATGGGCCCACGGTCTGCGTGAAGCAGGATACGCTACCAATCCGCAATATGCGCAATTGTTAATTCGTATCATCGAAGAGAGCGAATTATATCTTTTGGATCAAAATATCAGCGAAACTGCGCGTCGATCAAACCGGGAGTCGCAACGCAGACAAGCATCATCTGATTTGGTTATCAATATTTTTGAAAAACGACCCACCGAATACAACAATGGCGTGAAGTATGTTCAGGTTCGCGAGGGTGATACCTTCGAGAGTTTAACATCCATGTTTGGATTGAAAGCCTGGGAGTTACCTCATTACAATGATTTGCCGTCAAATGCTGACATTTCTGCCTATTCATTTCTTTACATTGAATCGAAGCGAAGAAATGCACATCCGGATCATTCAGTGCACACTGTGAAAACAGGCGATAGCATGCATGAAATATCACAGATGTATGGCATTCGCCTGAAGAGGTTGTATTATTTAAATAGAATGGAACCCGGAAGCGAACCTTCGGTAGGCGACAGGCTGAATTTGAGGAGAAGAGTGAAAAAATAACGGGGCGCTTTTCGATAATATGCGCGCGTTATGAAATCTCATTTTGGCAGACCATAATCGAAAGTCTGAAATACTCTGAATTGAAATTTCTGTATTTGATTTAATATCAATAGAAAACATTTTTACGGATGAAGCAGGTCGAAATCAATATCAACATACACGCCTATGAGGCTGTCGATGATTTGAACCCTCAACAACAGGAGCTGGTAAATGCTGCCATTGATGCAGCAAAAAGTGCCTGGGCGCCATATTCCGGCTTTCAGGTTGGTGCTGCCCTGGTGCTCGAAAATGGTGAAACCGTAATTGGCAGCAACCAGGAGAACGCGGCCTTCCCATCCGGCATGTGCGCCGAACGCGTAGCATTATATCAGGCCGGAGCAAGGTTTCCGGGGGTTGCCGTTGTTGAATTGGCCATCGTGGCATTAAAAAAAGGCGAGCTCATCGCACACCCGGTGGCGCCTTGTGGTGCTTGCCGACAAGTCTTTGTTGAGACAGAGCATCGTGCAAAAAAGCCCTTTTCGCTTGTTCTTGCCGGCCGTAACCAGATTTTTTGCCTCGATAGAGCTACCAATCTTCTCCCGTTGGCTTTTAATGCAGATGAACTCTAAGTTTTTCTTTATGTTTCTATTGGTTTATGCCAGAGGAGTTTGAGTGCTTGGGGTTGTTGTGCCGGTTTTCGAAATATTCAGATATGTTGCATTCAAGTTTCAATAGTTCTGTCGCTAATAAAGTGCTCGAAATTTCTTATTGATTCAAATACAGCACCTCACGATAATTTATTAAATCCAGATAATATCGGGCTTTTAACTATCCTGCTCGTTTATCTCTTTTAGCACTTTTTCCACTTCTGCTTCTGTTTGAAGAAGTTTCTCACGACATGTGCGTATCAGCAGTGAAACCCTTTTTACTTTTTCCGAAAGGTCATCAACATCCATCTCCTCATTTTCCATCTTTAAGAGTATCTCTTCTATCTCGGAAATTGCCTCCTGATAACCGGGTTTCTTCTTTGTCATCTCTCTATGGTTTGATAAGTGTTTTGATATTTAAAATCTAATTGGCGTGCATGTTAAATGATGGAACGGTGAAACTTACGGAGGTGCCTTTCCCTGCTTCACTTATCAGGCAAATGCTGCCTCTGTTTATCTCAACAAATTCTTTACATAAAATAAGTCCCAATCCGGTTCCCTTCTCATTAAATGTTCCTGATGTGGTGTTTATCTCCATTAAATTGAATGCTTTTTCAAGCTGATCTTCATTCATTCCTACTCCGTTGTCTTTTATGTTTAGCTCTATCATTCCATCTCTGAGCTTTTTGCCTTTCACATAGATGGTTGAACCAACAGGTGAGAATTTGATGGCATTGTTTACCAGGTTTCGCAGTATCGAAGAATAGATGTTTGAATCGGCATACGCCATCAATTGATTTTCCATATTCAATGCAATCACAATATCTTTTTCCTGTGCAGCCAGCCTGAGCAAATTAATTATGTTTCCTGTTAAGATATTGAGGTCTAATTGTTCTGGTGCGTATTTAATGGTTCCCATTTGTGTTTGTGACCATTGCAAAAGGTTGTCAACCAGTGTGTAGAGTTTAACGGTTGTTTGGTGCATCATTTTACTGTAGCTGTGCATCTCGGGGTTGTTGAGTGTATCCACATGCAGTGAAAGCATTTCTGACATCCCCAAAAGTGAGTTAAAGGGGCTTTTGAGGTCATGGGCAAGTATCGAGAAAAATCGGTTTTTTTGTTCAATCATCACTTCTAATTCCAGATTTCGCTTCTGTAGCTTTCGCATTTTCTCTTTACTTCTTAGATAGATGATAATCAATATCAGCAGCCCTGTTGTAATGATGGTTAATCCGGATAGCAGAAAAATAACACTGGTACCCGACAAGTTTTGGGATAGCATGAGCGGTCTGAACCATAGAATCCCTTCCATCAGATTATTACCGAAACTTGTGATAGCTTTGAAGATGGTGCCTAGTAATATGACAGTCATTTGATAAGGGTTTGAGTTTGATGTTCAAATATCCGAAATATTAACCAATCCGCGTTACTACACTGGACTAATCTATTTTCTCTTTGGTAAATACCATTATTTTAACACCGGAAAACAAGGATTATGAACCTTTATATTGTACTTTTTATTCTGTTTTATTGGTTGGTGAAATTTAAGAAATAATTTTCAGATTGGGATGTTTTGATGAATTCTTTTGTGCTATAAGTTTGGTAGTTAGGTTTATAAACTATCTTCTTGTGATAATTGATGGGCACGAATATGGCTCATCAATCATGTTTTTTTAGGTATAATGCGGCTTGTAGCCATACCGTCTCTAAAACGGGTTGTGATCACATCATCGGGTTTGAGTTTGGCACTATCTTTCACCACCTCTCCGTTGATAAAGGTTAGAGTGTAGCCTCTTTTTAATACCTCTGCCGGGTCGTTCAGCCGGTTTCTTGTCTCAACAAAAGAGAGATGTTCCTTCTCTCTTTTTATTAACAAGCGGCTTTTTTTACTGAAAACGTCCTGAAAACCATCTAATTCACGCATGTTTTGTGATATAAGCCGTTCAGGCCAAATCGATAGTTTCGATAAGGATGTGCCAATCCGCTCATTTTGCTCCGAAATGTACTTTTTAGCCTTTTGGGGTAATATTTCAGTGTACCGTTTTAGTTGATGTTTTTTTTCAACCAGCATGGCTGTGACGCCTGGTGTGAAAGTGTATGTGAGTCTGTCCAATTTCTGTTTTTGGATGGATAGTCGGCTACGAGCCATCTGTTGCAGATGCCATGCATATTCATCAACTTGTTCCAGAAGTTGGTTTGCGCCGGAAACCAAAAACTCTGCAACGGCAGTTGGGGTTTTCATGCTGGTGTGGGCCACCAAATCGGCAACCGATATGTCCCTTTCGTGCCCAATACCAGTTATGATAGGCAAAGGGAATTGGGTTATGTGGTAGGCTATCCAGTAGTCGTCAAAACAGAGTAGATCCACAGATGCCCCACCACCGCGAATTAAGACTACCACATCAAAAAGGTGACTGTGTTCAAAAACCTTGTCAAATGCTGCAGTAATGGATTGTGGTGCCTGATCGCCCTGCATAATGGCGGGGAATAGTTTGTGGTAGAAACGAATGCCATATTGGTTCGATTTCAGCTGGTCGATGAAATCTTCGTATCCGGCAGCACTGGGCGATGAAATGACGGCAATACGTTGCGCAATAAGGGGCAGAGGAAGCTCTTTATTCATTTTAATTACGCCTTCCTGCTCCAGTCGGTTAAGTACTTCACGCCGCCGCTGTTCCAAATCTCCCAACGTGTAGGTTGGGTCAATGTCACGTATGACGAAACTCAGCCCGTAAACTTCCTGATACTCCAGGTTTCCTTGCACCATTACCTTAATCCCACCTGAGAGTGCTCTGCCGGTGGATGTTTCAAAGTAGGGTTTAAGCATCCGATAGGTATAGCTCCATATCATAGCTTTTACGCGGGCCACTATCTGATCCGATTTTTCATCTTTTTCAATCAAATCGAGATAGCAATGTCCGTTACGGTTTTCCCTGAGTTCTGCAATTTCGGCTCGCACCCATACTGCTCCCGGAAATGAGTTCTGAAGTACATCCTTTATTTGGCTGTTAAGCTCTAAAAGGGATATGGCGTTCTTTGTCATGCCTGTTGGTATAATCTATCGTCCCATCATGTAACCATCTGGGTCATCCATATAGTTTTCAGGGTCGCGAAGCCTTCCTTTGTTGCGCTCAAACTCTCTGAATCGCTCTTCTTGTTGTTTGTCAAGCATTTCAGTTTCCTTGGCTACTCCATCTTCGTAATTTATGCGGTAATCTTCGGAGCCAAGTGCGTTGAAGAAGAACCAAGGGCCATGCATGCGCCCGTTTTTGTACATGCCAAATATCTCCCGCCGGCCATTCTCAAAGAAAACGGTGTAGGCACCATGCAGATTTCCATCTCTGTAGTTAGCCGTGAGGCGCTCTCTGCCCCGAGGGTAGTACATCACTTCAGGGCCATCTTGTTTTCCGTTTTTCCAGTTGGTTTTTGATGCCACGTTGCCATTGGGGTAGTACGCGATTGATTCACCATCTCTGAGGTTGTCTTTGTAGTTTTCAAGCCCAATCAATCTGCCACGCTCGTTGTAAAATTTCCATTCACCGTCCTTATCTGTGCCTATGTAATTTCCTTCGGCAATTTTGCGGCCGTTCTCATCAAATAACTCACCTTGGCCGTTCATGCCTTCCTGGTCATAGGTGATTCGGGCCATCATATTGCCGTTAGGATGGTATCGAAGCATTTCTCCTACAGGCTTGTTATCCACAAAAAATGCTTTATACATCGTTTGTCCGGTCATGTATGAGCGTTCCCAATAGCCTTGTCGCATGCCATTGGCATCTGTGTGGTTGATGGTTTGGGAATTACCACGATTATGGATGCCGGCATTCTGAGACAGAATGTCAGTTGTTGTTACTGTCAGAAAAAGCAGAAATATGGTCAGCTCTTTTTTCATACGTTTAAAATCTCTTTTATTGATAACTGCCGAAGATAAATATTCACCAAGAGATTACAAAAATCCCACCAAAAAATGGGAACCGCAAATCGAATCTTTTTAAAGTTACTTAAGGCATCCGTAAAATATAAAACCCTCCGGAATTGGGAGGGTTTTATATTTTCAACAGTTTAATGAGTCTCTATATTTTGGCAAAGAAACTATTTTACTTCTTCAAAGTCCACATCGGTTACTTCATCGTCCTTACCACCTGAGGATTGTTGCTGCTGACCGGCACCTGGTTCTGCTTGAGCACCTTGTGCCTGGCTGGCATTGTACATATCTTGTGAGGCGGCCTGAAACACTGTGTTGAGCTCTGTGGTCGCTTTGTCAATGGCGTCAATGTCCTGCGCTTTATGGGCTTCTTTAAGCTTTTCGAGTGCTTGCTCAATGGGCGCTTTTTTATCAGCAGGAATTTTGTCACCAAACTCTTTCAGTTGTTTTTCAGTTTGGAAAATTAAGCTGTCTGCCATGTTGAGCTTGTCGATGCGTTCTTTGGCTTGCTTGTCGCTTTCGGCATTTGCTGCAGCTTCCTCTTTCATTTTTTTGATTTCAGCATCAGAAAGGCCTGAAGATGCTTCAATACGGATGCTCTGTTCTTTACCGGTACCTTTATCTTTTGCTTTCACGTGAAGAATACCGTTGGCATCGATGTCAAAAGTAACTTCAATCTGTGGTACGCCGCGAGGTGCCGGTGGCAAGCTGTCGAGGTGGAAGCGTCCAATGGTTTTATTGTCACGGGCCATTGGTCTTTCACCCTGAAGCACATGAATTTCAACCGAAGGCTGATTGTCGGCAGCTGTGGTAAATGTCTCCGATTTTTTTGTCGGGATGGTAGTGTTGGATTCGATCAGTTTGGTCATCACGCCACCCATGGTTTCAATACCAAGAGAAAGGGGCGTTACATCGAGCAGCAATACATCCTTAACCTCACCTGTAAGCACACCGCCTTGAATGGCTGCGCCTACTGCAACCACCTCGTCGGGGTTAACACCTTTCGATGGTTTTTTTCCAAAGAAGTCCTCCACCAGTTTCTGGATGGCAGGAATCCTTGTCGATCCACCTACCAAAATCACTTCGTCCACATCGCTGGCAGTCATTCCGGCATCTTTCAGAGCCTGACGACAAGGAGTCAGCGCACGTTGAATCAGTGTGTCGGCAAGTTGTTCAAACTGGGCACGTGACAATGTTTTAACGAGGTGTTTTGGAATACCGTCAACCGGCATAATGTATGGCAGGTTTATTTCGGTTGTAGTGGCGCTTGAAAGCTCAATCTTCGCCTTTTCGGCAGCATCCTTCAGGCGCTGTAGTGCCATCGGATCTTTGCGAAGGTCAATGCCTTCTTCTTTCTTAAATTCTTCGGCCAGCCAGTTGATGATTACATCGTCAAAATCATCACCACCAAGGTGGGTGTCACCGTTTGTCGATTTCACTTCGAATACGCCATCGCCCAGCTCCAGAATACTGATATCAAAGGTACCACCACCAAGGTCAAACACGGCCACTTTCATATCCTTGTGTTGCTTGTCGAGGCCATACGCCAGTGAGGCAGCAGTAGGTTCGTTGATGATACGGCGAACTTTTAGTCCGGCAATTTCACCGGCCTCTTTGGTCGCCTGACGCTGTGCATCATTGAAATAGGCAGGAACTGTGATAACGGCTTCAGTAACCTCCTGACCAAGATAGTCTTCGGCAGTTTTCTTCATTTTTTGAAGCACCATAGCCGAAATCTCCTGTGGTGAGTACAACCTATCGTCAATTTTTACTCTGGGAGTATTGTTGTCGCCCTTCACCACAGTGTATGGAATCCGTTTTACTTCATTCGGAACTTCATCAAAATTGGTTCCCATGAAGCGTTTGATTGAATATATGGTTTTTTGCGGATTGGTGATTGCCTGCCTTTTGGCCGGGTCACCAACTTTACGCTCGCCATTCTCTATAAATGCTACAATTGAAGGTGTTGTTCTTTTTCCTTCGCTGTTGGGGATTACTACAGCCTCGTTGCCTTCCATTACTGAAACGCAGGAGTTGGTGGTTCCCAAATCGATTCCAATTATTTTTCCCATTTTAATTGATGATTTATAATGTTTTTACTTTTATCAATAATCTGAGACTCTATACGCAAAGGCTGTGCCATACGAAAATATCCTCCCTGGTGTGCTATATTGGCACTCCGGAAGGATATTTAATTCTGTAGATTGGCAGAAAGTGTGACAATTCGGCAGATGTTGGCCGCAATAAAAAAGGATAATTTGGTTATTTACCCGCAAAATGGCGCATAAACTGTGCTCTGAGTAAGCCTGCAGGATCGTTCGCATTGGCATAGCTTAATTTACCCTTGTATTGCTCAATGGTTTCATAACCTTTGTCTTCCATCCACTCTGACAGTTCTTTTTTCATCTGTTTCAGGTGCGATATGCCATTCTTGTAAAGTGCTGAAGCCACTTGTACGGCTGAGGCGCCTGCCAGAATCATTTTGGCTGCTGACAGTCCGCTGTGCACACCTGTAGATGCAGATAAATCACAACCCGCTTTTTCTGACATGATGGCAATCCATCTGAGGGTGTGGGCATAGTCCTCCGGATTGCTGTATATGGCAGCCGGAATTATCTCCATGCTATCGGTATCAAAGTCGGGACTGTAAAACCTGTTGAATAGTGTAATGCCTTTTATACCTGTTTTTGCGGCCTCATGCATGGTATAGGCCAGACTGGAGTAGTACTGGCTGATTTTTATCGATACCGGTATGGACGCTTGTTGTCTTACCGCATTGCAAATGCTAATCAGGTTGTCCTCGTATTGCTTTCCGGGGGCAGAGATGTCTGCCGGCAATGTAAAGATATTAAGTTCGATGGCATCGGCTCCGGCTTCCTGAAGATATTTGGTGAAATAGGGCCAGTTGTGGGGTGTAACGCAGTTGATGCTTGCTATTACCGGAATATCCAGACTCTTCTTTGCTTCATATATGAGTCTGAGATAGGAGGTGAGTGTGTCTTCTACGTCGGCCTTTTCATAAAACTCCATTGTTTCAGGATAGAGGTAGTTTTCAGAGTGCATTTCGTTCATGCGTCGATCCAGCTCTACGATTATCTCTTCCTCAAAAAGCGATTTTAGAATAACTGCGCCTGCACCACAGGATTCCAGTTCTTTTAAATGATCCAGATTGTTAGTAAGGCCGCTGCTTGCGGCTATAAAGGGACTGGAGAGGTGCAGTCCCATATAAGTGGTTGTAAGATCGGTCATGGTTTGTTGGTTTTCGGATGGTTTAACCTTTTATATGGGACAATTTATGCAAATCAGATGAAAAAGGTAATAGATTGCATGAATTAATTTTGTTCGGGTTGCCATTGACGGTTGATTGTGACCAGATTTTGCCGGTGAAGTTTTCTTTATCAATGATTTACATCAAGCTGCAAAATGAACACAACCACGAATTATACCAATGGCTTGCATAAGACAATGTTTATGCGGATGGTACAATTCGTGGTTGCAATTTACTTTTCAGATACCAGAAAAAAGGCTGTTCCTACTCTTTTGGGTACTTAAAGTATTGAAGATTATGTCCCATCCGGGTCTTCTTTGTATGCATGTAAAATTCGTTGTATTTGTTTGGCTCAATTTCAATGGTCACATTTTCTACAATCTCGAGTCCATATCCTTCGAGTCCAATACGTTTGATGGGGTTGTTGGTCATCAGGCGCATTTTTGAAACTCCCAACGCACGCAAAATCTGAGCGCCCACACCATAGTCACGTTCATCGGCTTCAAAGCCAAGCTCTGTGTTGGCATCTACTGTATCAAGACCTTGTTCTTGAAGCTTGTATGCTTGGATTTTGCTCATTAGTCCAATGCCTCTGCCTTCCTGATTCATGTACACAATAACGCCGCGTCCTTCTTTCTCGATGGCTTCCATCGCTTTGTGCAGTTGCTCTCCGCACTCGCATCTGAGTGAGCCGAATATGTCGCCTGTGGCACAGCTGGAATGGACTCTTACCAAGATGGGTTCATCGGGTTGCCATTGGCCTTTAATAAGTGCCATGTGTTCCAATCCATTGGATTTTTGCTTAAACGGAATAAATTTAAAATCGCCATGGATGGTAGGAAGGTGCACTTCCACTCCTTTTTCGATAAGGCTATCCTGTTGAAGACGGTATGCTATGAGGTCTTTTATCGAAATTATTTTAAGGTTGAATCGTTTTGCAATTTCCATTAGTTCGGGCAGTCGTGCCATCGAACCATCGTCATTCATTATTTCAACCAGCACACCTGCCGGGAAAAGACCTGCCATACGGGCCAAATCTACAGCGGCTTCAGTATGTCCGGCACGGCGTAATACACCTTTTTCTTTTGCTCTGAGCGGGAAAATATGTCCCGGGCGACCCAAATCTTCAGGTTTGGTATTTGGATCACACAAAGAAAGCAGTGTTTTGGCTCTGTCCGAAGCTGATATTCCTGTAGAGCAACCCTGGCCGATTAAATCAACCGAAACTGTAAAAGGTGTGGCATGCATCGAGGTGTTATATCCCACCATTAAATCGAGCTCCAACTCATCGCAACGTTTCTCAGTAATCGGTGCACAAATAAGTCCACGGCCATATTTGGCCATAAAATTCACTTTTTCGGGGGTGATAAGTTCTGTTGCACAAATAAAATCGCCCTCGTTTTCGCGATCTTCATCATCCACAACAATTATCAATTCGCCATTTTTAATGGCTTCTACGGCTTCTTCTATGGAATTAAGTTCAATATCCTGTTCAGACATGATGGATTATATTGTAATTAGCGGTGCAAAGTTAAATATTATATAGAGAATTGTCCCTTTGTTCGGGGGTTTATCTCAATTTTCGGTGGGTTAGAGGCTTAATCCAGCGCTCCCTTATTTTTCGCAGCGAGGAATAATAGACGTCTGCATTTAGCAAGGTGCTGTCGGTGGCTGATTTATAAGTTAAAAAGATTCCTATTGGTAAAAGTACGCCTGAAGACAACCACATGCCTTGATAGACAAGCCAAACGCCATCGCGTGCAAATTTGGCACCCATTGTGTCGATGATGTAGTACACAATAAAAAAGAAAATGGATATAACTACCGGCATGCCCAGACCGCCTTTTCGAATGATAGCTCCGAGTGGAGCTCCAATGAAGAAGAATATGAGGCATGCAAATGAGAGCGTGAATTTTCGGTGCAGTTCCATCAGGTGTCGCCTTATTTTTAAGTCTTCACGTTCGATGAAGCGCATTTGATCGTCGATGGTTTGCTTGTGGTCACGTGCCGAACGTACCGCATTTTGAACAATTATCTGTTTTTGGGATGCCTCAAGGGAGTTGTAAAGCGAGTCGGCATTCACAATTCTGGCGGTATCGATGGTTGTAAGACGGTTTTCCCGCCTTTCGCTCATGCGGTTAAAGTAGATATGTCCTGAGCGTTCTTCTAATGAATTAACAAAGACTTTTCTCTCGTTTCGGATAGAGTCCAAATCGTGTGAAAGCTGGGCAATGTTCTTCATCCTGTCGCTTTGTCTGAAGAGGTTTTCGTCGGTTTTGGAAAAATCGAATCCCTGCAGTTGGATGATTGCAATCTGTTCACGGAACTCGTCGGTTCTGAACATCCTGGAGTCGCGTCGTTGCTGACGGCGGCCTGTTCCTTCGGCCATCACTCTTTCGTCATATCTTACACCATCAAACAGGGTCAGAAGCAGATGCTTTTTATCGGCCGACACTTGCAATTTACCCGAATCGGCCAGTGTCACATTGCTGTTACGTGCCTGACGATCGCGATGGTCATATATCATCACATCGCGAAGCATGTTGCCATCTCTGTCTTTCGCTTCAACTTTTATGCTGAAATCATCTACGCCCTGATAAAAGACCCGCTCTTTAATGTCGAACTCCAGACGGGTTTCGCGAATACCGTGCAATATCGAGACCAGCTTGAGATTGGCAACAGGCAGTACGTTGTTCGAGAAAGTGTACGCAAATGCCGAAATGGCAATGGTTAGTATGGTGATGGGCATCATGATGCGCAGGAGCGAAATGCCTGCCGATTTTAATGCGGTAAGCTCATAGTTTTCGCCCAGGTTGCCAAAGGTCATGAGTGATGCCAGCAAAATTGCCAGAGGAAGCGCCATTGGCACAACCTGTAGCGAGGCATAAAAAAGCAGTTCGGACAGAACGGTCCATTCCAGACCTTTACCTACCAAATCGTCTACATATCGCCAAAGAAACTGCATTACCAAAATGAACATGGCAATAAAAAACGTCATTACCAGAGGTCCCAGGTAACTCTTCAATATAAATAGGTGCAACTTTTTCATCGAACACGGTTAAGTGTTATTGCGTGGTATTAAAAATAAAAGCATCCGGAAGCATAACAATTCCGGATGCAAATTTAGTGATAAGAAACCAAATAATAGGTTAAATTTTAAGCAGAACCTAGTCCATGTTTTAACACTTCAACCTGCCGATTCCAAAGCTCAATGGTATCATTCGTTTCATCTGCTTCTACATGATCGATGATGACAAGCGCCACATCGCCTGTAAGTTCGTCCACATTAATGTGAAACTCAAACCAAACCCCTTCCATATCCTCATCGAGCCAGGTATATCTGACCATTTTGTTCTCTTTTCGAAGTGTTTGCTCTGCCACTTGTTCGCTTCCTTTCCAAATGAAAGTAAAAATTTTACCATCAACCGCTACATCGTCGGCAAACCATTCGCTCAATCCACTTGGCGAACTGAGCCTGTTAAACAGAATTCCCGGGGAAGTGTTGAGCAGATATTCCAACTCGATTTTCTCTCTATGTTCTGTCATTTTTTAATGAGTTGTTAAGGATTATTAGGTTTACAATATAGTGGTTTTATCAATAAAATAAAATGTATGATGCATTATCTTAAACTTTTTTTTCAAGAAGTGCAAGTTTTTTTTAAGTTGGAAACGTGATAGTTGAGTGTTATCTTTGAGTTTTTGATAAAAAAAAGATGTTTTGGGGTTGGAAGGAAATGAATAATGCATTACATTTGCAACCGCAAAAACAGCCAGTCGCGTCTGGTTGAAACTAAAAAAATGCCGAGGTAGCTCAGCTGGTTAGAGCGCATGATTCATAATCATGAGGTCGGCGGTTCAAGCCCGCCTCTCGGTACAATACATCAAAAAGAGTTGTAATCTTAACAGAGATTCAACTCTTTTTTTTTGCGCTATGGCGATGTGATGGGTTGCACTTCCATTATTCAATGTCGTTAGCAGTCATAATCCAAATTATCTTGCGTTGATGGTCGCAACTTCGTTAAATAGCATTTTTTTATATTTACCCGGTTCTATGGGTTGCATAGTCACACTGTTTCGCGTCTCATTGTCTCTTATCTAAACATCTTTCATCAATGAATTACAATAATGAATCTGTTCGTCGGCAGGATCGTTTGTTAACTGAACCAGCAGCAATTGAGCTCCTTTCGGGCGGTGAGTATGGTGTTTTATCGCTTCAGGCTGAAGCAGGAGGAGGCTATGGAATACCCATGAACTATGTGTGGGATGGGGAAAGTCGTATTTATCTTCACTGTGCCACCGAAGGTGAAAAATTGCGCTGTATTGCGGCAAACAACAAGGCATCCTTTTGTGTCGTTGGTAAAACAGAAGTGATTTCTGCGAAGTTTACTACCAACTATGAGAGCATCATATTAAAATGTATTGCAGAGCCGGTGCATGACGATGTGGAGCGCGTGCGTGCATTGGAGTTGCTGGTTGAAAAATATTCGCCCGATTTTAAGTCTAATGGACACAGCTATATCTCCAAATTTATTTCACAAACTACCATCATCAGACTCCAGGTGTATGAATGGTCTGGTAAAACAAAGTTTTTGGCCGATTGATTATATCCACTCTTTTCGTTTGAAATAGATTAGCATAACCGCAACTATAATGGCCATTAACCCTAGCGAAGCCGGGTAGCCCCATCGCCAGTCCAGTTCAGGCATGTTCCACGCACTGCTCTCAGGGTTGAAATTCATGCCATAAATGCCGGCTACAAAAGTCAGGGGTATAAAAATGGTTGAAATGATGGTCAGTACCTTCATCACCTCATTCATGCGGTTGCTCAGCGACGACATGTACATGTCATAAAGGCTGTAAACCATTTCCCGTTGGTTTTCAATGGTGTCTACTACCTGGTTCACGTGATCATATACATCTCTCAGAAATAGTCTCACCTCTTTGGTAAACAGTGATGAGTCGTCACGAATGAGGCTGTTGATGCCATCGCGCAGTGACCAAACAGATTTTCTGAAAAAAATCAAATCACGCCGTAAGGTGTGTATATTCTGAAGGTGAACCGATTTGGGATTGTTCACAATGCGCTCCTCCGTATCTTCAATGGTGGCTTCCATCAAATCCAGCGCCGAAAAGTAATGGTCAACAATATTGTCGATAAGGGCGTATGCCATATAATCAGCACCCAATTTTCTCAACCGGGTGTTTGGCATAGCCAGTCGGCGAATTACGGGCTCAAAAACAGATGTGTCGCTTTCCTGAAATGATAGCACATAATTACTGCCAACAACCAGACTGATTTGTTCTGTTGTGAATTCGTCCGTTTTGCCATTGTTGTTACCCGAAATCATCCGTAATACCATAAAGATAACATTGTCATAAGGTTCAACCTTGGGGCGCTGGTTTATGCTTACGATGTCTTCCTGAATCAATGGGTGAAGGTCAAAATGACTCCACACATCTTTTAGTGTGGCTATGTCGTGCAGTCCGCGAACCTGTATCCATACTTTTGAGTCATCGTCTATGATGAGATTCGTCTCTTTTATTGATGAGATGGTGCTGGTAGTATAAGTGGATTCGTTAAATGTGTGAAGTGTAATCAGTACCTGATCAAGTTTTTGTATTCCGGTATGCACAATGGTTCCGGGGGCTTCACCGGGAGGCTTGCGGCTAACTCTTCGAGCCGTACTGGCGCCAAATAACCCTTTAAAACGAACCACTGACTTCCGCACTTTTATATTCATCTTGCTGCTTTTTGGCTAATTTCGGTTTTTTCTTTAAGATGACAATTATTTTTTTGATGAGCCGATGGTTATAACTCTGGCATTTCTGTACGGCTAATATGTAAAAAAGTAAAGCCATCGCGCTGTTTAACGGATGGCTTTACTTACTAACAGAAACATTTTATCTTAAGGTAAAAACCCATACAGTGCTAAACCGGGGTTGTTGCCTGAATTTTTCCAGACTGTCGAGCGCTTCGGCTCTGTCATTAAATGAGTGTAATGCTATTCGGAACCGACCTTTGCCATCGTCGATTAACGAGGCGTCGCTAAAGCCTTCTGCTTTAAAGTCATCAACTGCTTTTAATGCAGGTTCTGCTTTGTTGAAACTGGCAGCAATGAGATGGAATCGTTTTGTTTGTTCGGTCTGAATTTCAGAGGCGAATTCATTCACATCATTGTTTTCTACTGAGGTCTCCGCGATGGCAACAATTTCTTGCGTTGCTAAATCAGCGGTATTTTCATCCACTTCTGATTTGCTGTCTGAAATGTTAACCATTTCATATACCGGAACCTGATGATTCATGATGCCAGGCAATCCAGCTTGTGAGGTGGCAGGCATTTTTAATTCAAAGGTAGAAAGAAAGAATAGACCGGCCATCAGAGCGGCAACGGCACCCCAATATTTTGGAGAACGGCTTTTCAGAAGACGTGGCACATGAATCTCATGTTCGATTTTAACAGTGTGTTTGTAATCCAGTGGCTCAAAGCGGAAGGCTGTAAGGCCAAGGGCATCAGGCAGAAAGGAACTAACTGTGGATGGCGAAAATTGTAAATTGCCAATGGCATCACCACGCAGTGTGCCAATTGTGTCCAAATCAAACATGCGTCCATTTGCAATCTCCAGCCTGACATTCTCAACAAATGCTTCAACAATAAGCATGGCCGATTGATAGGATGTGCCTTCGCATCGGGCAATGTAATTACCCAGCAAACCATCATGGTGCGATAAACTTCTGTTGAAACCAATCTCCTTAACTGGAGGAAGAAACATGTTTTTCTCTTCCTGAACCGTGGCTGGCTTGTGGTTGGCCACAAAACCTCCCAGACCGGGAACAATCACGCAGTCGTGATGGTGCAGAAGCTCTGAAATATATTTAACTACTGTTGCCATATTTGCAAATGTAAGCATTTTTCGCGCGATGTGCATCACTAAAATTTTAACAGATGTTGATAAAATGTTCAAAACTTAACCAGCCAAACCCTGCATGTTTTCTAATCTGCTGAGCTAAATTGGGTTTTTAATGCTTGTCTCTTGATGTTGTTGACAGTTTATTTGAATATTTTATCATCTAAAAGGAATTTTGTGACTGTTTATACTCATCTATTATCACTAATTTTACGCAACAAAACAGAATATGTTATTTTTTAAAACAGCATGAGCAAACAAGTATTAGTAACCGGAGGAACCGGATACATTGGTTCACACACCGTTGTTGAACTTCAGGCTGCCGGGTTCAGAGTGGTTATTGCCGATAATTTATCCAACTCAAACATTGAGGTTTTGGATGCCATACAGAAAATTTCAGGTGTGCGTCCCGATTTTGAGAATGTCGATTTGGCGGATAAACTTGCTACGGATTCTTTTTTTGATAAGTATCCTGATATAGATGCCATTATTCATTTTGCGGCCTTCAAGGCTGTTGGTGAATCGGTACAGAAACCACTCGAATACTATCACAACAACCTCAATTCTTTGTTGAATTTGCTTGGCAATATGTTGCGATACAATATTCGCAATATGGTTTTTAGTTCGAGTTGTACAGTTTATGGTCAACCTGATAAGCTCCCGGTAACCGAGCAGACACCGCGTAAACCGGCCGAGTCTCCATACGGCAATACAAAAGCTATTTGTGAAGACATTCTGAGGGATTTTTGTCATGCCAATGCAGGCTTTAACTGCATTGCTTTGAGATATTTCAATCCCATTGGCGCACACCCTTCTGCATTAATTGGCGAGTTGCCACTGGGAGTTCCAAATAATTTGGTGCCTTTTATCACGCAAACAGCAGCGGGCATACGCAACGAACTGAGTATTTTTGGTGATGATTACGCTACTCCGGATGGCACGGCCATTCGCGATTACATCAATGTGGTTGATTTGTCCGGAGCACATGTGGTTGCAATTAACAGGCTTATTCAGGACAAGCAAAAAGCCAATTATGAATTTTTTAACGTAGGAACCGGAACCGGTTTGTCGGTTATGCAATTGGTTAAAAGTTTTATTGCTGTAACGGGTGTGCAGTTACCCTACAAAATAGCACCACGCCGTGCGGGTGATATTGAAAAAATTTGGGCCGACACCTCTTTTGCCAATGAGGAGTTGGGCTGGAAAGCTTCACGAGCCACAGAGGAAACTTTGTTGTCGGCATGGAATTGGGAGAAGAGTGTACGCGGTATTAATTGAAAATAATCATACAAGATGAAGAATATTCTAATTACTGGAGGTGCGGGTTTCATAGGATCACATGTGGTGAGGCTGATGGTAAATAAGTATCCGCAATATAGCGTTGTAAATCTGGATGCCCTAACCTATGCCGGGAATCTCGAAAACCTAAAAGATGTTGAGTATAAAACCAATTACGAGTTTGTGAAAGGTGACATTACAGACGCCAAATTGGTAAGTCGTTTGTTTGCCACGCACCGTTTCGATGGCGTTATCCATCTTGCTGCTGAGTCGCACGTTGACCGCTCAATAAGTAATCCGTTGGAGTTTATCAACACCAACATTCTGGGCACAGTAAATCTTTTGAATGCTGCCCGTATGGAGTGGAAAGATGTGATGGATGGGAAGCGGTTTTACCATATTTCTACTGATGAAGTGTATGGCTCCTTAGGCGAGACTGGCTTGTTCACCGAGACCACATCATACGACCCCCGCAGCCCATATTCTGCCTCTAAGGCCAGTTCAGACCATTTGGTGAGGGCATATTATCACACTTATGGTTTGCCGGTTGTAATTAGTAATTGTTCCAACAACTATGGCCCAAACCAGTTTCCTGAAAAACTATTGCCTCTGGCCATTAACAATATTCTCAACAACAAGCCTATCCCTGTTTACGGTAAAGGAGAAAACATCCGCGACTGGCTCTATGTTGAAGATCATGCTGTGGCCATCGACACCATTTTTCACAATGGCAAACTTGGTGAAACTTACAACATTGGTGGTATTAATGAGTGGAAGAATATTGACCTTATACACCTGCTTTGCAAGGTGATGGATAAAGCCCTCGGTCGCGCTCCAGGTGCATCAGAACAGTTAATAACTTTTGTGAAAGACAGGGCGGGTCATGATCAACGCTATGCCATTGATTCCTCAAAATTAATGAATGAACTGGGATGGAAGCCTTCGTTGCAGTTTGAAGAGGGTTTGGAGAAAACTGTGAGTTGGTATCTCGAGAACCAAAACTGGATGAAAAGAATCCTTTCAGGTGAGTATGAGTCTTATTATCAGGATCAGTACGGTGGCAGGTAGATAATGACCATGATGCGATATATCCCTTGCTTTCCGTAGAGCGGTTGGCAAGGGATTTTTTTCGGTGATGCTCATTTCAGATGGATGTGTGAGATTGCAAAAATTATGGTTGGTCATAATTAAACGGTTATTTACATTAAAAAAGCAGTTGTTTGTAAATTATTTGTAAGAATGGCAAATAAGACAATCTGTTTTGAGTACTTTTGACTGTTTTTATTGCATCAAAGATTAATGAATTAACTTTAACCCAAACTATGGAGAGGAAACTCGTACATTTCGCAGCAACATTTATTGCAATCATCATTTTGGCATTGTCATCGTTTAACGATGAGCCTTCATCCTGGGAACCGATAAACCCTTCCAGAGATATCATTAACATTGAAAATCGTGACTCAATACTTCATGTAAGAGAGATGTATGTATATGGTAAACGAGATTCCATATTTGCTGATGGTGCTGATATTGAGATTTCACACTCTACAGTTAAGTTTATAATGAAGCCGTAGTTTTTAATTACTCTATAAAAACAGAAAAGCCCCCGAATGATGAATGTCATTCGGGGGCTTTTGTTTGTATAAACAGTGTTTCTGATTATTCTACTGTTACAGACTTGGCCAGATTTCGAGGTTGATCCACGTTGCACTCGCGCATCACGGCTATGTGATAGGAGAGTATTTGTAGTGGAATAACAGCTAACAGAGGCGACACGGCTTCATGACACTCCGGAATTTCAATTACATGGTCAGCCATTTTGCGAATGGTTTTGTCTCCTCTACTCACAATTGCAATAACTTTTCCTTTGCGTGCTTTTACTTCC
Organism: Alkaliflexus imshenetskii DSM 15055; assembly: GCF_000517065.1. GTDB lineage: Bacteria > Bacteroidota > Bacteroidia > Bacteroidales > Marinilabiliaceae > Alkaliflexus > Alkaliflexus imshenetskii. Next base: position 778,060 of record NZ_KI912105.1, on the reverse strand, counting down.
TGAATATTGCTAATCATCTTTTCATACGATGTGTCATTGCCGGCAAGGGCTAACACAGGCATGTTTTCGTCAATCAGGGCAATGGGGCCGTGTTTCATCTCAGCTGCCGGATAACCTTCGGCATGGATGTATGAAATCTCTTTGAGTTTGAGGGCACCTTCCAGGGCAACGGGAAATAACAGACCGCGTCCCATGTAAAGTGCATTTGAGACATCCTTGTAAACGGCCGCAATTGCTTTAATCTTCTCTTCTTCTTTTAAAATCTCTTCAATTTTTTTCGGTACCTGAATCAACTCATGGATGAGGTGATGGTATAGTTCCGGTGCCAGCGTCTGTCGCTTACTTCCCAACACCAGAGCCATCATCGTAAGAACGGTTATCTGGCTTGTAAAAGCTTTGGTTGAGGCAACGCCTATTTCTATTCCGGCATGAGTATAAACCCCGGCATCTGTTTCGCGTGATATGGACGAGCCTGCCACGTTGCAAATACCCAGAATGGTAGCTTGTGTCTCTTTTACTTTTCGGATTGCCGCCAGCGTATCGGCCGTTTCACCACTCTGCGAAATGGCAATAACCAAATCATCCGGATAGATAATGGGGTCACGGTATCTGAATTCAGAAGCGTATTCTACTTCAACGGGGATGCGTGCATATTGCTCAAACAGGTATTCACCCACCAAACCGGCATGCCATGAGGTGCCACATGCCACAATAATAATGCGTTTGGCATTTATTAGTTTGGGCATTACATCCAGTATTCCGCCAAGAAAAATCTTGCTTTCGTCCATGGCAATACGTCCCCTGAAAGTGTCCTGAATGGTCAGCGGTTGTTCATGAATTTCTTTTAACATGAAGTGCTCGTAGCCACCTTTGTCGATATGGTCAATCGAAAGGGTTATTTTCTGAATTTCAGGTGTTTTGCTGTCATTTAGCAAGTTTTTCAGGTCGAGACTGTCGCGTGTAATTACCGCTACTTCTTCGTCGTTGAGGTAAAGCACTTTATCGGTGTATTCAACGATGGGCGTTGCGTCTGAGGCAAGAAAATACTCGTGTTCACCAATTCCAATAACTAGCGGACTACCTTTTCTGGCGGCAATAAGTGTTCCGGGCTCATCTTCACAGGAAATAACCAGTCCGTACGCACCAACCACTCTTGTCAGAGCCAGACGAACTGCCAGTTCGGCCGATACTTTTTGTTCCAGATAGATGTTTTCTATTAAGTTTGCCAAAACTTCGGTGTCGGTGTCACTGGCAAATTTGTATCCCCGGTTTTGCAACTCTTTTTTCAGGTGGGAATAGTTTTCGATGATGCCGTTGTGCACCACGAAGAACTTTCCGTTCATAGATTGGTGAGGGTGGGCGTTGCGATCACTTGGTTCACCGTGTGTTGCCCATCGGGTATGCCCCATCCCAACAGTTCCTGATATGTCTTTGTCTTTTGCAAGCGCTTGAAGGTCTTTAACCTTTCCTTTGCATTTGTAAACGTGTGTTTCTCCATTCAACAAAGCGATACCTGCAGAGTCATATCCTCGGTATTCCAATCTTTGCAGTCCCTTAATCAATATGGGATAAGCAGTTCTATCTCCCACATAAGCCACTATTCCACACATAGTAAATCAATATTAATCGGTTTATTTTTATTTGGTTTCGGTTCGTGTTAGCTTATCCGTGAAAGTTTGTTTCTCACGAATGTGGCCAGGTTACTCTTCTTTTCGATGTGCTCCAATATGTCTGTCACGGCCGGATGTTTAGTGAATTCACCACGCACATTGCCAAAATCACACATTTTGGTATCTTCTTCTCCATCAATACCAAATCCTGTTTGTGCTTTTATGGTAAACTCTTTTCTGGCATCGTCATACATCATCTGATCCAGTGAAACCACTGCATTACACCATTTGTCAACGAAGGCATCAATCTCTTTCGGTGTAGCAGTGTTAATATCCAGATTGGCATATTGTTTCAAACGCGGCACAATCCAGTTCCATGCCCAGTGAAAATAAGCGTCTTTCCAAGTGGCAAATTCAGAGTTGATATCGTTCAGATTATTCAGACTACCTGATTCTATCTCTTCTACCAACCAATCTACCTTTTCTTTGGGAACCAGCAGTCCGGCAATGTCCACCCAGTCGCCTACACCTTCGTTACCCTCTGGTTGAAGGGCTTTGCGCATCTCTTCAGTTGTTGTATATTCAGCTGTTTCCAGTTTTTTAACCAAGCCGTTACCCAGGAATTTCACGAGTCCCAATCGGTACATCTCAATGCCACGCTCAAGGGCCGAAGCGGTGATTTTTACGCTGTTATACATGTAGTATTCAGACGTTTGTCCCGATGTTTTCTTGAGGGATTCAAGAATCTCGATACCGTGGATGATTTTCTGAATAGAGAATGGACTCAATAGGTTGAAAACAATGCTGTCTAGCTGAAGTGGTGCTTTCCGGCGATCACGTTTTGGCCATTTTCTGGCATCCCTGATGGTTCCTATGCTTCGAAGATTAACTCCCGGTGCCAAAAAACTCTCATCTGTATTTTCAATCAGGTATGAAAACGGCAGATTTGATGTGTCGGGATTTCTGTAATGTCTTCCCATTACAAGGGAAAATGGGCCTATTTTAGCTGGCCAAAGAAGGTAGGAGTCGCTTGTGGTTTTACTTCCGCGTTCTACAATTCCCTGATGGATTGGCCCCAACTTATACATGTGGTTGCTTTGGTTGGATCCGCTACCGGCATTCAGGAATGAATAGTAACCGGCAATTAAAAGGGTTGATTTATGGTGCGAAACGGTATATGGACCTGCAAAAATGGAGCAGGCCTCGCCATGAAAACCCTGGCAATTGGCAAAAAACACGGAGTTCTCAGCAGAGTATTGTTTGCCTAAAATGGTGCCTTGTCCCACAAACGCTTTGGAAATAACGGATGATTCACTTACAATACTTCCGCTTGTGGTGATGAAATCTTCGGCAATAACGCCAGGCCCCACGTAAGCGGGGTCTTCCGGACAACTATTGATTGTTCCGTTTGTGAGTCTGTAGATGCCCTCGATAAAAGCATTCGGGCCAATGTTCACGTTTATAATTGTGCGGCAGTTCACCAAGTGTGCTGATTCAGCTATTGTGCCCATATCGCTGGTTACAGCTGCTGAGTAGGCATCAATCATGCTGAGCAGACTGGATATGAGATTTGGTTTGTGTCGGTAAAAAGCCAACAGGTAGGCTGTATGTGCCGACAGCTCGTCATAGATGGCTATTTCGCGACCTCCTGTTTCATTCAGAACTGCGACTCTGGTTCCATTCCCAAATGATGATGCCCCGGTAACAGTTAGTGAATCAACGTTTTCAATAATCACATCATTGCAAATGTGATAGTTTGCAAGATGGTTTTTTATCTGACTGATGTACACATTGTCATCGATGATGCAATTGTGGACGGTAGCATTATAAATACCGGCATATTTAGGCACTCCTCCTGGTGATGTGAACTCCTTGTCGAGCTTGCCGATAAAAATATCACCTGAGAAGTTTACATTACGCACGCATTCGGTTTTGAAGCCATCTTTTACATGTACTTTGCTCCAGTCGCGGCAAAGGCAGCCATTGGCTTCCAAGGATTTTATCTCTTCCTGAGAGAGGTTTCTGTGTTTCTCATAAATTGTTTTATCAATCATTCTGATCGGGTTAAAAGTGCCGGAACAATAAGTGTTTACTCATTATTTCAGCTGATTGTGATTTGTGTGTTTGTGTAGATTTGTGTGTTTGGTTGCCGGTTCAAAAACAAACCGGTATCAGAAGTCTTAATCAAAAGCGAAATCGGGAGGTATTTTTATCATGGTGTAAAATTAGTTAATATTTTAATACGATATCTTCCCATTCAGGATTTCGTTTGATATATGTTGTGATAAAGGTGCATTCAGCAATGATGGATATACCATGATTGCGGCAATGCATCAGTGCTTTTTTTGCCAGACCGGATGCAATCCCTTTTCCGCCCATCGATTTTGGTACAAGAGTATGTGTTAACCGCCATACCCCGGGCGTATCTTCAGCATAGAGCAGGTGAGCTGATTCGCCGTTTTCGATGTATTCAAATTTTCGTTTATCAATGTCGTGAACTATTTCCACCTCTTTCATCGTTTTAGAGCTTAAAGTTATTGATAATTATTGCACTATATGATTTGTTTTTTGATGAATCAGGTTCATCTGTTGACTGTTAAGGCTTCGTTTATGATTAAAGCGAACGGGCAGGAAAAAAATCTCCTGCCCGTTTTAGGTTATTCATGTTGTTTGTTTTCTGAAGCCTTTGCTATTTAAACCACAGGCACTGGCCATGGAGGTGTGCAAGCTCAGAATCATTAATGCTAAAGTTGTCACTGAGTTATAGTTCTTTGCTAAATAATGATGCGCATTTTTATCTCTCATGGCTATTGGTTTATACACTAAAGGATACCGGCCCTTTTTGAACTTCAGCCTCCACTTCTTCTGGCAAGATGGGTATTCGGTCACCCAAAATTCTTGACCCACTGTCTGTGATTAAAATATCGTCTTCAAGACGGATTCCGCCAAAGTTTAGATATTTATCAAGTTTTTCATAATTGATGAAAGCGTCGTGTTTGCGTTCGTTTCTCCAGTTGTGGATGAGGGCTGGTATGAAATAGATGCCCGGCTCGTTGGTCACTACAAAGCCAGCTTTTAATCTGCGTCCTAGTCGCAAAGCCGCAAGACCAAACTGCGTTGAACGCGTAATTTCCTGATCGTAGCCCACCAATGTGTCATTGTAATCCTCCATGTCGTGTACATCCAACCCGAGCATGTGCCCCAGTCCATGTGGAAAAAAGAGTGCGTGCGCACCAGCAGTCACAGCTTCAGCGGCGTTGCCTTTCATCAGACCAATGTCAATAAGACCCGCAGCAATGGTAGTGGCCGCTGTTAAATGCACATCCCTGAATGGGATTTCCGGTTTCATGGCTTCCCTGGCAGTGTTGTTTGCATTTAATACGATGTTGTATATTTCTCGCTGCTGCTGCGTAAATAGGCCACCCACAGGAGTGGTTCTTGTATGGTCAGTGGCGTAATGCATTGGCGATTCTGAGCCGGCATCAACAAGCAACAAGTCCCCTTTTTTGAGGATGTTGCCATGATAGTGGTTGTGAAGTGTTTCGCCTCTTACCGAGCATATTACCGGAAAGGAGACCATGCCTCCGCCTGCCATCGAAATGCCTTCAATGGCACCGGTTATCTGCTGTTCCGAAATGCCCGGATGCGCCATTTGCATTGCCATGGTATGCATTTTATACGCAGTATGCATCTGTTTCTCCATTTCGGCAATCTCTACATCCTCCTTTATGCTGCGTAAAGCAATGCATGCATGTATCAATTCGGTGGAAGCGTATTCGTTTAATCTTTGCGGGTTTATACCAAGCAGTTCACCTATGAGCAGTTTGTTTTCGGCACGATAGGGTGGGGTGAAGTGAATTCGCTGCCCTTTTTTAATTGCATTTGCAATCACGGTAAACAGCTCGCGGGTTGGAGCAGTGTCTGTGATACCTGCCTTTGCAGCCTTATCTGCCAGGGGTTCCTGCGGCCCCATCCAGATGATGTCATTCAGAGTGAAATCGTCTCCAAACAGTATCTGGCGGTCATTATCAGCATCAATCACGGCAGCAAGATTGGGTTGGTCAATGCCAAAGAAATATAGAAATGTGCTGTCTTGCCTGAAATGAAAAGTGTTTGCCGGGTAGTTCATTGGAGAATCTGTATTTCCCATAATCAGAATCAGCCCTGTTTTTACTTGGCGTTGCAGCCGGCGTCGTCTTTCTGTATAAATCTCTTTCTTAAACATTTTTTAAATCTTTGATGGCACCATACAATAAGGAGTGTCAAGATAGAATAATTATGAGATTTTATAAACTGTTTATATCATTTTGGGGTGACAAATTTTTATTGGCATTTGGTCTTTTTGAGTCTTTTTTTGCGTGTGATGGGTGACAAATTGTTCAATCTTATCGGATAAAATGCTTACCGGATTTTATACTTAGTTTGCGAAAGGGGCTTAATATCAGTATGGTAAAAAATGTGAACACGTGTAAATGTATGATCCGGATAATTTGTGCCACTTCCGGGATTCATTGCTGCGCCATATCTTTGTGATGCAACGATTTGCAGATTTCTCTGTGCGTTGGGTGTTTAAGTCAGGTGTTCAGATAATTGATAAACTTAAAATAGAATCATGATGAAGAAAAGAAGTGCATTGTTTATGTTTTCACTAATGATGGCTTTTTCGCTATCTGCAGTAGGATTTGATGTAAACAATCCCTGGAAAACGGCTGATGAGATTTTGGAACAAATCAGTGATCCTGTTTTTCCCGACAGAGATTTTTTGCTGACACGCCATGGCGGTAAAGTAGGCCCTCGTCACGACAATACCAGAGCCATTAACCGCTTAATTGATCGTGCCAGTCGCGCAGGTGGTGGACGTGTAATTATTCCTGCAGGGGAGTTTTATACCGGCCCTATTACTCTGAAGAGCAATGTGAACCTGCATCTTGAAGAGGGCGCAGTACTCAAGTTTTCGAACAACCCATCGGATTACAAGCCTTTTGTAAGAACGCGTTGGGAAGGCTTGGATGTAATTAACTATCGTCCCCTGATTTATGCTGATGGTGAAACCAACATTGCTGTTACTGGCAAAGGCAAACTGGATGGACAAGCCGATAACGATTCGTGGTGGTGGATGAAAGGTCGTGAGAATTTTGGCTGGATAGAAGGAATGAGTAGTCAGTATCAAACTGGTCGTCCTAAGCTGATGGAGATGGCAGAAAACAATGTGCCTGTTGCACAGCGTGTAATGACTGAAGAGGATTTGCTCCGTCCGCAGTTCATTAGCCCCATTAATTGCACCAATGTGCTTATAGAGGGAGTTACCATTGTTCGAGCACCTTTTTGGGTCATTCATCCTGTATTTTGCAATAATGTAACTATTAGAGGCGTCTCTATTATTAGCCATGGGCCAAATAACGACGGTTGTAACCCTGAGTCGTGCAAAAATGTACTCATAGAAGAGTGTCTTTTCGATACCGGGGATGACTGTATTGCCATTAAATCGGGACGTAACAACGACGGTCGCAATACGCCAATTCCGAGTGAAAACATCATCGTTCGCAATTGTCGCATGAAAGCCGGTCACGGTGGAGTAGTAATGGGAAGTGAGATTTCTGCCGGGGTTCGTAACGTTTTTGTTGAAAACTGCGAAATGGACAGCCCACGTTTGCGTCGCGTTATCCGCATTAAGTCTAATACCGTCCGTGGAGGGTTTGTCGAAAATCTTTACGTTCGAAATGTAAACGTAGGCCAGTGTGACGAGGCTATTTTTCGTGTAGAGTTGAAGTATGAGCAGCGTGATGGCGATGGTCCATTTATGCCCGTGATAAAGAATGTTGAGCTGCGCAATGTTACCAGCCAGCGTAGCCGTTACGGTGTGTATATCGAAGGACGAGATGAAAGCATTCAGGTGTCGAATGTACGTTTTATCGATTGTCACTTTAACAACGTTCAGGCACCAGTGCGCATTACCGGCGCTAAAGATGTGGTATTCGAGAATTTCAATACCACCATCGAAGAAGTTAAGAGAGACAGATAATCGAAATAGGTGTTTATAAGTGAACAGCCCCCGGTTTCCTTTTACGGAGCCGGGGGCTGTGTTATTTTAGCAGTAATGAAACGGTGGCATCATTTAACTTCGGAGCCATTTTTTACCTTTTCGGATGGGCTCACAAATACCAGACGACCATCAGCGTCTTCGGCCATTAATATCATGCCTTGTGAGTCAATGCCTTTGATGTTACGTGGCGCAAGATTCACGAGTATGGATACCTGTCTGCCAATAATCTCTTCGGGCTGAAAATATTCTGCAATACCTGATACAACTGTGCGTTGGTCAATTCCGGTATCTATTTTTAGCTTGAGCAGTTTCTTTGTTTTGGCAACTTTTTCAGCTTCCAGAATGGTTCCGGTGCGTATATCCATCTTTGTAAACTCATCGTAGCTTACATTCTCTCTGGCCGGAGCGGCTGTTTTTGCTTCTGCCTCATTGGCCTTTTTTGAAGCAGCCAGTTTATCGAGTTGCAGTTGTATGGTTGTATCCTCAATTTTTTGGAATAGTAGCGAGGCTTCAGCAATGATATGTCCGGGTTTTAATATTTCCGTTTTTCCACAAAGCGACCAGTCTGCCCCGCCCATATTGAGCATGTTTCTGAGCTTGTCAGCTGTAAAAGGCAGAAAAGGTTCAGTTAAAATGGCCAGGTTGGCAGTTATTTGCAGCGATACGTACATGATTGTAGCCACACGTGCCTCATCTGTTTTGATGAGTTTCCAGGGTTCCGTATCCGCTAAATACTTGTTTCCCAGCCTTGCCAGATTCATGGCTTCTTTAACAGCTTCCCTGAATTTAAAGTTTTCCAGAGCCTCCTCGGTGCGCTTTACAATGCCTTCGATGCTGCCCAGTGTTTCACGGTCAAAATCGTTAAACTCGGCCGGTGAAGGCACTTTCCCGCCGTAGTACTTGTCGGTAAGCACCATGCTACGATTCACAAAATTTCCGAAGATAGCTACCAGTTCATTGTTGTTGCGCGCCTGAAAATCTTTCCAGGTAAAGTCGTTATCTTTGGTTTCAGGTGCGTTGGCCGTTAGCACATAGCGCAAAACATCCTGCTGTCCGGAAAACTCCTCCAGATATTCATGAAGCCACACAGCCCAGTTTCTTGAGGTGGAGATTTTATCGCCTTCCAGATTGAGGAATTCATTGGCCGGTACATTATCCGGAAGATTATATGACCCTTCGGCCTTAAGCATGGATGGAAACACAATGCAATGGAAAACAATATTGTCTTTCCCAATAAAGTGAAGGAGTCTGGTTTCCGGATCTTTCCAATACTTTTCCCAATCATCGGTTAATTCGCGGGTGGCAGATATATACCCAATAGGAGCATCAAACCACACATAAAGCACTTTCCCATCGGCACCATCAACAGGCACCGGCACGCCCCAGTCAAGGTCGCGGCTAACGGCACGCGGCTGCAAGCCTTGGTCAATCCATGATTTGCACTGACCGTACACATTACTCTTCCACTCTTTATGACCTTCTAAAATCCATTGGCGCAGATAAGGTTCGTGTTTGTCCAGTGGAAGATACCAGTGTTTTGTCTTTCGCATACGCGGAACACTTCCCGATATGGTCGATTTTGGGTTTATCAGGTCGGTGGCATTGAGCGAAGTGCCGCAGCTTTCACACTGGTCACCATAAGCACCCTCTTTGTGACAATGCGGACATGTGCCTGTGATATATCTGTCGGCCAGAAATTGTTTGGCTTCCTCGTCATAATATTGTTCGCTCTCTTTTTCTATGAACTCACCTTTCTCGTATAACGTTCTGAAAAACTGTGAAGCTGTATCGTAGTGTACTTTGTTGCTTGTACGTGAATAGATGTCGAACGATATTCCAAACTTCTCGAACGAGTCTTTAATAATTGCATGGTACTTGTCAACCACATCCTGAGGGGTAATTCCCTCTTTGCGTGCCTTTAGCGTGATGGGTACGCCATGCTCATCTGAACCGCCTATAAGTAATACATCTTCGCCTTTAAGGCGGAGATAGCGAACATATATATCTGCGGGAACATACACCCCGGCCAAATGGCCAATGTGAACCGGCCCATTGGCGTATGGCAGAGCCGTGGTGACTAACGTGCGTTTAAATTTCGTCATATCGGAAAATACAATTTCTGTACTGAAAGAATGGCTTCCTGAATTTTTTTGATAATTTCGACAAAGATAATTAAAGATTTAGTAAGATTTGTCTGTATTATCAAATGAACTTATGTCTGGTTTTCCCTTAAGGGATGAGCCGATGGTTTCATTTGGCGTTGTTAAATCTAAATGTTGCACTCAACATGATAATCCCGCCCTTTATAAAACCCGGAGCAGTTGTTGGTTTGGTTACACCTGCCGGAAAAATCCCACCGCAGTTGGTGAAGCAGACCGAAAAGTTTCTTGATTCGCACGGGTTTCGACATATCAGAGGTAAGTACGTGGCAGATGCATGGCATCAGTATGGTGGATCCGATGCTCATAGGGCCGAGGATGTTAATGAGATGATACAGAATCCTGAAGTTGATGTTATATGGTGTATGCGTGGCGGGTATGGCGCCATCAGGTTACTGGATAAAATTGATTTTTCCGTGTTGAGACAGAATCCCAAATGGCTCGTGGGATTTAGCGATATAACTGTGTTTCATGCCGTGTTACAACAACAGTATGAAATGGCTTCTATACACGGCCCTATGCCTAAAAACCTCGATGATGGCAATTGGGACGATACAGGCATGAATGAACTCTGGATGATGCTGTCCGGAAAAAGCATAAACTATGAAATTGAACCACATCTGCTTAACCGGGATGGGCGCGGCAAAGGAACCATCATCGGGGGAAACCTCACTCTAATAAGTATACTGAAAGGCTCTGCTGCTGATTTTGACCCGCACGGTAAAATTCTGTTCATTGAGGATGTGGGGGAGTATCTTTATAGTCTTGACCGTATGATAAACGGACTCAAGATTAGCGGAAAACTCTCCTCTTTGGCCGGTTTGGTAGTAGGACAAATGACCGATATGCAGGACAACAATACGCCATTTGGAGCGTCGGCCTATGAGATTATTGCCGAGGCCGTTAAAGAGTACAGCTATCCGGTGATTTTTAATTTTCCTTCAGGCCATTCAACAATTAACAGGCCGCTTATGTTAGGAGCTAAAGTTAAAATTGATGTCTCATCTCACGCTGTCACAATGGCGTATAGTATGCAATTATAATGGCTGATCACATCGAACTGGGCAAGGCTGGTGAAGAAAAGGCCTGCGACTTCCTTGTTTCGAAAGGCTTTCGGATTATTGCACGAAATTGGCGTTTCAGACAGAAAGAGGTTGATGTAATAGCCTATGATGGGGATGTATTGGTGGTTGTAGAAGTGCGCACCCGAACCAGCACTAAATGGGAACACCCACGCGAGTCCATTACACCTGCCAAGATTCGGTTTCTGGTATTGGCAACTGATGCTTTTGTGCAACAGAATCGCATCGACAACCGAATACGTTTTGATGTGGTTACCTGCATGCCAATCAACGAAACCGAATGGGATATTGATCACATACAGCACGCCTTTACAGCACAGGCTGAATAGGTTGAATTAATTTAATTGTCAGATTATGAATATCGAGGAGTTACGCAACTATTGCCTTTCTCTGCCAGGAGTAACAGAAGATTTTCCATTTGATGAGGTTACACTGGTGTTTAAAGTTGGTGGCAAAATGTTTCTGCTTACCGGACTGGATGGCGATTTCTCCATTAATGTGAAGTGTGATCCTGAGCGAGCCATTCAGTTAAGGGAGCAGTATGCCGCCGTCCGACCAGGTTACCACATGAGTAAAAAACATTGGAACACGGTCGATATTGATGGGTCTGTGGCTGATAGCTTAATAGTTGATTGGATAAACCATTCCTACGAGTTGGTTTTCGGTGCTTTGCCAAAACGCATCCGGGATTCAATCCATGTTTCATAACAAAAGCGAAGGGATGTCTGTTACAACACTCTCCTTCGCTTTTGCAATCTGTTTTTTTAACGATGCTCTTTAGCCTACCTTAGCATCAAGAGCTTTAAAGGCCGATGTTGCTTCAAATAGTCTTTTCGACAGACTTTGTAACTCAGAGGATGCTTCGCTGATGTCGTCGGCATTGGAGGCATTACGCTGTGTAACCTGATTTAACTCCTGAATGGCGTGGTTAATTTGTTCAACACCGGTTAATTGCTCACGCGAGGCTGCTGCAATCTCTTTAACCAACTCCGCTGTTTTGCTGATTTGTGGTGTAAGCTCATCCATCATGGATGTGGCCAAATGTCCCGATTCTATTGTTACTGTTGAAGCTTTGGTAATCTCTTCAGCTGCTGCCTGGCTTCTTTCGGCCAGCTTTCTAACTTCGGCAGCAACCACCGAAAAGCCTCTGCCTTCGGCTCCCGCTCTGGCGGCTTCAACTGCGGCATTCAGCGCAAGAATATTGGTCTGAAAGGCAATATCTTTAATCACCGAAATCTTGCTGGTAATATCCTCCATATAGGTAGCTGCCTCTTTTGAGCGTTCGTTGCTCGATTGCATTTTGTCAGCAGCCCGCGATGAAATGTTATTGGTTTCCAGTGCATTCTCGGTGTTTTGCTGAATCACTGCATGCATCTCTTCCATCGACGATGAAACCTCCTCTGCTGAAGAAGCTTGTTCATTAGCTCCTTCTGCCAAATCCATTGCACGGGCATTGAGCCTTTCACTGGCTTGTACAATATCTCCTGAGGTCTGGATGATTTCTGTGATTAGCTTGTTGAGATTGGCAGTCATATTATTTAGTGCAGAAGCCAACCTGCCGGTTTCGTCTTTACGATTTTCCTCCATCTTCACCGTTAAATCACCTGCTGCAACTTTTTCAGCCATCTCAATACCTGCTATAATTGGCTTTCCGATGGCAGCCGACAATAAGGTGATGAATAGTATTCCAAGAAGCAGTGAAAGAACAATTGTGATGATCTGGATATACCTTTGCTGATTTGTTATGCGGTTGCTGTTCTCCCCGGTAATCATAATCTGGTCAAGCCCTATATCCGACGAGGCACGTACTTCCCACATCAGGCTTTTGCCCAATTCATAACTGTGCAATTCTGCCAGTCGCATGGATTTGTAGGTATCGGTAATATTAATGGCTGTGTTAACCAAATTGCGGCTCTGATTCACGAACGCACCGGGTGCTCCTGAAGATTGAATGCTGCTGCGCAAACGTTCCAGTTGCGGTTTAATGGATGACATCTTAACACCATCACGCGCCACAATTGCGCCATTTATTTGGTTGCTTAAATCATTGAGCTGAGATAAAATGCGTAAAGTGGTGAAATTGGCGGTGTACGACTGGTTGCTGTTTAAAGCTGCCAGGTCACTACTCAATTGTTTGTGCGCGCTTTGAAAACGCTTCGCTATGGATTCGTACTCCTCACGACTGGCCTTGTATTCCGATGTCAATTGCCTTAACAATGGCAGAAACACACCTTTGTCTGCAAGAGCAGCTTCCCGGTCAGCAGTCAGGTTGCTTAGGCTCGCCAAGGCATTCTCCATCCTACCAAAAGATGTGTTGTGTTGTTGAATAAAATAAGGGTTTCCTGTAAAATCATAGGATCTGCCAAATTCACTCGACTCGAGCCAGAACCGCATCAATTGATTCGATTCGTAAACCGATGGTATGTGAACCGCAGATAACTCTCTTGCTTCACCCGATATTTTGTAGAGATTCATCAATAATACTCCACCTGTTAGCAATGATATGCCAATGATGATGGCAAAACTAGAGCTTATTTTGTGGCGGATGCTTAAATCGCGCCAATTGATTTTTCCTGCCATACTTTTATCGTCCAGATTGTTTAGGTCGAAACTAATAATTTTTTTGCTTAATGTTTAATATCTTCGTAAAAATGTAATTTTTTGTTGAAAAAAATAGGTAAATATGCATCTATTTTGATCTCAATGTCAATATTTATTGTCAGAATAATTAAATATTTCTGATTTTATTGGTTTGTACCAAGTGCTTGACCAAGCTATTTGTTTGTTAATATCTTTGTTTGCATGGTTATATCTCATTTAGTGTATAAAAAAAATTATGATGAAACACCTACTACTTCTGTGCCTTTTAGCTCTGATGTTCCTTTTTGCCGGATGCAAAACTGACAGTCAATTTACTGTTGCATATTTAACGCCATCGGAAAACAGGGTTCGCTTTGTTGAAGAAGGGCAGGCGATGGGACAGCGATTTCGCGAGTTGGGAGTGAATTTTTCCATTGTATATGCAGGAGATGACGATGCACTGCAAATTCAGCAGGGGCTCGATTTGATTGAGCGGGGTGTAGATGCACTTGTAATCACTGCGGTTAATGGAAATACCATCGCGCCATTGATTCGTGAAGCCAAAGAGAAAGGTGTAATGGTGGTGGCTTATAACCGATTGATTAACAATTCGGAGTATGATCTTTTCTATGCAGGTGACAATGGCCACATGGCAAAGGCTTTTGTTGACGCGGCTGTGTCTCGCGCGCCCAGGGGTAATTATGTTATTCTGGGTGGCGATCGGTTCGATCGAAATGGGGTTGAACTCATGTATCACATCGATTCATTAATGCTGCCGCACATCGAATCCGGACGAATCAACCTTTTGTATAGCACTTTTTTGGAAGGTTGGTCGCGCAGCCGCGCCGCATTTGAAGTGCAGCAGGTTATTGATGCACATGGTTCTGATATTGATGCCATTATTGCTTGTAATGATGCCATGGGGCTTGGGGCTCTTGATGTGTTACAGGCGAATAACCTTCAGGGAAAAGTAGTTGTGACAGGTCAAGGCGCCGAACTCGAATCCATACGTAATGTGCATCGTGGTTTTCAAACTGTAACAATCTATCATCCACCCAAAGAGCTGGGAAGCAAGGCTGCCGAACTGGTTTATGAGATGCTCAACGGACGAAGTGCCAGTCAGATTGCAAACGCTCATTCTTTTAATGGACTGGCAGTTATACCTACTTTTCAGATGAAATCAATCGTGGTTAACAGGGATAATTTGCAGTATCTGGTTGATGCCGGTGTATTTACATGGAATCAAATACAAGAATAAAAGCTTACATTACTCTTATTGTTGTTTTATCTGGCTTTTGTATTATATTGGGAACGATATTTTGCGTAAATTAATATTATAGAATTATATGAGGGTACTTTTTAATTTTCTGTTTCTGTTCCTGATTTTAGTAGGTTGTAGTCAGGAAAATGCAAAAACTGTTGGTTATTTATGTCCTTCCATTAACAGGGCTCGTTTTGTGAATGAGGGTAATTATATGGAAGAGCGGCTTAAAGAGCTTGGCATTAAAATGATAACTAAACATGCTGATGATGACGACGCATTGCAGTTGCAACAGGGGTACGAATTACTGAATCAGGGTGTTGATGCATTGATTATTGCCTGTGTAAATGGAAATACAATTGCACCTCTGGTGCGGGAAGCAAACCGCCGTGGTGTTAAGGTGATAGCATATAACAGATTGATTAATAATACCGAATATGATCTGTTTGTAACAGGTGACAATGCCGACATTGCCAAATTGTTTGTAGAAGCAACTTTGAGTCGTCGTCCACGGGGTAACTATGTAGTATTAGCCGGAGACCGGTTCGACCGCAATGGGTTTGAGGTAAAATTTCACATCGATTCGCTTTTGAGACCACATATTGAGGCCGGCAGGATTAACCTGGTTTATGAATCATACATTGAAGGTTGGTCAGGTGTCAGGTCTCGCTTCGAAATGCAGCAGGTAATAGATGCACATGGCACTGACATTGATGCTGTGATCGCCTGTAGCGATCCGATGGGTTTGGGCGCTTTGGAGATTCTTGACCGATATGGTTTAAAAGGTAGTGTGGTGGTTACTGGGCAGGATGCAACAATTGAATCGGTTCGAAGTGTTTACCGGGGAGAGCAAACCATGAGCATATACCATCCGCATAGGGCGTTAGGCCATAAAGTGGCAGAGTTAACATCCCAACTACTTGGTGGTAGCGATGCCAGCCAGTTGTCAAATGCGCAAACATTTAATGGCGTTTTCCGAATTCCCACTTACCAAATGAAGTCCATTGCCATTACCCGCGATAATCTTCAGGAGTTGGTTGATATTGGCGAGTATTCATGGAATGAAATTAGGAACTGATTTAGGCTACAGATAAAAAACAAATGCCGGAGTTTAGTGGGGACTAAATTCCGGCATTTTTCTTTTCATTAAATTGTATCGCTGTCTCAATTTGGAACCGATGTAACGTGATGGCTAGTTGCCACAATCCATCACGAAGGGCAGAAAATCAAATCAAAAATTCCATATTAGATTTTAACCGACACTTGATTTAATGAAAAGGGTTAGGGGTTATGTTATCTGAAAACCAATTTGTTCGGGCCTATGCCGATGCCTTCTGTTATGGTTGCCTCTATTTCCTGAGTTTCAGGATTAAAAATCTTAATGCTTCCTGCTGAAGACCAGTTGCCGGCATCGCAAGTGAAAATTTTTCCGGTAGTCGGATTCACGTTGAAGCTATAGAAATATCCATCAACCAAAGGCGTGGATGGGAATAATGTGCCATCAATGTCAACGCTGTAGATTCCGGAACTGTTAAGCACATAAATTGTTGATTTATCTGGTGAGGTATCAATTTTTGTGGCATGATCTGAGTCGCTCACAAGCAGGTCTTTCTCTATTTGCATTGACGAAGAAGAAATTTTGACAAGGCGTGATGGCGTTTGGTTGGTTATATTCCAACTTTCATCATATTCTACTAGTCCATGACATGTAGCCCAAATATTGTTGTTCTTATCAACTGTCAAATGATTTGGTTTATCAGGTGTTTCAATAACAATTTCTACTTCCAATGTAGCTGGGTCGATAACCGAAATGGTGTTGTCAAAGCCAAAACCGCCGCTGTTTGCCACCCATATTTTGTTATTGTGCGCTATAATTCCTTCAGGACCAGAACCAACAGGGATGGTTTTTACGATGGCCATGCTTTCAGTGTCAATTACAACCACACTTCCGTTTTCTCCCCATTGTGTTACAAAAAGATTTTTGCCGTGAATGACTCCAAACCTTGGTGAACTTAATCCATCTATAGTCCGTTTCCATTCAAAGGTTTCAGCATCTACAATGTGAATCTGGTGCGAATTATTCATTACAATGTAGGCATCAGAACCTTTGATTACCAAGTCTTGAAGCACATCACCCAGCACAGCATTGCTGCCGTTTACCAATTTAAATATTTCTGATGTAACCTCATTGGTCTCATTGCTGATGAATGAGATACTTGCATTTGCTTTCATGAATGAACCCTCGTTCAGCACCAGAGTGCCATTTACAAAGCGCATGCGAACGGTTTCTTTGTCGCTATCGCTACAAGAGGCAACGGTTGATGCCAGTATAACTGCCATAAACAGTTTTAAATAAGCTGATTGTAGCACTTTTGTTAATCTCATAATTCTCATTTTTATATAAGTTATTGATTGGTGATATAAAAGTTAG
Organism: Alkaliflexus imshenetskii DSM 15055; assembly: GCF_000517065.1. Taxonomy (GTDB): domain Bacteria; phylum Bacteroidota; class Bacteroidia; order Bacteroidales; family Marinilabiliaceae; genus Alkaliflexus; species Alkaliflexus imshenetskii. The sequence continues at coordinate 760,894 of NZ_KI912105.1, read as the reverse complement.
ATTTTGATGTTATACCTTAAACCGGCTTCGTAGTGTCTGTTAGGCATGGCGTACCATGCTGTGGTTTGGTATGTTGTATTCCAGATGTTCGCAATTCGAAATGTGACTGTTAGAGTGGATGCTGAAAGCGGAACTTTATATGCTGTCATAAGGTCACCTGTAATGTATGGTTCCAATTTGTTTGTAGCGTCATAATACCGTTCGCCAGCTGCATTAAGCGTAAATGCTGTGGTAATGTTGTGCAGATTCCATGAGAACATTGCATTGGTACTGTGCCGGGGAATGTAGGTCATTTGACTGCCATCGTAAATATCGTCGGTACGCAGTCTGGAATGGATATAATTATAGGATAGGTTCAGTCCAAACAAGTTGCTGCCCGACTTATGTGAGTTTTGCATCCTAAACTCAATACCCCTCGACATGCCTGTCTTTTTGTTGGTGGGCATCCAAACATTGTCACTGCCCTGGAGCCAAACAATCCAGTTTTCTACATGGGTAATAAATGCCGTAGCCGAGACTGAAACTGCCGTATGCGCATAATTTTTATCGATTGCCACTCCCAAATCGCCCGACCATCCCGATTCTGCTTTCAGATTCGGATTGCCACGTGCATAGCTGCTTTCTGCCCAGTTTAAATCGTTAAATGTGGGTATGCGATAGTTTTTCGAGATGTTGCCTTTAAGTGTCAGTGGGGCATATAGTTTGTAATCTGAGCCCAATGCAAATACCATTGGATGCAGTTCACCATTGGTCATTTCATCGCGCACACTCAGAACTGTTGTAAGTTTGTTATCCCTGCTTTTGAGATGCAGAAACGAGAACAGTGCCAGACGGTCACGGCTTTCGGTTGTGCGGTATCCGTCAGATTTTCCCTGTTCACGCGTGTAATTTAAACCCACGCTCCAGATGTGTCTGTTGATGTTTATGCGGCTTTCAACTTCACTCACGAGCGAAAGTGATTGGTTATTACCACTGTTAGTGGGTATAATATAATCTGTGTAATCTACTTCATTAACAATAATACCTTGTTTGATATTTAATTGTTTGCCATTGCCAAACCATTTGAAGTTAACCGCACCCATGAGGGTATTGTCTATCTGAACTGCGGTGTCAGGTCTGGTCTTAAACATTTGTGTTTGTATCTCTTTGTCGAAGTGCTGAAGCCAGAGCGCCGCAGTAAGCATTGTATTATCTGAGGTACGAATGTGTGCATCTGTCAGAATGCCTGCCTGGCTGTATCCGGCATTTTGTTGTCTTTGAACAGCCCTGTCCATGCGCGCTGTATTTATAAATTCAAAATCGTTATCGCTTTTTTTTGCGAAAGCCGCAAATGCGAAAGCCTTACGCTCATTGCCATTTTTGAGTGCAATATTGGCACTCGGAGTAAAAAAGCTGCCATAACCCACTGCAGCACTCAGTTGGTTTGGCCTGAGGAACAGGTTTTCTCCATTCAGATGAACCACGCCCGACATGGCGCCGCTGCCATAGAGTGTACCCGCGCCTCCATGTTGAATTTTTACATCTTTGAAAAAAAGTGCGGGCATTGCAGATAGATTCACGCCGCTGTTCATCGGACTTTGTATGTTAATGCCATTCCACATGACAGCTGTGTGGGCGTTGCCTCCGCCGCGCAAACTGAAAGTGGAGAGTCCGCCTGGCCCATAGGTTTTTACCTGAAGATTTGAACCCAATGAGAGCAGATCCGACAGTGAACCGTTTGCGAGCATCAATGCCAAAGTGGTATCGGTTTTTTCAACCATTGCACCTATGGCAAACTCCTCCAAACGCTGCGAACGAACGGTAACCTCATTTAACCATATATCCTCATTGCCGGATGTATTCTGTCCGGTAAAACTGTGTATGGTTACAACAACCAATAAATTCGCCAAAAAATACCTTAAGTGCATGGTTACAAATGATTAAATGCTTATTTAACCATTCGTAACAGACGGATTTTGTGAAAAATAGAACAGATTGAAGGTGTTCTAAACTTCGCTTTTTCACCCGAAAGCTACGAACTATAACTATTGGCAGGTCTTCTGGCTTGTCCGGCTTTTTGATGCCTTCCCATTCGCCGTGGCGAACAGTGGCTGGAGTATTCAAAATGCCTGTGATGGACTTACAGCTGCGGGGACAGCTCCGGAATTGAACCGGATTCCCTTTTAATCAGATTTCCAAATTGGATTTCTGAACCAAATCGATTGCAAAAGTATGAATTTATAATCATATAAAACAAACAATCTTTCATCTGTCTATAATTTGTTCGTTAATGGTCAGATGGAACTCACGGTATTAATCATGCTGCTTTGCGCGTTATAGTTACTCATGCTTGTTTCTTTTTATTTTTACGTAATAGCCTCCTCTTGATTTTCATGATGTCTGATATTTTTTGGGGTGTGCATTGAAAGATGCATCTCATTTGAAGCTCTTATTTTGAACATACAGTGAAAGAATTGACGCATATTGCAAGCACCATTCACATTATGAGTAGAATTGTTATTATTAATTTTTGCCAACAAATAAAAAATGCAGACTTTTATGGTCTCTTAAGAAAAAATAACGCTAAAATCGATATCGTCCATAATGAGTGAACAGGTCAGTTTTTATAGTCATGCAAAGCATCTTTTGGCTGTAGATTGTGTAATTTTTGGATACGAACAGGGAGAGCTTAAGCTACTTCTTTACCGGAGAACTTTTGATCCACAAAAAGGTAATTGGTCATTAATAGGTGGTTTTCTCAACGAGGACGAATCGCTTGAAGATGCTGCCGGCCGTGTATTGAAACAGATTACCGGGCTTACAAATATTTTCTTGCAGCAAGTATTCACATTCTCTCAACCCGATCGGGAACCAAATGTTCGGGTATTGAGTGCTGCATTTGTGGCATTGATTCGAATAGACCAGCAAAACCAGGAGTCGCTCGAGAAGTTGGGAGCACAATGGCTTTCAGTCACCAAACTGCCAGAACTGATTTTTGACCACCATGAAATGGTTGATCGCGCTCTGGCTTTTTTGCAGAACAGAGCCGCGCACGAGCTGGCCGGGCGTGAGTTATTGCCTGAGCGCTTCACCTTTATTCAACTACGTAATTTGTACGAAGCAATTTTTCAAAGGGCATTCGATCCGGGTAACTTCCGCAAAAAAGTACTTTCGCTCAATGCCATCGAGCGCACCAATGTCAAGAATAAAACCGAATCTAAACGGGGAGCTTACTATTATCGATTTAAAAAGAAAAGCGACCCAAATGGAGACCGAATTTTTAAAGCAGGAGCTGCCGGTTTCTAGGTCGGTTGGTGGGTTTTTCGCCTGGCTTGTATTGCCTCGAAAGATGAATTCCCAAAACGATAAAATTTTAATGTATAATAATATTTGACCCAATGCAATTGCTTTTTTGTGGCACAGATTACCTGATTTAGTTCTGTAATGCCTTAAACCGCATTGGGTTAGCATCTGTAAAAAAAACCTGATATGACAAGTATTCGTTTAATGGTTGACAAGCTCCGCAGTGGCAATGTGCCATTTTTAAGGGAGTTGTATGGAGAAGATTCTGAAGTGCTTAAGCAGCAATATGTTGATTATTTGAATCTTATTGGCGAGTTTCAGGAGTTATATCCTCATGAAACTGCCGGGTTATTTAGCTCGCCCGGTCGTACCGAAATAGGAGGCAACCACACAGATCACAATCACGGTCGCGTGCTTGCCGGAGCTGTCAATCTTGATAATATTGCGATTGCGGCTGTAAACCACTCGAATCTGATTCAAATTAAATCTGCCGGTTATCCTCAGTTTTCTGTGGATTTAACATCTTTGGAGGTCAACCCTGATGAGCAATTCACATCGGCTGCATTGGTTCGTGGTATCTGTGCGCGTTTAAAGCAACTTGGATACCAGATTGGTGGCTTTGACGCATGTATTACAGGGCGTGTGCCAAAAGGTTCCGGGCTTAGCAGCTCTGCCTCGTTTGAGGTGCTCATCGGTGCTATTGTAAGCGAGTTGTTTAATGATGGAAAGCTCGATGCGGTTGAAAATGCCATTGTAGGGCAATATGCAGAAAATCACTATTTTGGAAAGCCTTGTGGATTGATGGATCAGACAGCCTGCTCTGTTGGCGGACTTATCTCTATTGATTTCAAGGAGCCGGCCAATCCGGTTGTTCAAAAGGTTGATTTTAATTTTATCGATACCGGATACGCTCTGGTGATAACCGACACCGGTGGTAGTCATGCCGACTTAAACGATGAGTATGCTTCCTTACCAATTGAAATGAAGTCCGTGGCGTCGCAGTTAGGCAGTAATTTCTTGCGTGAAGTTTCCCTGGATGACATCGTAACGGCGATACCTCAAATTCGTGAGAAAGTAGGGGATAGGGCCCTTCTTCGTTCCTATCACTTTCAACAAGATAATCAAAGGGTATCAGAACAGGTAAAAGCGCTTGAAAGTGACAACTTTGACTTGTTTCTTCAGATGGTAATTGAGTCAGGCTATAGCTCATTTATGTATAATCAGAACATATATCCTGTGTCTAATGTGGCTGAACAGGGACTCTCACTTGGATTGGCTTTAAGTGAGATGGTTTTGAAAGGGAGAGGAGCCTGGCGTGTACACGGAGGCGGTTTTGCCGGCACTATTCAGGCGTTTGTTCCCGCTGATTTGCTCAATAAGTACGTTACGACACTTGAGCATGTATTTGGAAGCGGTACCTGTCATAAGCTTTTTATACGCAGCAAGGGAACCTGCCGCATCGAAATTTAATATATCAACACAAACCATCAATATTTGCTGAAATATTCCAGAACTTAACGGCAGATAATGACAAAAATTAATCCTATGAAATTGTTGAGACAAGAAGACTTTATTACCACGCATCAAGGCAAGATAACAGGTTTGTTTACACTCGAAAACAAAAATGGCATTGTGGTGCAAATCTCCAATTTTGGAGCCAAAGTGGCATCACTTTTCACTCCCGATAAGGATGGGAATTTAGCTGATATTGTGCTGGGTTTTGCCTCAGTTGGTGAGTACATCAAAGGGAACCCCTATTTTGGTGCTATTTGCGGACGTTATGCCAACCGGATTGCAAATGGGCGCTTTACACTCGATGGTGTTGAGTACACATTGCCACAAAACAATGGTTCAAACTGTTTGCATGGCGGTGTCAGCGGTTTTCATGATAAAGTTTGGGATGTGGTTAAGTCCGATAGCTCCAAACTTGAGTTGCAATATGTTTCAGCTGATGGGGAAGAGGGTTTTCCCGGTAATCTAACTGTTAAAGTGGTCTATACCTTAAATGATAGCGATGAGTTTACCATCGACTATTTTGCTGAAACCGACCGTGCTACAGTTATAAATCTTACCAGCCATTCATTTTTTAATTTGGGTGGTGATGGTTCTGGCGATGTATTAAGTCAGCTGTTGGAAATCAACGCGTCTCGCTTTACGCCATGCAGCGACGTGCAGATACCTACCGGCGAGTTACGCCCTGTGGCTGGCACTCCGTTTGATTTTACCGTTGCAACTGCTATTGGTGCTCGCATTGATGTTGATGATGAACAGCTTCGTTTTGGTGCCGGTTATGACCATAATTTTGTGCTCGACAACAAACCCGGAGAAGTTGCCTTTGCAGCTCGTGCTTTTGATGTTGTATCGGGCCGTTGCATGGAGATTTATACCGATACACCCGGGCTTCAACTCTATACCGGAAACTGGCTTGATGGCAACGATGCAGGGAAAGGAAATGTCTATCACAAGCGAAATGCTTTCTGTCTTGAGACCCAAAATTTTCCGGATGCACCAAATCAGAGCAATTTCCCAAACTCGGTTTTGCAGCCGGGTGAGACATATCGCCAGACCACTATTCATAAGTTCTTTGTGAAATAGAGATATACTGACTCGATTTATTTCAGGCACGTGAGCTAGATGTAAATCAAATGGTTTTACTTAGCGTACACACATCTGCTGTTTTTACTAGAGCCTTTGGAAGTTTTAAATTTCCTGAGGCTTTTGTATCTTGCGTCAATTCGTTAATTGTACTCAGCTATGGATAAAATCCGGATATTATTTGTGTGTCTTGGTAATATTTGTCGTTCACCAAGCGCAGAGGCGGTAATGAAAGCACTTGTAGAAAAGAAAGGTGTAGCAAGCCGTTTTGATATAGACTCAGCCGGTGTTATTGGTTATCATGAAGGCAATCCTGCCGATGCCCGCATGCAGCGTCATGCCAAAAAGAGAGGGTATAATCTCACCAGCATCAGTAGGCCTGTTAAACCTGCTGTCGATTTTAACAACTTCGACATCATCATTGGAATGGATGATCAGAATATACGTGATTTGCTATATATGGCACCTGACGACGATGCGCGCAACAAGATATATAAAATGACCAGTTTTGCCGGAGACAGTCAATGGAGCGAAGTGCCCGACCCATATTATGGTGGTGATGCAGGTTTCGAACTGGTACTTGATATATTGGAAGTGTCTTGTGAGGGGTTGTATGGGTTTTTGATGAAAGATTAGACATTGTATTTATAACCTAACAAAAATAGAATTACGCAACATCTGCTAGCATCTATTTCTGTAGTTTTGGTGATAGTAATTTGTTGAAATTTTCCATGTTTCCCAATGTAATTGAGTTATTCATATAGCGCACATCTATGGTTGAATCACACTAGATGTTCAAATTAACTACCCATATTTTAATTTAGCCTAATTTCACTATCCTATCACTTTAAGGTAAGTTTTGTGTTTTTTCTGATATAACAAAGTGTCAATGACGATTTAGCTGAAGCTAAGTTCTGTAATTAAGCCATATTCAAATAATTAAGTGGTGACTGGAAGTGCGTCAACAGTGTAATGGCTAGTTTTTATTATATCTATTTTTCTTGTTCAAAATTCAACAACAAATTTTCTTTGCTTAATTTGTTTAACTTTGTTTTAAAAATATAAATTGTGTTGGGATGGGTTTTGTGAGACGATTTTTTCGGTTGAATCTTTTTTCCTTGCGTGTGAGACGATTACTATTCGTTATATATACATTCTATTTCTTTGCTCCGATGATTGGCCAACATATTACCCATCTTGGTACAGAGGAGGGTTTGAATGGTCGTCATGCATTTAACTTTCAGCAGGATAAGAAGGGTTTTATGTGGATTTCTACGCGGTTCGGCGTGGATCGATACGATGGAAGCAGGGTTAAGAACTATCCACTAAAAGTCATTGACGAAGTTGGCTATTCCGTGCGTATGTTTCGGGTTGCAATGAGTCGGGATTCTGTGCTATGGGCATATTCTGATCGCGGAACACTATATCGATATAATGAAAGTCGTGATGAGTTTGAACAATATGTAGAGTTGAACATCTATCTAAGAGCTTTACATTTCGATACGAATAATCAGATTTGGATTGGATCAAAATCCTTGTTTGGATATGTTGATGGTGATTCCTTGAGAATAATTGATATGCCGCGGTTACGAGGTCTTGAAATCAAATCAATCAGTGATTTTGATGATGAAAAATTACTAATTGCTACCAATCAGGATGTACTCGTATACAATTTAAATGAGGAAAGCCTCATCCCAATAGTTGACAACCGACTGATGGATGCTAGCGGACAAATTAATATTGAGTCCATATATTACAACTCCTTATTAAAGCAGTTATGGATTGGCACTATTGAGGCCGGTGTTTTCTTTTATGATGTTAAAAGCGAAAAGTTGTCGCTCATAGACAATCCACAAATGCGGTTTAATCCAATACTTACTATTCTGCCAATAAGCGATTATCTTCTTTTTGTGGGTACTGACGGCGCAGGAGCATGGCTAATCGATCAAAAGCAACTTCGTGTAGTACGGACTTTTCAACAACGCGAAGGTCTTGATTTTACTTTGAGTGGCGATGGAGTTTATGATATATACAGGGACAAGGAGGAAAGAGTGTGGATTTCTACCTATTCCGATGGTGTAAATATTCTGGATTTCGGACGTCAGGGATTTCAGATTTTGCGGCATGAGAAAAATAATGATAATTCGCTTGGAAGAGACCATGTGAGCGGCATGTTAGAGGATTCACGCGGTAGAATCTGGTTTGCCACAAATGATGGGGTTAGTATTTATAGTCCGGCAGACAGCAAATGGCAACACCTTCTTAATCGAGCCAATGCTTTGACGATTTATGAAGACTCGAGGAGAAATATCTGGGTGGGAACTTATGCTTTAGGTGTCTATAAGTTGGATCTCAATGGCCGTATTTTAAAACATTATATGAGACAAGCAGGCTTGCCGGGGGAGATTGGTTCCAACTTTATCTATACTATAATTGAGGATTGCAATGGCGATATCTGGATGGGAGGAAAGAAAGGCCGAATCAGTAAGTATTATGTAAAAGATGATGTATTTACTCATATCTCTCTAAGTCAGGCAAATTATTTTTTAAGAAGAAAACCGGGTGAATTGTTGTTTGCTTGTGAGTCAGGAGTTTATGCGTTGGATGTGCTCACTGGCGATTATGCGCAAACCAAGTTTTCGACGAATCTTAAGAGTCGTTATGTGTGTGATGTTTATTTTGAATCTGATTCAATCATTTGGTTGGCAACATATGGTGATGGATTAAATCGATGTAATTATTATACAGGAGAAGTTGTTAGTTTTACATCGAAAACGGGATTAAACTCCGATTTTGTATATTCCATTTTGCCGGATGACAGAGGCGGGCTCTGGTTTAGTAGTGAAAATGGCATTGGCAAAATAGAGTTGGATACTTATGCAATTACGCACATCACAATTGGTGATGGCATCTCTGATACTCGCTTCCGTCAATTATCACGAATGAAATCCCGATCAGGTAAAATTTACTTTGGGTCATATAACGGAGTAACGTATTTTCATCCTGATAAAATCTCATTGCAGGAGACGTCGGCCCGAATTGTATTAACTGAGTTTAGTTTGTTCAACCAAAAATTTAGACCAGGAGATAAGAATACCCCCCTCCATAGAGCCTTGGACGATACCAAACAAATTACACTAAAGCATTATCAGCACTCATTTACCCTCAATTTTGTTACAATTAATTTCGACCCTGGAGGCAACAGACGTCATTTGTGGAAGCTTGAAGGACTTGATGAGTATTGGATTGGGCCAACTTCAGATAATGTAGTTAATTATACAAATCTTGCACCTAAAGAGTATATTCTTAGAATTAAATCAATTGGCGATAATAATAGGGTGTTGGATGAACGAGTACTTAAAATTGTCGTGAAACCACCTATTTGGCAAGCAGTTCCGGCCAGACTTGTTTTCGCACTCCTGATGATTTTGCTATTGTATTGGGTGTATTTGTATGTAAGACATTTTATCGAAAAGCGACATTCAGAAGAAAAAATCCGTTTTTTTATTAATACCACGCATGATATTCGCACGCCGCTGACTCTTATTAGTTCTCCGTTGTATGAATTGAAAGAGAATTTGTATAAAACTGAACGCAATGCCTATTTGTTCGATTTGATTACATCCAATCTGGAAAAACTTAATTTAATGTTTTCTCAACTTCTTGATTTTCAGAAGGTGTATGAATCTAGAGAGCAGCTGGTTGTACGGGAGCGCAATGTGAATAATTATTTAAAAGACAGATTGATGTATTGGATGCCGCTGGCAGACAAAAAGAATCAGAAGTTAACGCTGGTTTTACCGGATAGTATAGTTCGAGAGTGGTTTGATAGTGAGAAAATGGATAAAATACTTGATAATTTGGTGTTTAATTCAATCAAGTACACACCTGAAGGAGGAAGTATTCAGGTTCAATTAACCGTTGAGGAAGCCTGTTGGCAATTGTCGGTTTCTGACAATGGCATCGGAATCCCGAAACAAGAGCGTAAAAGTCTGTTTAAGAGATTTTACAGGGCTAAAAATGCGATCAACTCGCAGGAAACAGGTTCCGGATTGGGTCTGATGTTGGTAAAAACTTATGTGGAACTTCATTCAGGTAGCATTGCATTTCATAGTGAAGAGAATAAAGGAGCAGAATTTTACATTCGGTTTAAGCATGGTTCCAAGCATTTCGAAAACAGTATTATGCTGGATAATTCCCGATTGCCAATTAATAAGGAAGAATTTAATAGTCAGATTGATGAGGAGTATAAACATATTCGCAAGAAAGTTCTGGTTGTTGAAGACAACAAAGATCTTAGAGCTTATTTGAAACTTTCTTTGGGACATTATTTTAAAGTTTATGATGCGGAGAATGGACACGAGGCATGGGAGCAGCTTCAAGTAGTGAATCCCGATATAGTAGTTTCTGACTTGCAAATGCCAGAGATGAACGGATTTGAACTTTGCAGGAACATCAAAACGACCTTCGAAACGAGTCATATTCCGGTAATATTACTTACTGTGATGGCAGATGAGAAAAATATGGAAGAAGGACTTAAAACCGGAGCCGATGATTATATGGCCAAGCCATTTGACGTCAGGTTTCTGAAAATTAAAATAGATAACATACTTAATAATCGAAATCTGGTTCGTAAGAAGTATTTGGATGTGGATGTTATTTCTCCATCTCAGGATGATTTAGATAATCAACTTAATAGAGAATTTATTGAAAAGGCCATTAAGATTATCGACGCCAGATTAACTGAAAGCAAGTTTTCAATTACTGACTTTTCCAAAGAAATGGGTCTGAGTCGATCGCTTTTATATAATAAGTTTCAATCGATTACCGGATATACCCCTAATGACTTTATCAGAATCACACGATTAAAGAAAGCAGTATTAATTTTACGCGAAAAAAAGTACTCCATCAATGAAATTGCCGTGATGACCGGTTTTAATGATTCTGGTTATTTTGCCACTTGCTTTAAAAAAGTATATGGGAAATCTCCAAAGAATTTCATAGATGAGGAGATGCAATAGTATATAGTATTGCATCGTTTTGTTGGATTATTTTAAAACCCTTCTGGACTATTTTAATGTAGTTTGGGAGGGTTATTTGTTTTGAATACAGGTTGTTGTGTGAGTGTGGATGCTTTAAGTCACGGTTGTGATTTAGTGTTTAATTTGTCTTGTTGGGGTGGATGGTTTTTAACATTTATAATCATTTTGGACGATTTTATAACAATTATGGAAAATCGTAATAGACTTAGCCAACGTGTCGAACTAGTTTTGTGTCAATACCAAATAATAAAATCGTCATTATGGAAAAAAGAAGATTGTTGTTTTTTGCGTTATTGGTAATGGTTTTTGCCAATATTTATGCGCAAACAAATTTAAACAGGGTTACAGGAAAAGTAACTGATGAACGGGGAGAGCCCCTGATTGGTGTGACTATTGTTGAGAAAGGAAGTAGCATGGGGGTAATTACAGATGTAAATGGTGATTACAATATTAGTGTGTCAGGCCCGGATGCAATATTGTTTTTTTCATTTATAGGTATGGAAACTCAAGAGGTAAGGGTTGGTAACCAATCTCAAATTAGTGTAACGATGCTATCAGCCTGGGCTGATCTTGATGAGGTTATTGTTGTTGGTTATGGGGTGCAACGTAAAAGCGATGTGATTAGTTCTGTTGTAAGCGTAAAACCAGAATCTGTAACCAAAGTTCCGTCAACAGATGTGGGTGAGATGTTGAGAGGTAAAGCCACTGGTGTCTATGTTACAGTAGATAATGCAGGCCCAGGGAGTTCCTCAAATATCCTTATTAGGGGTAAAAACTCACTCACGGCTGGTAATGCGCCTATCGTGATTGCCGATGGAGTACCAATTGGAGGCATAAATGACATTAACCCCGCCGATATTGCGTCTCTCGAAGTATTAAAAGATGCAGCCGCCCAAGCAATTTATGGCGCACGCGCCTCAAATGGTGTAATTCTGATAACTACCAAACGTGCGCAAAGTGGAGAAACTAAGGTTGAGTATAGTGGTTATTACGGTGCTCAAACTGTGCGGAGAAATTTTGATGTATACAGCCCATTGGAGTTTGCACAGCTTAAAAGAGAGGCGATGCGAACCGATAATAACAATCAGTATCGCCCGGATGAGATCGTTTTTACCGAGATTGAACGCGAAGTTTTGGCTTCAGGGGAGTTTATTGACTGGGAGAAGGAATTGCTAAGAATTGCAGCGACCCAAAACCATAACTTAAGTATTGCTACTGGTACTGAAAAGTCCAGAATCTATACCGGTTTTAATTACCAGAACAGGGAAGGTGTAATTCCGGGGACTGATTTTCAGAGAGGTACCGTACGTTTAAACATCGACCAAACTATAAATGAATGGATTAAATTGGGAGCAAATACATCGTGGCAGCTGTCCCAAAATAATAATCCGGGTACTGGAGGAACCTTACAACGTACAATTATTACTTCTCCGCTTGGTAAAATCTATAATGAGGATGGAACCTATCGCATTAACCCTACCGGTGTGCAGGAGAGCTTTAACCCATTGCTAGATTTGGCCGAGGTAACTAACACGCGTTACGACCGCAATGATATTATGAACATCTTTGTGGATTTCAGCCCTTTTAGGAATTTTAACTACAGGATTAATGCAAGCCGACGCTCCTGGAACAGAAAAACACAGAATTACTCCACCTCAAAATCACTGCAAGGTTACCGGCTGGGTGGTTTAGGTCAGGGGAGTATCCGCTTCGAAGATAATATGGAGTTACAGTTGGAGAATATTGTAACTTATAACATGGAAGTCAATGAGCATAGATTAGGCTTTACTTTTGTTCAAAGCACAACTGAATCCAAGTACAATAGTTTTACTAACAACGCAAGTCAGTTTCCTAATGATTTGCTAGGGATTCATGGCATTGAGTCTGCCGAAATAACTCGTCCGGTTATTAGTGCCAACCGAAGGGCACTTCTTTCTTTTGTAGGTCGCGTTCAATATGACTATGCAGGTAAATATTATTTAAATGTTTCAGCCCGAGCTGATGGATCAACGGTGTTTGGGGCAAATAATAAATGGGGTTATTTTCCTGCAACTGCAGTAGGTTGGAACATATATCGTGAAGCATTTATAGAGGATATTCCGGTTATTTCTAACCTGAGGTTGAGAGCCAGTTACGGTAGCGTTGGTAATGAAGCAATAAGTCCTTATCAAAGTCAAAGTTCTGCCGATCAGAGAGACTATATCTTTGGAACAAATAGACGTACAGGTTATGTGCCAGGTGGCTCATTGCCAAACCCAGATTTAAGATGGGAAACGTCTACTACACTAAACACTGCACTCGATTTTGGTCTGTTCCGTAACCGATTATCTGGTACTTTGGAGTTGTATAATACCAGAACCACTGATTTGTTAATGCGCCAATCCTTAAGTGCTTCAACGGGTTATTCAAACAGGCTTACAAACCTTGGCGAGATTGAGAATAAAGGACTTGAGTTTAATATTAACGGTGTGATTGTAGACCGTCGGGATTTTATGCTTAATACCGGTTTTTCAGTGTCAATGAATCGCAATAAAATTATTAGCCTTTACGGCGATCTGGATGAGAATGGTAAAGAAATTGACGATGTAGCAAACCGTTGGTTTATTGGACAGCCCATTGATGTTTTCTATCAGTATAAACCCATTGGCATTTGGCAGATAGGTGAAGATATAGTGAATTCACATATGCCTCAAGCAAAACCAGGCGACATTAAACTTCTGGACAGAAACGGCGATGGCATTTTTGATGCTGACGACCGTGTAATCACTAAGCGTGACCCAAAGTGGTTTGGAACGTTTAATCTTGATTTGAGATTCAAGTCTTTTGATTTCTCTGCAGACGTGTTAACTGTTCAAGGCGTAATCAGAAACAATCCTTACCTATATAATTATGTGGATGGAGGCTCTTTAAGAGGTGTATTCAACGGAATTAAGCAGGATTATTGGTTGCCTGAGAATCCTACAGGAAACTGGCCACGCCCCACTGAGGCTAACGATCCGGTTTACATCTGGACTATGGGATTGCAAGACGCTTCTTATGTAAGGTTACAAACAGTTACCCTGGGATATACGTTTCCAAAAACGTTACTTACAAGGGTCAGATTGAGCAATCTAAGAGTTTATTGTACAGGTCATAATTTAATGACTTGGACTAAGTTCCAGTCATACAGCCCTGAGAAGAACCCCAATGATTACCCTGAGGCGGTATCGGTTATTGGTGGTATTCAATTATCCTTCTAATAAGGCTTTGTTAATTAATTAAATGTTACGAAAATGAAAAGAATCAAGTTATTCTTATTATCGATATTGGGAGTTATGGTGCTTAACACTTCCTGTGAGGATTTTTTGAATGAGGAAGTGATAACCGAGGTGTCGGTGGATTATCTTTATTCCAGCGGAGAAGGCCTTCAAGTTGCAGTAAATGCGCTCTATAACCGTATGAGGAGACATAATTTTCCAGCACAAGAAGGTGAACCCTTGCGTGCCAATGTGTTCTTCTACATGGCCGATGATTTAGGTCTTAACAGAACATGGCACCGTCCTTATGGTCCAAACTGGAATTCATCATCAGTTGATGCATTTAAATGGACACACACTTATCAAATTATTGACAGAGCCAATGCTGTAATCACTGCAGCCAGAAATGTGGAGATGAATGAGACAGTTAGAAACAGTGTTTTGGCTCAGGCTCGTATTATCAGAGCCGAGTTGTATCTTGACTTAATACGGATGTATGATAATATTTTGCTTGATACAATTGCGACGACCCCTGAGAATGCATTTGATGACAGGGTATACGAAGTGGCTGATCCGGCAGACGTGTTTAAACTTATAGATGATGATCTGGATTTTGCAATTCAGCATCTTCCATGGAGCGTTGAGTTTGGCCGGTATGGTAAAGGCGTAGCTCATCATATTAAGGGGAAAAGTCTTTTATGGCAAGCTCAGTATCTTAACATGGGCAACCATAAATATGCCGAAGCTGCGGCGCATTTTGATGCCATTGTTGAGAATGGGACTCATCGTTTGGTAGCACTAAATCAGGTGTTTGGTCAAAACTTAAACCATGCTGAAGCTTTGTTTGTATATCGCAGAAATGAGGTGTTGGGTGGAAGTGATGAACTTGCCGGTGGAGGTGGAACATGGATAGGCGCTGTTTTCCAGGCTCGCTTTTATGAAATTCCGGGAGGACATATATTACGTGATCCCGTATATGGAGGAGAAGCTTTAGGTTGGAGTTTCCCTAATGATTATTTGAAGTCACTGTATGATCAGGAAAATGATCAACGTTTTACAACATATTATTATTCAGAGCAATTAATTGGTAACAACCCTAACAGCCCTTATTTCGGTCAGGCAATACCTGAATCGTTAATTCGTGACAATTTTAGAGAATATCGTTGGAGTCTCAAAAAGTTTTTTGACGAGGAGAAAGTGGCTACCACCAACAATAGCTATAAGGACAATATGCTCTATCGTTTTGCTGAAACTTTGTTGCTTGGAGCAGAAGCGCATTGGAGAGCTGATAATCAAAATCCTCATAATGCCAAAGCTCTGGAATATATCAATATGATTCGCACAAGAGCTGGTGTGGCTCCTTTCACAAGTTTCGATAAAGAATCATATCTGGAAGAATCGGCTCGGGAATTGGCTTTCGAGAAGAACCGCTGGTTTTTGCTCAAACGTATAGGCGAGTTAGTTCAACGTCAGAATACGCACTATCGTTACGGTTCAAGTTCTACTAATGTCGTTCCAGAACCGATGGCGCCCCACATGATTCGATTGCCTATTCCACAATCTCAGATTGAATTGATGGGAACCTTTCCGCAAAACCCCGGTTATTAGGCTCTATGTTTGTGCCGGGTGGTGTTCGTAAAGTGCATCACCCGGATACAAACCTTTTTAAATCAGAACCCCTAAGTGGAGCCCTATTTGTAAAAGATTTTAAATCCCAGTAGTATGTTGAAAAAGATATTTTTTGCATTGTCAATTATTGTATTAACGGCATGTAGTAAAGATGCAAATGACATAATTGATACGTCGGAACCAGATCCAAACCCGTCAGATGTTGTTGCTAAGACACGGTTGACAGATGCTGCATTCAGGGTTGGAGCTGCTGTCAAGACCACGCAGCTGGCTGAATCAGTTTTTGCCAATACCTTTAGCGCTCATTTTAATCAATTATCTGCTGAATGGGAGATGAAGATGGAACTGATTTGGTCATCAGCTACAAATTATAACTGGACTAAAGCTGATGAATTGGTTCAGTTTGCAGAGAACAATAATATGGCAGTGCATGGTCATACATTGGTTTGGTATAAATCTTTTCCTAACTGGTTTAAGAATGCAAACCTCGACTCAGTCGCATTTGAGAGTCATGTGAAAACCTATATTCAGAATGTGGTATCCCGATATAAAGGCCGGGTAGTAGGTTGGGATGTGGTCAATGAGATTTTTAACGACAATGGCACGCTTCGTTCAGTAGATTGTCTGGTATTTAAAACGTTTAAGGATCCGATCGGTTTTTATGGTAGATGTTTTCAGTATGCGCGAGACGCTGACCCTGAAACAAAACTTTTTTATAACGATTATAATGTTGTACTGGCTTCTGGTAAACGATATGCCATAAAACAGATGGTTGAGCGATTTAAAAGGGACGGTTATCCCATCGATGGGATTGGTGACCAGTTTCACTATATGGTTACCACCAACCAAAACACTATTCGAACCGGATTGAATGATATGGCCAGTACCGGCTTGATGCTCCATATCTCTGAGCTGGATTTGAGGGTGAATGTAAATAAATCGGACAGTTACGTATTTACCGAAAGTGAGCAACAGACACAAGCTGATGCATACCAGTTTATTGTTGAGTCTTTTGAGGCTATTCCTCAGCAACAAAAATACGCTATTTCAACCTGGGGAGTAACCGATAAGTACACATGGTTGACTGGTTGGTGGCATCCTAAAGAGTATCCTTTGCTTTTTGATGCCAATTATAACAAGAAAAAGGCATACGAAGGTTTTCTAAAAGGCCTGAAATAGTTCTGTTTCAATATTCCTAATTAGATAGTTTTTTTAGTTCGGTGATATTTAAATGGATGATGGTCTTGTAGAATCTTATAAAGTAGTTTTTAAATTCTATCAGGCACAGCGTTTTGGTTATTGCTAATACCATATAGGAATGGTTCAATACGCTTGCATCCTGAATTAATCAATTAAATTCTTATCAGATGAAAAAGTTAAAATATTTTTTAGCAGCCCAAGTGGGTCTTGTTATGCTTTTATTAGTCGCTTGTGGCGAAGATTTATATAAATGGGATACAGTGATCTATGAAGCGCCAGAGCTAAGTGTTTCAGCTAGTGCTGTGAGTATCAGTTGGGATGAATCCATTACGTATACCGATAATTCTACCAAGGTTCATGCCCGGAAATGGACATTTCAAGGTGGAACCCCGGCCACTTCTACAGAACAAGAAGTAACGGTTACCTATCCGGTTGGAGGCTCTTATAATACCATTCTTGAGTTAACTTTTGTAGATGGCAGCAAGAAAATGGAAGTGTTTGCAATTGAGGTGGAGCGGGATCCTGCAACCATCAAGCCAGAATATGAATATGGTGCCACCCTTGGTTTGTTTACGGAAGATGTTGAGATAACTCAAAGTGGTTTTACCACTGTAGCTCTAAACATGAATCAGTTTCCCGGTACTTTGATTACTGATACATACGAAGGAGTAAAGGCATACAGATTTGAGGCGACCGGGGCATCCGACTGGGCAATGGGGGCTCTAAATTATGGAGGACAATCTGTGGATATTTCTGCCTTTGCTGATGGCTATTATCACGTGGCATTGCGTTCTGCATCTCAGGCAGCAATTCTAATCCGTATTCGCAGTACTGGCGGAGGAAACGCAATACTAACTTTTACTGCTGAAGGTGAAGAGTATGGTTTTAAGCGGGATGGCGAATGGCATCACATTACTATTCCCATAGCTGACATTGTTGCCGCTGATGCCGCTAGAAACCTCCGTTTAGGAGAAATTACCGACTTTCTCCTTTTCAGAAGTACGACATTACCAGATGGAACTGGCGGTGATGTGCGTAACTGGGATCCTTATGTATTTGATGTGGATCATGTTTTCGTATCTGAAAAATTTGATTTGAAATAATCACTCCAATAGACAGTTCTTTTACATGACGACCCGGACATGTTTGGGGCGGGTCGTCATTATTATCTGCTCTTATTTGTTGAAAAGATTGTTGGACCCTCAGCTATTTTGAGGTGTACAGGGATAACTACATCCCAAATTCTTATAAAATATCGTATATGCGCAAAGGGGGAATTAATACAGGCTTAGTTCTCAGTGGGTATGAATTTGAGTTAAATAAAGAAATTGTGATGAGAATTAAGCAAATAGGATTAATAGTGTTGATGCTGAGTGTTTTTAATGGCACTTTGTTTTCTCAAGATGCCCAGATTATAAATGTGTCGAACAGATCAACTGTATCGTTGAATGGTTATTGGCGGTATATCGTCGATCCATATCAAACCGGATTTTATGATTATCGACAAATTCAACGAGACACTCAGACCAGACCAAGCACTGCAGAATCATTATTCCTTGGTTACAAGGCGCAGTTTCCTGGTGATCGGGTCGAGTATGATTTTGATAAGGCTGACAATCTGTTGGTTCCTCGTGATTGGAACTCTCAGAAGGAGAATCTTTTTTATTATGAAGGAGCAATTTGGTACTATAAGGCCTTTAACTATGTGCCAACCTCTGATAACATGCGTCAGTTCCTTTATTTTGGTGCTGTTAATTATGAAGCACACGTTTATCTAAATGGAGAAAAACTTGGAATGCATCAAGGCGGATTTACGCCATTCAACTTTGAAATTACCGGTAAGCTCAAACCGAATGACAATTTCGTTATTCTCATGGTAGACAATACCCGTAAACCAGAGGCTGTTCCTACTATTAATACAGACTGGTGGAACTATGGTGGTATTACCAGAGACGTGAAAATTGTTGAAGTGGCCGAGACTTTTATACAAGATTATTTTGTGCAACTGGCACCTGACAATTCAGAACTAATTCAAATCTCGGTCAGGTTAAATGGAGACGAAATAGCTGGTCAGACTGTTTCTATTGACATTCCTGAAGCAAAAATCAAAGTTAATGTTGTTACAGATGAAAATGGATTGGCCACAACACAAGTGCGTGCTCGGAAACTCAATCTTTGGCATCCCGAAAATCCGTATTTGTATGATGTGAATATTGTCCACAATGACAACGTTCTTCATGATCGGATAGGTTTCAGAACGATTAAGACAAGAGGTTCAGACATATTGGTAAATGGTAAATCAGTATTTCTACGCGGCATTTGTATCCATGAAGAAAATGGTGTTCGTGGAGGGCGGGCATATTCCGAAGAAGATGCCCGGATGTTGTTGGGTTGGGCCAAAGAGTTGGGTTGTAATTTCGTGCGTCTGGCACACTATCCACATAACGAAAATATGGTGCGGATAGCCGATGAAATGGGTATAATGGTTTGGTCAGAAGTACCAGTTTATTGGACCATTCATTGGGAAAACGAGAACACTTTTAATAATGCCCGAAATCAGTTGGTACAAATGATTACCCGCGATAAAAACCGTGCATCTGTCATTATTTGGTCAATGGCCAATGAAACACCTGTGTCCGAATCACGAACGGCCTTCCTTAAAAGAATGATTGAAACAACCCGATCAATGGATCAGGTGCGGTTAATCAGTGCAGCCCTCGAAAGACATACCAAGCCAGGTACAGATAATATTCAGGTGATTGAAGATCCTCTTCAGGAATTTGTCGATGTAATCAGCTTTAATCAATACATCGGTTGGTATGCAGGCTTACCTGAACGTTGCGCAACAGCTGTATTTGAAATCAATTACGACAAACCAGTTATTATTTCTGAGTTCGGTGGCGGTGCTTTACAGGGACATCATGGTTCTAAAGATCAAATGTGGACTGAAGAGTTTCAGGAGCATTTATATGACGAAACTTTAAAAATGTTGGAGAAAATTCCTCAATTGCGTGGCATTACTCCATGGATTCTTGCCGATTTCCGGTCACCCCGACGAACCCTGTCAGATATTCAGGATGGATGGAACCGAAAAGGTGTCATATCTCAAACCGGAAATAGAAAGAAGGCTTTTTATGTACTGCGCGAATATTATTTGACAAAGAAAGAGCAATTCAAGTAATCCCTGAGATTTGTTCAAATTCATTTCCCAGATTAATTATCCGGAATAACTAAAAACGAATGTGTTATGATAAAATATAGTTTCTTTGGCCTGTTATTTATTCTTTTAGCAGGTCTGGGTTTAAGTTGTAAATCGAGAGGTGAAGCTAGGTCTAGTCATCTCTTAGATTATCATCAAGTTATGAGTAGACGAAATGCTTTAGATACAGTCTGGACTGCTTATTCTGCTAAAACGATTGACAGGCTTCCGGGGTTTAAGCCGTCTGAGGAACCTCCGGTTTCACAGTTTGGGGGTTGGAGAACAGAAAAGCTCGAGGCTACAGGCTTTTTTCGTACTCAGAAGGTAGGCGATCGATGGTGGATTATAGATCCGGAGGGTTATCAATTTATTCATCGGGCGGTGGTGGCGTTTCGTCCTGGTTTGTCAGATAACATGAAGCGTTCGTTCAACGAGTTATTTGATGACAACCTTCATTGGGCAGAAGATCAAACACGTTTACTGGCTAAGTACGGCTTCAATGGCGTCGGCGCCTGGTCGGCTGCGGATATCCTCAGAGAAATGGAGCAGCCGCCGGTATATACCGTGATTGTTTCCCCAATGGCAAGCTATCGTCGCGAGCATATTAAGCGATTTGGAGGGAAGTATGAACAAGCTGGTTGGCAAGGTTACCGGTACGACCTGGTGATGGTTTTTGATCCTGAGTTTGATGAGCACATAGAGAACTCCCTCAAGCCGATAGAGAAGTATAAAAATGACCAGTTCCTCTTAGGTTATTTTACCGATAATGAGCTTCCATGGGTAAACGATGCGCTGGATCGCCACCTTAAACTCCTTGGTGAAGACGAACATGGACATATTGCTGCACGCAACTGGCTCAATGAACATAAAGGTTTCGAAGCAGGACTTGAGGATGTTACGCATGAAGATCGCATTGCTTTTACAGGGTTTTATTTCGAAACCTATATGAGAAAGGTTACCGAAGTACTTCGTAAGTATGACCCTAATCACATGTATTTGGGTTGCCGCTTTAATCAGGAGCGAGAACAGGAATTGACCAACCCCGAAATATTTCGAGTGGCAGGTGAATATATGGACATAATATCGATAAACCATTATCGTAAGTGGGAACCTGATCAGGAAATGCTTTCGAATTGGGGCGAATGGTCTGGTAAGCCATTTTTAATTACTGAATGGTACACTAAAGGTGAAGACAGTGGATTGCCTAATCATACGGGCGCTGGATGGAATGTCCCTACGCAGTTGGATCGTGGATATTTCTACCAAAATTTCACCATCGAACTCTTAAAGAGTAAGCATTGCGTAGGCTGGCATTGGTTCAAGTATATGGATAATGATCCTGAAAATATTCATGCGGATCCATCTAATCGTGATTCAAATAAGGGCATCATGACAATTCGGTATGAACCCTATTTGCCTTTGTTGGAACAGATGAAGCAAGTCAATAATAATACGTATGGGTTAATCAATTTTTTTGATAACGTGGAAAAGTAGCGAGATGAGGATATTTAAACTAGTAGCAATTGTGGTATTTACCACACTGATGATGCCCGGCTGCAATGGCCCGGAAAAGGTCTCATGTAAAATTGAGCAGAACGTGGAACAACTTCTTTCCCGGATGACATTGCGTGAAAAGATAGGCCAGATGAATCAGCTAAACGGTCGTAGGCCAGATGAAGCATTTTTTGAACAAATCAAAAACGGCGAGATAGGTTCTATTTTAAATATTGAGCAGCCTGAGTTGATTAATCATATTCAAAGTTTAGCCGTGAATGAGAGCCGGCTGGGAATTCCACTGTTGATTGCGCGAGATGTGATTCATGGATATAAAACCATATTCCCCATTCCATTGGGACAGGCCGCTTCATTTAATCCTGATATAGTGCAGGAGGGGGCAAGAATTGCCGCTGCCGAAGCAACTCAGGATGGCATCCGATGGACTTTTGCGCCTATGATGGATATTTCAAGGGATCCCAGATGGGGACGTATTGCCGAAAGTTTTGGTGAAGACACATATCTTACTGAAGTGTTGGCTGTTGCAATGATAAGAGGCTTTCAGGGAGATGATTTATCTAATCCTTCATCAATGGCTGCATGTGCCAAACACCTTATTGGTTATGGTGCAGCCGAAGGGGGAAAAGATTACAATTCAACTTATATTCCAGAGCGTCAACTCCGAAATGTGTATTTGCCGCCATTTGAAGCTGCCGTAAAAGCTGGATGTGCCACTATTATGACATCATTTAACGATAATGACGGGATTCCTGCCACCGGGAACCGTTTTTTGTTGAGGGATATTCTGCGTAAAGAGTGGAGATTTGATGGAGTAGTGGTATCTGATTGGGCTTCGGTAAAAGAGATGGTTGTACATGGTTTTTCTGCGGATGATAAAGATGCCGCTATGACCGCCATTAATGCCGGGCTCGATATGGAAATGGTCTCCCTATGCTACATTCGTCACCTCGAAACTTTGGTTGAAGAGGGTAAAGTTTCTATCTCTACCATTGATGAAGCTGTTCGAAACATCTTACGCTTAAAATTCCGACTTGGATTATTTGATAATCCATATATTGAGACTGATAAGACCCGCCTTGCTTATTCTGAAGAGCATTTACAAGCAGCCAAAATCGCTGCCGAAGAGTCCTTTGTTTTGCTAAAGAACAACAATAACGTGTTGCCACTTAACGATAGGGTAAAAACCATTGCTGTAATTGGCCCTATGGCTGATGCGCCACATGACCAAATGGGTACCTGGGTGTTTGATGGTGAAAAGGAACATACTGTAACTCCACTAACTGCTTTGAGGGAGATGTATGGAAACCAGGTTAATATTATTTACGAAGAAGCACTTAAATTCAGCAGGGATAAAGATAAATCACGTTTTAACAAAGCGCTTGATTTAGCCAGACGCGCCGATGTGGTCATTGTCTTCGTAGGTGAAGAATCTATTCTGTCAGGCGAAGCTCACTCCTTGGCCGACATAAGCCTGCAAGGAGCTCAGACTGATCTTATACGAGAGATAAAGAAAGCAAAAAAGCCATTGGTAACCGTATTCATGGCAGGTCGTCCGCTTACAATTGGCGAGGAGGTGGATTTGTCTGATGCAGTGTTATATGCCTGGCATCCCGGCACGATGGGAGGCCCTGCTATTGCTGATATGCTTTTTGGTAAGTCGGTTCCATCAGGTAAACTGCCGGTGACTTTTCCTAAGATGGTTGGTCAAATACCAGTTTATTATAATCATAACCGTACCGGAAGACCTGCGCGTGGAAACGAAGTTCTGCTTGATGAAATTCCTTTAGAGGCTCGTCAATCCTCTCTGGGTAATACTTCATATTATCTTGATGCGGGATTTGGTCCGTTGTTCCACTTTGGTTTTGGACTCTCATACACCACTTTCGATTACGAGAACTTAATTCTATCAAGCCTTGAGCTAGATGCAAATGCAGTCCTTGAAGTTAGTTTTAATCTTACAAATTCAGGAGCTTTTGAGGCTACAGAAGTTGTGCAACTATATGTGACTGATTTGGTTGGCTCCACTGTACGTCCGGTGAAAGAGTTAAAGGAGTTTAGACGCGTTAGCCTGAAGCCGGGAGAAACACGGAAGATTAGTTTTCACCTGCCAATTGCGAGTTTGGCATTTTACGGTATCGATATGGAGTATAAGGTTGAGCCTGGAATGTTTAATCTAATGGTCGGAGGCAATAGTCAGGAAGGACTTATGACTCAATTTTCCGTTTGTCTTTAGCTTTCTGAATGGCATAATAAGTTTATTGATTATAAAAATGCCAGATGGGTATATTTTATAAAATCAAATGCGGATCATATAATATCAATCTCTTAACAATCCAAAGTTTATGCCTTGTTCAGACCTTTTAGTTTCTCTTTTGTTTCTTCTGTAAATCTCTGTTAGTCAACAGGTAATGTTTTAACGTTTAATCTTTAATTTATGAAAACTAAATCTACTTTTTTGTTCTGGATTTTAATCATCCTTAGTGCAACTACTTTTGCTCAGGCTCCGTTAGTTATTGATGGTTTTGAATCAGGTGTTCGTCATTACCGGTTTACAGAAACATCAGTTACGGATAATCCAAAAATCGAAGGGGTTAATACAAGTAGCAAAGTTTTACTTCGTACCGGAAGTGGTGGTTCTGGTTTTTTTGCAGTTAACTTAACCGCATCGCGAGGTGTCGATGCAGCAGATGTGATTAGTACACTGGGTTTCGATCGTATTAGTCTGAAGTATTATAGTGACAATGGAACTGATAATTCTCCAATTTTCCCTAGCCAGGCTGATATTGATTCCAACAAAGTTTTTCGTGTGGCGCTCAGGATGAACGGGAGTGGGGCAATGGATATAGTTGCGGATGTGGATTTGAGCCAGCAGAGTACGTGGCAAACTCTGACATTCAATATTAATCCCGAGATGAATTATGATTTTTTCCAGATTCGGCCTAATCATACAGAAATTGGTGACAACCGTTCAGCTAACCGTTATTATATCGATGATATAACACTTTGGTCTTCCACTTCTACATCTGCGAGTACTATTTCTTTGTTCACGGATGTTTCGGTTATGCCGAATCCTTCTTCAGGCACTGCCAGTCTAAAACTTTCATTAGTGGATGGAGTTAATTTAGTGGTGAAAGTTTATTCCCTTGTAGGGCAGTTGGTTATGACAGTGAATGATGGGTACATCTCTGCTGGGAATCACATACTGCCATTTGTTATTGAACCTCCCGGCATGTATATCATGCAAGTATCTGCAGGAAGTGAAAAAAGCTATGTAAAATTTGTAGTGAAATAAATGCTCTAAACTGGGAGCCAATCTTCGGCTCCCGGAATTTATGGTTTGCTGTAAATCATCACGTCTTCGTGAAACCACATAACACAAATGCTACTTTTAGAGAGATAACATGTCTAAATATTAATTTCCATGAAGCAGTTTTTTGTTTTCTTATTATTGGTTTGTTTTCGTTTGTCATACTCGGTTAGAAGTATTGCCTAGAGTAGAGATTATACTTGCTTAGGTTAGGACTGCTTCTGATAGAATTTTTAGTGGCCTGCTTTCTGATTGCTGAAATGAGCGAAGTGGATACAGTTCTATCGCATTGGTCATTTAGCGGTTAGCAGCCCGAATTATTGGACGGTTGGGTAAGGTGAAATTCTCTATTCCTTTTGTAATATACTTTGTAATCATCCGGATGTGTTTGGAATCGGGAAAATAGAGCTTTTTTTATCATCTGTGAACATGAGATATCGACATTATGTGTTCTGAAATTAAAAATTTGGTTACTCAAGTAATCATTCCTTTCACTTGAAAGTCATAATCCAATAGTCTTAATCTTTTGCTTTAATTATATGCGCACATTTTTATTTTTTAGATATAAAACCTATGATAATGAAAAAGTTATTGACTTTTATTATAATTTTTATGGCAGTTAATTCACTGCTTGCCCAGCAAATAAGCCCCTATCTGATTGGAAATAACGTATGGCTTCCACCTTGGATGTCAGGGTCGAAATGGAATGCTTTAAAATCTGAGATGGGGGAGGCTGGATTTCAGTTGATTCGGATTGGTGGAAATGGCGCACAGAATGCCACTGCTTACACTAACGCCCGTATCGCTGATTTGGTGGTGGAAATTCGCGCTCTGGGTGCCGAACCTATTGTTCAGGTTCCATATACCCATACCGCGCAGCAAGCTATTGATATGATTACCTATATTAACGGTACCAGAGCTCTTAATGTGAAATATTGGGCTATTGGCAATGAACCAAACCATCAGCCTTTGGTACCTGTAACAACGGTGGCTACTTATACAAGACGAATAGCCTCCGCGCTTAAGGCTTACGATCCGAATATTAAAACCATGGGTCCCACCACGGCGTGGTATGATACAAGTTATTTTAATCCCTTATTTGTAAATAAGGGTGCTGATGATATTTCCGGAACAGATGCCAATGGCAACTACTATATTGATGTGCTAACCTGGAATAAATATGCCATCACCTATGGGTTGGAGTATAATGGTACTATAACCTCTGCCGTGAACTTAGTTAACAGTCAGAATAATACGCGTCCGGCAGGGAAGAAAATGGAGTGGGCAATTTTGGAGTTTAATGGGCACTACAACAACACTACGGCCACCGATGCCCAGAAGTGCTGGAGCTTTAATACTGGGCAGACATTTGCTGAAGTATACGATATTGGGATGCGCCGAGGAGCTGTCACCATCGCTGGATGGAGTATATATGAAGGTGGAGGAAATCGTTCACAGGGCGATTTAGGTTTGTTTGACGGACTGGACGAACTTTTCGGTGGTGCTAATCGCGGTCGAAGTTCCTTCTATCACAGCTATATGCTGGGAAGGCATATGAAAGCAAATTATCTGCCAAATGCTCATAACGGTCCTGTGCCAAATGGAGCCAACAATGGCATCACAATTGTTTCCATGGGCGATGTCGATGGTTTTTCAGTAATGATTATCAATCGCAGCGCAACTGCAGCCTATGATTTTAATATTGGTCTTAATAATGCCTATGGAGCCAGCGCTCCTTTACGTATTCGTGTGGCAGCCGGCATCTCAAAGGAGATAACAGGACATATTGCTGCAAAAACGACCAAGATGTTAGTGTTTAATGCTCAGGGTGATATAGTATTAGCTTACGAGTATAATGAGAAACATTCTAAAAATTTCTGCGGACCAGTTATTACGGAATATTCTTCGGCTACAGCTTTAAATGGTACTTTAACTTTTGTCACTCCTCAGGATGGTGATAGACTTAAAACCAGCCAAAAACTTACGATAACTGTAGCAGCAGAGCATGCCTCTGGTATAGAATCGGTTGATATGTATATCAACGATGAATTTATTGGGAAAATAACTCAGGCACCCTACACATGGGATTACACCAATGAACTGCTGAACGATTTAGAGGCGGGTTTTTATGATCTGAAAGCTGTTTCTCACATTAATGGTGGATCTACTATCACCAAAACAATTAGTGTGGCTAATGCTTTCAGCTTTGCCCCGGTAGACCCTATGCCAGTTCCAGGTAAAATTGAAGCCGAGTTCTTTGATGACATGAACGGGATTAGATGGCAAGATACTCAAGATGATGGAGGAGGTCTCAATATTGGCTGGATTGATACCGGTGACTGGTTAGAGTATATTGTCGATGTGGCTGAAAGCGGGGTTTATGAAGTGAATTTCCGGGTGTCTGGATGGACTGATACAGGTAAAATCGCTCTACGAAATGTCGATAATGTCAACTTGGCAACTGCCCAAATTCCCAATAGAGGGGCACAACAGTATCAATCATGGTTTACCGTTGAGGGAAATACTTCCTTTAGTCTCGAGGCAGGTGTGCAAACTATCCGGATTGTTGCTGAAGGTAGCCCGTTTAATTTTAATTGGTTCGAAATAGTTCCTTTTATTTCTAACTCGGTAGTAGATTTGGGCTATGGCCATAAGTTGATCATACACCCAATACCATTTAACGATCGCTTGTTTGTTAAAGGAACTGAAGGATTTTCCTCTGCGCAGTTATATAACCAATGTGGGCAAATGGTTTGGCATGTCAATGGCCTTTCAGGCGATTCGTTGGAGTTGGTATTTCCAAACCTTCCCAGTGGAGTATATATTCTGAATCTTTTCAATAATGTGAAGATAGTCACCCGCAAAGTAGTCAAACTCTAGAATGCAAATTATGTGATGGTGTCATGAGAATGACCATTAATTTATCTGATTGCTTTATGTATGCATTATAGATTGACTGGACTTTAATATTGCAATTATGACATATCACGAATGTTTTGGTTCAAGAGGGTTAGTGATGAAATATGTTCTAAAAAGAACTGGAATTTTAAGTCGGTTAGAGTTTTCAATGCTCTGGTTTCAGATCATTGAGAAATTAGCAGATGCAAATGTACCAACTGCAATTCTTGTGGATTTGGATGAAGCTGTAACCGAAACATCTTTTGCTAACAGTTTGCACTTTTTAAAATATGGAGTTTCTAATCAGTTCAAGTGTGCCAATCACAGAGTGGCTGTGGTGAGTAATTTTCCAATAATAGTTGCATATACCATACTGCTTAATCTCGACTGGTCATGCGTAGAGTTAAGACCGTTTTCTTCAATATTTGAGGCTAAACTTTGGCTATGTATTAAGAATGATAGGAAGGACTTTTTTTATTCTAATTTCTCTGATAAGTGAGTTGATACGCTAGATAATTGTTTGGTTTGGTAAATCTAAGCAGCTTTCGAAGTTTTTTTGCTTCAAAGCTGCTTGCTTTTTTGTTATTTTTGGCAAACAATTAGAGATTTTGATACCGAAGGAAAGATGCGGTCGAATTTATCAAATCAATTTGCATGTCTATAAAGACGGTTATTCCATCTTCGATATTTCCTGCCAGAACCTACTTGGTTGACAATGACAGCATAGTTGAGGTAACAAGTCACACTCGTCGTGATTAGTATTGTTTATTGGACATTGGTATTTGTTACAATACCAGCTTCTTATTTAGAATCAATACAAATAACGATTTTTAATAAGTGTATCTATCACACGAACCTCTCTGTTTATGCGACTTTTGTATTTTCAAATGTAAAAATATCCTAAAATCCACAAAAAAAGCATTTGCAATTTTCCATTTATATTATAATTTAGCACTCGGATTAATAAAGTGTAATTTAAACACTAAGCATAATTTTTTTTGTGATGAATACGACGGCTAATTTGGTTGAGCAAAAGATTGTCCTTAACAACTCTGTTTCTGTTGACTGTGTTATATTCGGTTTTGATTTTATGCAGCTCAATGTGTTGTTGGTGGATCGGGTAATGTACGATGAAAAATCCGGCAAAGAACTGTTTAACGATCTTACGCTTACTGGTAACCACATTTTTGAAGAAGAAGATCTGGATGAGGCCGCTGCCCGTATTCTTTTTGACCTTACAGGGTTAAAGAATATCTATCTGGAGCAGTTCTACACTTTTGGCTCACCAACACGTATCAATCGCGAAAACGACAAGGCTTGGCTTGCTGCCAACGGACGCGATCCCAATCACCGCATCATCACAATTGGTTACTATTCATTACTCGACACAGATAAGGTTACTCTTGAATGGAAAGGGCGCAATGTACGATGGGTTCCGGTTTCTGATGTTACAGAACTGGCATTTGACCACATGGAAATTCTACAGAAGGCACTTCAGGCATTGCGCAAGAAACTAACGCGCGAACCTATTGGTTTCGAGCTTTTACCTCCTAAGTTCACTCTTTCGCAGATGCAACGACTTTATGAAGTAATACTGGGTGTTACCCTCGACAAGCGCAATTTCAGGAAAAAAGTCTCTCGGATGAAATACCTCGTCCCTCTGGATGAAAAGCAAAAGGGCGTGGCACACAAACCTGCGCGATTGTATGTGTTCGACAGGGACATTTACGAAACAACCAAAACGGAACTACTTGATTTTGCTATCTAAAACCCAACCTTGACCATGGCAAATATTGATAAGATAAAACTCAGTGAAAAGATTGGATACGCTCTGGGTGATGGAGCTGCCAACATTGCATGGCGCGGCGTAGCCACCTTCCTTTTCGTTTTTTACACCGATGTGTTTGGCATTAACCCTGCCGCTGTTGGCTTACTTATGCTGGTAGCACGTTTCAGTGATGGCATTAGTGACGTGTTAATGGGCATTATCGGTGACCGCACCAATTCGCGATATGGTAAATTCCGCCCTTGGATACTGTGGACTGCTATTCCTCTGGGCGTAATTCTTTCCCTACTCTTTACCACACCCGACTTGACCTCAACCGGAAAGATTATTTATGCCTACATCACTTACATTCTTTTTACACTTATTTATACAGCCAATAATATCCCGTATGGTGCATTAATGGCGGTAATTACAGGAGATAACAAAGAGCGCACCAGTCTTGGTTCCTATCGAATGGTGGGTGCTTTTGGCGGCGGAATGATTGTGCAGGGCGCTTTACTCTTTTTAGTAGCGCATTTCGGCAATGTGAATCCATCGGTCTTAATCACCGAAATTGACGATTCCAGCTATCAGGTCACCGTATCTGTATCCAAGGATGTGGAAAATGTCAATATTAAAACCAAAGCAGGAATAGCTCACTTTTCATGGTTTGACGATGTTGCAGACAGCGAAACAGCTATTGCTGTTTCATCATTAAGTTTCTCGATGGAAGCCAATGAGAGTTATGTGTTTCTTGTTGAAGGCGAGCCGGACTTAACGGTTGACAAAATATCCATCATTGACCAGAAGCGCGGTTATAGTCATTCTATTTATATCATGTCTGCTTTTTTGGCTCTTTTCATGATAATCACCTTTTATAGTACACGTGAACGGGTTATGCCGCCAAAGACTCAGCAAAGTAATTTAATCCAGGATTTGAAGGACTTGATAAAAAATCGACCATGGCTGGTTCTGCTATTCATTGGTTTGTTGTTTAACGTGTACAATTCGATAAAACAGGGAATTGTAGTCATTTATTTTACCCATTATCTCAACAATCAACTACTTGCAGGCACCTATCTTGTTGGACTTATGCTTGCTTCAATAGCTGGAGCCATGGCCACAGGCCCATTGGGCAAGAAGCTGGGAAAGCGCAAACTGTTTATTCATGCTCTGATTTTTTCTGGGGCGGTAAATGCATTGCTCATATTTTGTGGCCCCGGTGACATATCTGCCATCTTTGCAATAGGCATCATATCTGAGTTTGCCGCTGCTATTTTTCCGACACTGTTTTTTGCCATGCTTGGCGATGCTGCCGATTACTCCGAGTTTAAGAACGGTCGTCGGGCAACCGGTCTCGTCTATTCAGCAGGTTCTTTCTCCACCAAGTTTGGTGGTGGTGTGGCGGGTGCCATTATAGGTCTCATTTTAGGGGCATACCATTACAGCGGACAGGATTCGGTCGCCATTCAAGGTGCCATTCCGGCCATTAAAATGCTCATGAGCTGGATACCCACAATTATAGCACTGTTGGCCGCAGCATTAATGACCCTTTATCCGCTTACGCAGAGTAAACTTGATGAAATCACGCTTGAGCTGAACAGCCGCCGGGCACGTGAATCAGCAGAGTAGTTCCGATATAAAACAGAGAAACACACCTAAAACATCAATTGAAATATGAAGTACGGTTTTTTTGACGACGCGAACAGAGAGTATGTGATCACCAATCCGCAAACGCCATGGCCCTGGATAAACTATCTGGGTAACGAAGATTTTTTCTCGTTGATATCCAATAGTGCCGGTGGGTATGCATTCTATAAAGATGCCAAATTTCGCCGCCTCACCCGCTATCGCTACAACAATGTGCCGATGGATAACGGCGGACGCTATTTCTATATAAATGATGGCGATTCAATATGGTCTCCCGGTTGGAAACCTGTTAAAGCGGAGCTGGATAGTTATGAGTGTCGTCATGGGTTAAGCTATACACGTATTCAAGGATCCAAGAATAACATTCAGGCAGAATTACTCTGTTTTGTGCCTCTTAAATCGTGGTGCGAAGTTCAAAAGCTTTCGCTTAGGAACACCGGAAGTGATACCAAAAAGTTTAAGTTATTCTCTTTTATGGAGTGGTGCCTGTGGAATGCCGAAGACGATCAGAACAACTTACAGCGTAACCTGAGCACCGGCGAAGTTGAAATTGACGGTTCAACCATCTATCATAAAACTGAATATAAGGAGCGTAGAAATCATTATGCCTACTACCATGTTAACCAGCCTGTGCAGGGGTATGATACTGACAGAGAAAGTTTTGTTGGATTGTATAATGAGTTTTCGGCTCCCCAAGTAGTGGTAGAGGGTAAGCCTCGAAACTCGCACGCTCATGGTTGGTCTCCGGTTGCTTCTCACTATTTGGAGATAGAATTGAAACCTGGCGAAACCAAAGATCTGGTATTTATTTTGGGTTATGTAGAGAATGCCGATGACCAGAAATGGGAGTCGAAGAATGTGATAAATAAAACAAAGGCGAAAGCAGTAATTGATCAGTTTAATACCCCGGAAAAGGTGACTGAGGCTTTCGATGCTTTACGCAGCTATTGGGATAACTTGTTGAGCGTATATGTGCTTAAGAGCGGAGATGAGAAACTCGACAGAATGGTTAACATCTGGAATCAGTACCAATGCATGGTAACTTTTAACATGTCGCGTTCCGCTTCGTTTTTTGAGGTAGGTATTGGTCGTGGGATGGGATTCAGAGACAGCAACCAGGATCTTATCGGTTTTGTGCATCAGGTGCCGGCTCGTGCCCGTGAACGCATCATCGATATTGCCTCCACACAGTTTGAGGACGGTGGAGCATACCATCAGTATCAGCCCCTTACCAAACGGGGTAACAATGCCATTGGCGGCAATTTCAACGACGACCCTCTATGGCTTATCTTATCAACTACCGATTACATAAAAGAGACAGGCGATTATGGCATTCTTGATGAGCTGGTTCCGTTTGACAACGATGATGCAACAGCAAAGCCTCATTTCGATCACTTAAAAGCTTCATTTTATCATGTGGTAAACAATCTGGGCCCACATGGACTACCATTAATTGGCCGTGCCGACTGGAACGACTGTCTCAACCTGAATTGTTTCTCATCTAACCCCAACGAGTCGTTTCAAACCACTGAAAACAAGAAGGGTGGAACTGCCGAGTCGGTTATGATTGCCGGACTATTTGTGGTGTACGGTCGCGAATATGTGGCTTTGTGCCGTCAAACCGGACGTAACGAGGAGGCTGATAAAGCAGCGGCTCACGTGGCGAAGATGGTAGAGACCATAAAACAGCATGGATGGGATGGCGAATGGTACCTGCGTGCCTATGATTTCTTTGGCAAAAAGGTGGGCAGTAATGAAAATGAAGAAGGCAAAATCTTTATTGAATCACAGGGATGGTGCTCTATGGCTGAAATTGGTGTGGAAGAGGGTATGGTTGAAAAGGCTTTGGATTCGGTGAAGGAACGTTTGGATTGCGAGTATGGAATTGTATTGAACAATCCGGCTTTTACCCGATATGTGATTGAGTATGGTGAAATCTCTACTTATCCTGCGGGATATAAAGAGAATGCAGGTATTTTCTGTCACAACAATCCATGGATCATGATTGGTGAAACAATGATTGGACGTGGCGAAATGGCTTGGGATTACTATAAAAAGATATGCCCTGCTTACTTGGAAGATATAAGCGATTTGCATAAGACAGAGCCTTACGTTTATTCGCAGATGATTGCCGGAAAAGATGCCCATAAGCCCGGTGAGGCAAAAAACTCATGGCTTACAGGAACCGCGGCTTGGAACTATTATGCCATCACCAGATATATCCTGGGCATACGTCCTCAATATAATGGTCTGATGATAGATCCATGTATTCCAAAAGCGTGGAAGGGTTATCAAGTGACAAGAAAATTGAGAGGAGCGACCTACCACATTCACATTTCGAACCCCTTGGGTGTTTGCAAAGGCGTGAAAAGTATTAAGATAGATAATGTGGAAGTAGAAGGCAATGTTATACCACTTGCCAAACCAGGAACATATCAAGTTGAAGTAATTATGGGATAGTTCTATAATAACCGGCTAAATCGAATTGTAAACCTTTAATCCGCTTACTATGTTGAAGCTAATTAAACAGATTTTGTTTGTTGTCTTAATCGTACTCTCAATTTATGCTTGTGGTACGTCAGGGACATCTGCCCCCGATGGGCAGGATCGTATCCTTTACAACCAGGTGGGGTATATTACCAATGCGCCTAAAATGATGTTGGTTGCCGAAGACGTGGATATAGTGGTGATTGAAGATGCTGAGGGAAATGAGGTTTTCAGTGCCGAACCGCAGCAAGCCCTTCACTGGGATTTGTCAGGTGATGCAGTGCGTAAGGTTAATTTTTCAGCGCTGGTTAAACCGGGTGTTTATAAAGTTATTCTACCCGGGCATAACGAAACTGCCGCTATTGAAATCTCTGACAGGCCATTCCGCATGGTTAGCAAAGCCGCTTTAAAGGCATTCTATTTCAACCGCACTGCGATGCCCATCGAGCCTGAATTTGGTGGTGTTTGGGCAAGGCCTGCCGGTCATCCCGATACAGTGGTTTACGTGCATGCTTCTGCAGCTGATACCAACCGGCCGGAAGGTACCATTATCTCTTCGCCTCTTGGGTGGTATGATGCCGGCGATTACAATAAATATGTGGTTAACAGTGGAATTACTACATATACTTTGCTAAGAGCCTTGAAAGATTTCCCGGTCTATCACAGCAATCTTAATGTGGACATACCTGAGTCAGGAAGCGGTGTTCCCGATATTCTTTCTGAAACCTTGTATAACCTGAAATGGGTTTTAACAATGCAGGATCCGCATGATGGCGGTGTATACCACAAACTCACCACCAAGCAGTTTGAAGGGTTTGTGATGCCACATGAGGCCACAAATAAGCGCTATGTTGTGGCTAAGGGAACATCCGCCACCTTGAATTATGCTGCATTGGCATCTAAAGCTTACAGAGTGCTGTCTGCTTATGAGAATGATTTTCCGGGGTTGGCTGATAAGTGTCTGCAGCATGCAAAATATGCATGGCAGTGGGCTGTTCTTAATCCCGACCTTCCTTACATTCAGCCCGAAGACATACACACAGGCGGTTATGGCGACCGCAACTTTGACGATGAATGGTTTTGGGCCGCCGCTGAACTTTACTTGTCAACCGGAGATGCTGAGTATAAAGCAGTTTTACTCGAAAAGTATTCCAAGCCGGTGGTGCCAACCTGGAATCAGGTATATGCGCTGGGGGCCATGTCATTGCTTAACCAATACTCCAGTTTGCCCGACGAGATTCGTGCAACGGGGTTACGCGAAGACTTTCTTGCACTGGTTGATGATTTAACGCATACCTCAAAAACAGCTCCTTATGGCGTGAGCCTTTCGCATTTTGCCTGGGGAAGCAATTCCGATGTAGCCAACCAGGGTATGTTAAAGCTTTTTGGACACAAGTTAACCGGCAACGTGGAATACGTGCATTCAGCACTTTCTGATCTGGATTACATCCTTGGTCGCAATGCCGTAGGATATTGTTTTGTAACCGGCTTTGGAGATAAAAAAGTGATGAATATTCATCATAGGCCATCGGGCGCCGATGGTATTGAAGAGCCTGTACCCGGTTTCTTATCCGGAGGTCCAAACATTTCGGTTCTTACCGATTGCGGACCGGATGTGGAGCGAAGTCCTTTTCCTGCAAAGTCGTTTGTGGATTTGGAATGTAGCTATTCAACCAATGAAATCGCTATCAACTGGAACGCGCCACTTGTTTATTTGGCAGGTGGACTTGATGCGTTACTTTCCCGATAATAAAAAACACTCAGCCGGAATAATTTGGTCGTTGGACCGGCTGAGTGCATAAGTTCTCTTAATTCAATCATTTATTAATGTCAAACTAAGAAATGGCAAAATTATGGAAAAAAGACAAGTATTCTTTGAACCTGGTTTGTTAAAAAGGTTGAAAATCCGTTATTTTAAACTTCTGGCAAGATTTGCCGCAATTACGGGTTTTATTTTATTGAGTATTTCTACTGCTTATGCACAAGAGCGTCAGATAACAGGTGTTGTTACCGATGCATTTAATGAGCCTCTCCCCGGAGTAAATGTGGTAGTGAAAGGAACACTGCGCGGTACCATTACCGATGTGAGTGGGAAATACACCATTGATGCCGGAAACGATCAGACACTTCTTTACAGCTTTGTGGGTTTTACAGACAAGGAGGTGGCCATAGGCAACCAGTCTGTTATCAACGTGGTGCTCGAAGAGTCTGCCCGCGCCATTGATGAAGTAGTTGTGGTGGGTTATGGTGTACAGCGCAAAAGTGTTGTAACTGCTGCCATATCATCGGTTAAGGCGGAAGAGTTGGAGCGCTCCTCTATTGGTCGTGTGGAACATGCCATACAAGGTCGTACTTCAGGTGTAACGGTTCTGCCCCATTCGGGATCACCAGGCGCCGGTGTTAAAGTGCGCGTGCGTGGTACTGGTTCAAACGGAAACAGTGAGCCGCTTTATATTGTTGATGGAATGAAAACCGGTTCTATCAACGATATCAATCCCAATGACATTAGTTCAGTGGAAATTTTGAAAGATGCTGCCTCCGCTGCCATTTACGGTACTGAAGGTGCCAATGGCGTTGTACTGATTACCACAAAAAGCGGTGTGAAAGGTCGTACACAAGTGAATTATGACTTTCAGTATGGCATACAGACGCTTGCCACCAAAGCTGAAATGATGAACGCAAGTGAATACAAGGTATTTATGGAAGAGGCCGGACAGGTGATAAATAACACCGAGGGTTATGATACTGATTGGTTAAAAGAGATATCAGAGGCCGCTCCTATGCAGCGTCATAACCTGAGTGTTACAGGCGGGAACGAGAAATCAACCTATTTGCTCTCATCTTCATATCTGAAACAGGATGGTGTTATTGGTGGTTCCAATGCTGCTTTTGAGCGTTACACCTTTCGAGTAAACACCAAAAATGACGTGAAAAGCTGGCTCGAGGTGGGTAACAACCTAAACTTCTCTCACTCAAAAAGAAAGATTCTACCCGAGGATGATGAGTATCGTTCTATTGTAAACAGCGCACTGTTGATGGATCCGTACACTCCAGTGCTCGAAAGAGGCATCACGCCACGTATTCAGAGCATTATTGATGCAGGTAATACACCACTTCAAAATTCAAAAGGACAGTATTATGGACTCAATCGTTTTGTTTCCGGTGAAACTGCCAACCCGGTAGCGTTTATCGAGAACACCAACAACGAAGAGATTGTTGATAAGTTGCTTGCTTCATTTTATGGTACCATCAAACCCATGGAAGGCCTTAGCCTTACAACCCGGGTGGGTATGGAGTTGACCTTTATCACACGTAACAGCTGGTCGCCAAAGTTCTATTTCTCATCTGAAAGAAGCAATGAGGTGAATGTGGTTGAAGACTGGATTGACAAGCACAGCAACGTGTTATGGGAAAACTTTGCTACCTATTATAAGCGAGCCAACGACCACGAATTTACCGGTATGGTAGGTATGTCTTACGAAGATTATCGCCATCCCAACTACTATTTACGTTCACAGATGCCAAAACAAGGTAGTCAGTATGCCTATCATGATTTTTCTGTTGAGCGCACAACCAACCGTGTAGGCGGCAATTTTGGTGAAAATACCAAAGTGTCATATTTTGGACGTGCAAGTTATAACCTCAAGAGTCGTTATATGATTGAGGCAACCATGCGACGTGACGGAGCCAGCGTATTACCTGAAAACAATAAATGGGCTACATTCCCTTCAATATCGGGAGGTTGGACCATTTCAGAAGAAGATTTCTGGACATCCGAGACTATTGATTTTGTGAAATTCCGTGCCAGCTGGGGACAGAATGGTAGCATTTTTAACGTGATACCTTTTAGTGATAAGGAGTTCTGGACATCTGCCAACATTCTGTATCCTAACGAAAATGAGGATTTGATACAAGGTTCTCGCATCGAAAAGCCCACCAATAAAGACCTGAAGTGGGAGAAATCAGAACAGACAAATATCGGTGTTGATGTGTATGCATTCAACAGCAAGTTTAATTTCTCTGTGGACTATTATACCAAAGTTACCAAAGACCTGATTATTGATGGCACCCCGGTTCCTTCTGTAGGGTATTATTTTGTACCATCGGTGAATGGTGGTACAGTTGAAAACCGCGGATGGGAGTTTGAAACCGGTTTTTGGAATCGCACCGCAGGTGGTTTGAGATATCAGTTCAATGTAAATCTCTCTACTCTTAAAAATGAGGTCACCAGTTTGAACAGTCCAACCCCAATTCCTGGCGCTGCTGTAAGGGGTTATGATATGACCTGGTTTGAAGTTGGAAAGCCAATCTGGTATTTCCGTGGCTACAAAACCGATGGCATTGATCCTGCAACTGGCGAGGTAAAAGTAGTTGACGTAAATAATGACGGTGTAATCAGTGCCCTCGACATTACCGATATTGGCAGTCCACATCCCGATCTTATTTATGGTGCTAGCGTAAATCTTGAGTATCGCAACTTTGATTTCAGCATGTTTTTGCAAGGTATGTCAGGAAATGATGTGTTCATGGCATGGTTTCGCACAGACAGAGAGTTGACCAACAAACCAAAGTTCTTCTTTACCGACCGTTGGACCGGACCTGGTTCTAATGCATCAATGCCGGCGCCTGACAACGTGAGCGATTACGTCTACCGCAGCGACCTGATGGTGAAGGATGGTTCCTACCTGCGTGTTAAACAGATACAGCTTGGTTACACGATTCCTCGCAATACAGTTTCGGCATGGGGTCTTGAACGTGCCCGTTTGTATGTGTCTCTGGATGATTTCTTTACAATTACAGGTTATAAAGGAATGGATCCCGAAGCTGGCAGCGCCGACAACAACCGCCAGGGCATTGATCGCGGACTTTATCCGTTGGCAAAGAAACTGATGTTTGGGGTTTCTGTTAGTTTTTAATACCTGATTTAAAAGAGGGTTTATAAACTCCCCATTCTATTTATCTACAGGTGTTAATTGAAGTTTTAATGATGAGAAATACCGTAAGGACAGGAAACCTACGAATAGCAGGTGAATTGTGCCAGCGGGTAATTTTTGAAACATTAACAAATACAAAATTGAAATCAAATGAAAGCACATTTTTATAAATATTTCCTCATTTTGGCCGCACTCTTTTTGATAGGTGCTTGTTCTGATGATGAACTGAACAAGACCCCAATCGGCCGTTTTGCAAGTGAAGATTACCTGACAACAGATGAAGAGGCTATGTCGGCAATAATTGGCGTGTACGATTATTTATCGGTGGCTTATAACAACTATGCCGACTGGTCAAGTTTGTTTTTTGCCAAACTGCTTCCGGGTGACGATGTAAATGCAGGAGGTGGTTCATCTGCCGACCAGCCTAAGCTTCAGTCTCTAAACACGCTGACTCATGAATATGATAATCCGGCACTTGGCGATGTGTGGTTGGCTTTGTACCGTATCGTAAGCTCATCCAACGGTATTATCAATAACATTGGCGAAAATGTAACCATCAGAGATCAGGTGATTGCTGAAGCCAAGTTTTTCAGGGCTTATGCCTATTTTGAACTGGTCACGATGTTTGGAGCTGTGCCTCATTACACAGTAAACCCAACAACCAATGCTGAATCGCATATTGCGCGCACACCTGTTGCAGATGTATATCGTGCCATAGAACAAGATTTAAGCGAAGCGGCGGCTGTACTACCATTAAAGAGTCAGTTGCCTGCAGGTCAAAAGTTCCGTATTGCCAAAGGTACAGCTCAGTCATTGCTGGGAAAAGCCCTGCTTTATCAAGGTAAATACGGACCAGCACACCAGATGCTGCAAACTGTTATTTCGAGCGGTGAGTATGCACTCGAAAGTGATTTTGGCACCATCTGGCTTAAGCAAGGCCGTGCCGGAAGCGAAACAATTTTTGAAGTGTTATACACCAGCAAGAATTCACACGACTGGGGCGGACCATGGGATGGTACAGCAGAGTCAAACTTTATGATTCAGTTGATGGGTCCTCGTGGCGATGACTCCTTTGTAAATCTTGAGGCTATTGGTTATACCAATGGATGGGGCTTTAACGTGCCTACCGGTAAGTTTGGTCAGTTACTTTACAATGAGGCAGGAGCCATGCGCAGAGGAGCCTCCGTTATCTCTGAAGCAGATTTTGTGGCTGCCGGAGGCCAGGTGAATAACCCATCAGGAAATAACAATTGGGCTGCTTACCAGGGTTATATTCGTCTGAAATATGCCACCAAACCTACTGAAACAGGTCCTCCGGTACCTGAGGTGAACTATAGTACGCCATTTAAAATTATCCGTTATGCAGATGTGTTGTTGATGGCTGCGGAGGCCTATAACAAAGACAGCAAAGATGTGGAGGCTGTAGGACTAATCAAGCTTGTACGGGAACGTGCCGGATTTACCGATCACGCTTCGTGGGAGAATTTAACAGGTAACGCACTTTTCGAAGTAATTGTGAAGGAGCGTGCACTAGAGCTTGCCTTTGAAGGTCATCGCTTTTGGGATTTGGTGCGCTGGGGTAGAGCAGCTCAGGAGATTTCCGGATTTGTGACCAACAAACATGAGTTGTATCCCATTCCAAAACGTGAAATTGATTTGAATACCGCCATTGAGCTTGAGGATCAGAATCCCGGTTTTTAATCAGATTTTCATTCAAGCTATTTAGCAAAAAAAATGAGGGTCATCCTGTGTTGGGTGGCCCTTGTTATTTTAGTTAATTTGCAAAGTAAAATAGAAGGTGCTTCCTTTTCCGGGTGTGGATTCCACCCATATATCGCCACCCATCAGTTCACAAAGATTTTTCGAAATGGATAGTCCCAATCCGGTACCGCGATAAACTTTCAAGTGTGTAGGTTCAATTTTTCTGAAACGTTCAAACAGCAGATTGATGTTCTCCTCGGTAATACCTGTACCGGTATCTTCTACAAAACAGATGATTTGATTGTTTGGTGTGTTGTATTTATAGCCAAAAGTAATGTGCCCTTTTTCGGTGAATTTTAGGGCGTTGTTTATCAGGTTTGTAAACACTTGTTTCACGCGGTTAGGATCCGTAGCAATAATCAATGGCTTGGTTTCATCCGGAATGCTCAGGTTACATGCCACATCTTTGTCCTTTAGTTCAGTGCTGGTAAGGTAATATGTGTGAATTTCATTCAAAAATTTATGGAAGTCGACATTTTGATTTTTAATAACCAGCTGGTTGGCCTCTATCATGCTGATGTCAATAATGTCATTGATAAGTTGAAGCAGTGCGCTGCTGTTTGATTGAATAATGCCATTGATTCTTGTTCTCTCCTCATCGTCGAACTCGTCGGCCTCCAATAAGTCGATAAAGCCCATGATAGCATTAAGCGGCGTGCGTATCTCGTGGCTCATGTTTGCCAGAAATGCCGATTTCAACCTATCGCTCTCTTCTGCCTTTAATTTTGCTTCTTCCAGGTCGCGCGTGCGATCTACTACCATTAGCTCCAGGTTTTGTCTGTGTATGGTAAGTTCCAGGTTTTGCCTCGAAATACGGTCTTTTTGCAAGCGTAGTGTCTTGTTGTGCTTCTCTATCTGACGGTTAAATTTTTCCAGTTTCCGGTAGGCATTGGATAGATCCATGGTACGTTGCTGTACTTCGGATTTTAAAATCGCTTCTCTGCGCCGACTGGCTATTATTCTCAGGTAGTAGATAATCAGAAGAAGCGCAATGGCGATGACAATGAACAAAGGCACAAACCAGGGTTTTTTCCAAAACGGAGCCGGAATGGTAATCTCGAGTTCCATCCCTTCGTATATCCATACGTCATCACTGTTGGCTCCTTTAACTTTAAAGGTGTATTTTCCGGGAGCCAGGTTGGTGTAGGAAGTGAAGTTGCGTGTGCCTGCATAAATCCAGTCATTATCAATTGGTTGGAGCATGTAGGCATATTTGTTTTCGTCGGGATTAGCATAATCGAGGAGAGCGATTTCAAACGAGAGATAGTTGCTACGTGTATCTAATACAAACTCCGTAGGGCTTGCAATATCAATGGCCTTGGTAGCATTAAACACACTAAATCTGGAAATAATCAACGGCGCTTTGTAACTCTGGAAGGTTATTTCATCCGGATTAAAGATGTTAAGCCCTTGACTGCCACCCATAAGCAGAAGGCCATTTTTGGTTTTGCAATGTGCGTTGATGTCGAAAATCAGACCTTGCAGTCCATGATGTGTAGAGAAGGAGATAAATTTCCCATCTTCAGGGTTGAACCTGCTGATTCCATTGTGCGTACCAAGCCACAAATAGCCTGAGTTGTCTTCAAGAATATGGTAAATGGTGTTTGATGGCAAGGTTTCGGGTGTTGAAACCTGAATAAAATGCCCCGATGCGTAGTCGTAAAGATTAAGTCCGTCTGATTTTGTGCCAATCCATAGGCGGTTTTTCGAATCCTCATAAATAGCCCTTACCTGGTTGCCACTTATGGAGTGTGATACTTCGCTTTTATGGGTGTGGCTGATGAGTTTGTCGCTGATGATATGATATTCAAAAAGCCCGTTGGCATTGGTTGCAATCC
Organism: Alkaliflexus imshenetskii DSM 15055; assembly: GCF_000517065.1. GTDB lineage: Bacteria > Bacteroidota > Bacteroidia > Bacteroidales > Marinilabiliaceae > Alkaliflexus > Alkaliflexus imshenetskii. The sequence goes on along the minus strand of NZ_KI912105.1, from coordinate 718,556 downwards.
AGAGTATGCCTTTACTATCCTCAAAAACACGGGTGATGCCAATATTATTTTCCACATCGAAAAAATCAGTATGGCGGGTGGGCAGTGGGTTTAGCCGGGCATATTCAATGCTGTATCTGAACAAACCATTGGTTGTACCAATCCAAATGTGCTTATCGTCAGATATGTATATGTTTCGCACATGCATTTTCGCATGTGTTGTAAATATTTCTGAATTTCTTTTTTTACTGATTAGACCATCTTCTGAGCCAATCCATAAGGTGTGGCTGTTGTCGGTTTGCAGGCATTCGATTCGGTTACTCTGAATATTGCCGGTTTCATTTCCTTTTCGGTACCATTTAAATGTCTTTGTTATCGGATTGTACCGATTGAGGCCACCACCTTTGGTGCCTATCCAGATGTAACCATCAACGTCTTCTGCTACAGAAAGCACAAAGTCGTCGCTCAGGCCAAGTGTCGGTTCAGTGCCCTTTTTAAGAAGTGGAAATGTTTGCTTTCGACGATCGAAATAGTGTAACCCGCCAAATTTTGTGGCAATCCAAATCAAGCCACAGTGCGTTTGCATAATATCACGTATCGCATTGCTTTTGAGTTGGTTGGTGGCGTATGCGTTTTCGTTGAGATAGCTTACTTCATTGCTGTTGAGGTTTATGGCAACCAGTCCATCGTTTGAACTACCAGCCCATAGATAGTTTAATGAATCGATGTAAAGTGTGATATAGGTGCAAGTATTCAGGTGGTTCTGTTCAGGAGACGAAAACCTGACATGTTCAAAAGAGTCAGTTCGTTTTAAATATCGAAATAAACCATTTTGGCTTCCAATCCATATCGTATCGGTGTTGGACGAGGTGATGGTGCGAATGGTTTGAAGGTTAACGTGCTTCAATGCTTTATCCCACCGCTGCACCTCCTTCAAAGGGAACTGCAGATTTTCAGCAGGCTCTGATTGCCATTGTTTTAGTACAGGCAAGTAGGTACTTTGATTTATCATGTACAACCCCAGTAGCGCCGAACCTATCCACATATTCCCATCTCTGTCCATGTGTAGAGCGTAAATTTCATTGTCGGCGGCAGGTGTTTGCGGGTCTGGATTGTTAAACAGCCGGATGAATTCATCTTTATATGGGTTGAGAATGGTAATGCCATTGCTGGTTGCAATCCATATCATGCCGAGTTTGTCTTTTATCAGCTTATTGATGATGTTACTCGAAAGGGAATAGTTGCTGTTGGGCTCATTTCTAAATCTCTGAAACTTTCCGTTGAAACGGTTCATTTTATTCAGTCCATCGGTGGTAGCCACCCACATAAAGCCAAGGTTGTCCTCGATTATCGATACCGGATAATTGGTTGAAATTGAGGATGTATCATTGGGAGAATTTCTATATTGGGTGTGTGTTTTTCCGTCGTATTTTGTAAGTCCTGCCGATTCTATTCCCATCCAGAGGATGCCATATTTATCCTGATAAATGCATTGAATAGACTCACCGGGCAGTTTATTGTTGGCCGAAAAGTGTGTGAGAGAGATGTTCGTTATCGTAAGAGAATTCGCCTCGGGCGACAGCAATAGACACATCATTGCCGCAAATAATGAAAGTATCTGGTTTTTATGTTTGTGGTTTCTATTAAGATTAAATAGGGCCATTTTCTGATTTTTGAAAAATATGGGTTTGGTATCTTAAATATATTGCTTTTCCATCGAAATAATCAACGTGCTTTTGTTTTTTGTAATTATTGTGTAGAAACTGTGAATGGGTAAGCGCAGTTTTTGTGTTTGGTTATCAATAATCTTCTCCATTTAAAGCTCATAAAATAACCAAAAGTTAATCAGTTTTGTGTGATATACCATGACTTGTCGAGGTGTACGAGTTACTTTTTTAAAAGGTTTTAGAGTTTCTTCTATTAAATGACGTTTCTATGGCTTCCGTTTCCATAATACTACAATAACCTTTATCCGATTTCACACTTTTTATTGTTGATTTGATAGCCTGATAATGCGTTGTACATCAGGATAAATGATGTTTTGAGGAATACAAATATCCCCCTTTCAAAAGACATTCCTGAAATGGTCAAATACATTTGACACCCTATGTCTGCACATTTCGCCTAATATCTTAAATAGTGTTAAAATAATTTTGAATAACGTTTGCTTAATGATGTTTTTAATGTTTGTGAAAGATTTTAACAACTAAAGGAATAAACATTTCGACTATGTTAAAAAGGGAATCTCTGATTTTATTAATGCTCATGATCTTCTTGGGTCTATCGGCCCAGAGGAGTGTTACGGGAGTTGTAACAGATAATTTTAATGAGCCTGTGCCCGGAGTTTCGATACTGATAAAGGGAACTATGCAGGGTACAATATCCCAGGTTGATGGCGCCTATAACATTTCGGCCGGTGATGATGCCGTTCTGTTATTCTCAATTATTGGCTTTGAAGCGCAGGAGATTCCGGTTGCCGGACGCGCTGTTATAAATGTACAGATGAGACCGGCAGTAACCGATTTGGACGAGGTAGTGGTAGTTGGGTATGGTGTTCAGAAGAAACGACTTGTGACCGGAGCTACCGCGCAGGTGCGTGGCGATGCCCTCGAGAGCCGGAATGCTTTAAGTCCTCTGCAAGCTTTGCAAGGGCAGGCTGCCGGAATCAATATTACATCAACTTCTGGACAGCCCGGTGAGGGAGCACGAGTGGTGATTCGCGGACTTGGTACTATCGGAAATTCTGGCCCACTCTATATTGTGGATGGGGTGGCGACAGGTAACATTGATCATCTTAATGCATCCGACATAGAATCCATTGATGTACTTAAAGATGCAGCTTCTGCAGCCATATATGGTTCACGGGCTGCCAATGGTGTGGTGCTGGTTACAACCAAAAAAGGGCAGGCCGGGCAGTCGCAAGTCACTTTTGATGCCTATTATGGTTTTCAGAATCGGGCCAAGAAGATAAACATGCTTAATGCTCGTGAATATGCCATGATTATGAACGAACAGCATGTGAATTCAGGCGGACGTCCCGATAATTTGCCGTTCAACCTCAATAACATGGCAGCGTATGTGGAAGGCGGACCTGCCGATACCAACTGGCTCGATGAGATGTTTGTGGAGAACGCGGCCATTCAGAATTACGTGATTGGTGCAATAGGTGGAAATGATCAATCAACTTACTCAATGTCCTTGTCATACTCTGGTCAGGAAGGGATTGTTGGCGGTCGTGATTTATCCAATTTTGAGCGGTATAATGGTCGCTTCAATTCACAAAGTAAGTTGTATGGTGGCCGTTTACGTGTGGGTCAGAATCTGACTTTCACCTACAGTGAGAAGGTTGGTGTGAGCGTTGGCGATCAGTATGGGAATACGCTTCGTGGAGCATTTAATGTAAGTCCGCTCATGCCGGTGCGTGACAATAATGGTAACTTTTTCAATACAGCATCACAAACCATTACCGATCAGTTTGGTCGCACATATTGGAACAACACCGAGGCAAACCCTTATGCAAGTATGGTTCTGAACAATCAGAATATAAGAAACGATCAGAAATTACTTGGCGATGTATATGCCGAACTCGATATCATCAAAGGTCTTAAGTATCGCACGGCTTTTGGTATTGATTACCATAGCTCTGAGCGTCGCGAGTACAAGCCTGTTTATGAGTTGAGTATTTATGCACACCGCAGAAACGACGAGGCCTCACAAAATTTGGGTAAGGGAATAGCGTGGAACTTTGACAACATCCTAAGTTATGCGTTCACCAAAGGATTACACAAAATGGATGTGATGACAGGGATGTCGTCGCGCCAGTACAACGGCTCATGGATGTATACCAGCAATTCCGACCTGGCATTTAATTCCCTTAAATATGCTTGGATAAGCAATACCACCAATCAGGAGTGGGCAAAGCTCTCGATAGGCGGCGGACCCAATGACGAAGATAAGCTGCTTTCATATTTTGGCCGGGTACAATATAACTATGATGAAACCTACATGTTGAATGCCACCTTCCGCGCCGATGGTTCATCCAAGTTTTCCAAAAGCAACCGATGGGGATATTTTCCTTCGGTATCGGTTGGCTGGGTGATTACAAATGAAACCTTCATGGAGAGCATTACGCAGCATCTGAATTTCTTCAAATTACGAGCCAGCTGGGGTCAGAATGGCAACCAGGCCATTGATGCGCATCAGTATATGGCACCCATCAAGTTTACCCAGGCAACTTATGCTTTTGGCGATGTTGAAGGGGTGAGTACACCCGGAGCCTATCCCAACAGACTGGCCAATCCGGATTTAAAGTGGGAGACCAGTGAGCAGCTCAACATAGGTTTTGATGCCAATGTGATAAACAATCTGGTGACCATCAATTTCGACTGGTATAAAAAAACCACCAAAGACTGGCTCCTTGTGGCGCCTGTGCTGGCTACTGCCGGAACCGATGCCCCATTTATAAATGGTGGTAACGTCGAGAACAGTGGTGTGGAGCTAGCGGTTTCATACAACCGAAACTATCGTGATTTCGGTTATTCCATATCGGTTAACGGTGCTTATAATAAAAATCAGGTAAAGGATATTCCCACCGACGATGAAACCATTCATGGCGCTACCAATTCGCTCTATAACAATTCAACGGAGTTTTACCGTGCGCAAACCGGCTATCCCATAGGTTTCTTTTGGGGATACCAGACCGACGGATTGTTTCAATCACTTGCTGAAGTACAGAGTTATGTTAACAATGGCCGCGTGGTGCACCCCAACGCCCGGCCCGGCGATGTGCGTTACATTGACCAGAATGGTGATGGCATCATCAACGACTTGGACAAGGTGATGGTTGGCAATCCCAATCCCGACTTTATCTATGGATTCTCATTTGCTTGCAACTACAAAGCGTTTGATTTTTATCTGAACGCCAATGGTGTTGCGGGGAATCAAATAGTTCAGTCGTACCGAAATCATGTGGATCGGTATGCCAATTATACTACCGAAATATTGGAGCGATGGACCGGCCCTGGTACCTCTAACCGCATTCCTCGTGTGACCAATGAGAATCGCAATTATCAGTTTTCCGACCTCTTTGTGCAGGATGGCGATTATTTGCGCATCAGCAACGTAACCCTGGGTTTTGATCTGGCCAAGGTGATGAATATGGAGCTCTTTTCCCGTTTCAGGGTGTATGCATCAGTGCAGAATCTCTACACATTTACCAAATACAATGGGATGGATCCGGAAGTTGGTTATGGTTTTGACAGAGGTGCCACCGATAAGTTTTCATCGGGAATCGACCTGGGCTTTTATCCGCGTCCCCGCACCGTTCTGTTTGGCGTGAATGTTAATTTTTAATTCGTAGTGCGATGAAAGATTTCAAGATACTAATCTATATCTGGCTGGTAGCCATAGTGAGTGCATGCAGTGAGAGTTTTCTGGATACCGATGTACTCACCCGAAAAACCGATGAAAATTTTTACTCAACACCCGAAGAGTGCTATGAAGCGTTGGTGGGATGCTATGATGCACTGCAATTGATTTGGGCCGATGGCGTAGCGCTTCCTGTGGCTGCAACTGTAATGGCTGACTATGCATTTGGCGGAACCGGTGCCAGCGACGGCAATGGCTATTCAATGCTCGACGAGCACAATAAAAATGTCTCTCCCGGTGACCTCAACATGTTTGAAGCAAACTGGATAAATTACTACAAGGGCATTTTCAGATGCAATAAACTCATAAGTCGCATCGATCAGGCCGACTGGAGTTCAAGTCCTGAACTTAAGAATCAAGTGCTTGCTCAGGCTCGATTTCTGCGTGCGTTCTTCTATTTCGATATGGTACGCATGTTTGAAAGAGTACCCCTTGTAACGCGCGAAACAAAAGAGAATATACCTCAGGCAAATCCCGACGACACCTATAAATTGATTGCTGAGGATCTCGTTTTTGCTGCCGAACATGCAAGTAGTGTAACCTATCAGCAAATTCCCGCCACACAGCACGGATATGCCAATAAATGGGCTGCCAAGTCGCTGCTGGCACGCGTTTATCTCTATTATACCGGGTATTATAATAAAGCCGATTTGGCAGGTATGGTATCCCGTGAGCAAGTATTGGTGCATCTCGAAAATGTAATTGCAAACAGTGGATATGGTCTGGTTGAGAGTTTCTACGATTTATGGCCGGCAGCCTCGACCTATAAGGCGGTGAAAGATGGTAATAAAATTAGCGATCATACCTACGCAGGTGAAACGAACAAGGAAGTGGTATTTGCCATAAAGTACACATATACCAGTGACTACAATGGCAATACGGATGGTAACCACTGGATGGTGATGAATGGTATTCGTCTGCAAAGCATTCCAAAATACGGTTACGGCACCGGATGGGGAGCAAGTACCGTTGTGCCCGAATTTTATCTGAACTGGCCGGTTAACGACACCCGTCGCGATGCCTCAATTATGGCTGTAGCTCAGGAAGGTATTGCCTACAATCAGATAAAGGATGTGAAGGAATACACCGGTTATTTTACCAAAAAGTATGTACCTACTTGCGATGAAAATGGCAACAGTATTGCCGAGAGTTATGGAGGCGTCAACTTTATGATAGGTCAGTTTCAGGACTATTTCAGCATCCGCTATTCCGATGTGTTGCTGATGGCCGCAGAACTGGGCAGCGCCAATGCACTTGAATATGTGAATCAGGTGCGTAGCCGCGCTGGTTTATCTCCGTTGGGTACGGTGAATAAAGAGGCGATTTTTCAGGAACGTATGTATGAGTTTGCTTTTGAAGGATTGCGCTACTGGGATTTGCTGCGATATGATCATTCGCTGAATTACGCCGCTTCAAAAATCACCTATACAGGTACTGTAAAAACCGGTAACAACGATGTTGCTAAAGCCAGAAATGGTGAGAACATTAAAACAACCAGAGGTCTGTTTCAAATTCCATATAACCAAATTACCCTGTCAGATAATGTGTTGACTCAAAATAATGGCTGGTAGTTGGTTATCAAATTAGCAATCTTAAACTAAATCATTTACGTTATGAGAAAAATGAGTTTTAAACTTTTAATAGCCCTTGCAGGGGTTATGATGCTGGCTTTTTCAGCCTGTAAAGACGACAAGGATGATCCAAAAGAAGACCCTACTTCTTCTGTTCCGGTAATTAATGTGGACTTTAGTTTTGTGGTAACAGGCAATTCTGTCAGTTTTGCCACCACACGTACTGGTAATGTTTGGTTTCGTAACGAAGATGCTGCAACTAACTACAATGTAGTTGATGGTCAGGTAGTGGTTCAATTACCGCTTAAAGGAACCTACCAATTCACTTGCAATGTGCTGGCTGCTGGCATTACTTTAACATCTGAGCCCTTTGATGTGGTGATTGAGAATGATGATTTGGCTTTCCTGGATGAAGGTATGTGGCTATTCCTCTCTGGCGGTGCAAATAAGACCAAAACGTGGCGGATGGATATTGATGAAAATGGCAAATCGCTATACTTTGATGGCCCTATTTATTATAGCGGTGATGATATTGACCCTTATTGGGCATGGGATGTCTTAGAGTCACAATTGCCTTACGATTTGCAAGGTAAATCAATGGCCACTTTTTTCAACTGGTCTCCTGTTTATAAAGAGAATACATGGTTAATGCCAGCAGAAAACTATGGTACAATAACTTTTAATGCTACTGCCGGAACCATTTCCATTGTGCGTAACGGCGAAACATGCAACAACAACTTTAGTTTTAATCCGGAAACGATGAAACTCAATATCAGTGATTGTATTATTCCGGTTGACAATATGCGAATAGATGAAGGTCAATTTCCTGATATGAGTGAACTCAGAATATTTTCATTAACTGAGCACTCTATGCAAATAGGTGTAAAGCGTGTCTATGAAGGTGAAAACGAAGATGGCTCAAAGAAAGAATCTAAGTGGGTAGTTGTATATAATTTTATTGTTGAGGGTCACGAGTATGTGAAAGAGGAGTTTGCTTATACCGAGCCGGTAAAAACATCCTTCAAATCGGAAGATCTGGTTGGTACATGGAAGTTTGATCCGGTGATGCAGGATTGGATTGGTTGGCATGCTGTAGGTGACATGGGGACTATCAAAGAGGCTTCCCGTTTAAATGCGTGGACTAACACAGCCGATATGGCAACGACCTTAGCCGGATGGGGTGCTGCGGATGCAGCAGACACATTTGCAGCTGCCAGTAGTAAAGAGTTCGTTTTTAATGCGGATGGTTCTTGTGTCCTGGCTGGAAAGAGCAATACATTTACTGTTGAAAATGGTGTTATAACCTTTGGTGATGATTTAACGGACGAATTTGCATTGGTTTGGATATCTCTCGAAGGAAAAATAGTTAAAGTTCTTGATGTAAAGAAGGATGCAGATGGAAATGACTATTCAACGAGTGGTATCTGGATTGGTCAGCAAAATGATGGAAAGAATGAATCATATGCTGTACATCTGATTAAGAAATAGTTCTAAATTGACTTCATGCATGAATCAGTTTTGCGTTGTTTTATGATAGATTTTGAGCAGTTTGTTCATTTTGATTAGTAAAAAGGAGGTCAGTTTTTCAACTGGCTTCCTTTTTGAGTAACTCTTTTTTTTGTTTTAAAATGATTGGTTATGAGATTATTTCGGTTTGAAGCGATGTTGAGCGTTGGATTATTTTTTATGCTGTTGTTTGCCTGTAAGGATGATAACAAAGTAAACTCACTTACTGTCAGCACGGAGTTTATCGAAATCCCCGCCGAAGGCGGTTCTGTTGTATTTACGCTTTCCACGGATGCGGGAGCGTGGCAGATTGATAACAGCTCACCCGATTGGATTGAATTGTCAGTAGCCGAAGGCTCTGGTAACCAGGCAATGGTCACTGTAAGCGTGAGCTCGCTCACACTTGAGGCACGTAGCGGCACATTAACTTTGCACTCCGGAAATGCCGTGCCTATTGAAATTGTAGTTACTCAGGGTGCTTCTGATTATCTGTATAGCGCCACAGTGTCAGTCACTTCTTTGTCGCTGCCGTTAAATGGAGGGCACACCACTTTTCGGCTTACCACTTCGGCGCCACAGTGGCTTATTGCCACCGATGTCGATTGGCTCATTGTTGACCAAACATCCGGAACACAGTCGCCCATCACCATCCTGGTGACTGCGCCGGCCAACACCTCAGAAACCATTGGCGCACGTGTGGCCACAATCACCATAACTGCCGAACACACACCAACAGTCACTGTGGTTGTTTCGCAGGCCGGACAACTCTATCCATCCTATAATTTAAGTCCGGTTGCGCCAGATTTATCTGGTATGGGCAGCAATGCCACAGAGCTGGCCGCAAAAATGGTGGTGGGATGGAACCTTGGCAACTCCCTCGAAGCTACCGGTTCCGAAACGTCATGGGGTAATCCACGCACCAGCAAAGCCATCATCGACATGGTGAAGGCAGCCGGTTTTAATGCGGTGCGCATTCCATGCGCCTGGAATCAGTACGCCAATCAAAGCACGGCTAAGATTAACGACAACTGGCTCGCCCGTGTCAAAGAAGTGGTGGATTATTGTATCGACAACGATATGTATGCCATCCTAAACATTCATTGGGACGGTGGCTGGCTCGAGAATAACATTTCCGCCGATAAAAAAGATGAGGTAAACATGAAGCAGAAGGCTTTTTGGGAACAGATAGCCACCCATTTCAGGGACTATGACGAGCGCCTCATTTTTGCCGGCACCAACGAGCCTCATGCCGAGAATGCGGCTTCAATGAGTGTGTTGCACTCGTATTTACAGACTTTTGTAGATGCTGTGCGTGCCACCGGCGGACGAAACCATTACCGAAATCTGATTGTTCAGGGGCCGGTAACCGACATCGATAAGACCAACTCTCTTATGAACACTTTGCCAACGGATGCGGTGCCCAACCGAATGATGGTGGAAGTACACTATTACACGCCCTGGACTTTTTGCGGCCTCGAAGCAGATGCATCTTGGGGGCGAGCAGCCTGGTACTGGGGCCAGAATTATCAGGAACCACCCGTAAACGGCATCAACCGCAATGCATCAACCGGTGAAGCAGAAGTGTTGAGTTTGTTTGGTAAGATGAAGACCAAGTTTGTGGACAAAGGCATTCCTGTGATTTTGGGTGAGTATGGTGTGATAAACCGGTCAAATCTCATCACAGATCCGGCTCTTAGAGAACGTCATCAGGAGTCACGCGCTTATTATCTGAAATATGTGACCCGCAAAATGAAAGAATATGGCATGGTACCATTCTATTGGGACAATGGTCACCTGAGCCACAGTGGTGGAGTAGGAAATAACAGCTTTGCCATCTTTAACCGCAACACGCGCACAGTCATCGACCAGACTGCCATTGATGCCATTATTGAAGGTGCGGCGGCAAGCTACCCTTTCTGAACTTAGCGGCTCTAGGGTCAAAATCGCACAGCGATTTTGACCCTATTTAGCTTTCGCAATCTTATAAGCGCTATTCTTATAATGCACCAACCGTCAACCACTTTACAAGTCGTCAGATTGATTTTTCTGCATTAATAATTCATAAACCTAATAACATCAACCCTCAACTCTCAACTCTCAACCTTGATCCCTCAACCCACAACTATAAACTCTAAACCCTATCCCATCTCTTGGTTCGATGCGCGATTTTGACTATTTTAACACAGATTTTCCGGATTTAATTATGAATCCCTAAGCCAATGAAAGTAGCGTCAATTTTACTTTTTCTGATAGTATGGTCTGCAACCTATTCACAGCAGGCCGCCAACCAGTTTCGCCGCATCGATGCCGAATGGGGTCTTTCCAATAACCAGATAAACACAATCTTTTCTGATAGCAAAGGGGTGATTTGGTTTGCCACAGTTTCGGGTCTTAACAGGTACGATGGGTATGCATTCAAGGTTTTTAAGAATGTGCCCGGCGACCCTACATCGCTGCCCGAAAACAGCATACACAGGATGTATGAAGATCACCTTGGTTATTTTTGGCTTTTCACCACCAACCGTCACTTTATTTTTGACCCGCGCACTGAAAAGTTTGGCACAGATCATGAACTTTTTCATAAAAATGTTCCCTTGCCAACGGATAACATAAGTAGCATCAGAGTTGGAAGGGACTCCACTCTCTGGATATCCAACAGTTTTTCAGGTGTTTACCATTATCATCCCGCAAAGGATTACATAAGTCATTTGCAGCATCAACAAAATGATTCCGGTTCAATCTCCTCTGACAGGGTAACGGACGTGGTTTTCTGCAACGCCGGATTTGCTTATCTGGTGCATCATTCCGGCGTGATTGATGTGGTGGATCCGGTTTCGCTCGCTGTAATCGACAGAATCTTTTTCAACGCGGATGTTCTAACAAAGGATTCCAACCGAGGGTTTCGGCTTTTTATCGATTCCGATGGTGATTTTTGGATTTATGCCGCAGTTTATGGCGATGGCGTCATCTATCTTAACCGATTAACCGGAGCCACACGTGTAGTGAGCGCCAACTCCAGACCTTATGCGCTTTCCAATAATCTGATCTCGGGTATTGTGGAGGATAGAGATGGCCGGATTTGGGTGGCCACTGATCATGGCGGCATCAATGTAATTAACAAGCGCACACAGTCTATTGAGCAGATTTTATGCAAACCGGGTGATGTAACCAGTTTGAGCTCCAATGTCATCACATCCATACACAAAAGTTCCGATGGCATTATCTGGATTGGGACTTTTAAAAATGGCATAAACTATTATCATGAACGTTTATACCAGTTTCAGTTATTCCGAAGTTTGCCCTACCAACAGTCGCAGTTTTTTTCAAACGATGTAAACTGTTTTGCCGAAGATAGGCTGGGCAATCTCTGGATTGGCACCAATGGCAACGGACTGGTCTATTTTGATCGTGCAAAAAACAGTTTTCGCACCTATCGGCATATACCCGGAGACACAAACAGTTTAAGTAGTGATATCATTGTCTCATTGTGCATCGACCATAAAGATCGTTTGTGGATTGGCACCTATCAGGGTGGGCTAAACAGCTTCGACGGTCGCCGTTTTACCCATTACCGACACAGCGCCGACAACCCATCCGGGATTTCTGACGACCGCGTGTGGCAAATATTAGAAGATAGCCGAAACCGTCTCTGGATTGGCACTCTTGGTGGCGGATTGTCTATGTTCGACGAACGAACCAACAGTTTTGTACATCACCGTGAGGGTGATTTTAATTCCATCAGTTCAGATTTTGTGCTCGCCCTGAACGAAGACAGCCAGGGAAACATCTGGATTGGCACATCCGCAGGGCTAACGGTGCTAGATGCAACTACCAACCGTTTTCGCCACTACATACACGATGAGAATAACCCGTCAGGAATAAGCCACTCAAGCGTGCTCTCCATCCTCGAAGATGCCAAAGGCCGCCTCTGGATTGGTACCCGAAACGGATTAAACCTTTTTGACAGGGAACGCAACGTGTTTAAAGTTATTCGTGAGACCGATGGCCTGCCAGATCACAACATCATCACCATGCTCGACGATGGTAAGGGCGACATCTGGATTGCCACCCTCAATGGATTGTCCAACCTTGTTACAACCAACGATGGCTCCATCGCGTTTCGAAATTACGATCTGCTCGATGGTTTGCAAGGACTAGAGTTTAACGAGCACTCCGCTCTAAAAACTTCAGCCGGCGAACTTATTTTTGGTGGAGGAAATGGTTTTAACCTGTTTATTCCGAATAATATTACCGGGCATGAACGTGATTTTCCAGTGATATTAACCGACTTTAAGCTGATGAATCGAAGTGTTGGTATTGGCGAGAAGGTGAATGGCCATGTGGTGTTGAATCAGGCCATCGGCTTGTCGTCAGAGGTGTCACTCAGGCACAACCAGAATGTATTTGCCATCGGTTTTTCGGCTTTGAACTATTTTCATCCGGAACGTACCCGTTTCAGATACAAACTGGAAGGGTTTAACAATGATTGGATAGAGACCGACTCGCGCAACCGATTGGCCACTTACACAAATCTTAACCCGGGCGTTTATCTTTTTCGGGTGATGGCATCGGCCAGTGACGGTAGCTGGAATGAACATGAAACAACACTCACCATCCGGGTGATTCCGCCATTTTATGCCACTTCACTGGCATATCTTATCTATTTCGTGCTTTTTGTTTTGTTGATATTGCTGCTGATTTTCACCATCCGCCGACGTGAACGCATGCACTATTTGCGTGAACAGGAGAAAGCCGAGTACTATCGCATGCGCGACCTCGATGCTATGAAAACCAGATTTTTCACCAATGTGAGCCATGAGTTTCGCACACCCTTAACGCTTATTCTGACACCGCTCGATAAGCTTCTGAAGGAGGTGAAGGATGCGGCCATTCGCGAGCAGTTGACGCTCATTGGCCGCAACGCAAAGCGCTTGCTTAACCTGGTGAATCAACTTCTGGATTTCAGAAAACTGGAGGTGGATAAAATCTCATTGAATAAATCCTATGGTGATATAGTCCGGTTTATTTCCGATGGCTTTAACTCATTTATCGATCTGTTTGAAAGCAAAAGTATTGCCTGTAGTATCTCCTCTAACATGGAAAGGTACATGGTTCATTTCGACCAGGATAAGATGGAAAAAATACTTTTTAATCTTCTCTCAAATGCTGTGAAGTTTACCCCTGAAAACGGTCGGATACATTTGCATTTATTACGTTGTGAGCCACATAGTAGTGAATTTTTAGATTGTTTTAACGGACTTGAATATCTCGAAATACAGGTGAGAGACTCCGGAATAGGCATTTCACCGGAACGTCAGGAACGCATTTTCGATCGCTTTTTTCAGATCGATGACAATGCTACCATCATCAACCAGGGTAGTGGCATTGGCTTGTCGCTCACGCAGGAGTTTGTAAAGATGCATGGCGGAACAATTCACGTGGAGAGTGAACCCGGAAATGGTAGCGCCTTTATTGTGCGATTGCCTTTGAACGATGAAGTTGTTGCAAGGGAAGAGCTGCCTGATTCGCCAAAGGCTGAACCTGATTTTATTTCTCAGGATGTTGCTGAAAGTAATGAGCATCTGGTTGATAGCAATAAGAAACCGACTCTTTTAATAGTGGAAGACAATGAGGATCTTCGCTTCTATCTTAAGGAAAACCTAAAACAGAACTTTACCATTTTAGAAGCCCCCAACGGCTTCGAAGGGTGGGAGAAAACCCTCTCTGCCATGCCCGGTTTGGTTGTGAGTGACATTATGATGCCGGTGGAGGATGGCATTGCACTTTGCCGCCGAATAAAAGGGGATGCCCGAACTTCTCATATCCCGGTTATCCTTTTAACAGCTCGTACTGCCAATGAGCAGAAACTCGAAGGACTGGAAGCCGGTGCCGAAGATTACATTACCAAGCCGTTTAATTACGAGATTCTTGAGCTGAAGATCAAGCGGCTGATAGAGATGCGACAATCTTTTCAGCACGCTTTTTCGCGTAAGTTTGAAATTAAGCCGGGCGAAATTGGGATCACCTCACTCGATGAGAAGTTCCTTAACAAGGCGCTGAAAATTGTGGAGAAGAACATCGGAAACAGCGAATTTTCTGTAGAACGCATGGGGCGCGAACTTGGCGTGAGCCGTGGTCATCTCTACAACAAGATTCTTGCCCTCACCGGTAAAACACCGGTGGAATTTATTCGTTTGATGCGCTTAAAACGTGCTGCCCAATATTTGGCAAAAAGTCAGCAAACGGTTTCTGAAATAGCCTTTATGGTTGGTTTCAACGACCCAAAGTACTTTTCCAAGTATTTCAAAGATGAGTTTGGTGTGGTGCCGTCGGAGTATGCGCGTAACCCGAAGGATGTTGATTGATAGGTTTTTGTAATGTTTTATGATGACATTTTTACCCCTTCATAAATACATCATGCCATAGTATAATGACATTTTCACCCTTTTTTCGGTTCATTTTTGCCCGATTGCTCAACAGTTGTTCAATTATTTTTGAGGATGTTACTCAGATGCATTAACCATCTGAGTAACTGTTTAAGTTTAATTTATACAATATGGTATAGACGTGAAGAGTTTTAGATTTAAGACAGATAGAGTAGATTAGAAAGAAGGTTGTTAGATTGATCTTTTTTTCTGTTGAATCATATCTATCAGTCTAAATATCTTATCCCGCGTTGCGGGACTTCGCTCTGCTCAGCATCTAATAGTCTAAAAATCTTCAAAGCAGATTTAATATAAAATTTAAACAGTCACTGAGTATCTCAGAAATGATTTTTATACAAAAGGTGTTGTCCAGCAATCAACACTGCAAAACATGAATTGTATAACACATTTTTTTTCTTTAATAGTGGTAAGGGTGAATGTCTCTGTGCAGAAACGTCTGCGCAGGGGCATTTATAACTGTTTGGCAGGTTGGTTTATATGCAATTGTTTCTCACACTTAATTTTCGACTTCGATGAGGTATAGCACTGTTTTATGGTTTTTGGCTGCAGTAATGCTGGTAGTATCCTGCAAGCCTCATGACAACGCTCTTTTAACGGTACGCTATCATGAAAAATTCAATGATCAATGGCTTTTTCATCACGGCGACACCAATGGGGCGTACATGCCTGCTTTCGAAGATGTCGAATGGGAGTCTGTTGATTTGCCGCACGACTGGAGCATCACCGAACCTTATCACATCGATAATCCGGGCGGATTTGGCACTTCATTTATGATTGGCGGTATTGGCTGGTATCGCAAATCTTTTTTAATACCTGAAAACTACCACAATAAACGCATCGAAATCACATTCGATGGGATATATCAAAACAGCACTGTATGGGTTAACGGTCATGAACTGGGAACGCGACCTTTTGGTTACATCTCTTTTCGCTATGATTTAACGCCATATATTACGCCGGGTGTGGTGAATACCATTGTGGTGAAAGTGGATAATTCGCTTCAGCCTAATTCCAGATGGTATTCCGGTTCGGGCATTTACCGAAATGTTTGGCTCACGGTTACCGATAAACTCTATCTTGACCCATGGGAGCTGTTTGTCACCACGCCTGCCGTGGATAAAGGCAGGGCAGAAGTCAGTATCGAATCGGTTATCAAAAACAGTCATGATTCTGAACGTGAATTTACGCTGCTTTCCGAGGTGTATGATGCTGCCGGAAACAAGGTTTCTGAAATAAAATCTAACTATACGGTAAATGGGCAGGATAAAACGGTGGTGAAACAAGTTGTTACGGTGCGCAACCCGGAACTCTGGTCGGTAGATGCGCCAACGCTTTATACATTGCGCCAATCCATTTTGTCGGGAACCGAGGTGATTGATGATTTGCAAACCAGATTCGGCATCCGCTATTTTAATTTTGATGCAGAAAAGGGTTTCTTTCTTAACGGAGAGCCATTAAAGATAAAAGGCGTATGCATGCACCATGATTTGGGTGCGCTTGGCGCCGCAGTGAATGTGCGCGCCATGCAGCGGCAACTCGAAATACTGAAAGAGATGGGGTGTAATGGCATACGCACGGCGCACAACCCGCCTGCCCCCGAGTTGTTGCATCTTTGCGATGAGATGGGTTTCATTGTCATGAATGAGACGTTTGATATGTGGAAACTTCCAAAAACTACCTACGACTATTCGCTTTATTGGGATGAATGGCACGAAAGGGATTTGCGTGACCACATTATGCGCGACCGCAACCACCCTAGTGTGTTCATTTGGAGCATCGGTAATGAAATATTGGAACAATGGCAACCGCAAGGCTCGGAAATAACCACAACGCTGGCCGCCATTGTGAAGGCACTTGACCCCACGCGTCCTGTAACAGCGGGCAACAACCATGCGGTACCAGAGAATTTCCTGATTCAGTCGGGTGCGCTCGATTTAATCGGTTACAACTACAAGCATGAAACCTATGCCGACTTCCCCAATCTGTTTCCGGGAAAAGTGTTTATTGCCACCGAAACCACGTCGGCGCTGGCCACACGTGGTAGTTACGATATGCCTTCGGATAGCATACGCCGCTGGCCCTATCGTTGGGATGTGACCTTCACCGATGGCAATGCTGACAACAGCTGTTCGGCATACGACAATTGCAGTGCGCCTTGGGGCTCAACCCATGCCGAAACATGGAAAGTAGTGCGTAAACACGACTTCCTTTCGGGGATGTACATCTGGACCGGTTTCGATTATCTGGGGGAGCCTACGCCTTATGAGTGGCCATCGCGTAGCTCCTATTTTGGGGTGATTGACCTGGCCGGTTTTCCAAAGGATGCCTACTTTATGTATCAGAGTGAATGGACTAACAAAACGGTGCTTCATCTTTTTCCGCACTGGAATTGGGATCCGGGGCAAATGGTTGATGTGTGGGCATATTACAACAATGCCGATGAGGTGGAGTTGTTTCTCAATGGCGTATCAAAGGGGGTTAAATCCAAGTCGGACGATGATTTACATGTTTGGTGGCGCCTTCCCTTTGAGCCTGGAAAGTTGAGGGCTGTTTCACGTAAAAATGGTGTCGTGATAAAAGAAACTCTGGTATCAACAGCCGGTGAGCCTGCACAGATAGTGGCCCGGGTCGATCGCGCTACCATTCAGTCCGGTGGAGAAGATTTGGCCTTCATCACCATTGAGGTGCTCGACGAAAATGGAATCCTGGTGCCTTATGCCGACAACCTGATTTATGTGAAAGTGTCAGGTAATGGCTCAATAGCCGCTGTGGACAATGGAAGTCAAACGAATCATCAGCCTTTTGTGGGTGAACAAATCAGTGCCTTTCACGGAAAATGTCTGGTGGTTGTTCGAGCCGCTAAAAATCCGGGGGTTGCAGTAGTTAGTTTATCTTCCGATGGATTACATGGTTCAACAGTGGAGGTACGGATTAATTAACTCACTCAATAAATATGGTCATCAGCGTTTAAATGGCTGCTAAAATCTACCTTGAAGACTTTTAGACTATTTGATGTTGAGCAGAGCGAAGTCCCGCAACGGGGGATAAGACATTTAGATTGATAGATATGATTTGACAGGAAATATGATCACTCTAATCATCTTTCTCAACTAATCTATCAATCTAAAATCTGAGACTCTTCGCGCCAATATTATGTTTTTTTACCGGACAATAATGTAAAGAATAATCTAATTACTATACAATTGGCCTTTAATCAGCTTACGATGAGAAAATTTGTTCTGTTTTTTGTGTGGATGATATTGTGCAATATACTTCTGGTTGCAAACGGCTTTGAACACCCCAAGCGGGGCTTTGTGAGTTGGAAGCCGGCACCACATTGGGAGGATGCGCTGTTGAGTGGGAACGGTGCCATTGGCACCATGGTTTTTGGTAATCCGCATGATGAAACCATCATTGTGAACCACGCGCTGAACCATCTTCCCATGCGTGTGCCACCCAAACCCATTGATCAGGCTTCTCGCCTTGCCGAAATCCGTGAACTACTTGCTCAGGGCAGATACGAGGAGGCGGCGGCCATCCCGGTTGAGCAGAGCATTATCGAAGGTTACGGCGAAATGTTGTGGATCGACCCGTTTGTGCCGGTTTGTAACATCCGTATGGTCATGGAGCCCGGAAATGTTTCGGACTATATACGGATGGTGGATTTTGAAACCGGCGAGGCAAAAGTGCAATGGCATCAGGATGGACATATTTTTCAACGTAGCTCGTTTGTTTCGCGGGCCGACAGCATCATTGTAATGCGCATCAGCAGTGCGGCAAAAATAAACCTGACAGTGAGTTTGCGGCAACATCCAATTGCATGGGATCAGCGTGCTTTTGTGGAGCAGGGAATACAACATGCCCAGAGTGGTGCCGAAAGTCAGTTTCTCACTTATCGCACAGCATTTAGGAACCATTATGCAGGTGTGCCTCAGGGTTTCGAGGCTGTGGCCATGGTTAAAGCGCAGGGTGGTAAATTGCGTACGTCTGGCGACCAGATTTTTGTTGAAGATGCCGATGAGGTTGCTATTCTCATGAGCGTGGAGCCAAACTATAACTTCTCTGAACCATTGGTGCCAGGTCTGAAAGCCCGGCTCACAGCAATTGATGGCGATTACTCAAATCTTTTAACAGCGCAGCGAGCCACTCATGGTGAACTATTCAATCGAGTAAAGCTAACGCTCGAAGATGGCGCTGAAGCACGTTTGCAGTCCGAGGCTTTTGTGGTGCGTGCCCGTCAGGGTTCCACGCCGGCCATCATTCAAAAACAGTTTGATGCGGCTCGCTACAACATCATTTCATCTACTGGCATAAACCCACCTACATTGCAAGGAATTTGGAGTGGCACATGGACACCGCCCTGGTCGTCGGGATTTACTCACGATGGCAACGTAGAAGTGGCGGTATCGCACCTGTTGAGTGCCAATACATCCGAATTGATGGAGGCTTATCTCGATTATCATGAACGGATGATGCCGTGTTATCGCGAAAACGCACACCGACTGTTTGGGACACGCGGCATTCATGTACCGGCGCATTCCAGTTCACATGGTTATAACATCCATTTTGATAAAACCTGGACTTTGTCGCTCTGGAGCGGCGGGGCTGGATGGACTGCCGGCATTCTTTATGATTATTATCTCTATACTGGTAATCAACTTCTTTTGAAAGAAAGGGTATATCCATTCATGAAAGAGAGTGCCTTATTTTATGAGGATTTTCTCTTTGTTGGCGACGACGGGAAATATGTTTTCTCACCATCTTATTCGCCCGAGAATAATCCATCTAACAGTGCATCTCAATTGGTTGTAAATGCCACAATGGATGTGATGATTGCCAAAGAGCTTTTGCGCAATTGCATTGAGGCAGGCAAGAAGCTTGGCGAAAGCCGTGTTCAAATTCGGAAATGGGAGGAGATGCTGAAACGAATGCCCGATTATCATATCAATGCGGATGGTGAGCTGGCCGAGTGGCTTCCACAAAAATATACGGAAAACCACAGTCACCGGCATGTATCTCAGCTCTATAGTCTTTTTGAGCGCATCGATACAGAATTTAAAAACAATCCGGAATTGATTGAAGCCGCATTGAAAACCGTTGAAGCACGCATGGAACACCGACGAGGGGCTGCCGGCGGTGAGATGGTATTTGGATTGGCTCAACTGGGCATGGTAACTGCCAACACTGGTCAGGCCGATTTAACGCACGAAATCATCGACCTGATGTCGCGTTATTTTTGGGCGCCATCCATGGCTACTTATCACAACCCGGGCAACCTATTCAACATGGATATGAGCGGCGGTTTTCCGGCGGTGATACTGCGTTCACTTGCGTATTCCGAACCCGGGACGATTGAATTGCTTCCGGCCTTGTCGCCCGGCTGGCAACGCGGCACAATCGAAGGAATGGCGCTTCGAGGACAAATTGTTATTAGCAGGATGGAGTGGAACGAAGAGGGTTTGGAGGTCACACTTCTGTCTGATATTTCGCAGCGCGTTCAGCTCACTGCACCCCATGTAAAAGGCGCAACCAGTGCTCCCGGTGTTTTACTTGGACATAAGAGACAACCCAATAAGTTTGATGTGCGGCTTAAAGCCGGCGAACCGGTCACCATACGCATGTTTTATTAACCTTGATTGCTTTTGTCGGCATGTAATGTCTTGGTAGGATATTGGGGTACTTGTCCCATTATCCTTAACCTTATGCTCCCATGGTTTCAGCACCTATACTCCCATATATTCATAACGGTCACATAAGTGAATTGTTGGGGCTGCGGTGTGCGTCTTTGTCTGCCGTTACAAAAGTTGGTGCGGGGCAGAAATATTAATGTAAACACTAAAACCCCAATATTTTATATATGATGTTGTGAAAATGTTGCTATTTATGCCTCAATCATATTTTTCCTTGTATTCATCAGACTTGCATTTCGGAAATGTCTGTTTACTTCATGAATTAATTTGTAAGGTCT
The DNA here is from genome assembly GCF_000517065.1 of Alkaliflexus imshenetskii DSM 15055. GTDB lineage: Bacteria > Bacteroidota > Bacteroidia > Bacteroidales > Marinilabiliaceae > Alkaliflexus > Alkaliflexus imshenetskii. The sequence goes on along the minus strand of NZ_KI912105.1, from coordinate 697,659 downwards.
ATTAAAAGCTTCTTGAGATAGTTTAAAATAATCGGAAAGTCTTCTTATTGTATCTTTCGAAAGTCCCTTGTGGTAATTTAAAATCTTAGAGACTGTTCCTTTCGATAAATCTAAGATATTGACTAAGTCCTTTGCCTTTAAATCATGTTCTTCCATTAGAGTTTTAAGTAATTCAATCGGGTCTGAATCATTGAATGTATTATGTTCAACATCCCATTTCTCAATCAAAAGTGTAAGCAAATCAATTTCATCATTTGATGCTTTATTATCGCTAAGAATCAATTTCTCTAAAATGTCACAGTACTTTTTGTATTGCTCAACATTTTTTATTACTGTATATTTTAATGTTTCCATATTTAACCTTTTAAATTACAATTAATAAACATCAATCTCGTACTGTTTTCCCTCATTGCATAGTTTTGTATATTGTGCAGAAGTTCCAATCCACTTAATAAATAGATGCACTCTCGAATTCCCAAAGTGATATTTACAAATCAGCCTGTAATTATTTCCTCCAATATTAAATACTACTCTATCTGAACCGTTACCGAGAATATCAGCACTATTGAAAGTTGTAATAATTTCATTAGGTTCTGCCCAATCAACTCGTTTAATAATAGATAACCAAATCTCGAATGATGCCTTACTTCTGGCATTTCTTAAGACATAGTCCTCAATCGATTGTTTTTTAATTAAATGTACTTTCATAATCTTATTCGCAAAAATATCAAACAAGTTTCACAAAAGGAAACCTAAGTCAAGGTTTTTTCTTGCAGAATGGCTTTTTTCAATTTTGTACAACTTACTTGGATCGTCATCTGATCTTTACTTGGTATGACACATTGACAAAGTGTGGTCAAGCAGCTTGAGAAAACTTGTAGCTCAAGTTTCGACATTTTCCAGACTCTTTGTTGCTAGCGGATTGTGCCTCCCTCAATGCCAATATTCCTAAAAAAACAAAAAAAGCAGAAAGGCGCTTTTGTTTTCAACTTAGATGCTGTATTTTTCTCATGTTTTAAAGGAACGAAACGGTTAATCCGGAGGATAATAATGTTGTTCGGGTTTTATCTGCTTAACAATCCATTATTTAAAAATGAAGAAAGAACTGTCTGAGTTGGAAATAGCTCAAGCCAAGCAACAGATTGAGACCGAAGGTTTGCAGAAAATCAGCAAAGATTTGGCATCTGTAAGTGTATATCTGAAAGAGGTGCTTAAGGATTTGAAGGAAGATGCAGTTGCCAAACTGATATCATCCATCAATGACGACAATCCGGAGGATATCACGCAGAAGTACAATATGTCAGAAGAGAAGCTGGTTCAGGGACTAAGTATTTTGTTTCAGCTGATGAACCTTGTGGAAGAGAATGCCGCTGTGCAATTTCGCCGTAAACTGGAAAACCGGGTTGGTGCTGCTTCCATCCGTGGTTCCTGGGCCGAAACGTTTACCAAGTGGCAAAAACAGGGACTTGACGAAAGCCAGATTGCTGCTTTGCTTCCCAAAGTGCATATTATGCCGGTATTAACGGCGCATCCCACCGAGGCCAAGCGAACATCAATACTTGAATTGCACCGCGAACTCTATCTGCTTCTGGTTAAAAAGGAAAACGCCATCTGGTCCGAAACCGAGCGTCAGGTGATTAATGAAACCATACGTGCTCTTCTGGAACGTTGGTGGCGTAGCGGTGAGGTCTATCTCGAAAAGCCGGATGTGAGTTCCGAGCGTAACAGTGTGCTTCACTATTTTACCCGCGTATTTCCCGAAGCGCTTATGCTTAGTGATAAGCGACTGAAATATACCTGGAAATCATTTGGTTTTAACCGCAAAACCATGCGCGACCCCGATAATTACCCTACTTTGTCTTTTGGAAGTTGGGTGGGTGGCGACCGCGATGGTCACCCGTACGTTACGGCCGATGTCACACGCCGCACGCTAATGGAGCACCGCTTTGCTGCATTAAATCTGCTGTCGGCTCAAATGACGCAACTGGCTGCCGAAATGAGTTTTTCCGATTATCGTAACCCCATCCCCGAAGAACTTCTGGGACGCATCAGCCAGATGAAGAATATTCTGGGTGCTGAGGGTGAAGCTGCTGTGAGCAGAAACAATCATGAACCCTGGCGGCAGTATCTGAATTTGCTCAATGTTAAACTGGAAAACACCCGTAACGATAAGTTTGGGCTGGAGGGCACATGGTATGCGTCTGCATCACAGCTTCAGGACGATTTGCGTTTTCTGCGTAACAGTCTTACCGAAATTGGTGCCCATAAGATAGCTGAAACCTTCCTGTTTCCGGTGGAGCGTCAGGTGAAGTGTTTCGGTTTTCATCTGGCTCGTTTAGACATCAGACAGAACAGCGCGTTTCACGACAAGGCACTTGAGCAAATGCTTAAGTCTGCTTCGTGTGCCGATTACGAATATACCAAGTGGGATGAGGAGAAAAAAGTGCGTTTCCTTACCGAGGAGCTAAAAAGCAACCGTCCCTTTGTGGTTCCTGATACTGTAGTTGGACCGGAAGCCGATCAGGTGTTGGCCTGTTACCGTGCCATCAAAGAGCATATCACCAGATATGGCCATGAGGGAATAGGATCGCTTATTGTGAGTATGACCCGGGGGCTGAGCGATTTACTCATCGTTTACCTCTTTATGCGGGAGGTTGGTTTAAAAGGATTACCCCTGCAAGTGGTGCCATTGTTCGAAACCATCGAAGATTTGCACAACTCTCCGGGAATCCTTGACAGTTTTCTGTCGCATCCGGTAACCAAAGTGCAGCGTGCGCTCCTCCCGCCTGTGCAGGAGGTGATGCTTGGTTATAGCGACAGCAATAAGGATGGTGGTATTGTTGCCAGTCGTTGGAACATTCATCAGGCCGAAATTTCGCTTACCAAAGTGGCACGTGAACATGGCATCTATCTTCGGTATTTCCATGGTATTGGTGGCACCATCAGTAGGGGAGGAGGCAAGTATCATCGCTTTCTGGATAGTATGCCTTTGGGTACTTTTAGTGGCGAAATTAAACTTACCGTGCAGGGAGAGGCCATCGCACAGCAATTTGCCAACCTCGTGAATGCCACATACAATCTTGAAATGTTGCTTTCGGGGGCAGCGTTGCAAACCGGCTATCAGATGTATCCATACAAGGAGAGACAATATCCCTTTGAGGCACTGGATTATCTGGCCAATCTCTCTTTGTCGCACTATCAGGAACTGATTAAACATCCTGAGTTTATTAAATTCTATAGCCAATGTACACCCATCGACGTGGTGGAGCAGAGCCGCATTGGGTCGCGTCCTTCACGCCGCACCGGTCAACGCACGTTGGCTGATTTGCGCGCCATTCCGTGGGTGTTCAGCTGGAAACAGTCTCGCTTTAACTTAACAGCGTGGTATGGCGTTGGCAATGGATTGCGTACCATGCAGAAGGAGGCACCGGAGTTGTATCAGCAACTAAAGGAGCATGCACAGAAGTGGCCATTTTTGCGCTATACGCTTATTCATATCGAGACCAACCTGCTTAATGCCGATGTGGGTTTAATGACCGATTATGCCGGACTTGTGGTGGATGAAGCATTACGGGATGAGTTTTTAAAGAAAATATTATCTGAACACACGGAGAGTGTCAATCAGGTGGCAGCATTGCTTGGCGACCATACCGAGAGTCGCCGGGTGAGTTTGCTTGAAAACATTAACCGTCGCCGCAAACCACTGTTAACGTTGCACCAAATGCAGGTGAGTAAGTTGCAGGAGTGGCGTGCTGTTAAAGATTCGGATGCTGTGATGGCCGAATCGTTGCTTAACAAATTACTGATGATAACCACCGCCATATCCGGAGGTGTCAAGAATACCGGTTGATACTTTTTTCTTCCGGGCTGGTTTAGAGATGGAAAGATTCCTGATATCGTTTCGGGAGTCTTTCCATCTTTTTTTATGTGATTGGTAAAGGGGTAATCTGTGAAAGTTTTGCACCATTCAGCAAAAGCCCATGAGATATCCAAGTATTGCCTTGACAAATATGTATATTTGAGATACGCTTGTGTGGTGTAAATATCCCATGGAATTAAGCTAAGCCGACCTTCTAATCCGTTCAAAATGAAAAACGTAATTACAACAACAATTAAAATTACAGCAGGAATATTCGCCATCTTAATTCCTTTTTACCTTGTTATCCACATTCTCGACAATCTGGTATTTATACAGGACTATCCTTCATTAAAATGGGTTCAACTGCTAATTATAGCTTCCGGTTTTTATATCTCTGGTATAATAAACAGTAAAACACCGTTACAATGGATACCTCTTTTATATATTTCTCTTTTGGTATGCGTTCCAATGAGAAGCATATATTTTCCTTTTTTCATTTTTGTAATTCTTTTTGCAACCATCGGTTTATTCATAACACGAAAAGAGTTTGAAAAAAAGTATCGGCTGCTATCGTTCTGCGTTTTAATTGCTTTGTTTGGCTATTTTCTGCTATCTCAACCCTTAATTATCAGGAAAACAAAAGAGATAAGTTACCATAATGATGAATTGCAAAATGCGATTGTATTATGGGATTTCACAAAGGGAAAATCCGACATGTTACCAAAACATACATTCAAGGATGTCAACAATAATGATTTTCAACTTCAAAGTCTCAAAGGAAAAACTGTTTATGTAACATTTTGGGCTACATGGTGTAAGCCTTGCATCAAAGAGAAGCCTGCTTTGGAAAAATTAAAGAATGATTTTAAAGACAGTGCAAACATTGTTTTTGTTGATATAGCCCTCGATGGCGAAAAACAATGGCGGAATTATTTAGAAAAAAACAACCCAACGGGAATACAATTGTTATCAAAAAATGAAGCAAAAACCAGAGCTTTATTTGAATTTGCAGGGATTCCGTATGCCATAATAATCTATCCTGATGGGCGATATAGCAAAGGGACTGATATTCGAATTAGTATGGCCTATAATTTACTCTCTGAAAATGGCCTATTGTCTGATTCCGGTAAGAGTATAGATAATGAAAACCATTCCATATTCCTGTTTGCAAAGATTACAGACAACACCTCGAAAGATTTCATGATTGTAATTCCAGACACAACCGATTACTATAAGTATCAGAATGGTAATGAGGCAATCAAGTTACTAAGCTTACTGGATGCCTTTTATTCTGAAATGGTTGAAAGCGGAATAAAGATTCCCAGATATGTCTATTTTGGAATTGAAAATACAATACAAAGAAATGATTCAACTATTAATGTTGGATACTTTAAGACAAGTGATGTTGAACTCAAATCTCTAAAATAGACAGATAACAATATCATAACCAATCTCCACTCTCCGCCTCAAATTACCATTTGTTACATTTCAATAATCTCACTAGATTGTAATGTTTTGAGATTTAGTTCTTAGCTGCCATTGATTGTGACATATCACCCCCTTGTCGTGAACATTTCAACAGCTATTAAATACAAACAATCCTTAAGCTAAAAACATATCACCTTTAAATTTTTGTTTTGTTAAAATACATTTGTGTGAGAGATTATATGTTAATTTTAGTTGAACTTCAGCATTAAACTTATAAATACAAACTGAATGAAGAAGAGTTTTGCCTCCCTGTGTTTGATTTTTATCGCCATTGCGTTAGCGGCTTCGCCCCGCGAAAGGCTTTTGATGAATTATGACTGGAAATTTGCTTTTGGCCATGCGGCCGATGTGGAGAAGGATTTTAATGTGGGTACATCCTATTTCACCTATCTTGCCAAGGCCGGATATGGCGATGGTGCAGCCTCTCCCGACTTTGACGATCGCACCTGGCGTTCGCTCAATCTGCCACATGACTGGGCCGTTGAGGCCGGATTTGCTGAGAATGCCAGCCACAGTCACGGCTATAAAGCCATCGGACCAGGATTTCCGGAATCGAGTGTGGGCTGGTATCGTAAGAATTTTCATTTGCCGGTTGAGGACGACGACAAGCGCATATTCATTGAGTTTGATGGTGTGTATCGCGATGCCCGTGTTTGGGTAAACGGTTTTTATTGTGGCAATGATCCAAGTGGCTACACGAGTTTCTCGTTTGATGTAACCGAATACCTGAATTTTGGCGGTAACAATGTAATAGCTGTTAGGGTGGATGCATCTATGGAAGAGGGTTGGTTTTATGAAGGGGCTGGTATATACCGTCACGTTTGGCTAACCAAGACAAATCCACTGCATGTGCCTCAATACGGCGCGTTCGTCACCACCGAGGTAAGTGATAATGCTGCTGAGGTAACCGCCAGGGTAAAAGTGCTTAACAAAGCTCTTGAAGGTAAAACCTTTGACATACGTAACCAAATTGTGGCTGCCAATGGCAATGTGGTAGCTTCGGCTGTAATGGAGAATATCTCACTTGCTGCCATGTTTACTGACGAGTTCACCATGAAATTCACTGTTGACAATCCAATGTTGTGGGATTTAGATACACCCAATTTGTATGAGCTGCATTCACATGTGATTCAAAATGATGCAGTGGTTGATACTTACCGCACCACTTTTGGCATTCGTACCATCGAGTGGACGCCCGACAGAGGTTTCTTCCTCAACGGCAGGCATGTGAAGATTAAGGGTTCAAACAACCATCAGAACCATGCCGGGGTAGGCACTGCCATCCCCGATGGATTGCATGAGTGGCGCCTGATACAGTTAAAATATATGGGTAATAATGCTTACCGCACGGCGCATTATCCACCTTCTCCGGCACTGCTCGAAGCTGCTGATCGTGTTGGGATGCTCATCCTCAACGAAAACCGCCTGATGGGAACCACCGATGAGATTCTGGATCATCTCCGCCGACTGATGATACGTGATCGCAATCATCCGAGTGTGGTTCTCTGGTCAATTGGCAATGAAGAATGGGCCATTGAAGGCAATGAGCGTGGTGCCCGAATGGCTGAGTATATGCAGGCCTATGCCAAACAGTTTGATACCACAAGGCCTATCAATGCTGCTGTGAGTGGCACCTGGGGCAATGGCATCTCGTCGGTGGTCGAGGTTATGGGTTATAACTATTTGCGCCATGGATCCACCGATGCGCACTACGCCAAATATCCGTGGCAAGCCTCACTTGGTACCGAGGAAGGCTCTACAAACACCACTCGTGGCATCTATTTTGATGATTATGACAAGCAGTATCTGGCTGCATACGATAGGGATACGCCTTCTGGTTTTTTCAGCATTCAGCATGGTTGGAAGCATTATGCCGATAGGGATTATTTATCGGGAATGTGCCTTTGGACGGGATTTGATTATCGTGGAGAACCAACACCTTTCGGATTTCCCTCGGTGGTTTCATATTTCGGTATGATGGATTTATGTGGCTTGCCAAAGGACAATGTTTACTATCTGAAGTCGTGGTGGACCAATGATCCTGTGTTGCACATTCTTCCTCACTGGAACTGGAAGGGTAGAGAAGGTGAACCCATTGATGTGTGGGTTTATAGTAATCACGATGAGGTTGAGTTATTTGTCAACAATCGCAGTCAGGGACGACAAAAAATGGAGCGCAACGGCCATTTGTCATGGCAGGTTAATTACGTACCCGGCACTTTACGCGCCGTTGGGTATAAAAATGGCAAACGAGTGCAGGTCACAACCGTTGAAACTACCGGTGCACCTTCAGGTGTTGCGCTGGAACCACACAGAGCCGAACTAAAAGGTGATTTTGAAGATGTGTCGGTGGTGACAGTTAAGATTGTCGATCGCAAGGGACGGGTAGTTCCAGATGCAAACCATCAGGTTTATTTTGAGGTTTCGGGGCCTGCTCAAATCATTGGTGTAGGCAACGGCGACCCTACTTCACATGAGCCATGTAGATTCTTTGATGAGGTGCGGACAGTTAGCTTCTCTAAATGGCAGCAAATGGCAGCATTTGGAGTCAACATCTCCGAAGCTGTAATGCCTGAATTTTTTGTTGCAGACTGGCAGCCGGCTTTTTCAGATGGTGGATTGGCACCCGGAAGCAGTTCCCTGCCTACATTGTACCGGGCTTCACTGCATCTAACCGAGAATGATCTTAAAGGCAATCTCAATTGGATGTTCCGAAGTGTTGGCAATAACCAGTCTGTTTATGTAAACGGGCACCTTGTCGGTGAAAACCTTGACAACAACCAGCGTGATTTTGTATTTAAGCTTTCGGGCGATGTGGTTAGGCCGGGCGAGAACATCGTGACTGTGGTTGCTAATCCCTTCGTGAAGGTTAATCCATGGGATGAGGTTAATACCAATCCCGGCGCTGTTCAGGTTATTCAGGCGCATGAAAAATGGCAACGAAAAACATTTAACGGTTTGGCTCAAATTATTATCCAGTCAACCGGTAAACAGGGTGATGTAGTCATTTCGGCTTCTTCACCGGGACTCACTTCGGTCCGTTATGTCATTAAAACCGTGAAAGCACCGCGTCGCCCATTTCTCCAATAATGTTTATTCAATAATCCCTATACTATGAAGAAAATTGTTTTATCGCTTTTGTTTTCGATGTTTGCACAGGTTTGGCTACAAGCCGAAGAACACAGAGTTCAATCGCCATCCGGAATTATAGAAATTCGTGTAAATGTGGCAGACCGCTTAACCTGGAGCCTCTTTTTGAATGGTGATTTGGTTATGGGGCCTTCAGATATTTCACTTTCGGTTCAAAACGAAGGTGTTTTGGGGAGGAATACCCGCGTGAGACGCGTCACACGTCAGAGTATTAACCAAGTGATTCAAACACCGGTTTACCGCAAAAGCAGTGTGGTTAATCATTATAACCAAATGACATTGGCGCTTCGCGATGGTCTTGGTGTTGTTTTTCGGGTGTATGACGATGGTGTTGCATATCAGTTAAATACATCTTTCAAGAAGGAGATACATATTTTGGATGAAGAAGCCAATCTGGTGTTTCCTGCAAGTGAGAAAGCCTGGGTGCCTTACATCGTTCCGCGTCCTTTCGATCCTTTCAGCACATCCTTTGAAAGTACTTATGATGTATTGAAGTTAGATGACATTGTGGCGGATAGTCTCATCATCATGCCTCTGCTTATAGAGTTGGGTAACAACCGTAAAGCTGTAATTACGGAGGTGGATTTGGAGGAGTTTCCGGGAATGTTTCTTACCATCAACAACCAACGAAATGGCTTTCGAGGCCGTTTTGCGCCATACCCGCTCGAGGAGGTGAGAGGGGGGCACAACAATCTTCAGTCCATCGTTACACAACGGGCAGATTATATCGCTAAGACCAAAGGAACCCGTTCTTATCCATGGCGGGCCATTGCCATAAGCCAAAACGATGTGGAATTGCTCGACAATGATTTGGTTGCACGATTGGCCGCTCCCAACCGGATTGGTGATGTGTCCTGGATTAAACCCGGAAAAGTGGCTTGGGATTGGTGGAATGATTTAAATATCACTGGTGTGGATTTCCGTTCGGGTGTAAATACCGAAACCTATAAATACTATGTTGATTTTGCTGCCGACAATGGTGTGGAGTACGTCATTTTGGATGAAGGTTGGTCGGAGCAGGAGAGTCTGCTCCAAATTAAGCCCTATATCGATTTGGAAGGCATCATCACCCATGCCAAAAACAGGGGTGTTGGCATCATTCTTTGGGCCGGATGGTTGCCACTTAATGAGGAGATGGATAAGGTGATGGCGCTCTATTCTAAAATGGGAGTTGCCGGATATAAAATTGATTTCATGGATCGTGATGATCAGCCAACCGTGGAGTTTTACTATCGCGTGGCACGTAAAGCCGCTCAATACAAGCAATTGGTGAATTTTCATGGTGCCTACAAACCAACCGGACTGCAATTTACCTATCCCAATGTAATCACATTTGAAGGTGTGTATGGTTTGGAAAATGTCAAGTGGACCGACTATCTGGACATGCCTTTATACGATGTGACCATCCCGTTTATCCGTGCACTTGCCGGCCCCATGGATTATACGCCAGGCGCCATGATTAATGCCAACCGATGGAACTGGCGGGCGGTGCATTCCACGCCAATGAGTCAGGGCACACGCTGTCATCAGTTGGCCATGTATGTCGTATTTGAATCGCCTCTCTCAATGATGGCCGATAATCCTACACACTATAAGCGAGAGCCTGAATCAACTGCTTTTATTGCTTCCATCCCCACTGTATTTAACCAGACTGTGGCGCTTAGCGGAAAACTAGGCGAGTATGTGGCCATTGCCCGCCGAAATGGTGCAGATTGGTACGTAGGCGCAATGACCAGTTGGGAATCCAGAGAGATTGAAATTGATTTTTCGTTTTTAAAGGATGGCAGGTATGAGGCAGAGATTTTTAGAGATGGCATCAATGCCGATAGAAATGGCAACGATTACAAGCGAAAAGTGGTTGAGGTAACCTCAGATACGCGCATAAAAGTATATATGGCACCAGGAGGCGGTTGGGCTGCACGATTGGTGCCTGTAAAGTAATTCTGTTTGTTTTAGTTAGTTGCCGGTTGGGAGTTATCCTAACCGGTAATTTTTAGAGAGGTGAGTATTGTCAACTGTTTATTGATTAATTGTTTGATATATAGTTGTATCTTGTATCTGATAGTTGTTTTTGATGAGTTTTTTGTGAGTTGACGGCCATTGGTTCATGTGTTTGTTATGTGTTGGTTTTCTATGGCAGATGGCATGGCATGATTAGCTTTGTACGAAACAAGATTTTTGCTGGTTTATTATATTACACACCTAAAAGATGAGGCTGCCTGATGAAAATCGGGCAGCCTCTGCAATTTAGTCTTGGCCTGGTTAATACCTCAGAACCTATTCAAGATCAAAACGGTCAAGGTTCATCACCTTGTTCCATGCCGATACAAAGTCTTTAACAAATTTTTCATGTGCATCGGCACTACCGTAAACTTCGGCCAGCGCACGAAGTTCTGAGTTGGAACCAAAGATTAGATCCACGCGTGTGCCTGTCCATTTTGTTTTTCCGGTTTTTCTGTCGCGACTTTCAAATAATTCATTGTCTTCTGAAACGGGCATCCACGCAATTCCCATATCCAGCAGGTTTACAAAGAAATCATTGGTCAGCACACCTGGCTTATCGGTGAATACGCCATGATTGGATTGATCCCAGTTGGTGTTGAGCGCTCGCATACCGCCTATGAGTACCGTCATCTCAGGCGGCGTGAGGGTGAGTAGCTGCGCTTTATCAATCAATAATTCTTCTGTACGGATGGTGTATTTCCTCTTCAGATAATTTCTAAATCCGTCTGCTACCGGCTCCAAAACTTTGAACGATTCCACATCGGTCTGCTCAGTCAGCGCATCCATACGTCCCGCAACAAAGGGTACTTTGATAACAACACCTGCATCTTTGGCAGCTTTTTCAACTGCTGCACAACCAGCCAGCACAATCATGTCGGCCAAAGAGATTTTTTTACCACCGCTTTGTGCATTGTTGAAATCGTTCTGTATGGCCTCAAGTTTTTCGAGTACTTTGGTTAACTGCGAAGGGTTGTTAACTTCCCAATCCTTTTGTGGTGCTAGACGTATACGGGCTCCATTGGAACCTCCACGCATATCTGATCCACGGAAGGTGGATGCAGATGCCCACGCTGTGGATACCAGAGCTGAAACTGTTAAACCTGATTTTACTATTTTCTCTTTTAGCCCTGCTATATCTTTTTCATCTACCAAAGGATGGTTCACTTCTGGAATGGGGTCTTGCCATATCAAATCTTCGGCTGGAACTTCAGACCCAAGATAGCGCGATTTTGGTCCCATATCACGGTGGGTAAGCTTAAACCACGCGCGTGCAAATGCGTCGGCAAACTCCAGCGGATTTTCCCAGAAGCGTCTGGATATTTTCTCGTATGCCGGATCAAAGCGTAACGACAAGTCGGTAGTCAACATTGTGGGCGGATGCATTTTGGCGGGGTCGTGTGCATCAGGAACCACGTTTCCTGCATTTTTGGCTACCCATTGATGGGCGCCGGCCGGACTTTTCGTAAGTTCCCAGTCATACTTAAACAGATTGTCGAAGAAGTAGTAGCTCCATTTAGCCGGGGTTTGGGTCCATGTTACTTCCAGGCCGCTGGTGATGGTGTCGCCGGCATTCCCTTTTCCCATAGAGTTTTTCCATCCCAAACCTTGCTCTTCAAGGCCGGCAGCTTCGGGCTCTGAACCAAGATGTACGGCATCGCCTGCTCCGTGGGTCTTTCCAAATGTGTGGCCACCTGCAATCAAGGCTACAGTTTCTTCATCGTCCATGGCCATGCGGGCAAATGTGTTGCGGATGTCTTTTGCGGCAGCCACCGGATCCGGTACGCCATTGGGACCTTCAGGGTTTACATATATCAATCCCATTTGTATGGCTGCTAATGGATTGTCTGATTGTGATAAATCCAGATCACGTTGATCGTTGTCGAGCCAATGCGTTTCAGAACCCCAATATACGTCCTCTTCAGGTTCCCATACATCTGCCCGTCCACCGGCAAAACCAAAGGTCTTAAAGCCCATCGATTCCAGCGCCACGTTACCTGCTAAAATCATCAGGTCGGCCCACGATATTTTACGTCCATATTTTTGTTTGATGGGCCAGAGCAGTCTCCTTGCTTTATCCAGATTCACGTTGTCGGGCCAGCTGTTGAGTGGTGCAAAGCGCTGTTGTCCGGTTCCGCCACCACCCCGACCATCGCCGGTTCGGTATGTGCCGGCGCTATGCCATGCCATCCGGATAAACAGTGGGCCATAGTGCCCAAAATCGGCTGGCCACCAATCCTGAGAATTGGTCATTAATTGTTGTAGGTCTTTTTTTAATGCCTTTAAGTCAAGCGACTTAAATTCTTTAGCATAGTCGAAGTTTTCACCCATTGGATCCGACTTGCACGAATGTTGGCGAAGCGTATTAAGCTTTAGTTGATTGGGCCACCAGTCACGGTTTTTTGTGCCTGAAGCACCTACATTATGTTTGCCTGTCATGCCTGTTACCGGGCATTTACCTGTTCCCTTAGATTTTTCCATTTATCTAAAATTTAGAATTTGATACAAAATACAAAAAAACACTGGAATTATCGAATGAAATAGTCTGCATGGCGAAATGGCTGGTTTTGATTGATGCCAAGTTCTCATTCAACCGATGTATTATCGTTCGTGATATCTCCTGTTTTTAATATAAAACCCTATCAATTTAGATAAATCTTACCTCATTGTCAATAATTTGCCAATTTGTATGTGCTGTTTCAAGGCATAGATTATAAATTGTTTGGCGTTTGATCATCTTTTTAGTGGCTCTTTGGCATTTATGTAACATAGAAAATTCTGTTATCTCTAAATATTCATAATCTTCTCTTTCCAATCTTAAATGTTATCATAATAAGTAATTTTTGATAATTCATTGCAAATGTGTGAATTATGAAAACATTCTAACACATAGTATAACACCTTTCAGATTTAATCAAATTACTTTTGTAATGCTACTTTATATATAATAACGTTCAATTACACTTGATATGCCAAACTCAGAAAAGCATCCGGCGAAGAAAACCACATCAAAAATTGATGGTCTTCTGGTAAATACAGAGAATGGTGCAGCTGAATTACTAACGACTAATCAAAGGTTAATTACCGATGGTAACGTTGATAAATTTATTGGTTGTATTGCCAAACATCGCTTTTGGAGTCGTGAAGAAATCAAAATCGTAGAAGCTTAATCTAATAAACCCTATTTCTCTATGTTCAGAATTTTGGTAGCGATTTAACCCATATCACAATGAATACAAACAAAGTGATGAATTGATGTTGCGTAATTATTTAAAAACGTGTTTGTTATAGGATGTTATTGGCAGAAGATTACAAAATACACATAGCCCGTTCGGGCGACTCTATATAACGTTAGCCTATTCTTATTATTAACACTAAAATAGAAAGACAAAAACTGTTTATCTGTTTTTTTTTCAACCAACAATTAAATTAAACCAAGATGAAAAAGATTAGAAATTTTAATTTATTAATCCTTCTCGTGACCTTTTTAGGCACAACTTTACTATCTGCCTCATGCACTAATAGTCAGAAACCGAAGGATACCAGAGATGTTGCCCAGAAACACAATGAAGAAAAATTTGACAGCAAAAAGCAGGAAAGAGATGCACAATTTATTGTGAACGCTGCTGAAATTAACATGGCTCAAATTCAATTGGGTCAATTAGCACAGCAAAGAGGCCAATCAACCCATGTTAAAGAATTGGGGAAAAATCTTGAAGATGCTTACACCATGTCGCTAAAGAATTTAACGACTCTTGCTGATAGTAAAAGGATAACGATTCCCACAGCAACAACCAATAAAGTAAGGAATGCCTATAATGATTTAAATAACAAATCAGGAAATGATTTTGATAAAGCATATGCCGATATGATGGTAAATAAGCACAAAGATGCAATTGCCATCTTCGAGAAAGCAACCACAGATCGTTATGATCGTGATATTAATAATTGGGCAATAGCAACACTATCTGATTTGCGCACAAATCTCAATCAATCCATAGATTGTCAGACGAAATGTACAAAGAAGTAGTTCAGTTTTTTACACGAGGTTATGCCCGCCCGGCAAATGCGCTGCAGTGTAGGGCAGCAATTTTAATGTCATTCTGATTGCTTGAGCATCAGGTTTTAAAATTCTGCCCTTTATTTTATAAAATGCAAATGAATAGTATAATAGAGTTTAATTGAAACGAATATGAAAAATGTAAAAGCAGTGGATGTGTTAAACACACTTATCACTATTAATAACGATAGAATAGAGGGTTATGAAACGGCCTCTAAAGAAACCGATGAAACTGATTTAAAAACTTTGTTCTCACAGTTTATTGAAACCAGTAGACGATGCAAACAAGAGTTGGTTAAGGAGGTAAATACACTTGGTGGGGAGGTCGCCACAGGTACAAAGGTTTCAGGAAAATTTTTTCGTGCGTGGATGGATGTAAAGTCAGCACTCACAGGTAAAGACCGTAAAACAATTCTCAGTTCTTGCGAATATGGAGAAGAGCAGGCCAGAGATACTTATGAAAAGGTGTTGGAGAATGATTCAGAGTATTTAAGTTCAAAACAACAAACCATGATAATTCAGCAAAAGTCAATGCTAATTGTTGACCAAAACCATTTAAAGGCTTTGAAAAATTCATTGGTTAAAGGGTAGGTCATTCTTTCATTTTAGTTGTACATAAATATGATACTTCAACTAGATCCTTCGATGTTAGTAGAAACCCCTTTGGGTGCAGGGCAAGCACTCTTTGTAATCGATTATGGGATGCATCAAAATACATGTTGGGTTATTGCACTTGTAAAAGACGGTGTCATCAAACACTTTGATTGCAATGATGTAATTCTATCTGCAAACCACACGTATGGATTAAATCTTATGAGAAACAAAGAACCGCGTGATAATGATATGTCTAAAATGACGAGCAAAGAAAAATAATTGTGTAAAGAATTATCAATCAATTTATAACATGGAATTATGCAAAATCAAAAATCAAATATGATGACTCCTCGCCAAAGCAAAAAACAGTTAGCCGAAAAGCCTGAAAATGGGTTATTGCAAACATCTCAACTGATGAAATTATTTAAAGCTGAGTTAAAAGACATTTACTGGGCAGAAAAGGCATTAACCAAAGTAATTCCCAAAATGATTAAAAATGCCACATGTCAAGGACTTAATGATGCTTTGACAAGTCATCTTGCTGAAACAACAAATCAGGTTACGAGGCTGGAAAAGGTTTTTGAATATATAGGCAAAGATGCATCTTCAAAAAAATGTGATGCAATGAATGGTTTGATTAAGGAGGCAAAATCAAAAATAAAATCATACAAAAAAGGTGCAATGCGCGATGCAGGAATTATTGCCGCTGTACAAAAAGCTGAGCACTTTGAAATAGCCTCTTATGGTACACTTCGTCAATTTGCAAAAACGCTGGGTGTAACAGAAGCTGTGAAACTTCTTGAAGAAACGCTCAAAGAAGAAAAAGCGGCAGACGCAAAACTATCGGAAGTTGCACAATCAATTAATGTTGAAGCAGCAGAGGTGAAAATAGTATCTGGAGTGTCATCTAGTTCAAATGGGTAACACATATTTCAAAATATTTTGAGATACATTCTGTATGCTGTTACATTTCTTTTATTTAATGTAGCTGTTTGGGATATAGAATAATATAGCTTTATCAGAGGTGTTTTTATTCATTTATTTCCTGAATCGCGAGTTGGTCAACTCTGGTGATACTATTTTTCTGAAAGATAGGAGTATCATAATGCCAATAACTATAAGTTTGGTTCACAAACCTCCCTTTTCGGGAGGTTTGTGATGATTTTAAAGTTAGTTAACCAAAATTTACGATAAAGTGGAAGTAAGAACCTTGAACACAACACTGCATAAAACTTGAAGCAAATTAATCCATGTTTTACTATCTATATAATAGACAAATAATGCGAAGAAAAACTGAACGTCTGAAAAAGAACTTTCCAATAGTTTGTGTGGGAGGGGCGGCTGGCGGACTTGATGCCTATATTAAGTTACTCCGGAAAATACCTGATGACTTGGGAGTGGCTATAGTTATTGTTAATCACCTAAGAACATTCGCTAATTTGTTACACGATATTCTTCCGTATTATACAGAGATGCCGGTAGTATTGCTTAAAGATAAACTGGATGTTAAGCCTAACCATGTATTTATAATTCCAGAGAAGAGAGATTTACATGTTGTTGATGAAGAGTTTCGTTTAAAGCCAATTTCAGTACCCTGGGGGTGGCCTGATGTGATTACTGCTTTTATGCGCTCACTTACTGATAATTGGGAAGGCATACTAATCACTGTAATTGTATCTGGTTATGATGGAGAGGGCGCAGGTGCATTGTGCAATTTGAAAGAGGCTGGTGGTATTACCATAGCACAGAAACCCGAAACTTCCGCTCAACCCGATATGTCTGAAGATGCCATGGCAAATAGCTACATAGATTTAGTTCTTTCTCCAGAGGATATCGCACTTGAAATAAAGAGAATTGCGCTTGTTGTTTGATGTGAGGTGTGAGATTCGAAGTTTGGGTCTATACAGAAAACTGTGTTAGAATACAAATTTGTTGAAAACCTTCGGTTTTAAATCAATTTTATGATAGGTTGAGAGACGCCAGACTTTCGTCTGAGATAGACAAAAAAGATGGGATTTTTATAGTGGATGCAAAATCCAGATTTCCGGATTATAGATTCAGATGGGGGACACCAGTATAGCAGGAAGGAAATGTAAAACTACTTCGAAAGTTAAGACTCAGCTAAAAACAATGAACACAGATATTATTACAGTTTTGTTGATTCTGAGCGCAACAGCGATTTTACTTATACTTGATGTGCTTCGCATTGACATTGTTGCCATTGGCTGTATGCTGGCACTTGGCTGGACAGGCATCTTAAATCCGCAAGAGAGTTTTTCGGGGTTCTCCAGCAATGCTGTAATCGCCATGCTGAGTGTGATGATACTAGGACGCGGCATTGCCCGTACGGGAATAATGGATGAGTTTTCAAAATTTATTATCAAGAAGGCTGGCACGCGTAAACGAAATTTAATTGGATTACTCTCAATTTCAGTAGGTTTGTTATCTGGTATAATTCAAAACATTGGCGCTGCTGCTCTCTTTCTGCCTGGCATAATGCAGGTTTCACGAAGTACAAAGATTCACGCATCATCACTTATTATGCCCATAGGTTTTGCTGCCATTTTAGGTGGAACACTTACAATGGTCGCCTCGGGTAATCTCATTCTGGTAAACGACCTGTTAAGAAATGCCGGGCATGAAGCTTACAATCTCTTTAGCGTAACCCCTGTTGGCATTGTTCTTTTGTTGTCGGGTATAGGCTATTTTTTGCTGTTTGGAAATAAAATTCTACCCCAAAAAAAAGTTGGTGAAACAGGTAAAACAGACCAGGAAAAACTTGTGGAGAAGCTTAATTTACCTCACAACATCAAATTTTTAAAAATCACAGGTGAAAGTTTACTAGCCGGAAAAACCACAGAAGACGCTGGTTTGTGGAAAACTTACCATGTTAATTTATTAGGCATTGCAAAAGAGAATAATGTAGTTTATGCCCCTTGGCGTGAAACTAAATTTGAACATGGACAAACTCTTGCTCTTTTGGGTTCTGCTGAAACGATAGATCAGTTTTCAAGAGACTTTCGACTTGATGACCATTCAGATACACGCTATTTTTCTGATGATTTTAACCCCAAATTTAGCGGTTTTGCAGAGCTAATTATCCCACCGGGTTCAAAACTAATTGGGAAATGTTTAAGAGAATACTCAATTAGAAAGCGCTACGCTGTTGAGCCGATAATACTTTTTAATAAGGGAGAAAGAGTAGATGGCGATTTTTCTGATGTGGAAGTTAGCCCAGGTGACACACTGATTGTTTATGGCAGATGGGTCAAAATACGAGATTTAAAAGAAAACTCTGATTTTGTTGCACTCACAAGTTTTGAAGTGAATAAAAACGACAAATCGAAAACATGGCCGGCAATTGGCTGTTTTGTATTTGCCATTACCCTTGCCATGGCAGGCTTTTCCATCTCCTTAGCTTTTCTTACGGGAGCACTTTGCTTGGTTCTTACCCGGGTCTTAAGTATAGGAGAAGCCTATGAATCCATCGAATGGAAAGTGGTTTTTCTACTAGCCGGATTGATTCCATTAGGTATAGCCATGCAAAAAACCGGAGCTGCCATGTTCCTAGCCGAATCCATTATGAATGTAGTTGTGGATGTACACCCTGTATTTATCGTACTGATGGTTGGGGTGTTATCAACCGTTTTTTCACTTTTCATGTCCAATGTGGGAGCAATTGTAGTACTGGCTCCACTGGTAATGGGCATGGCAGTTATTGCCGAAATGGATCCACGGCCACTTGTACTTTTGGCAGCTGTTTGCGCCGGGAACTCCTTTATTCTGCCTACACACCAGGTTAATGCCTTCCTAATGTCGTCTGGCGGATATCGTACTTCTGACTATATAAAGGCTGGGAGTGGAATATCAATTCTTTTTCTGACAATTACAGTTTTACTATTCTATTTTTTCATCATTTAATAACCCATTGCAATGCTGATAAAACATTACTTCATCAATAAAATTGCCCACAGTTCATACATTTTGGCCGGTTCGGATGTTTGCGCTGTTATTGATCCACAGCGTGATATCGATATTTATATTGATGAGGCACGTGCGTTGGGCGTCGTCATCACTCATATTCTGCAAACTCACCTTCATGCCGATTTTGTTTCGGGGCATTTGGATCTTGCTGCGAAAACAGGTGCCAAAATCTATTTGGCTAAATCGGCCAATTGCTCCTTCGAACATGTTGCTTTAAGCGAAGGAGATACCATTGATATAGAAGACATTGTTATAAAAGTATTGGAAACTCCTGGACACACGCCCGAGCACTTGAGCTATGTGGTGGTTGATACATCGCGTGGAGATGATCCCGTTAGTGCTTTTGTAGGCGACACCCTGTTTGTAGGTGACGTAGGGCGCCCCGACCTTTTCCCCAACAGAGCAGAAGAACTGGCTGGTAAACTATACCACAGCTTGTTTGATAAGCTTTTAAAGCTCCCCGACTTTTGCGAAGTGCTTCCTGCTCATGGTGCCGGGTCGCTTTGCGGACGTGCAATGGGTGCCAAATGGCGCTCAACCATTGGCTACGAAAAGAAGTATAACACCGCATTACATATTATGGATAAGATTGAGTTCATAAAGTCGCTTACTAAGGATATGCCACCTGCGCCCGACCATTTTAGTCGTAGTACAACCGTTAACTGTAACGGGCCAGTACTTATTTCACAGCTTCCTCGCATGAAAGAGCTCAATGCAGAATCTTTCAAACAAATGATTAATGAAGAAAACGTAGCTATTGTTGATACCCGTAGTTATCTTGCTTTTGGCAGCCAGCATATTCCGGATTCGTGGAGTCTGGACATTAACGGTAACCTTCCTACTTTTGCAGGATGGGTGTTACCCCTTGACAAAAAATTGCTGGTTGTATCCGACAGTTTTAAAGAAGCTAAAGATACCAATGTCTGGCTCCGACGTGTTGGTATAGATCGTATTGTTGGTTATTTGGATGGCGGCATGGCAGACTGGGTTACCAAAGGGTACAAAACCAATCATGTAATTCAAATTTCAGCCGAAGATTTACATGATATGGTTACAGGTACTGATAAATTCGTTTTGCTTGATGTAAGAGCTCCATTAGAGTATGAGGATGCCCACATTGAGGGAGCAATTAATATTCCTGTGGCCGATTTGCGAGAACGACATATAGAACTGAATAAGGAAGATACGATTATTGCAATTTGCAGTTCAGGTAATCGCAGTAGTTTGGGTGTAAGCATTATGAGGCAAAAAGGTTTTAGAAATCTTTACAATGTAGCAGGTGGATTAACTGGATATAGCGCAGCCGGATATGCCAAACAATGTAATGTTTGCCAGGTTCCACATGGGTCAAGGTTTTATTCAAAAATTTAAAATATGAAACGAATATAATTGCGCAGAAAGATAAATTGGCATTGAGACTTCATTGCCAGTGCATTTTCCCTTTCGTAAAGAGGTGAAACTACCTGCTCCTGAAGCGAGTATTTTAAACAAATAAATTGAAGTGTCTTTGTTGCACTCACACTTCAGAGGGCATAATGTATTTAGGTATAATAGCACATTTTAAACAATTGATTATGGAAACAATTGCTTCAGTTGTTACTGATCCTAACTGGTCGCCCTATGTAGCAGGTATAGGCATTGGAATTTTGAGTTGGCTAAGCTTTTTAATATCGGGCAAGCCCATTGCCACTTCTACCACATTTGCCCGTGCAGGAGGAATGATCGAAAACTATATATCAGGAGGAAAGGCAAAGCAAAGACCCTACTATAAAATGATAAAACTCAAGATAGACTGGCAGTGGATGCTTGTTGTAGGAGTGGTATTAGGCTCATTTCTGTCAGCCATTGTTTCTGACGATTTTCAGATTGGTGTTTGGGTACCATCGCTCTGGTCATCGGCTTTTGGCGACAGTGTACTTTTGCGCGTATTTGTTGCAATTATTGGAGGTATCATATTGGGTTTTGGCTCCCGCTTTTCGGGTGGTTGCACCAGTGGGCATGGTATAAGCGGCACATTACAACTTGCTGTATCGAGCTGGGTTTCGGTAATCTTTTTTTTCATTGCAGGAATTACTACTGCCCATATCATTTTTTTCATAATCGCTTAACGCAAACCATTTCAAAAATGAAAACCAAAAATACAGTTTCTGAAACGCTACAAAACAGAATGGATGTGGCAGTAGCAAGTAGAAGTCCCTTATTCTTTGGTTTGGGTATTGGTATTATCTTCGGTTTTTTGCTGCACAAAGGCGGTGCCACAAACTATGATGTGATTGTTGGCCAGTTGCTGCTAACCGATTTTACGGTTGTAAAAATTATGCTTTCTGCAATTGCAACGGGGATGATTGGTGTTTACTTTATGAAATCGCAAGGATGGATAAAGCTTTCGCTCAAGAAAGGTTCTGTAGGTAAGAATGTTATTGGTGCACTGATATTCGGTGTTGGATTTGCCATTCTTGGCTATTGCCCAGGTACGATTGCCGGTGCCATTGGCAATGGTTATTTAGATGCCATAGTTGGCGGACTGGCTGGAATCATTCTGGGAACTTGGTTTTTTGCATTAATGTATCCCGTATTAAAGGACGGCATTTTGAATAAAGGTGATTTCGGCGAGATTACCATACCTGGATTGTTAAAAGTAAACAACTGGGTTGTGATTGTGCCTTTAGTTGCTCTGATAGCTCTGTTACTTTATTGGATTGAGAAAGCAGGCATTTAATATATTAATATGCCCATGGGCAGGAATTTCATGAGCTATTTAGTTCCTCATAACAAAAAATTTAATATAAACAGATGAAACAACTGGCAAGAGTTAATAAAATTTTAGTGTTTATCCTCCTTGTAGTCGTCATACTCTATTGTGATGCTGGATGGCAACAAACTAATGGTTTTAATGTTTTAAATGCTGTAACTCCAATTACCTAAGGATTTAAACCCACTAAAACCACTGATGTATGGGTACATGCTTAATATCTAGACTAACAGAACAGGCTCTCCGATTTTGCAACAGCCCTGTCGCACAAGTTGATTAATTAGGTGTTTGCTAATATTAAGCAAGACCAGAATTATACCGGTTTAGACCAAGAGTAATTCCACGTAAATAGAAGAAGTTAGCTCTTAGGTAAAATCTGTTTGTAATTAATTAATTATTTTGAGAACAATATATAGATGCAACCAACCATGAAAACTGGCACTAAATGGATGCTTACAATGTGGTTGAATCACCAAGTTACATTAAAACAAACTCATTTCCGGGTAATGAGTAACGTACCATATTGAGTTTAATCTAAGTGACATGATTTATTCGTATTAGGCTGATAGATTTTAGCTTTTTAATTGATGACTTGCCAATAGTGTCTTTTTCAATATTGTTTCATTGCCGGAACTGATGTTTTTACGTGCTGTTATGATAAAATGATAATATGTGATTGATGTAAAGATTTTCTTAAATAATATAACGTATTCCCACATTACATTCTCACCTTTATGCTAATAGAAATGCTTTTACCTACGCAGCATTTTGCAGAATCAAATTAAACAGAAATCTCATTAATGCTGACCCTAATAGAATAAGTTTTAAACAGATTAGTTAGCTAAACAGATCCAATTTGGTGAAAGATATATTTTTTCCATGCTCTTATTTATGATTAAGTCGAGTAATGGAAAATGTATAATCTGCAACAATTCATTAGTTCAGAAAGTAAGTTTGTTGAATTAATTAAATGATAAATTATGGAATTACTTACAAAAGATTTGGTTCATGAACTCCTTGCAGCTAATCAGGCACCATGCCTCTCAATATACATGCCTACTCATCGATCGCATCCTGATAATCTTCAGGATATAATTTTATTTAAAAACCTTGTTAGGCAACTAAAAGTATCCTTGTTACAGAAGTATTCATTAGATGTGGTGAAAAAACACCTTGAACCTTTTGAAGCGCTTGCTGAAGACAATATTAAATGGAATCATACTTTTAATGGTCTGGCCGTTTTTGGTGCGCACAATGTGTTTAAAGTTGTTGGTGTTCATCAATCGTTTGAAGAGTTAGCAATTGTGGCCGACAGTTTCCACACAAAACCGCTTCGGCAATATTTGCAATCTCTTGATCATTTTCACGTTTTGGGTTTAACACTTCATGACGTGCAGCTTTTTGAGGGCAATCGTTACGCCCTAACTGAAGTTGAACTTATTGCAGATACTCCAAAAACGATAACTGAGGCACTCGGTAAGGAGTTGACAGATAAGCATTCAACAGTGGCATCTTATGGTGGTACTGGTGGCGAAAGTTCGTCTATGCACCATGGGCATGGTGGAAGAAAGGAGGAATCTGAAAAAGACGCTGAAAGGTTTTTTCGTGTTGTAGCAAATACGATTTACGAACAATACTCTAAGCCCACAGGTTGGCCACTTATACTTGCTGCATTGCCTGAACACCACAACCTTTTTCATAAGTTAAGCAAAAATCCTCTTCTACTCCATAATGGCATTGCAATAAACCCATCATCAGTTTCAGTGGTTAAGTTTGCAAAAATGGCATGGGAAATAATGGAGCCAGAGTATAACTTAAAACTGAGTAATATAGTAGGCCTTTTTATTCAAGCAAGAGTTAATGGCAAAGGAAGTGATGACTATAAGGAAGTTGCTATTGCTGCGGTTGAGGGAAAGGTTCATACACTTATTGTTGAGGCAGACCGAATAATTCCTGTGAGGATTACAAATTTGGTGACTGGAAATACTCAAAAAAGAGATTTGAGTAATCCAAAAGTTGATGATCTGCTCGACGATATGGGAGAGTTGGTGATGAAAATGGGTGGTCAGGTGGTGGTGCTTCCAGCCGATAAGATGCCTTCTGAAACCGGATTGGCAGCAATATTTCGTTATTAAATTACTGAAAGAAATGCAAATACAAATTAACATAGACAAAAACGTAACTGGAAGCGAGGAACTTATTCTCTCTTCTACATCTTTAATATTGGATGAACTAGGCAGATTCAGTCAGCACATAACAAGGGTGGAGGTTCATATCTCAGATGAGAATGGTGTTAAAAATGGCGTTAATGATAAGCGGTGTCTCGTGGAAGCCCGACTTGCAGGCATGAAACCAATCGCTGTGATTGACTCCGCAAACACCCATGAGCAGGCTGTTTTTGGTGCTATTGACAAATTGTTAGCCTCTTTGGAAAAAATAACCGGACGTTTTAAAAATTATTGAAATGGGAAAAGTTCATACAGGTTCCATAAGAGCCGAATATATTGAAGTAGAACCCAACGTTCGTCTTCATATTTCAGATGCAGGTGAAGGCAGGCCTATTGTTTTAATACACGGTTGGCCATTAAGCGACGAGATGTTTGAATACCAGTATAACACTTTAATAAAAAACAACTTCAGAGCTATAGGTATTACCCTGCGTGGTTTCGGCAAATCTGATAAGCCATACGGTAAATATGGTTACGATGTGCATGTTTCTGATATACGGAAGATTTTAACCCAGCTTAAAATAAAGGATGCCGTTATGGGTGGCTTCTCAATGGGCGGTGCAATTGCAATACGTTTTGCAGCAACTGATAAAGACGCTCTTATTTCGAAACTCGCTCTATTTGGTGCTGCCGCACCAATATGGACAAAACGCGATGATTTTCCTTATAACCTTTCCACTAGTGCTGTTGATGATTTAATTGCCTTAAATTATAAAGACCGACCCAAACTGTTGGCCAATGTTGGGAAAATATTTTCTGCCACCGAAACTTCACTCAACGAAGGCATCGCCAATTGGTTAAACGGAATAAATATCAGTTCTTCCTCCTATGCAATGGCTGAGTGTTTGATTGCCTTGCGTGATACTGACCTAAGATCCGACCTTGCCAATATTGAAATTCCAACTTTAATAATGCACGGCAAAAAGGACAAAATCTGCACGTTCGATCTAGCTGTGCAAATGAACAACGCTATTGCTAATTCGTATATTGTTGCTTTTGAAGATAGTGGTCATAGTTTATTCCTTGAAGAAACCCAGAAGTTTAATGCTGAGTTAGTAAAATTTGCGAAGGACTAGATAGATTTTGACCAGTATAGACAAATATTAGTTAATCGGTTAATTATAAGTTAATTATCAAACCTGATTTTAATGTGTTATTTTTCAAAAGCAATGAAACTAAATCCCTGCGGGGTCTAAGACTCATACGGTTTAGAAGAGTCATAGAGAATGCGCAGAGATAAACAATAAGGTGATACTCATTTACGGATAAATTTGAACTATCCAATTCTTTTCGATGGCTGGCCTGTTTGGTAACGGGGTGATGGGTAAGGAGATGTGAAAACGGTATATAAATGCAACACGTTAATAGCTCTCCTCATTCTCTTTTTTCACCAGCTCTTTGGTTGATAAAAGACCGCAAGCGGCATAAATATCCTCTCCTCGTGAACGGCGAATGGTGGTTACAATCCCTTTTTTGCTCAGCTGGTCGCTAAAGTATTGTGTGGTTTCCAGTGTGCTGCCCTTGAGTGGTGAACCCGGTATGGGATGAAACTTGATGAGGTTTATTCGGCAGCGCAGACCGTTCAGAAGTTTTGTGATGCCTTTTACGTGAGCCGGTGTGTCGTTAATGCCACCAAACATAATGTATTCAAATGAGATGCGCCGCTGACGACCAAAATCGTACTCTCGCAGCACGTCCACTACTTGTTCGATGGTGTAAACCTGTTCGATGGGCATCAGTTTTTTTCGCTCTTCGTTAAATGGTGAGTGCATACTTATGGCAAGGTGCGCTTCACTCTCTTCAATAAAACGGCGCAGTGCTGGAATCAAACCGATGGTGGACACATTGATGCGTCGGGGACTCCATGCGTAACCCCAATCGGCAGTGAGTATTTCAAGACTTTTAAGTACTTCGTCCAGATTGTCCAGCGGCTCGCCCATACCCATGTAAACCACATTGCTGAGCAGTGCGCTTTCCGGAATACTGCGTATCTGATTCAAAATTTCACCTGCTGTGAGGTTACTCTGAAAGCCTTGTTTTCCAGTCATGCAAAACAAGCAACCCATCTTGCATCCTACCTGTGACGATACACAGAGTGTTTTTCTATCCTCTTCGGGTATGTAGGCTGCCTCAATAAACAGGTTTGCATGGGCTGGGAAAAGATATTTCTTTGTGCCGTCTTTCGACTCCTGAACCTTGGATGGCAGCGTCACGCCCATTTCAAAGTTTTCGGCAAGCAGGGTTCGCGCTTTTTTCGACAAGTTGGTCATGTCGTCTATTGTTCCTGCCTGTTTTTTGTAAAGCCAGTCAGAAATTTGTCGGGCAGTAAAACCCGGAAGTCCAAATGATTTTACAATGGTCGCGAGTTCTTGAAGCGTCTTTCCGTAAAGAAAATCTTTATTTGAGGATGGTTGTTGCATTTTTGTATGTTTAGCAGTAAGCTTCTTAATTGTATAAAACCAGGTTGTTCTGTTCTTGTGCGATGCCTCTATAATAACTGTCTTGTTTCATTTCAATTTGTGCGCGATACTTTTTAAATTTTGCGGTCATCGGTGAAATGAAGACAGTTTGGTTGTTGTGAAAACTACTTTTTTATGGCATTAAAAAAGTGAACATTGGTTCAAATCCAAATTTCAGGTAGTTGCAATTTAAAAATATATCTCGGCCAATATGTTATCAAACGGGATTCCTTTGTTGATTAAGACATCTCTTACATCCACTACCATTTCCGGATTGCCACAAAGATAATACTTTCTATCGGGGAGGAGCGTGTCAGAATTTTTCAGATAGTTTGTCAGTCTACCTGAAATGACATCATTTGCTGTTTCTGCCGTGCAAAACCGAAGGTATCTGCTTCCCATTGATGCTATAAATTTTTCTGCCAAATAGAATTGCCTGAGTTCACGGGCACCATGCAAAAGTGTTTTATTGCTGCTTATACCAGATTCCATCATCGAAATGAAAGGTGCGATGCCGGTTCCGGTGGCAATCCAGTATCCGGGTTCGCCCAAATCAATGAATTTGCCAAATGGTTCAGATATATATATAAGGTCGCCGGGCTTTGTTTTTGACAGCGAAGGGGTCAGCGCACCATCCGGTTTTACATCAAATAAAATGCTGAAATATGGGCTGTTGATGCCTGAAGCGATGCTATAAAGGCGAGGTTCATCGTCGGGACTCATCGCCACAGCTATAACCTGTCCGGGGATAAAATTCCAGCTGCGCTCTATGTCAACAATGAAGATGCCTTTTTCAATCTCTTTGTTTGAGAGGATTTTAACAGGGTGCAGATCTTTCTTTTTGCGATTGGTGATTGACATTATTTAAATCAGATTAAAACCTAATACGGATGGTTTCGCTGCGGGGACTCATGTTGTTAAGTCGATCCAAAGCAACCACCTGTACGTTATACCTAGTTCTTTTGCCTGCTGAGAGTGTCTCGGTTCTGATAAATGGGTTACCGGTGATAATCCATTGCTCCTTTCCACCTTTTACAGGCTTGAAAAAAACAATGTATCTGGGAGATTGGTTCATTTGATGAGTCGCTTCTGTCATTTGCCAGGTTATCACTCGCTTGCGGTGGTCGATGTTTTTCACTGTATTGGGAGTGGTTTTGGTAAGCCAAGGCATGGCCGGTGTAAGCGCAGGGTTTCGGTAGAGGTCTTGCGATAAGTTTTTATTAAGGCCGTTGTTGTCTCTCTCAAAATGTCGGTGACTAAAATAGACGCTGCCCAGGGTGTTTCTTAATTTGCGCGTGATGTTAATCTGCTCTTTCATTTCATTGGGATTGTCCCAATGGGCTTGAGGGCCATTTATTTTATAGATGCCATGACCAATGTAAAGGTGCCGCTCTTTTATGGCATCATTCCACCAGCGGGCTAGTTTGGTGTAATTTGCTGCCTCGTCTTTGGTCGACCAATAAATTTGCGGTACCAGATAATCTACCCAACCTTTTTCGTACCATTTTAGCACATCGGCATAAAGATGGTCGTAACAGGTAACGCCTGCCCTGGAGTCACTGCCTCTTGGGTCGTCGGCGCCATTACGCCATACGCCAAACGGACTGACGCCAAATTTCACCCATGGTTTTATTTCTTTGATGGTTTCATAGGTCTCTTTTATAAAGATGTTGATGTTTTCGCGCCGCCAATCATCAATGCCAATATTTTCGTTTACCTTTTTGCTCCGGATAAAAGTGAGTGAATCATCAAATATTTCGCCACGCACGGGATAAGGGTAAAAGTAGTCGTCCATGTGCAGACCGTCGATGTCATAGCGCGATACCAGATCAGCAATTACCAATTTGATGTGGTTTCTTACCTCAGGCAGTCCCGGATTGTAATAGAGGCGGTTGGCGTAGTTTATGGTCCAGTGCGGGTTAAGCGCAGCAGGATGCGAACTGTGCAGCGGTTCATCGCTTCGCATGGCAGCTCTGAAAGGGTTTATCCAGGCATGAAGTTCCATGCCGCGTTTGTGGGCTTCCTCAATCCAGAATTTGAGAGGGTCAAAGGTGCCATCAGGCGAAACGCCCTGAACACCCGAAAGGTATTTAGTCCAGGGCTCCAGCGCCGATGGGTAGATGGCATCACTCGCAGGCCTCACCTGCAGAACAATGGCATTCATTCCAAGTTGCTGATGCAGGTCGAGGATTTTTACAGTCTCCTCTTTTAATGCTTTTGCGTCTAAACCCTGCCTGGAGGGCCAGTCAATGTTGGTTACTGTAGCCACCCAAACGCCGCGAAATTCGAACACCGGATTGGCGAGGGTAATATTTATCGCAGTAAAAAAGCAGGAGAGTATAAGAAGGGAGGTTCTGAAAAATGATTTTCTGAGCATTGACGTGGTTTTGAAATTGCGCTGCCAATATAGTTGTTTTCAAGTGAATATTTGAAGAGAGCACAAACAAAAAGTAACCGGTTTAGCGCTTCTTCAGGCTACGTTGTTTTTAACGGCAGTTGTTCTGTTAAAAAATGTAAACCTTTTTTTCGTTGCTTCGTTAAAAAGATAGAGTTGAATGCTGTTCACTTCCATAATTTTTTGCGATTTTTGCAGTTCTTATATCGATTGGTTCAAATTTTCATGCTGAATTTTTTTCTTCAACGTCATTCTGCCCAAAGCTCAATTAGTAAAAGGGTTTTTATGGGATACATTATCAACCTTTTACTGTTGGTGATGGTATCTGGTGCTACCATCTGGGGTGTTAAAAGGCTGAATGAGTGGGTTGACAGTACCGAAAAAGTGGATCATCTTCTGCACCAGATATACCTTGCCCGGATAGAGGCTAAAGGTTTTTCATTAAACAGTGATACCACGCATGCCTATCAGGTAGATAGCCTTACAAATGAGATTGGCCGTGCGCTAGAGGCTGCCCGCAGCAGCCGCCTCTATTCCAAAAGCCGCAATGAGCTTGCAAATGTTGACAGTTGGATGCGTGAATTTAACCGTTACTGGCTGATGTTTATTCAGCTAAAGCAGGACAGAAATTCGGCAGAAGCGCGCATGGACAGGCTTTTTCAGCGCATTTTTATGACCGCCAGAGAGCCATTCCCACGTCCGCCATCCGGAATGTCAGGCTCCAACTCCGGTATCGATACACAGAACGACCTTTTGTATCAACTTTTGCATCTGAAAGAGATAGAGAAAAAGATTTGGAATTTTCCGCAAGAGGTAGTGTCGGCCGATTCTGTGACAATTATTTTTCAGCGAATCAGGAGCTTGCTTCCACCCGATGGGGTTGTGGATCCCGAATCAAGAGCGGGACAAACGGTGCGCCGTTTGGGTGCCGACCTTAACCGTTACAGGGTGGTGATGATTGAACTGGTTAATGCCATTCACGAATTGCAGGAAGCTCAGGACTTGATGGTTCAGAGTGCCATCAGCATTCAGCATGCCGGCGAAAATGCCAACCGCCATCAAAATTTGGCCATGGAGCAGTGGTCGCTCTACAGCCTTTACATACTCACCGTTATAATGGTGCTGGCTATCAGTGTGGGTTTCTGGATGGCTTTTGTCTTTATCCGTCGAGTAAGAAAGGACGAGGAGTCTCGTGCAGCTGCCAACAAACAGCTTCAGGAGAATAGGAAACTTCTCAACGACATCATCAACAACAGTGCATCACTTATTTACGTTAAAGATTTATTGGGTCATTATACCCTGATAAATCAACCCATGGAAGAGATTTTGGGTATGGAAGCACACCGCATCATCGGAAGGCGCGATGCGGATATTTTCCCTTCGGAATATGCCGATGTGATTCAGCGAAACGACCAGGATGTGCTTGCTAGCGGTAAGCCCGTTCAAATAGAGGAATTTCTGCCTTCTTCCTCGGGCAGGCGAACCTTCCTGTCAAACAAATTTCCAATTCAAAGTGCCGACGGCAGCACAACTGCGCTGGTATGCGTTTCCACTGACATTACTGCATTGCGAAAAGCATTGTCGGATCTGGAACGCAGCAGGGAGAACTATCACAACATCGTGACAAACGTGCCGGGTGTGGTGTATCACTGTCACAACGATGCCCGCCGCAGCATGCTTTTCATCAGCGGTGGCGTTGAAAAACTTATTGGATTGGGTATTGATGCATTTATTGTGGAAGGTCAGTCCATTATGCCTTTTGTTGATGCCGAGGATGTCCAGAAGGTGCGCGAAACCATTCGTCAGGCTGTGTTGCGACAGCGAGCGTATGAGATTGAATACCGTATCCGTGATTTATACGGTCACCGCAAATGGGTGTATGAAAAAGGGTTGCCGGTTTATGATCGGGAATCAACCCGGGTAACATTGCAAGGAGTTATCATCGACATCACGGCGCAGAAGGATGCGCTTTCGGAGTTGATGCTGCGCGACCGCTTACTAGAAGGGGTGTCCGAAGCGGTTAAAGAACTTATCATGACACCAGTTCCCGAGGAGGCCGTCCTTAAAGCCTTGCGGGTAATGGGGCTTGGAGCTGGGGTGGACCGGGCATTTGCATTCTATAACCGCCGATGCACCGAGACCGGAAAAATCACCATCAAACACCTAACCGAATGGGATAAGGCCGTGCTTGAGCCGGTCAGCCGAACCGATTTTGATGGCGCTTCCTATGAGGATTTCTCCACATCGTGGTTTTACCGCATGAGTGAAAAAAAGGAGGTGATGGTGAGCGTGCGTCAGGCAGAGGCTGGCGAACAGCGCTTTCTGAAAGCCATGCGCTCCTCATCGGTGCTGCTTGTGCCTGTTTTTGTCCATGAGCATTTCTGGGGTTTCATTGGTTTTGGCATTGGCTTGCGCAACAGCAACTGGAACGACTCCCATAAAACACTGTTCAAAGCCTTTGCTGTTACGCTTGGGATTGTGATTGCCCGAAACGAGGGTGCCATCGAACTGCAAAAGGCCAAAGAAAAAGCCGAAGCTGCCACTCGCGCAAAAAGTGACTTTTTGGCACGTATGAGTCATGAAATACGCACACCCCTTAATGCAATCATTGGCTGGACGCATTTGGGCCTCGAGAAGATGGCCTCTTCGGGGCATGCCGATTATCTGCGCCGAATACAGTCATCATCACGTTCGTTATTAGGTATTATCAACGACATACTCGACTTCTCCAAAATTGAAGCCGGACGTCTCGAGCTCGAAAGTATAGAATTCGATTTGGAATCGGTGATGCAGAATCTGGCCGATATTGTTCTGTTCCGAGCCAACGAAAAGGGACTTAATCTGGTGTTTGATTACGCGCCCAATGTGCCTTTGAGCCTCATTGGCGACCCATTGCGCATTGAGCAAGTGCTGGTGAACCTTGTGAACAACGCCATTAAATTTACCGATCAGGGTGAAGTGGTAGTTAAAATATCTTCCAAAATTATTGAAGGCAATCAGGTTGAGCTACTCTTTGCCGTGTCCGATACCGGTATTGGTCTTAAAGAGGAGCAGAAGAACCACCTTTTTAAAGCTTTTTCGCAGGCCGATGTCTCCATTACGCGCAAATATGGTGGAACCGGACTTGGACTGGCCATCTGTAAACGTCTCACGAGTTTAATGAGTGGGGAAATCTGGGTCGAGAGTGAATATGGTGTGGGCAGTACTTTCTCGTTCACCGCCCGAATGAAGCAACAATCCGTGCAGAAGAAGGAGCAGATGCGTCATGCCTTTGAAGGAGCTGGGGAAACGGTGCTGGTGGCAGATGGCAATCGCTCTTCTGCCAGAAGCTTGCAGCACATGCTTCAGGATTTTGGGTTTAATGTAAAACGCTGCACCTCAGGTACTGCATTGTGGCGTGAGCTGGAGCGCACCGAAGGCGGTAATCCTTTCCGACTGCTCTTTGTGGATAAAAATATTTTTCAGGAAGGAGACACCAACGCCTTTCAAAAACTGGTGGAGATGTCCGGGTTTTATGAATCATTGGTTTTTCTCACCACGCCTTTTAACGAAGGAACCATCCGCAATTCATGGCAGTATGATGCACCGGCCGTATTTTTGAATAAGCCTGCTAATTACTCCATGTTGTTTGATTGTCTTATGGATGTACTTGGCGGCGAAACGTTTATGCCGGATGTTTCTGCCTTGAAGCGACGTCTCTACCGTGATTTACTTCTCGATAAAAGGTCATTACGCATATTGGTTGTTGACGATACAGCAAGCAACCGCAGTCTGGCTGTTGAATTGCTCGATATGGCAGGTATCAAAACCGACGTGATGCCCGGCGGCTACGAAGCAATTGAAATGGCTAAATCTCTCAACGGCGAGTGTCCGTATGATGTGGTGTTGATGGATATCAATATGCCGGAAATGGACGGATATGCAGCAACCCGCCACTTAAAGGCCGTAGATGGCTGGCACGATGTGCCGGTGGCTGCCATGACAGCCGAAGCTTTTGGTGACGTGGAAGCACTTTGTCTGCAAGCGGGTATGGTCGGTATGGTAGCTAAACCCATCGATCCGGAGGAGTTGTTTGGTGTAATTTATCGCCTTGTTTTTGGTGAAGATAACATTCCGGCTGGCGCGCAAATCACCGAATCAGATTCAGACGTGGTGGATTTTCCATCCATTGAGGGGCTTGATGTGAAGGCCGGTATTAAGCGAATGGGGCAGCGAACTGACTTGTATAAGAGGTTGTTACGCGGTTTTTGTCACGACTACAAACATTTTGGTGGTTTAATGCAGGAACTGCTCGAGATGAACGACCATGAAACGCTGGTGCGTACACTGCATTCGCTAAAAGGTATTGTGGGCACTATGGAGGCATTGGAGCTTTATCCCCTGGCCATCGAGGCCGAAGAAACATACAAAGAAAAGTCTCCCCGCTTCAATGAATTGGCCGACAAGCTGATATTTGAGGTGGCATCATTGGTGAAGCGGATTCAGGAGCAGCCTTTTATGAATGGATAGTTGCGGATGAAAAGTTGTGTGGTCTAACTGGTTGAATGGCAGTATGAATGGGCTTTCTGGGAGAGGTGTTTTGAGGTTCACAGCGTGCTGAGTACGTAACCAGTTTAAAGAATCTCCGTACAAATCTTAAAAAATGTAATTTAAGATTGATCATTTTCCATGGAAACTCTTTATATATGCGTTTAAACGTCCTTTTCCCGATAATAGCTCTGCTACTGCTTTTTGTTGTAGGTTTTTTACAAATTTCCTGTAACAGTGGTAACCGACCGGCCGAGTTGCCATCCATGCCACTTATCATGTACGATTTTAATGAACAGGTGCACAACAAAGGTGTGTTGCCGGTTTTTGTTCGTGGAGACGGACATGTGAGCTATGCGACGGGTATATCCGGTAAAAGTCTTGATTTGTCAGCTACTGCCAAATATCGCAAGCCGTTAATCATTACCAAAAGCGCTGGCGACTCCTTCAACGATTATCCCGGCATTACGCTCATGTTCTGGACCAAAATGGATTCGGAAGATAACAATGCCTACACCATCATCTCCCAAAAAACTGAAAATAGCGATTTTAACCAGTCGGGTTGGCGCATTGGTGCAGCGGGTTGCGGCGCCTGGTACTGGCAAATTTTTGATGGCTTTAATACTGCATCCTACATGCCCACATCCCGACACCAGCCAATCAATGATGGTGAGTGGCATCAGATAGGTTTTTCGTTGGATTTTCAGGCCAAGGAAGCGCGTCTTTACTACAATGGCCGCAATGTTTCTGTAATAAGCCTGCAACAGTTTAACCTGAATATACTCGACAACACCTTTGTGCTTGGTGGCGACCCTACTTCGGCTCTGCCGCTAATGGAGACTTATAACGGCCTTATCGATGATTTGTCTGTTTATAGCCGGATTTTAACCCCCGAGCAGGTTGGTGCTTTATATGCAAAATATAAACCAACGCGAATTTCACGTCAGCGTAAAATGCCTGACTCTCTAACCGTGATGACATGGAACATCTGGAATGGCGGTCAGCGTGACGGTAAATTTGTGGGCGTGCAACGCATCACGGATGTAATACGCCAGTCGGGTGCCGACATTGTTTCGCTACAGGAGACTTTTGGTTCGGGTGAGATGATTGCGGATGCGCTTGGATACTTTCATTATCAGCGAAGCGATGGATTGAGTGTGTTGAGCCGTT
This sequence comes from Alkaliflexus imshenetskii DSM 15055, assembly GCF_000517065.1. Classification (GTDB taxonomy): domain Bacteria; phylum Bacteroidota; class Bacteroidia; order Bacteroidales; family Marinilabiliaceae; genus Alkaliflexus; species Alkaliflexus imshenetskii. Next base: position 662,992 of record NZ_KI912105.1, on the reverse strand, counting down.
ATCCGCTTGGGCGTACCTATAATATTTACCGCTCACGAATGGCAGGTGCTGTCACCATTGAACTTCCGGGGCAGCGACAGGTTGTTTTCTGCCCCATACACTTGAGTTATCTGCCAAATCTGGGGCCCTACATCATGTCGGGTAATGCTGTGGCCGATACCATTTTGGCGCGTGAACTTGAGAGCCGTGGTGCCGAAATGCGCTTCATTGCCTGGGAGTTGCAATCGCTCCTGAACCAAAAGGATCAGGTGCCACTGATTTTAGCCGGTGACTTCAATTCCGGTTCTCATTTGGACTGGACTGAGGCCAACAGTGCCAACCGTTATGGGCTGGTGATCGACTTTCCCTCAAGCCGGTTGCTCGAGCAGGCAGGCTATATCGATGCTTATCGCAAGATATATCCCGATCCGGTAGAGCATCCTGGTCATACATGGTCTCCCGTTTTTAATGAAGTGCTTCAGGACCGTGTTAATTTCATCTACTACTCCGGTTTGCCTATCGAACCTGTAAATGCTTATGTCATCGATAGCTATCCGCTTGGATTTCCCTCTGACCATGCTGCTGTGGTCACCACTTTTCGTTGGAGATAATTTTTTGTTGTTTCAGGTAAGGGTTTTTTCCATTAAATTGGTCTATCTCTTAGACGGATGAATTGAATGGAACAAAAAAATGGTGATAAGGACCTGATGCAACGTATTGCCCGTGGCGATGACAGAGCTTTTGAACTGTTGTTCAAATCCTGCTACGCACGTTTGGTAATCTATGCCCGCAAGTATCTGTCCGATTCTGATTCTGCCGAGAATGTGGTGCAGTCGGTTTTCGTGAAGTTGTGGGAGAAGCGTGCTGAAGTCTCCATTTCAAATCCATTTGCGTATTTAATGATTGCAGTGCGAAATACCTGCATCAATGAGCTAAAACAGGCAAAGCAGTTTCAGTCGTTGGACCAGTTTCCGGTTAACAGACCCGAAGATGATGAGGTGCCTTTGGATGAGGCGATTGTGAATAAGGTGCAAAGTGTGATAGGTCAGCTGCCGGAGCAGCGACAGCGCATTTTTCGACTTAACCGTTTTGAAGGACTCAAATACGCTGAGATTGCAAGTTTGTTAGGCATATCTGTGAAAACGGTGGAAGCGCAAATGGGTAAGGCTTTGAAATACCTTAGAGAACACCTCACCCGAAAAATGTTGGCCAACGGATTATAAGCTGATAGCCGGGTAACAATAATTATGGATAAGAACAATCAATTATCAAATAACAAAATGTCTGAGATGATCAATTACGAACTGGCGGCACGGATATTATCCGGTGAAGCAACTGCAGATGAGCGGTCGCAGCACATTCATTGGCTGAATGAGTCGGCCGCCAATGTGCAGTTGTGGGAGGAGTTGCGCATGGCGTGGCAGCTGGGCACCGATGCTACCCGATATCAGGAAGTTGATGTGCAGCAGGGTTGGCAAAAGGTACGTGACGCAATTGAACCAAAGGTGATTGTGGCTCCCAGGTTGTTTCGACCTGTGCAGTTTGCTGCTGCATCTGTTATTCTGCTTATGATGGTAGCGGCTCTGATATGGCTTATGATGCCCGAGCGAATATTGCTCCCGGAATCATTTGCTGTTAGCTCCGATGTGCAACAGGAAGTAGTTCTGTCCGATGGCACAGTGGTATTCTTAAATCATGGCACCAATCTTATGTGTGTGCAACCATTTACCAGCGATGAGCGGCTGGTGCAATTTTCAGGTGAGGCTTTTTTTGATGTGAAAGGGGCTGACAACTGGCCATTTGTAATTGATATGGGTGATTTAACCGTGCATGTGCGCGGCACTTCGTTTAATATCAGGTCATACAATGAGGCCGGTGTAGCCTATATAGATGTAAGCAGCGGTTTGGTAGAAATCAGGCAGAAGCACAATGCACAAGAAGTGCTTCAACTCGAGGCCGGTATGGGTGCTGTCTATCACAAATCATCCGGATTGCTCACCGGTGTTAAGGCCAATCCCAACGCGCTGGCTTGGAAAACCCGTGACATTAAGTTCTACAATACGCCACTCTCCGAAGTGCTCGAAACGCTCGAACGTGTTTACGATGTAGAGCTGTCGGTAAATGACACCACCATCCTGAACGAACGGTTGGGAGCACATTTCTCCCAAAACACATTTACCTATATCTTGAATGTGGTTTGTATGACATTTGACCTGACATATACCGAAGACAATGGCGCACTAATACTTGCCCGAAAGAAAAAAGGTGAGTAAAACTTTACACTATGACGCTACACATCCGCAATCATTTTCTGTTCTCCGCGCGTCTGCGGATCGGAATGGTTGTGTTGGTTGTGTGGACAATTTTCACATTTTTCAGTCAACCCTTTTTGGGGCAGACTAATTCCAATAACACATCTTTTCTTAGTTATGAGCGCATTAAAGTGCGGATGCTCATCGATTCCTTAAGCCAGCATCTGGGATATGATTTTGCGTATGATGCCGATTTAATCAACTCTGACTCATTGGTGTCAGTCGTTATACCTGTTGCGCAATCTGAGCGTTGGATTGATGAGTTTTTTAGCCAACCTAACGTGGTGGTGCAGTTTATGGATCGTCAGGTTATCATTGGTCGAAGGCGTGGACATATAACCGAAGCATCCGGAATACGCATCAGGGGCAGTGTAGAGGAGTTTGGCTCTCACCGCCCCATGGGAATGGTCAATATAGGTGTGGTGGGGAAACCAGTTGGTACCACCACAAACGATGGGGGGCAGTTTGAATTTCTCCTGCCCAACAGCTATGCAGGCGAGCAACTCATGTTTTCATATCTTGGCTATTTAAGCCGAAAAGTTACTATCCCTGCGCAGGATACCACGCTGCTTATTCTCATGCCTGAAACTTCTGTCAGGTTGCCCGAGGTTCGTGTGGTCTATATCAACCCGGAAGATATTATTCGTCAGATGGTTGAAAATATTCCCAACAACTATTCTGAAACTTCTGCCATACTTACTGCTTTCTTTCGGGAGACAATACAGCAGGATGGACGTTATGTAGATGTTTCAGAGGCCGTTGTTGAAGTGTTTAAGCCTACCTACCGTTTTGCTGACGAACCCGAGCGGGTGCGCTTCATTCGCGGACGTAAGGGGCGGGAAACCTCCGACATGGATTTTGTCAATTTCAAACTGGTTGGTGGTCCTTATAATTTTTCACGTTTGGATGTGGTGCGCAACCGTGATTTTTTCCCTTCTACTGGTGAAAATGGCCGGTATAAGTATTCGTTTGAGGGTGTAGGTATTGAGTATGAAAGAGTGGTTTACCGAATCGGTTTTAAACCTGTAACCGATAGTGGCGAACTGTTTTATCAGGGCGAGTTGCGAATTGATTCCGAAAGCCATGCCCTGGTGAGTGCAACTTTTGAGATGACGGCTGCTTCGTTACGTCGAAGCCGCAGCTACTTGATTAAGCGCGATGCCCGTCGGTTTCGCACGCGGCCATTTTTTGCACGCTATATTGTGGATTACCGTCCATGGGGCGATTTATGGGTTTTGTCGCGCGTGAGGGGTGAGGTGAGCTTGCGCATCGTGGATCGCGATCGGCGGGATCGAAGTGTCTTTCATACCGTATCGGAGATGTTGGTGAGCGATGTGCACATATTGGAGCCACGCACTCGCATACGTTGGGCCGATGCCTTTCGCCCCGATTATGTGCTTTCGGAGCAGTTGGGCGATTTTGATCCCGAATTTTGGCGAAACTACAACATCATTAAACCCGACGAAGCTCTTGAGCGCGTGTTTGGCAGCCAGGAATAAAAAAGCGGAACTTCGAAAAAAGTCCCGCTTTGCGTCTTCATGGCTGTGCTTTTCATGTTCAGCTATGTCAGGTCAGGCACAACGTTGCTGAAGATAATCAATGGTCGATTTTATAGAATGGATTTTTGGTAGCGTAGCGGTATCAATATCCACGTTGAATTTGGTTTCCAAATAGAATAGAAAACAAGTCATATCAACTTCATCCATTAACAAATCATTTGAGAAATTAGCCTCAACTACAATTCTCTCTCTCGGCACGCCTGTTTTTCTTAGTACCCGGTATAAGTTCCGGCGAATATCCTTATTGTCCATATCAGGTAGTTTTTATTTGGTTTGTTCTTATTATCAATGTTTTTTCAGTCATAAAAATTGCGAAACCGTAACATTGAAATAGCCTCTTTTATCGGTTTTCAGTAGTATGACAAATCAGAGCTGCCACACACGTATTGAAAAAGCGAATTTTTTTTCAAAATGTTTGAATTTTTTATCCGCTGCTCATTATCTGTGATTTTCAGTTGTTCATAAATTGAACCTGAAAAGAGTTTCTGGAACGGTTTACGATGTTATCTTTGCCTTTTTCATTTTAAAATTTTATCCAGATGCATACTTGGTTTGAGTGTAAAGTACGTTATATTAAAATTGATGAAACCACCGGCAAAGAGAAAAAGGTGAATGAGCCCTATCTGGTTGATGCCGTATCGTTTACTGAAGCCGAAAGCCGCATTCATAAAGAGCTTGAGCAGATGATACGTGGCGAATTTCATGTTACCAACATCCGCAAAGCCGATTATTCCGATATTTTTCCTTTTGATGATGCCGACCGCTGGTACAAATGCAAAGTTGGCTACGTATCCATTGATGAGACTGCCGGCAAGGAGAAGAAAATCACTTCACAAATGCTTGTTATGGGCAATAACCTGAAGGAGGCCTATGACAATCTGCTTACGTCTCTTTCTGGAATGACTGTTGATTTTGATGTGACAGGTGTTAACGAAAGTCCGATAATGGATGTGTTTCCATATTTTAAAGACGAGGAGTAGAGATTTTGTCTCATTCTCAGCATAACCAATCAGCAACTTATTTGTAAACACGCAGCCGCACAAAGTATAATGCATTGTGCGCTCCGTGTTTTACTTTTTTTTACATTTAGGCTGTTAAACTATTTACTTCCATTGAGGTCTTAAATACTGTTGTTGTAAGTGAACAGGCCTTATCGCATCCCGTTTTTAATAAATACAGGTGTTTTTCAACTTATTTGTTTTTTGCTTGATGCACATCGTAAACGCATCTTTTGGTGCACCATGAAACAATGATGGTTTTTATCTGTTTTTATAATGATGTGAAAAAGAGGTGGTTTATATTCTGCCAGTAACAGTAATAAGCGATTAGGTTGCAATAGCCATATAATGTAGCATGAATTATTTAGACCAATGTCATAAAAGAATTTTCAAATGAATACCACATTAAAAAGAACATTACTGATATTGTTAGTTTTGGTTGTATTGGGCATTATCATCTTGCCAAAAACCAATCTGTTTAAAAGTGAGGCTGGAGGTAACGGCAACTCAGGCATGTCCAGATCGCTTCCGGTGTCGGCTGTGGCATTAAAGCCCGAAGCTATGGAGAACGCGTTGCGGTCTGCCGGTACATTGGTTGCCAGCGAAGAGGTTGATGTGACAACTGAGATTTCCGGGATAGTGCGCGAGATTTATTTTCAGGAAGGTTCCCGCGTAAAGAAGGGAGACTTACTCCTCCGCATTGATGATGCTGAGTTGCAGGCTCAGCGCGATAAAGCCATTCATCAACGCGAGCTGATAAAGCAAACCTTTGAACGTCAGCAAATTCTTTTAGAGAAAGAGGCCATTAGCCGGGAAGCTTTTGACCGGGTTCAAACCGATTTGCTGGTAATTGAATCGGAGATTAAACTTTTAGATACACGCATCGCAAAAATGCAAATCAGAGCACCATTCGAAGGTCTCATCGGTTTCAGATATGTAAGTCCTGGTACCTTTATGCAACCCGGCATGCGTGTGGCGCGCCTTGTAAAGAATTCGCCTCTGCGACTGGAATTTTCAGTGCCCGAAAGGTACCAATCCGAAGTCCTCTCTGGCCGCACCGTGTACTTTAATGTGGCCGGCTTTAACGAAACTTTTGAGGCCGTAGTATATGCTGTGGAGCCCTCGGTGGATGCCCGGACGCGCTCTGTAGTGCTAAGAGCAACATATCCCAATTCGGAGTACAGACTTTTGCCGGGTATGTTTGCCGATTTGAGAATTATCATTAGCCGTGAAGAGGATGTGGTACAGGTTCCAAGTGAGGCCATCATTCCACAAATGGATGGCGAGCTGGTGTTTGTATATCGAAATGGCAGAGCCGTTCAAACATCTATACGTACAGGCACGCGCACTGAGCGCACTGTGGCCGTGGTTGAAGGTCTGGCTGCCGGTGACACGGTTATTACAAGCGGTATTTTGCAACTCCGTTCAGGCATGCCGGTGACCATACTGAACCGATAATAACCCTTACGCATTAGTCAATTTAGTTTTATTACGTTGTAGTTAACTGAAATAGAATGAGTTTATCTTCTTTAAGTATAAGAAGGCCCGTATTAGCCATTGTGATGAGCCTTTTCATCCTGATTATTGGGATTATCGGGTTTTCATATCTCGGTGTACGGGACTTTCCCAGTGTGGACCAGCCAATTGTATCGGTTTCAACAGGTTTTACAGGTGCAAATGCCGATGTAATTGAAACGCAGATTACTGAACCTCTGGAACAGGCCATCAATGGTATTCCCGGCATCAGAAGTATCAGCAGTTCGAGCCGCGATGGCCGTAGCCAGATTACGGTAGAGTTTAATCTGGAGGTTGACCTTGAAACAGCTGCCAACGACGTGCGCGACAAAGTGTCTGGTGCCATGCGTATGCTGCCTCCGGATGTGGATCCACCTGTGGTTTCCAAAGCTGATGCCGATGCACAGCCCATCTTTTCCATCACCATACGTAGTGATTCGCGTTCGTTGATCGACCTTACCGAATTTGCTGAGGTGAATTTCAGGGAGCGTCTGCAAACCATTCCGGGTGTGAGCAATGTGATGACCTGGGGTGCCAAGCGTTTTGCCATTCGTTTGTGGATGGATCCTGCCAAACTGGCTGCCTACGGACTTACGCCTGTGGATATTCGCAGTGCTCTGGCCCGGGAAAACATCGAGTTGCCCTCGGGAATGATTGAAGGTGCAAACACAGAGCTGACCGTACGAACCATGGGGCGCTTTACCTCTGTCGAGGATTTTAACCGCATGGTGGTGTTTCAGGATGGCGACCGTGTGGTGCGGTTTGGTGATTTAGGTCGCGCCGTGGTTGAAGCCGAAAACATGCGCAGTATTTTGAAGATGAACGGCGTTCCCATGGTGAACAACGTGCTGGTGCCTCAGCCTGGTGCCAATTATATCTCCATTGTTGATGAGGCGCTTTTACGTTTGGAAGAGATAAAGCGTGATTTGCCTGCCGACATTATCGCCGAAGTGGGTTTCGACAATACACAATATATCCGTGACTCGATAAACGAGGTGCAACAGACCATTTATGTGGCCTTTGTGCTGGTGGTGCTAATCATTTTTCTCTTTTTGCGCGACTGGCGTACTACCATCATTCCCGCCATCGCCATACCCATTTCGCTTATTGGGTCCTTCTTTATTATGTATGCCGCGGGTTTCACCATAAATATACTAACTCTTCTGGCTGTGGTGTTGGCCATTGGTCTGGTGGTAGATGATGCCATTGTGGTGATGGAAAACATCTATACCAAAATAGAGAAGGGGATGAATCCCAAAGAGGCCGGTATTCAAGGGGCATCAGAGATATTTTTTGCCGTTATTGCCACCACAATTACGCTTGTGGCAGTGTTTTTCCCCATCGTGTTTCTTCAGGGGGTCACTGGTCGACTGTTTCGCGAATTTAGTATTGTGATTGCTGGTGCAGTGATGATCTCATCTTTTGTGGCGTTGACACTCACACCCATGCTTTCAACTAAGATTCTTAAGCCGCGTACCAATGGACACAACAAGTTTTACAAGGCCACTGAACCATTCTTTAACTGGCTCACAAATACTTATAGTAGTTCGCTTGAAACTTTCATGAAGCGATGGTATCTCACGCCTTTATTGATGATTTCTGCCGTAATCCTCATTTGGGCATTATGGTCCAGTATTCCATCCGAAATGGCACCTTTGGAGGATAGATCGCAAATACGCATCAGCACCACTGCTCCGGAAGGCGCTACATTTGATTATACATTAAGATATACCGATGAGCTGGCAGAGCTTGTGCGTGAGCACGTGCCCGAGCACAGAGCGCTGTTCCAAATTGTCGGTTTGTGGAATAACAACAGTGCCTTTTTTAACGTCACGCTCGAGAATCCATCTGACCGTACGCGCACGCAGCAGCAGATTGCCGATGATTTGGGCGAACGTGTGCGTTCTCTCACCGGTGCCCGTAGCTTTGTGACACAGCAACAGACTTTTGGCGGACGACGGGGCGGTTTGCCGGTTCAATATGTTATTCAGGCTCAGAATCTCGATAAATTGAAGGAGTTCTTACCTAAATTTATGGAGGCAGTGGGGCAGAGTGAGGCGTTCCAAACGTATGATGTGAACCTCAAATTTACCAAGCCTGAACTCCGAATTCACATCGATAGAGAAAAGGCGGCCATGATGGGCGTATCGGTTCAGAATATAGCTCAAACCCTACAGCTGACATTGAGTGGTCAGCGTGTGGGATACTACATTATGAATGGCAAGCAGTACCAGATAATTGGTGAGCTGGAACGCGACAACCGCAACCGTCCGGCCGATATTGCTTCCGTTTATGTGCGAAACAACAGTGGACACCTGATACAGCTTGATAACCTAGTAACGATGGAGGAAAGCAGTACACCGCCTCAGTTGTTTCGTTATAACCGTTTTGTTTCTGCTACGGTTTCAGCAGGGTTGGTCCGTGGATATACCCTCAGTCAGGGTCTGGAAGAGATGGATCGTATCTCAGAATCTGTGTTGGACGATACTTTCAGCACAGCACTGGCTGGCGACTCTAAGGATTTTGTGGAGAGTACCTCCAGTTTGCTTTTTGCATTCATGCTCGCGTTGATTCTGATTTATCTGGTTTTGGCTGCGCAGTTCGAGAGTTTCCGCGATCCATTAATCATTATGGTTACGGTGCCATTGGCGCTGGTGGGCGCTTTAATTTCATTGTGGTATTTCGATCAGACATTGAATATTTTTAGCCAGATTGGTGTCATCATGCTCATTGGATTGGTCTCCAAGAACGGTATATTGATGGTTGAATTTGCCAATCAGCGAAAAGCCGCCGGACTGCCGATTGGTAAAGCCATTCGCGAAGCTGCTGCTGCACGCTTCAGGCCAATTCTCATGACCAGTATGTCGACCATTCTGGGTGTGCTGCCTATGGCACTGGCCTGGGGAGCAGGTGCCGAGAGCCGTGTGTCGATGGGTATTGCAGTGGTAGGTGGTCTGATGTTTGCATCATTCCTGACGCTATTTGTCATTCCGGTTGTCTACTCACTTATTTCTGAAAAGAGCAAGGAGGTGTCTAATCTTGAAGAGCCCTCTGCAATTTAACTTACGTCTCAGTGAATGCATATATCTTAAAGCGGAGATAATAATATGAGTATGGTTGTGAAGTCATTCGTTTTATTTGAATTGTCTGCTATTATTAGTAACTGTTTAAATTGAATTTACGAAACATGAATTAGAGGCAAAGAGTGTTCGATTTTAGACAGATAGAATAGTTGAGATAGATGATTAGTTTTTTTATTTTCTGTTATATCTTATCTGTCAGTCTAAATATCTTATCCCGCATTGCGGCACTTCGCTTTGCTCAGCATCTAAGGGTCTAAAATTCTTTAAAAACAGATTTAATACAAATTTCAAACAGTCTCTTAATATGATACGCTATAAATCCGTAATCCTTTTTCTGGTTGTACTCTTACTGACATTGAGCAGCAAGGCTCAGGAAGTTTCATCCATTCCGCTGTCGCAACTTATCGAGTTGGGTCTGGAATCCAATCCGCAGGTGCAGATCATGATTAACCGTGCGGAGATGGCCCGAAACAATCACTCATATCAACCTTTTTTACCATCTGTAAGAGGAACCGGAAGGTATAACAAGTCTCGCACCGAGAGCAAAATTACATTGGCTCAAGGCGAAGGTGTAACGCGTCAGTTTAGGGATGCCCGCTCCGAAAACCTCAATGGAGGCATCAATCTCAGCTGGCGTTTGTTCGACGGTCTTGCAATGTTTGCCAATTTTAACCGAACAGCCTGGAATCTTTCACTCAGCGAAATGCAGACACGACGTACTGTTGAAGATTTGGTGGTGAATATCAGCAATCAGTACTACCGTATTGTGGTGCAGCAGCACCGCATGGATGCAGCACAGCAACTCATGAACTTGTCGAGGGAGCGCTTTCGTATCATCACCGAGAAAGTGAACATTGGTACCGCTTCGGGCATGGATTTACAACAGGCACGGTTGGATTTCAATGCCGACAGCTCCTATTATGTACGTCAAACGGAGAACTTACGTAACGCCTACGTGCGTTTAAACAGATTGGTGAACCTGGATTTGGCAAGTTCAATGTACGTATCAGATACCATCTCATTGGGCTTACCTTTGGTTCAGGATGACCTTGAGTTGATGGCTCTGGAGAATAACTCCCTTTTAGCCGCCTCTGCGATGGGGATTAGCATTTCGCAGGAGGAGTTGCGACTGGCTACGGCGGCTCGTTTTCCTACACTTGATTTTGTTACCGGTTATACCTACAACCGCTCCGAATCGCCAGCGTCGGTCACTACTTTTAATCAATCCAAAGGGTTTAATTATGGTCTGGAAGCATCGATGAACATCTTCAATGGCTCGCAAGTAAACCGGGCCATTAAAAATGCACGCATCGAAATAGAAAACCGTGAGTTGACGTACGAAGATGCAAAGCTCCAGGTGTTTAGTGAAATGGCTATGCTCTACAATACCTACATCAACAATTTGCTGATGGTGGACTTTGAAAAACAGAACGTAGAAGTATCGCGCAACAACCTGAATCTGGCCCTCGAAAGATATGAGTTGGGAGTGCTTTCCGGTCTGGGCTTTAGGGAGTTTCAGCTGAGCTATATCAATGCGGTGGATCGCTCCCTCGATGCCATGTATCAATCCAAGGTGCTTGAACTCTCTTTACTGGTATTGAGTGGTCAAATGGAGGAGTTTCTGGAGCGAATCTACTAGAAGTTTCGTTTTGCGGCCAATAACAAAGTTTTTGTGTTCTTTAATCAAGAGGCGCACCGTTAGGTGCGCACATCTCATACAATACTACGTTCATCTGTAATCCGTGCGCCCCATAGGGGGCGGCACAACGCTCCCGTACATCCTTTTTTTTAGCGACATGTTGCCTGTTTGGGGCAAAGTCGCGCAGTTTTGTAAACAACCACAGGAATACGATTTAATCTATCTTCCCATTTAACCACTGATTACATAAAAATTTCTGCCTTATCAGATGTATGCCATTTCTCTTTACAAAATTTTAACAAATAGATAACATTTGCTCTTTGGCTTGCTGTTACGCTCATGGGGTTGCTGTAATTAGGTTGCTTTCAGTTTATTATCTGCATGTTGTGGCCATATAAAGCATGCATAACTATCTGGAAGCGTGGGTTTAAAGTGATATTTGTCATGTAAAAACCATGTGTTTTGTCATTCTTTCTTGTGAAAAATTGTTACGAAGTATTCAATGTTACATCACTTATTACTCGTTTATCTACCATTTATAACCCTTACAGAGGTTTACAGTTTTTTGCTCTTGCCTATACAATATAGTTTTTTGTGATAGGTTGATATGAAATTGCCGTATATGCTGTTAATTCTAATGTTTTTTGAGTCTTTTGGGTATGTTTTTAATAGGTGATTCGATAAAAAAATAACACTATTTTAATCGAACTTATGGTTTGTAACTTAAAAATGTTATTTTTGTGATGTCCCGTAATAATAGTGCGGTGTTTGATGAATATTTGAAGGTTAAAATCCTGACAAAAGTCATTAAATAACATTTGTTTAAGTAAATAGTAAAAAAAAGTATCAATTCATTTACTATTTGTTTTAATTTATTCTTAACTTGACTTGAATTGTTGAAGTTTTGGTTATAATAAATTGAAAACGTGTTATTTGTTGACAGAGGTAAAATATGAATACCTCAAAGGATTTAGGATAATGTTTTAATTGTCATATATATATCAATACTAAACTTGTTTTGTCCTATTTATTAATTTAAACCTTTAACTTTATGAAGAAAGTTCTTTTAGCACTTTCGTTCGTGGTGGTTTGTGGGCTATCTGCGTTAACAGCCCAAACTAGAACCATTACAGGAACAGTTACCGGAAGTGACGATGGTATGCCAATACCAGGTGCTTCGGTATTCGTGAAAGGTACCACAGTTGGTACCGTTACTCAGGTAAATGGTAGTTACTCCCTAAATGTACCTGCCGATGCTCAAACCCTCGTGTTTTCTTTTGTGGGTATGCAAACCCAGGAGCAACCCATTGCTGGGCGCACTGTATTAGATGCCATACTTATAAGCGATGCCATTAGAATGGATGAAGTTGTAGTAGTGGGATATGGTACTCAAAGTGTAAGACGAGTCACCACTGCTGTTGCTAGTGTATCTGCTGAACAGATTGAGAATATGCCAGTTGCCAACGTAGCTCAAGCGCTTTCTGGGCGTATGGCAGGTGTTCATGTTGCAGCAACTTCTGGCCGTCCCGGTGGTAATGTTCTTATGGCGATACGAGGTCGCTCCTCAATTGCTGCAGGAAATGATCCTTTAGTAGTAATAGATGGTGTACCAATATCCAACACGCAAGATTTGTTTAATACAAATATTGGACAAGGATTCTCTCCTCTTGCAAACTTGAATCCTGATGACATTGCTTCGATTGACGTACTAAAAGATGCCGCCGCCGCCGCAATTTATGGCTCTAGGGGTTCAAATGGTGTGATTCTCATAACTACAAAAAAAGGTAGTTTAAAAGAAAAGTCGAGTGTAACCTTTAGTTCATATTATGGAGTTCAATCATTGGTAAATGAAAGAAAACTCTTGGGCGCAAGTGATTATCGAAGAATGTATAATGATGCACAAATTGCAGCTGGAAACGCAGCAGTTTTTACCGAAAGTGAAATTATTAATCCGACTTATGATGTAAATTGGATAGATGAAATAAAAAAGGATAGCCCTGTTGTCCAGAATTACCAGTTTTCTGCTGCTGGAGGTTCTGAGAAGTCTCAGTACTACTTGGGCGTTGGATATTTTGGTCAGGAAGGTTTATTAAATAAGCAACGTTTTGAGCGATATAGTATTCGTTTAAATCTAGATCATATAATTAATGATTACATTAAAGTAGGATCAAATATGAACCTATCTCGTTCTGAACGAGCTGAAACCACCAATGACAATAGTATTTATAGTCCATGGCCAAGGGCGTTGGTTGCTCGTCCAGATGAACCGATTTTTAATGCAGATGGCTCTTATGGTACAAATGCATTTAATAATCCTGTTCAGATGTTCGAGCCAGATTTGAGCGTAGTGCTTTCCAATGTTTTGACATCTACATTTGTGGAAGTAAAATTGTATGATGGATTAACTTTTAGGTCTACTGCTGGTATTGATTACGTAATTACTGAAGAAGATGCATTTAATCCAATTAAATCTTTTCAGGGGCAAGCAGCAAACCGTAGTGCAACTTCTGGTATTTCAAGAAGGATGAACTATGTACTAACGCAAAATCTAAATTACCGTAAATCTTTTCTTGAGGATAGATTATATTTAGATGCTATTGCTGTTTTTGAGTATCAAAAAAACACCAGAGATAGGACTTATACCGAGGTTCATGATTTTCCGTCAGATGTAACCAGAACTTTGGATGCCGGAGCTAAGGTAGTTGCTGGCTGGACTAGTTGGACAGGAAATACTCTTGAATCTACTCTAGGACGTGTAAACTTGTCATGGGAAGATAAATACTTATTAGGATTTTCAATGCGCCGTGATGGATCCTCTCGTTTCCCTAAAGAGGGAAGATATGGTTATTTTCCTTCCTTATCTGCCGGATGGAATGTAGCTGAAGAGAATTTCTTTTCTGATCTTCCTCTTGATTTCGTCTCGATGTTCAAACTTAGAGCAAGTTACGGTAAGACCGGGAACCAAGGTGGTATAGCCGATTTCGGTTATCTACAAACTTTTCAGGCAGGACAAAACTATAACGACCGTTCAGGCTTAGCTTTGGCTAGATTAGGTAATCCCAACCTGAAATGGGAATCAACAGAGCAGGTCGATTTAGGACTAGAACTGGGTTTCCTGCGTAACAGGATTATGTTTGAATTAGATTATTATAAGAAGAAAACTGAAGATCTTCTGATCAATAGACCAATCCCTGCAACGGCTGGTTTTAATACCAGATTAGAGAATATTGGAAACATGGAAGGTACTGGTCTTGATATTGCTCTTAAGACCAATAATATGAGGGGAGTATTTACATGGAATACCACTCTTACATTAAGTACTTATAAAAATGAGATAACGAAGCTTTACGAAGATCAACCTATTAATGGTTCTTTCGTTACTCGCCATGAAGTAGGTCAACCTTTAGGTGCATTCTTTGTAATTAAGGCTCTTGGAGTTGATCCTCAAACCGGGGATATGCTTTATGAAGATTTGGATGAGAACGGAATTATTAATTCCGACGACCGTCAGTTTATGGGTAGTCCACTTCCTAAAGTTTATGGTGGTTTGGTAAATGAGTTTTCGTTTAAGGGATTTGATCTTTCACTTTTCTTCCAAGGTTCATTTGGTCATAAACTGTATAAACTTCACGAAGAAGGAATTGGTGGAGGGGCTAGTCTAGGTGCTAATGCTACTGCTACAAATGTATTTCAGGATATTTACGATGACAGATGGACAACGCCTGGTCAAAATGCTAAGCAACCAAGAGTGATAGCAGGAACTCAAGGAACATTTAATACTCAAAGAAGTTCTCGATTTCTCGAAGATGCTTCATACGTGCGTTTAAAAAATATTACTCTTGGATATACAATCCCAAAGATGTACACTGAACGTATCAATTTGAATTCAGTTCGTGTATATGTCTCTGGTCAGAACTTGTTGACTTTCACTAAGTATACTGGATTTGATCCTGAGATTTCAACAGAGACTATTGTAGCGAACTATGGTGTTGACCAAGGAGCCATTCCTCAGATGAAAACTGTTCAGTTTGGAATCACTGCAAACTTTTAATCAATTAGACTATGAAAGCATTTAAATATTTATTGTTTCTTATCATCTTTGGAGGTATTATTACTTCATGCGAAGATGAGTTGGATGTATTTCCTAGAAACCAGCTTACGCCAAATACAATTACCAGTGATGACGTTCAACTGTTAATGAATGGTGTTTATGCAACATGGCGAAATCCAATAACGTTCTTTTATTTAAGTTTCCTTACTGAAGATTTATCTTCTGACAATCTTGTATATAGGGCAACTTTCTTTCAACACGGTGAAGTTGATAATAATGCCATTTTAACTAATAATGTACTAACATTACGTTATTATAATGGTCCATATTCTATTATACAGACTGCTAACGATGTTGTTAATTTACTTGAAGTTGCGACAGCAATTCCAGAAGAATCTAAGAAGCTATTAGAGGGTGAAGCACGTTATCTGCGAGCGTATGCATATTACAAGTTGGTTACATTATTTGGCGGTGTTCCCATTATTGAATCAAGAGATCCAGATATGCAAATCGTTCCCAGAAGTTCTGAGGCTGATGTTTGGCAATATATAATCGATGATTTAGTGTTTGCTGTAAATAATGCAGCCGCATATAAAGGCCCAACTCTAGTGTCAAAGGAGGCTGCAAAAGCTTTATTATCGCGAGTGTATTTAATACGAGGGAATAATGGCGAGGCCAAAAGACTAGCTGATGAGGTTATAGCCAGTAATTTGTTTGCCTTAAGTGATAACTATGATAATATATGGGTAAAGGCAAATAACGATAAAGAGCACATTTTTTATATTAACCACACAGCCACAGATGGAACAAACTCTATGGGATTCTTTTTAAGGCATTCAAGTATGGTTGGCAGTGGAAGGGCTGAACTTCCTGTTGATTTGTCTTTAATTGAAGCGTATGAAGAAGGAGATACTCGTAAAGATGCGTCTGTTGTAAATATTCCTACCGCATTTACAAATCCTAGCTGGCAATGGTTTGCAAAGAAGTTTCGTGATCCAGGTGATGGTTCCTCTCCATTTATCGTATCTCGTATTGCAGAGATGTATCTTATTTCTGCTGAAGCGCAGTTCAAAATATCAAATAATTCAACTGACGAAGTAGCTCTTGGGAGAATTAATGCCGTACGTCAGAAACGTGGATTAGCAGCGCTTACTACCTTAGATTTGCATAAAATCATACACGAACGTAGGGTTGAGTTAGCTTTTGAAGGCACAAGATGGACTGACATGAAGAGAACTCCATCTCAATCTAATCCAAATAAATCGATGGCTTTAGTATATCTTGAGTCTAAAGGTCGTACAACACGTGATTTGGTATATCCGATTCCTGATGCAGCTAGAGACGTGAATCCTCTGCTGGAGCAAAATCCAGGTTACTAAGTAAAAGTATTTTTTAAGATTAAGGACTTTGAAACATCTGTTTCAAAGTCCTTTTCTGTCATTGTATTTTCTGTTGGATTAATTTAATTCAATATTTTTCTTGCTAGTTGTACTAAAAAAAGGTGTGTTGGTTGATATTTTATAAAAAATATCAGTGTTTTTGCCAAAAAACGTAAGGAAAACTGTTTTAATTACTCATTTCTTTGTAGATTTATAGTCAATTTAAGTCAGTTTTTTAGTGACTAGTCATTTTTTAAGAGTTTCAAAATATTCTTGAAAGACAAAAAATGAGAGTTGGAAAACTATTCTAAATTGAGTTTAGTATATTTCTTTTGTTGAATATCAGTGAAATGGAGAAAATTCATTTCTATTATCCTATTTATTAATTTAAACCTTTGACTTTATGAAGAAAGTTCTATTGGCGCTTTCGTTCGTACTGGTTTGTGGGCTCACAGCCTTAATGGCTCAGACCAGGACCATTACCGGAACAGTTACCGGGAGTGACGATGGCATGCCCATACCGGGTGCCTCGGTTTTTGTGAAAGGAACCACCATTGGTACCGTAACACAAGTAAACGGCTCTTACTCAATCAACGTACCTGCCGATGCGCAGACGCTTGTTTATTCATTTGTGGGTATGCGTTCACAGGAGCAACCCATTGCCGGAAGAAGCGTAATTGATGTGATTCTCGCAAGTGATGCCATAGCTGTAAGTGAAGTAGTTGTGATTGGCTATGGAACACGATTAAAGGCAGAGTTAACTGGTTCAATAGCTTCTGTAAGAGCATCTGATATTGCAGATAACACTGCACCTACATTTGAGTCCGCATTGCAAGGGCGTGCAGCAGGTGTACATGTTGTAGGAGGTAGTGGAAAACTTGGGCAGGCCGTAAGAACCCGAATTCGTGGGGCTTCATCAATTTCTGCTAGTAACCAGCCTTTGTATGTAATTGATGGTATGCCTGTCCAATCGCAGAACCTTGGTGCAAATAATAATGAACCTACCAACCCTATTGCAGATTTAAATCCCAATGACATTGAATCTATTCAGGTGCTTAAGGATGCGTCTGCTGCTGCAATTTACGGTTCCAGAGCATCTAATGGGGTAATTTTAGTCACCACAAAAAGGGGAAAGCCAGGTAGAACCACATTTAATTTTTCGAGTCAAATCGGGATTAGTGAACCAGCAAATAAAGTGAATTTCTTAAATAGAGCTCAATATTTAGATCTTTTTGAGTTAGCTTACTCCAATGTGGCAGGAGGATCAAATGAACCCTATATTATTTGGGATGATTGGACTGATGCTTTAGATTGGGGGTTAAACTATTGGCGAGATCCTCTCAATCCAAGCGACTTATCACAAGGTCCTGACACAAATTGGGAGGATGAAGCGTTAAGACGTGGATCTATGCAGCAATTTGATTTTAGCGCAAGTGGAGGAAACGAAAAGACACAATTTTATGCAGGTTTGTCCACAGTAGATCAAACTTCCATCGTAAATGGTAATTCTTTCGACAGGATTAGTGGACGTTTAAATTTAGATCAAAAGGCAACTGATAATGTATCTTTTGGTATGAATATGAATTTGGTACGTAGCCGAAACTTCAGGGTAGCTAATGACAATGCATTCTCTACACCTCTGCAAATGGTTGCGCTACCTCCGTTAAACCCAAAGTATAATCCAAATACTGGTGAGCTTAACTCTAATACGTTATACGAGAATGGTTTGATAGTGCGTAAACATAATATGTCGAATACTGAAATTTTCAGGAATTTCGGTAATCTTTATGCCCAAATCAATATTTTACCATCGTTGAGCTTCCGGACTGAAGCAGGAGTAGATTTGTTGAATCAGCGAGAAATAGAGTATCGAAGTCGATTAACCAACGATGGTGGGCCTGAAGGAGAGGCTTATGATCGTTCCGTGAATTCAAAGATTTATAACCTCGAAAGTTTTTTTACTTACAATCAAAAGTTATCGCCTGTTTTAGATCTTAACGTGGTGTTAGGAAATAGTTTGCAACAGGCAGATTTTGATTTTGCTGCAATATCAGCGAAGGGTTTTCCTAACGATAATTTTAAGCGTATTGCAAGTGCCTCTGAAATTACCAATGCTACGTCAAGCGGAACCGGTTATCGTTATAACTCATACTTCTCAAGAGCCAACTTAAAAGTGATGGAGCGTTTTCTTATTGATGCTAGTGGACGATTTGATGGTTCATCACGTTTTGGTAAAGACAATCGTTATGGTTTCTTTCCTTCAGCAGCTTTGGCTTGGATAGCATCTAATGAGGATTTTCTCTTGAATAATGACTTTTTATCTTTTTTAAAACCCAGAATTAGTTGGGGTGTAACAGGAAACTCCGAAATTGACAACTTTGCTGCACGTGGGTTGTATATGGGAAGTAATTATGCTGGTTTGTCTGGTATGGTATCTTCCTCTATACCAAGTCCCGATTTAAAGTGGGAAACCACTACCCAGACTAACGTAGGAGTGGATTTTGGATTTTTTAATAATCGCATAACAGGCGAAATTGACTATTACTTCAAAAAAACAACTGATCTGTTACTAAACGTACAAATACCTGGTACCACTGGCTTTTCAACAGTATACCGTAACGTTGGGGAGATGGAAAACAAAGGGTGGGAATTTGTTCTTAATACCGTTAATATTGAGGGGCCTTTCAGCTGGTCATCAAATTTCAATATTACATTTAATAAAAATAAAATAACGAATTTGGATGGTCAAGTTATTTCTTCAGGCATCTGGCGTGTTATGGAAGGTCAGCCGATTGGTGTCTTCTACACAAAAGAATTTGCCGGAGTTGATCCCACAAATGGAGATGCTTTGTTTTACCTGAATGAAACAGGGGATGAAACAACAACTAGTCTCTCCGCTGCAGCTAATCGTATTGTTGGTGATCCAAACCCAGATTTCTGGGGTGGTTTTACTAACTCATTCCGTTATGCCGGTTTTGATCTAAATGTAATGTTTCAATTTGTTTATGGACATGATATTTTTAATCAAGGTCGACAATGGCAAGCAGATGGTTTTTCTTGGTTTGACAATCAGGTTGTTGAGTTTTATGAAAACATTTGGAGACAACCTGGAGATAATGCAAAGTATCCACAACCAAGATTTTATGAGGGTAATGGATATGGAACCTCTAGCATGTTAATTTTTGATGGCTCATATATTAGGCTAAAAGAGGTTTCTCTTGGATACACAATTCCAAAACGAATTGTTCAGAGAGGTGGTTTAGAGAATGTAAGAGTTTTTGCCAGAGCATATAACTTACTAACCATAACAGATTATCCAGGCTGGGATCCAGAGGCTAGCTCTCCGGGAACAGCTGATGCAACTACTCAAAGCAGTAATATTCGTCAAGGATGGGATTTTTATACTGCCCCTCAGCCACGCACTTTAACCTTTGGTTTAAATATGACATTCTAAGATGAATGCTTTTATTAACATTTTAATTAAGGAGCTTATGAAAAGTTCATGTATATATATGTTTTTAGGGTTGATCGGGTTGGGTCTTGTATCATATTCCTGTGAAGGGTTTCTCGATATTGAGCCACAACAATCAGTTAGTAATGAAACTGTTTACGATAGCCATAGTGGAGTGGTAAATGCCTTGTATGGTATTTATGAACGAATAGCAGGGCCGCAGCTTTATGCTGGTACAAGTGTGTTTCATAGTGATTTAGTAGGAAATTCAGGAGAATTAAGTTGGATTGGTACTTTTCTTGGGTATCGTCAAATGAACTGGAAATCTATGGATCCCAATGATGCAACAATAACCAATAAATGGTTAAGGAGTTATCAGGCTATTGATATGGCCAATAACGTGATTGAGAATCTGGAGGTTGTAAATGAAGGAGACAGAGCACGAGTAGAAGGTGAAGCCAAATTTTTGCGTGGAATCATTTATTTTGAATTGGTTCGCTTTTATGCACTGCCGTATGAGTTTAACCAATCTAATACTCAATTAGGGGTGCCGTTAGTGTTAACACCTACTAAGTCCATAACTAATGAGAATCTTGTTTCTCGTGCAACGGTTGATGCAGTATATGTTCAAATTCTGGAAGATTTGAATGATGCTAAAACTCTTTTAGGAGGTATAGGAACAACTTCTGGTGCTAATGGAGGTCGTGCAACATCTACTGTAGCAGCTGCATTTCTGGCACGCGTATATTTGTCCATGGGTAATTGGGAGGCTGCTGCCAATGAGTCTAATTTAGTAGTTTCAAGATTTGGGGGGTATGCGGCGTTGCATGGTGATCCTCGATCTGCATTTAATAGTGACTCCTATACTTCTGAGGATGTTTTTATGATTAATCAAAACGCCCAGAGTAATGCAGGGCAAAGCAATGATGGAATTACCACTTTTTTTGCAAGTCTACCCGGCTTGGGTCGAGGTGATGTTTACGTTTCGTCCTCATTTTTCGATTTATTTGAATCGCAAGATTTACGTGTTCAAATTACCGATAATCCTGAAATTGGATCAATCTCTGATGTACCATCTATGTTGTATGTGGGGGTTGGCACTGATGCGGGTAATGTGATGTCGAGTAAATGGGGTAAGTATGATGCAAATATTCCCGTAATTCGACTTGCGGAAATGATTTTGACGCGAGCAGAAGCAAATTTCAGAAATGGTTCAAGTATTGGTGCTGAGCCTCTTGCTGATATTAATGCCATACGAACTCGTTCTAATGCTACTGCTTTGGCTACATTAACGTTAAACGATATTCGTGACGAGCGATACAGAGAATTAGCCTTTGAGGGGCATAAACTACATGATTTAAGACGATTTAGAGGTTCTGTAGTTGCTCCGAGTGGTTCTGATTGGGCAGGACAGGTGTTAGAGTGGAATGATGGCAGGCTTGTTTTACCTATTCCACAACGTGAATTAGATGTTAATGAGAATTTGGTTCAGAATGATGCATACATTAACTAAAGATATTGGTTCTATAATTTAGTTAAAACCGCCCTAGAGAACATCTGGGGCGGTTTTTATGTTTTGCTTATAAGTTTATAATCTATGGATTTTCAACTATTACTTGTAACAGCTGCCTCGTTGGGGTTTGTGCATACCATTCTTGGTCCCGATCACTATTTGCCTTTTGTGGCCATTGGTAAGGCTCGTGAGTGGAATATTTCACGTACACTTTGGCTCACGTTTATTTGTGGCGTGGGACATGTTTTAAGTTCTGTTGTGATTGGCATGGCCGGTATTGCCATTGGTTCGCAGGTAGAGAGCCTTATACATATTGAAGATTTCAGAGGAAATCTGGCCGCCTGGGGCTTGATTGCCTTTGGCTTGGCTTACGCAATATGGGGCGTACGGCATTGGTATAGAAAAAAGGAGCATACAGCACCAGATAAAGGGGCACAAAAGAAGATTACCCCCTGGGTGTTGTTTATTTTATTTGTTTTGGGCCCGTGTGAGGTGCTTATTCCTGTGTTGATGTACCCGGCAGCCAATGAGAGCATGGGCGCGTTGATAACGGTGTCGGCTGTGTTTGGCATCAGCACGTTGTTAACCATGTTGGCATCGGTATGGGTGACTGCTTATGGCTTGAGCTTTGTCTCCTTCAAACCAATAGAGAAGTATAGTCATTCAATTGCCGGATTGGTCATCTTCTTTTCAGGGTTGGCCATTGAAGTGTTGGGACTTTAGAGCCTGGTAACCTGCGAACATACGAAGAACGCAGAAGTTTTGGTTGTGCGGCAGTCGCCTTACCAGGTTTATAATCCCATCACTACGTTGGACATACAGATGTTTAAGCTCCTGTTAGCGGTCAGGCTAAGAAGAACAAGAACTTAATGAAAATTGGCTTCTACAATGATAATTTTGTAAATTTGGAGAATAACTAATAAAGCTTGATTAATGAAAACAGCATTGCAAATAGATCTTACATTTGAGCAAATCCTCTCTTTGGTTAGACAGCTTCCAAAACAACAAAAAGTAAAGTTGACAAAAGAATTGGAAAGAGAAGTTATTGACTCAAAGTTGTCACGTTTATTAAAGACTTTTAAAACTAAAGACCTTGACATTAAAACCATAGACGAAGAAGTGGAAAGTGTAAGACAAGAAATTTATGAAAAACAAAAAAGTTAAAGTCATCTTTGACACAAATGTTTGGATTAGTTTCTTGATTGGTAGACGTTTGATTAAAATTAAGCAATACATTTCTGACGGCAGTATAATCATTGTTACTACTGATCAACTTCTGACTGAAATCAAAATTGTAACAAATCGTGAAAAATTAAAAAAGTACTTTCCCAAAGAAAGCGTTAAAGAATTAGTTGAATTATTAGAGACTATTGCGTTAAAGGTTGAAATAAAGCCAACACATTTTAAAAATAGAGACCCCAAAGACAATTTTCTTTTAGACTTGATTGATTATTCGAAAGCTGATTATTTGGTAACAGGTGATAAAGATTTATTAGCACTTAATCCGTTCAAAACAGCAGAAATTTTAACACCGGCAGAATTTGAAAAAGGACTTAGCAAAGAAAGTCTGAACCGTTAGCACGCAATATAACCAATGGCTGGCGCAATGGTAGCTTGAAAAGTTCTACCCCGTACTAAGTTCTGTAACGGCAGACAGGGATGTCGCCCGCATTCTGCCACTGGTCATATTGCAAACCGTAAATACGTTTAATTCACCACCACTTTTTCGGATAATATGCCATCCTGAAGTTCTACGGAGATAATATATACCCCTTTCGCGGTGTGATTTGGAAGGGAGATGTGTTCGTTGTTACCGGTTAGTTGTTTTTGAAAAATCACTCGGCCATCGAGGGTAGTCATCGAGAGTCGGCCGTTCGACAAGTTGATGTCATTTGCATCTATTCGAAATTCGCTGCCAGACAATGGATTGGGATAGATATGTAATGCTTTGTTTAGTGTCTGATTTGGGATGTTATTGGCTACCACAGGACTTATGCGAAACCAGTTCAGATTAAATCCAGCTACCGGAGAGTTGAGACCAAAAGAGTAGCTTCCGGCATTAAGCGTAATGGTTTGGCTGATGGTGGTCCATGTTTGGTTGCTGCCGGTTGATGGTATGTCAAGTGTTGCCAGAAGCATGGTGCCCGAAGCAGCTTCGAAGCGTAGTTTCCCACCCGCGGTTTCCGCGGCTACTCTAAATTCCACTAGGTATTCGCCTGTTTGCGTAATGTTGACTGGATGATAGGCTGCCCAATTTCCTGCAGCATTAAAACGGATGTGTTGACCGCCACCTTCGTCGGTGGTGGGGTGGTCACTAATGCCGTTTGACCAGCCATGGCTTTCGGCTTCTATTTGTAAAGGCTCCATTGGCTCTGGTGTGGTGCCGTTGTCATCACCTTCTTTTTGATATACGCGCACATAATCAACCACCATCTTAGCCGGAAATGCCGTATTGTCGATGGTAGTGCCGGGCCAATTACCGCCAATGGCAAGGTTTAAGAGCAGGAAATGTGGCTGATGAAACTCATCGGTGCTGTTGATGCTGTTGGCAATGCTGGCCGTCCAGAAATGGGTGCCATTCACAAACCACTTGATGTTGTCTTTATCCCACTCAATGGCATATACATTGAAATCGGTCACGTTTACGTCAAAGGAGGTGGCACCTCCGTAAGATGCATAGCCAGAGCCGTTGTGCCAATGAATGGTACCATGGGTTTTGTTATCAGTGTTGATTTGCTCCATGATGTCGATTTCGCCGCAAGCAGGCCAGCCTACTGAGGTGATGCTTTCGCCCAGCATCCAGAATGCGGGCCATGAGCCTTGAAATGCAGGCAGTTTCATCCGGGCTTCAATACGGCCATAGGTAAATGAGGCTTTGCCTTGAGTTTTCATTCTGGTTGATGTGTACTGGCGCGTACCATAGTTCTCCCTTTTAGCTGTGATTACCAACATACCATTTTCCACCGTGGCATTTTCACGACGGTAATACTGAAGTTCATTGTTGCCCCACCCGCAAAGGTTGGGACATCCGTCGCCAATTTCGAATACCCAGTCCTCACTAATGCCGTTGGTGAATTCATCGGCCCAAACCAACTCCCAATCCTGCGAGAAGGTGTTTATTGAAATTAATAGAAATGCAGTGAGAAATGTGAGATAGATTTTTTTCATTTTGGTGGATTTTGAAGATTTGTTACAAAAATTGAATAGAATGTTAATTTTTCAAAATATTCCACCACACAAAAAACTCACTTTTACTGATGAGAGGTAGAATAGAGGCGGTTGGGCGTATAACAATTAAGGGCCTCACTGCTAGTGAAACCCTTAATAGAATGGCTAACGTTAATCTGCTTGATACGAGCAAACAAGAACCTTTAGGTTAGTTTTATATAATATTGATGCACGCCGTTTTTAAGTTTATCAGGACAATAGAATTTCTGCAGGTATCTTCAATTCTTTGTAAAGTGTTTTTATCATACCCAAAGAGAGTCGTCTTTTTTTGTTAAGGATTTCACTCACCCGACTTTGACTTCCAAGATATTTTTTCATATCGGCATTGGTCATTCCCATTTGCTCCATACGAAATTTTATGGCATCAATTGGGTCAGGCGGAGCTATGGGATAGTGTTTCATCTCATAAGATTCAACTAAAGTTACCAATAACTCAAACTCATCACCATCAGGACTATCTTTTTTAGCGCCCCATAATTCTTCAATTCTGCGTAAGGCATCATTGTAATCATTTTCTGTTTTTATTGGTCGAATGTCCATAGTCAAATCGTTTTTGCGTCAATTTTATCGTACTGATTGTGAGTTCCAATGAATCGGATGAAAACCACCTGAAATTCATAGTCAATTGCAACAACCAGTCTGTAATCATTGCCTTTTATGTTGAAAACTATTTTGCCATCTCCGATAATGCTTGCATTTTTGTATTGCTTTTTCAATTCATTTGAGTTTTTCCACTCTGCCGATTTAACATCATGGTACCAAGCTCTCAATGAAACCTCGGAATCAGAGTATTCTGGTTTTTCATAAAACTCTCTTAGAGTTCTAAAGGCAATAATTCTCATAACACAAAGATATAAAATCTTCCCTTAAATCCCAATATGGGATATTGGGTTTGGTTCTAATAAATGGCGTATAACAATTAAGGGCCTCACTGCTAGTGAAACCCTTAATATGTAAAAGCTCAATGGTGTTTCAGAATTATCTGACAATCATTTTGTGCGATTCAGTTTTGTTGGCAAATTGAATTGTCACAATGTAGATGCCGGCAGGAACTTTGAATCTGGCAGGGAATGTCACTTTGCTTTCACGCACCACAACCACACCAGAGGTGCTGGTGATGGTTACAGCAGCCGATGGCATTGAGGATTCAACCACAATTTCACCATTTTGCAGATAACACGAGGTCAGATTTATTTTTTGCGGTTTGATGGAAGTGGCGGCAGATGCCTTCTCTGATACCGGGCTCAGACTTCCGGAAGCACTCACCGAAACAATCTGGTAATCGTGCGATACAGAGGTTGCTTTGAGCGTTTCATCCTCGAAACTGGTTGAGGTGGTGAATCCTGTCACTTCTCCATCTTTAATAATTATGTAACAGATGGAGTATGGCACTGCATCCCAGGTGATTGTGCCGTTGGCAAATTTCACATTCTCTGGTTTTGCGTTGTTCTCAGTCAGCGGCAGGGGCGTCCACTGGTCGTTGCCCGAAAGTACATTGCCGATGGTATATTGCGCGGCTTCTGTGTCGGTAATTACAGTTTGGTAACCCGTACGCGTTTCGCTATTCACCGTGTAGTTGTCGCGGCGGTTGTTCAGGTCTATGGGGTTGCCATTGGCCGTCATGCTGTTGTACTCAGCAAAAAGCGCCGGAAATGCACTCATGTTGCGCCATCCTTCTGCCACGGGGACGAGGTTCATTCGCGTGTTGATGTAAATGGCACGTGCCGCGTTTTGCCAGGGTCGTCCCAGGTGATAGTTGTTGTTTTGAGTGGCAGCATCGCCATCGATGGTGCAATTATAAAACACGTACCCCCACTGGTTGGCAGCCTGTGTGCTTGGCGCTACAATGACGTTGCCGGTGGTTCTGGCTTCCAGATAAAGCAGGCACTCATTGAAAAAGACATCACCGCCACCAAAGATGAAATCAACGGTTCCGTGGATATGGGCCGACTCGTAATACTGTCGACCATTCCCGGTGAGATGGGTGTCCTGATAACCTGTGAGTTTGATGTTTTTGAATGCGCAGCGGTCGCCATACACCTTCATGGCCACCGCTTGTCCGGCATTGATGCCTGCCGTATTCTGTACGGTGAAATTCTCTCCATAGAAATCGTTGGCCATGATTTCGAGCGTCTGGCATGTTGAGGTGGTATAGGTAACGCCGTCAACTGTTAATCCGCTGTAGTAGTTGGATGTAATAACTACGCCATCGCGGCTCTGACCTATGAGGCTCACCTTGTTTTTACCCTGTGGCAATGATGGTCGCTCATTATATACACCATCTTTCACGAAAATTAAAAATGGCGAATTGTTGTTAGCCGGAACAGCGTTGAAAGCCGATTGGATGGTGATGCCATCGCCGGAACCATCTTTGGCAACCACAAAATCAAACAGCTTTTTGATGGGTTCCGGCCTTTCCATTGTTCGGAAGGTGATGGCAACGCCTTCAAAGGTGTTGCCTGCCATATCAGTGATGGCGCCATCGGGCACAAAAAAGGTGTATTCGGTGTTGTAATCAAGTCCGGCGTATTGATATGTGGCCGTTTTTGAGCCAAATAGAGGCGTTAGTACCTCATTGTCGAGTGTGGCATCGCCCTGACCTGCTTTCACGCGCTCATTAAACGTCAACACGATGGAGCCACTGGCCGAAGCACCCTCGAACCCATTGGCCGGAACAGTTGAAATGAGGATCGGCGCTACAGTGTCGTCGGTCACGTTGCTGTCGGCAAAGATGAAAATCTGAGTAAAGGCAGTGCCATCGTTGCCAGTGCCAAGCACAGGACTGTTGGCATCGGCATGCCAGCGCAGATAAATGCGATTTAGTCCTTCGGCTTCCTGGGGCAGAGTGGCATTAAGCGGCTTCCAGCCACTGTTGTAAACATCGGTAAGGTCTACACGGTTCAGCTCATGAAAGTTTTCTCCATCTGTTGACCAGGAGAGAATCTGCACCGAATGCAGTTGGTAGTTGCCACCAGCCAGGGACTTTACTTCAATGTTCTTATATCCGACGGTAGAGAGCGATGCCTGTAAATAACGTTTTTCCGTGGCAAAACTGGCTTCTGCCGTCCAGTAGCGGATGCAGGCAAGACTTGGTGAAAAGCTCCCTGTATTGGCCAGCCAGTTCACCGTTGTGCCATCGGGGCGATAGAGTGAGATGCTGCCCACATTGTCGGTCTGTGCATAGTAATCGCCTGAGCGACCAGTGCGTGGTTCCTGGGTGACAAAATCCCATCCTACAATAAATGGAATTTCATCGAAGGTAGCTGTAAGTGTAATGTCTTCGTTTATCTGTATGATTCGCTCGGTGTTGGTGGTCAAATCTTCCCAGTAGCTGAATGAGGTCACGGCGTTGGGAACCACCTTTAGGTTCACTATCTGGCCAGTCTCATATTTACCGTTTACGGGTTGCGGACTAACCTGGACTTTACCCCATTGGCTGCCTTCAATATTAAGGTTGAACTGGTGCGTAGTCACCGCGTCAAAAATGGCCGAGATGGCTTTATTGCTATCCAGAACTATGGTTCTGGGATTGTCGGTATTGCCATCAGACCATCGGTTAAAGGTATATCCAAATTTACGTTCTACCTGAAGGGTGATTTCAGTGCCTTCGGCGTATTGGTTGTTATCGGTGCGAGGGCTTTGGATGAGTGTACCTTTGATTTGGTCCACCTCTGCAATAAATTCATAAACAATTTGTGACTCGAAGCGAGCCACAATGGAGATGGCAGAGTGGATGCGAAATACAAATAATTCATCCTCAGAAAGTAAGTTGTCATCGGCATCGAACCAGCCCGTGAATCGGGCCTCAAGGACGGGATTTGCCTTTAAGCCCACGGCCTGATTGTTGCGATAGAGCGAAACGATAGGTCGGATGTCGATGGTGCCAAGCGCTGTATTGTTGGATGTCACCTCGAGGGTATGCACTGCTGCATCGGTCATTTTTTCACCTGTAATTACGATATCGGCAATGGCAGAGCGAAAGAGCTGAGGCGTGCCCGTTTCGCGGTAGCGAAGTGTGATGTACACCTGGTCGTCCAACACGCCATTAAACTCCTCCGCCGATACGGCATATTCGTTTGAGAGATTGTCTCGGAGTACCATATCGGCCGGAAACGTTTTAATGGTTGTCCAATCACCGTTTCCAATGCGATAATCGAGGTTCACCTCGCCACGGTTTCCGGTTCCGTTGCCACATAGATAAGAGCTAAGCGCAATATTTTTATAACCGGTGGCATCAAATGCCACATGCCAGATAAGGTCATCGGGATGGGCCAGATGGTTGTTAAATCGCACTGCCGGACGCCCAAATGTGTTGTTGAACGATGTCGCCGGTGTTGCATGTGTGGATGTGAAATAGAAATTGCCGCTTCCGGTTCCGGATGTGTTCGGGAGCATCTGCTCAGGGGTGAGGGCGCCTGAAAAGGTCCAACTCACAATGGTTTCTCTGTCTTGGGCATTCAATAGTGTGACCAATAATGCCAGAAATAAAAAGGAAGTAAACTTTCGCATAATTGATTTGTTTGGCAGTGTTAATAAATGCGAATTTAAGCTAACCAAATCAGCAGCAGGTGTCATGAATTGTTTTAAAAGGTGTATTATTTGATTGGAGCTTAATTTAGAGGTTCCGTAGCCCAGAAATTTTGATGTTTAATACAATTCATCCGATGACTCACATGGTTTGTCTGTAGTCATCGGATGAATTTTACTCTTGTCACCCTTTAGCAGGAAAAAATACGGAGAAAAAGATAAATCTAATCATCTTCCTCAATTATTCAATCTGTCAAAAATCAATACTGTTCGCGTCTAAATCCTGCTTTATAAATTAGTTAGCAAACATAGTGCAGGAAAAAATCCGCATAATAGTTTCCATATATTAGAACTTTCGCTTATGTTTGTTGTTAATAAAATACGATGAATGAAATCGAAATTTGATGTTATTCTACTTGATGAAGTTTGGGAACTATTTGATATTCTTGACGAAAAGACAAAAGAAAAGATTATTTACAACATTGATAAGTCGAAATATTTTAACGACACTGAACTGTTCAAGAAACTTGAAGATGAAATTTGGGAGTTTAGAACCAAATATAACAGAATGTATTATAGACTATTTGCATTCTGGGATAAAACAAACAAGACAGAAACACTTGTAGTTGCAACTCACGGAATTATTAAAAAGACGGACAAAATTCCTAAGACAGAAATCGAGAAAGTGAAAGCAATCATGAAGTTGTACTTTGAACAGAAAAGCAAAAAATAATAACAATGGAAACAACAAAAAAAATAAAAACCTATACCCTTGACGAGCTGAAAGACAAACATCTCGGAAAAATTGGAACTGAGAAAAGGGATAAGTATGAATACGAACTTCGGCTTGACTTATTGGGAGAAGTAATTAAACGCACAAGAAAAGAAAGACATTTGACCCAAACCGAATTAGGAGAAATGATTGGTGTACAAAAATCTCAAATTTCTCGTATTGAAAGAAATGCGAAGAATGTAACAATTGAAACAATTCTGCGGGTTTTTAAAGCATTGAAAGCAAAAGTGAATTTCAATGTAGAACTTATTGATGGAGATTTTAGAATCGCATAGAATAACTAGGTTTGCAATACTACATATAAGGTATTGGCAATAAAGAGATTGCATGAATTTGTGGGTAATTTATGTGCCTCGCATCAGCTTTTGTGTCGGCAGACAAGGACGAAGCCCGCAATCCCCATTAGACATTTAGACTGATAGACAAGATAAGGCTAAGCATTATACAATTCATCCGATGACTCACATGGTTTGTCTGTAGTCATCGGATGAATAGTACGCTTGTCACCCTTTAGCAGGAAACACCGAACATAAATTACTGAAGTTTTGTGCCGCTTTGCAACTATTTATTCACATGCTTACTTGGCAGGTAACCAAACAGTGCTTTGAACTGGCGGCTGAAATATCGGGCATCGGAAAAGCCTACTTTAATGGCAGCTTCAGAAACGTTGTAGCCTTGTGTGAGCAGGTGTGCAGCTATTTTAAGTTTTAACTGGCGCACAAACTCAACGGGGCTAAGCCCGGTTAGTCCTTTCACTTTGTTGTAAAACACGGTTCTACTCACGCAGAGCACATCGGCCAACTGCTCAATGGTAAAATCTTCGGAGTAGTTTTCTTCCACGTAGGCTACTAGTTTTTCCAGAAACTCTTCATCTTTGGAGTTGACTTTTAGTGTGGCCGGATCAATGGTTTTATTGTCTCGGAATTTGGCAATTACGTTGCGTCGCTGATCCACCAGGTTTTTGGTGACAGCTTTCAGGTAGTCGGAGTTAAAGGGCTTGGTGATGTATGCATCCGCGCCAAGTTCCACGCCAGCTATCTGGTCATCAACCGATGATTTGGATGTGAGCAGTACAATGGGTATGTGGCTGGTTGCGAAGTTGTCTTTAAGTTGTCGGGTGAGCTCCATACCATCCATCACCGGCATCATCACATCTGAAATAATTATGTCAGGATTGCGTGTGTTGAGGAATGCAAGGGCCTCCTCTCCATTGGCTGCCTGGCATGTGCTAAAGTCAGGGCTTAACGATTGACAGATGTAGTCCCTTATTTCGTGATTGTCTTCCACCACCATTACCATTGGCTTACCTGGCAATTCTTTCTCGTCAAAGTGTTGCTCCGATATCAACTCCTGAATGTCAGAAGTTTTATCATCGGAGGCCGCGATGACAGTATCCGATGACTCTTTTTTATCTGTCCACACAACTTTTTCATCGTCTAAGAAATGTGCTTTACCTTTGTTGAGACGGAGCGTAAAGGTACTTCCTTTGCCCGATTCAGAGTCCACTCTTATTTCACCATGATGCAGTTTTGCCAGCTCGTTGGATAGGGATAATCCAATGCCCGTTCCGGCCAACTCTTCGCCACTAAGGATGGTGTAGCGGTCAAAAATATGGGGTAGGTTTTCGCGGGCAATACCCCGGCCTTCATCCGAAACTGTGAAATCTATTGTGTCGTCACTCTCTTTGATACTGATGGTCACTTTTTTGTGTGCCTCGGTGAATTTTAAGGCGTTGGAAATCAGGTTGTATATAATCATATCCAGCTTTGATGGGTCGCCCCAAACAAACAGAGAGTTGTTGGCCGACTCAAACCGGTAGTCGATGTTTTTATGATTTGCCAGGGGTGCAAAACTCTCGAAGATGTTACGGGCAAATTCAACGATATCAAATTCAGATACTTTGACCCGCATCCGGTTGTTTTGTATTTTTCTAAAGTCCAGAAGCTGGTTTGTGAGCTGAAGCATTCTTTTGCCGTTACGGCGAATGATATCGAGTTTGGGTTTGTCGGCGTTGTCCAGTCTCTCTTTTCGCAACAAATCCTCGATGGGGCCGATGATGAGGGTAAGTGGCGTTCTGATTTCATGTGAGATGTTTGTGAAGAATCTCAGCTTCATTTCGTTAACACGCCTTTCCACTTTTAGCTCGTTCCTGTATTGGTTTATTTTTGAAACTGTGGAGAAAACGATAATGAATAGCAGCACAAGAAGCACCGAATACGCCATAAATGCCCACTGTGTTTTATACCAGGGCGGCAGGATTTGAATCCGTACAATGCGGTCGCTGTCAATCCATTCACCTTCGCGGTTTGTGGCTTTTACCCTGAAAACATATCGTCCGGGCGATAGATTTGTATATACGGCGCGACGTTCAGAGGTAACCATGTTCCAGTCCTGGTCAAAGTTATCGAGTTTATAAGCGTATTGCGTTTTATCCGGATCCAGATAATCCATTGCAGAAAATTCGATGCTGAAACTTGATTGAAAGTGTCGCAACGTTAACTCATTTGTGTAGGCGATGCTTTTTCGCAGTGGAGAGTCCGAACCAATTGGTACTTGCTTGTTAAATAATTGAAAGTCTGTTAGTTCTACTCTGTTTTGCCATCTGGATCGCGATATTTTGTCGGGGTTAACCATCTCTATACCCAAAAAGCCACCAAAAGCCAGTTTGCCATCGTCTGTTTTGATACAGGTGTTTTCTGAAAAACTGTTGAAATTTAATCCGTTGTTTGAATTGTAAACTTCAAAGGTGTTGTTGGTGGTATTGAGTCTGGAAAGGCCATTTTCTGTGCTGAACCAGATGTGTCCGGTACCATCTTCGAGCATGGCATACACCACGTTGTTGCTCAGGCCATTAATTTGCGTGTATTTGGTGAAATACGCATCCGTATCAGTCAGATTTGTGAGCATGTTCACGCCACCGCCAAACGATGCTGCCCATATCCGTTTCGATGAATCCTCATAGAGGTGGATGATGTCGTTAAGACTTATGGAGTGAGATGTTTGGTCGGCAAAAAAACTCCGGATACGCGGTGTTTGTGTTCTGTCAGGAAAGTGTTCCATCAGGTTTAGTCCATAGCCGGTGGCAATCCAGAGTCTGCCTTGGCTGTCGGGAAGTATATAGCGCACCAGGTTGCTGGAAAGGTCAGAATTCTCCATGGTGAACCTTCGAAACTTATAGCGTCCGTCCAGATTTTTTTGAGCCAGGTTAAAGCCGTTGCCATAAGTTCCAATCCATATTTTGCCGGACTTATCCTTTGCTATGCTATACACGTTTGCATGGCTTAGGCTTGTGGAATCGTTTGCAACGGGTTGGTAATTGTAAAAGGTGATGTCTCTGATTTGATTGTATTGTGCCAGAGGTTGCCTGCTAACCAGGATGCCTTTGCCTTTGGAGCCAAGCCACAGATGTCCGTCATCATCCAACAAAATGGAGTAGATGTTTACACCGGAAAGTATTTCGTTCTGCGTTGTGAATCGGTTGAATATGTGCTCGGTTTTTCCGTTTTGCATCACGTGCAGCCGACCGGCTTTGGTGGCAATCCACATGCGTTTTTGGGCATCCTGAAACAGTGCGCGCACGATGTTGTCCGAAATGTGGTTGAATTCGCCGGCGGGCAATAGATGGTCAAAAGCCGGCTCCTTAAGTATGATGCGTTCCAAACCACCCTGAAATTGGCCAGTTCCCACCCATAGCTGACCCGAGTGGTCTTCGGTGATGCAGAGAACGATGTTTGACGAGATGGAATTGGGATCGCCGGGATTGTTTCTGAAATGGACGAAGCGCTTACTGTTTCTGTCATATAAATTCAGTGCACCTTCGTGTGTGCCAATCCAGAAATTGTTTTTGCTGTCCTCAAAAAACACGTGTCTTTCGGCATCGGGCACTGTGCCCTCCTGTGGGTTGAAGAAGCGAAAATAGGTTGTTTGACGGGTATCTGTTTGCAAACTTGAAATTCCGAAGTTCTCGGTTGTCACCCAAACCAAATCAAACCGGTCTTCATATATCTGGTCTACCTGCGAGCCATGTACTGTAATGGTTTCCCAATTGTTGCGGCGTGCGTTGAATATTTGCAGACCTTGGTTGTACAGTGCAGCCAGAATGGTTCCGGTTTTGGTGATATGGAGATGCGTAATGTGGTTCGATTTTAGTGAAGGGGTGTTTTCCGGATTGGCATACGTATATAGCTGATGGCTTCTTTGGAACTTGAGTATCCCTGCATCCGAAGTTCCAAACCACAGTTCTGTTGCTGTTTCCAGAAATGAGGTGAAGCTGTGGGTGATGAACAAGTGGTCGAAACCAGATCCGGGTTTGTTGATGTTATCCTTTTCCATCAGGTTAAGTCCTTTGCGTGTTCCAACCCAAAGGTTACCGTTGGTGTCTTTTCGCACAAAGGCCACCTGTTCATTGGAGAGGGAGTTGATTCCCCTCGATGTGTAATGCGTTTTTATGTAGCCATGCTCATTTTTGTCATATTTGAGCCTTAATAAGCCCCTGGACTTCATGCCTATCCAGATTTCGTCTTGGGAGTATTGAAGGAAATCACTGAAAATGGCATGTCCTTCGTCATTTCCGGGCAGCAACTCTGCCAATGACCTAAACTGTTCTGTTACCGGGTCAAAGTAGTGGTAATGACCATCATGTGTTTCGAACCAGATGAATCCCCTTCTGTCTTCCCATATTTTCACGATGCGGTTGTGAGTGAAATTCTGCTGACCCCTCTCCTCATTCATGAATACCCTGAACTTGTTCCCGTCGTAGCGGTTCAGTCCATTGTTGGTGCCTATCCACAAAAATCCTTTGGAATCAGATAATACCGACGAAACCGTGTTTTGAGAAAGGCCTCTTGATGTATTAAAATGTTCAAAACGCAGGATGTCCTGCGCTCCGACAGGCCGGAGATTCAGAATAAATAAAACAGTGGATAACGTGGCGACTATATGGTAATATGTATGGAATTTTCTGCTTCGCATGGTTGATAGTTGTGGTATTAAGCAATTCTTGTTTAAAACACCGGGCCAGGTATGGCGTTGTTATTGCCAAATAGTGATTAATGCGTGGTAAGAGGGAACGCTGTTTGGCTCTCTTTTTCGGTCCATATTCTGGTACTGTGTATTTAAATGTTAATATACGAAAAAGAGCATGTAAAAATATCAATTTCTGACAAAGTTCGAATCTTTTTTGAAAGTGAATGGTGTAAAAATGCGATGGCCAACTCTCCATTCCTTAGCTGATTTGTTTATGTTGGTGTTTGTATTTATCTGATAAACAATGAAAATCCAGTGTTGTGCGCAGTTCAAGCGTGTGAGTCAGTTCAAAATTTATTCTGTAACATACCTTGATAATTTCCGTTAACTGATTGGTCGGATGTGGCTGTTTTGTTCAATTAGGTGGGAGTATCTGGTTAAGATATCAGGTGCATGTTGAAGCTGCATCAATAAAATATAATTTTGAGTTTACAACATGTAATCTTCATGTTTTTAGTCTCATCCCGATTATCTGAATTGCCTAAGATGATTTGAGATTAAGGTTTTATTAGTTAGAGGAGTAGTGTGTGATATGTGAAATTTATTATGCGTGTTATGAGTAGATTTTTACTGATGTGGCGGATGTGGTTGGTATGTGCCTTTTTGGTCTCACCACTTTTGCAGATTGAATCGAGTGCGTCTTCTACGCCCGATTTGGAAATAAACAGCGCACCCATTGCTTTTCCGGGAGCGGAGGGTTTTGGCAGGTTTACCACCGGCGGGCGCGGCGGAAGGGTGATTTATGTTACCAACCTGAACGACAGTGGTCCCGGGAGTTTCAGGGCAGCGGTAACTGCCAGTGGCCCAAGAATCGTGATGTTCAAGGTTTCAGGTGTAATAGAACTGCAATCGCGCATAAGCATTTCAAACGGAGATCTTACCATTGCCGGACAATCAGCTCCGGGCGATGGCATCACCCTGAAAAATTATACGGTTTATGTTGGTGCCAGCAACGTCATCATCCGCTTTTTACGTTTTCGCATGGGCGATGAAAAAGCCACTGAAGATGATGCCATTTGGGGACGCCGCCAGAGCAACATCATTATAGACCATTGCACCATGAGTTGGGCAACGGATGAGGCGTCCTCTTTTTACGACAATGCAAACTTTACAATGCAGTGGTGTTTGTTGTCTGAGAGTTTGCGGAACTCAGTGCACGACAAAGGCCGGCACGGATATATGGGTATTTGGGGTGGCCAAAAGGCGAGCTTTCATCACAACCTGATAGCACATCACGACAGCCGCAATCCCCGTTTTTGTGGCAGCCGTTATACCAACAGACCCGATCTTGAATTGGTTGATTTCAGAAACAATGTGATTTATAACTGGGGAGGCAATAGTGCTTACGCAGGCGAGGGCGGAAGTTACAACATGGTTAACAATTACTACAAGCATGGCCCGGCAACAAGTTCAGGTGTGCGGTATCGCATTATGCAACCCAATGCCGACAATGGCGGCAATTCTCAGCCCGCCGGTGTGTGGGGCAGTTTTTATGTGAATGGAAATTACGTGCATGGCAGTTCATCAGTAACTACCGACAATTGGGTGGGGGTGCATCCCAATCCCTCTTCAAAAAATAAGAGTGAGTTGAGATCCAATATAGAGTTTGCCAAGGGCCAGATAACCACGCATTCTGCATCTGATGCGTTTGATGCCGTGTTGGCATGGGCAGGCGCCAGTTTGCGTCGCGATGCAGTGGATGATCGCATCGTTCACGAAACGCGAACCGGAACATTTACTTTTCAAGGGTCAAACGGCAGTACCAATGGTCTTATTGATTCTCAGGCCGATGTGAACGGCTGGCCAGTTTATCAGGCAGACGAAGCTCCGGTTGATACCGATGGCGATGGCATGCCCGATGCCTGGGAGATTCTTTATGGGCTGGATCCAAATAATCCAGATGATGGAAAAGCATATACATTGCACAGTATGTTTACCAACGTGGAGGTTTATCTCAATAGCCTGGTTCAACATATTGTGGTTGATAAGAATGCCAGCGGAGTTGCCAACTATGAGGATATTTATGATGTGATAGGAGGCGCGCCCGAGTTAACAGCCAATGGTATGGTGAACCAGTCTATTCAGGCAGGAGATGCCATCGAGACTGTTTCATTCTCATGGACGAGAGCTGCATCGGTCGTGGTTTCAGGTCTTCCAAACGGCTTGGTGGTTGATGTGGATAATGAAAATCATACTGTTACAATCAGTGGAACGCCCACACAATCGGGCGTGTTTGAGTTTACTGTATCTACAACCGGAGGTGTGTCTGTGGTAACGCAGTCGGGCGTGATCGAAATAGATGGTGGAGCCGGTTTTTTTCCGGTAAACAGCCATCTTTTAACGCAGTCTGTTATCACAGGTAGTCCAATTCAGAATATTGTAATTGATTGGGTTGGTGCTGCGGATGTTATTGTAGGTGATTTGCCTGTTGGCATCGATGTAAGTATTGATAACGTTAATCAGGAGATATTTGTTTCCGGAACCATTGCTCAAACCGGAAGTTATAAGTTTGGACTGACTACAGTAGGTGGGCTCACTACCGCCAGCCTCGAAATCAATATCCATGTGTTTGATGGCAATGCAGAGATAGTTAAGCATGGTTCCGGTTCCTCTAGTCAGACGCTTAATATGGGCGAATCCATTGCAGGATTTCATTTCAGATGGGTAAATGCTTTGGGTGTAGATGTGGAAGGGTTGCCCGAGGGAATAAATGTGATGATGGATTATGTGAATAAACATGCCATTTTTAGTGGTGCTCCTGTGCAGGCTGGTGTGTTCCAGTACACCATTCGTACCATTGGTGGGGTCACTACCGCCTCTCGTGGTGGCACCTTTACGGTGAATAACCCCACAAGTTCCGCACCTCTCTTGCGAAATGCTGATGATTTGGTAATGGCGTTTCCAAATCCTGTTCGCGATGTGTTACAACTAAAGTCTGCTGCCAATCTTGAAATGGCACGCATCAGAGTGATTTCGCCTGATGGCCGCATTGTAAAGGAGAAGGCTGTTTTCGGGTCAAAAACCGCCATCAGGATGGCTGATTTACCTTCAGGTGTCTATTTTGTGAAGGTTCTGTTTACCGATGGAATGACTGTTTCTGTAAAAGTGTTGAAGTAGCAATTTGTCTTAAAATAGGCGCTCTAAAGGTTTATTTCTTTAATGATTTAGACCTTTAGAGCGCTTTCATTTTTACTTTCGTTTCAGCGTTAATTTGTCCGGCAGTTTTTTGTTG
Source organism: Alkaliflexus imshenetskii DSM 15055 (assembly GCF_000517065.1). GTDB lineage: Bacteria > Bacteroidota > Bacteroidia > Bacteroidales > Marinilabiliaceae > Alkaliflexus > Alkaliflexus imshenetskii. Next base: position 624,708 of record NZ_KI912105.1, on the reverse strand, counting down.
ATTCGTAAAGTGTTGCTAATTAGTGATTAGATAGTTTGACCACGTTACCCACAGACCAATTTGTTACACTTTTTTGGTCTATTTATACCTCTATGCTTCTTTTTAAGCTCGTTATCTTGCATTAGTTAATTAAAATAAAAAACTGTTCTCAAAAAAGAAGGTGACAGAATGTTGACTAAATGTAAAATAATTTGTGTGGGCTTTTGGATGGCGATGTCGTTCTCAACACTTAATGCGGCCGAAAAGGTTGAAGTGGTTGTTTGTGGCAATGGCAGTGGCGATTATTCTACGGTTCAGTCTGCCATAGATGCCCAACGGGCATTTTCTCCACGGCCAATCACCATCCATCTTAAGCCGGGCGTCTATCGTGAGAAAGTGGCCATCCCAGTCTGGATGACCGGCATTACACTCAAAGGTGAAGATGCTGCCACCACAGTTATTACGTGGGACGACTTTTCCGGGAAGCGCGATGGTATGCACACATTCAACTCCTTTACCATACTGATTGCAGGAAATGATTTTACTGCTGAGAACATCACATTTGAAAACCGCGCAGGCTCCGTTGGTCAGGCCGTAGTTGTGCATGTGGAAGGCGATAGGGTAGTATTTCGAAAATGTCGGTTCCTGGGTCATCAAGACACGGTTTATACAGGTCGTGAAAACAGCCGACAGTTTTTCGACAATTGTTACATCGAAGGCACAACAGACTTTATTTTTGGTGGTTCCACTGCTTTTTTCCGCAATTGCACCCTTCACAGTTTGCGAAACAGTTACATCACAGCGGCATCCACGCCTGCCAATATCGAATTTGGTTACGTGTTTGTGGATTGTCGCTTAACAGCTGCCGATGAGGTGGATCGTGTCTATCTTGGACGTCCCTGGCGCGATTATGCCAAAACGGTTTTTATAAATTGTGAGATGGGCGCCCACATACGTGATGAGGGTTGGCACAACTGGAACCGACCGGCGGTGGAACAACTCGTTTTTTATGCCGAATATGGCTCTTTTGGACCAGGCGCTAACTGTTTGAAACGGGTTGATTGGGCAAGGAGACTTAACAGTTCAGAAGCGTCAGCATATTCAATAGCCAATGTACTTGGTGGTTTCGATAATTGGGATGCCACAAGCACCGATGGCAATTATGGCGCAAGCCTCTATTAATGGTTTTTGGTGATACTAAACAAATATAAGCGCATTAATTTGAGTGTTTAACAGCTTAAGGTTCAGGATATGAAGTGTTGTGTATTTATTTTAAGTGTCTTGTTTTTATTTGGTTTGATGACTTCGTGCCGGCAACCTGCCGCTACCCACTCCGATTATCTTCAGTGGGCAGTAAAAATGGCTGATTCTGATATGAAGCGCAACCCGGAGGCCTGGATGATTGACTTTAGGCAAACACCCAAATGGGAATATACTCACGGATTGATGATGAGTGCTTATATGGCCCTCTACAAGCAAACAGGTGATGCACAATACCTCAGTTATGTAAAGGGTTTTGCCGAAAAATTTGTGAGTGACGATGGTTCCATACTCACCTATAAGCTCACGGGCTACAATATAGACAGGATAAACCCCGGAAAGTTTCTGATAGAGCTTTATCAGATTACCGGCGACGAAAAGTTGTTACGCGCTATAAACATGCTTATTGAACAGATGCGACACCATCCGCGTACCTCTGAAGGAGGTTTTTGGCACAAACAAGTTTATCCACACCAGATGTGGCTCGATGGACTATACATGGGTGCACCTTTTTTGGCTCAGTATGCCGTGACTTTTAATGACAGCTGTCTGCTCAACGATGTGGCATTGCAATATATCATAGTCGATAACAACATGTATAATCCTGCCATTGGCCTATATTATCACGGTTGGGATGAGCGTAAAACCCAGCTTTGGGCTGATCCGGAAACTGGTCTTTCACCCAATTTCTGGGGTCGCAGCATGGGATGGTTTGCGATGGGGTTGGTGGATGCGCTTTCATGGTTTCCCAATGATCACCCAAAGCGTCAGGAGTTGATACGCATTTTGCAGCGCACCGCCGAAGGTATCATAAGGCATCAGGATGCAGAGAGCGGACTTTGGTGGCAGGTGATGGATCAGCCGCACCGTGAAGGCAATTACCAGGAGGCCACAGCGTCGGTAATGCTAACTTATTTCTTGCTCAAGTCGGTCCGATTGGGATATTTGGATAGCTATTTCCTCAATTTTGCCCAAAAGGGTTACGATGGCGTTCTGAACCATCTTATCCGTACTGATGAGGATGGCACCATTTCGCTTGAAAAATGTTGCGCTGTGGCCGGTTTAGGTGGGAACCCATATCGCGATGGCTCTTACGATTATTACATATCGGAGCCAATAAGAGACAATGATCCCAAGGGTGTAGGACCATTTATTCTGGCTTCCATCGAAATGAGTTTGTTGGATGCTGTGGATTAATGTGTTTTTTGAATGTATGGATATTTAATGGATAATGCGTGTTGTGAATAATTTGTGAACATCTTTAAAAAGTAGTTTTAATGAGACGATATTTTTTGTTTGGGTTGATGGTATGGCAGACAATTGCAATGGTGGCTGCAACAGATATAAAATCCTATTTTATTGTGTCGGCCGATGGGAGTGGTGATTTTTCCACAATTCAGGAGGCGATAATGGCGGTACCTGATTTTCGAAAAAACGAGACCATCCTGTTTATCCGCAAAGGCATATACAAGGAGAAACTGATATTGCCCGAATCAAAAAGCAATGTGACCCTGATTGGTGAATGCCTTGAAAATACAATTGTTACCAATGATGATTATGCCTCTAAGCACAACCGGTTTGGCGAAGAGATGGGAACAACAGGGTCGTCGGGGTTTTTTCTGTTTGGCAACGATTTTACTGCACGCAATATCACCTTTGAGAACAGTGCCGGACCTGTGGGACAGGCTGTAGCTGTGCGCATTAGTGGCGACCGCGTGGTGTTTGATAATTGCCGGTTTCTGGGCTTTCAAGATACGCTATATCCTTACGGCTCCGAGGGCCGCCAGTTTTATTATAACTGTTACATCGAGGGAACGGTGGATTTTATCTTTGGATGGTCCACTGCATGGTTCGAGCAGTGTGAAATCTTCTCAAAAAACAGAGGTTATGTTACGGCAGCATCTACCAACCAGGATACAAAACATGGGTTTGTGTTCAGCAATTGCAGCATTGTTGGCGATGCACCAAAGCATTCAGTCTACCTGGGACGCCCCTGGCGCGATTATGCCCAGACTGTTTTTCTGAATTGTTACATGGATGAGTTGATTCATCCGGCAGGATGGCACAACTGGAACAAGCCGAACGCCGAGCAGACTGCTTTTTATGCCGAGTATAAATCACACGGCCCCGGTGCTGCTCCGTCGGAGCGCGTGACTTGGTCACATCAGCTTACCAAGGATGTTGCAGCCCAATACACTGTTGAAAATGTGCTGAGTGGTAACGATGGCTGGAATCCATGGTTAAAGGTGATACGAAAATAGAGGGGAATGATTACTCAATCCCTTTTGATTATAGATAGAATTTTTACATGAAAACAGATAAAAACAGAAAGAATATGAAAATCAGAAAATTCACCAACAGACTACTGTCTCTGTTGCTTTTAGGTTTTGTGGCATACGCATGTAGCAGTCCCGAAGCCAAAGGGCCTGATTATTCGTGGGTGTACGACAACATTGAGTTCGACATGCCCATTGTTCAGGAACCGGTTATTCCCAATAACCGCATCAATATTGCTGATTTAGGCGCTATAGCCGATGGCCGTACACTTAACACCCAATTTTTTGCTGAAGCCATTGATAAGCTCACAGCCAAAGGAGGCGGTAGTGTGATTGTGCCAGCCGGCATCTGGCTTACAGGCCCCATCGTGCTCAAAAGTAATATCAACATCCATTTGGAAGATGGTGCATTGGTTCGCTTCAGCGATGACTTTGACCTCTATCCAATTGTGGAAAGTACCTTTGAAGGTATCATGACCTGGCGCTGTCAGTCGCCAATCAGTGGCCGCGACCTGGAGAATATTTCATTCACAGGTAATGGAGTGTTTGATGGAAATGGACAAGCATGGCGCCCTGTAAAGCGCTTTAAAATGACAGCAAACCAGTGGCGTAACCTGCTCAAATCCGGTGGTGCCCTGGTGGATGATGGCGCATATTGGTTTCCTTCTGAGAGCGCAGCTCTAGGTTATGTGCGCGGCAATGGTAACAACATACCCATCTTCGACACTTTTGAGGAGTACGCGGAGGTAAAGGATTTTCTGCGTCCGGTAATGGTGAGCCTTATCAATTGCAAGCGTGTTCTGCTCGATGGCCCAACATTTCAGAACTCACCGGCATGGAACATTCATCCTCTGATGTGTGAACATTTAACCATCCGTAATCTCACCGTACGCAATCCATGGTATTCGCAAAACGGTGACGGTCTCGATTTGGAATCGTGCAAAAACGTGGTTATCTATAACAACAACTTCGATGTAGGCGACGATGCCATCTGTTTCAAATCGGGACGCGACAAAGAGGGTCGCCAGCGTGGCATACCTACCGAAAATGTGATTGTAAAAAACAATGTGGTATATCATGGTCATGGCGGTTTTGTGGTAGGCAGCGAGATGTCGGGCGGCGTGCGTAACGTGCATGTGTCTGAATGCACCTTTATGGGAACCAACATCGGCATCCGTTTTAAAAGCACCCGCGGACGTGGCGGTGTGGTGGAAAATATCTACATATCAAACATTAACATGATTGATATTCCCACGGAGCCCATTCGTTTCAACCTTTTTTATGAAGGTCTGGCACCAGTTCTGGATGATGGCACCAGTAGTACCGGCCTGATTGGCACTGATGTGGCACCAAAACCAGTTACCGAAGAAACACCCTCATTTCGTAACATCTTTGTGAAAAATGTGGTGGCCAATGGATTTGGCAATGCAGCGTTGTTCATGGGACTTCCGGAGATGAAACTTCAGAATGTGCGTCTCGAAAATGCCGTGATACGTGCGCCTAAAGGTTTTAACATGATTGATGTGGATGGCGTGGAGCTTGTGAATGTGAAAATTATTCAGGAGACCGGCCCTGCACTGACTATTTTCAATAGCAGCAATGTGTCTGTTAGCAATTTCCAATTTGATACTAAAGAGAATAAACCCGGCGTTGTGGTGGCCGGTGCTGTTTCTGAAAATATTAAACTCAACAGGGCTGACTTTGCAGACCCGGCAGCTCAGGTAATCACCATAGGTGGTGCGTCCAAAGATGCTGTTGTATTGAACTAGTTAGGTGTGATGATGATAGAGCCGGGAAATCTTCGGATTACTCCGGCTCTATCTTTTTCGAATTTACACATTTGGTCTGTTTATGATCTAAATGTATGGTTAACACAAATTGTGAACACATGAAGTATTTTTTCTATTTGCTTGTCTCATTGCTTATTCTGAATGGATGTAAGGCACCGCAGCATGATGAGATTACCATCTTTTTGGCTGGCGACTCCACCATTGCCGACAAACCGTACCGCACCGGTAATCCTGAGAAGGGCTGGGGGCAGGTTTTGCCACTCTATTTTAACACCGGCGTGCGCATCGACAACCATGCCGTTAATGGCCGCAGCACCAAAAGCTTTATCGATGAAGGCAGGTGGGAGCTGTTGGTTGACCAATTGAGACCGGGCGATTATGTGTTCTTTGGTTTTGGACACAACGATGCAAAATCCGAAGACTCCACACGGTATGCTGCCGCCTGGGGCGATTATACCAACAACCTTTTACGTTTTATTGATGAGGTGCGCAGCCGCCAAGCCATTCCTGTATTAACCACATCTATAGTGCGCCGTCGTTTCGATAGTGCCGGTAAACTCATTGAAACACATGGCGACTATCCGGATGCCGTTCGCCGACTGGCTAAAAAGAAAGATGTGGTTATCATTGATTTGAACCAATCTACTTTTGAAATGGTACAGCGATTTGGCGAGTTTCGCTCCAAAAACCTTTATTTGCATATCGATACCACAGAATATACGCATCTAACGGCAAATATTGTGGATGATACGCATTTGTCGGCCTATGGTGCCTTTAAAGTGGCCGATCTGGTTGTGGCCGGTATACGCGATAACTTTCCCGAGCTGGCAAAGTATCTGAAGAAGTAGGAGGGGTGGTTAAGTAATGCACGTTTTGAAGCCGGATAAAGTGGAGCGGAGACTATACTTTTTCAAGGTTTCTTTGTTAATTTTTAAAATTGATTTCAACACGTTTTTGCATACTTTTTTCCGCAATTGACATTTTTGCTGGTTTGTTAAGATGTTGACATATAGAGTTTAGAGAGTTTGTGGCAGGTGTTTTGAGTCAATTTGTGACCGTAAATTCGATAATTACTCTACACGAGGTAAGATGGCTTGTGTATAAATTGCAACAGAAAGGTTAAGGGTTGTTAAGGGTAGTCCTGAATGGTTAGTAAAGCATTGTTAACAACTTAATATTTGAAGATAGAACTCACTTTTATAAAAAGTACTGCAACAAATTGTTAATACAAAACAATAGTTTAATGGTGTAATACCTTAGTCAATATTATTATGAGAAAAAGAGAAATTGTAAAATTGCTATTTTTCGTGGGTATATGGGCCTTTGGGGTCTCAGCATTTGCCCAGGAGAGCAGATTAATCCGCGGAAAGGTTGTGGATACGCAAGATTATCCACTTCCCGGGGTTAATATCATAATCAAGGGAACAGGTACGGGAACCGTAACTGACTTTGACGGCAACTACCAACTACAGGTAACCGACGCTGCCAATGCTGTATTGGTTTTCCGGTTTATTGGATTCAACGAGCAAGAGATTGCGGTTGGCGCGCAGAGTACCATTAATGTAATAATGGCTGAAAGTTCCATTGGACTTTCTGAAGTGGTGGCCATTGGTTATGGTACAGCCAGACGACGAGACCTTACTGGTTCGGTGGCTTCTGTTGGCGAGTCTGTATTGAGCAATGCCCCCGTTGCTTCTGCTGCCGAAGCTATCACCGGACGTTTGGCTGGTGTGCAGATTACGACCACAGAAGGTTCGCCCGATGCCGAGGTGAAAATTCGTGTACGTGGTGGTGGCTCTGTTACTCAGGACAACGCGCCCCTTTACATTGTAGATGGTTTCCCTGTAGCATCTATCTCTGACATTGCCCCATCTGACATTCAAAGTATCGACGTGCTGAAGGATGCATCGTCTGCTGCTATTTATGGTGCGCGCGGTGCTAACGGTGTAATTATTATTACTACCAAGTCGGGCTCAGAAGGTAAAAGCACTGTCTCTTTCAATTCTTATGTGGGTGTGAAAAAGATTTCCAAGTATCTGGATGTGTTAAGTCCACGTGAGTTTGTAATGCTCCAAGGCGAAATAAGTGGAACCACTGCCACAGACTTTACCCGTTACTTTGGTGATTACAGGGATTTGGACCTTTATGATTATCAAAAAGGAACTGATTGGCAAAAAGAGATGTTCGGACGTGAGGCTATCACTCAGTATTATAACCTGAGCATCACCGGCGGTTCTAAAACATCAAGATACAATCTGGGCGTGACACGCACCGATGAAGAAGGCATCATGATTGGTTCTGGTTTCGACCGTACCAACGTGAACTTCCGTTTCACCAACGACATCAACGACAGGGCAAGCTTTGAAGTTAACTTCCGCTTGGCATATACCAATGTAGAAGGTGCCGGTTTGGCCAGTTCAGGACAATCATCAACCAGCCGTTTGCGCCATGCCATTCAGTTTCGCCCTACCATGGGTCTGATGGCATTTACCGATGAGGTGGATTTGGCCTTGCTTGAGGAGATGGAAAACTCAAGTGCGGTGTACAACCCAATCGATGTGGCCAACGACGATTTTGAAGAGCAGCGTCGTATCAACACCAACGTTAATACTGCATTTAATTATAAATTACTCAGTAACCTGACTTATCGTTTCGAGGCTGGTTATTCTATTACCGACCGCCGCACCGACCGTGTATTTGGTCCCACCACTTCTCAGTCGCGTAGTCAGGGTTCCGGTTTCCCAATAGGTATCATTTCCAACGCAAACAGCGAAGGTTACCGTATTGCCAACATTATGACTTATGATCTTGACAGAATCAATGGCGTACATTCGTTGAACCTGATGGTGGGTCAGGAAGTAAATGCCGATTGGACCAAGAGCACAACCATGCGTTCACGTGAATTTGCCGTGGAGATGTCTCCCGAAGCGGTTATTGCTGCCATGCGTAAAGGTCGTCCGGAATCAATCTCAAGCAACGAGAGTTATCCGCACCACATGGCTTCATTCTTTGGCCGTGCCAACTATAACTATAGTGACTTATACCTTCTTACACTTACTTTCAGAGCCGATGGTTCCAGTAAGTTTGCGCCCGGCAACCAGTGGGGATACTTTCCATCAGCTGCTTTTGCATGGCGTATGTCTGAGGAGTCTTTTATGGAAGGCACCAGACATTGGCTTTCGAACTTAAAGCCTCGCGTGAGTGTAGGTATGGCGGGTAACAACCGGATCGACGATGACCTCTGGAAACTTACCTATTCTACTGCTACCAGCGGAAAGGATTATTATATTAACAACGTTGAGCAGTCGCGCCTTGTGCCCGACAACGTAATGTCAAACGAGAATCTGAAGTGGGAAACCACCGTGACTCGCAACCTTGGTGTTGATTTCGGATTGTTCAACTCGCGCATCGATGCAGTTATTGACCTGTATCACAATACCACACGCGATTTGTTGATTCGTTCGCGCATACCTACCAGTACAGGTTACGGATTCCAGATGCAGAACATCGGCAGAACTTCAAACCGTGGTGTTGAGTTCTCTGTTAATGCCGGTATTATCGAAAAACGTGACTTCTCTTTCAACGCCGGATTCAACATCTCTTTCAACAGAAACAATGTTGATCGTTTGGGCGAAGAGAAAACCCTTCTGTTTGACTCAGGATGGTATGGTGGCGCCAACGGTCCCGGTATCGACTTCATCGTGAAGGAAGGCGAATCAATGGGTAAAATCTATGGCTATCAGTATGATGGTTTCTATACATTCGATGACTTCACCTTTACTAATAACCAGTGGGTGCTAAATGCCGGTGTGCCCGATAACCGCGCCGTATCCGGTGCTTCCTTCTTTGGCCCCGGTGCCATTAAATACAAGAAAATTGCAGATGATGGCACCAATGTGATTGGTCTGGAATCTGACAAAACAATCATTGGCGATGCCAACCCAATACATATCGGTGGTTTGAATCTGAATTTCAGATACAAGCAGTTTGACATGGGTACATTCTTTAACTGGGTGTATGGCAATGACATTTATAATGCAAACAAAGTGGCCTTCTCAATAGGGTACGACAGTTCGAACAAATACAGAAATGTATTGAACCGCATGAACTCTGAGAACCGCTTCATGTATATCGACCCGGCAACAGGTGACAACATCAGATTGGATCCTGCCAGATTACAGGCTGTTAACCAGGATGCTATTATCTATTCTCCGTTGCTCACCCGTTCACGGATGACTTCTGATGCCATTGAAGATGGTTCATTCCTTCGCCTTAACAATGTGACACTTGGATATACACTTCCCAAAACATTGGTTGAGCGCGTGAATATTTCGAGCCTGCGTGTGTATGTAACAGGCTACAACCTTTATACATGGACCAACTATTCAGGTTACGATCCCGAGGTTGACTCGCGTCGTGCTCAGGGACCTATGACTCCCGGTGTAGATTTCTCTGCATACCCCAGAAGCAGGTCTGTGATTGCAGGTGTTAATGTTACTTTCTAAAAACAGAATGATTATGAAGAGGATATATTTTTTCAGTCTTTTGGCATTGTTGTTTACACTACTGCCAGCTTGCGAAGACTACCTTGAAACAACATCACTGTCGTCGCAGGCGGTGGACGTAACTTTTGAATCGGTTAACGATGCCAACCTGGCTCTCTTAGGTGCATACGCACTCTTAAATGAAGATGCAATGTACTCAAGCCGTATGAGCTTGTTTTGGATGACCAATACCGATATCGAGATAACTTCTTTCGGTGCTGCCGATTACAAAAATGCCGACCGTAGAGGTTTGAGCAACTATTTTTCGCGTCCTACCATGGATATGGCTGATATCACCAATCCCTGGAACACCATCTACCGTGCCATCGAGCGCTTGAATCTGGTTATTGCCAACGTTCCAAAAAGTTCGCTTGTTGCAGCTGAAACTGCGGATGCACGCAGAATGTGGACTTTCTACGCTGAAGCATTAACTATGCGTGCATTGCTTTATACTGAGTTGGTTCGTAACTGGGGCGATGTGCCTTTCCGTATCGAGCCTGCCAGTGACCAGACTTTCTATCTGCCCAGAACCGACAGAGATGAGATTTATGAGCAATTAATTGCTGACCTGGACGAGGCCGAAGCGCTTTTACCATGGGTTGGTGAAGCCGGATATTCAACTGTTGAGCGTGCCACCAAAGGTTTCGCCAAAGGATTGAAAGCCCGCATTGCGCTTTACCGCGCCGGTTACTCATTGCGTGCCGATGGTGTTACCCGCCAGGGTTCAAATCCTGAAGTTTATTACGCCATCGCCAAAAAAGAGACTCAGGAACTGATTGATGCAGGTGTACATGGCTTGAATCCCAATTTTCATGACTATTTCATCATGCAGACCCGCCATCAGGTGGATGTGAACTATCGCGAGAGTTTGTTTGAGGTAGGTTTCGGAATTGGTCGTAGTGGCGAGGTTGGTTATAGCAACGGTACCCGTTTCAATGGCGTTAACGCTTTTGCCGGTCGTGGAACCCAGGGTTATATCAATACATCTCCTGTATTCTTCTACTCTTTTGACCCCCAGGATTCACGTCTTAAGCCTACTGTCGAAATTTTTGTGTACGACAATGTGTTGCAGGAGAGTTCTGCCGGACCTGTTGGTTACCGTCAACGCATTGTGAGCAATCCAAAAGATTATCGTATTGGCAAGTGGTCTATTAAGTATCTTACCGGAGCTGCCCTTTCAGGAAGCATCGGTACCGACCAGAAATATTTCAATGGCATCAACTGGCCCATCATGCGTATGTCAGATGTATATCTGATGTTTGCCGAAGCTGAATACCGTCTCAACGGAGCTTCTGCCGACGCCAAAGAAGCGCTTAAAGTGGTTCGCCGCAGGGCTTTCCCTACCGACCAGTGGAGCACGAAAGTAGACCAGTATGTGGATAATCTGGGTGGTACTTCATTCTTCAACGCCATTGTTGATGAGCGTGCATGGGAACTAGCAGGTGAAGGCGTACGTAAGTATGACCTGGTTCGCTGGAATCTTCTTGGTCAGAAATTGACTGAGTTTAAAACTGAGAACTCAAATCTGGCGGTAAATGGCGTGCTTCCTGCCCGCCTCAATAACAGCGGCATATCTGTGCCATCGCGCTTATACTATAAGTTCGATACCAGCGGTGTTTACCCTGAAATTGATTACAGCTCTGCCAATTTCTATGCACCGGTAAGTGAAGTGCCGGCTCCCGGTTCAGGATATTATGACATACAATGGTATCCGCTTAGCCTAACCAACCAGACTGCCTATATTCAGGATTGGATAAATTATCTTAACGAAGGATATGATCCTGAGGTAAACAACCATTTATTTGCATTCCCATCTGAAGTGGTAGCTACTTCGGGAGGTCTTTGGGCCAATGATGCGTACTGGACTAAGCTTCCTTAATTATTTAAAAGATTAGAATTATGAAGAAGATATTAAATATAAAAGTGTATCTGATGGCATTGTTGGCATTCTCATTTATGCTAACAAGTTGTGACGATGACAACGAGGAGGATTTGAAAGCTCCCCGAATATTCCGTCCCACCGCAGTGGAAGCTTCAGTTGACAGGGTGAATGCAAAAATTTCATGGGGATCGGTACCTGGCGCGGTTTCCTATACCTTGCAGCTCTTCCTGGATGAGGTAAAGGTTTATGAAGTTACCACCGAAGAGACTTTTTATCAGTTTACTGAATTGAATGGCGGTGCTACTTACGTGGCCAAAGTGATGGCCAATGCCAAGGACGCCTCTATGAATTCAAGACTTGCCGATGTGGAGTTTTCCATTCCGGTAGAAAACCTGTTTAATAATTTCCGTGTGTACAACGGTGTGGTTGATGTGCGCACTGTACATGTACAGTGGCAACCGGGTAATACTGTTACGCATCTTTCACTTGTTTCAGCTGGCGAAACGCTTCTTGTAGAAGTGTCGGAGGCTGAGCGTGAGGCAGGAATGAAACAGGTGCAGGTGGCTGAAAACAATGTGCAATACACCATCTCACTTATCAATAACGAGAATGTACGTGGTACCCTCAGCTTAAAAGTTGAAGGTGACGTATTCCTGAAGGATGGTGATGACATCACTGCTGCCATTGCTTCGGCTTCAAATGGGCAGGTGATTGTACTGCAATCAGGTAGCACTTTTGTGCACGAAGGAACCTGGACAATGGTTTCTGGGGTAAGCCTTACCATTAAAGGTGGGCCGGGTCTTGTGAAACCAGTGTTTGCCTTCAATGCCATTTCAGGTTCTACTTGTATCAGCCAGGCCGATCCAGGTGTGGATTACCTGAGAATTGACAATATTGAGCTTACAGGAGCGCCCGCCGGCGATAAGAGTGCTGCGCCTGCATTGTGGCATCCTCACTTTATCAACAAAAATGGTGCGGGTGGTTTTAACGAGATGGTTATTGAAAATTCAATCATTTCAATGTTTGGACGTAACTTTATCCGCTATCGTTCTACCTCTCACATGGATAAGTTGACAATCCATAACTCAATTGTGAATTTTACCGGTGCTACTTCTGATTATGCGGTGGTTGTAATGGAAAATGATTCGTACATCAATGAGATTGTTTACAGCAACAGTACATTTGTAGGAAGCAACCGTGGATTGGTGCGCAACAACTCCAATATTCCAAACGCTTTGTTCCATCTGAAAAACTGTACCGTAAATGATTTCTGCGATGCAGGACGTTTCATGGTTGAACTAAAATCACCCATTGCTTCGGTGGTGTTTGAGAACTCTATTTTGGGCAAAACCCGTGGCGCAGTTTGGAATGCTGAAGCCAATACAGGTGGTGTGTTTGGTATGTCGCCTGTGGATGGTGCTGTGTTCTCTTCACCCGGTTCGTATGCTTTGAGTGATTTCTCTCAGAACCTTTCCGAAGTTGGTCAAACCCGTAAGATTGATGTGCCTTCTTATGGCCGTCCGTCTGGCGATGTATTCCAAAATCCCGACAATGTAGATTACCGCATTAAGGATACCGCTTTTGGTGGTCGCGGAACAGCCGGAGACCCACGCTGGTGGTAATTAAAATATACAAAGCAGGGAGCGGACTATAGGTGCGCTTCCTGTTTTGTGTTTTATGATAAATATTTTTAACGACGCTTCTGCCGGGTTAAAGTGTTGCCAGGTTGGTGGAGATGGCCGTTGATCGTTAACAGATAATAAGTTTTGAAGTATGAAACGACTTCTTTTTAAATTACCCTTGTGGTTGTTGGTTGCCATGTTGTCATTTGCTGTAATGAGTTGTAGCAAGGATGATGATTTGGATGATGTGGAAATTGTAGATCCTGTAGGTAATGATGATGACGACGATGAGAACAATGAATTTCCCGGTCCTGATGGTCCGGTAGCTGCTTTCCCAGGTGCTGAAGGGGGGGGTATGTACACTACAGGTGGCCGTGGCGGCACCGTATATGTAGTGACAAGTCTTGAAGATCCGGCATGGGCTGGCCCGGGTACCCTGCGCTATGCGGTGGAACGTTCCGGAGCCAGAGTAGTAGTTTTTAATGTGGCAGGCACAATTCGTTTAAGCCGTGCCTTGAACATCAACAATGGCAATATCACCATAGCCGGTCAAACTGCGCCTGGCGATGGCATTACCATACGGGATTTTCCTGTACAGGTGCGTGCCAATAATGTGATTATTCGCTTTATCAGATTCCGTATGGGTGATGAGCGAGCTGTGGAAGGTGATGCCCTCGAAGGTCAAAACCGCCGGGATATTATCATCGACCATTGTTCCATCAGTTGGGGTACCGATGAGGTGTCGTCCTTTTACGATAACACCAACTTCACCATGCAATGGAGCATTATCTCCGAAAGCTTGAACAATTCCGTTCATGAAAAAGGTCTGCACGGTTATGGTGGCATCTGGGGTGGAAAGAATGCATCTTTTCATCACAACCTGATTGCGCATCACCGCAGCCGTACCCCGCGTATGAATGGCAGTCGCTATTCAAACGATCCTGTAAACGAAAAAGTCGATTTCCGAAACAATGTGCTCTATAACTGGGGTGATGCCAATGGGGCACATGCCGGTGAAGGGGGTTCATATAACATCGTGAACAACTATTATAAACCCGGTCCTGTTACAGCCACCAAAAATAATCTGGTTAACCGCATCTTTGAGGCCAATGGTGACAATGGCGCCAATCGCCAGCCCAAAGGTGTTTGGGGTGTATTCTATGTGAATGGAAACTATATTGACGATACCGGTTCTTATCTCACTTCAACACATCGTATATCCATTGCCAGCGCCAACAGCGATAACTGGAATGGGTTCTATGTGAATACGGGTGCCGCTCCGCTTCCCGAGGGAGGGGTAAGCAGCATCAAGTCTACCACCGAGTTCAACATGCCTTTTGTAACCACACATACTGCTTCCGAAGCTTATGCGCAAGTGCTGGCTCGCGCCGGTGCGTCAATAAGTCGCGATGCTGTGGACATACGCATTGTGAATGATGTGGAAACAGGATCCTATCAGTTTCAGGGATCAAAGGGCAGTCGCCTTGGACTGATTGACTCACAGTCGGATGTGGGTGGCTGGCCAGAGTTGAGCCCCGGCGAAGCCTGGGTTGATACCGATGGTGATGGCATGCCCGACGCCTGGGAAATTGCTAATGGACTCAATCCCAACGATGCGTCTGACGCCTGGAAATACAATCTGGATGAGACTTATCCAAATCTTGAAGTCTATCTGAACAGCATTGTCAGCAGTAAGTTTGGTTCAGATAACTAGCATTATAAAGGGTGCCATGGGATGCCTCTGTGAACGCATCCCATGGTAAATCCTTAAAATCATTCTTTTTATCAAACCAAATAGTTCAGCTTTTGTGTAATGCTAATTTCGAGTTGCGAATGAAAAAAATCTACAAAATATTATTTCTACTGCTAGGTGTCACGCTTGTATCACAAGCCAATGCCGAAGTGAAAAAGATTTACACCGGTGAATCCGGTTTTTGTTCCGTTGTTGGATTTATTGACAGAGGGGTTGCGGGGTTTGAAAGTCCGCAGGGCTATGCCAACGTGAACAATGCGGAGGGCGCCTATATCTTATGGAGTGTGGATGCCGCCCAGGCAGGCACTTACCAAATGCGTTTGCGCTACGCTTTTGGCGGATGGAACAATCCTCGTAACGGACGCCTCATGATCAACGAATCGGTGGAAGCTGCCATTATTGAGTTTGTTCATACAGGTGCATGGACCAACTGGGCATATACCGACTATTTTTCTATCGAATTGAAGGAGGGTGTCAATAAAATCCGATTGGTGGCCATGTTATCAACCGGCTTGCCTAACACCGATTTTCTTGAGCTTACTGGCGAAGGTTTAGCAGGTGCCGAGTGTCTGCCTTCGTACACTTTATCGGTAGGTAAAAACATTGAAGATGCTGGCTCTATCACTTATGAGCCTGTGCAATCTTACTATGACGAGGGTACTCTAATCACCGTAAGGGCTACTGCCAACGAGGGAAACTTTTTTCACAGCTGGTCCGGAAATGCGCCATCAACAGAGTGGGAGCATACTTTTGCTATTTCTGATAACTCCGTTGTTACAGCAATGTTTTATCCCGAAGGTACTACCATGAATCCTGATATTATTGGATATGCTGCCATTCAGGATGATTTGGGTACGCCATTTTTGCTCATTGGTGGTCAGTTAGGGCGCACCGTACTTGCCACCAACAAAGAGGAGCTTGAGAACTATCTCGATAGCGATGAGCCGCTTGTGGTAACTGTTGACCGCAAAATAACAGGAACTGGCCAGGTAAAAATACGCTCTGATAAAACGCTTATCGGCATCACGGATGATGCACATATTGAGGGCATCATGATGCAAATAACCAACGCGCAAAACATCATTATTCAAAACATGACATTTTCGCACGTGATTCAATATGACTTGATTGAGATTACCCATGGTTCGCGAAATATCTGGATTGATGGCTGTGAATTTTATAACGACAGGGATCACCACCAGGATTATTATGATGGGCTGCTCGACATAAAAAATGGCGCCACACACATCACCATCTCACGCAGCGTTTTTCATGATCACTTTAAGTCGGTGCTCATAAGTTCCGGCGACGGGCAAACCAATGATCATGTGATTCGTATCACGATGCATCACAACTACTTCTATAACCTTGGAAGCAGAATCCCCAGTATCCGTTTCGGCAAAGCACACATCTTTAATAACTACTATAAAAATTGTGGCGATGGCATCAATTCACGAATGGGTGCTTGCGTGCGCATCGAAAACAACTTTTTTGAGAATGTGGGCAAAGCCATACACATTGATTACAGTATTGAGGGCGGTTACTTGCAGGTGATAGACAATGTTTTTCAGTCGAGTAGCTACATTACAAGTCCCGAATGTGTTCTTGATGTGCCTTATGCTTATGAGCATCTTTTGGTGGAAGCTTCGGCTTTGCCTGCGCTTCTGGGCGATAAGGCGTCATCGGTTGGCGGAGAGACAACCTTAGCTGTTGATTCAGAGATTTTCCCAAATCCGGTTAAAAATCAACTGAATCTATACATCAATTTGCCCCAGACCATGGCTGTCTCGGTGGATCTCTATTCTCTTTCGGGTGTGCGGATGAGCGGCATCGCAAAGAAAAACTACCCTGCCGGACAAAGTAAGCTGGTTATCAACACAGAAGGGATTAAGCAAGGTGTATATTTCATAAAGGTAAACGCCGGTTTGGGAAGCCAAACAGTAAAATTTATAGTGGAATAAAATTATAATTAACTCTTTGATTTTTACAAAGATGTTATCTCTGGTATAACTTGAAAAACAATAATCAATGAAGAAACTAATTTTTGCAATTGCAGCGTTGTTTTTACTGGTTGCTGTGCCCGGTTGCGGAAGCGGCAGCAATTCAGCCGGTAAGAGCCAGGAGAAGTGGTCAGTACGCATGGCCAATACCTTGATGGTGCAGTACGATACGCTCCTGAAAATGGACGGCGGCCGTATACGTTGGCAGTACGATGTCTCTTTTGTGGGACAGGCCATTGATAAACTTGGCGATTTAGACCCTAAATACTCCAAGTACATGGAGGATTACATCAATTTCTTTGTGCGTGAAGATGGTACCGTGCATCGCTATCGTGTTGAAGAGTATAACATTGACCGCATCAATCCGGCCAAAAACCTTATTACGCTATATAAGCGTACGGGCGAAAAGAAATACCGCGATGCCATTGAACTGCACATTCAGCAAATGCGCGAACACCCCAAAACCGAGTCGGGTGGTTTCTGGCATAAAAAAATCTATCCCAATCAAATCTGGCTCGATGGTTTGTATATGGCATCTCCATTTCTGGCACAATATGCCAAGGAATTTAACGCGCCCGAATGGTTCGATTTGGTAACCAAAGAGATTAAACTCGCTTATCAGGTTACGCTGGATGAGAATACCGGCTTGCTTTATCATGCTTATGATGAGAGCCGTGAAATGGGTTGGGCCAATCCTGAAACAGGTCAATCGCCTCATTTCTGGGGGCGTGCGATGGGATGGTACACCATGGCCATTGTGGATGTTTTGGATTTCCTTCCAAAAAATCATCCTGATCGTGATTCCATCATTACAATTCTACAGAATGTGTCTGAGGCTTTGCTGAAGGTGCGTGACCCGGAAACCGGTCTCTGGTTTCAGGTGTTGGATTTGGGCGACAAGGATGGTAATTACGTAGAAGGTTCTGGTTCTGCCATGTTTGCCTATGTGTTTGCCAAAGGTGCCAAAAATGGTTACCTCGACAAAAAATATTGGGATATTGCCAACACTACTTTTGATGGCATAATCGAACATCTGATTGTGGAGCAGGAGGATGGCCTTATCATCATGAAAAACATTGTGGGGCCAACCGGATTGGGAGGCAATCCATACCGCGACGGTTCTTACGAATATTACATTAGCGAAACTATTGTTGACAACGACCCAAAAGGTACGGCGCCATTCATTATAGCTGCGCTTGAACTCGACAGGTAAGGTCATCTTTGGCTTGCGCCGGAAATGCATATACAGCGCAGGCATACGCTGTTTGTAGTTAAGAGATAGATGGAGTGTTTTTTCCGGAGACTGACCCGGAGCACCTATTTATTTGGCATCTTAGGTTTTAATCTATTCCAAAAGATGAAATATTATTTAAATCAGGTTTGTTAATCCAAAACGGGACTGAGTCGAATGTCTGATGGCAACGGTTCAGTCTCGTTTTGTTTTCATATCCCTATCTACGCATCTACTATGTACACTAAATCCATTACATTCATAATCGTTGCTGCTGCCATAATACTGGCTTCGTGTGGTGCAGCCAATCATTCGTCATCACAAAAAGAGGTTGCCTTTCCGGGTGCCGAAGGCGCAGGAAAATACACTACCGGCGGACGCGGTGGTTTTATCTATAAGGTCACCAATCTGGACGATGCCGGACCGGGAAGTTTACGCTATGGCATACAGATGAAGGGTGCCCGTACCATTGTGTTTGATGTGGCTGGCAATATCCAGCTCGACAGCATGCTCTATATCGACCAGGGCGATTTAACCATTGCAGGGCAGTCGGCTCCAGGTTCCGGTATTTGCATCACCGGACATGGTGTTCGCATTCGCGCCAACAATGTCATCATGCGTTACATTCGTATGCGGCCGGGCGATATTTTTCCGCTCGAGCAGGATGCTCTCACAGGCATCAATCATAAAGACATTATCATCGATCATTGCAGCATGAGTTGGGGTAACGACGAAGTATTATCCCTCTATAACATCGAAAATCTGACCGTTCAATGGTCCATTGTGAGCGAGGCACTCAACGATTCTCACCATCACAAAGGAGAACATGGTTATGGTGGTATTTGGGGCGGTAACAAAGCCACTTTCCATCACAATCTGGTGGCACACAACAACAGTCGCAACCCCCGTTTTCAGGGAGGACGCCGTTTGCGGGATGGACAACAGGAGATGGTGGAGATGGTTAACAACGTGGTCTACAACTGGCAATCGAAGGCAGCCTATGGCGGCGAAGAGGGCTTTTACAATATGATTGGTAACTATTTTAAACCCGGACCGGCTACAAACAACAGCGAGCGGGAGCTGTTTCTCGAACCTTATGCGCCATTGGGAAAATTCTATCTTCATGGCAATGTGATGCATGGCAGTGACAGGGTTACTGAAAATAATCTGCTTGGCGTTAACACCCGCAGGGGAGAACTGGATGATATGGTAGTGTTTGAGCCTTATATTGTTTCCGATTTTGTGGCCGTTTCTGCACAAGATGCTTACGATGCAGTGCTTAAATATGCCGGAGCCAGCCATTTTAGAGATGCCCTTGATGCGCGTGTCATTGAGGAGGTGCGCACTGGAACGTACACTTTTGGTGATCGAGGCATTATCAACGGACAAGATGAAGTGGGCGGTTGGCCTTATCTGGAACCCGGGACACCCATGATTGATACCGACGGCGACGGCATGCCCGATGAGTGGGAAGTTGCCAATGGATTAGACCCAAATAATCCCAATGACCATGCGGGTTATAATCTTTCCAATCAATATACCAATATTGAGGTTTATCTCAATGGCCTTGTGGCACGATAGCAGACATGCACTGGTTTTGAAATGTCTGAAGGTGTTCAAATTGTATTGAAATTTTATAAATTATCAGAAATGAAAATAGAATCACGAAAAATACTATCTCTTTTTGTATTGCTGTTGATGGCTGCATGTGTATCGGTGCGTCAGGGTGCTCCAGTGGTGCGTCACAACGGTGTGTTGCAGTTTGTTGTTCAGTTAAACAACCCTGCTTCAAACGATTTATCCGGCGTTCATCAGGTTGCATTAACTGCTGATCAGACCCGTAAACTGAAACACGCTCAAGGTACTTTATATGCGGTAACACCTCTGGGAATTGTGCCGGCTGAGCTGTCTGACAGCAACGGTGATGGCCGGTTGGATGTGCTTGTAGTTGAAGCAATGATTCCGGCTGGCGGGGCAGTTGCACTCTCCGTTTATGCAGGCAATCCGGGCGATGTGGAATTTGTGAAAAAAACTCAGGCCGAACTCTGGCACCGCACAACGGGCAACTGGCGCAACGGCGTTTACCGGGGTGGCGGCAACTTTTTCAGATTTGATTCACTGCGTGTACCCGATGGTTTCACTGATCATACCTATTTCATAAAATATGAAGGGCCGGGTTGGGAGTCCGACAAGGTTGGATACCGCATGTATCTCGATTGGCGCAATGCCAACGATGTGTTTGGCAAAAAAATTACCGATATGGTGCTTCAGGATGTGGGGGTTGATGGTTTTGAAACGTATCACCACATGGCCGATTGGGGCATGGATGTGCTCAAAGTGGGTCGTTCTCTTGGTATTGGTTCCATTGCCTGGTTTGATGGCGAAAAGGCTGTGCGCGTTGAGAAAACTGACAGCGTAATGTGTAAAATCGAAGCCGATGGGCTTATTCGCTCGCAGGTAAAAACATGGTATTATGGCTGGCAAACCGGTGAAACAAAAAATAACCTTATCTCGCTAAAAACCATTGATGCCGGTAGCAGAATGACACGTGAATTACTCACATTTGATACTCCACAGCATAATGTGGCCACTGGTTTTATCATCGAAAAAGGTATTGACATGTTTGAGATGACTTCTGCCAACGGAAAATGGCGTGCCATCGCTTCGTGGGGCGAACAAAGCCTGGCTGGCGATAACATGGGGTTGGCAGTTTTATTTCCTGCCCATCAAAACGGGCGCGTAACAGCCGACAGGCTCAGCCATCTGGTGGTGTTCGAAAAGCCGCTGACAACCGTGGAGTATTACTTCCTGGCAGCCTGGGAGCAGGAGCCGGATGGTGTCACCACATTTGAGGCTTTCAAAGCCTATTTGCAGCAAAGCCTCGATGTGCTTGAAAATCCTGTTCAGGCATCGGTACAGTAATCAGAATGACTAAAGAGAGAGCCGGGTGGAATCTCTTTTCTGCCACTGCGCTCTCTTCCCTGAATTGTTCATCATCCAGTTCGCAAGTGTATATATATCAGCATTGTGGCCGGATTTATAGTGGTTCACTCTCTGTTTAAACAAAAAAAATAAATAGCCATGCGGTTAATTCTACTCTATCTGATTGTTTTGCTCATTGCCGGTTGTACCAACGTTGAAAAACGAAAGCACACCACCATATTTTTGATTGGCGACAGCACTGTTGCTGATTACACCCTCGAAGAGGACTATATGAAACGCCGACATCCAGTTGCCGGGTGGGGACAAGAGTTCCCTCAGTTTATGGTACCCGACAGCCTCAAGAAACTACGCAATTTAGTCGCCACGCCCAATGTGGTGGTCGACAACCGGGCAAAGGGTGGGCGAAGCACACGTACCTTTTTTCAGGAGGGAAGATGGCGTAGTGTTTTCGAGGCTTTGCAGCCCGGCGACCTGGTCCTGATTCAGTTTGGTCATAATGACCAATCGGAGGAGAAAACGGAGCGTTATGTGCCTGTGGATGGGTACAAAGAGTTTTTGAGATTGTATGTGAGCCAGACGCGCGAAAAAGGTGCCATGCCCATATTGCTTACGCCGGTGGCTCGCAACTATCCCTGGAGGGACAACCACCTGGAAAATGTGCACGGCGATTATCCCAATGCAATGAAAGAGATTGCTGCTGAAATGTCGGTGCCGCTAATCGACTTAAACCATCTCTCCATGAAACATTTTTCAAAGGTGGGTCGTGACTATGTTACAGTGAAGTATTTCATGAATCTGGATGCCGGTATTTATCCTGCCTATCCCAACGGACAGCGCGACAACACCCATTTTCAGCCCGAGGGAGCTAAGGCGGTGGCACAGCTGGTGTTTAATGCTTTGCAGTCCATTGCCAAATTTGATTGTAATTAGATATAACTACAACATCTGTTATTATGAAAAATTATCTGTTCATATTCCTCTTAACCATGGCATTTGGTATCATGTGTGGATGTGCCGGTGATGGAGACGTTAATGCGCGCTTCGATACCAAAGAGGAGATTCTGGCACGTATCAAGCCACCAGTGATTCCCCAAAGGAGCTTTTTAATTACCGATTTTGGCGGGGTGGGTGATGGTGTTACAAATAGCAAACCGGCCTTTGACAAAGCCATGGCGGCATCAGAAGAGGCTGGTGGCGGCCGCATCGTAGTGCCGGCTGGAGACTACTTTATGGAAGGGCCAATTCATTTTGTGAGTAATACGGATTTGCATCTGGCCGAGGGGGCACGTCTCTTCTTTAGCAGTGAACCTGCCCACTATTTGCCGGTAGTACCCACAAGCTGGGAAGGTACGCTGCTTTATAACTACAGCCCGTTTATCTATGCTTATCAGTGCGAGAACATCGCCATTACCGGTAGTGGAGTCATTGATGGTGAGGCCTCTGATACGTGGCAACTTTGGCGCGAGATACAGCGCGAAAGCCAGCTACTGTCTCGTCAAATGAACAACGATCAGGTGCCTGTGGCACAACGCATCTTTGGTGATGGCCATTACCTGCGCCCACACCTCATTCAGTTTTACGATTGCCGTAACATCCTGGTGGAAGATGTGAAAATTGAAGATTCACCATTCTGGTGTCTGCATTTGCTCATGTGTCAGAATGTAACTGTGCGCGGCATTCGTTTCGATGCGCAAAATAAAAACAACGACGGCATCGACCCTGAATACTCTGAGGATGTGCTCATAGAAAATGTGGTTTTCAACAATGCTGATGACAACGTAGCCATCAAAGCAGGACGCGATTTGGAAGGTCGGACCATTGGGCGAAGCACCAAAAACATCATTGTGCGTAACTGTAAATTGCTGGGTTTGCATGGTATTGTAATCGGCAGCGAAATGGCCGCCGGGGTACACAATGTATTTGTGGAAAACTGCGAAGCCATTGGTTACCTGAAGCGCGGTCTTTACATCAAATCAAACCCCGACCGTGGCGGCGAAATATCCAATATTTTCTTCCGAAACGTAAAGCTTGATAAAGTGGAAGATGCCTTTTTTATCACCTCTTTCTACCATCAGGAGGGCAAGGGGCATGTCACGCACATTCACAATATTTTTGTGGAGGATGTGTATTGTCGCGAGGCCACCGCCGCCGGTATTGTCATACACGGGTTTCCTGAGAAGAAGGTGCACAACATCCATTTCACCAATGTAACCATCGAACAGGCTCAAATTGCTTTCGATTTGCAGGAAGCACGCAACATAATCCTCGAAGATGTATCCATTGGAGGTCAGGCCGGGCCGCCATCGTGGGTGCAGTGATTGCGTAATGCTGCTCTAGTTGTCTCTTTTACTGATGGTAAACAGCGTTGTTTCAGCTAATAACCTGCCGCAGGTTTTGGTAATATGTCTTAAATGTTGAGATGCTGAACAGATGTTTTAAAATGGAGTACTTAAAATTCTTAACCAAAAAGTGGTTGTAGATTATAATTGTGGCTATACAACCAATATTGGTAGCTAAAGCAGCACCGGCAGCCGATAAGGAAGGAATAAACAAATATGCAAAACCAAGAATTATCACCATACCGGTTAAGTTCGCCATTACATTTATGTGATGTTTCCCGGTTGCAGCAAAATAAAACTCAAAAATGAATGACTGACCAAATAATAGTGATGCAGGTAATAGCAGAACCAACAGGTTTTTTAGGTTGTAAAAGTCGCTGCCAAATAAATAGGTATAAAAGGTGGATGGAATAAATACCAATGCGGCAAGAGCCACTGCTTGTATCCAAAATGAAGCGTATGTGAAGGTCTGAAACAACTCTTTATGTTGATTCGATTTGGTATTTAACATCCTGGAATAAAATACTACCGATAAACTTTTACTTATTATCCAAACCGATTCTGAGATAGATATCGCATTTGTATAAACACCCAGATTGCTTACTTCATCAAAATGGTTCAAAATATAGTACGTGACTCTGAAACTCAACAATTGGAGTATAGTTGTAATTTGGTGCAGAAAGCCATAGCGAAACATGTCAATCAGGTCCTTAATAAGGCTGTTTAGCTTAAGGCGTATTTGCTCCTTAAAAATAAGAACCAATCCTTTTAGGCTAAATAATAAAAGTATTAGAAAACTATACAATAAACTGTGTATATAGTCATCGATGGTGAAGGTTTGTTTAGAGTAATAAAATAATAGGATAAACAGAATTTTTGAGATGGGCTGGCTAATCAAAGCCAGATTGAAATAAATCAGTTTTTCCTTGATGATGAAGATGGATAAGTTGTTGCTTACCAGTGAAGAACAGAAGCAAGTAATGGTGGCATAAAGTACATATTCCGGGTTGATGAGTTGGGTGTATTTTAAGGAAAAATATAACAGAGGTATCGATATGAAGGACCATAAATAGACAATCATAAAGTAGTTTAAGGATGGCTTTCTCCGATACAGATAAGTGACAGGCATTAAACCCAGAATGCTGATGAGTGTGATTGAAAGTCCTATTGTTGTGAAATATATTCCTTGAATACCTTTACCTTCTGCCCCTAACCAATTGGATACCAATACCGCTATTAAGAGACTGATAATTCCTGTCAGAATTTTAGTTATAAAGGTGGAAAATATTTTCTTTAACATGCTGTTGATTAGATGTTTTCTGGCCTTACAAATACCTGGATTGATTAGATGCTGTGTTTATTATTTGTGTAGGTTAAAAGTATCAATTTATTCTATTAAATCTCATCTGTAGAATGACCTATATCGTGGAAATGGACAGAAAAAATACGTTCTTGCATCGTCCGTTGACAGATGAATGGATTAAATCCGTCCTTATAAAATGTACCGAGCCTACGGCTCTCATTTTTCTGATTGTTTCTATTTAAGGATGGATTAAAATCCATCCCTATAACACATATTCGAGCCTACGGCTCTTAAGAACGGCATACAACCAGTAATATTTTTTGAAGTTCCGGAATAACACAGAATATTAAAGGCCGGATTTTAATTTGGTTTAATATCCATCCCTACAACATGTATCCGAGCCTACGGCTCTTAAGAATGGCATACAATCAGCAATGTTTTTTTGAAGTTCCGTAGGAACGCAGGATGTTATAGGCCGGATTTTAATCCGGTTATTGCAGATAGTCAAGTTAAGTTGAGTTCCGTAGGAACGGCGCATATAACTCCATATATGTTTATCTCATCGATATTGTCGCCTGTTTCTGTAATGGTATGTCAAATGTAAAATCACAGGTAGTAAACCAATGCAAACCGGCAAAAAAATGTCATAACTTTGGTTCAGCGATTTTAATTCTAAACAATCAAATTCTAAAATATGCCTTTAAACATGAGACTACTGGCTTATACTTTAATTACCCTTTTTCTGGTTCAGGGTTGTAGTAAAGAGGAGGACAATTCTTCATCTGCATTAAAATCAATGTACTTTCCACCACTCACTGGCAATGAATGGGAAACAAAAACCATTGCCAGTTTAGGATGGAACCAAAATGCTGTTCAACCTTTAATGGAATTCCTAATTCAAAAACACACAAAATCGTTTATGATATTGGTGGATGGGAAAATAGTAATGGAAGAATACTTTGATGGGCACACCTCATCAACCCAATGGGAGTGGAATAGCGCTGGAAAAACCTTAGTGGCTACAACCATAGGAATTGCTCAGCAGGAAGGTTTTTTGAATAAAAACAATAAAGCTTCAGACTATTTGGGGGCTGGATGGACAAATATGCCAATAGAAAAAGAGGATTTAATAACCGTTAAACATCTGCTTTCTATGACTTCGGGCATAGATGATACAAAACAATTGACAATAAAACCCAACCTGACTTATGTTGCTGATGCTGGAACGAGATGGGCCTATGGGAATGTTTTTCAAAAATTGACTGATATCACTGCTAATGCCGCCAATAAAAACTTTGAAACCTATTTTAATGAGAAACTGAAGAACAAGATAGGAATGGATGGTCATTGGAATTTTGGTTTGATTTTCACAATATACCATAGTACCGCAAGAAGTATGGCTCGATTTGGTCTCTTGGCTCTCAATAAGGGGAAATGGGAAAGTGAACAAATTGTTGAGGCGCAATTTTTTACAGAAAGTTGCAATTCATCTCAAAATTTGAATCCATCCTACGGATACTTATGGTGGCTCAATGGAAAAATCAAATATATGTTACCTGGAGACCAAGCTATATTCACAGGTCCGCTAATTCCGAATGCTCCCAATGATATGTTTGCAGCCATGGGCGCAAAAGACCAGCGCATATATGTTGTTCCAAGCAGAAATATGGTTGTTGTTAGAATGGGAAATGCCTCTGACCCGGCAAACCCAAATTTTGCTGTTTCAGGTTTGGATAATGAACTTTGGTCTAAATTAAGCGCTCTAATAAATTAATTTTAGGATGGATTAAAATCCATCCCTATAACATCGATTCGAGCCTACGGCTCTTAAGAATGGCATACAAGCAGTAATATTTTTTGAAGTTCCGTAATAATACAGAATATTAAAGACCGTATTTTAATTTTGTTTATAATCCATCCCTATAACATAGATTCGAGCCTACGGCTCTTAAGAATGGCATACAACCAGTAATATTTTTTTTGAAGTTCCATAGTAACACAGAATATTAAAAGCCGGATTTTAATTTGGTTTAATATCCATCCCTACAACATGTATTCGAACCTACGGCTCTTGAAAACGGCGTACAATCAGCAATATTTTTTTGAAGTTCCGTAGGAACGCAGAATGTTATAGGCCGGATTTTAATCCGGTTATTGCAGATAGTCAAGTGAAGTTGAGTTCCGTAGGAACGGCACATATAACTCCATAGAAGTTTATCTCAGCGTTATTGTCGCCTGTTACCACAATGGAATGTCAAACGTAAATGGACGCGTTGTAAACTATATTAGGTAGCCTATGCTCTCCCATTGTGGTAGCCTATGCACTTCCATAGTGGTAGCCTATGCTTACCCATAGTGGGTGTAACTACTGTTTGCGGTTCACGAGTTTTAGGCCAGCAACCAGTGCATAATGCTCAAGGTTGTTATATAACATCTTAGCGGATGCTCATAAGCCTTATGTCGAAATGCAGTACTGCATTGGGTGGGATTTTATTACCGGTGCCTTTACGCCCCCATGCCAACTCGGCGGGAACCCAAAATTTGTACCGGCTACCGGCCGACATCAGTTGAAGCCCCTCTTGTAGTCCTTCAATCAATTCATTCATGGCAACGGTGGATGTTTGGTTGAGCCGATAGGTATCTTCCAGTAACGTGCCATTAAGCAGCAGTGCCCTCTGATGTATTTCTACTGTACTCCACTCGTCGGGTTTGGCGCCGTCTGTCTGCTCCACCACCATGTATTGAAGGCCGCTTTCGGTCTCAATTACACCCTCTTTTTTGGCATTCATTTCCAGAAAATCCTCACCACTTTTTCTGTTGTTGCCTGCCGAACCTTTGCTTCTTTGTTTCTTCTCTCTGTTTGCCATTTCTGTAAATAAAGCGAGGGCTTCACATCTGCGCAAAGCCCTCACAAAAATAACAGTACTATTTTGTTTTACATCATTAGAGATTCAGCAATCGCTTCAGATGCCTGTCATAAATATTGTCATATACGCACTGTCCTACCACTTCGGCGTGTTTTTCAAGCAATGCGTTGTACTTGTCGATTTGTTCGGCAGCCAGTTTAAACGCCACGTGCACAAGTTGGCGCATATTGGGGTTGTATTGCGGATGACCCGGAATGTGACGAAGGGCGTTGGCCAAATCTTCGTTGCTCCATGATTTTACTGTTTCGGCAGAAGGTAATTGCGCCGGGTCAATGTCTATCACATCGGCATAGGGTGCACAAAGCTTCTCCACATTCTGAAGCGCTTTGGCATAAATCTCTTTTGCGAAATCCAGGGCTTCGCCGCCGGCCAATGCCAACCCAATCACCTCTTCGAGCCAGGTGGTACCGGCTGTTTTCAGGTGAAAGCCTTTGCCATGTTTTTGGGTGAGGTCGCGAATGGGCTCATAGATGCTAAACTTGTCGCTGCCCGAGTGGATGCTCATTTTTAGCTCTGCGGGAAGGCCAAATTGCTCAATGGCAAAATCAATCACCATCAAATCTGCTTCAAACTCATCGGCAAACTGTTTGGTATTGCCCACATAATCAACACCCTTGTTAAACCGTCCGGTGAATTTTGGCGCAATGGTTTGTACCGGCACGTTGTAATACGCCAGCATCGCTAAAATAAAAAACATTTCAACCGGCGTTTGGGGGTTTGGCACTTCGTCCATCGACACTTCGGTGATGAAATTGCCTTCGCCTTTGGCAGCCACTATTTTTTTATAAGTTTCACCAGCCATGCAGGCAGCATAAAGAAACTGATAGGTGATTTCCTTAAGCTGTGATTCGTTAACTACAATGGGTTTGGCAATGCCGGGTATGTTAAAGGTACCAATGTAAGGTTTCATTTTGGCTATGAACGCTTCGGCTTCGGCGCAATCGCCCTGTTTGCCTATGTATGATGCCACATCGATGGTGAAAAAATCCGATGCCGCCATAAATTTATCAACTGTATCCAGGTTGATGTGGTCTGCATCAACAAAGTAAGGCTTTGTCCAGCCCAATGCTGAAATGGCCTTGTCAACAGCCGCGCGGGTCTCTTCGGGTTTGCTGCCAATAAAGGAGTGTTCGCGGTTCGATTTGTTCCAAACCGGGGTAATGCTGAATCCTTTTTTTTCTGCATCAATCACGGCTTTCAATTGAGCCTCTGCCTGATGGGCAAAACGGTCGCCCATCCCGATGGAGTATTTTGATAATTTTTCCATGTCGTATAGTGTTAATATAATTACTTGGTGACTAACATTTAGATGGTGGTTTTTCTGAATTGCTAAAACAGATCCACATTTTCAACATTGATAATTTCTACAGGCTGAAACTCCTTTTTAGATGGGATTTGACGTGTGGTCAGGAATTCAAACATCCGTTTAACCGCTTTACCCGACTGCTCCATCGGTTTTTGTCCTATCAGAAAATTGATGATGCCTTTTTTGAGGTAGTCGGTGTTTTTTCGTGTGAGTTCATAACCAACCAGTATGGTGTCTTTCAGTTTTTTGTGTTCCAGATATCTTGCAATCACGTGTGTTTTGGCACTCGACACCAGAATGGCGCCAATGTTTTTGTTGGTGTTGAGGATGGAGTCCATGCGTACTTCCACATCGGCTCTCTCGGCCGAAGGAATTTCCACGGTGATTTTCATCCCTCTGTTTTTGCCGGCATCTAAAAAATAGCTCATGAATCCCTGGTTGCGGCGGTTCAGGTGCTGGGTGTTTTCAAGGTCTTTGGCAATGTTAACAATGAGAATGTCTTTGTCGGCATCCAGTCCATAGTCAATGAGGCTGGCCGCCACGCGTCCGCCCTGGTAGGCGTCCTCACCAATAAACGAGAGGCAATTGGAGTCTTCAATAAAGGTGTCGATGAAAATGTAGGGGATGTTTTTGGTGTCGAGGTCGGCACAAAACTGGATGGACTCTTTTTTGAGGATCGGCGCAAAGATGACGCCTTCGGGATTGTACTCGATAATCTCCCTGGTTTTGGCAATGAAATCGGCCTCGTTGTGTAGCTCAAAAAAGAAAAAGTGCACATCCACAAAGAATGGGCGTAACTCGTTCACAGCTTTTTCGATGCCTTGCGGGTGAGCCATCCAATATACGTTATCCTGACCTCCGCGCGGCAGCAGAGCAGCCAAATGGTACTGTTTTTTAGATGTGAGTGCCTGTGCCACAATGTTGGGTTGGTAGTGCATCTCCCGCGCAATGGTAAGAACCTTTTCTCTGGTTTCGGCAGCTACTTCGCCACGGTTGTGCAGCACCCTGTCTACTGTACCGATGGATACCCCTGCTTTTTCAGCAATATCTTTAATTCTGACTTGTTTCATTGTCGTGTGATGTTTGAATTAAGGCAGTTTGGTTTGTGGTTGCCTTATTCGTCTGATTGCTTCTTATTCGTATTATATGTTCAACGCAGCAATCTTTATGAATCTTGATGACAGATGTTTAAATCGGCCATGTGTTGGTTTTGATATCAGTTGACCACAACAGGCGCATCTTGTTATGCGTATGTTGTAGTCAACTGTTTTATCTGTTTTACGGGGCTTATTGCTCCCGCGTGTCGATGTTAGAATCCAAATAAACGTGGCACTATTAGGCTGATGGCCGGTATGTAGGTAATCAGCAATAACACCACTATCATCGCTATGAAAAATGGAATCATCGGTTTCACCACATCCTGTATCTTCAGCTTGGCCACACTACAACCTATAAAAAGCACAGCTCCCACAGGTGGCGTACACAATCCTAAGCAGAGGTTACTAATCATGATGATACCAAAATGGATGGGGTCGATACCCAACTGTGTGGTTACAATGGGCAGGAAGATGGGCGTGAAGATGAGTACTGCCGGTGTCATGTCCATAAAAATCCCCACAAAAAGCAGAATGAAGTTAATCATCAGCAGAATGATGATGGGGTTTGACGATACCGACAGCAGTCCATCGCTCACTGTTTGCGGAATGTTCTCGAATGACATAACCCATGACAAACCCATAGAGGTGGCAATCAGAAGCATCACAATACCGGTGGTTTTAACCGTATTTACAAAGATGCGCGGCAGGTTGTGTAATTTTACCTCTCCGTATAAAAATGCCAGAACCAGACAGTAAACCACTGCTATGGCAGATGCTTCGGTAGCTGTGAATAAACCGGCTACAATACCGCCAATCACAATCAGAAGCATTAAAAGACTGGGTATAGCACTTAAGAATTTCTTAATGCCTTGAACAAAAGTAACCGTTTGCCCCACAGGATATTTTTTGCGATAGGCATAAACGCCTCCCACAATCATCAATGCAATACCGGTAAGAATGCCAGGCAGATATCCGGCAAGGAACAATGCCGCAATGGAAACGCCTCCACTGGCAAGTGAGTAAACAATAAGTATGTTACTGGGAGGAATCACCAAACCGGTTGTAGCTGAGGTGATGTTGATGGCTGCCGAGAAATTCTCTTCATAACCCTCTTTCTTCATCTGAGGGCCCATGATGGAACCAATGGCCGATGCCGATGCAGCTGCCGAGCCCGAAATGGCGCCAAACAGCATGTTGGCAGTTACGTTCACAAAGGCCAGACCGCCAGGCAGACGACCTACCAACACTTTGGCAAACTCAATGAGCCGGATGGCTATCCCTCCGGAGTTCATCAGCTGTCCTGCCAATATGAAAAATGGTATCGCCAGTAGCGAAAAACTGTCGAGACTGGTGGCCATGCGTTGGGCCAGAGTTGAGAAGGCCGGCATGGCGTCAAAGCTTACCAGCATGGTTGCCATGGCCGAAAGACCAATGCTATAGGCCACCGGTACTCCAATGACCAGAAAAAAGAGAAAGGAAAGTATGAGTACTAAGATTCCAATTATATCCAAATCCATGGTTGTTGATTTTAAAATCAGTTTTTGAATGTGTGGGTCGAAGCCTCCAGGCTTCAGCACTAAATGTTTTTTAGCTTTGGAGCGCTTTAAGCTCGTGGTTAAGCAGTTTTATGTCGTCAGCTGCATAATAGGTCATCAGCAATCCACTAATGGGCACAATCATATACACATAACCAATTGGGATTTGCAATGCTGCTGAAATCTGACCAAGGACAAAGCGCGTGTAAACGAGCCAAATACCACCTACAACCATAATGGATAAGCAAAAAATAATTATCAGGATGTTGATGAAAATCATTAGTCTGGTTCTGGATATGGGTGATAGTTTTCCATGCAGTATATCAATGGCAAGGTGTTCGTTTTGACCTTTCACGTAGGCAGCACCGGCCATGCCAACCCAAATAAGCAGGAAGCCTGCCAACTCATCGGTAAATGAACTTGGGTTGGCAAAAACATAGCGGCTGGCTACCTGCCATACCACATCGAGTACCAGGGTAGCCATGATGATTACCAGAAAGACTTCAAGAATTTTGTCTATTCGTGTTCTGAGCGTCATGAGATGATATTTTTTAATTATAGTGATGTTGATATTTCAGTCT
The DNA here is from genome assembly GCF_000517065.1 of Alkaliflexus imshenetskii DSM 15055. Classification (GTDB taxonomy): domain Bacteria; phylum Bacteroidota; class Bacteroidia; order Bacteroidales; family Marinilabiliaceae; genus Alkaliflexus; species Alkaliflexus imshenetskii. The sequence goes on along the minus strand of NZ_KI912105.1, from coordinate 592,340 downwards.
CCTGGTCGGCTTCGGGCGCAGGCGTTTCCGTTGGTTCTGTTTGGATGGCTCTGATTTGGTTAATCAGGTCATACACCCTGGGAGTCGATTTGTAGAGGTCAAATACGCCTTCTACACGTGCCATGAAGGGTGTCTTGTCGGGATAAATCACCTCAACGCCGGCGGCTTTTACTGCTGCCAGGGCTTCCATTTCTGATTGGTACCACAACTGACGCTGAACCACTGCCGACTCGTCAGCAGCTTGTTGCAGCCACTCACGTTCCTGCTCGTTGAGTTTGTTCCAGGCATGGGTGCTTATAATCATCACGTCAGGAATCATGGTATGCTCGTTCAGCAGGTAGTATTTACACACTTCGTAATGGCGCGACAGGTAAAAACTGGGGGGATTGTTTTCGGCTCCGTCAACCACACCGCCCTGAAGCGCTGTGTATAATTCACCCCAGGCAATGGGCGTAGGGGCGCCACCCATGGCACGCACCATTTCTACGGCTGTAATACTTTGCATCACGCGGATTTTTTTACCACGTAAATCTTCGGGGGTCTCAATTTTTGATGAGGTGTAAAAGCTGCGTGCACCCGCATCGTAAAAACAGAGTCCTCTGAGCCAGAACCGGTCACCTTTTGACAGCATGGCATCGCCAATTGGGCCATCTAATACGGTGAACAGATGCTCTTTGTCTCTGAAAATATAAGGAAGACCAAATACTTTGTACTCTTCAACAAAACCTTCCATAGCGGCTGCAGATACCTTGGTCAAATCCATGCTGCCCAACTGCAGCAACTCAAGGCTCTCGCGCTCCGACCCAAGCACGCCACCGGGATAAATCTGTATCTCAATTTTACCGTCGGACAACTCGTAGGCACGCTTGGCCATATATTCCATGCCAAGGTGTACCGAGTGTTGTGTATCCAGCGTATGGCCAAGTTTTAATACCTTAACATCGCTCTTTAAGCCACATCCCGAAAGAATTAACGTGACCAAAAACAATGTTATTGCAAAATTTTTTTTCATGTTTTGATGGTTTATTAGAATAGATGTTACAATCCTGAATATATGAGTGACAAACAGGGCTGTGTGGGCTTGGTTGTTTTGCTTGGGCTTTTGGTAAAAAGGGCTGTCCCTCTCTGTAATAAGAAAGACAGCCCCGTTGTTCTATGGTTATACGTTGTATGTTGTGGAAGCAGTTGTTCCACCACGACCTGTCCAGTTGGTGTGGAAGAACTCACCGCGTGGCTTGTCGATGCGCTCATAGGTGTGCGCGCCAAAATAGTCGCGTTGTGCTTGCAACAGGTTGGCTGGCAAACGTTCGCTGCGATATCCGTCAAAATAGTTCAGTGCAGTGGCAAATGCTGGTGTGGGTATGCCATTCAGTACTGAGGTAGCTACCACATTGCGCCATCCGGCCTGGGCTTTTTCAACCACATCTTTAAAGAATGGGTTCAGCAACAGGTTGGTGAGGTTCGGATTGGCATCAAATGCTTCTTTAATTTTTCCTAAGAATACAGAGCGGATGATGCATCCACCACGCCACATGAGCGCAATACCACCATAATTCAGGTTCCAGCCATACTCCTTGGCTGCGGCGGCCATCAGGGCATATCCCTGCGCATAAGATACCACCTTTGAAGCATATAGTGCGTCTTGCAAATCTTTCAGGAATTGCTTTTTGTCGCCTTTAAACTCTGGTTTTGGTCCTGAAATTACCTTTGATGCTGCTACACGCTCATCTTTGATGGCCGAAAGACACCTTGAGAATACAGCCTCGCCAATAAGGGTCAACGGAATACCCAAGTCAAGCGCTGAAACGGCTGTCCATTTTCCAGTACCTTTTTGACCGGCAGTGTCCAGAATCTTTTCAACCAACGCTGTGCCATCTTCATCTTTATAAGCCAAAATGTCGCGGGTAATCTCAATGAGGTATGAGTCCAGTGGCCCTTCATTCCACTCTTTGAAAACCTGGTGCATCTCGTCGGCATCCATTCCCAATACATCTTTCATGATGTGGTAGGCTTCGTTGATGAGCTGCATGTCGCCATACTCAATGCCGTTGTGCACCATCTTCACGAAGTGACCGGCGCCATTTTCGCCAACCCAGTCGCAGCAGGGTGTACCATCTTCAACTTTTGCTGAGATGCTCTGGAAGATGGGCTTCACGATGGGCCATGCTTTGGGTGAACCACCTGGCATAATGGAGGGGCCTAACAAAGCACCTTCCTCACCTCCCGATACGCCGGTGCCGATGTAAAGCAGACCTTTGCTCTCCACATAGGCTGTTCTACGGTCGGTGTCGGGGAAATGGGTGTTGCCACCATCAATGATAATATCGCCGGGCTCCAGAAGCGGAATAAGGCTTTCGATGGATGCATCTACGGCGCTACCAGCTTTAATCATCAGCATCACTTTACGAGGACGCTCAAGCGACTGCACCAACTCTTCAAGGGTGCGCGTACCTTTTATGTTTTTGCCTTTGGCACGGCCGGCCATGAAGTTGTCAACTTTATCGGTCGAACGGTTGTAAACCGATACCTGAAAACCTTTGCTTTCCATGTTCAGCACCAGGTTTTCGCCCATTACGGCCAGGCCAATAAGGCCAATGTCTGATAATGCTTTCATTATTGTTTTAATTTATAAGGGTTGTTATTTTATGATGGTCAGATGTTTGATTTACAGAGAAAAGAGGTTTCGATTACGGAATTAAACGAATAGGTTGCCAAAATTACTTAAGCATCTGATAGAACCTAATTATCTAATCTATCCATCTTACATCTAATCATCTAACATCTAAATATCTTACATCTAGATATCTTACATCTGTTTTTAATCTTTAAATCTATCCTTGTGTGCCCACAATCCGACTGCCGGATTCGAAATATAGAAAATTTCTTCGCCATCGGGCATAATATTCACGCCATCTTTTAGTTTTTCAGGATTATAGCGTGACATCATCTCTTTTAAATCGGCATATTTAAAATGCACAGATTCTATCTCTTCTTTGGTGAGATGACCCGGGCAGTAAGTAACTGAAAACCGTCCCTCTGAGCTGCCGTGAATCAAGTGGGCTGCTGCACCCAGGTTGTTTTTCATGTCCTCGTTGCTTTCCACATACTCCAACGTTTTGGGTGTGCCGCAGTAGCCATATTTTCTGATAATTTTATCGATGGTTTTGTCTTCGCCAAACTCCTTAAGTGCAGGTGCCAGCACAATCAGTTCAGCACCATCGGCCATTGCCATGCGTGTGCGGTAAATACTCTTGTTGCCCAGCCATGTGCTTTTAAACTCAGTGGGGTCAAGATAAACCACCACTTTTTTCAAAGGCTCGGGCACCATTTCAAAGTTTACTTTGATGGATAGGTCAGCGGCCAGTTCAAAAACTTCTTCGTCATCGCCGATAAAAATACCGCGTGTTACCAGGTTGCCATCGCTGTTACGGCCAACCACGGTTTGCACATAGATGATGGGCAGATGTTTGGCAAAATTCTCCGATGCATAGTTCAGCACCTTGCGCACAGGGTTGTTGGCGCGTCCCATGATGCGTTCCATGCCATACACTGCACCAATAAAGTGGCTTTTGTTGATGCCTTCGGAGCCGCCGGTGCCAACAAAGATGTTTTTGTTGTAGTTGGCCATGCCTATTACTTCGTGGGGCACCACCTGGCCGATGGACAAAATAAGGTCGTGATTGCCTTCTACCAGCAGTTTATTCACCTGTGCCGGCCAATCATAAGTTACCCTGCCTTCAGTTATTTCTGAGATGAATGCGCCGGGCACTACGCCGAGGGTCACCACATCGTTGCGCCAGTCGTGCACCCTGAACAAACTTTTTGGCACGTTAGGGAACATGTGCTCAATTTCGTGGTCGGGCATGGCAGTGTGCGTACCCAATGCCGGCAAAATATCAACCAGTTTATCCTGGTAATATTGCCATGCATAGGCCGTTAGCTCTCCCGAGCGCGAATGGTAACGGGTGTAGTCGGGCGGTAGGGCAAGTACTCTTTTCCGCGGGCCCAATTTTTCGAGAGCCTCATACAGTGCGTTCTTCAGGTCATCCGAAGTCAGCACATCATTTTCCGAACCACGTTGATATAGTACCATGATGTTTTTCTTTGAATTGTTGAAAATAGCAGGGCTATCCGAACAACATGTCGAAATAGCCCAATGCTTCATTTACCTTCTCACGCGGGCGTTGCCACCCCAGATGCTCCAAACCATCTCTTCGTCGGCTGGCTGGGCATAGTCGGTGAGGAAGGTGGTGGCCAATGCACCGGTAGCCCATCCAAACTGAATCCATTTTTGTGGTTCCCAGCCTTTCAGGATGCCGTAAAGCATGCCGCCTACAAATCCATCGCCACCACCAATGCGGTCGAGCACACGTATTTCGCGAGGTTCTACCACATGCCAGTTGTTGCCTTCGAGCATGATTCCGCCCCACAGGTGCTCGTTGGCATTTTCAACTTCACGCAAGGTGGTTGCAAACACAGAGGCGTTGGGGAATGTCTTCTTCACGCGGATAATCATCTCCTTAAAGCTGTCGATTTTATCGGCAATGGCTTTTCCGCCGGCCTCGGGGCCTTCGATGCCAAGGCAAAGCTGGAAATCCTCTTCGTTTCCAATCAGGATGTCTGATACCGAGGCAATTTCAGTAAAAATCTCGTGTAGCTCTTTTTCGCGGCCTTTCCAGAAGGAGGCGCGGTGGTTCAGGTCAAAAGAGATGCGTGTGCCATGTTTTTTTGCGGCACGTGCCAGCTCCAGACAGAAGGTGCCTGTGTCGGGCGAGAGGGCTGCAATAAGCCCGGAGAGGTGCACAATCTGTACGCCTTCTTTTCCGAAGATGCGCTCCAGGTCAAAATCTTTTACGTTGAGGGTACGCCCTACCTCGCCGGCACGGTCGTTTTGCACGCGGGGTCCGCGAGCGCCAAAGCCGCTGTCGGCAATGTTGAACTGGTGACGGAAACCCCACGGGTCCCCTTGCTCCACTTCGGCGCCTTCATATTCCATGTGGCGGGTTTTGAGGTTGCTCTTAATAAACTGAGCAATGGGGCTATCCTTTACAAAGGTGGTGAGCACCTTCACCGGAAGGCCTAAATATGATGAGATGCTTGCTACGTTGGTTTCAGCACTGGTAGCCTGCATCATAAATGTATCGCTGCTATGTACGGGTTGGCCGTTAACAGGCGTGATGCGCACGCCCATACTGGTGGGAACCACCAGTGACCATTTAAACTCTTTTTTCAATTGAATACTCATCTTGGTTCGATTTTAAGGGTATGTAAAGCTCTGTTTGTCGTAGATAATTAGATGTGAGATACAACAGATGTAAGATGATTAGATGTTAGTAGATGTTAGATTATAGAAGTAAGGTTAACCAATTATTGTGGTGACAAAGCATCTTCCCATTGCAATCTAGCCCTCTAAGCATCTGTCATCTATCCCTCTAAAATCTCTAATCTATCCTTCTAAACATCTTTTATCTAAACATCTCTAATCTAAATATCTTTTATCTAATTATCTTTTATTAAACGCCGCTGTATGCACTGAATCCACCATCAACGGGAATAACTACGCCGGTAATGAATTCTGACCAGTCTGAAAGGAGATAGAGCAGCGATCCGGTTAACTCTTCGGGTGTTCCGTAACGTTCCATTGGCGTTCCGTTGATGATTTTTTTGCCGCGTGGGGTCGATTCGCCGGTTTTTTCATCTATCAAAAGAAAACGATTCTGGTTGGTGAGCAGGAAGCCTGGTGCAATGGCATTCACGCGTATACCGGTCTTGGCAAAGTGCACCGCCAGCCATTGCGTAAAGTTGTTGATGGCTGCTTTCGATGCCGAATAAGCTGGAATACGGGTCAACGGACGGTAGGAGTTCATCGATGAGATGTTCACAATGCCGCCTTTTCCAAGTTCTAACATGTCCTGGGCAAAAATCATTGTTGGCAACAGGGTTCCTTTAAAGTTCAGGTCAAAGGTTTTGTCAAAGCCTTCAAGCTGAAGACCAAAGAAGGTGTCTTCCAGGTTGTCGCCTTTCTCCATTTTTTCGACTTTCGATGTGGCCGTGGCTGCGTTGCCGCCGGCACCATTCACCAGAAAGTCAATTTTGCCCAACTCGCTGTTGATGGCCTTTTTTGCTGCTTCCAATGAGGCACGGTCGAGCACATTGGCTGCGAAACCTACCGATTTTGCACCTGTTTCGGCTTCAATTTCGGCAGCAACTTTTTGCGCTGCTTCCAGGTTCAGGTCCAGGATGGCTGTTTTTGCCCCATGCATGGCCAGTGCTTTGGCCATGGTGGAACAAATAACGCCGCCACCGCCTGTAACCACAGCTACTTTGCCCTTCAGGTTCAGTTCTTTGATGGGAGCTGTCATAACGTTTAGTTTTTCACTTTATTAATGGTATTCATCAGTTCCTTTACCTTTTCGGTGAGGCCTGCATAGTCCTTCTTATCCATTATCTCTTTTGGGAAGAGGTTTGAACCCATGCCCACGCAGGTTACTCCGGCGCTAAACCAGCCTTTCAGGTTGGCTTCGGTGGTGTCTACACCGCCGGTAGGCATGATGTTGGTCCATGGCATTGGGCCTTTCACTGCTTTCACAAATGAGGGGCCTCCAATTTCTGATGCTGGGAACATTTTCACCACCTCGGCACCCAGTTCCTGTGCTTTGTTGATTTCTGAAATGGTGCCACAGCCGGGCGACCACGCCACACCTCTGCGGTTGCATACCTTAGCCATTTCTTCATTCAACAATGGAGAAACAATAAAGTTGGCACCCAATTGAATGTAAATGGCTGTAGTAGGCGCATCCACCAGTGAGCCAACGCCTAATATCATGCCGGGAAGCTCTTTTAGTGCATATTTGTTTACTTCGCCGAAGATTTCATGTGCAAAATCACCACGGTTTACAAATTCGAATACTCGAATGCCTCCATCGTAGCAGGCTTTTACCACATTCTTGCATACTTCCACATCTGAGTGGTAAAATACTGGAACCACTCCGGTGGCTTTCATAGCCATGACCACTTCACTGCGACTATATTTTGCCATATTAATTTCCTTTTTTTGTTTGTTTGGATGGGAAATGCCGGCCGGTAATTTCACCGACCGGCTCTCTCCACAAATTTATTGTCATCGGCGTTATCGCGATACGCGACCTGAAGCATCGCCACCCATAAGTTTCTCAACCTCTTCCACAGTCACCTGGTTGAAGTCGCCAAGAATGGTGTGTTTCAGACAAGATGCTGCGGTTGCAAAGCGCAACGCTTTTTCGTCGTCGTTGGTATAGGTAAGCAATCCGTAAATCAAACCACCCATGAATGAGTCGCCACCGCCTACACGGTCAACAATGTGGGTAATCTGATAGGTTGGTGCTGTAAACAAGTTTTTACCATCGTAAAGCACGCCCGACCATGAGTTGTGGTTGGCACTCACCGAACCACGAAGGGTGGTGATAACTTTCTTCACGCGAGGAAACTGTTTCATGATTTGCTGCGATACGCTGCGGTATGCTTCAGCTTCCACATGACCACCCGTTACATCCACACCTTCCGGCTTGATTCCGAGAACCATCTCTGCATCTTCTTCATTACCCAAAACAATGTCGCAACCTGCAACAAGTTCAGGCATTACTTCGCTCGCTTTTTTGCCATATTTCCAGAGGTTTTTACGGTAGTTCAGGTCGGTTGAAACGGTGATGCCTTTTCTGTTGGCAACCTGAATGGCTTCCAGACACGCGTCGGCTGCTCCCTGCGAAACAGCAGGCGTAATGCCGGTCCAGTGAAATAATGATGCGCCTTCCAGAATCTCGTCCCAGTTGAACTGTCCTTTTTTCACTTGCGAAAAAGAGGAGTGGGCACGGTCGTAAACCACTTTGCTGGCACGAGCCACAGCACCGGTTTCAAGGAAGTAGATGCCCAGGCGCTCGCCACCAAATTGAATGTCTTTTGTGTCGACGCCATATTTCTTCAACTCCATGTGGCAGGCAGTTCCAATTTCGTTTTTTGGAAGGGCTGTCACAAATGATGAGTCTATGCCATAGTTGGCCAATGATACGGCCACGTTGGCTTCACCGCCGCCATAGCAGGCATCAAACGAGGTGGCCTGCGCAAAACGCTGATATCCGGGTGTGGATAAGCGTAACATGATTTCTCCGAAAGAAACAACTCTTGGTGTCATCTATTTAATTTTAATTGGTAAGATTTTACGTAACTGTTTTTAACTGATTAAAAACCGAAATAATTCATCGGGTTGTTGTAACAGATGTCTTCAACCACCGTTTTGAGCAATGCCTGGTCGTTGGGGATGAGACCCTGGTCGATTTCAGTGCCCAGGTGGTTACAAAGTATTCTGCGGAAATATTCGTGACGCGGGTAGGAGAGGAAGCTCCTTGAGTCAGTTACCATGCCTACAAAACGGGCGGTAAGACCCAAAACTGACAGGTCGCGAAGGTGCTTTTCCATACCTACTTTTTGGTCGAGGAACCACCAGCCGGCACCATATTGGATTTTTCCCGGCGTGCGGCCATCCTGGAAGTTACCCAGCATGGTGACAAACATCTCGTTGTCGGCAGGGTTTAGATTGTAAAGGATGGTTTTGGCCAGTTTGTCTTCTGTATCCAACAAATCCATGAAACGTGAAATTTTGTTGGCATCCTGCGAATTTCCGATGGAGTCAAAGCCCACATCAGCCCCAAGTTTTTTAAACATGCGGGTGTTGTTGTTACGCATGGCGCCCAGGTGAAACTGCTGAACCCATCCACGTTTGTGGTTCATTTTACACAGTTCGTACATCACGTAAGTACGGTAGACTTCTGTCTCTTCGTCGGTAAGCAACTGGCCATTGCGCAGTTTTTCAAATGATTTGTCAGCACCAGCGGCAAAGTTGGGCGTATAGTACAATCTGTCCAATCCGTGGTCTGATGCTTTACAGCCCATTTCATGGAAAAATGCATGGCGCTCGTCCAATACCTGAATCAGGTCAGCCAGTGTTTTAATGGTTTTTCCGGATACGGCTTCCAGCTTTTGAATATAGCTGTTAAAGAATTGGGCATCTTCAGTTTTAAGCACATTGTCGGGTCTGAAAGTGGGACGCACTTTCACGCTGAATCCCTGCAATGCCTTGTGATACTCCAGTGTGTCAATCGGATCATCGGTGGTACCAATTACGGCCACGTTCATTTTCTTAATCAGATTTTGAGTCCTGAAACTGTCCTGCTGAAGCATTTCAGTAGCCTGGTCATAAATTTTACCGGCATTTGCTGGCGACAAAAGTTCGTAGATGTCGAAATAGCGTGCCAGTTCAAGATGTGTCCAGTGGTGAAGTGGGTTGCCAATGGTGGAAGGCACCGTTTCGGCCCATTTCTGAAACTTGTCGCGGAATGATGCTTTCCCTGTGCAAAACTCCTCATCCACACCGTTGGTGCGCATGGCGCGCCACTTGTAGTGGTCTCCTTCCAGCCATATTTGCCCCAGGCTTTCAAACTGATGGTTATCAGCTATCAGTTTTGGCGATAGGTGGCAATGGAAGTCCACGATGGGAAGCTTCTCTGCATAGTCGTGATAAAGCTTTTGAGCTGTTTTTCCTTGAAGAACAAAGTCCGGATTGATAAAATTTGCCATATTTTTTTGTTGTCGTTAACGAACACGAAGATAGAACAGGTTTGGTTTTTTTCCAAATGTTTTTTTAATAATTAATGACGAATTTTTTCATAGTGACAATGTTTGGTGGCTTTAAGTGATTGATAAACATTGCAAAACATATGTGGGTTTGATAAGTGTTAAACTTTTTATCCAATGGTTTATTGCCATACATTTAAGGTGTGTTTTTACCTTGTATGAAAAAAGATGGTTGAAAAATTGTGTTTTTTGTGCAAACGTTTGTATTTTTGCATTTGAATCATACAAACAACCTATGAAGCGAATCACCATTATCGATATTGCCGAGGCACTCAACATTACGCCATCAACCGTATCACGGGCGTTGGCCGGTAACCTCAGGGTGAGCGAGAGCACGCGTCGAAGGGTGATGGACAAAGCAAGGGAGTTGGGATATCAGCCCAATATAGTGGCGGCATCGCTGCGCAAAGGGAAGAGTGATACCATCGGGATGATGGTGCCACGCATCAACAGGCATTTTTTCAGTCACGTGATCAGTGCCGTGGAAGAGGTGCTTAATCCTGCCGGCTATAATTTACTGATTTGTCAAAGTCACGAACGGGTTTTGCGCGAAGAGCAGGCCATTAACGTGTTGCTTAAAAACCGTGTGGCAGGTATTATAATGTCTCATGCCATGGAGATGAGTGATTTCTCGCATATTCTTAAAGCAACATCTGAAAATATTCCGGTGGTGCAGTTTGACCGGGTAACCAAACAGGTGCCAGGGCCACGTATCATAAACGATAATTTTTCAGGTGGGTATATGGCCGTGAAACATCTTATCCGAAGTGGTTATAAACGCATTGGCCACCTTACCGGTTCGCTCAGTGTGAATGTGTATCAGGATAGGTTTCGTGGATATAAGTATGCGCTGGATGAGGCATCGATGCTTATAGATGCGACTCACACCTACCAGGGTGCCATCACGCGTGATACCGCACTGAATTGTGCCCGTGAGCTTTTAGAAAAACATCAGGTGGATGCCATATTTTGCGCAGGTGATTATGCTGCCATTGGTGCAATGGAAGCCATCCGTGAAAAAGGATTGAAAGTGGCCGATGACATAGGCGTAGTCGGTTTTGCCAATGAGCCGTTTGCAGATATAATCTCTCCGGGTCTCACCACGGTTGAGCAAAATGCTTATGAAATAGGTATCCGGGCGGCAAATTCATTGATTCAACTCATTTCCCGCTCCGGTTATACTGCCATCCAAACCGAAGATGTGGTGCCGGTGCGGTTACTGGTTCGTGATTCATCCATGAAAAACGGCAGTAACGTTTAGCTCTTGTGGTAGCTACGGTTATGACCTTAAATTGTATTAGAATATTATTTCAATAGTATAACCTTAAAAGAGTAGAATTATGCAATGGGAATTAAGGTATGCAGCCCATCCGGCTGATGCAAAAAACTATGATACCGAACGTTTGCGTAAGGATTTTCTTGTGGAAGATCTCTTCAGTTCCGGCATTATTAAAGTGGTTTATTCCATGTACGACCGTTTTATTGTTGGTGGTGCCATGCCCACAAAAGCTGGTAGTAAACTTGAGCCTTTCGAGGAACTTAAAGCGCAGTACTTTCTGCAACGACGAGAAATTGGTTTTATCAATGTTGGTGGACCGGCTGTGATTAAAGCGGATGATGTTGAATACAAACTTGGTTATAAGGAAGCGCTCTATCTTGGTAGTGGCAACCAAAATGTGGTGCTGGCATCTGAAGATGAGGCAAACCCTGCCAAACTCTATATTAATTCTGCACCTGCGCACAAACAGTATCCCAACAAAAAAATCACGTTGGCCGATGCCGAAGTGGTTGTGCTTGGTGCGCTTGAAACTTCTAACCACCGTCAAATTAATAAGTTGATGGTAAACAGCGTGGTGGAAACCTGTCAGCTTCAAATGGGAATGACTGAACTTAAGCCGGGAAGCGTTTGGAACACCATGCCGCCGCATACTCACAACCGCCGTATGGAGGCTTACTTCTATTTTGAAGTGCCAGAAAACCAGGTGGTGTGTCATTTTATGGGGCAACCCGACGAAACCCGCCACATCTGGATGAAAAATGAACAGGCCGTAATCTCTCCGTCATGGAGTATTCACAGTGCTGCCGGTACTTCAAACTATACGTTTATCTGGGGTATGGCTGGTGAGAACCTTGACTATGGTGATATGGACACGCGTCAACCTTCTGAATTGAAGTAGTATGATGGATGGCATGTGGCAAAACTATGATGAGGCTCCCGTTACCCATCTCTCGGCTGATATCGAGCGACGCATTATAAAAACGGATAACCTGATGTTGGTGGTGGTCGATTTTTATGATGGCCCCACCGAAGCACCAGACCCTTTTCACCAACATGTACATGAGCAGGTCTCATTTATCGCCGAAGGTGAAATCCTTCTTTTTGAGGGCGATAAAGAACCGGTAGCACTGAAGAAGGGTGATATGTTCGCAATGCCATCAGATGTGCCTCACACCATTCAGCGGCTCACCAAACATGTGCGAATTGTGGATTCGTTTACACCAATCAGAGCGGAATTTTTAACCAAATAAAGAACTTGAATTATGATAATCAACGAATTGTTTAATCTTGCGGGCAAAGTTGCCCTTATAACAGGCGGAACTCATGGTATTGGAATGGCCATCGGAAAAGTGCTGGGGCAGGCTGGTGCCAAAGTGGTGGTGAACGACCTGTCACAGGAACGCCTCGATGCTTGTAAAGCTGAATATGCCAAGGATGGCATCGATGTGTTTACACTTGTGTTTGATGTAACCAACGAGGCCGATGTGGACAAAGGCATCTCGCTCATCGAGGAAGAAGTAGGCAGCGTGGATATCCTTGTAAACAATGCAGGAATCATTAAGCGTATCCCTATTTTAGATATGCCCCTCAGCGATTTTAAGCAGGTGATTGATGTGGACTTGATTGCTCCGCTCATCGTTGCCAAACGTGTGGCGCCAAAAATGATTGAGAAGCGTGCCGGAAAAATCATCAACATGTGCTCCATGATGAGTGTTTACGGTCGTAATTCTGTGTCTGCCTACGCAGCTGCCAAAGGTGGACTGAAATTGCTTACTTCAAACATGACTTGCGAGTGGGCTAAATATAACCTGCAAATCAATGGTATTGGCCCCGGTTACATCGCCACTGCACAAACAGCGCCCATCAGGGAAGGCAATCATCCATTCAACGATTTGGTTATGACCCGCACACCTGCCGGACGATGGGGCGAGCCTGAGGATGTGGCCAATGCAGCGCTGTTCCTCTCATCCAAAGCCAGTAATTTTGTCAATGGCCATATTCTTTATGTGGATGGTGGTATATTGGCTAACTTCGGCTATGTGAAAGGCGAAAATGATATCTAGTTGTGTCAGGCGAAGGGTACTTTATCTGATTCCTTCGCCTGATGCTTCTTTTATTTATAACCCTTTAAATTTACTCCTATGAATATAAAGTACATCTTTTCAGTGGCAATAGGTCTGATGTTACTGGTTTCATGTGGCAAGGTGCAACCACCTGTTTTTGAGCTGGCCAATCCTTTTAATGAACCTGTTCTTGGAAAAGCTATTGTTCTGGATAGAGCCACAGTTGAACCATTAATACAGGGTGATTTTACCGATAAGTCTTTGATTCAGGTTACCGATCGCCGTGGTCGGGTTCTGATATCTCAACTCGACGATGTTTCTGGTGATGGGAAATGGGACGAACTCGTCTTTCTTGCCAGTTTTGGTGTTGCTGAACTACAACAATTTAGTTTTACAGCTCTCCCTGCTGATGCAATTCAAGAGTTTCCAAAACGTACCAATGTGCGCTTTGCATATAAAAATCCTCCTCATGGTGATGCGAAAGGTGATTTAAGACTAAAATCTACCGATAGCCCAACCATATCGGCCATATATCAGATGGAAGGTCCGGGATGGGAAAATGACATTGTGGGCTTCCGCAACTATTACGATGCCAGAAATGGGATGGATATTTTCGGAAAACGCACCAGCGATATGGTGCTTGACCATGCCGGTATTGATGGACAGGACTACCACGTACTCGACCATTGGGGTATGGATATTCTCAAGGTAGCCAATTCGCTTGGTGCCGGTGCCATTGCATTGGGCATTGGTGATGAAATTTACCGCATTGGCCTTGCCGATGAGGCTGGTTTCCGCCTGATTACTGAAGGGCCGGTACGCTCTATCCTCGAACTCTATTTTAACGGTATTGCCGTCGGTAATCGTAACTACAATGTGGTTCACCAAATCTCAATTTATGCGGGCGACCATTTTTATCGCAGCAAGGTTTGGGTCGAAGGTCTTATTGGCGATGAGGTGCTTTATTCCGGTGTGGTTGACTTACACGAACTGGAGCCATTTGAACTGGCATCGGCTGGCTACACCATCATTGGCACACATGGCAATCAGGGTTTCGACGATGAAATTCTCGGTCTGGGCATCATCATCCCCGATGAGCAGTTTCTTCACCTGAAGACAGCACCTAAATCCGGCGAAGGGGTAACATTTACACACCTTACAGGCATTAAACTCTCTTTTGATGCTCCCTCTGAGTATGCTTTTTTTGCCGGATGGGAACTTCAAGACCCCGGTTTTACATCTGAATTTTATTTTAAAGATATGCTCACCAAAGCGGCTTTGAAACTTGATGGCCGACTCTGGTAGCTGATTGGTAATTGATTTTTTTTTATTGTTTAAGTGGTTGACCGCCTCCTTCACAACACCGTTTGTGGAGGAGGCGGTTTTTTGTAAGGGTTGGTGATGCTTCCATTTCCGAAAGTAAAAGCAGTTCCTAACGGCTGTACAGTATTAACGACAACTATAATAGCCGCAAAACTTTGGTATATTTAACTTTAACTTTGAACAATTGTTGAAAGTTGAACTGTATATCTCAGTGAATCTTTTTCTAACTTTACATCTTTAATAGTCTAATTGCATATACCTATGCATTCAATATAAGGTAATCACATGAAACGAACCATGAGAGCCAGACTCTCACACATGTGGATGACTAATTTGGTGAGTTCCATCCCGATAAATCGGGACAAGCTCTGGTAATTAAAAATAAATTATATACAGATGAAAGCTGTTTTTCTGTTATTTCCAGTTTTAATGCTCGCTTTTGCTTGCAAACCGCGCACTACAAATCAGCAGGTTGTTGCTGAAACTCCTGATTTAGTAGTTGATATGCACAACTCACGCACGTCTCTCGACTGGGCTGGCACATACGTTGGTCTGCTGCCCTGCGCCAGCTGTTCCGGAATTCTTACGGAGCTTACGTTAGGCTATGACGAAACATTTATATTGCGCCAAACATGGCAAGGAGCGGAGACTGAATTAACCGATGTGGTTAGCGGTACTTTTTCATGGAATGATGCCGGATCAGCCATTACACTGAACAATGTAGATGGCATGCCGGGGCATTATTTTGTGGGCGAGGGATATCTTTTGCACCTCGATGCCGATGGTAACCGCATCCAGGGTGAATTAGCCGACCATTACAGGTTGACATTGCAGTGATTCTAAAACTTTTTATTCTAAATGGGGCATCATCACCATCATATTCATCCGGATAAAAAAGATCCGGGCGTACGTAAGAGACTGAAAGTGGCGTTTCTGCTCAACTTTTCATTTACCATCATCGAGTTTATAGGCGGGGTATATACCAATTCCATTGCAATCATTTCCGATGCTGTACACGATTTGGGAGATACCATTGCCATTGGAAGCGCGCTTTGGCTCGAGAAGGTGTCGGAGCGCGGCCGCGACGAAAAATACTCATACGGATATAAGCGTTACTCTACTTTAGGAGCTTTCATTACCAGTGCCATCTTACTTGCAGGCAGTATCATCATTATTTACGAAGCGATTCCCCGCATACTTAACCCACAGCCGGTAATGGCCGTTGGTATGATGGTGATGGCGGTGCTTGGAATCATATTTAATGGCATTGCCGTTTTGCGACTTAAAGGAGGAAATCAGTCTCTTAACAACAAGGCCGTTATGCTGCATCTTATTGAGGATGTTCTGGGTTGGATAGCGGTTTTGGTAGGTAGCGTTGTTATAAAGTTTACCGGTTGGTACTGGATAGACCCCATCCTTTCGTTGGGAGTGGCAGCCTTTATTCTCTATAATGTGATTGTCAATTTGAAGGGCATTGCAGCAATTTTTATGCAAACAACCCCCCGCGATTTTGATGGCGATAAGGTGTTAAGCGCATTGATGGCCATTCAAAATGTTCTGGAAGTGCATGACATTCATACCTGGAGTATGGATGGTAACTACCATGTGATGAGCGTGCATCTTGTGGTTCCTGTTGATCTTACTTCGGAACAGCAGGTGTCTGTTAGGTCTGCTGCCAATGTGGTTCTGCGAGAAATTGGCATTGATCACCCCACCATTGCCATTGAGTTTCAGGGTGAGGTATGCGATATATGCAAATAAAAAAAGAGGAAGCTCATTGAGAGCATCCTCTTTTTAGTATGGTACGTGAAAGAATAATCATTTTTCCTTTCCGTGGCCGGCATTTTCAGAGATTAGTAATCTCTTCTGCTACCTCTTTCTTTGTTGAAACCGCCGCCACCGCCGCTGTTTCTTCTGTTACCGCTGTCACGACCTCCGCCGAAACCGCCTTTGTTGTAACCACCTTTGTCGAATCCGCCACGGTTGCCACCGCCACCACCACCAAATGAGCGCTTACGGTCAGAATCTTTTCTCTCTTCTGATTTGTTAACAACAATGGCGCGTCCATCAACTTCGGCGCTGTTCAATTCATCAATGGCCTTCTGGGCCGCTACGTCATCGGGCATTTCAACAAAACCGAAACCTCTGCTTCTGCCTGAGAATTTGTCAGTGATGATGCGTGCTGAGGACACTTCACCATAAGCTTCAAACAGCTCTCTTAATTCAGCTTCTTCCAAACGAAAGGGTAAGCTGCCAACGAAAATGTTCATCCTAAGATATTTAAAGAATTAAATTGTTCCCTAAAGATATGGTTTTTATTATTCAGATGGTATTCTTTATAAAAAAACTTACTGAAAATATTTGTTTTATGGTATTGAATCTCTCTGTTCTATCCTCACACAAGCAGTTTTCTAACCTTGTAAGGCGTTATTTTCCTAAGGATAGATGAAGCTCAGTCGATTGCCGTGGTTTGTTTTTGCGTCCGTTAGATTTAATGCTTTTAGCAAATATTACTTAACTGACTTGCTCCTTTTTCTTTTTTTTATGAGCCAGCCACCAAATAACAAAACCACTTATCAGTACAATTAACAAAGTAATACCGGCCAAGGGTATATATAATATATAGAGAGACCCTAAAAGATGCTGAAAAATTCTTCCTGTATGTACATCCAATGCCACATTCCATAGCGACATAGGGGTTGCCTCGATGATTGGCTTGGGCATTTGTGGTGGCGTATTTGACCCACTTAAGTGCTCCAGTCCACGACTGTAATCCACTACATATCTGTCAGTAGAGGTGCGGATGTATCCTGAAATCAGATTTTCTGATATGGGTGATCCCATGCGCCCGGATGGACTGTAAAAGCTATTGGTCATCACGTTGATGATAGCTCCTGTTTGCACATCCCATTTAAATAGGCCTGTAAATGAACCAACAATGTAATTGCCCAAAACCGAAGGATGTGGTTCAAGTACGGTACATCCCATTACGCTAACCGGTGGTTGCATTGGTACGCGCTCGGCCGGAGCAGAGAAAGTATTATCAAAAAAGAAGAATCCATCAGAGGTGGATACCAGATACCTTTCATGCGCTTCGTCCCAAATTATGCGGCGTAACTTGTCATGCCATGGGTTGGGGTTGTCTAAAATTGTGTATGGTATTTTGTTTACTTTTTTTGGTGCAATGGTGATGAGTAGTGGTGGCCTTAAAAACATGCCGGTAATGGCTGTTATCACTAGAAAAAATGCTAGTATGTAGCCAACTTTGTTGTGTAATTTCAAGTTTTGAACAAACGCCTTCTTAACCTTCTCAACTCCTTGCTCTTTCTTTTTTCTGCGTTTTATCCATCCCGGGAAAATCCAGTGTAGTATCCCGGTCACACTCAAAAAAATTAGTCCTAAACCCAAAATATCGACTGCAATTTTGCCCACTTCACCAAACAACTCTCCACTGTGCAGTGTCCACAAGGTTCTGAAGAGGCTTACTTTATTGTCATCATGTAGCGAAGGAGGGAGGTTCACTATCTCAAAATCCTTTAGGTTTGATGTTAGCAACAGTTGAGATCTGGTAAGTATATGGATTTTTTCGTCGTGTTCAGTTAAATCTGTAATTCTCTTATGCGAAACCGGAATATTTACTGGTTGCCACGTTTCACCGTTGTAGCTGTAAAGTCCAAAGAGCGTCCCGGCAAGTAATTCGCCGTTGTTGGTTAACAGCATGGCATCAATTTTTCTGTTGTCGATGCCTTTTGGAAATCCCTCGTTCAAATCGATGAACCGATCCATTTTTTCGGTGGTGAGCCAGGCGCCAATGTTACCATATATCACCATGTCGTCTGGCGATACGTGAACTGCCCCGCGAATCGAAGCAAGGTTCCAGTTGTTTAACCTGAAATCTGGTGGCAGCAGATTACGTGATACATCTACTGCTGAGAACCAGTTTCGGTGATTCAGTATTATCCCCGATAAGGAAAAGAGTATGACAAATACAGCAAGTATAATACCCGGCCATTTGTGAAACTTACGCATGGCCTTTAGCCATTTACTTCGGGTTGATTTTTGTTTAAGTCTTTCGCTCATCTGCAAAATGTCAATTGGTTTGATTAGACTGTAATTGTATTGTTTACTCTGCGAGCATCGGGGTGTCTGCTGCTGCGTAAAAATATTAAAAAACTAAAAGTGGACAAAAATATCTTCAATAAAAATCAATATTGAATCAAATCAGTAAGTATATGCATTGGCAAAATGCCGATTTTTACATGTTTTTTGCGGTATGATGTAACCGTGAATGCTTTTTTTCGTTACAGACTGGTATAAGCATTTTTAAATTCTGTTTCTTTGTGCTGAAACACTACCGTGGGGCTACATAAAGGTGCTGCAGCGGGTGAATGAGGTTTGATTTTTAATCGATTTTTATGGATAAAGTTTTAAAAGCCAGACACTGGCAACTGTTTCTATTTGTATTTATTATTCCGTTTGCACTTTTTTTGTCAGCGTTTATGGTGCCCCTTTATTTTTTTAATGGCGCCTGGTTGTTTTTTGCTCTGCCTGTCGCAATTGTCATCGCCCAGTTGACATTGTATCTGTGGATGTGGTCGGTTGGTACAGTGGTGTATCGCAGATTTGGCCTGCAGCAATTCTTTTCTAATGGACTCTTTCGGAGCCTGATTATTGTTCCGGTGGTAATGATATTATTGGTAATGGCCTTCTGGATATGGGGTGCATCCATTTTAAGTATGGGTAAATTCTCCATGGCCAATACGCTCACAGGTGCACTTTGGATTCTGATTCCTTTACAGATGGTGCTTATCATAAGTAAGTTTTATTGCTTTTATTTTACTGCCAAGGTGCTACGTTCGGCTGAACTGCAAAAGCCTGCTGTTTTTGATGAACTTATCTCTGAGTTTATTCTGATGATTATTTTTCCTGTTGGATTGTGGTTTTTACAGCCTAGAATCAATGGTTTGATGTCAAAATAATCCAGTTTATACAGATTCGTTTTAGTTCAGAATCCACCTTTTTTAATGCCACATGTTAATTTGATATTTGGTTAATTTGCAGCATATTAAGTAACTGTTTTAATTATAGAAACTTGTTACAGATGAGAAGAGTGTTAGATTTTAGACAGATAGAGTAGTTGAGAAAGATGATAAGAACGATCTTCTTTTCTGTTTAATCTTGTCTATTAGTCTAAATGAGAAATAATATTCATCCAACTTTTTTAAAATCTAATATCTTACCATCTCAATCATAAATTCGATATTTTTTTCATACTCTTTAAGTCAGATATTAAAAATACTCGTAAATTGGATTCTCAAAGGATGCACATTTACGAGTATTTTATTTATAAAAATCTTGAATTATGTTGTTTCTTGCCGATAGTGCCAATCTGGATGAGCTTGAAAAGCTGTTCTCTTATTTTCCCTTGGAAGGGGTTACAACCAATCCATCGATAATTGCTACCGAAGGGCGACCATTGACCAAACTGTTGCCACGACTTAAAGAGCTGGTAGGTGAGAAAATGTTGCATGTTCAACTGATCAGCAACAAAGCCGACCGCATGCTCGACGAGGCCTTGCGTTACCAGGAATTTCTTGGTGAACATGTGAATTTCTACGCTAAAATTCCCGTCACCGAAGAGGGTTACAAAGCCATGCCCATGCTCAAAAAGCGAGGGCTGAAAGTTACAGCTACTGCGGTGTATACCCACCTGCAAGCATTGGTTGCTGCGCGTGCCGGTGCCAATTATGTGGCGCCTTATGTGAGCCGTCTCGACAATATTTCCTCACACGGTATCGAAGTGGTGCAACATATTGTGAAGAGTTTTAACGACTACAAGATGCCAACCAAGGTGCTGGCTGCCAGTTTTAAAACAGTGGATCAGGTGCATCGTGTGACTTTAACAGGCTGTTACGCCGTTACAGTTTGCTATGAGGTGCTTGAGCGACTCAGAAGCCATCCGCTCACCGATATGAATGTGGATTGGTTTTCGCGTGATGGTGCCGAGTTTTACGACATAAAATATTAACTCACCAGAATTGCCATGCGGCAGTGCGAAATGACCTATGTCAGCGCGCTGCTGCATGGTTTTTTTGTACTTTTGCGCTCTTATGGGCAGCAAATACATTGATCTTACCAACGGGCCAATCCTTCGTCATCTTTTCAGACTGGCAATTCCTACAATAGGTTCATCTTTTATGCAGATGACCTATAATCTCACCGATATGCTTTGGCTGGGCATGTTGGGCGAGGATGCTGTTGCGGCAGTTGGTGTTGCCGGCTTCTACACCTGGTTTGGTATTTCGTTGTTGTTGATTACCAGAGTGGGAGCTGAAGTGGGGGTGTCGCAATCATTGGGTCGAAAGGATAGTGCACTCGCCTTGCGCTTTGTAAGGCATGCTTTGTTCTGGGCCGTATTAATCTCTGCGCTTTTGGCAGTTGTTGTCCTTTTATTCACGCCTGTTCTCATAGGTTTTTTTGGACTGCCTTCTGTACAAGTCAATACCGATGCAGCATCCTATTTGCGCATTATGGCAATGGGCTTTGTTTTTTCATTTGTCAACCCCACTTTTGCCGGTATTTATAACGGCATGGGAAACAGTCGATCACCGTTTTGGTATATGACAGCCGGTGTGGCACTTAACCTTGTGCTCGACCCGCTGTTTATCTTCGGTTTTGGGCCAATTCCCGCAATGGGTGTGGTGGGTGCTGCATGGGCCACTTTTATGTCGCAATTTCTGGTTTTTGCTATATTCTTTTATCGGTTAATTCTGTTGGAGGAGATGATGCCTCTCTATTTGCGGAAATTCAAATTTGATGGGGGTATCTCACGCCGGATTTTTGCACTCGGCATTCCGGTGGCTTCTGAAAGTGCGCTGTTTGCGGTATTTGCCATTTTTCTGGCGCGTATTGTTGCTGGCTTTGGTGCTGTGGCCATTGCGGTTCAAAGCATCGGGGCACAAATTGAGGCCCTCTCATGGATGACTTCCTCAGGCTTTGCCACTGCACTTGGTAGTTTTACCGGGCAAAATTATGGCGCCGGACGTTGGGATCGCATTCGCACTGGTTACCGTTATACTTTGTTGATTGGTACCGTGCTTGGATTAATGGTTACAGCGCTGTTTCTCTTGTTTGGGAAAGAGATATTCTCTCTGTTTCTGAAAGACCCTGAATCGCAGAGATTGGGTGCAATTTATCTCTATATTCTGGCCGTTTCACAGCTGTTTATGATTTACGAAATAACCACCCGTGGTGCTTTTAATGGGGTGGGGCAAACTGTGCCGCCATCATTGGTGGGCATCCTCTTTACCGGTTCAAGAGTGCCATTGGCATACTTGCTGATATCTTTTCCTGCATTGGGTTTGTTTGGTGTTTGGTGGGCCATATCGCTCACCAGTGTCTTTAAGGGCATTGTTTTGCCATTATGGTTTATACTGGTTTTGCGCCATGGAGGAGATAACAGGATGGGTCACCTCGGTAGCAGGTTAATATATCTGATACCTTCAAGGCTGCGGCAACAATTCTTTATCAAAAAGAGCTAATGTTAAACAGAGCTTTGTCCTTAAAGTACATTAAAGCGAGCAATGAGAGCCTGACTCTCATACACAAGGATGACTATAATACCAAGTTCCATCCCGATAAATCGGGACAAGTTCTGGCAATTGAAATGCAGATTATAGATAGATGAAAAATATTGAAGTTAAAGTATCTGCTGATGGCAGCTCTACATTGTACAGACCTGACTTGAATGAGCATTACCATTCGATGAATGGTGCGGTGCAAGAGTCATTACATGTTTTTATTGATGCTGGTTTAAAGATGGTCTGCAAAAATGATATCCATATTCTGGAAATTGGCTTTGGCACAGGATTGAATGCGCTTTTAACGCTCACACATAAAGCTGAAAGGGTGATTCATTATCATACATTGGAAAAGTTTCCGGTGCCCAACGATTTGCTTGCAGTAATAAATTATCCATCAGTTGTTCCGCATCCATCGGCAGGCGAATGGTTTGGCCAGATACATACTGCCGACTGGAATCGTGAAGTAAAGATTGCCAATGGGTTTTATCTCACCAAAATGGAAGCCGATTTATTGATGTTTTCAGTTGATTCGACTTATGATTTGGTCTATTTTGATGCCTTTGCACCTGAAAAACAGCCGGAAATGTGGAGCGAATCGGTTTTTCAGATGCTATTCAAGGCCATGCGCAATGGCGCAATTCTAACCACCTATTGTGCCAAGGGAGTGGTACGACGATTTATGCAATCGGCCGGTTTTAAAGTTGAGAGGCTTCAGGGGCCGCCCGGAAAGCGTGAAATGTTAAGGGCAATGAAGGTCTGAGAGTTAAGGCAGACTCATTTCAACCACAGGTGGATGGGCAAAATCTATCCAATACTTTTCAGCTGTTTCCTGACACATCTTACCGTTAAAGGTTACGATACGATATCTTAACGTGTAGTTTTGGCCATACTTCATTTCCCAGCTGCTGTTTCTGATTGGGCTGAAATTTATGAATATGTTGGCTTCTCCTTTGTTTGCACCTGGCTCCCAGGTGCGGAGTGGTTCCGGATGGTTGAAATTATGAGGATGACTCATCAGCAAAATACCGGCTCCACCATCTGCTATTTCATTTACAAGACACCAGCGTGCCCGCGCGTCATCGCAGTTGGATTGGTTTTTGCCCTCAGAGGTCAGCATCTCCACCGTTTTAGGATTCCATGTTTCACTTCCTCTGAACACAAATCCACCATATCTGTATTCCTCGAGAAAAAGTCCCTGCGTGCTGACACAGTTATATGTTGAGGTGTAATCGGTTACATAAACCTCCTGTAACGCGTTGTAATGCGTTAATTCCAATGTTTCGAGCAGTGCAATGTCATTTTTCTCATCTGTGTTAACCACTTTGTGGTGATGTAGAGCTTTAAGTGAGGAAAAAATGTCACCTGTGAGGGTGTGTATGGTAGCGATGTAATCAACTCTTCCTTGTTTTTGTCCCAGATTCCAGAAATCAACCGATCTAGTTTCAAACTGTGTTCTGGTCCAGGCATTCCATAACCCATAATGGTGAATGTGATCCGGTGGTTGTATGTAGGTGAGCGTTTTGCCCGATGGACTGTAAAGTGGATGTACATATCCGCTACGCGAGAATGCTTTGTCAACGCCTGAGGGTACCGGGGCAGGGGCAAAGTTGTATTTGAGAGCCTTATGTGTATGATTCAGAAAAAGGTAGGATGTGGCGTCTCTCACAAATTGCTCGTTTGGTGCGGTAGCAGAAGGTGTTTCTCCAATGTGGAGTTCGTAGCTTCGCAATTGCTTTTTTGCTGTGATGCCATCGAGTACCCACCATAGTTCAACGGCGTCAACTGATTTTATCTGAAAGGGTGTTGGTTTGAGTCCGTCTCCGGTAATTTCAAACAGTTGTATGCATTTATCAGACAAGTTTAGCTTGTTGCTGATGACAACTGATACCAGAGTGTTTTCTCTTTGATGATTGCCCGCGTCAACTTTTAAAAATGCAATTGGTTGACTCCACAGAACTGACCCTGTCAGGAGCATAAAAATTAGAAACAGTCCGTTTTTATATGTCATGTTTAGCATCATTTTGTGTTCTGTTTTCAACCCTGAATGAGGGCGCATCATAATCTGGTTTAAGATAGTCTGCCGGAATTGTGGTCATATTCCCGTCTCTTTGTGCCCGGTAGTGCGGCGAGAGTATCTCAATGCCCCGTTCGTTGCATACATCCTGAATGTGTTTGTGTAGGTCTGAATATACAAATGCCTGACGTTGTGCCTCTCGTGTAAAGGCATTTAGCTGGTACGACACGTAAAAATCATCTAGGGCAGTCTGTAAAACAAAAGGTTCAGGATTTTTGAGTACTGCTGCTGTACGCGCTGCGGCTTCTATTAAAGCCTCGTGCATGTGCTTCCATGGCACGTCGTAACCTATGGTTACGGTGGTGTGGATGATGAGACCTTCTTCCCGTGCGTGAACCGAATAGTTTACAGTATTTCCGCTTAACACAGATGCATTGGGTATGGTAATCTCTTCATTTTTTACCGTTTTCAGCCGCGTAACCAAAAGTGTCTTCTCCATCACATCTCCCGTCATGTCGCCAATTTTTATGCGGTCGCCAATTTTAAAGGGTCGCATATAGGTGATTACCAATCCGGCTATCATATTTGAAATGGCAGTGGATGAGCCCAGCGAGAAGAGGATACCTAGAAATACTGATACACCTCTAAAGATTTCTGAATCGGAGCCCGGCAAATAAGGAAAGATGAGGATAAACATGAAGGCATACAGCAAAAAACGAATGATGCTATAGGTTGGTTGAGCCCAATCGATATGAAAACCCGAAATCTTAAGTTTTTCTGATTCTATTTCAGAAAAAATGTACTTCACAAATCTGATGAAGTATTTCATTACTAAATAGATAACCAGTATGGTGAAGAGATTGGGAATGTAATCCCAGATGCCTATAAAAATTCCTTTAAAAGGTGACCATACCAGTTTGAAAAGGATGTTTGCCCAGCCACGCGTAAATGGAAATATGCTAAAAACAAGAGGTAGCACCAGGTATAACGACATCAGAATCATGAACCACTTTAAGAGGTTGAATAACACAAACACAAGGCGTAGCTCCTGTTCGGCCGACAAGAAAGTGTAATCTTTATAGGCCAGATTTTTTAACCACTTATCCTTGTTTCGGGTGATAAACCTTGTCATGCGCCTATGACCCTTGTTAATACCCCAGATAAGCAGATATATGCCTGTAATTACCAATATTACAAGCCCAACACGAATCAAAAACAGAGTGATGTTATCCTTTTCTTTTTCATCCACAATGGATGCAGTAATAATTTTGACGTATTCCTGTGCAACGTTCTCTTTGCTGCTAAACTCCCAGGCGGCATCTTCATTTGTAACACTCATTAAAATTATGTCGTGAAACACGATGTCGGCGCTACGTTCGGTGTTTAAAACAATTAGAGAATCTTTTAAGGTAAAATCATCATAGATATTGTTGATGCGTCGCGTGATGTTGGCAGCCCTTTCGTCTGCAGTTAAATTGCCAGTTCCGGTATAGATGTGAAACAGTGTATCCTTAAAAAGAATGACAGGCACGCCCGCCGCCTTTTTCTTTAGAGATTGCAATCCGCTGATGAGTTCAGCCTCTTTAGTCTCGGTGTCGCGCATTTCCTCTGCGGTGGCAGTTTGGCTAAGCGTCATTAAACTCGATTCATATTCTATGAGCGTGTTGATATGGGTTATCAAATCTGTTTTTTGAAGTGAATCAGCTTCATCCGTAAACCCCGCATTTTCAACCAGTTTTTTGAAATGTATCAGCCGCTCATAAATAGAATCGTTCTGCGCTGTTGATAATAATGGCGCAAATAGAAGGGCTAGAAAGGGTAATATTTGGCGTTTTTTCATTCTTGTTGGTGTTGAAAAAGTTTATGGGATGGCTAGCACAATGTTTACAACCCCTGATGAGTTGTTTTGGTCTATCAAATGTAAACTTCAAAATACAAATTGAAAAGGAAATTTATTGTACCTTTCGGGGATTTTTTAATATTATGTAATAGATGAGCATGGACAATGTAAGTTACGCACTGGGAATGAATATTGCCAGAAATTTGATGGCTTCCGGAATGGAGTCTGTTAATTATGATGATTTTGTTTCAGGAATGAAAGCCGCTTTGGAGAATGGTACTCCGTTGATGGATATGAATGAAGCCAATCAATTGCTTCAGCAGCATTTTATGGCTTTGGAATCGAAGAAGCATGAGGCAGCTACCATAGAAGGGGAAGCTTTTTTAGTTGAGAATGCTAAAAAAGAAGGTGTGGTTGTTTTAGAGAGTGGCCTTCAGTATGAAATTTTGAATGATGGAACAGGGGAGCGTCCCAGCGCCGAAGATAGCGTAAAGTGCCATTATCATGGTACCTTGATTGACGGCACTGTGTTTGACAGTTCAGTACAGCGTGGCGAGCCTGCTGTGTTTCCTGTAAATGGCGTTATTCAGGGATGGGTAGAAGCGCTTCAGCTGATGAACGAAGGCAGCAAATGGCGTTTGTATATACCCTCTAACCTTGCCTATGGCACGCGAGGAGCCGGAGGCGTTATTGGTCCCAATGCTACCTTGATTTTTGATGTGGAGCTTATTGCCATCGAAAACTAATTTTAAATTACACACATAAATCATTAAACTTTAATTCTTAACAATTAGTTGTATGAAAAGAAATCTGTTTTTATTTGCGGTTTCAGTAGCACTTTTGGCCGCAGTTTCTTGTTCTCGAGTTCCTGGTGCAGGTAAAGTTGTGCTTAAAGACAACATCGACAGCGTGAGTTATGCGCTCGGTTTTCTTGAGGCTCAACAGTTCAGAAAAGCACTTGATGAGACTTCAGTGTTTGACTCGATTGATGCTAAAACGGCTGCACGTATGTTTTCAAAATCTGCCGTGAGAGAAGGGTATACTGATTTCCGCAAGGATCAGTTCATGGGTTTTGACGAGAAGGTGTTTAAAACAGCTTTTATCAACGAACTGGCTTATGGTAAATCCTATTTTACCGACATTTCTGCCGATGTTTTTCTTCGTTCCAGTTTTGAGAAAGCCAGAGCCGCAAAAGACGCAGAGACAAATAAACTGGCAAAGGAGAGTGCGCAAAAAGGCATCACCTTTCTGGCTGAAAACGCTACACGCGAAGGTGTTGTTGTGCTTGAGAGCGGACTGCAGTACGAGATTATTACTGAGGGTAGTGGCCCAAAACCACAATCAACAGACCGCATCAAATGTCATTATCATGGTATGCTTATCGATGGTAAAGTATTTGACAGTTCTGTAGAACGTGGGGAGCCTGCTTCTTTCAGACTCAATCAGGTTATTCCCGGATGGACCGAGGCGCTACAGCTTATGCCTGTTGGTTCAAAATGGAAACTTTACATACCTTCTGAACTGGCCTATGGCGAAAGAGGTGCAGGTTCTGACATTGGCCCTAATGCCACTTTGATTTTCGAAGTAGAATTGCTCGAAATAATTGAAGAGTAATCCATATTTGAAGTAAAAGATATTCATCAAACAAAAAAGCTGTAACGTCAACTAAGATGTTACAGCTTTTTTGTTATAGGGAGTGAATTAGTCGATGAGAGGTAAGCACCCGAAATCATCTTCCATCAACAATTCATTAACAATATCGAGGTTAAAATCTTCAGGGTCATAGTCGTCGCCAAGCCATTCAAGTAACTCATCTCTTTCCGGATGTCCGGGTTTGTTTATCACTTTAAGCAGTTCGGCATAACCAGTATAGCCACCACAATCCTCGGGCGGGCAATTACGCTTTCCTTCGATACAAATCGGATAGTATTGATCGCTGGCCGCTTCCAGAATCTCCTCCAACAGTATTTTATGCTTCCAATTGTCGCCAAAGTCGTAAATGTACTGAATCTCTTCGCCACGCTTCTTCAGGATGTCCATAAGCCTGATGGATGTGTAATCCATAAACTTGTCTGACATCTCCAGTTCGTCATCAGCAATACCAAATGTGCGACCATTTTTTGTAAATTGATGCAGATGGGCATTTTCCCAGCCCATGGTGGTTTGTATCACTTTGTGAAAATCGTGTAAAAACAGGTCTGAAGGCACCTGAATACGTCTCCAGACAGCTGGTGTAACACCATCCAGAGTAATTTTAATTTGGTATATCGCTGGTACTTGTATCATCGTTAAGTTAATAATTTATACAAATGTAATTATTTAATTCAAATGGAGTGATAATTAATTTCTTGCGGTCGTTATCGTCTTTGTATGTAAATGAATCTCAGTTTGTTTAAAATAAATTGAAATGGCTTTTGTCTGCCCCGTTATAATTGGTTATTTTTACACTTTGAGTGTGAAACTGAGAAATTATTTATCAATTATTAATATAGTGTTATGCAAAGTGCTGAAATTCATACATCCAAAGGCGTGATGAAGGTAAACTTTTACCATGCTGATGCGCCGGGAACGGTAGCAAATTTTATTAAACTCGCTACTGAGGGGTTTTATGATGGTTTATCGTTTCACCGCGTTATCCCTGATTTTGTGATTCAGGGAGGGTGCCCTCTATCACGTGAAGCCGGAAATCCGCGCGTGGGGACTGGTGGCCCGGGCTATAAAATCGACTGTGAACTCGATGGTGACAATCAGTTTCACGATCGCGGTGTGCTGAGCATGGCTCATGCCGGTCGCAACACAGGTGGTTCACAGTTTTTTATCTGTCACAGCCGCAAAAACACCGCTCACCTCGACAGAAACCATACCTGTTTTGGTAAAGTTTACGAAGGTCTTGATGTGATAGATCAGATTAGGGCGGGCGACAAAATTGAAAAGATTGTTATTGTGGATGCTGAATAATTCTCTTTTTTGAAGATGTAAGGAGTTGACTAACTTAAGTCCGGTTAGTTTTCCGGCTCCTGAAATATTTGCAGGTTCGTTCACAAAAGATAACCGTTGTATTAATAAGTTTAAAAGTTAATAGATGAATTTTGAAATATCAGGAGCCCTGATTGTTAAGGAGAACACCGTTGACATCAGTGCCAATTTTAAGAAGCGTGAGTTTGTGATTGAAGTGGTGAATGAGCGCAACAGCGACTGGAACGATTTCTTGAAATTCCAGCTAACTCAGGATAAATGTTCTTTACTCGACTCTTTTCAACTTGGCGATCAGATGAAAATATCATTTAACGTTCGTGGCCGGAAATGGGAAAAGGATGGACGTGTAAACTATTTTAACAGTTTAGAAGCCTGGCGCATAGAGAGTGTGGCAGCGGCACAGGGTGGTGCAATTCCTGCTCCTCCGCCATTTCAGGAAACAGATATTCCGCCTGCGGAAGCGCAGGATGACTTGCCATTTTAATTAAGCTCTATCTGGGTGACATACTCACCTGAAGATTATACGAAGCATAACCTTTCATGTCAGTGGGGGTTATGCTTTTTTCGTATGGTTCCATCATTCTTTTTCGGAAGGTGAATTTGTATTCCACATCAGACAGCAAGTGAACCAAAAATCGACCTTTTTCATCGCTCTCAAAAGTAGAGACAAGTGTGCCGTCAGATTTTGAAACTGAGATTGTCACTTCGGCCTCCGGTGCACCAGTGGTTTGGTTGCGCACAAATCCATCAATCATCGTGAATTCGAGGGGACGAATCATGCGGAACGCATATAGATTGTCGTTCTGGTTGTTCTGATTACTTCCCGATGGTCGGTTTGAGGCAAAATATCCTGAAAGACCATCCTCATTAAATGCAATAGTGAAATCATCATGGGAACTATTGATGCCTGGACCGGGGTTTATCGGTTCTGCATAACCGTCAGGTGTAGGTAAGGCCACAAAAATGTCGAGTCCACCCAGACCCGGATGTCCGTCAGAAGCGAAGAAAAGACGACCTTTCTCATCTACATAAGGAAAAATTTCATTCCCTGGAGTATTGATGAGTGGCCCCATATTTACGGGCTGCGACAAAAAGCCGTCGCGCCGTTCACTGTAATAGAGGTCCATTCCACCGTAGCCGCCAGGCATATCTGAAGCAAAATAGATACGCTCATTGTTGTGCGTTGTAGCCGGATGGGCAATCGAGAAGCCTCTGATTTTGAATGGCAATGTTGTGGTGTTTTTTTGCCACTGCCCGTCTCTGAATCGGGCAACGACAATGTCAAGTTCGCTTACGCCATCCACGGTTCGACCAGTGTTTCGCGTAATGTAGGCTTGCTGGCCATCGGCCGAAAAACTTACCGGCCCATCATTGAGTGAAGTTTTTAGTCTGCTGTCGAATAACTCCGGACGACCAAATGTTGTCAGCGATTTTATTTGTGCAGCATACAGGTCAAAAAAGGATTCTCTGCTACGGGCATCTCTTGTTCTGACCGGGGAGGAGCCAGGACGATTCGACATGAATACCAGCTTATTGTTCCAAATTGCCGGAGCAAATTCCGAATGGCGGGTATTGATGTCGAGCCTTAGGATTTCTACCCGTCCGGAATCTGACAGGATGGATTGAAGGTGATCCTCCGGCGACAATCCCCGAAAGGCAGCCTGTGTGCGGGTGAGGGTGTAAAATCTGGTTAGGTAACCATCCGATTCCTCGTATCTTCCAAGGGTTCGCAACAGCTGACCCAGATGAAAATAGGTGTCTGGCTCTACATCGGGAAAAGTCACTGTTTTTTGGTACCATTCAACAGCTTTTTCAGGCATTTTCATGTGGCGATAGCAATCACCTATCCTTCTGGTAACATAATATACTGATTCGCCTTTTTTCTCGGCCTTCAAATAAGAAGAGAGTGCTTTGGGATACTTAAATCGGTTGTAAAAAGAGTCTGCCCGCTGCAAATCACGACTTTGAGACGCAGCAAATACAGGTGTTGTTAAAAGCAGGATGATGAGAATCCGTTGCAGCATATCAGAAATATCTTGGGTTTAACACTCTTTCTTTTTGGAAATTAAGTTCAAAACTAACCATTATTTCATGAGTATTGCCAAATTGAGAGAGTAATTTATTGGTGTTTATATCATAAGCATATCCAGCGCTCAACTGGTCAGTTATGCGGTATTGAAGTATCAAGCCTACTGCTTCACCGGGACGCCACATGGCACCCGTCCAAAGTCTGTCGCGTATCAGAAGACTCAAATTGACATCGCCCGAGAGTGGAGCCGAGTTGGTAGCTCTCAGAATAAATGATGGCTTTAGAACCAGTTCACGGTGTATGGGAATGGCCAAACCTCCCATAAGCAGATAAAGTCGGTTTTCTTTTGGAATTAGTGTCGATGCGTTTTGATCATCATTGTCAAACTGGTTTTCGATGAGTCTTGGAACGGATAAGCCAAAATAGAATCTGCCCGACCATGCATAAGCGCCAAAGCCAAAATTGGGCAGAAAACTTGTTTCTGATGGTTCGGAATAAGCATTGTCATCGGCTCCAACTTCGGTAATATAACGCGAAAGATCTTTCTGATAATGGCTAAACCCTCCTTTCAATCCGAGAGACAATTTAACCTGCCTGTTAAGGTGTAAATGATAGGCGTAATCCAGAAAGGCGGTGGTGTTGGTCACTGGCCCAATCTTATCATGGATAAAGGATAAGCCTGCACCAAAATTGGCCGACGATACCGGTGTGTGAATCGTGAAGGTTTGAGTGGATGGTGCATCGTCAAAGCCAACCCATTGGTGCCTTGTTGTGATCATGGCATTCAATACGCCGCCGGTACCGGCATATGCCGGGTTAAGCGCCAGTGTGTTAAACATATACTGCGTGAGTATGGGATCCTGCTGTCCGCTGACGGGTTGCACGTGCAGAATCAGTAACAGACTGGGGAGTAATATAATTTTAAGTAGTTGACGCATTTTTCTTACCATTTAATGTACACGCTTCCTTTAAAATAGCGATCGTTGATTTTGAGTATATAGAAATAAGTGCCTTCAGGTAGTACCTGACTGCCAAGCACAGAAGTGGAGGCTCGGCCGTCCCAACTGTTGTCATACGGGCTTTTACTGTAAACCAGGCTACCCCATCGGTTAAAAACCGACAGTTCACTGTTGGCTATCTCCTCAATGCCATGAATGATCCACTTGTCATTTACACCATCGTTATTGGGCGAGAAAGTGGATGGGATGCTGATATGGTCAGGAATACCATCACCATCGGTATCCAATGGTTCGATGTGTATGGTTACAAAAGATTCGGCGCAGGCGCCGTGTGGGTCGCAAGCCAAATAATGCACCTCTACTATATTGTGAAACTTACCCGGAAACGCCTCGAAAGTAAAGGTTCCATCGGCGGCAAGTGTTACTTTACCATACTCTGTTACATCATCTGAAATCAAGACAGCAGTCATCTCTTCTCCTTCCGGTTCAAAATCGTTGTCGAGCAAATTGATGGTGGCCGAAGTATTATCATAAAGGAACATCACATCGGGCATAGGTCTGGGCGCATCATTCACAGGCCTGATGGTAATATACACAGTTGCCTGATCGCAATATACCGGTTCTCCGGAGTCACAAACTTCATATACAAAAGCGTCTTCTCCGTAAAAATCTGCATTTGGCGTGTAGAGGAGAGAACCAGCGTCACTCGTAAACTCAATTTTGCCATGTAACGGCCCACTGATTATTTTTATAGAGGCCGGATCGATGTTGTTGTTCGGGTCTGTGTCGTTGGTTAATGGTTCAATGCGCGTGGGTGTGTCCTCATCAAGTTCAATGTGCACATCGTTGGCGGTAGGTGGTCCGTTACCTGCTACAACAAAAAGTGTTACAACTGCCATATCGCACTCACCAGCCATATCGCATACTGAGTAAACAAAACTGTCATTTCCGAAGAAATCAGGCTCAGGCAGATAAAATACAGTGCCATTGGTGTTTACTGTCACCTGGCCATGTTCAGGATGGGTGATGATGGAAACAGAGGATGGGTCAATGTTTTCATCCGGGTCGGTATCGTTTTGCAGGATGTTAAGGGTCATGCCGGCTCCACTAATTGGGCCAAAAGTGTCGTCCATTGCTGTGGGAGGTGAATTTACCCATGTAACAGTGATGTACACAGTTGCTTCATCCCATAATCCTTCTGTATCTGTAACCCGATAGGTGAAACTGTCGCTTCCCGAGAACCACGGATCAGGTACGTAAAATATACCTGCCGGTGATGCTACCAACTGCGCTGAGCCATTTGCAGGTTCAGTAATAATGGAAAGTTTTAGCTCATCTTTCGAGTTGTCCACATCAAAATCATTGGCCAAAACATCAATAAAAACAGAACTGCCTTGCAGAATGGTAACATGGTCATCCTCAGCCACAGGTGCATCGTTTACCGGAAGTATTGTAATCGACACGCGTGCTTCGTCGCAATAACCGGTTAAATCACAGACTCTGTAAACAAAGCTATCTGTTCCATAATAATCCTTGTTTGGCGTATAGGTGATGGTTCCATCCGGATTTGGAACAGCAGAGCCTCTGGTTGGCTGTGTTATGATGCTCACAGTTGTGGGATCTATATTGTCCTGAGGATCGGTGTCGTTACTTAACACATGTATGATGGTTGTTTCATCTTCGTTTATGGTTACAGCATCGTCAACAGCTACCGGAGCCTGATCGGATATCTGGATGGTGACTCTGGCGGTGTTACTCATCAATCCGGTGGAGTCGTAGATGTAGAATTCAAAAAAGTCGACACCAGCAAAACCTGTTTTGGGGGTATAGATGACTTCCTGATTTGTGCTGCCGGATTCAAGTACGCCCGATTCAGGCTCAGTCACAATAATCAGGGTACTAAAATCAACGTCATTGTCGGGATCTGTAACGAGTTCGTTTATCGGAATGGCAATTGGCTTGTTTTCAGGTGTTGAATACCAACCATCAAGTGCAACAGGAGGGTCAGGTACCGGATGGATGGTGATGTCCACGCGTGCCTCGTTACTGATGAGGTTGGTGAAATCCCTCACCGTATAGGTAAAGAAGTCGGTGCCGTTATAATCCTGATTGGGTGTATATTTTACAATGCCATTTCCTAAGTAAACGGCGGTGCCGTTTTTGGGTTTTATAACAATGTTTACCGTTGCGGGATTGATGTCAGTATCAATGTCGTTGGCAAGGATGTCAATGTTAACGGACTCATCTTCGTTTGTTTCGGCAATGTCGTTTACAGCCAGAGGAGAGCGCCTTGCCACAAAAATATGGATGGTTGCTCTGCTGCATTGAGGTGGCAGTGGATGGCCTTTGTCACATATTTCATACTCTGCATTGTCTTCGCCAAAGAACCCAACATGGGGCGTGTAGTTGATATTGTAGTTTGGCAGAATGATGATGGTGCCATTGACGGGCTGACGGGTGATGCGAAGTGTTGCTGGATTAATACCACCCAGGATACCATCGGCATCATCGTTGTCATTGGCCAAAACGTTCATGTTGGCAGGTGTGCCTTCAGCAGTGTATAGAAAATCGTCGTTGGCCACCGGAGGGTCATTTACCGGAAGCACAGTAAACGTGAGGTTGGCATTGGCATAGGCTTTTCCATCGGTGATGGTGTAGGTGATACCTGATGTGGTGCCGAAATAATTGAGTGCCGGCTCATAAGTCAGACTTCCATTGGCGTTAATGGTTAGTTTTCCATGGGTAAATGTGGCCGTAGTTCCGGCCGTATGTGTTTGTGCTCCAATTGAAAAACTTACCACCGTCAGTGCGTCGCCGTCAATGTCAGTGTCATTCGACAGAAGTCCGTTCTCAACGGTAACTGCAAGAGGCGTATCTTCATTGGTGGTGTAAACATTCGGGTTTGCCACAGGCGGTGTGTTGTTGATATTTGGGGTCAGATAGGCCAGATTGTCTGAATGATCAGGATCAAACTGATTCAATTTGGTGACCTGAGCCATGTTGGTATATTCACCTATGG
This sequence comes from Alkaliflexus imshenetskii DSM 15055, assembly GCF_000517065.1. Lineage (GTDB taxonomy): Bacteria > Bacteroidota > Bacteroidia > Bacteroidales > Marinilabiliaceae > Alkaliflexus > Alkaliflexus imshenetskii. The sequence goes on along the minus strand of NZ_KI912105.1, from coordinate 557,589 downwards.
TTCCTGATGGCGGCTGAACAATTGCCTTGAAGCTAGTCTGAACAGTTGCGCCATTGTTGAGTGTTAAGCCTGTCCAGCGAATGGTGTTACCGGTGGCTGTTCCATTGCCTGAGATAGCCGAAATTGCGCCGTAACCCACAGGAACAACATCTGTGATCTCAATACCCGTGGCGTTGTCTGGTCCTGAGTTTGTAAGAGTGATGGTAAAGGTAATCTCTTCATTAACCACTGGCGTGTTGTTATTCACGCTTTTGGTTAATTTTAGATTGCTTTTTTGCGGTATAGCTGAGGCCTGTGCACTGTTGTTGGTGGTGTTTTGGTCGAACTGGTCCGCACTGATTAGCGCAACATTTAAATAGGAAAGTTCATCAGATGGTTCCTTAACCAATGCTGTAATGGCCAAAGTAGTGGCTTCACCTGAGTTTAGTGTGCCAACGTTCCAATTACCGCTGTTTGCATCATAGGTGCCTTTAGCTGCATTGTGACCAATGTAGCTGAAGCCTCCCGGTAACTTGTCGGCCACTATTACTGTGGTGGCAGTATTTGGGCCGTTGTTGGAGGCTGTGACTGTAAACACAACCTCGTTGTTTACCAAAGGACGTTCTATATTTACTGTCTTTGATATGGATAAGTCACTTTGTTGAGGCGTAATCTCAACTTGCGATGTGTTGTTGGTTGTTCCAGGGTCGTATTGCACACCGCTTATTGATGCAGTGTTTATAAAGTTGATGCCGCTGCCCGGTGTTTCAACAGTTGCCGAAATGCTCAGGGTTGCTGTTGTGCCAGATGACAACCCGCCTATGTTCCATATCCCTGTTGCAGCATTGTAGCTTCCAGTGGCTGTTAGGTGGTTAAAGTATTTGAGTCCCGATGGTAATAAATCATTAACTATAACGCCGGTAGCATCATGAGGACCTTCATTTCCGGCTGTTAGGGTGAAGGTAACCTGATGACCCACATTTGGGTTTAATTCGTTTGCTGTTTTGGTAATGGATAGGTTTGCTTGTTGGGGTGTAATGGTGACACTTGCCTGGTTGTTCGATGTGATTGGGTCATGTTGATCTACAGTAGTGTTTACAGCATGATTATACGTAATGCCAGCCCCCGGAGTGTTAACAACAGTGGTGATGATGAGTGTTACCTGACTGCCAGCATTCAAATTCCCGATATTCCATTGTCCGGTAGTTGAGATGTATGTACCGGTTGAAGTTTGATGTGAATGATAGTTCAGTCCATTGGAAAGTGTCGTCGATGCCGATAAGTTTGTAGCATTGTCAGGGCCATTATTGAGCACTGTAATGGTATATGCAACTTGTTCGCCAACGTTTGGAGTCGATTTGTCAGCCAGTAATGTTAATGCGATGTCGGAGGCGTTTACGTTTATGCTGCTTGTGACAGTTCTTAATACGTTGGTGGAGCCAAAAACTGTTGTGGCGCTTACACTATTATTAATTACACCCGTGTTTAGGTCGTTGGTGGTTGTAGTATAATTTGTAACAAATGAAAAACTGGTGTTGGGCATCAAACTCACAACTACATTGTTGTAGCTTGTTAACGATTCATTTACGTTGATGTTCGTTAGCGGAACATTACCGGTATTGGTTACAGATATGTTATATGATATTGCTTCACCTGCCTTACGGTAAGTGGTTTTTGATGGGGTAACGGTAATGTTTAATGCTGGATTTTGTACCGCATTAACGATGTGTTCTTTCGGGAATTGAAGCGCTCCCGATGTAGCAGTTATTGTATTGGTAACGCTGCCATTGGTGATGTCGTTTTGATTTACATTGTATGTGGTTGCAAAATTTGAGGCCGCATTTGGTGCCAGTGTTCCCAGATTTTGATTCAGTCCTGTCAGGTTATCCGTAGCAGTAATGGTACTAAGTGTTGTGTTACCTGTATTTCTAACCTCAATGTTATAGGTGATGGTTTCACCAACTGTTGAAAATGTAGATGGGCTATGGTTTACTGATACCGTTAAAACCTTATTTTGTTGGGCTGTAATCGTAAAGTTGCCGGTAGAGCCAGTTACATTTTGTGTCGAATTGATTGTGGCAGAATTGACAAGCTGTCCATTGTCAATGTTTTGTTGGGTTACAGAGTGCACTCTGGTTGTAGTTGCGACGCCTCCGTTGGGGGCAATGGAGGCAAAAGTTGTTTGGGTGGAAGAGAGGATGTCAACTACGGTTACGTTGGTAAGTGTAATGTTTCCGGTGTTTGTTACTGTAATTGTGTAGTTGATGGTTTCTCCTACTGTAGAGTATTGTGACTTGTTAGCCGACATTACAGCTACAACTCCTTCATCTTTTAAGGCATTGAGTGTAAAATTCCCGGTATTGCCCGTAGCACCCTCAGCTGAAGTGATAGAGGCCGAATTGACAATAGAGCCGTTGTCAATGTTTGTCTGGGTCACCACATGGTTTCGCGTGCTTGTGGCACTGGCTCCCGGAAGAATTGATGGAATGATTGTTTGCGTAGATGATAGTGCGTCAGTCACAACAATGTTGGTAAGTGTGACATTTCCGGTGTTGTTGACTGTTATGGTATATGTGATGGTTTCACCAACCAAACTGTAAGAGGATTTATTGGCATTTATGGATGCTGTAACTGTTTTTGTCTGTGTAGCGGTTGTGGTCACACTTCCCGATGTGGTCTCTGTAATTTGTGCCGACGTAACTTTTGCAGCATTCACCACGCTTCCGGCATCAAGGTCGCTCTGTGTGGTGTTGTATGTGAATGATGTGTTGGCGGTGGCGCCAGGTGCCAGCGAGGTTATCGTTGCCACAGTGCTTCCGCTCTTAGTGCCAGTCACGGATAGGTTTGTGAGTGTTACATTGCCCGTGTTCTCCACCGAAACCGAGTAAGTGATTGTCGTTTCGGTTGTAGCAAACGATCCCGGCGTGGCATTGGTGATGTTAGCAGCCACAGTTCTGGTCTGCGTAGCGGTGGTGGTCACACTGCCCGATGTGGTCTCTGTAATTTGTGCCGAAGTAACTTTTGCAGCATTCACAACGCTTCCGGCATCAATGTCGCTCTGTGTGGTGTTGTATGTAAATGATGTGTTGGCGGTGGCGCCAGGTGCCAGCGAGGTTATCGTTGCCACAGTGCTTCCGCTCTTAGTGCCAGTCACGGATAGGTTTGTGAGTGTAACATTGCCCGTGTTCTCCACCGAAACCGAGTAAGTGATTGTCGTTCCGGTTGTAGCAAACGAGCCCGGCGTGGCATTGGTGATGTTAGGGGCCACAGTTCTGGTCTGCGTAGCGGTTGTGGTCACACTTCCCGATGTGGTCTCTGTAATTTGTGCTGACGTAACTTTTGCAGCATTCACCACGCTTCCGGCATCAATGTCGCTCTGTGTGGTAATGTATGTAAAGTTTATTGTTTCTGATGAACCGGGGGTGATAATCCCAATAGTGGAAAGCGTGCTTCCATCCTTTGTGCCAGTAACGTTTATGTTGTTTAGCGTAACGTTGCCTGTATTTTGTATGGTTACATTATAGGTAATGCTTTCTCCTGGTGTTGAGAAGTTTGATGGGGAGGAGGAGTTGATGGTTGCTGTAACCGTTGTAATTTGGTTTGCCGGAATTGTTAGAATGGTGCTATTTGCATTAGCTCCTTCTGTTGATGTTACTGATGCACTGTTTGCAACAGAGCCATTGTCGATATTGGCCTGGGTAACAGAATGGGTTCTGGTGGTTGTAAGAAATTCGGCAGGAGCTAAGGGCCCCATATTCGTTGTGGTATTTTCCAATATGTCTGTTACGGCAACATTGGTAAGGGGCGAAGTTCCGATGTTGGTAACAGTGATGGTGTAGGTTATGGTTTCTCCAATGTTGCTGTACGATAATTTATTGGCCTCAATAGTGACGGCAACCGCGTGTGATTCGTCATCCCAAAGGCTGTTGTATGATAAAGGGAATTTATTCGCCTCCAAAGAAAAATCATCCGGAGAAATTCGGGTAGTTGCGAAAGCAACTTGAGAGAATATAAGCAATAAATTAAATATGCATAGAAGTAGAGAACGCTTCATAAGTTGGCTGTTTTCAGTTGTAAGGAGGTACCAATTTACAACGTCAAACCGCCATGCGCACTTCTTTTTTGATAAAACCGTATGATTTTGATGTGAACCCCGAATATTTTGTGATAGTTTGGAATGGTTTTAAATTGGTTTTCGGGGTGTGTTAACAATAGAATTATTTCGCTATTCCTTCGGTTTGAGTGAGGTATGATGAAATACACATGCACATACTATCGCTCTCTTCTGAGTTCGTTCAGTGTGTTTTGAGTTTTTTGTTTCTCATTCTTGATTTCACGAATGTCTTTTAGTATAAATGATATCTCGTAGCCATCTCGAATGGCTTCACGGTCAAATTGTTCCAGTATGATGTACTCATGTCTCTGACCAATGAATTGTACACGTAGGGGTTCGTTCCAGTTTTTGGCTATGAAATCGATAATGCCGTTGTCTTTCCCATCTTTGTAGTTCACAATCTCCCATTTGTCCTGACCATCTTCAAATCTCCTGTTATTGAATCCATCCTCTGGAATGGCCTCCGATAAAACAGATTGATCGCGTATATATACTCTTATTTGGCGATGGTTTATCCAGTTGGTACCGTGATACCTGCTTGAGATGAAAAAATCTCCAGCCTCATTTAAGTGGGCTCTTAAAAAGGTGCGGTTAAAGCTGTTTTCAGGCCTCTGACGTCTGTGTATCAATATTTTTTCGGTACCATACTCGTCTGACAGTAAAAAGTTACGCATCATGGGTGCGAGCAGATCTTCTTTTACCAATAGCATACTGTCCAGAAAATGAAGACTTCTTTCCTGTTCATTGATATTGATTTGACGCAACAACTCACGGGCAAGTACCACTTTTTCAGACTGATCGTCATACTCCCTAATTATTGTATCCAGCTTCAACTTTGCCAGATTAAAATTACCTGCTTCTCTGAGCTTGTGTGCTTCTTCGAGTCTGCGCCCGGCTTCTTCCAGTCGCGAAGGACCGCAGGCAAATAATACAACCAACGAGAAAATTGAAATCGTCCTGAGTGTAAAGTCCATCTTTCTGTATTTTTTATACATCTATTGGCAAAGATATAAAAATATGCTTTTAGCGGTAAAGCCGTTTGAACATCTTTCGTGTACAATATTTTTGTGTACCTTTGCCAAAATTTATTACGAACACCCAAAAGCTTCTCCCATGTCGTTTATTGAAGATAGAATTGTATCGGACGGATTAACATTCGATGATGTATTGCTTATCCCGGCTTATTCTGAAGTATTGCCACGTGATGTAAGCCTGGTTACTGCATTTTCCCGAAACATCCAGTTAAATACCCCAATTGTATCTGCTGCAATGGATACAGTAACTGAATCGAGGCTGGCCATCGCCATTGCACGTGAAGGGGGAATTGGTGTGATTCATAAAAACATGACCATCGAAGAACAAGCCCGTCAGGTCGAAGTTGTAAAACGTGCCGAAAATGGTATGATTTATAATCCCATTACCATCACCAAAGGTCGTACTGTTGGCGATGCATTAAAGCTGATGAGCGAATATAAAATTGGCGGCATCCCAGTGGTTGATCAACATGGTTATCTGGTAGGGATTGTTACAAACAGGGATCTGCGTTTTGAGTTTAATCTTAACCGCCTTATCGATGAGGTAATGACGAGCGAAAACCTTGTTACTACCAATCAATCTACTGACTTGGAACGTGCTGTGGCAATTCTTCAGCAACATAAAATTGAAAAATTACCTGTTGTTGACAAAAACAACAAACTGATAGGTCTGGTAACATACAAGGATATTACCAAGGCAAAGGATAAGCCGTTTGCCTGTAAGGACGAAAAAGGCAGGCTTCGTGTAGCTGCCGGCGTAGGTGTTACGTTTAATACGTTTGAGCGTATCGAAGCTCTGGTAAAAGCCAATGTAGATGCCATTGTCATCGATACAGCTCACGGTCATTCCAAAGGAGTTATTGAAACACTCAAGGAGGCTAAGCGCCGCCATCCCGAGCTCGAAGTTGTTGTTGGTAACATTGCTACTGCCGAAGCTGCTGCCGATTTGATAAAAGCCGGTGCCGATGGCGTTAAAGTTGGAATTGGTCCCGGTTCAATATGCACCACACGTGTAATAGCTGGTGTAGGTGTTCCACAGTTATCTGCAATTTATGAAGTGTCAAAAGCTTTAAAAGGTACTGGAGTGCCTCTGATTGCCGATGGTGGACTCAGGTATAGCGGCGACATTGTCAAAGCATTGGCAGCGGGTGCACACTCTGTGATGGCTGGTTCATTGTTTGCCGGGGTAGAGGAGTCACCGGGCGAAACCATCATTTTTAACGGTAGAAAGTTTAAAACTTATCGTGGAATGGGCTCCATCGAAGCCATGCAAAAAGGTTCTAAGGACAGATATTTCCAGGATGTGGAGGATGACATTAAGAAACTTGTCCCCGAAGGCATCTCAGCACGTGTTCCTTATAAAGGTACGCTTTATGAAGTAATCTATCAGCTAATTGGTGGTTTAAGAGCTGGAATGGGATATTGCGGAGCCGCAAACATTGAAGATCTTCACAACGCCAGGTTTACGCGTATTACAAATGCAGGGGTTGAGGAGTCGCATCCTCATGATGTTACAATTACCAGCGAAGCTCCTAACTACTCCCGATAGGGTCTGATTACGAATGTTTTTATATAACATATTCAAATGGGGAAGCTATATAAAGGGTTTCCCCATTTTTTATTTGATGAGCCAACCAGGTGCTTTTTGTTGTGAACCCGCAAAAAAATGATTAATTTTTGGCGTTTTTTTAGTGTGACTAAAAGTGTTTTTAATTTCGGAGTTTCAATGAATGTTTAAGCAACTGTTTAGATTTAGTTAGTAAAATATGATGTGGTTTCAAAGGTGCTAGATTTTAGATAGATAGTATCATTGAGAATGATGATTAGATTTGTCTTATTTTCTGTTTTTCTAAATATCTAATATCTAAAATTCTTGAAATAAATTGTTATACAAATATTAAACAGTCTCTAACAAATGAGCATGCCCTGTCGGTGGTTGTTTTGCATGTCGCACTTTGCGTCAGTTCTATATTAAGATTAGCTCCGGCTATTGAATTAGTGGTTTTAAAAAATGTTTTTTTTATGAAAAGTACATTCTTTTCCCTTGTCTCATTTTTTATTTTTCTGAGTGCTGCAAATGTATCTGCACAAGATAATCGCAATATTCTCACCATTGGTAACCACCAGTTTTCCGAAGGTGAGTTTTGGCATGTATATAACAAGAACCGTCATTTGCCCGGTTTTAATGAAACGCCTGAAGATTTTGCTGTTCGTTTTATAAATTATAAACTGAAGGTTGTAGAGGCAATACAGCAGGGGCTGGACACAGTGCCTTCGTTTGTTAAGGAGTTTGGAAAATATGCCGAAGACCTTAAAACTTCTTTCCTGGTTGATTCTGTTGCACTGGAGAAGGTAGCTCGTGAAGCACACCGTAATATGCAGGAGATGATTGAAGCAAGTCATATCCTTATTCGCCTTCAACCTGGTTCAGCCGCTTCCGACACGCTTATAGCATGGCAAAAGATGGATTCTGTTCACAAAAGAGCATTGTCTGGTGAAGACTTTGGTAAACTGGCTGCCACCTACTCAGAAGATCCATCTGCTGCAGGTAACAATGGATATCTTGGCTATTTTTCTGCTTTTCGTATGATCTATCCTTTTGAGAAAGCGGCTTATGCAACTGCCGAAGGCGACATATCTGACATCATACGAACCGATTTTGGTTACCACATTCTTAAGGTACACTCCCGACAGCCCAACCCCGGTCGTATCCGGGTGGCTCACATTATGAAGATGTTTCCACGTAACGTAACTGCCAGCGACGAAGCTAAGGCGTATGCTACAATCGATTCAATATACCATGAATTGTTGAAGGGCAAAGATTTTGCATCCCTCGCCCGTGAACATTCCGACGATGGACAGAGCGCAAATCAAGGTGGTGAAATGCGCGCTTTTTCGCTTCAGGAGATGGTGCCGGAGTTTGCGCTTGCTGCTTTCGAATTAACCAGTGACGGCGAAATTTCGACACCTGTACGTACCGACTTTGGCTGGCACATCATTAAACGACTGGAGCACATCCCTGTTGGCGACTTTACCGCAGAGAGGGCAACCATCATGAACATGATGGGGCGCGATGGACGCGACCAGACCGGGCATGACGCTTTTGTTGCCGCAAAACGAAACAGCACCAGATTTAAGCTCAATGAACCATTGCTTGAACGTATCATTAAAGAGATGATTGCTGATAATTCTAACTCAAAAGCCTTTATTGAAAGATTAAAGTCTGATGGCGATAACTTGTTGTTTAGGTATCATGATTATGAGTTTAAACTACATCAGTTTCTTGAAGCCATTGAGAATACCATTTCGTTTAATTCACTTGAAGGTGCGCCTGCTGTCAACCGCTTGCTCGATGGTATGGTAAATGAAGCAATACTGAAAGTTGAGAAACGCGATTTGGCGAAGAATGTACCTGAGTATCGATATCTGGTGAATGAGTATCATGACGGATTGTTGATATTTGAGTTGAGTAATAAAGAGGTATGGCAAAAGGTGGGTAGCGATTCCACCGCCCTGGTAAACCTTTTTAATGAAAACCCGATGTTGTTTGCAAAGCCGCCTGTTTTAACCGGATTTATTTGTGAAGTAAAAACGAAAAGACTTGCCAAACGTGCTTCAAACGCTATAAAAAGGGATAGCCAGGCAAATCTGGTACAAATATTGATAGACAATGCCCGGTCGGAGCAATGTTATACCTGTAGCGAAGGGCGTTTTCCTTTCTTGATGGATGCAAATAATCCATTGGATGGGAGTGTTTTACCTGACGAAAACATCTTGTCGGCCAGCTCTTATAAGTTGTTTTGGCAAGGCGAAATCAGTTCAAACCCAGTACCGCTGTTTGAAGAGGTAAGAGGTCAGGTAATGAGTGCTTATCAAAACAGGCTTGAAGCAGAGTGGGTAGAATCATTGAACTTAAAGTATCAGCCAGTTTTTAATTACAAGCTGATTAAGAAACGCAAAAAATAGATTGGAAGGCATTTTTTTGCTGATACAATAATTGTTCCGATGGTGAATCGGATTATTAGTAGCAAGTTTAAGTTATACAAGAGCTAGAGATGATGGCTAATAAATTTACCGTGTATTTGTGTGCTTTGGGTTTCATTGCAATGTTGGGCTGTGGCTCTCCAAAGGATGATGAACTTAAAAGACCCATCGTAACAGTAGATGGCAGCACACTCACTTTTGGAGATTTGAAGAACGCCATCCCTGAAAACCTTAGTTATAGCGATAGTATTGCCCTTGCCGATGATTTTATTGGCCGTTGGGTTCGCAGCAAGTTAATGCTCAGGCAGGCAGAACTCAACCTTTCACCAGCCGAAAAAAATGTGGAGCGGCTGCTCGATGAGTACCGCACCTCCCTATTGGTTCATCTCTATCAGCAAAAAATGCTTGATCAGAAACACTCCCCTTTGGTTACCAGCCGGGAAATAGCCCAGTATTATAACGAGATGCAGGATAATTTTAATCTGCAGGATAATATCATAAAGGGCGTATTTATAAAAGTGCCCGTGAATGCACCAAATCAGGATCAGCTTCGCCGGTGGTATCGCTCCCTGAAACAGGAAGATATTATTAACCTCGAGGCGTATTCGTTTCAATATGCCCGAAAGTATGAGCAGTTTATTGAAACATGGGTGTCATTTAATCGCATCAATGCATTACTGCCTGAGCCAATCCGAAACCAGGAGAGCTTCCTGCGTTGGACAAGAAATCATGAAGCCAGAGATTCGCTCTATAATTATTACTTTTCGGTGCACGATTATAAACTTGCAGGCAGCACCGCACCATTAAATTATGTTGAAGATAGAATCAAAGCCATTTTATTGAACAAAAAACGTATGGAATTCATTCAGCGCCTTGGACAAGACCTTTATGAAGAAGCATTACGTGATAAAATCGTGAATTTCCATTAGTTTTCTTAATTTTGACCACAAAATTTGAAATATGTTATTATTGAAGCCCCGTTTACTTAGCTTGTTTGTTTTAGGTTTATTTGTGTCTTCTGCGGCACGTTCCCAATCCAATGTGATTGATGAAGTGATTGCTGTTGTTGGTGACAACCCCATTCTTCGATCCGATGTGGAGTATCAGTACCAACAGGCCATGATGCAGGGAGTATCCTTTACCGGAGATCTCAAATGTCACATTTTTGAGCAGCTTCTTATGCAAAATTTACTTTTAGAACAAGCGAAAGTAGATAGTGTTGAGGTGAGTGAAAACATGGTTATCATGCAGGTTGACCGCCAGATTAATGAGTTTATTAATCGCGCCGGTTCACGCGAAAAACTTGAAGAGTGGCTTAACAAACCACTGCACCAAATAAAACGCGAGCAACGGGTAATGGTACGTAACCAAATGCTGACGCAACAAATGCAGAGCAAAATTGCAGAAGATATCAGAGTTACACCTGCCGAAATCAGAGCTTTTTATCGACGTACGCCACAGGATAGTCTTCCGATGGTACCTGCTCAGTTTGAGGTACAACAAATAACTCTGTTTCCTAAAATTGAGTTGGAGGATACAGAAAATGTGAAGGCGCGCTTACGTGAGTATCAACGCCAGGTAGCCGACGGTCGTGATTTTGCCACACTTGCGGTGCTCTATTCAGAAGACCCAATGTCGGCTGCACGAGGAGGCGAGCTCGGTTTCATGGCCCGTGCTGAGCTTGTACCAGAGTTTGCGCAGGTTGCTTTTAACCTTCAGGAACCTGGAAGGGTCTCAAAAATTGTTGAAACTGAGTTTGGCTTTCACATCATTCAGCTTATTGAACGTCAAGGCGACAGGATAAATGTGCGCCACATTCTTTTACGTCCAAAACCCCGTCCGGCTGCCATTGTTGAGGCCCAACAACGTGCCGACTCTATTGCCACCATCATCAGAGATGGAAAAATGTCATTTGAAGAGGCTGCAATACGGTTCTCAATGGATAAAGATACACGTATCAATGGAGGCTTGATGGTAAACCCAATGAATCAATCCACTAAGTTTGAAATACCGCATATTGCTCCTGCCATCAACCGCCAAATCGAAAATATGGAAGTGGGTGACGTTTCAAATGCCTTCATGATGAAGGACGAACGATTGGGTAAAGACTATTTTGCGCTGGTAAAACTGCGCTCGCGTAACGAACCCCACCGTGCAAATATTCGGGATGACTATCAGCTGTTGCAAACCCTTCTCGAAAATCAAAAACGGGAGGAGACATTTCACCAATGGATAATTAAGAAGCAACACGAGACCTACATTTCAATTAGTCCAAACTGGGTAAATTGCCGGTTCGACTTTGAAGGATGGCGCAAATAAAACCCCGGTTTAGCCTATAAATACGGAGATTAAATAACTCTTCCTTAATGAAGTTTATTCGATTTTTCGCCGTGCTGTTGATACTCTTATGGGTTGGTTTTGTGCCAGCCCAGCAGCAAAGGGGTGGACGAACCACTATACACATTGAGCATGCCGATGTCATGGAAGCCTCTGAGCGTTTTGGCAAAAATGTGCAGGCGCTCTTTGGTAATGTGCGCTTCCGTCATCATCGCACGCTAATGCATTGCGACAGTGCTTTTTTCTATCGTGACTCCAATATGGTTCATGCTTATGGTTCCATTCACGTAATTCAGGATGACTCCATACATCTCTATGGTAAAGTGTTGTATTACAGAGGGAATGAAGATAAAGCGATGGTGCGTAAAAATGTCCGCATGGTGAACGGAGAGGTTGTACTTACTACTGACTTTCTGGATTATGACCGGCGTAACGATGTGGCATATTATTACAATGGCGGAAAAATTACGAGTGGCGACAATATTCTTGTGAGTTCATGGGGATACTACTATCCCAAAACCGAAGAGGCCCATTTTCGCGACAATGTGGTTGTAACAAACCCGCAATATGTGATGTATTCCGATACGCTTTTATATTTTACCGTTCCCGAAATAGTGAAAATTGTAGGCCCTACAACCATTAAGAGCGAACGCAACGTGATTTATGCCGAAGCCGGTTATTATGACACAAAGAATGACGTGGCACGTTTGGAACGCAACGGCTCCATCGAGGGCGAAGAACAAACACTTAAAGGGGATACAATTTTTTATGATCGCCGCAGTGGTTTTGGGGAGGTTTTTTCCAATATGTTCTTGCACGATACTACCAACCATGTAATAGTGACCGGCGACTATGGTTATTATAATGAGTTGACCAAAAGAGCATTGGCTACCCGGCGAGCTGTTTTAATGCAGGTTCACCAAAACGATACGCTATTTCTGCATGCAGATACTCTTAGGGTGGATCCAATTCCCGATACTGAGTTTCAAAGGATACGTGCATACCGCAATGTGAAGTTTTACCGCCCCGATTTTCAAGGGAGATGTGATTCAATGGTCTATGATCTAAAGGATTCGATCAATAGTTTCTATAAAGACCCGGTGATTTGGGCACAAGGCAATCAGATGACAGCTAACACTATTAGGCTTCATACCCGAAACAGGGCTTTGTTTAAGGCCGAGCTTTTGGAAAACAGTTTTGTGATTGCGCCTGAGGATACGGGGAGTTATAACCAGATTAAAGGTCGCAATATGACTGGTCACATTCGCAACAATAAACTTTACCGTATTGATGTGGATGGCAACGGCCAGACTATCTACTATCCTAAAGAAGACAATGTAATAATTGGGATGAATCGTGCCGAAGCAAGTACTTTAAGCATATTACTTGAAGACAATCAGGTGACGGGTATTATTTTGCGCACACAGCCATCCGGAAATCTTAATCCACCATATTTGGTTAAGCGCGATGGACGCTTTTTAAGTGGTTTCAGATGGCTCGAAGAGTATCGTCCAAAGCGCAGAGAGGACATATTTCTGAGAGATGCCCCGCCAGAGTCGGTGGAGCAAATAAATTATAATGAGTTCTTATTCGATAGAACCCTACCTAAAAGATAACAAAAAAAGGAGCCGAATTTCAGCTCCTTTTTTGTTAAATTAATATTCATCTTCATTGAAGAAAAAGTCATCCTTGCTTGGATAATCCGGCCAGATGTCTTCGATGCTCTCATAAATCTCACCTTCATCTTCAATTTCCTGAAGATTTTCAATCACCTCAAGAGGTGCACCTGAACGGATGGCGAAATCAATTAATTCTTCTTTGGTAGCTGGCCATGGAGCATCCTCTAGCTTAGCGGCCAATTCAAGAGTCCAATACATAGTTATTCGGGTTTTAACTCTTAAACAATATTTTGTTTCGTTTAATTTTTCTGATTACGGCGAAATTATAAAAAAAATTCATTCTTACAAGCCCGATATCCATGGAATTTCATTAACTCCGAAATAATTTGATAAATGTCGCGATAATACAAAGAAATAGTCTGACAAACGGTTGAGGTATCTGATTACCCATTCATCAACCGGAACTTCGCCCGACATGGAAACCACGCGACGTTCTGCTCTTCTGCAAACTGTTCGGCAAATATGTGCCTGCGATACTGCTCCATGTCCACCAGGGATTACAAAATTTCTTAATGGAGGTAGTGCGTCTTCGAGGCGATCCATTTCATATTCCAAAAACTCTATCTCTTTCTCATCGGTATTAAGGCGTGCACGTAAGTCCGAAACCGACTCGTCGGTGGCCAGATAGGAGCCAATTGTGAAGAGTAGGTGCTGAATGCGCACAATCGTTGCGGCAGATGTTTCATCAATAGGATATGAACGTATCATGCCAATATGAGCGTTTAGCTCATCCACAGTGCCGTAGGCCTCTAGTCTGAAATGGTCTTTCTCAACTCTTGTTCCGCCAATGAGGCCGGTGGTGCCTTTGTCGCCGGTTTTAGTATATATCAAGCTTTTTTTCATCTGTTTAAATTTTGTTTTTCAGTTGTCAGAACTTGTCCCAATTTATCGGGATGGAACTCGCCTTAATAATCATGCCCCTTTGTGAGTTATAGTTACTCATGGCTCGTTTCATGTGAAAATAGTATGTTTAAGCCTTTGGTTATATGAAGTTTCTATTCATGTTTAATGCAACTTTAATTATTTTATGAGCTGCTCTATTGAGCTATTCAGATAGAGCAGTTTGGTTTTATTGAAAAAAAAAGAGTATCGGAAAGGTTTTCCGTCTACTCTTTAATTTCAAATATAACAATCCGCAAGCAATAGGGTTTTGCTTTTGGTCATTAAATTTCGGTACGTCTAGTTCATTTTTGTAATTTGCTGATTGCGTTCATCCAATTCAATCAGGCCATCGCGAAGACGCACAATACGATGGGCATGCCGTGCAATATCTTCCTCATGAGTTACAAGGATGATGGTATTGCCTGCCTGATGGATATTGTCGAATAACCGCATTATGTCGATGGATGTTTTGGAGTCAAGGTTTCCGGTGGGTTCATCGGCCAATATGATGGATGGGTTGTTGATTAGCGCTCTGGCTACGGCCACACGTTGTCTCTGTCCGCCCGACAATTCATTGGGTTTGTGCGTCATTCTGTTTGCCAGATTTACACGATCCAAGGCTTCCTTTGCCCGTTCTATCCTCTCAGCTTTTGGTACTCCGGAATAAACCAATGGCAACATCACATTTTCCAACGCTGTGTATTGGTGAAGCAGGTTAAATGTCTGAAAAACAAATCCTATTTCGCGGTTTCGTATTTCAGCTAGCCTGTCGTCGGTCAGGTGACTCACGTCGGTGCCGTTTAGAACGTATGAACCTGCCGAAGGGGTGTCTAGTGCCCCGATAATATTCATCAGTGTGGATTTTCCTGAGCCCGACGGACCCATAATGGCCACATAGTCTCCTCTTACTATATTGGTTGATACTCCCTGAAGCGCTCGTACAATCTGGGTGCCAACTTCGTAGTTCTTCTCTATTTTATCAATTTCAATTACATTCATCGACATGCTTCCTTTGTTTTGTGCATTTATTGACTTTAGACTTTTGATGGATGCTATGGTTTAATGTCAAACAGATTTGAATAGTTTCATTATCGGCAAATTGACTGATTAGAGGTTGGTTAAGTGATAGTTTGCTTTAAAACCGCTTAGCAGTTTAAGTGGGATGTACTTTTCATATATGCCATTTCATCTGCCATTACTTATACAATGTGTTTTGTCTGTGTAATTTATTTAAATAACAGTTTGATTATCTTTAGTTTTCCGTTAGTGTAAGGTGGGTTTTTATTGAATTCATACCAAAATGGTTTATATAAGATGCTCTTGTAATGAGTGAAGGTATCAAAACCAAACTTCCCATGATAACTTCCTATTCCACTGAATCCAACTCCTCCAAATGGAAGGTTGCTATTTGTTAAGTGCATTAAACTCTCATTTACAGCTCCTCCACCGAATGATATTTCTTCGAGTAATTTATTAATTGTATTTCTGTTTTTAGAATAGATATAACATGCCAATGGTTTTGGTCTTTCTTTAACCAATTTGATTGCTTGGTCGAGGTTTGAAAATGGCAGTACTGGAAGAATCGGGCCGAAAATTTCGTCTTTCATTACTTCATCTTCGAAAGACACATTTTTTAAAATGGTAGGACTAATAAATCTCTGCTCCCTGTTTGTTTTGCCCCCGTGGTATAGTTTTTCAATATCGATTAATTTATGGAGTCTGTCAAAATTTGTCTCATTTATAATTTGCACATAATTTTCTCCTATACCCTCTTCGTTTTTCTTGTGGGTTTTTTCAAGTTCAGATTTTAGTGCTTCAAGGAGCTTAAGTTCAATCGTCTTTTCAACTAAAATATAGTCCGGAGCAACACAGGTTTGCCCCGCGTTCAAAAATTTTGCCCAAACTATCCGTTTGGCAGTCATTTCAATATCTGTATCGGCTAGTACAAAGGCTGGACTCTTTCCTCCGAGTTCAAGTGTAACAGGTGTTAAGTGTTTTGCTGCGGCTTGATAGATTATCTTCCCAACAGGAATACTCCCCGTAAAGAATATTTTGTCAAATCGATAATCTAAGAGTTCTGTGGTTTCTTTAATCCCACCTTGAACCACATAAAAATATTCGTTTTGGAAGTTTTCATTGACAATCTTAGCCATTACTTCTGAAGTTTTGGCTGGGATTTCACTTGGCTTTAAAATCACAGTATTGCCTGCAGCTAGCGATGTTATTGCAGGAACTAATGAAAGTTGATAAGGATAGTTCCATGCCCCGATTACTAATGTGGTCCCCAACGGCTCTGGAATGATATAACTTCTGGCAGGGAAATTGGCCAATCCGGTTGTAACTCTTTTTCGTTTACTCCATCTTTTAATATTTTTTATAAAGAGGTTTATTTCGTGGTATAGCAACGCTAGTTCTGTTACATAGGTTTCGAATTCAGGTTTGCTGAAGTCATCATGAATTGCTTTCAATAATAAATCCTCATTCTCTTTGAGAATGCGTCTAAACTTTTTTAATTGCTCAATTCTAAAACTAACACTCTTTGTTCTATTAGAATTAAAAAAGGCTTGTTGCTTATCGTATATTTCTGAAATATTCATTTTCTGTTTGGATTTTTTTAAATGATGCCATCTATCCCTGTTCGTCATCCCCATTTAAACCCGAACAGCAAAATGCTCCTTTTTGCTCTCTTTTCTGAAAAAGATGATGCCCAGCCGGAGCAGGTCAAGCGAGACGGTGACCTGCGGGTTGTTAACAATCTGATTCCATGCATTTTCCATTTCAAGTGACCAGTGTATGTCGTCAAAGATAAAGATGGAGTCGTTGTGCGCATAGGGTAAACACTGATTAAAGTATGCAAGTGTGGATAGCTCCCGGTGGTCGCCATCAAAGAACACCAAATCAACCTTCTGAAGCATTTCCAGTGCCTCGGGCAGTTTCTCGTTAAATGTGCCGGTCAGTAACTGCACATTGGTCGTTTGAATCTGCTCAAAGGTATGGTTTGCAATCGATGCCGTTTCTTTACATCCTTCAATGGTAATTACTCGGGCTTTGCTGTTTGGCATGGCTAGGTACAGCGTGCCAATTCCCAAAGATGTGCCCAACTCCAGTATGTTTACAGAATTGAATTTACATACCATTTTGAACAACAACTGGCCATATTTTTCGGGAATACAACTATGCTTTGCTATTTCTTGAACACGTCTGATTTTATTACCAGTGACTTTTGATCCTGCACCATAATCGCGAATGGCAATCTCTTTTCTGTTTCGCAGTAATGCATTTCTCCACGAACGAATTTGGCCAAACGCATAATATTCATGTCTTACGCGGAAAGAGCCGGTTATCAAGTCGAAAATGAATGGCGAGTGGATGCCAAAACCTTTCCAATGGTTTGGTTTTAGCATAAATGCAGCGTAACGCTTTATCTGAAACAGGTTCATGTTCTTATTTTGCTTCAAAGATAGAAAAATGTGTTAACTAAAAAGGGGTGGGGGATTGTGAACTTGTTTGCTCAATGGTTGTGTTTACCCATTTGCAACACTCGTTGCGAAAAGTTAATTTTGGCAATCGTCATGTCAGAGTTAGCTACTTTAAATATTATGTATCTGTCAGGGGTAGGGCCTAAAAAAGCTGAACTCCTTAAGCAGGAAGCAAAAATTGCTTCCTATGAAGATCTCATCTACTATTTTCCTTATAAGTATGTTGATCGCAGTCGAATTTATGCCATTCGCGAGGTGGATGCATCCATGCAACACATTCAGCTTAAAGGACGGTTCACATCTTTAAAAACCATAGGGGAAGGACGCACCAAACGTTTATCTGCAACTTTCTCAGATGGTACAGGTACCGTGGAATTGGTGTGGTTTAAAGGTTTGAAGTATGTGCAGGGCAGTATCAATGGTGACAGTACCTTTATTGTTTTTGGAAAGCCATCTGTTTTTAATGGCGGAATAAGTATTGTGCATCCTGAAATAGAGCGATTTGATGAGGCAAAGGCAAACGTTAAGATGGGGTTGCAGGCGCATTACAATACCTCGGAAAAGATGAAAAGCAATTTTCTCAATTCGAGAGTAATTGGTAAGCTGATTCAAACGCTTTTTGCTTCATGGAAAGGTAAAATACCTGAAACATTGCCATCGTCAATCATCGATAAATATAGATTGATGATTCTAAACGATGCGCTTCGAATTATTCATTTGCCCTCGAACAATCAGGAGTTGGAAAAAGCCCGGTTTCGGCTGAAGTTTGAGGAGCTGTTCTACATACAGTTAAATATTCTGCGACTGCGAAACCAACGCACATATAACATCAAAGGCCATGTGTTTGGCACTGTGGGCGGTTATCTTAATACTTTTTACGCTGAACATCTGCCATTTGAACTTACAAATGCCCAAAAACGTGTGATTCGCGAAATGCGCCATGATATGGGCAGTGGAAAACAGATGAATCGTCTGCTTCAGGGTGATGTAGGTAGCGGAAAAACACTCGTGGCGCTCATGGTAATGCTGATTGCACTCGACAATCACTATCAGGCCTGTTTAATGGCGCCAACCGAAATTTTAGCCACACAACACTATGAGACCATCTCAAAACAGGTAGAGCCGTTAGGCATACATGTGGCTTTACTCACTGGTTCAACAAAAAAAACTGAACGTGACCGAATCCATCAATCATTGCGCAACGGGGAGATGCAAATTCTTATCGGAACGCATGCGCTTATTGAGGATACTGTGATATTTGAAAAGCTAGGATTGGTGGTGATTGATGAACAGCACCGTTTTGGTGTAGAGCAAAGGGCACGCCTTTGGCGTAAAAACCCCAATCCACCGCACGTACTGGTGATGACTGCCACGCCCATTCCCCGCACGCTTGCCATGACAGTGTATGGCGACCTTGAGGTGTCTGTTATTGATGAGTTGCCACCCGGTCGGAAGCCTATCCAGACAGTGCACTATTTTCACAATCGCCGCAATCAGCTTAACCGTTTCCTTCGTGATGAGATTCAAAAAGGCCGTCAGGTTTACGTGGTATATCCACTTATTGATGAGTCGGAGAAGATGGACTTCAAGAACTTGTCCGAAGGATATGAGTATATGCAGAAATCTTTTCCTGAAAGCAGGATTGTTATGGTTCACGGTCGTATGAAACCGTCGGAGAAAGATGCTGCGATGCATGAGTTTGCTGCGGGCAATGCACAAATAATGGTGGCAACTACAGTGATTGAGGTAGGCGTTAATGTGCCCAACGCATCGGTGATGGTGATTGAAAGTGCCGAGCGGTTTGGTCTGTCACAGCTTCACCAGTTGCGTGGACGTGTAGGCAGGGGAGCCGAACAAAGTTTTTGCATACTTATGACCGACTTTAAACTGGCTGAGGAGACACGCAAGCGCATGGAAATAATGGTGCGTACCACCGATGGATTTGAAATTGCTGAGGCTGACATGAAGATGCGTGGCCCGGGCGATTTGGAGGGTACTCAACAGTCGGGTCTGCCGTTTGAACTGAAAATTTCCAACTTGTCGCGCGATAGCCAGATTCTTCAAATGGGGCGTAAAGTAGCTGAAGATATTTTAGAGGATGACCCTTTACTCGAAAAGCCTGAAAACTATATTCTCACTAAACAACTTACCAAGCTAGCACGTGCAAAAATTAATTGGAGCATGATTAGCTAATCAACATCAAAAAATCCTTGTGCCAAAGATGTATCGCTCGCGCCACCAGGGGTTCGATATTGAAGTGATGGTAACGCCTTGTGATGTGGAGGTATGCAGAAAATCACCATTTCCCAAATATATACCTGAGTGAGTTATGTAGTTTGATGTGCGGTATGTATTAATAAAGAATATCAAATCACCTCTCCTAAGTTGATTTATATCGTAAATGATTTTTCCGTATCGCGCTTGTTCCTGTGAGTTGTGTGGTAGTTTTATGCCATGCTGTGCAAAGGAAAATACCAGAAGACCTGAACAATCCATACATCTGGTGGTGCTGCCACCCATGCAATGTGGTGTGCCAATTCGGGCCGATGCTGTTTTAATAATCTTTTCTGAATCTAAACTGCCTGTATTTAAGGTTTTACCACTTCCCCCGTTTAAAAATGCATTGAGTTTCGGATCTTCGGTCTGTTCAGTTTTAGTGGGTGCTGGTTTTCGGCTTTCTTGCGTGGGTTTCGATGTTTTGTATAGCTCTCTTGAGCAGGAGGCAATCAGAATCAGAGCAATTAGCATGATATACACTGCTGATGTGTATGATGCCTTTTGTGATGATGGTTTATGTAGAGATGAAGGTTGATTTGTCATATCTAATGTGAACAGATTTTTATCAGATTTATTTCAGTGTATGCGTTTTTTTTAAATCAGTGCCTGTAAAATCAAATGTAGAATATTCAACCGCAATGCACTGGCATATTCGTGATTGAAATTTGATAAGATGAAAACTTTTTCAGGTGGCAAGGTAAAAGGTTTTGTAAGTTTTTTACAACTTTTTAAAGTGTATTACGGTTGCGATGCGATAAAGTTATGTGTTTCTCACAGATGTTTGAATAAGCTATTTTGTTGGTGTTTAAGGTCGTGTGTTCCCGTGTAATTTCAAGCATTTTATGTAATGGGCTTGCTTACGTTTAGCTAATGAGCTGTTTATAAATTGCTTTATGTCTCCGTGTGAATCAACGGAAGTTTTGCATAGCAGTATGATGTGTATTTTGCTATCTCAACATAGCAATATAAGTTTCTATTCCTCAGTTAATAACATTATTTAACAGCTTATTATTTTTATTTATTCTAAATAGAAACTGTTTGAAACTGATATTTTTACATTACAGAATCCATCGATATTACATACTTTTGTTTCACCCGACCCGATTTTTAACGGGAAAATATGAAGATAATTGAACATGATGGAGTGGTTGACCAAATCTCCGGAAATCACGTTAAAGTGAAGATTGTCAGTGAGTCGGCTTGTGCATCTTGCCATGCAAAGGGCGCATGTACGGCTGCCGATATTCAGGATAAGGAGGTGGATGTAATTACTTCTGATACATTTAAACCTGGAGATCATGTGGTGTTGGTCGGACAGCGCTCACAGGGGCTTAAAGCTGCCTGGTGGGCATATATTCTTCCTGTTGTTTTAATGCTCCTCACGCTTAGCGTGGTTTTTTCGGCAACTGGCAATGAAAGTTTGGCCGGATTTCTGGCCTTGCTTATTCTGGTTCCCTATTATTTTAGTATACGTTTGGCCGATAAGGCCATGAAACAGACTTTTTCATTCACGATTAAATCTAAAAGCGAATGACCATCATGAGTGTTGTTCTGATAACAATAGTGACATTGGCCGGATTGGGGGCAATTGCTGCCGTGATTTTGTATCTGGCATCTAAAAAGTTTCAGGTTTTTGAAGACCCCAGAATCGATCAGGTAGAGGAGATTTTGCCTGCTACAAATTGCGGTGGATGTGGGTTTCCTGGTTGCAGGGCTTTTGCCGAGGCGCTTGTGAAATCTGACGATATATCAAGCATGAACTGCCCGGTTGGAGGTGCAGATACCATGAATAAAGTGGCTGAGATGCTTGGTAAAGAGGCCGGATCTGCTACACCAATGGTTGCCGTCGTGCGCTGTAACGGAACATGTGAACATCGTCCAAAATTAAATGAATATCAGGGCGCTACGTCATGTGCCGTGGCAGCTTCGTTGTATGGAGGAGAATCCGGGTGTTCATACGGATGTCTGGGATTAGGCGACTGTGTGGCTGCTTGTAAGTTTGACGCCATGTATATGGATGAAGCAACAGGTTTACCTGTAATTATAGAGGACAATTGCGTGGCTTGTGGAGCTTGTGTCACTGCTTGTCCAAAAAGTATAATAGAACTACGAAAAAAAGGCCCGAAAGGACGACGGATTTTCGTGAGTTGTATAAACAAAGATAAGGGTGCAGCTGCCAAAAAATCATGCGCTGTGGCGTGTATCGGATGTAGCAAGTGTCAGAAGGTATGTGAGTTCGATGCCATTACCATTGAGAACAATCTGGCCTATATCGACTATGACAAATGTAAGCTGTGCCGTAAGTGTCCGGAGGTTTGCCCAACCAATGCCATCCATGAGATCAACTTCCCACCACGCAAGCCAAAAGTGGAGAAGGAAGAGCCTGCAAAAGCTCCAGTGGAATAATCAGGGTAATTAATTTTCTTTATTGATCATCATTCGCTTAGGTTCTTTGTTAGCAACCTCTAATTCATAAGAACTGAAGCAAAAATATAGGAGGATTCACAGTGTTAAAGACATTCTCACTTGGGGGCATTCATCCTGCCGAAAACAAACTATCGGCAGGTAGTCCCGTTGAAGTTCTGCCCATACCTGCTGTGGTATCGGTACCTGTGTCACAGCATATCGGCGCACCCGGTGAGCCTGTGGTTAAAAAGGGTGATGCTGTAAAAGTAGGCCAGCTCATAGCTAAAACAACTGGTTTCGTATCATCCAATATCCATTCGCCAGTTTCCGGTATTGTAGATAAGGTAGATGAAATTCTCGACGCTTCCGGTTATAAACGGAAGGCCATTATTATTAAAACGGATGGCGATGTGTGGGACGAACACATCGATCTCTCTCCCGAACTTAAACGTGACATTACCCTGTCGGCCGAAGAGATAGTGAAACGTATTGGCGAAGCCGGTATTGTTGGACTTGGAGGTGCTACATTTCCTGCACAGGTTAAATTGTCGCCCCCCCCCGGAAAAGTATGTGAGGTGCTCATCATAAATGGTGTGGAGTGTGAACCTTACCTGACAAGTGACCACCGCCTTATGCTCGAAAAAGGCGAAGCGATGCTGGTTGGCGTCCAAATTTTGATGAAAGCACTGAATGTGAACAAGGCAATTATTGGTATCGAAAACAATAAGAAAGATGCCATTGCACATATCGAGAAGCTTGCCGCCGGATTCACAGGCATCACCGTACAACCATTGAAAGTGCAATATCCTCAGGGAGGTGAGAAGCAGTTGATAGATGCATGCATCAACCGTCAGGTTCCATCCGGAAAGTTGCCGATTGAAGTTGGTGCAGTTGTTCATAACGTGGGTACCGCGTATGCAGTTTATGAAGCCGTTCAGAAAAACAAACCGTTAGTGGAACGCATCGTGACTCTGACCGGTTTGTCGGTAAAAAAGCCAGGCAACTATCTGGTTCGAATCGGAACACCTATTTCAGCAATAATAGAAGCTGCCGGCGGGCTGCCTGAAGATACAGGAAAAATAGTGGGTGGCGGTCCAATGATGGGTAAAGCGCTAACATCAATCGAAGTGCCTGTAACCAAGGGCACATCAGGCATTCTTATTCTTCCCAAAAAGATAGCATCACGCGGCATAGTTGAAAATTGCATCCGCTGCTCCAAATGCGTTTCGGTATGCGCGATGGGGCTGTCTCCTTATTTGCTCATGACATTGGCTGAGAAGGCCATTTGGGATATGGCCGAAGAGGAAAAGATAATGGATTGTATCGAATGTGGTTCTTGCAGCTATACCTGTCCTTCGTCTCGTCCACTACTTGATTATATACGCCTTGGCAAAGGGAAAGTAGGACAAATAATGCGTAGCAGAACAAAATAATTTTGATTGTTGAGGGTTCTCAATATTTGACACATTAAACTAATTATGAACAGACTAATTGTTTCACCATCTCCACATGTACACAGCGGCGATTCTGTGAAGAAAAACATGTATGGAGTGATCATAGCCCTGTTGCCTGCATTAGCTGCTTCTTTATGGTTTTTCGGGCTTGGCGCACTGATAGTAACACTTACCTCAGTGGTTGCCTGCGTTTTGTTCGAGTTTCTAATTCAGAAGTATATACTGAAGCAGCCAGCATCAATCGGTGATGGCTCGGCTGCGGTAACCGGATTGCTTCTGGCATTTAACCTGCCTACCAATATCCCTTTGGGTATTATACTAATTGGTTCGGCTGTAGCCATTGGCATCGGCAAAATGTCTTTTGGAGGCCTTGGACAGAACCCATTTAACCCGGCTTTGGTTGGACGTGTGTTTTTGCTCATCTCATTCCCGGTTCAGATGACTAGCTGGCCACTTCCTTTGGCCTCACGAGCCAGCTATCTTGATGCCACAACCGGTGCTACTCCGCTTTCGGTAATGAAGGAAGGCTTAGCCACGGGTCGCCCATTTTCAGAAGTAATGGGAGATGTGCCATCTTACCTCGATTTGTTTTTGGGAGTGATGGGCGGTTCTGCCGGTGAAATTGCCGGTGTGGCGTTGGTCATCGGTCTGATATATATGTTGTGGACCAAGATTATAACGTGGCACATTCCGGTTGCAGTTGTCGGAGCGGTAGCTGCCTTTACCGGAGTGCTCCACCTGATAGATCCGGCTGCCTATGCCAGTCCGCTCTTCCACGTATTAACGGGAGGTGTATTGCTGGGTGCCATTTTCATGGCCACAGACTATTCCAGTTCGCCCATGTCGGTTAAAGGGATGTTGGTTTATGGTGTTGGCATTGGTGTAATAACGGTCTTGATTAGAACGTATGGCTCCTATCCTGAAGGAATATCATTCGCCATCCTGATAATGAACATGTTTACGCCACTTATTGACAAGTATATTAAACCCAAGCGGTTTGGCGAAGTGATAAAATCCAAAGCATAAAAACCTAAAATAAAGATATTTACAATGGGCAAACGCGCATCATCATTACCCAATATGGTACTGACCCTGCTGATGATTACAGCAGTGGCAGGCGGTTCCCTGGGATTTGTTTTTCAAATGACGAAGGCTCCTATTGAGGCAGCAGCTGTTGCAAAGCAACAGGAAGCGATTCAATTGGTGGTTCCTGATTTTGATAATGATCCCGCTGCGGAAATGTATGAACTAACTTCATCAGAGGGCTTTCCGCTTAAGGTTTTTCCTGCACGTAAGGGCGAAGAGCTGGTAGGGGTTGCTATTGAGACCATGAGTAATCGTGGCTTTAGTGGTGAAATAAAGATTATGGTAGGGCTTAAGCCCGATGGCTCTATTATTAACTATCAGGTGCTTGAACACAGAGAAACGCCAGGGCTTGGTACGAAAATGGACGACTGGTTTAAACCTGCCGTAGTTGTTGAAGGCCGTAAAGAGCCGGGAACCCGTTTACTCGATGGTTTCTTTGGTATTAAGGCCGGAGAGAGCGGCGACACAAAGAATATTCTGGGAAAACATCCCGGTACCACACGTATGGTTGTGAAGCAGGATGGGGGAGAAGTGGATGCCATTACGGCTGCTACCATTACTTCCCGTGCATTTTTACATGCTGTAGAAGTGGCCTATACTACTTACACGGAAAGAACAGATGCCGCTAGTTCGGCAACAACTCAATATAACGAAGAGGAAGGAGGAGACAATGAACCAGTGGAGTAATTTCTCAAAAGGTTTTCTCAAGGAGAACCCTGTTTTTATACTGTTGCTGGGTTTGTGTCCGGCATTGGGGGTAACCTCCTCGGCTATTAATGGACTAGGCATGGGACTGGCAACCACCTTTGTGTTGGTGATGGCCAATATTGTGGTGTCACTGATTAAGGGATTTATCCCCGATAAGGTGCGTATACCAGCATTCATTGTTGTTATTGCCACGTTTGTGACCATCGTAGAGATGACCATGCAGGCTTATGTGCCAGCCCTGTTTGATGCACTCGGACTGTTTATTCCGCTGATTGTGGTTAACTGTTTGGTGCTTGGAAGAGCCGAAGCGTTTGCTTCAAAGAATAACGTTGGTTCATCGATAGTTGATGGTGCCGGAATGGGCTTAGGTTTTGCCTTTGCACTCACGTTGCTTGGCGGTGTGCGCGAGTTGCTGGGCAGCGGGCATTTTTTCGGATTTGCCATTTATCCGGAGGATTATGGTATGCTGGTGTTTGTGCTGGCTCCTGGTGCTTTTATTGCACTTGGATATTTAATAGCAATTCTTAACCGGTTAAAAAAAGCATAAGGAGGAAGAGTTATGATGAGTTATTTCCTGATTATTATAGGCGCCATTTTTGTTAACAATATTGTTCTTGCGCAGTTCTTGGGGATTTGTCCGTTTATGGGTGTTTCCAAGCGTATTTCGACTGGTATTGGAATGACAGGAGCCGTTACGTTTGTGATGGTTATTGCTACCATTGTTACGTGGTTTATTCAAAACATGGTGCTGATTCCTTTTGGAATTACATTTTTGCAAACAATCTCATTTATTCTTGTAATTGCGTCGCTTGTTCAGCTGGTTGAGATTGTGTTGAAAAAGGTTAGTCCGCCCCTTTATCAGGCTTTGGGCGTGTTTTTGCCTCTTATTACAACCAATTGTGCCATTCTGGGTGTGGCCATAATGACTGTTGCCAAGGATTTTAATATTGTGGAGGCTGTTGTTTTTGCCATCGCATCGGCAGTGGGTTTTGGACTAGCTTTGATTTCATTTGCCGGCATACGTGAACATCTGGAGCTTATGAATATACCTGACGGGATGAAAGGTGCACCAATAGCACTTATTGTGGCAGGTATTATGGCTTTGGCATTTATGGGTTTTGCGGGGATGGTTTAGTTTTTAGATGATTAGATAGAAGATTCTTAGATGTTAGAAGGTTGGATTTTAGATAAATGATAGTATGGATTTTTGCGGGATGGATTGGGTGTGTGTAGTTTGAGCAATTTTCGTTTTATCACAAAATAAATGAATTACATTACGGTAAAGAGAGCTGTCTGCGAAGGCAGCTTTTCTTGTTTATGCAGGTGTGTAGCTTGATGCGCGTGAGGGATTGAAGCGTAAACCCGCCGCACGGCTTAGAGGCCGGGCGGGGAGTTGAAGCGAAAAGCCCGACCCGCCTGAGCGGGGCACGCCCCAAGGATGGTGTTTTAGAGGTTTGTATTGGTTTCGTCGAGTTGATAGAGGCGATTGTCTTCGATGCGATAATAGAGCGGGGCAACGGTTATTTTGGGATATCGCTGACGAATGCGCCGTGTTTCGCAAAGGAGAAAGTCTATTTCGTTGCCAATTTCGAAGATGGGGGCGAAATTGTTGAAGTGCTCTTCGGCGTAATCGCGATCCCATCCGGCGTTGGTTACCAGCCCGTTGATGAACTGTTCGCGACGTGAATAAAGGTTGACCATGCCGCAATTGCTATGGCCAATGAGGGCGATGTGGCTAACCTGACCAACGGATACCGCATAGGATATTTTGAATTCGGCAGGGCGGAGATTGCCGCCTCCGGTGCGCAGTATATAGGCGAAGTTGTTTGGTATTTTGAGCTGGTGCCGGTTGTCCATGCACATTCCAATGAGCAACTGGGCTTTCTCGTATTCGTCAAATGGATACGCAAGGTTGTGGTATTTCAACAGACGGCCAACAGGTGTATCATGGTAGTGCGGAAATATTTCATTTTCAGTGTTTACGGGAACCATTCTGTTCATAAGCTGTTATTTTGATGCTTCTTTTGATTGTGTTAACAAATTATAAAAAGATAAAAGGATGCTTTTTGTTCATTTTATCTTTATTTTAGTTGGGTGATGTGATGACTGATTATTTTGCGCAATGATTAGGTGGCGATGGGATATCGTGGTATTTTTGCCATTTGAAATTTTTCTCTATGCAGCGTATTAAGCTTTTATTATATGCCGGTCTGGTTTTTATTGTGGCCGGATTAATTTTGCGTTTTTTAATGAACGGCAGTGGCCTGGGCAATGTGTTTGTGTCGGTGGGAGGCTCTCTCAAGTTGGTCTATGTTTTTCTGATTATGAAATTTGGGGGTTATAAGCCCGGAATTGAATTGTTGTATCTTGGCCTTGGCGTAACAATGGTTATTTTGGGTTCATGGCTTAGAAAAAATATGTACGATACTTTTTTAGCTCTCTCGTTTACCGTGAGTGGGGTGGTGCTTAAGGCATTTTTTGTGTATGTGTTTATTCGTAAGATGCGTGCCATACGTGTTGCTGCCCGGCAGGGAAAGAGGGATAGCATGGACTGACTTGGTATTCTGTTAACTTAAAGGTGTGTCTTTGATGAACTTTCTACCAGTTTGAGGATGGTGTTAAGCTCGGAGCTGCTGAGGTCGCGCCACTTGCCAACTGGCACATCAAGGGTTAAGTTCATGATGCGTACCCTTTGCAAGTCTGTAACTTCGTAATTCAAAAATTGGCACATCCGCCGAATCTGCCGGTTTAGTCCCTGAGTGAGGATTATTCTGAATGTAAACCTCGAAATTTGTTCCACTTTGCATTTTTTTGTGATGGTACCCAGAATTGGGATTCCGCTGCCCATGCGACGGATAAACTCTTTGGTGATGGGCTTGTTCACGCTTACAATATACTCTTTTTCGTGATTGTTGCCGGCTCGCAGAATTTTATTCACTATGTCGCCATCGCTGGTGAGCAGAATTAAACCCTGACTATCCTTGTCGAGCCTGCCGATGGGGAAAATACGTTTTGGGTGGTTGATAAAATCAATGATGTTATTCTTTTCGGATTTGATATCGGTGGTGCATACAATGCCTACCGGCTTGTTTAGCAAAATGTATGTATGAGTGTCTTTTGATGGTTTAAGCGGTTTCCCGTCTACCCGGATGTCGTCGCCCGCCATTACCTTGGTGCCTACCTCAGGTGTTTTGCCATTAATGGTTACCCGCTTTTCTTCAATAAGCTTATCGGCTGCACGCCTTGAGCAGTAACCAATTTCACTTAAGTATTTATTGATGCGAGTAGGTTCCTGTTTATGCATATTCTTTATCGGATTGTGCCATGCAAAAGTACCAATTAATGGTGAAATACCTTTATGTTTCGAGGTGCAATGAACTTCCGGATTGTACTCATTCATTGGTTTGTCTTTGTAATTGAGAGGTTTAAAATTTTACGGCCAGGCTTAAAATATTTTTATCACTAAAAAGATGCGGTTCTCTTGTGGTTTCGCTAATTTTACTGATAGTTTAATGGTTTGCAAAGGGTACGCTTTTTGTAACATCGCAGGAAGCATCTCGTATGCTATAATTGTTTGAGGGAAATTGATGAGTATTCATATTTTGATTTGTATTTATATGTCAGCCTACATAAAAGTTTTATCCATATCGAGTTCTGTTATTGCTGTGGCCTTGGTTTTTAGCTTATTTGTTCATTCTTCAGCCCCAATTCAAGTGCCACCGGGCGACGAAGTAGAAATAAGCCTTTTTCAGAAGAATTACAGTGTGCATGCCCTTCCCATCCCCGATGAACTCTATTTTGCCGGTGAAAGGGTTCCTTTGGAAAAAACCTATGTGCGTGAGGGCTTCGACCGTGAAATGTTGGTAAATACCTACTGGCAATCGCAAACGTTACTTTTCTTGAAACGCGCCAATCGTTATTTTCCGGTAATTGAGCCAATATTGGCCAGTGAAGGTGTTCCCGATGATTTTAAGTATCTGGCATTGATTGAAAGCGGTTTTCTTGAGAGGGCGGTATCGCCGGCTGGTGCAGCCGGAATATGGCAATTCCTTGCTGGAACGGCACGTGATTTTGGACTAGAGGTATCGAAAGAGGTTGATGAGCGATATCATCTGGAAAAGAGTACTGCCGCGGCTGCCAGATACCTTAAATCTGCTTACGAAAAATATGGAAGCTGGTCACTTGCCGCAGCTGCGTATAATGCAGGTATTCGTGGTATCGACCGACAAATTGGACGGCAAAAAGTGGATAGCTATTATGATTTGCTTTTGGTGGAGGAGACCAGTCGTTACGTTTTTCGAATCATTGCGATTAAGGAGATTTTTTCCAATCCTCAAAAATTTGGGTTTCATCTTGGTGTGGACGACCTCTACCCGGTTATTGAGACTTACGATGTGGAGGTGAAAGCTCCCATTGCCGATTTTGCCGACTTTGCGCAGTCTCATGGGGCAACCTATCGAGAAATAAAAGATTTAAACCCTTGGTTGCGTGAAACTTTTCTTTCAAATTCATCGGGTAAAAAGTATGTGATAAAAGTTCCTAAGCCGGGTGCATTTCTCGTGCCTGGACCTAAGGAGGATTAACGAATTATCAAGAGAATTATAGGCCCTGTTACTATTGGGGTCAACTTGACTTTTTTCGTAACATTTGTTTAGTCATGGTACACTTTAATTGCTTTGGTACCTTCTTTTCATTTGAAAATAGATAATTGGTCCAACCAGTGGGAAGGCTAGTATTAGTAGAATCCATATTAGGCTCTGTTTGTTTTTAATCCTTGATTTGTTTATATCGAAAACAGCCCAAGCCCATAAGATTGCTGAGAGCACAATTAATATTACCAATAAAATATCCAATTCATTGAGTTATCTAGTTCATATTAGTAATGTATCCGTAATAAAACTGCAACTTTTAAAATTAAGATTTCAATCTTTGAAAGATTTGATTTTTGCAAATTGAAGTAGTTCATGTTTTAGTAAATAATTCATCACAAATACAACAAAAAGTCCATAGTTACCAGTTGTAGTCCTGACGGGATGTCGTTCAACCTGGAATAATCGCGGGGTCATTGAAGTGCTCATATTCCGATGTATTGTTCCCAGTTTTATTCCATTAATAGCTTGTCAATTTTAGTTTTTATTAAACTTTCACTTGGTCGCAGGTGAATTCCTTTTTCTATCACATTGCCTTTAGTATCTAGTAATATGTACTGGGGTACTCCGTTCATTTCAAACAGTTGGTAAAGAAACCTACTTTGGTCTGGAGTCGTTAAATAGTGACTGCCTGAAATATCTAGTTCACTAATGATTGCTTTCCATTTATCTTCTTCGGAGTCAACACACAGATACACAAAAGCAACCTTGTCATTGTTCAACGTTTGCATTAGCTCTTTAGAAAAAGGCATTTCTCTTCGACAAGGACTGCACCATGTAGCCCAAATATCTAAGTATATTATTTTCCCTTTATGGTCATCCAGAATTTTGGTAATGAGTTCGTTTGCGGGTGTGTTTTTTGTCAATTTCAATAATGTGTTTTCTATTGGTTGCGCATTCTCAAAATGTTTTTTTGTCTCTATATACTTGTTAATAAGAGGTTCTTTCAAAAAAGGCTGTTTCACTATTTCTTTAAACAATGAGTAGTGTCTATCGAATTCTTTAACGTCACGCATTTCAAGTATCTTATAAAGTTCACGGGCAATTAGAATTTCCTTTAAAAGAGTATCACTCGTATTTTTGATGATTGTGCTGATTATTGCTTTGTTTGCATTGGCTTTGTAAGTCCATCTTTCATTTCTCTTATACAGCTTCCCTTCGTCAATCAATAAAACACGAATTCTTCCGAAACGATAAAGACTTATAAAATCAATTGATTTTGAGTTACTCAGGTCATTAAGAGAAAGTTCAATATTCATAAAATCATAAAAAGATGACGGTACAATAGTGTATTCATCTAATTGATTAAAGCCAGCATGGTCATGTGGATAACGGGCAAGCCAACTGTAATAATCAAAGTCAACTTCATTTTTAATCCAGTTTTCAAGTTCTTTGGATACGCCTTGTCGAATAAATTCATTGGCGACTTCCTTTTTTAGATTTCTTAAGCTGTCAAGCAGGGCTGTAAATTCATCTGAATTATACTCCTTCTCATATTGACAATATTGTTCCCAAGGGATAAATATTTTTGAATTTATAGCATGAAATGTTATCAATCTTTCGTTGTCATGTTTATTTCCAGAAAACTGAATAGATTTTGACAGTTCGTCTTTGTCAGATATCTTATTTGCATCAAATACAATATGGATACTATCTGTGGGGTGAATTATGATAGGAAAGGCGTTATCTCCATATCTAACTAAAATGTCTTGTGGATAATACAAATTGAATTTAGTTTGAAAATTGCCGAAACAATCGACTAAACTCACATAAGACATTTGTTCCCCCGAAAGTAATTCGTTGACATAAATTGTTACGGTATTATATTCTGATGTTTGATTTAGAACTTTTCCGGTAATAAAAACCGGTTTAGAAGTCGTTTGAACGGGCTTTAATTCAACTTCCGGACGACAAGAAATCAAAATAGAAAATGTTAATAGAATAAATGCGAGTTTTTCAAGATTGGTTTTCATTATTTCAAAAGTTATTGAGTAAGGGTTTGGTTCTTAATTAGGCATAACGGTAATTGTATATCTTGGGGATTGCGGGCTACAAACCTGTCCAGCTACACCGAACTTGATGCGGGGCAGAACGCTTGCATAACCACTTAAACTCCAATGTTTTATATTGCATTAGCCCCGTAGTTATTTGATTTACAATTCAATCTGTATTTTAATTTTTCCTCCAAGTCCTTTTTCAACAATGTCATAAAGAGTTTTTAAAGTCATATTACTTGCGTCATTTTCAATTCGTGATATAAAACTCCGTTTCTTGTCAATGACCTGTCCTAATTGGTCTTGAGTCATTTGTTTTTTTTCTCTTGCTTCTCGAAGCATTAGTCCGACTCTTAATGATTTAAATTCTCTATCTAAGCGGTCTCTTCGTTCAGTTCCTTTTTTTCCGTAAACCTGGTCTTTCAATTCAGACCATGTTGTTGTATTTTCTTTTTTCATAATCATTCTCCTTTTTCGTTGAAATACTCTTTCATTAACTTCTCTGCCTTTTCGATTTCAGATTTTGGTGTCTTTTGAGTTTTTTTCTGGAATCCATTTAGTAAAATCACCAGTTTCCCTTTGTCGAAAAAGCAAAAGACTCTCCAAATATCAGAACCAAGTTTTATTCTTGCTTCATAAAGACCTTTCGTTCCGTCAATGTGTTTGAGATATTTCTCTGGAATCCTCTGCTGGAATTCAATAATTTCAATGATTTTGAAAATTTTATCTTGAACTTTCTGCGGTTGTTCAATGAGAAATTCCTTGAAATAATCCTTATAAGCAATGACTGTCCGAATTCTTTCCATCTAATTCGTTTTTTGTCAAAGTTAACTTATAAGTTACAAATTTACAAGTGTTTTTTTTCCTACTATGGGGGCTAACGGATTGCAATATGACCAGTGGCGGATTGCGGGCTACGTCCTTATCCACCGTTACAAAATTTGATGCGGGGCAGAATGCTTCAAACAACCACTAAACCCGCCTTTTGCTATATTGCATGTTGAACTAAATCCCTCCGGGATAGCCTCTTTCAAAAATAGCATTAATCTTTTTAGATGCAAGCCGTTATAACTGCATTACTCACTTTTAAATTATGCAGTTATGAGAAAGAAAACAACCTTAACGATTGTAGAGCGCGCCCTCGTTCTTGTTCCGGAGTTTAAGGCCAGGGCTTTAAAGATGGAGCATCAGGTGGTACTTCGTGGACAGAGTCAGAGCACTCTGAATAATTACATTCGGCGCATAGCGCTGTTTGTTATCCATTTTAAACAACTGCCCGAAGACGTCACCGAAGATGAAATCAACGAGTATCTGGTGGCTTTGGCACGCGATGTCAAGGCTCCTTCGCGGAGCAGTTTCAAGCACATGGTTTATGGCCTTAGGTATTACTACCGTTTGCTGGGCATGAACAAAAAGGCCATTGCTTTGCCTTCATTAAAGCAAGAGAGCAAGTTGCCGGTTGTGCTGAACCGCCAGGAGCTAAAGATGCTATTTTCGGCACCTACGCTGCTTAAGCACCGAATTATCCTTACGCTGATCTATTCTGCCGGATTACGGGGGCAAGAGGTCATCAACCTTAAGATATCCGATATTGACTTTGAGCGCATGGTCATCCACATCCGCCAGAGCAAATACAAGAAAGATCGGATTGTGCCTTTGTCCGCCATAATGGTCATCGGGCTCAAGAAATATCTCAGAGCCGAGAATCCGCATGTTTGGCTATTCAATGGCAAAGAGGCTGATGGACGCTACAGCGTCAAAGGATTATCCTGGGTTATGCGGGAAAGCCTTAAAAAACCACCATCTCTAAAAACGTGAACCTTCACTCCTTACGCCACACGTATGCAACCCATTTATTGGAGCAGGGCTTAAACATTGTAACCTTACAGGAGC
>NZ_KI912105.1:511013-523534 GCF_000517065.1 Alkaliflexus imshenetskii DSM 15055 | reverse complement strand
GCGGTACACGACATCCAAACACATTCTGATGTATGTGAAACGCTGGCTCGATGCGCCGATACAAAAGCGGGATGGAAGCATCGAACCCAAGCAAGGCAAAGGCACGCCACAAGGGGGTGTAATATCTCCCTTGTTGGCAAATATATTTTTGCATTTTGCCTTTGACACATGGTTCGAGGAAACTTTTCCCGACTGTGCCTATGAACGTTATGCCGATGATATTATCATCCATTGCAAGCATTTCAAAGAGGCCTTAAATGTATTGGCAGCGGTAAAACAACGGATGCAACGGTGTAAACTGGAAATCAAGCAGGAGAAATCCAATATTGTTTACTGTAAGCGCAATCAGAAAAACCACCCCCCATTTAAGCCCAAATATGTCCAATTTGACTTTTTGGGCTTTACCTTTAAGCCAAGATGGATAAAGGATAAGGGGCGAAAAGCCCATTTAAGCTTTACCCCGGCTATAAGTAACAAACGGCGAAAGCGTATAGGTCAAACCCTGTATAAGTTGAAAATTCACCGCATGGTGCAATTCTCTATACATGACATTGCCATACTGCTTGAGCCCAAGATACGAGGCTGGATAAATTACTATGGGAAGTTCAGGTTTTCCGAGATGCGCAAGGTTTTCAGGGTTCTAAATTATCGTCTTATGATGTGGGTAAGGAACAAATACCGAAGGTTCAGGAAGAAAATCAAAACACATGCTTTTAGATGGCTGTGCAATGTAGCCAGACAGTATCCTAACACGTTTGTGCATTGGCAGTATGGTTTTCGTCCATAGCGACTTGGGCGGGAAGAGCCGTATGACGGGAGACTGTCACGTACGGTTCTGTGAGAGGTTTAGGGGTGAGATTCCCCTTTACCTACTCGACTTCATTTTTCTCGTTATTTTTCTTTCATTTTTGCTGCATCTTTTCTGTTTGCCGTGCGTTGGGGTAGGCAAGCTCTTTTGCAGGTTTTGGTCTTAGCGTTGGCACGTGCGACCTGCAAATGTGCTTGACTACGATGCGTGGGCTATAAAATACTATTCATATGGTCAATATCTTGTTTATTGAAATCCCATTTGATTACTTGAATTCGTCTATTTGGTTTAAATTCTAAAACATCTTTCCTGTTATATGTTTGTAATAACTTTGTTAATGTAGTACCCATACCTTGAGGACTTAAAAGAATTGCATAAATAGGAAGAGCGATACTTGAGTACCCTATTAATTGAGAAAGATTTATTAGCGAAAGTGTTGTGTTCTTGCATTCCACAAAAACTAATTCTACTCTGTCCGCATACTCAATAAAACCAGTAATGTCCTGACGAATTTGAAATGTAGTAAATTCAGGAAAAAACTTTTGATAACTGAGTTTCATAATGAAATTGCTCAGGTCGCTATCATGAGTGTCAAGCACCTGAATTTTATTTGCTTTCTTTCCGAACTTTTGCTTCAAGTCGTTGTCCAACCACTTGATAATGTCAGGATACATTTCTATTTCGTTTTTATACATATTCAATCCTTTTGTAAGTAGCAACCTAAACACTTACAAATTGCTTTGTATCCGTTAAAATGTTGCCCGTTTATTTCTAAAGGTAATTTCTCGTGTGTTTCGTGAGGATGACTATCTTTTGATTTTTCTCTGCTTGCAATACCTGTACATAACGCTTGCTTTCTTGTAAAATTTGATTTATTATATTCAACGAGTTCGGCAAGTGCTTCATTTTTATGAGAAATATAAAATCCAATGTTCTCAAAATCTTCTGCGTAGATTTTTATTTGATGTTCTTTTGCCCAACTCGTACCTTTTCCACCTCTGATATTTGGATGTCCGTATCCAATGTATTGTATGGCAACATTTAATGATTGTGTAAGTTGACAAATTTGTGGTGGTAAAAACCAATTCTTGTTAGAAATTTCAATATACACGCGATGCCTACCAGACTGGTCAACATTTGATTTACGTACAAAACCCGTTACATCTGCTATACCTCGTAAAAATTCCTTTTTATTTGCATCAGTTGTCTCAAATATTGGTTCAGGTATAAGAAAGTCGTGAAAACTAAATCTTGTTCCGTTAATTAAGAACTTGATAAATAGCCATGCGATGTCTTCTTTTATCCAAGTAAGAACGAGTGAAATTTTATCACCCGTGATTTTTTGAACATTAATACCCATCTGTTGTAAACGATAAACAACTGGGTCAAGCGAAGTTTGGATGTGCAATCTTTGGTCAAAAACTTTTGTAATTGCTTTTGATTCAAGAGTTTTATACTCAAAGTCAATTATGATTTTTCTTACATCGCTATTGTATTGAATCTCACCATGCCCCGTGATAAGTCCAAGTAAGTAGGAAATATCAGAAGTAAGAAAATTTGAAATCTTATTTTTTTCCATTATTAATTTTGTCCTAATTTATAACCGTTTTGAAAAAGTTGCCAGATAAATGAATTGTTGTTAATCCTTTTATCGTATTGTTCGTAACCGTGACGACTGTTGTTTTTTGCAAGTGCTTGTAACGGTGCTGGAATATTATTATCCGACACAAAATATATTCTTAATTCAATCCCCCACTTATCTTGAGGCGCTGCATTTGCAGACCAAACATAGTAAGGAAGAGTAGATGAGTTTGCTGGAACAGCTAAACCTGTATATGAAGTATATTTTGTATCAAAACGAACTTTGTCTTTATGTCTCATTTCAGCTTCAATCCAAACTGTGTTTTTCCGTACATCTAGATAAGCAAGGCACTGTTGAAATTCTTGTGGTGTCATTTGATTTCTAGTTTTCTAAAAATTAATAGATATTCGTGAACTTTGTTCACTATAAACTTAAAAGGGTAACCTAATGGTCTCATATTGTTATATTCGGGTTGTCTATCCCAAATAATTATGTCCTCAAAAGAAAAGCCAACTTCTTGTGCTATTCGGGCAGTATCAATGTGTAATGGAAAAAATTTATCTTTTTTACGCAAATCCATAACATTTACAATGAAATAACCTTTTGGTTTCAATACATTGTAAACCTCTCCACAAACCAGTTTCAGTGAACTAACAAATTCATTATAATCTTCAATATTTCCTAAATCTTCTTTACTGTCAGAATAGTTTGTGTTTTTTTTCAAATCAGCAGTTCGCTGTCTGTTTAGTATATCCCAATACGGGGGCGATGTTACACATAAATCAATAGAATTTGATTCTAATTTTTCTGAAAGTTTTCTAGAGTCACTTACAAAATATTTATCTTCCAAACCATACAAAGGAATGTTATATGAGTTGCTAGCTCTTTTAATGAATTGTTTTTTGTATTCTGAACTCAAATCAAAACCTATTACATCTTTTTCTTTCTTTAAGCCTGCAATTAGTGTAGTCCCTGAACCTGCGAAGCAGTCTAGAATTTTACCACCATTTGGCTTACAAAATGTATCTATCAATTTTGAAACTAACTTTATTGTGAAAATTGCAGGATGATTTAGTTTTTTTTCTTCCTCTGTCTTACCTAGGTCGCGCCAAATACTAAACGAATTTTGTAACCACTCTTTACCAGTTAAGTTATTTGTTTTATTTACAGTTTTTTTTGGTTGAACTAAAAATAAATGTTCAAATGTAAGTTGTGGGTCTTCCACTGTTTGATTAATACTTTTATATCTTTTATGATTTTCAGTGAAAGTTTCTACAGTTCCTATTCTTCCTAATGTTTGTTCAATTGCAGTTTGAGGAATTACTCCCTCGTTATTATAACTTAGAACAATGTATTGCGATTTAGAAGAATTCAAAATCAAATCTTCGAGTGCGTTTAATGCAGTTGTTTTTGAGCAATATTTTGATTTCTGATGGTCGTAATTTCTCATCCCCGTTTCACCATAAATCTCTGGTTTGGTTTTAAACCAACCTTCAGCAATGAGTTCCAAAATAAAATAGTTTGATGCGTATTGTCTGCTATTATATGGCGGGTCAAGATATAAGATGTCAGAATGAATTTCCTTTATTAACTCATTAGCATCACGTTTGTATGCTTTATTTTTGTTTTTACTTGGTATTATATCTACTGGCTCAAGTATGAGAGGATTCAATGCTCTTTTATCCCAAGTTTTCAAATATGCTCCATATGTTCCAGAAACATTGCTTGTTAAATTAACCCCGCGAAGCAACGATGTAATAAGATAATAATACTCTAGTTCAGAAATTTTCTTTTCTTCTTTCCATTCTTCAATTAAATAACGAAAGGTATCTATTCGTAAAGCATTTTCATCAGTAAAATACTGCCTACCACCATTCGGTGAATAGTTCTCAAACATAAACCCTTCTTTGCGTGTTTTAAGTTTGTTTAAATAGTCAAACAAATTTTCATTCCCGTTCTTGAGTTTAAGATGTGATTTTAACTTTGTGAATTGTGGTTCTTCATTTAGTTCAATGTAGGTTTTCGCAAGAGCATATGAAAATTCCAAAGTATCATTTGAAATTACGGTATATCCGAGTTTTTTAAAGTGTTTGCCTACAGCGGAAGTTCCAGCAAACAGGTCTACAAAATTTGAAGTTCCATTTACGCCAGTCTTTTTTACAATACTTTCAATAAATGGAAGTAGCTTGGTTTTTGCTCCGTAATATCTCATTTTACTTTATTCTGTTTGGTTAAGTATTTAATTTCCACTTCTGCTGCAATCAAAATATCCTTTGCGTATTTTTCATCTGCAAGTTGATAAGCTAACTGTTTGCTCAAAAATCTAACAACAAGTTCTTTCTCGTCCACTTTGAAAGTCTCAGCAATGATTGGCAACATTTGTCTACTTACTGGTCGCTCTCCTCGTTCCAGTTTGCTAAGTGTGCTTTGGTCAATGTCGAGCAAGGCAGCAAGTTTCCTTAATGGCATTTTTGCTTGTTCTCTTAACTGTCTGATAAAGTCACCTAAATTTTCTGTTTGCATCTTGAAATATGTTTCTTGACAATTTTGTCAAAAATACTCAAATAAAGAAATCATTAATCTAAATTATCTGAAAAGTTTTCAACAAATTTTCACTGTCAAGAGGGGTGGCAAAATGAAGGCTCTTTTGGCTTTGCGAAGCGTTGGCTTTAGTGTCGGGCAAAGACAAATGTGCCTGAATGTGCGGTGGTTTTCCGTTTACTTTCTTGTCTTTATGCAGCAAAAAATTCATTCTTATTCTGTCGTCTGTTTCGGTCTTTACAATGAACGCTAACGGATGGGTATATGAAACGTTTGGCATTTCAAAGCGATTTCCTATCAAACCGTTGCAAAGTTTATTAAATGTACTGCCTTTACAATTAGCACTATCCGCCAAATGTTTTATATACCGTGTTGTATGCTGGGCTGTGTGTCCTGTCGTTACTCAGGGATACAATTTAAGAAATGTTCTTTGAATTTGAGTAACATAACTGCAATCAAGATGAGAGGGTATTGGAGTTTTTACTTCGATATGGTCTCTCGGCAAAGGCCTTGCAGGAGGATTTGCCAAACCACCATGAGGTGCTGCCTTTTCAAGAGGACGGTACTGAGCGTCATGGAAACGGTAAAGGGGTCAGTTGTACGACCGACTTTATCAGGTATAGACTACTGGAGACGAATGAGTAGCGATTGAACCATCGTAGAGGTGTCGTGAATAACTACACTATTGGTCAAAAGCAGGTGTTCGGACGTGTGCTTGCGACAAGGATATCAAATTACCTGTATTATAGGATGTCTGGCCAATCGGCATAAAGATGGCGTGAACTTTAGTCTGGGCTTGATTACGGAACAGGAGAAGCTACTCAGCTGATGTTAAGGGAGAAGGCTCACAATCCACTCGAAGGAAAAGGCCAAGAGT
This sequence comes from Alkaliflexus imshenetskii DSM 15055, assembly GCF_000517065.1. Classification (GTDB taxonomy): domain Bacteria; phylum Bacteroidota; class Bacteroidia; order Bacteroidales; family Marinilabiliaceae; genus Alkaliflexus; species Alkaliflexus imshenetskii. The sequence continues at coordinate 517,726 of NZ_KI912105.1, read as the reverse complement.
ACCAATGCAGCAGAGCTAGTGGCGGATGGAGCGTAGTAGTGCTGAAGCTTCTGTAATGGGAGTGGAGCGAAGGTCTCCACCTGTCCGGTTTCAAATTGTATTACAACTTATAATCGAAAGGATTATTTAGAATGATTTTCAAGGAGAAACAAAAGTCGCAACCGATAAGTAAGCGACAGGCATGGGACGCCTTTAAGGCGGTAAAGAGTAATGACGGCAGCGCTGGTGTCGACAATATCGAAATTGTCGAAATCGAGCGGCATCCGGGGAAATATTTGTATCCCTTATGGAACCGTATGTCTAGCGGCAGTTATATGCCTGTGCCAGTTCGTGAGGTACTTATCAACAAAGTAGACGGTAGTAAACGAGCACTGGGCATCCCCACTGTATTAGACCGTGTAGCACAGGAGGTCATCCGTCAGGAACTAGAGAAAATTGTAGAACCGTACTTCAGTGCCAACTCGTTTGGGTATCGTCCCAAAAAGAGCCAGCACATGGCGGTAGCTCAATGTCAGGCCAACTGCCAAAAGTATAACTGGGCAATTGACCTTGATATCAAAGGTTTCTTCGACAACATTGACCATCGGCTACTTATCAGGGCAGTTAAGCGGTACACGACATCCAAACACATTCTGATGTATGTGAAACGCTGGCTCGATGCGCCGATACAAAAGCGGGATGGAAGCATCGAACCCAAGCAAGGCAAAGGCACGCCACAAGGGGGTGTAATATCTCCCTTGTTGGCAAATATATTTTTGCATTTTGCCTTTGACACATGGTTCGAGGAAACTTTTCCCGACTGTGCCTATGAACGTTATGCCGATGATATTATCATCCATTGCAAGCATTTCAAAGAGGCCTTAAATGTATTGGCAGCGGTAAAACAACGGATGCAACGGTGTAAACTGGAAATCAAGCAGGAGAAATCCAATATTGTTTACTGTAAGCGCAATCAGAAAAACCACCCCCCATTTAAGCCCAAATATGTCCAATTTGACTTTTTGGGCTTTACCTTTAAGCCAAGATGGATAAAGGATAAGGGGCGAAAAGCCCATTTAAGCTTTACCCCGGCTATAAGTAACAAACGGCGAAAGCGTATAGGTCAAACCCTGTATAAGTTGAAAATTCACCGCATGGTGCAATTCTCTATACATGACATTGCCATACTGCTTGAGCCCAAGATACGAGGCTGGATAAATTACTATGGGAAGTTCAGGTTTTCCGAGATGCGCAAGGTTTTCAGGGTTCTAAATTATCGTCTTATGATGTGGGTAAGGAACAAATACCGAAGGTTCAGGAAGAAAATCAAAACACATGCTTTTAGATGGCTGTGCAATGTTGCCAGGCATTATCCTAATACGTTTGTGCATTGGCAATATGGTTTTCGTCCATAGCGACTTGGGCGGGAAGAGCCGTATGACGGGAGACTGTCACGTACGGTTCTGTGAGAGGTTTAGGGGTGAGATTCCCCTTTACCTACTCGACTTTATTCAAATAATCCATTCATCTCTATAAATACCTTTTCAAAATTGTCAAGTGTTTGAGGTGTGAAATTTGACTTGTCATTACTTACTTTTACAAGTTCATTGGCAGGTCTATAATGATTAAATCTTTCCACTCCTAAATGTTTATTTATTTGAATTATTATTTGATTAATGCCTGAGTTTAAATCAGACAATTCAATATTTTTGTGTTCGTGAAATGCAGAATTGAAGAGTTTTAAATAATCTTCTTTTGAAAATAAGTCTTCTAAATCAGCCTTATTATGCGAGTCTAAAAATTCATCAAAAAATCTAATCTTATTTTTTTGAATTATTTTTTCTGAAATCATATTGTCCATTTTTGCTTTACCTTTTGCATCTGTGTAAGAATCAAGGAGACAAGCCATTTCTAGCTTTGAACCTCTAAGCAGTGAAATGAAAGTTGCAACTTTCTCTAAACCACCAGTTGGAACAATAGTTATATCTGAGCGGAGACCAATCCTATTCTCTGCTTCAAGAATCCCAGAGATTGCAGTTAATATAATTAAGTCAGAAACCCCCTCTACTAAAAGATTTTTCTTGCTCACGAATAGATTTTGAGCAATATCATAACCTAATGCGGCTTGTAGTGGGAAAAGTGTATTTGGGTCTTTTTCTTGAATGCTGTCAGAAACGATTGACCCTTTCTCCGTTTCTAATACTGTTCTTACTCTATTTAATTTTTCTGATGAAATCATAAATGGAGAGTGTGTGGTAAACACAATTTGATAATCTGCCGATAAATCTTCCAAAAACCTTAATAAATCAGCCTGTGCTGAAGCGTGAAGATTTAAACCTGGTTCATCAAGCAATAGAATATAATTTGAACTATTGTCTTCTTGAATTTTCTTAAACCAAACAAGAAATGAGAAAAACCAATTAAATCCTTTACTTCTGTTTTTAAGTGGGAGTGAGACCCCTTTGCTTTTTACGCGAATGTCTAAGATGTGCTCAACTATTCTCTTATTATTTTGAGGGTCGGTTTCCTCTTTCTTATCTATTTGGAAAGTAATGTGGAGATTTTGATTTGTTTTCCAATATTTGAATAATTCGCCAGAAATAATTGCTTCAGTTGCTTCCAATTCTGCAATAAAATCTTCGAAGTCAGTAGCTTTTAATAATTCAGCGGTGTTTATATCTGCCAATTCAAATAATGCCTTTGCTGTTTTATATTCATTGTCTTCTAATTTATTCTGCTGAAGCTTTTCAATACTAATTCTTGAAGGCAAAAGAAAATATTCATCGTAGTATAAGAATTTTGGAAGATTTTTATCCAAATAAGTACGAGCAATGTATTCTTCAATTGGATTATCAAATGACCATTTAAATTCAAAGTATTTTTTTAATTCCTTAAAGCTCTCAACATAATTTTCATCTTTGTAGGATTTAGATAATTCTTCAAATTCTTTCAGCGATTTTATTTTACCCAGTTTCTCACTAGTGGCATTACTAGCAATATTTAGTTCTTTAGTTTTAAATTCAATGAACTTATTAAAATCAGCTGAAAGTTTCCCAAATGTTCTGTTGCTATTACTGAATTTTGTCGTTATTGAAAATTCCTTAGATTTTAATACGCCTTTTCCGATATCCTCTGATATTTCTTCAAGAAGCCACTCGGGAATTTCATACGTGCAAGTTATCGCTTTTGGGTTTTCTCCACTTTTGTCGATTTTCTTTTTTTCTTTTCTCGGATAGTCATGAGTTAGGTTAAACTTGAAAAGTTCATCATCTTGAAAATAATTGGTTTTGGCAATTGCTTCTAAAGCTGATGTTTTTCCTGATTCATTCATTCCAACAAGAATTGTTATGTCTTTATCCAAATCAAATTTCTGGTTTGTTTCGAATGACTTGTACTTGTGAATTTCTACATTTATTAGTTTCATATATGGTTATGTTTATTTGTTTTCAAGCCGAACCATAAACGAATATAAGCGGTTCGGCTTTCAAGTTCATCGTAATTCAATTATAGGTCTTGTTTCAGCTCTATGTCGTTCTTTTGTCCCTTCTATTGGAAATGAGAACCAATATCTCTCAACAGGGTCTTCATCAGCAACAATATGAAGTAAGTTCGAAATAAAATACGAAAATGATAAATCAGTTAAGTTATATCTTATGTAGCAACGTCCTTGATATTCTGGAATAGGGTCAAGCCCAATTGTGTTTTCCCAATATCTAATAAATTTATTTGGTCCAAGTGAGATGTGATTTACAACTCCGTTAGAGATTCTTAAAGCTTCGTCAATTCTTTCATTTGAAAAATCTTGCTCGTAATCATATGAGAATATTCCAATGAATTTCTTTTTGTGTTCTCCGATTGGATTGAATGTCTCAAAGTCACGTAACCTATTTATTTTACTTACGATATTATTAAGAGCATTGTCTTGGTCATTGCCATAATTAATAACTTTCGTTTTTACTTCAATTACTGCTCTAACAGCGTTTTCAGTTATGATAACAAAATCTCCTTCTCTAAAAATTACGGGTGATTTGTCTTCGTAAATAATAATGTCAAGTTGGCTAGAAATTTGTCCATTTCGTCCAAATTGATGGTCCGAGTTTCCGATTATAAAACCTGTCCCAATTTTAAGGTTTGACGGTAAAAATTGAGAAATTGTCTTTCTTAAGATAGCTTCTTTAAATCTTCCAACTTCTCCCCAATTGGCATTGCCAATCAAAAACTCAACTCTGTCTTTTGTCAAAGTCAATTCTCTTGTTATTGATTTTTGAAAGTTTTTAATGTTTTGTCTTGACATAATATTTCTTTTTGGTGTGGTCTTTTAAGCTGACCGCTAACGGTCACATATATGAAATGTTGGGGTTTGCGGGCGTCATCACTGTCTACCGTTACAAAAGTTGGTGCGGGGCAGAATGTTTCGCATAAACACCTAAACTCCAATATTTTATATATGATGTTGGCAGCTGCCGCTTATTCAAACTTTTTAATCTTCCCATTGTCGTTTAGCCTAAATTCACTTTTAGTAACCGTCAATAAATCTGAATCAGGTATTTCGTTACTGCCGTCTTCATTAATCTCTCTTGTTAAAAAGCTGTCAATCAAGCTAATTGTTTTATTTGGATAAATTGTCACAAAGTTTGACCGATAGTAACCCATATCAAAGCCTACAGACTGGTAAAGAACAAATGAATCAAGTTGATTTCCATTTTTGTCAATAGTAATTAATATTGGAGACCCAAAGTCGTCTGGTATATACCCGACTATTGTTACAAAATTATTCGATTCAAATATTTTCCCTAAAACTGTAAAATAATTTTTGTCTTTAAGGTCTTTTAGTATTTGATTATTTGGTAAATCGAATGGTTTCTGTTGAATGTCACCATTTGAGTTAAATACAATTGGGGTTATAATGGTTGGTAGATTGTCACGAAGGTCTGAAAAATCAACATTTTCATTTTGTCTTTGTCCGTTACAGCTAATTATGAGAATTAGTCCAAATAGCTTAAGTAATTTCATTGTCGTTTTCATTAGTATTAACGGTTCTGTTTATATAATGATGGGATTGCAGGTTTCATGATTTTGCTTTTATAAATGGTGATGCGGGTTAAATAGATTCAAGTAACCACTATAATTTCATCATGTTAATTATCATATGGGTAGTTTCCTTTTATTTATTTGTCTTTATGCCATATAATTCAAAACATTCTTCCATTAACGGCGAGGTCAATTCCTTTAATTGTTCTAATGTCATTTTATCTTGTTCCCATGATTCTTTAAGTGTATATTTTTCTGTATACTTATTAACAAAGCAACTTACGATTAAATCCGCTGAGTCAGGATTCATATTCTTCAAGAAATAGGAACTGTTTATTACCTGATTTTTCATAGCTTCTTTCTGGGATTGTGTCCAGTTTTCAGGTTTGTTATTTGAATTTGGCATAATAATCAGATAAACACCAATTGTCAAAACAATGATGCCAGCAATCTTAAAGAAATTTCCAAATCTTTTTCTCCAGACATTCATTCTTTCTTCATCTACACTATTTTTTGTTTTTAGTTTAATAACGTCAAATCCAATCAGAGTGATTAGAAGGCCACTCAGTAACATGCATAGGGCTAAAATTAAATCAATAGTATAGGTCATCATTGTTTAGTATTTATTTAAGTATCTGCCAACAATAAAGGTTATTAATAATGCTATCAGTCCAGTAAATATAAGAATCCAATAGTTTATTTCACCGTATTTTAATCTTAATAAAATTGCAGTCAAAAACACTCCAATAATTAAACTTATAATTATTAAAATCCATTGCTTTTTTTCAAATAACTTCATGATTATTAGGGATTTTCTTGCGGTTGCTGCCAACGGTTGCGTATATGAAACGTTGGGGTTTGCGGGCGTCATCATTGTCTACCGTTGCAAAAGTTCGAGCGGGGCAGAATGTTTCTCGCAAACACTTAACCCCCAATGTTTTATATACGATGTTGAACTAAATCCGTGTGTCCTGTCGTTACTCAGGGATACAATTTAAGAAATGTTCTTTGAATTTGAGTAACATAACTGCAATCAAGATGAGAGGGTATTGGAGTTTTTACTTCGATATGGTCTCTCGGCAAAGGCCTTGCAGGAGGATTTGCCAAACCACCATGAGGTGCTGCCTTTTCAAGAGGACGGTACTGAGCGTCATGGAAACGGTAAAGGGGTCAGTTGTACGACCGACTTTATCAGGTATAGACTACTGGAGACGAATGAGTAGCGATTGAACCATCGTAGAGGTGTCGTGAATAACTACACTATTGGTCAAAAGCAGGTGTTCGGATGTGTGCTTGCGACAAGGATATCAAATTACCTGTATTATAGGATGTCTGGCCAATCGGCATAAAGATGGCGTGAACTTTAGTCTGGGACTTAGATTACGGAACAGGAGAAGCTACTCAGCTGATGTTAAGGGAGAAGGCTCACAATCCACTCGAAGGAAAAGGCCAAGAGTACCAATGCAGCAGAGCTAGTGGCGGATGGAGCGTAGTAGTGCTGAAGCTTCTGTAATGGGAGAGGAGCGAAGGTCTCCACCTGTCCGGTTTCAAATTGTATTACAACTTATAATCGAAAGGATTATTTAGAATGATTTTCAAGGAGAAACAAAAGTCGCAACCGATAAGTAAGCGACAGGCATGGGACGCCTTTAAGGCGGTAAAGAGTAATGACGGCAGCGCTGGTGTCGACAATATCGAAATTG
>NZ_KI912105.1:509314-510913 GCF_000517065.1 Alkaliflexus imshenetskii DSM 15055 | reverse complement strand
GCGTCGATTCTCTTTGCATGTTATGCCAGATGGTTACGTGCGTATCCGTCGGTTCGGCATTTATCATCACACCACAAAACTCCATCTGGATTTGCAATTTGTGCCCGATGAAAAGCCTGACATTGACCAGATGACAGCTAACCAAAAGCCCGAAACGGCTCCAGAGCGCATTTTAAGATTGACAGGATTTGACATAACCAAATGTCCGCATTGCAAAACGGGTCGTCTGATTGTCATCAGAACCCTGCCCAGGATTCGGTCACCCGCAGGGCATCTGCCTTCTAGGCTTTTTGATAAGTTGCAGTAACCAACATAACATTCCCTTTAAAAACTTCATTCACATGAGGTTCGGCATCGTATTGCCTTGACGGTGGGTTTTAAGCCCAAAAGAAGCTGGTTTTCAACATTTGAAACATAATGACCACTCTTCTCTTAAACCGAAAAGGTTAAAAACAGCACGATCGCAGCATAGGCGTTCTTGCCAAAAACATCAAAAACCGACAAAAAGTCCATAGCTGCCAGTTGTAGTCCTGACGGGATGTCGTTCAACCTGGAATAATCGCTGGGTCGTGCCGACCGCTCATATTCCTATATATTGTAGCCAGTTTTTATTCATTTGTCTTACAGTTTTTTATTATATAATCTTGAGCTTCTTCCATTCCTAATTCTTTCGATTTCCACCAATCCTCGCATGCTTTATCAAGGTATCCTAAATTATAATAGCAGACACCTCTCCATAAATAAGCCAAATCATGACCATATTTATTTTCTATGCAAAATGAGAAGTCAGAAAAAGCATTTTCATAATCACCTAATTCAGCACGAGACAATCCTCTCTGTAATCGTATTGCTTCCATTTCAACATCTGAAAATCTTAATCCAAACGATTCATTATCTTTCAACTCAAAATATAAATTTTCTCCACCTTTTAATTTGATTGCTTTATTATAATCCTCTAATGCCTGTTTAAATCTCTCAGTTTCAGCAAATAAATTCCCTCTATTATACAATGCCATTATATTATTACTATCCAAAGTCATAGCTTTATTGAAATCTTGCATAGAGTCATCATATCTGCCTAATGCCTTTTTATCAATCGCTCTATTAATCAATGCTTCAATATCGTTTGGTTTTCTTTTAAGTACAATGTTTAAATCTTTGATCGCACCTTCATAGTCACCTTGTTCTTCCTTTTTACAAGCATCATTAAAATATTCGTCTGTAGTCTTAAAATCACATCCGATTAAAAGTCCAGATAAAATGATGATATTTAGCAGTATCGTTCTCATAAATTGGCTACAACGGTTACGTGTATGGTGTCGTTTGGCGATTCAAAGCATAAACCTGTCAAAACGTTACAACGTTTATTAATTGTAATGCCCTTAATATTAGCACTATCCGCCAAATGCACTATACACGATGTTGTGCCGTCGTGCGTGTGTCCTGTCGTTACTCAGGGATACAATTTAAGAAATGTTCTTTGAATTTGAGTAACATAACTGTAATCAAGATGAGAGGGTATCGGAATTTTTTACTTCGATATGGTCTCTCGGCAAAGGCCTTGCAGGAGGATTTGCCAAACCACCATGAGGTGCTGCC
>NZ_KI912105.1:495219-509214 GCF_000517065.1 Alkaliflexus imshenetskii DSM 15055 | reverse complement strand
GTTGGCGTACACATGCATTACAGCGGGTTGGTCCATTTGGGCGGAAACCTTGTCTATTTGTCAGCTATCAAAACCATTGATAAAGCCACAGGTAAAATTGAATTTGTTATCATTGCATCGTTCAACAAACAGGACCAAGCACTGATTAACTATAAGGAAAGATGGCAGATAGAAACCATGTTCCGGGCCATGAAAACAAGTGGTTTCAACATAGAAGACACACATCTCAACAAGCTTGAGCGCTTATCTACCTTGATATCCGTTGTTTCCATTGCATTTATTTGGGCTTACCTCGCTGGTATAGACAAACATGAAAAAATTGTCACAATTAAAGTCAAAAAACACGGAAGAAGAGCCTTCAGTTTCTTCAAGTATGGGTTAATTCGGATTGCTCATGCATTGTCGAACACACTGGATATAAGCGAATTTAACAAATGTGTCAAAGTTTTGTCATGTACTTAGAATTCAGATACTATTAAGGAACAATCTGACCACACCTTTTTTCGAGCTTCTTTTAATTTCTTATAATTCAATTTTAACGCTGTTATTGAATAATCCGCTTGTTCCTTATGAAATCCAGCCGGGTATAAAGACCTTGCTTCCCCGTTAAAATTGAAAGTTAATTTTATTGGGTCAAATTGATTACATGGGTCAAGCAAATAAATTGTTTCATCTTCCCATACTTCATCTGGATTATTTGCTTTATTTCTATAAACGGCAAACTTATCTCTCTTATTAACATTACCAACAGCTCCTGAAATTCTATAATTAGTCCAATTAAATGCTAACCACCAATAACCTCCTTTGTCTTTTTTATCTAATCCAAATGCTTTTTTCTTAGGTCTAAAATGGTCTACATGATAGTATGAGAAAGTATCTTTTGCCTCAGAATACCAACACTTTTGATGAGACAATTCCATTAATACATCTTTTAGTTCTCCCCAAAGACTTTCATTATCATCAATTATTTTATGCTTCTGGTCAAGAGTTTTAGCATTTAAAAGTTCCTTTGTGATTTGATCGGCTTTAATTAACCAAGCGGCATCAGGAGCAAAACCTGTTCGGTCAATATAAATCATTTTGCATCCTCCTTTTCTAAATCTTTCAATATTTTTAGTGCCAATTCATTTTGTTGCTTTAATTCATCCTTTGAATAACTGTCTTTATTAGGTATTTTATTTTTTTCTTTAAAGGCAATAATGAAACGTTGGTACATTGGGTCTCTGAAAGTCTTTGATATTCCTAATTTTTCAAGTTCATTGAATAGACTATTTAATTTATTTCTTTCATCTTCATTTAACTTCTGCTTTTCTTGCTTAACAAGAAGTTCATTACGCTTTTCCAGTATTGAATTAGTATATGAATCAATAATAGTTGGCAATCCAAATAGTTCACTTGTTAATATTCCTTCAACACCTAAGCCTCTAGGGTCAATATCAGGTTCTTCGGTAATAGTTTTTCCGTTTTCGTTTCTAAATATTCGAACTTCTTCTTTTCTTAAATTTCCAATAACTAATGGGTCATGTGTATTAATAATTATTTGCGTTGACTCTGGTCTATCAACTACTCTTTCCAGATATTCTAAATACTTCCATTTCCAAACAGGATTAAGGTGAGTATCAGGTTCATCGAGTAATATTAAGGAATCTTCATCCTTGGTAAACTTTAATAATCCCAAAACAGTTAGTAATTGTTGTTCTCCTTCACTTAATTCTTTAAATACTACTCCATCCTTTACATCCTTCTTCTTAACTTTAATACGTACTTCTTCAATCATTTTAGAAATATATGTACTTTCTAAAGCTTTAAAAAATTCAGTATTTCCAGAGTAATAACATGATATCTTTTGAAGACATGCTTTAGTTTTGATGTATAAATAAAGTCTGTCTTGCGCTTCATAATCATCAAAATCAATTCTTTTTCGCTCTGAATTATAAATAGGAGCTAATGAATTATCCCAAAGCAATTCTAAGAATTTTCGAACAAGACCATCAGCAGTCCAAAATATATCATCGGGATTATCTTTAATACGATTTTTTGCCCAGTCAGGCATTTTAAGGACAAAAAGGACTGACTCGATATCGAGAATATTTAACACATTTGATAGAAAATCAATCGATTCCTTTTCTTCTTTCTCAAAAGAGAAATATGCCAATAGAACAAAATAAGAATGCACCAATTGCACATAAAATAACTTTCTTAAGCTTTCCAGATTATCTTCCGAAAAATCGGGTTTAATAATTTTGTCGTAGAAGTTTTTTTGATGGTCCCAAAACAATTCTTTTAACTTATTACTAAGACCTGAATAGTATGTAAATACATATTTTGGTTGGTATATAGTTTTGCCTTCATCGGAGAAAAACGACTTTAAGCTTTCTATTTTTTCATCATCTACCTTTATATTATAATTTTGGTCTTTATAGTCAATTTTCACTGTATGAATCTTGTTTCTACCTATCTGGTATTCAATAGAATAATTAAAAGATGGATATACACGTTTTTTATCAGTACTTAAATCAAGATGTTTAAAAATTAATATTAAGGCTTCAAAGAAATTTGATTTACCAGTTGCATTTTGTCCTAGTAAAACCGTCTTCATTTCTCGTTCATCCAAGTCAATTTTAAAATCTTGTAAGTTTTTAAAATCCTTAATGTTTACTTTATCTATTCGCATCTTATTTGATTTTTAAGTAAGATACTTTTCCTTGCCTTTTATCTTCAACTACTTTTCCAGCATCTATTAATTCCTTTACTTCTGCATAAAATGCATCAATATCATCCTTGTGTTTTGATTCAGACCATAACTTATCTGAACGCATTGCGGTTTTATTATTGATTAAAATTTGCCAAACAGTTTTATCATTTTCCATAATTTGGATTCTTTTGGGTATTTGTGCTAATGATTCTCTCTGTATTTGTAGATATTCTTTTTTTTCTACTTTTATATTGGATAACAATTTTTCAACTGATTCATACGAAGTATCGTTTTGAACCAGTTTCCCTTCAAATGCTTTCTTTAAAACAGAATATCTCAAGAATTCTATTTCTTTAAAACATTTATTAATTGTATCAACAACATTTTCAATTAGGGTGAATTTATTGTCAAGCTCTTCTACGATTTGTAATTGTTCAGCTATCGGAATTATTTTAATTTTAAAAGAGGCAAAATCGCCATAAGATAAACGAGGTCTATCCCCTTTGGCTTTATTTGTTGCATAACTTACAAATTCAATTGAGTGTAACAAGTATTTTAAATAGTCTGCATTCAGTTTATCTTCGCATTTAAGCACAAAGAATTCTCCAGAACAAACACCCTCAAATTCAGCCTTGTATACTTTATTTAAATTTGGGCGCATTCTCGAATAGAGAATATTCCCTTTTCTGAAATAACTCCCTGAACTTGAAAAATTACTGAATTTATGTATGAGTTGTAATTTAGTACTACCTGGGTTAATACTATCTAATCCTATAAACTTGAATTCTGATTTGGTATTAGGCTTAATAGTTTGAGTTATTTTTGAAATATTATCTCCAAGTTTTGAGGTTTTTCCTTGTGAAATATTAAAAGCACTTTTCAATAAAGCCTGTTTATATACTTCTAATTGCTGTTTCGCTATTTGTAATCCTTTTTCGGCTTGGTCAAGTTCGCTAAAAAGGGATTCGATTTTGGAAACTATTCTATTCTGATTTTCCTTTGATGGTAATCGGAGTTTTAATTTTGATAAAGAATTTGCATTTACATGAGGTTGACCAACTCCTGATGCTTTAACTCCAATTTGTTTCCAATACTCTCCCGATTGAAAGTAATAGAAGACAAATTTAGGTTCTACAAATTTAGATAACTGAATTCTGATTAAATATGAAGCAAAGACAGTATTTAAAATATTATCTCCAATCAAGTAACTCTTCCCAACAGTAGCGCCTGTTCTTGCAAAAACGATATCTCCTTTATTTAAAATGTATTTTGGTCTGTCATATTCATCTATTTCGCAATAAGGGACGGTACTCCAGTTAACATAATTTTCCTGAATGTCTGTGATTCTAAGGAATTTTGTTCCAGTATTATTAGTTGTGGATTTTGCAGTATAGCCGTAATTTAGTTTTAGAGAGATATCTTTTATCTCAACTTCAATCCACCCCTCAGGTAATTTATATGTTTGTTTACCATTCTCCATTATTTAATTTCTGCAATGTTTTGAATGAGTTCCATAATAATTTCAGTAGCTTCCTCTTCTGAACCATAAGGCAAAGCACTTTCTATACCTTCGGTTAATCCTTCGTTTTTCAATAGCTTGGAACATTCTTCTTTTAAATATGCTTTTACACTTTCATTTGCATTGGCTATATTTTCGAGTAGTTCTGAGCAATTATCCAGAATATAAATGATGTCTTCAAAATCATGGCTTTGTCGTAAATCATTGCCACCACGTCCTTTATGAGCTTCAATTTTTGCAGCTAAATAATACTCAGGAGGAAACACAAAGATTTCTGTTCCATCGGGAAGTGTTTTTGAAATCTTGTTTTCAATTCCTTCTTCATACCACATGTTACTAAAACCAAGCACATCAGAATCAGAGGGCATAACATCAACTAAGATATCCTGATAAACCCATCTGCAAATTGGAGCGCCTTTTGAGGTGTCATTTGCAAAACCTAAAGCTCTTAAATCATCTTCAAGTTTAGCATGAGCAGTTTTTGAACGTAGTTCAATTACACAATCAACGTCAAGGGTTGGTCTGATATCAGATAATTCAGGATTACTTGCATACAATTCAGCAACAGCACCTCCCACAAATACCATATCGTCTTTCAAATCACCCAAACCATTTGCTACTGTTTGTAGCATCGTAATATTTGTACTAGGCATGTTTTAATCGTTTTTCAAGTTCTTCTTTGGCAATATTAATTTCTCTGACTTTTCCCACCCGAATAGTATCTGCAATTACTAACAACTCATAGAATAATTTGTCTTCTTGCACTATTTGAGGGATAGATTTAAAAAGAGGCTCTATGGCTTGTCCTCGATGAGTTCCTTTAGCACTTGACCATACATAAACATCAGAGCCGCTTGAAATATGCTCTTTGATTGGCGATGCAGAATGTGCTGTCGGTATTCCTTTTACAATTGCACCTGGTTGTGTAGGAAACACATATCTAAGACCATAGATTAAAAATTCGATGAAAGAATTAATATTGACTTTTCGCTTTTTAGAATCAATCAAGCCAGCAATCTTGCATCTGTTCAACACCTCTGATATTTCAGACGGACTGATTTTTAAAGCTTGAGCTAAATCAGAGTTATACCAATCATCATGCTTTAAGGCTATGATTTTCAATAAAACTACGATATCTTGGGGACGCATCCCATTATGCTTTTTCATACTCATTATTTTCAATTCGCGATTCGCGAATTACGAATAGTCAAATATATAAAATTAAACTGAAAATAGCTTTTTCGAATACAATTCAATTGCTGTTAATTTTCCGTATCCTACTTTTTCTTTATAAACACAGCCTGTATCAATGTTTATTACTTGCTTATTCTCATTTATCTGCTTTTTACAATGTTCGATTGTAATCGGCCTGTGTCCATAAATTATTGTCTTTCCAGCAAGCAAAGGATTTAAATATTCAACTTGACTTTCCCATACCATTGAATAAGTATCCTGAAATGGATTCAATATTTTGTCATTAAATCCTGCATGAACAAATAGATAATCTTCGATTGAAAAATAATTCTTAAGATTTGTAAAGAAATCAAGGTACTTAGGTGAGATATCATTTATTGAGCTAATACCAAAACTTTTCAGTGTTTCGTCTCCTCCATTCTGAATCCATTTTGGCTTATTCTTTTCGTCTTCAAATGTTTCAAGGAGTAATAATTCATGATTTCCAATCAATGGAGTTATATCGTAACCTTTTTCTTGTAAATCAAATATGTAATCAACAACCTCTTTGCTCTTATCTCCTCGGTCAATGTAGTCACCTAACAAAACAAGCTTATCATCTTTGTCTAGTAGAATTTTATTCTCAACTAATTCTTTAAGGGAATCAAAACACCCGTGAATGTCTCCGATAGCAAAGAGTCGTTTCATATTAGCAGCGTTTTGAGCGTTGGCAAAAATTGCACTCTTTTGCAAATTTCGGTCTGTGGTTTGGCTTGTGCGATTTGCAAATGTGTGCAATGTGAGTGGGCTTCCCTAACTGCCCCTAAGGGCAGAAGCGGGCGGGCAAAAACTAATTTTTTCTTGCACCAACCTTCAATCAATGAGACAATATTATTTATCCGTTTTTTCAAATTTTGTAATCAGGTTATGTCTGTGTAATTCGGTCTCTTAGCCTTGCATACAACGGTCACATGTATGAAACGTTGGGGATTGCGGGCGTCGTCACTGTCTGCCGTTACAAAAGCTGATGCGGGGCAGAACGCTTCATGCAACCACTTAAACCCCAATGTTTTATACATGATGTTGAACTAAATCCGTGTGTCCTGTCGTTACTCAGGGATACAATTTAAGAAATGTTCTTTGAATTTGAGTAACATAACTGCAATCAAGATGAGAGGGTATTGGAGTTTTTACTTCGATATGGTCTCTCGGCAAAGGCCTTGCAGGAGGATTTGCCAAACCACCATGAGGTGCTGCCTTTTCAAGAGGACGGTACTGAGCGTCATGGAAACGGTAAAGGGGTCAGTTGTACGACCGACTTTATCAGGTATAGACTACTGGAGACGAATGAGTAGCGATTGAACCATCGTAGAGGTGTCGTGAATAACTACACTATTGGTCAAAAGCAGGTGTTCGGACGTGTGCTTGCGACAAGGATATCAAATTACCTGTATTATAGGATGTCTGGCCAATCGGCATAAAGATGGCGTGAACTTTAGTCTGGGGCTTGATTACGGAACAGGAGAAGCTACTCAGCTGATGTTAAGGGAGAAGGCTCACAATCCACTCGAAGAAAAGGCCAAGAGTACCAATGCAGCAGAGCTAGTGGCGGATGGAGCGTAGTAGTGCTGAAGCTTCTGTAATGGGAGAGGAGCAAGGTCTCCACCTGTCCGGTTTCAAAATTGTATTACAACTTATAATCGAAAGGATTATTTAGAAATGATTTTCAAGGAGAAACAAAAGTCGCAACCGATAAGTAAGCGACAGGCATGGGACGCCTTTAAGGCGGTAAAGAGTAATGACGGCAGCGCTGGTGTCGACAATATCGAAATTGTCGAAATCGAGCGGCATCCGGGGAAATATTTGTATCCCTTATGGAACCGTATGTCTAGCGGCAGTTATATGCCTGTGCCAGTTCGTGAGGTACTTATCAACAAAGAAGACGGTAGTAAACGAGCACTGGGCATCCCCACTGTATTAGACCGTGTAGCACAGGAGGTCATCCGTCAGGAACTAGAGAAAATTGTAGAACCGTACTTCAGTGCCAACTCGTTTGGGTATCGTCCCAAAAAGAGCCAGCACATGGCGGTAGCTCAATGTCAGGCCAACTGCCAAAAGTATAACTGGGCAATTGACCTTGATATCAAAGGTTTCTTCGACAACATTGACCATCGGCTACTTATCAGGGCAGTTAAGCGGTACACGACATCCAAACACATTCTGATGTATGTGAAACGCTGGCTCGATGCGCCGATACAAAAGCGGGATGGAAGCATCGAACCCAAGCAAGGCAAAGGCACGCCACAAGGGGGTGTAATATCTCCCTTGTTGGCAAATATATTTTTGCATTTTGCCTTTGACACATGGTTCGAGGAAACTTTTCCCAACTGTGCCTATGAACGTTATGCCGATGATATTATCATCCATTGCAAGCATTTCAAAGAGGCCTTAAATGTATTGGCAGCGGTAAAACAACGGATGCAACGGTGTAAACTGGAAATCAAGCAGGAGAAATCCAATATTGTTTACTGTAAGCGCAATCAGAAAAACCACCCCCCATTTAAGCCCAAATATGTCCAATTTGACTTTTTGGGCTTTACCTTTAAGCCAAGATGGATAAAGGATAAGGGGCGAAAAGCCCATTTAAGCTTTACCCCGGCTATAAGTAACAAACGGCGAAAGCGTATAGGTCAAACCCTGTATAAGTTGAAAATTCACCGCATGGTGCAATTCTCTATACATGACATTGCCATACTGCTTGAGCCCAAGATACGAGGCTGGATAAATTACTATGGGAAGTTCAGGTTTTCCGAGATGCGCAAGGTTTTCAGGGTTCTAAATTATCGTCTTATGATGTGGGTAAGGAACAAATACCGAAGGTTCAGGAAGAAAATCAAAACACATGCTTTTAGATGGCTGTGCAATGTAGCCAGACAGTATCCTAACACGTTTGTGCATTGGCAGTATGGTTTTCGTCCATAGCGACTTGGGCGAGAAGAGCCGTATGACGGGAGACTGTCACGTACGGTTCTGTGAGAGGTTTAGGGGTGAGATTCCCCTTTACCTACTCGACATATTATCAAATTGTACCATGATACTTTTTTTCTATCAAAAGTTTTTTATATAATATTTCAAGGGCATCCTCTACATTATCAAAAATCAGTTCGTTTTCACGATTTCCCTTTTCATAATAATAAAAATACCATTTACCATATACTTCTTCAAGGCAAAAAGTGTCTTCCTGAGAACCATTATTAATCAGAAACCAACTTTCAGGAATATTATTCTTTGCAACTTTATATTTAAATTCTTCACGTCTCATCTGAACTTCAATTTATTTAACAGGAGCAATAATCCCGCGATTAACTAATACCTCTGCGCTCACTGGAGACAAATATTGCTTCCCTAGTCCTATCTTTCCAAATGCAGGTGCAATAGTTGATGATTGGACTTCGAATGGTTTCACTACCTCGAAAACCTTATAGTTGCTTATTTTAGCATTATATGGAAGAGCTCTCATTGACATTGGTGTGCCTACAGGGGAAAAATACCTTCCAGACATTTTGCCATATCTATCTATTAATTGACCTGGTCTTAAATAAATCCTTTCCCAAGGTCCAAGTGCTCCATTATTAGGTGGATAGTATGGGGCTAAAGCGGTGGTTTTAGTACCTGATTTTGACAATCCATTTAAGTCTACAAAATTTACCGGGTCATTAGCACAATAAGCATAGAAATTTATATCGCCACTTAAAAACCCTATTGGGTCTTCAGCAGTCCAGCGGCCAATCTCCGGGTAATAATCCCTTGCACCGAAACGGATTAAATTTGTTCGGTAATCGTATAAACCACCTGCATATCCAAATGGTGTATAGCCGGGATTGGTGTCTGTAATTACTTTTCCAAATGCATCATAATCTATTTGCTGGCGAATTGCCCCTGTTGCGATATTTAACACCATACGCACAGAACCCCTGATATCGGAAATAATGTAGTAATCGACATTGCCTTTACGCATAAGTAAAGGGGTATGGCTGTCAGCGTAAACAAAGGTGTTAATTATCCTGTCGTTCATGTTCAGTTCAGCAAGAGGAGTGCTTCCTAACCCAAATATTAACTTGCGTTTTACCGAACCGTTTTGATAGGTCGCAATTTGCCTGTCGTAACCATCGTAAATATAATGTTGTGTTTGGCTTGCCCATGTTACGCTATTCAGGTTGCCGAATACATCATAACTGTAATCCCTGCTTGAGGTAGTTTGCGGGTAACCATTGTAAAGGGATTTGTTGGCGGTACTTAAAAGCTGGCCCGAGTTGTTGTGAATAAAATCAACTAAACGGGTATTGCCCGATTGTTCCCACGTGTATGTTTCAAGGCGATTGTTGGCATTTGTTGTATACGAATACCAGAATCCGTCTTTGTTCGCTAATTGTCTGTTACCGTAGTTGTCGTATACATAAGATTCAGTCTGCACCCCATTTTTATAAACTGTGTGTAATTGACCGGCACCGTTGTATATGTAATCAATAACTGAGGTATCGCCAAGTATTATTTCGGTTGTTTGGGTTATTCGTTGCAACGCATCATACTGGTAATTTGCTTTGAACAATATTTCCCCGTTATGGACAACCGTTTTTTCTGTAAGAAGTTCCCAATCATTGTAATTGCGGGTTTCTGTTATATCATTGTTTGAAATGAATGTGATATTTCCGGTATAAGGCGCTCTTGTGATTGAAAGGCCGCCGGAAGAAATTACACGCCCGTATGGGTCGAGCAGGTATGCTATACTAGTCGTCCTACCAATGCCACTTGAAATATTATCAGAAGTTATATCTATGGTAAGTGAAATGTTTTTATCCAATTGCACTTCCGTTAGATATTCTACTGTGGATGCTACGGTTCCGGTACTGCTAATTTTTAATGAATTAATGTCGTCTTGTTCGATAGAGATATCCTCGCCATCTGAGGTAAATACATTGTAATTTGGTTCAAGACTGTCAACCGTAAATTGTATGTTACGGGTTGAACTTGCAATAGAACTCACTACATCTTTGGCATCATAAGTCCATTCGATTATCCTTGAGTCTGAATCGGCTATACTGATTGGCAAACCTTTATCATTCCAGTGAACAGTTAGATAATCCTGTAAACCCGGCATTGAGTATGTTGAAGTAATTCCCGAACCATTTCCTGTACTTGTCCATGAGTGCGCCCCTTGTCCGGCATAAAGGGTTGACAATTCATTATTAGTATATGTCAGGTTAAGTTCTAATAATGGCGAATTTAAGGTTGTAAGGTTGCCATTGCCATCGTATCCATAACTTTCCGTAAACTGCAAGTTATGATTGCCCTGAAAAGACACGTCGGTTATTTGGTTATAGTCATTGAAAGCGTAATCAATTGAAAATTCATTGTTCCTCGCATCTAAAGCGGTTGTCAGTCTGTCGTTCCCATCATAATATAAGTCAACATCCCGCAGGAAGGACGAGAAGTATTGTTTGTTGTCTTTAAAGTATTTATCTAGCAATGTAGGACAGGCTGTTTGTATTTCCTCTTTTAAAGAAGTTACCTCAGTATGATTCAGCGACATTGAGGGGAATAGAACCGGAATATAACGGCTGTCGGAATTGATATGACCTATAATATCATCATAATACCCTTCTGTACGGCCTGTTTCCCAAATTTCGGTGAAGTTGTCAAGGTAAGCATCTACACTGTTGTTTGAAGCATTGCGGTTGAATACAACCACATTTTCCATGCTGTTGGTTTCGGCATTATATGAATAATTGTAACTGCCAGTTGCAACAATACTATCATCGAAAACAGCATATTTGTGATGCATCAGGGCTGCGGTGTTGTGGTGCCAGCTATAGGAATAGAGCTTGAACCTGACATCAATGCCGACTAAAATGAGTTCATAGCTATAATAAAAGTTTTTCTCCATGCAGTCTCTTATTTGACCTGCTGTTGTAGCTCCAGCCAAACATTCGTCTCGTTTCGCTTTTTGATAGATATTATAACCTTCGCTAATATATTCCTGTCCATCAAGGTAAACCTGTATTTCAATTGCTGGGCTTTCTGCTTTTTTGGCAATTAAGGCTTCCGATATTGGCCTAGAACGAAGGTGATTAGCAGCTATCTTTATGGATGAATGGGAATGGTTGATTAGTTCTACAATTTTATCAGCCACTTTTTGGTTGTCCATTACCTTGGCAAAAGTTGGCCCATGCGTTCCTGAAATATAAGTCCGGTAATTTGAAGATGTAAAGACAGCATCTACATCAGGGCTGTCAACAATAAGATTTAACAGACTGTCGGGGTCAATGGTCGACCATTCGTAGCTTGCCCCGAATTCCCTTGAATTGTTCCAGAGATATTCAAATTCTGCGCGGTAACGTAAAATCAACTCTTCATCAGTAATCCGTAATGTATTTTCATCATACACCCAATTGGCTTTGTTGTTCCAGTTTCCACTACTGGTAACAAGATAATTGTTGTCTGATATAATAAATTTATGGTGGTTGGTTTTGTTTACATATTTTACGTCAATGCCCAGTTCTTCAATTTTATGTGAAATAGTGTTGTCGTTTTTCTTGCGGTCTTCGAGTGCTCCCTCGTAAAGCATCCTTATTTGAACGCCCACTCCGGCTGCCCTTTTTAAGGCAAGGTAAACATCATAATCCTCAAGGCTGTACAGGCAAATATCAAGGCTTGTTTGTGCATTATCGATTACTGATATGAGCTGGTCGAGGTATCCGTAAAGTTCGTTTTGAGGACTGAAAGAGGCTGACAGGTTTGCGGTTGGGATACTGGAACTCTTTAGTAATGTTACTCCAGTAATGTTTACTGTAAACGGATTGCTGCTCAGCCAATCGGTACATTCGATGCAACGCACCTGATTGACGTATATGTAAGTTCCCGGTTTCTTGTTTTTTGGGATGGCGTAAACGGCGGATGTTGCCCCTTTGATTAAATTGTTATTTTCGAGCCATTGGTATTCAATGTTATAACCTGTACTCGGTTGGTCGATTATTGGGATAGTATAGGGCAATTGGTTTTGGTTGAGACTAACTTGTTGCCCAAAAGCTATTTGAGTAAACAATAAATATATTGCTATGTATGATGTTTTTTTGATTAAGGGTTTCATGGGTTTAGTTTTTTATGATGGGTTTTGTAACAGATGAATTGTTAGATAAAGTCAAGTTAATGAAATACATGCCCTTATTCAAATGGCCGATATTGAAATCTTGAACGAGATTTTCGTCGGGATTGCTTTTTTGTATTACAAGCTTCCCATTTATATCTACAATTTCAATTCTTTTTATTTTCTCATTGTTAGAGCGTATGGTCAAAATTCCATTAGTTGGATTTGGAAAAACAGAAAAATCATTTGGTTCATTTAACCCAATAGGAGAGCTTTTAACGGATATTTTTATGGTATCATACACATCCGGACAACCTGCTAACTCCGATTTAACAACAAATTCGGTTGTTACAGAAGGTTTAACTATAAGGTCTTTAATTTCAGTATCGGAACCCAAAGCAAACCATTTAGGTTTCCCTGTACTTATCAATGTTTGCAGTTTAACAGAACTACCCAAAACAATGGTTGTATCGGGCATAGAAGTTACTTTGTTGTTGTGGATGAATGGTGCGTTTGCATCATTTCCGATAACTGCGGTTTTTACACAAGGGCAATCCTGTGCAAACCCACTAATGCTTATCGCGAGCATTAAACTTAAAATAATGAAAGGGTTTCTTTTCATTTTGTTTGAGTTAAAGATTAATTAAAATATGAACTTTTGTTATATCAAGGATGTTTTTTGCATAACTTATAACGGTCACATATATGAAATGTTGGGGGCTTCGGGAGTCAGAATTATCCGCCGACACAGAAATTTATGCGGAGCACAAAAGTCAATGTAAGCACCAAACCCCCAATATTTTATATATGATGTTGAACTAAATCCGTGTGTCCTGTCGTTACTCAGGGATACAATTTAAGAAATGTTCTTTGAATTTGAGTAACATAACTGCAATCAAGATGAGAGGGTATTGGAGTTTTTACTTCGATATGGTCTCTCGGCAAAGGCCTTGCAGGAGGATTTGCCAAACCACCATGAGGTGCTGCCTTTTCAAGAGGACGGTACTGAGCGTCATGGAAACGGTAAAGGGGTCAGTTGTACGACCGACTTTATCAGGTATAGACTACTGGAGACGAATGAGTAGCGATTGAATCCGCCGCGGCGGATGTCGTGAATAACTACACTATTGGTCAAAAGCAGGTGTTCGGATGTGTGCTTGCGACAAGGATATCAAATTACCTGTATTATAGGATGTCTGGCCAATCGGCATAAAGATGGCGTGAACTTTAGTCTGGGCTTGATTACGGAACAGGAGAAGCTACTCAGCTGATGTTAAGGGAGAAGGCTCACAATCCACTCGAAGGAAAAGGCCAAGAGTACCAATGCAGCAGAGCTAGTGGCGGATGGAGCGTAGTAGTGCTGAAGCTTCTGTAATGGGAGTGGAGCGAAGGTCTCCACCTGTCCGGTTTCAAATTGTATTACAACTTATAATCGAAAAGGATTATTAGAATGATTTCAAGGAG
>NZ_KI912105.1:480160-495119 GCF_000517065.1 Alkaliflexus imshenetskii DSM 15055 | reverse complement strand
CAACGCTATGGCAAACTTGCATTTACAGCACGTCAAAATAATCAGTTAGACACTTTGACTGCGGATGAATACCTGGCCTTACTTACCGATCATGAATGGGAGGAGCGTCAGAATAAGAAAATCAACAGACTTATTAAACATGCCGGGTTCAGACAAAATGCCACACTTGCAGACATCGATTACAGTGCCACCAGAACGCTTGATAAAACATGTTCCAACGGCTGGCCTCGCTTGATTTTATCAAGAGAAACGAAAACGTTATAATAACCGGGCTAACAGGGGTTGGAAAGAGCTTCCTTGCTCAGGCTCTTGGCCATCAGGCTTGTATGATGGAATACAAGGTGGTTTATGCAATTACATCCAGATTATTTAAGCGACTTAAGATATCAAGAATGGATGGGACGTATATGAATGACATCAATAAATTAGCCAAAACGGATGTTCTCATATTAGATGATTTTGGGCTGCAAGCTTTTGATAAGCAGGACCGAGAGTCGCTAATGGATATAATAGAAGACAGACACGGTAAGAAAACAACGATTGTGGCTTCACAAATACCTGTCTCGGTTTGGTACGACATTATCGGGGAAGGAACGATTGCGGATGCAATACTCGACCGACTGGTAAACTCCTCTCATCGAATTGACCTAAATGGACCCTCATTAAGGATGGGCATTTTAGCAAGCGAATAGCATTTTTTTTGTACTATTGCACCATCTCTCAGACTGGCACATTTTGACCGAAATGCCTGGCACAAATATGACCGAAATACCCAGAAAATCAAAACACATGCCTTTAAATGGCTGTGCAATGTTGCCAGGCATTATCCTAACACGTTTGTGCATTGGCAATATGGTTTTCGTCCATAGCGACTTGGGCGGGAAGAGCCGTATGACGGGAGACTGTCACGTACGGTTCTGTGAGAGGTTTAGGGGTGAGACTCCCCTTTACCTACTCGACTTTATTTCCACCATTCTTTTCTTTCTTCATCAAATGATTTTTTCCATTCGGGTGAATTTTCAGATTTTGTATAGATATTTCTAATATTCTCCCACCCTCCTTTTGAATATTTCTCATTTGGAATTATATCAGGACCATCACTTACATTAAAATCATTAGGTACACAAGGTATTTTATAATCAGACCAACAACAAGTTAGTTTATTGGCAGTATTATAACTTTCCCAAATTCCTTTGTATGTGATAGTATGTTTACACACAACGTAATTGTCAGTATATGAACTTACAACATTCCCATATTCATCTAATCCCCAAATTAATTCAATTTCACCTTTGAAAATTCCAGTAGATTTTTCTTTTGATGTTTCACGAAAGGTGTAATTACCTATAATATAACCGTTTACTCTTCCTGTTTCATATGCCATTTCTTTATCTATTATATCTTGATTAGTTTTTACTGCATGTGTCAATGTAATCTCTCCTATAAATGGAAATACATTGTCCCCAACCTTTGATTTTCCTTGAATAAAATAAACATATGGATTTTTTGTTTTTTCAATGGAAGTAAAATATATCTGAATTCTCCGATAGTTATTCCCTATTACACCATCATAGGTGGGATTATATTGATTGCTTTGCTTTGGATGCAAAAAATTGGATAAATCAGTATCTTTAAATAAGGTTATAATATTTCCTGAGTTTGTTGGCTCATTTAGTAAGGCTTGTGAAAAAATTGGTTTAATAATTCCACATAACAGAATAATTGTCAATATTCTTCTCATGGTTCTATAGTGTTAGTTTGTTGTCTCATTATGCCCCCTAACGGTCGCGTATATGAAACGTTTGGCATTTCGAAGCACTTTCCTGTCAAGTTACAACTACTTTTAATACGGACTGAAACGCTCGATAACCCACTGACTGCCAAATGTTTTATATACGATGTTGAACTAAATCCGTGTGTCCTGTCGTTACTCAGGGATACAATTTAAGAAATGTTCTTTGAATTTGAGTAACATAACGGCAATCAAGATGAGAGGGTATTGGAGTTTTTACTTCGATATGGTCTCTCGGCAAAGGCCTTGCAGGAGGATTTGCCAAACCACCATGAGGTGCTGCCTTTTCAAGAGGACGGTACTGAGCGTCATGGAAACGGTAAAGGGGTCAGTTGTACGACCGACTTTATCAGGTATAGACTACTGGAGACGAATGAGTAGCGATTGAACCATCGTAGAGGTGTCGTGAATAACTACACTATTGGTCAAAAGCAGGTGTTCGGACGTGTGCTTGCGACAAGGATATCAAATTACCTGTATTATAGGATGTCTGGCCAATCGGCATAAAGATGGCGTGAACTTTAGTCTGGGCTTGATTACGGAACAGGAGAAGCTACTCAGCTGATGTTAAGGGAGAAGGCTCACAATCCACTCGAAGGAAAAGGCCAAGAGTACCAATGCAGCAGAGCTAGTGGCGGATGGAGCGTAGTAGTGCTGAAGCTTCTGTAATGGGAGTGGAGCGAAGGTCTCCACCTGTCCGGTTTCAAATTGTATTACAACTTATAATCGAAAGGATTATTTAGAATGATTTTCAAGGAGAAACAAAAGTCGCAACCGATAAGTAAGCGACAGGCATGGGACGCCTTTAAGGCGGTAAAGAGTAATGACGGCAGCGCTGGTGTCGACAATATCGAAATTGTCGAAATCGAGCGGCATCCGGGGAAATATTTGTATCCCTTATGGAACCGTATGTCTAGCGGCAGTTATATGCCTGTGCCAGTTCGTGAGGTACTTATCAACAAAGAAGACGGTAGTAAACGAGCACTGGGCATCCCCACTGTATTAGACCGTGTAGCACAGGAGGTCATCCGTCAGGAACTAGAGAAAATTGTAGAACCGTACTTCAGTGCCAACTCGTTTGGGTATCGTCCCAAAAAGAGCCAGCACATGGCGGTAGCTCAATGTCAGGCCAACTGCCAAAAGTATAACTGGGCAATTGACCTTGATATCAAAGGTTTCTTCGACAACATTGACCATCGGCTACTTATCAGGGCAGTTAAGCGGTACACGACATCCAAACACATTCTGATGTATGTGAAACGCTGGCTCGATGCGCCGATACAAAAGCGGGATGGAAGCATCGAACCCAAGCAAGGCAAAGGCACGCCACAAGGGGGTGTAATATCTCCCTTGTTGGCAAATATATTTTTGCATTTTGCCTTTGACACATGGTTCGAGGAAACTTTTCCCGACTGCGCCTATGAACGTTATGCTGATGATATTATCATCCATTGCAAGCATTTCAAAGAGGCCTTAAATGTATTGGCAGCGGTAAAACAACGGATGCAACGGTGTAAACTGGAAATCAAGCAGGAGAAATCCAATATTGTTTACTGTAAGCGCAATCAGAAAAACCACCCCCCATTTAAGCCCAAATATGTCCAATTTGACTTTTTGGGCTTTACCTTTAAGCCAAGATGGATAAAGGGTAAGCATTCGGCCTAGTACATATTGTCATCAAAGCTAAGCAGTCGTTTCTTTGAAGGCAAAAAATGAGGATGACACATACGACCTTCAAGCAACTCTATCAAGAGTATCAGGAATCCAGTTTAAGCGTACGAGACTTCTGCTCCAATCAGGCTTTATCCCCTTCTACTTTTTATTACTGGAGAAAGCAGTTGGGGAATACAGCGCAAGAAGCACCTGAGCGCTTGGTTCCACTGGTAATCGACTCGGCACCGACGCAAAAAACAAAACACAACAAGCACGTTGCGATAGCCACGAACAAAACCGATGGTTTAAGCATTTCACAGGCACCTGTTGAACTTGTCTTTCCCAACGGAACAAAGATGGTAATCCGCTGAAAACATCGGACCTGCGATTATTAAAAGCAATTGTTCACCTCTTTGATTAATGGCCGATGTTTCATTTGCATGGAAAACTCAAATACATTCTATATCCTGCAGCCATTGATATGCGCAAGAGTTTTTACACCCTCAGCGGTATCGTCACCTCGTAAATGAAGCGTGAGGTACAAAGTGGCGAGATCTTTATTTTTCATCTGCAATCGACTTACCACTATGAACATAACGCACCTAGAGGATGGCGGGTTAGATATCTGTCAAAGCAAACTCGACGGATGAATCATTAAATTGCCCAGCTTTGATGACGGCTAGGCACTATTGCTATCAACTGGCAAGAATTAATGATTAAAGGGAAAAAATGTTACCCCCAGAAAACCAAAATTTTAAACCGCAACAAAGAGAAGGATTTTGAAAGGGTTATTGGTTTGGTTAAAAATAGGCTTTAAACCTTTTGTTTTTATTACTTTTTAGCCCCTGAATCAAACAGGGATAATGAGCGATTTATCAAGCGACAACGACAAGTTGGTTCAGGCGCTTCTTCAGGAAAGAGACGAACTCTTCCAGGAGCTTTCCCGGCTGCGAAAAATCGACAATGGTACCCTGGACACCCTCGAAGCCCAGAACCAAAACTGAGCTCTGAAGTCGTTCAAAAGGATCAGGAAATTAAGAAGCTCACCGATCAACTGGCCTGGTTTCGCCACAAGTTTTTTAGCAAGTCCTCAGAGAAGTTCATAAAAGAAGACCCCAACCAAAGAAAGCTTGACTTTGATGGGATTGATGCTCTGCCCCAAGAGAAGATCGCTATTGAAAAAGCTGAAATGGAGTTGATCGAGTACGAGCGTCGTAAAGTTGTTCGGGAAAAGAAGAGCGCCGTTCGTCTTCCTTTGCCAGAGCATCTCAGACGCGAGATCGAAGTCATAGAGCCCGAAGACCTGCGAGCCAACTGGGTTCGTATTGGCATAGAAGCAACTGAAATCCTCGAGTTTAAGCCCGGAGAGCTGTATGTGCGTCGCATAGAGCGTCCCAAATACGCCGTTAAACCCATAGCCGCCCAGGCACAAGACCAATCCGAACAAGAAGAAGCACCTGCCGTACGTATCGCACCTATGCCTTTGCTGCCGTTGCCCCGCAGCAATGCCGGTGCTTCTTTGTTGGCAGAACTGTTGATGAACAAATATTTTATCATTTGCCATTTCATCGGCAGATTGCTATGCTCAAAATGGTCGATGTTAAGCTGCCTGCATCAACGGTTAATGGTTGGTTCCAAGGAGGGAGTGATTTACTTCGTGCCCTTTATCTTCGTTTAAAGGATCTTGTTTTAGAATCGGACTACATTCAGGTAGATGAGAGCACCATACCGGTGGTAGACAATGAAAAACACAAAGCCACTAAAGCCTATCTATGGATGGTTCGTTCCGTTATGAACAACCTTGTATTCTTTCACTACGACAAAGGGTTCCCGGGCCCAAAAGGGTAGTCGGTGGATTTTTTAAAAGCATTTTCAGGGAGCCGTTCAAACTGACGGGTACCAAGGCATACTCCATCTACGAGCAAAAGAAAGGGTGTTTTGCTGCTTGGGTGCTGGGCACACGCACGCCGTAAATTCACCGAAAGCTTCCTGGAAGACAAAAACGGAGCAGAGTATGCTTTTGGCACAAATTGCCAAATTGTACCAGGTGGAGCAAATGGCCAACGATGAATCCATGACGTACGAACAACGTTCAGAGCTGCGAAAAAGGTTGGCTTACCCAATCATGCGTGGATTTGAGAAATGGATTGTGGCTTATCACCCCAAAGCCATACCCGGTGGCCGCATGAGCAAGGCCTTGAGCTATACCTACAATCTCTTTGAGCGCTTATCTCGCTATCACTTGGATGGTCGATACCTTCCAGACAACAATTTGGCCGAAAATGCCATCCGTCCTTTGGCTGTGGGTCGAAAAGGATTTCTGTTTTGCGGCAACCACGAGTCGGCCGAAAATGCGGCCATTATGTATTCGTTGCTGGGCTGCTGCAAGGCCTGCGATGTGAACCCCAGAGAATGGTTAACGGATGTCTTTAGTAAGATTGCTTTGTACAACAACAATTATGAACTGGACTTAGCAGATCTTTTGCCACACAATTGGAAACTCTCAAACAAGTGTCAGAATTTTCCAAAGGATTCCAACTAAATCCAACTTATTCCAAAAGATTCTAATAGATTCCACTACACTTTAGAACACTTCACCACCCTAGGTCGGCCTTCCGGCTTAGGGATTTTTCTTACTTTTACAATACGTGGCAGACCGAATGCATACGATAAAGGATAAGGGGCGAAAAGCCCATTTAAGCTTTACCCCGGCTATAAGTAACAAACGGCGAAAGCGTATAGGTCAAACCCTGTATAAGTTGAAAATTCACCGCATGGTGCAATTCTCTATACATGACATTGCCATACTGCTTGAGCCCAAGATACGAGGCTGGATAAATTACTATGGGAAGTTCAGGTTTTCCGAGATGCGCAAGGTTTTCAGGGTTCTAAATTATCGTCTTATGATGTGGGTAAGGAACAAATACCGAAGGTTCAGGAAGAAAATCAAAACACATGCTTTTAGATGGCTGTGCAATGTAGCCAGACAGTATCCTAACACGTTTGTGCATTGGCAGTATGGTTTTCGTCCATAGCGACTTGGGCGGGAAGAGCCGTATGACGGGAGACTGTCACGTACGGTTCTGTGAGAGGTTTAGGGGTGAGATTCCCCTTTACCTACTCGACTTATTTACTTTATTATTATTTTTTCAATGTCCGCCATCACTATAGGTGATAAATTTAATAATTCAAAGTCCGCATTCTCTAACCATTTTAATGACTGTTCCTTTGTAAGTTCTGTATTTGTAATAAATTCAGTCAAAGCGATAACGGTATTTCTACTCAAACCTAAAGAAAGTAAGGACAGTTGTGTTGTCTGGGAAACACCAAATTCTAACCATAAGTTTAAATCAGGTATTAATTCAATTAAATCCGCTCTGTCAATATTTCTTAGGTAATATTTTAAAATATCGATGTAACAACTTGATTCCTTAGCAAAACGAAATCTTGCAAAATTTTCTACTTCATCCATAGTATCCCTACACACTTTATCAATTGATATTTTCTTTCCTTTTTCTAAATAATTCTTATATGAACTACTTATCAAATATGACAAGGGCTTTCCTGACATCCAGTTAATCAAAAGTATAGACCTAGGCGCATTTAATTGTGGTGGGAAGAAAGCCAAAGTTTTGCCAATTCTACCTATTAATTTAATATACTCATTATAACTATTTACATCTTCGGGATAAACTGGAATAAGTTCTTCTGGTGAATACATTTTTGTTTTAAAATAATCGAGTAGTTCCTGTTGTGCAATTGGTGAAATACCAGGATTTCTAAAAATAATTTCTTGTGGAATAGTAATACTATCTTGAATTGAGATGAATAAACTTTCTAATTCTTTGTGGAATTTAGAATTTGGGTTAAGTTTATTTTGAAGATATTTTGAGTAATAATAACTAAATGCAAATTCGAACTCTTGATTACTCTCTGCTACTATCCTTGGACTTCCACTTTTTATATAATTAACTAAATCATCTGCTTTTGAATTTTCAATTGTATCAATTGCTTTTTCTATTTTTTGTTTCTTTTTTTCAGGCGATGGTCTAATACCCCATAAATTTGGCTCAATACAAATGATATTACCACTAAACTCTTTACCCCACCTTCCAGCTCTACCAGCAAGATTCCAAAAGTCATTTTCGTTTAAAGGTTTACCTTTTCCTCTGGTAGGTTTTCTAATAAAAACAGCAGTAGCGGGTAAATTAACGCCTTCAAGTAAAGTTGATGTGCAAACTAAATACTGGATTTCGTTTTCTTTAAATAGTCTTTCTATTTCTTGTCGAACTAACAATGGCATGTTGCCATAATGAAAGGCAATCTTATTTTCCAAAACCTTTCCTAGAATATACTCTTTATGAATCGTTGTTTTAACTAGTTTAATAAGTTCTTTTACTTTTGGACTGCTAGATTCTTTTTCAACTAATTGGGTTAAAATTTTGGCAAATTTTTCAGATTCAGCTGCTCCATTTAAATAAATCAAATTCCCGTTATTTTCGCCTGATATTGCTTTTGTAATTAGTGCAATTTTTTTTGCTTCATTTGTTGGTCTATCTTGCAGTGTTATATTCCCAATTTCAATTATTTCATCTTTTAAGATTAATTCGATTTCCCATTCTTTAGGTTTGTTTTTTACTTGTGTAACATAGAGTAAATTCTGATTTACAGCTACAAACTCTGTATTGATTGTGTCCTTAGATTTGGACTCACCAATATTTTCGAGAAGTATTTCTGGGTTCGAAGTAAATGGGCTAGAGAAAAACAATCTTACTTCTGGATTTCTGTCAATAACTTCTTCAATTTTTCTTTGTAAAAGTATCCCCCTGTTACTGTTATCAATTTTATGAGCTTCGTCAACAAGTAAAAAGTCTACTTTTGGATTATCCGATTGTAATAAATACCAATGAAGTCTTTCTTGAGTAAATACAAATAAATTTGTTTCGCCATTGCTATTATAATTAAGAGGAACAGTCGTTAAATTTACATTATCAATATTATTCTCTTTCAAAAGAATTCTTAAATCGTCCTCAACCTGACTAATTAATGCTCTAGTAGGAACAATATAAACAATTGTTTTCTCCTTGTTTTTTAATTCATCAAGTAAAAGCTGATAAAGGATAAAAGACTTTCCAGATGATGTTGGAGCAGAAATGCTAATTGAATTATTCTTTTTTGATGAATCAAAAACCTTTTTTTGAAATCGATTTAATGATATAATTTGGTCTTCAAACAATATAGAGTTTTCAATCTTAATTCTATTTGTTTGCAACTTGAATGGAAGTGGCAATTCATCTTCATAATTCTCTTTGATAAGATTTCTTTTTACAGCTAGTTTAAGTGCTGGAATATTTGTCAAGTTTTCAAGTATTACGACTGAAGCATTTTTTTGACTATCTTCAAGATTTAAGTTTAAACAAGTTTGAGCAATTCTAAGAGCTGCTTCTAAATGTTTGCTTGATTCAGAATGACTCAAAATACTTGCTATCCCTAAAATATTATTCCAATTTATTAGTCCATTCAATTCCTCAAAATCAACCTTCCATTTTAAATTCTTAATTGTGCTACTTACAGAAATTGCAATAATTGATTTATATTGTCTTTTAAAACTTTCTAGATTAAAAACTTTATCAGCTATCATATTGCAATAGTTTTTAGAAAATGAGTTCTAAACTCTTGAACTGACGGAAATGGAATTAGAAATAAATGAATTTCGAATTTCTCTAAATTTGGATGTTTTTTAATTTGTTTACCTGAACTTTTAAGCCAGTTTGACATCTCTAATTGAAATACCTCAATAAGTTCTTTGGTGTTTTTTTCCAAAGGAGATTTCGGGTAATTTTTAGAATCAAAACCTACAAAACAGACCCCTTTGTATTTAAGCTTGTTTGATAAGTCGTCATCTAAATCAAAGTACCGAACTAGAATATCTTCTAGTTTTGGATTATTTAAGTTATCAGCAATATTGCTAGTTATTAGATGTAAATCTCTTGTTTGTGTTGAGTCGTGCCCATAGGTGTCAAGAAGAAAAGATTTTAAGCTATCAAAACAATTTTTTAACCCAGAAGAAATTGTCTGTTCCATTTTTGATTCACCCCAATATAATGAAAGAGAATTATCTGTTTCATCAAATTTGACGTGAATACCATCAGCTCCTTGATAATGCAATTTACCTGATGTTTTTAGTGACATTTTACTTATTAGTTGTGGTAATTCTAAAATTTCCTGAACTAAAATATAGAGTAATATTTCTCCAAATTCACCAGTTTTCTCAAGGTCTGTAAAAAGATGTTTTGCTATCATCCCTAATTCAACTATTTTCGAGGTTGAACCTGTTTTATTTAGTTGTTCTTTTGCTTCATCCTGTAATTTTTTAGGAATTGAATAGTCGATAAGCTTTGAAGCTACAAATTCAATTAAATCCTTTGTCCTCGGATTACCTTGCCCATCTAGTTTCAGTCCATAGCAATAGGCTTGAGCTTCAGTTCCGTCTATTTCTAAATTACTACCAATGGTTTCAATTCTAGAAAAGATTTCTCCTTCTCCCTTTATAAGTAGGTTTTGTATTGCTTCTTCAATCCAATTCATCTTCTAGAATTCAAATTTGTTATTAATAGATTTCGTTTTAAAATAGCTGGTAACGGTCACGTGTATGAAACGTTGGGGATTGCGGGCTTCGTCACTGTCTGCCGTTACAAAAGCTGATGCGGGGCAGAAACCTTCAAGTAACCGCTTAAACCCCAATGTTTTATATATTATGTTGAACTAAATCCCTCCGGGATAGCCTCTTTCAAAAATAGCATTAATCTTTTTAGATGCAAGCCGTTATAACTGCATTACTCATTTTTAAATTATGCAGTTATGAAAATGAAATCAACCTTAACGATTGTAGAGCGCGCCTTCGTTCTGGTTCCGGAGTTTAAGGCCAGGGCTTTAAAGATGGAGCATCAGGTGGTACTTCGTGGACCGAGTCAGAGCACTCTGAATAATTACATTCGGCGCATAGCGCTGTTTGTTATCCATTTTAAACAACTGCCCGAAGACGTCACCGAAGATGAAATCAACGAGTATCTGGTGGCTTTGGCACGCGATGTCAAGGCTCCTTCGCGGAGCAGTTTCAAGCACATGGTTTATGGCCTAAGGTATTACTACCGTTTGCTGGGCATGAACAAAAAGGCCATTGCTTTGCCTTCATTAAAGCAAGAGAGCAAGTTGCCGGTTGTGCTGAACCGCCAGGAGCTAAAGATGCTATTTTCGGCACCTACGCTGCTTAAGCACCGAATTATCCTTACGCTGATCTATTCTGCCGGATTACGGGGGCAAGAGGTCATCAACCTTAAGATATCCGATATTGACTTTGAGCGCATGGTCATCCACATCCGCCAGAGCAAATACAAGAAAGATCGGATTGTGCCTTTGTCCGCCATAATGGTCATCGGGCTCAAAAAATATCTCAGAGCCGAGAATCCGCATGTTTGGCTATTCAATGGCAAAGAGGCTGATGGTCGCTACAGCGTCAAAGGATTATCCTGGGTTATGCGGGAAAGCCTTAAAAAAACCACCATCTCTAAAAACGTGAACCTTCACTCCTTACGCCACACGTATGCAACCCATTTATTGGAGCAGGGCTTAAACATTGTAACCTTACAGGAGCTTTTGGGTCATGCCGACATCACAACAACCATGATTTATCTTCACACAGCCCAGTGTCAGCATATCACTCCTCACAGCCCCTTAGACACACTCTATGGAAAAGCCATACAAAAGCAAGCATGAACTGGCTGATGTTGTTTGCCAATTTGGAGGAAGTTTGTTGCAGAGCGGGGAGTTATCGCCCAAGCAAATCAAAGTCTTTCACAACCTTGTGCAGTGCCGTACGGCCGCTTTGGGTGGACATGAGCAGGTGTGTGATGATTGCGGAGTCATACACTACCGTTACAACAGCTGTCGCGACCGACATTGCCCCAAGTGTCAGGGAACCAAACAGGCGCTCTGGATTGAAAAGCTGATTAAATCAACACTTGCAGTCAAACACTACCATCTCATTTTCACCGTGCCTCATGAGCTCAACCAGATTTATCTTTGGGACAGGAGACTTTATTGCAATATTTTGTTCCACGCCACCAGAGGTATACTGCGCAGCTTTGGGTACACGCATTACGGTTGTGAAACCGGAGCCGTTGCGGTGTTACACACTTGGGGGCAGAACCTTTCATTGCATCCGCACTTGCACTGCATTGTTCCGGCAGCAGGATACTCGTTGTCGGGAAAATGGCGCCACATCGGCAAATATGAAAATTATCTCTATCCGGTGCACCAGTTGAGTGCTGCCTTTAAAGGTAAATTTCTGGACAGCATAAAAAGAGAACTGCGAAAACTATCTGCAATGGATGGCTTCAAAGTCTGCATTGAAGCGGCTCATCAAAAAAAGTGGGTCGTCTATTGCGAACCCTCAATGGCTGGCGCCGAACATGTCATCAGGTATCTGGGGCAATACACCCATCGCATTGCCATCAGCAACCAGCGGATATTGAATGTTGACTCAACAAACGTCACTTTCGTAGCTAAAGACTACCGCGACCGCGCACAAATAAAACCGGTATCCCTGAAAGGAGAAGAGTTTCTGCGTCGATTCTCTTTGCATGTTATGCCAGATGGTTACGTGCGTATCCGTCGGTTCGGCATTTATCATCACACCACAAAACTCCATCTGGATTTGCAATTTGTGCCCGATGAAAAGCCTGACATTGACCAGATGACAGCTAAACAAAAGCCCGAAACGGCTCCAGAGCGCATTTTAAGATTGACAGGATTTGACATAACCAAATGTCCGCATTGCAAAACGGGTCGTCTGATTGTCATCAGAACCCTGCCCAGGATTCGGTCACCCGCAGGGCATCTGCCTTCTATGCTTTTTGATAAGTTGCAGTAACCAACATTACATTCCCTTTAAAAACTTCATTCACATGAGGTTCGGCATCGTATTGCCTTGACGGTGGGTTTTAAGCCCAAAAGAAGCTGGTTTTCAACATTTGAAACACAAAGACCACTCTTCTCTTAAACCGATAAGGTTAAAAACAGTACGATCGCAGCATAGGCGTTCTTGCCAAAAACATCAAAAACCAACAAAAAGCCCATAGTTACCAGTTGTAGTCCTGACGGGATGTCGTTCAACCTGGAATAATCGCTGGGTCGTTCCGACCGCTCATATTCCTATATATTGGGTGCCGTAATTTATTTAAACAAATCTAGTTGAGATGAAATCCCTTTATAATCTAAAAGTTCGTTCATAATAATTCTAGACCATCTTTCAAATTTGTCTATTTCAAGCGATGATATTTCAAATATTTTACCACTATCAGATGTTCCTGTCTTTTGCACAAACTCGTACTCGTCAAGCTTTATCTTATGATGACTAAAGTCTGCCTTATAGAGAAAACAAACAGCTAAGTGTTTTTCACTTCTTTCATTGTCTTTTAACCAAATGAACAATGGTTCTGCACTAATTGAAGAAATATTTAATGTTATACCTAGTTCTTCCTGAATTTCGCGACTTAATGCGGTATAAAGTGTTTGTGAAGTCTTGTATTCATGGAGTTTATCCTCAACTCGAACATGACCACCAAAATATAGAAGTAACATATCTTTTTCTGGTGATTTCTTGCTTAAAGCGCTAGGTTTCTTTCTTGCAACTAAAACGTTCTTACTGCTTTCATCTGTCAAAACTAATATTGGAATTGGCTGTACTAACTCATTGTTCTCCTCAACTTTATCTCTATAATTGAATTGTAATTCTAATTTTTCAAGCATTGAGGAACTTCTCCAGAAATTAGTATTTTCATAATCTTTAAGTACGCTACGACTAACATATGCAACTTTCTCAACAACAAGTTCATACAAATTCATTAAAACTTCATTTGTAACATCCTTGCTAACAAGATTCTGGCTCTTTTCATCTGTATTGATTTCTCTAATACACCTAAAGGTTTGTTCATATTTGGAACGGGCAGTGTCTAAACATAGATTGTACTCAGTAAGAACAGTATTATTCATTATAGAACCAGTCTTGCGGGTCAGTAGATTTGCGTATTCTCTTTCAAGTGCAACTTGAGGCGAAGTCTTAAAAACATAAATTAAATCGAACATTGTTCGATATTTACCCATTGTGAGGAAGGCCTCTATAACAGCGAAATCGTCTGAGTTAATGTGGTCATATTTTTTAAACCAATGAAACCAGCATAAACAGTCAAATATGCTTCTATCACAAAGTATTACATCTATTTCTCTGGCTTTTTCAACAAAATTTTCTAAAAGCTCAGCACTAGATGAAAAAAGATTCCAAAGGTTAAAACTCGGATTATACTTGTCTCTAATTGGACATACACTGGCTCTTTCTGTTAATACTTTTGTTTTAAATCCATTTCGTTTAAGAAATAAATTTAATGATGACAAACAAGAAGTTTTTCCAGCTTTAGGTGTTCCACAGAATTCAATTACAATTGGCCTTCTTGGCCTAGCAATTTTTTTTGCGTCAAGAATTTTTTTTGCAATTGTTTCTAATTCTTTTATACTTTCTATGGTATCCATATTTACTTGATTATTTCGAAGTTTTCGAATTTGTTTATTACTTTTCCAACACGAAAACCTCCAATAAATGAAAGAAAAACTGAAACATAAATAAAGTTTTCCATATTGATTGCATTTTCAGAGG
Source organism: Alkaliflexus imshenetskii DSM 15055 (assembly GCF_000517065.1). Classification (GTDB taxonomy): domain Bacteria; phylum Bacteroidota; class Bacteroidia; order Bacteroidales; family Marinilabiliaceae; genus Alkaliflexus; species Alkaliflexus imshenetskii. The sequence continues at coordinate 480,963 of NZ_KI912105.1, read as the reverse complement.
TAGATATAATAATAAAACCTGCCTTTATGCCAATTATTATCATAATGGAAAATGCAACTGCAAAAAATGGTCTTGATACAAAATAGATTACTGTTGCAATTCTTTTTAGTTTATTATCTTCCTGTGAAACTTTATTATCCATAAAGCAGTCTTTGTAGAGTTTTCTAATATAGAATATTGATGCACCAAGTAATCCAGCTAAAGATGAATATAAATATACATCTGTCTCCTGCTGAATAGAACTACTGAAATAGCAAATTAATAAACCTAGTGAGGCTAAGAATAAAAGTGAATAGTAGATAAAAATTCCAACACTCCATTTATCTGTAAGATTGATTTGTCTCATATTTCAAACCTTATTGATGTTTCTCGTTATTATGGCACCCAACGGTCACATATATGAAATGTTGGGGCTGCGGGCGACATAATTGTCTGCCGTTACAAAAGTTGGTGCGGGGCAGAAAGGCTCGCATAAGCATCTAAACCCCAATATTTTATATATGATGTTGTAACCCGTTTGTGTGTCCTGTCGTTACTCAGGGATACAATTTAAGAAATGTTCTTTGAATTTGAGTAACATAACTGCAATCAAGATGAGAGGGTATTGGAGTTTTACTTCGATATGGTCTCTCGGCAAAGGCCTTGCAGGAGGATTTGCCAAACCACCATGAGGTGCTGCCTTTTCAAGAGGACGGTACTGAGCGTCATGGAAACGGTAAAGGGGTCAGTTGTACGACCGACTTTATCAGGTATAGACTACTGGAGACGAATGAGTAGCGATTGAACCATCGTAGAGGTGTCGT
>NZ_KI912105.1:336395-480060 GCF_000517065.1 Alkaliflexus imshenetskii DSM 15055 | reverse complement strand
ATACTGCTTGAGCCCAAGATACGAGGCTGGATAAATTACTATGGGAAGTTCAGGTTTTCCGAGATGCGCAAGGTTTTCAGGGTTCTAAATTTTCGTCTTATGATGTGGGTAAGGAACAAATACCGAAGGTTCAGGAAGAAAATCAAAACACATGCTTTTAGATGGCTGTGCAATGTAGCCAGACAGTATCCTAACACGTTTGTGCATTGGCAGTAGGGTTTTCGTCCATAGCGACTTGGGCGGGAAGAGCCGTATGACGGGAGACTGTCACGTACGGTTCTGTGAGAGGTTTAGGGGTGAGATTCCCCTTTACCTACTCGACTTGATTTTTCCTATCACGTTAATTTTGTCATAATACAAAGTATCATTCCTTGTTTGTGAAGAATACCGCATTAGTTTATAAAATTCGAAAGCAAATTCAGTGTCATTTAGCCATATTGGATTGTTAACTCCAATTCGAGCATGTTTTCCATTTTCAAATGATGGAAAATACGATGTGTTAATATTAATCTCAGGAGCAAATGGAGATTCTCCAACTTTTAAAGATATAAAATACTCATCTGCATATCCAAATTCTGAATTAATCATAAAAAATCTGTTTTTCTCTGGAGAAAAAGTAGGGACAAAATGCAATTTTACTCCATCTTTTAATGAAATCAAGACCTCTCCATATCCATGGTCTACCTGATGGAACAAAAAACAATCATAATCTATCAAGTAACTAATAAATTCATAGAATCCCCAATGGTCTTTTGTACTCCAGGTCAATTCAGTTTTACTACCATCTCTAAATGTTAAATTATATGAGGCAATAGAATCATTTTTAATAAACCTAACAGTATTGGTATCTAAACCATTAAAGCCAGTTTTTAGGGAATCCATTAATATTCCGAAATTTTTAATTTCAACAACAGGTAGTGATTCTTTATATAGAACATTCTCTCTTGAAAACTTAATTTCTACATAATCATTTTCAAGAATACATTTACCAAAAATATTTTGGAAGTCCTGTTCAAGAATTGATAAAGTATCTAAAGCTAAGTCCTTAATTGTTTCATTGTATGAAGATTCTATACAGTTGATTTTTGTTTTGTGACTATTTGATAATTTAATAGTTTTTTTAGTCTTCACTTCTTTCTCATTTTTCGAATTTGCTAATATTTCATCTGGCTTTGTTTGCTCCTTATTAGATTCTTGTAAAGTCATATAAGCAAAAAACGAAAGAACTAATAACAAAGTAATCAAAAGTGCTGCTACTACAATTTTACGTTTTGTTAATACGATTGTCAAAATAGTTAACAATAATATCAAAAAGACTATTATTAAAATGATTAAATCATATGTTAATAAAAAACTTGAGTCTTTAGAGGGTTTTAAAAATCCAACAACTCCGATTATTCCTAAAAACAAGAGTAGAAAAAATCCTAAAAAAAGCTTAAATAATTTATTCATAATTTTATTTGTTGTAAGAGCTTCGTTTAAAATACCCCATAACGGTGCGTATATGAAACGTTGGGGTTTGCGGGTGTCATCATTGTCTACCGTTACAAAAGTTGGTGCGGGGCAGAACGCTTCTTCCAAACTCTTAACCCCCAATGTTTTATATACGATGTTAGTGGTTAGTTGATTTCTTTCCGTTTGTAAAAATCAACTCTTAAAATTAGAAAATTTCTTTAATAATCAGTGTCTTCGTTGTCCTAAATTATGTCTGTCGGAACGGAACTTAATTTCAGTCATTTCTCAAAAATCAATCATTGCATTTTTTTTGCTACTCTCTCCTATTTCAAATTTCAGTTCTAATCAAATCTCGTTACGTTTTCTCGATTTACAAATTCTTCGGGCTGTCATTATTGTCGTTCGTTAAAAATTTGCGTTGTCGTTTCTCAAAATTTTCAGAGCCAGACAACCAAAATTTCTTTCCGAATGTATTTTTCAATGTTATAAAACTTAATTTCAGCGACTTTGATAATAATCAGTTCTCCAAAATCGTCATTTCCCAAATCCTTGTAGCTACTCTTGAAAAACTTCATGATTTATAAAATTTCAGAGCGTTAAAATCCTTATTATCTGAGAAGAAATCCATTTTCTGACCGTCAAAGAGTTTCTGAGCGAAGCAAATCAAGCCACTTTAAATTCTTATTTCCGTTAAACACTAGCTTTCAATGAATTTTTCCGCCTGAATAATTGTTGTCCGTTAATACAATTTTCTCCACGCTCAATCTTTTTCAGGACTTTCATTTCCTTGTAAGAATTTTCGTTGTCATTTCAGTTTTCCGATAATCAAGTTTTCTTAATCATTTCAAAACGCTAAAATTCAACCTTTTCAAATCTCTCGAAGGAAACAGAAACCAGAAAATTTTTAACCACTTCACGAACCAAAAAAAAGTATTTTAAGGCTAAGTATTTCTGTTTCAGTTCGTCAATTACCACTAACGGTCACATATATGAAATGTTGGGGGCTTCGGGAGTCAGAATTATCGGCCGACACAGAAATTTATGCGGAGCACAAAAGTCAATGTAAGCACCAGACCCCCAATATTTTATATATGATGTTGCCGCCTGGTGTTCATTGTTTTATATCATTTTTCTTTCAAATTGCTACTTCGTTTCTGTCTGCCGTGAGTTGAGACAGACACACTTATTGACAAGTTTTGGTCGTGCGGTTGGCTTTTTGAGCGACTTGGCAATGTGTGTGGCTGTGAAGCGGGGGCTTTTCATTCAATTTCAATTTTATCAATCTCTTTCATTAACCTATCGGTTTCCGAAAGTGCAACAATTATTTTCTGATAGTGCAAAATATCATCAAATTCCAGTTTCCGTTCTTTTCGGTCTTTGAGCCACTTTTGGGCTGGTTGATAGCCGCCAATGTAGAAATTCCAAGCTGTTTCGGGAACATTATCAAAATACTGCGTGTCATTGATGTAAACTTTATCGTTTTGATAATTTGGTTTACTGACAACGTTATTACCATCAATCGGGTATTGAGTAATATATTTTTCTACCGTTGGGCTTTCCAATAAATGTATTTGCCGAATTTCACCGCCAAGTTTTACCAATTGCCAGAAGGTGTCTTTGTCTTTTGGATATGGCACTCTCGGAAAATCTATTTTTAAAAATTCCTTGTATTTTTCTCGGTAAGTTGGCGAATGCAAAACAGCATAGATGTAATCCAAAATATCAATCGGGGCAAACGTGTCTTTGGTGGTTTCTTTTTCGTTGGTAAAAGTTAAACCTAACTTCTCAGCTATTTGCTTTACAATTTCCGTATTTAGGTTTGGCGTTCTTTCTGAAGTTTGCCCGATGGCTTGTTGTCCGTTGGTTTCTGGGTACAAATAGAGAGGCATACTTTGTAAAGAATCTGCTGCACTATCTAATAGATGCAAATCAAGAATATTTCTTGAAATAAAATTATATCCTTGACTTAACCCACGATTCAATCTTGTAGTAACAAATGCAAAATTATCCTTAACCAAATGTGTCATAATCTTTTCACGAGGATAAGCCATGAACCCTTTTGTAATCCCCGTATATGCAGTAAATCTATAATCAAAAGGTCTGTACTGAATTTTTGTTATTAGAAATTTATTATTGATAATATCTTTCTTTGCAAAAGACAATTGCCAATCTCTTCCATCTTTTGTAAGACTATATTTTTTTCTAATATCACCAACTTCCAAATTCTTTAAATCAATGATTATTGAATCAATTTCTTTTGAATTAAATTGAATTGTAAAATTGTCTCTTTCTGTTTTTACACCAGTTGCATTAATTACAAATAAACTCTCAATATTTATTCCCATATTGTATAATTCTAATAATCTAGAATCTTGCGGTTTGAATATATATATTGGGCTTTTCAACTTTAAATTATTCCATTCAATATTTGAGAGAGACTTGTCTCTTAAAAAATCATACTTGTTTTCTCTTTTTCCTTGTAAATCAAAATGAAATACGGTGCCAATTTCATTACTTTTTTTCTTTGTCGTTTTAACGAAAATATTAATTGAAACACCTTGCATAATGTCAAAGACATTTTCATCTTTTGAGCCGTCATTGCAAACTTCTTGTTTTTTTGAATTGCCGTGCAAATCAATAATATAAAGCTTGTCAAAACTCTCCAACAAATGTTTTCGCATTTGCCTATGTATAGTGCCATCAATAAAGCTATTATTAGAAATGTAAGCCAAAATGCCACTGCCGTTTTTATCTATAAAATGCTGTCCAAATCGAATAAATTTTATGTAGTCATCAGAAAGTGGTTGTATGTTTCTTTCGTTTAAATCTTTCTTATAATCAGATGTTAGTTTTTCAATCCATTCGCTTTTATTACTACTACTTACGCTGTATGGTGGATTTCCAATTACACACATTACAGGCGTATCACGTTTAATGTGATTTGCTTCATTTGCTTCGGTGCTTAACCAATTGGCAAATAACGTTCCTGTGTCGGGGTGGCTTTCTTCTAAACTATTGGTAAGATAAACTCTAAACCGCTGGTCTTTGGTTGGTTTGTAGCCAGTTTCGGTTAAAAGCAAATCTAATTTTAAATGTGCCATTGCATAGCTTGCCATTAGCAACTCAAAACCATTGAGACGAGGCAGTAAATGCGTTTCTACATAATTACTCCAAATGCCTTGCTGTCCTTCAAACTTTTTATGAATAAGCTTTACAACTTCGGCTAAGAATGTGCCTGTACCGGTGGCAGGGTCGAGTATTTGAACCCGGTGTACTTCTTGGTCAATCTTTTTGCCCTGTGCATCAACTTTTATGATGGTTTTGCTGGTGTCGGCTAATCCTTGGGGTAAATCGAATTCGGTTTTTAGAATATCGTCGACGGCACGTACTATAAAGTTTACTACTGGTGCTGGCGTGTACCACACGCCACGGGCTTTACGCAATTTGGGGTCATACTCGCTCAGGAATGTTTCGTAAAAATGGATTATCGGGTCTTCCATTTTCGTGCTTTTGCCGTAGTTTTTCAAAATTTCTTCTACGTTGCATGCAATAAAAATATTTACCAAATCATCAACAATCCACTTTATACGGTCGTCAACTTCTAAACCAGCAATATATCCAAACAGTTTTTTAAGGAATGGATTTGATTTTGGTATTAGTTCGTAGGCTTCCTGTCGGCTAAAGGTTGGCAAAGTGGCATCGTGTGAACGTGCAGCAAACATTCCGTAAGCTATGGTTTGAGCGTACACATCGGCAAATCCTTTGGGTGTAATATCGTGTATCAGAATTTGTTTAAAAGCGTGCATTTGGTCTTTCAGCGTACTGTCTTCGCTGTTGTTTTCATCGCTTGTCAATGCTTTTTCAATAACCTCAGAAAGAAGGCGGGCTTTGCCCGCCATCATTTCGGCAAGTTTTTTACTGCTTTTTATTGTTTGCCCAATGTGGGTGCAAAAATCTTTAATCAGGTTTTCAAATCGCTCGAAATTCTCTGTTATTGGTTTTATCCCTTTTTCCGTTACTTCTCCAATTGCAATTTTGGTTACAAATTGACCTTCACGGTATAAGTGAAAGTCGAGATAGTCGGTGAAAATCAAATTATTCAACGATGCTTTGTATCTGTCGAATTGTTCTTTATTTCCTGTTTTCTTCGCACCTTCAAGGTCTTTGTCGCCAATATCTTTTGCTTCAATAAATCCAACTGGAATATCCTTTTTTGTCAAGATGTAATCAGGTGCTCCACAACTCTGTCTTTTCGGTTCGTTGGTTGCTCTGATTGTCGGTACAATACTTTCAATTAGTTGTTCTAATACTCCACGGAAAGTATGTTCTGTCGCATTTCCAGCTTTGAACTTTTGGTTTATATTGTCAATATATTGGTCTAAATTCATTTTTTTTAAATCCGTTTCAAATAACTACAAATGTATCAATTTCATGCGGTGCGTTGGCAAGAAAACTGCTCTTTTGCAAGCTGAAGCATCGGCTTGTGTGTCGGAGCTTGCAAATGTGCAGTTTTGTGCGTGGGCTGTTCATTATATCCTTTTTCTTTTCTGTCTTTAAGTAGCAAATTGTCTGTTCGTTTCGGTCTCTTACACTTGGCGGCAACTTCTAAATATAATCAATTACCTATATATCGAGTGTGTCACATGGTATATGTGCGTATATCTACCCAAATTGGATGGGTATACGCACATGCTTGTTTTCAAAATTAAAAATAATCAAAAAAACAGATTACTTATAAAAATTTGACGGAATATGTGTTGTGTTCGATGAAGTGGTTCACTAAGGCTCTAACCGTTCTTTAGGCGCCATGCGCTTTTATTGCACGCATGGTAGGGTTTAGATAATAAGCGACAATTTAATAAGTAACAATTTAAAGTTTTCGCATGCTTATCATAGAAATATAGCGATTTGTTTGATGAGAGGCTGTTGGTTAAACTGGAAACGTCGCTGGTTTTTTCCGTTTATATCTGGAAGGTAACAGCATCTTTTATTAACTTTGCAGGTTACAAAATCAATAGGTCAGATTATGGGTAAGGGAATAGCAGCACAATTGGCTCCAGAGATAAATGAAGCGGATCAGATAGAAGTACTAGGCGCCAGAGTGCACAACCTGCAAAACATCGATGTGAGTATACCACGCAACAAGCTTGTGGTTATTACCGGATTAAGTGGAAGTGGGAAATCGTCTCTTGCATTTGATACCATTTACGCCGAAGGTCAGCGACGGTATATCGAGACATTTTCTGCCTATGCGCGTCAGTTTTTAGGTGGCCTAGAGCGTCCGGATGTGGATAAAATTACCGGTTTGAGCCCTGTAATCTCAATAGAACAAAAAACAACCGGGAAAAATCCACGCTCAACAGTTGGAACCATCACTGAGATTTATGACTTTTTGAGATTGTTATATGCGCGTGCTGCAGATGCCTTTTCCTATAAGTCGGGCGAAAAAATGGTGAAATATACCGATACGCAAATTCTGGATCTTATTCTTTCACGTTTTGAAGGTAAAAATGTCTATATCCTCTCGCCGATGGTGAAAGGACGTAAAGGTCACTATAAAGAGTTGTTTGAGCAGATTAGAAAAAAGGGTTTTTTAAATGTTCGTGTCGATGGTGATATTAAGGAGATTCGACATGGGATGAAACTCGACCGTTATAAGAATCACTTCATCGAAGTGGTGGTTGATAAACTGAAGGTTGAAGCCAAGGAGCGAAAGCGGCTGGAAGAGTCGGTAAAGCTGGCTATGAAACAGGGGCGTAACACCATCATGGTGATTGAGAAAGACAACGATGAGCCACGCTTTTTCAGTCGCCTGCTCATGTGTCCCGTTACCGGAATTGCTTACAATGAGCCAGCCCCTCACTCATTTTCGTTTAACTCACCGCAGGGCGCCTGTCAAAAATGTAAAGGACTGGGCATGGTTGATGAAGCTGACATGCATAAAATCATTCCGAATCCCAAGTTGAGCATTCATGCCGGTGGGATTGATCCGCTTGGAAAATATAAAAACTCACTCATTTTTTGGCAGTTGGAGGCCATAGGTGAAAAATATGGCTTTACATTGAAGACGCCTGTTTCTGATATTCCGGAAGATGGTTTGGAGGCCATTCTCTATGGTACAAATGAGCCGCTTACTCTCAAAAACACACCGCTAGGAACCTCTTCTAACTATTTTCTTAATTTTAGCGGTGTAATTAAATATATCCTTGATCAACAGACCGATGATGCACCGGCTAAGGCTCAGCGATGGGCCAACCAGTATATTGTCGAGAAGAAATGCCCTGAGTGTAATGGTCAACGGCTTAATCGGGAAGCCCTCCATTTCCGCATCGATGGAAAAAATATTGCCGAGCTTTCCCGCATGGATCTTGTGGAACTTCGCGCATGGTTCGAAAATATTGAGGAACGCTTGAGTGACAAACAGAAGCTTATTGCAGCGGAGATTCTGAAGGAGATTAGGTCGCGCCTTGGATTCATGGTGGATGTGGGGCTGGAGTACCTGTCGCTCGATCGTGGCGCCATGACGCTGTCGGGTGGTGAAAGCCAACGCATAAGGCTCGCAACCCAAATTGGCAGCCAGCTTGTGAATGTGCTTTACATTCTCGATGAACCTTCAATTGGATTGCATCAACGTGACAACCACCGCCTCATAGAGTCGCTTAAGCAACTGCGCGATACGGGAAATTCCGTATTGGTGGTGGAGCATGATCGTGATATGATGATGGCTGCTGACCATGTGATTGACATGGGGCCTTTTGCCGGACGCTTTGGCGGTGAAGTGGTAGCGCAGGGCACACCTTTGCAAATACTTAACTCCAAATCGCTTACTGCCGATTTCCTGACAGGGAGAAAAAATATACCTATGCCTGCAATGCGCAGAGAAGGTAATGGAAAAGTGCTCGAGATAATTGGAGCATCTGGCAACAACCTCAAGAATATTAATGTACAGTTTCCTTTAGGGAAATTTATATGTGTAACAGGAGTTTCGGGTAGTGGAAAATCTACACTCATCAACGAAACATTATATCCCATCCTCAATAAGCATGTCTACAACGGCGTAAAGGAGCCTCTTTCATATCGTGAAGTGATAGGTTTGGAGCATGTTGATAAGGTGGTTGATGTGGATCAGTCACCACTCGGACGCACGCCACGCTCTAATCCGGCAACCTATACCAAACTGTTTGACGAAATCCGAAAGATTTTCTCCGGTTTGCCCGAGGCAAAAATTCGCGATTACAAGCCAGGTCGTTTCTCCTTTAATGTGGCTGGAGGACGATGCGAAACCTGCAAAGGGGGCGGTGTCCAGGTCATTGAGATGAACTTCCTGCCCGACGTGATGGTTGAGTGTCCCGATTGCGGTGGCAAAAGGTACAACAGGGAAACGCTCGAAGTACGCTATAAAGGAAAATCCATTAGTGATGTTCTGGATATGACCATCAATCAGGCGGTTGATTTTTTTGAACACATACCAATTTTGCAGCAAAGAATCAAAATGCTTCAACAGGTTGGGTTGGGTTATATCAAGTTGGGTCAGCCATCCACAACTCTTTCGGGTGGCGAGTCGCAGCGTGTAAAGCTCTCATCCGAACTGGCTAAAAAAGATACCGGAAAAACCATCTATATCTTAGATGAACCCACAACAGGACTCCATTTTGAAGACATCAGGGTTTTACTTGATGTTTTGAATAAACTGGTTGATCGTGGCAATACGGTCATCGTTATCGAACACAACCTGGATGTGGTTAAGGCAGCCGACCATATCATTGATATTGGTCCCGAAGGCGGTAGTAAAGGTGGCCAGCTCATTGTCAGCGGCTCACCCGAAGATGTTATTGGCATACCAGAGAGTTACACCGGACAGTTTCTTCTGCAGGAACCAGAATTCAGGAAATAGTATTGCTTTTTCGTGAGTTAGATTGTGGTAGTGTAGGTGTTTTGAGACGTATAAGGGCACTTAATCACTCTATAGTACGCTGTTTTGACTCAAATAATTGCTTGCTTCTGCCGGTTTATCTATGTCCGTGCGTTATAACTTACTAAAGAATTGTTCAGTGATTTTAATGGCTGGCGTATATACTTAGTCACTTTTAAACCTGTTGGATTCGAAACATTGAATATCAGTAGGTTTATGAAGTTGATTTTAGATAGCAGGCAGCGTGTCAATTTGTAGATTCTTTCGTCATCGTAATTTCATAGCTTCTCATCACGGCCAATGATGTCTTACATCAAAAATCCCTTGATTATCACCATATTTTTATTATTTTGCATAGTTAGTGCTTAGATGATTGATTCTATAATTTGCTCTATCATCTGATTTCTTGGCTTTTGGTGTACTGCATTGTGTTGCTCTTTAAGTATCAAAAAAGAGGAGGTGTATAAGAATTAAATAGTGTTTGGTAGAACTTTAATTAGGATTTAACGATGCACAATTCTTTAAATTTTTAATTAGTGGAGACGAGTAACCACTCTAAAAAACAGGGCGAATCCGAAAAGCCAGACGAGTAGGGGTAATTTTAACAATTTTATCTATGGAATGGTATTTACAGGTTCTTAAAAAGTATGCTGATTTCGATGGCCGAGCCAGAAGAAAGGAATACTGGATGTTTGTATTGTTCAATATTATCTTTACTATTGTTGCAATGGGTTTAGATAACATTGTAGGAACCACCATAGGAATTCTTCCTTATGGTGTGATTTACATTCTCTATTCGCTGGTTTTGTTGATACCTGCATTGGCTGTGACGGTAAGACGACTGCATGATATCGGTAAAAGTGGATGGATGATTTTGGTTGGATTGATTCCATTTATTGGTGCAATATGGCTTTTAGTTTTAATGGCAACTGATAGCAATTTGGGTGAGAATCAATATGGTCCAAATCCTAAACTTTAGCGACTGATTGTTAAAAGCATCTTTTGAATTACATTTAAGGCAGTGGTAATTGGCTTCAGAGCAATTAAATCAACCAGCTAAATCCTCGTGATGGTGATTTTGGGAATGAATTTTGCTCAAAACCAATTGCTCCTGCCAGTTTCATGTTTAGGGGAACTGTTAATATTTAAATAATCGTGCATATCACCCAACATACAAGAATCAAAAAATAGTGTTTCTATATGACTGAAAAAGAGATTAAAATCAAATGTATTAATAACAATAGCGAAGTACACGCACCACGCGGCATCACATTGTCAGAAACTGCCAAACTCATGGATGTTAAATTGGCAAATCCCATTTTAGGAGCAATGGTGAATAACCGGTTAAGGGATGTTTCCTTTGAATTATTCAACCCAAAAACAGTTAAGTTTATAGATGTCAGCCATCCGGATGGCATGCGCATGTATGTGCGAAGCCTCTCTTTTGTGCTGTATGCTGCTGTCGAAGAGTTGTTTCCCGGTGCCCGTCTTCGAGTTGAGCATTCGGTGAGTAAAGGATTTTATTGCGAATTGGATAATTTGAACTGCGAGCTAACTGTGCAGATGACCATCGATTTGGCTGAAAAAATGCGTGAGATAGTGGCTCGGGATCTGCCATTCGTGAAGCAAAAGGAGGAAACGGATGAGGTAATTAGACTTTTTGAAGAGAGAGGTCTTGACGATAAAACCGGCTTAATTCGCCACCGCGGCCAGTATTACACCTCGTATTACACTCTGGGTGAGCATGTTGGCATATTTTATGGTTTTTTGGTGCCATCGAGCGGTTATCTGAAAGTATTCGACCTGAATAAGTATTACAACGGAATGCTTTTAAGAGTGCCGAAAGCCTCCAATCCTAACGAAGTGGAGGATCTCATTATTCAAAATAAGTTGTTTGAAATTTTCAGAGAATATAGCCAGTGGAATAAAATTTTAAATGTCACCAAAATAAGTGACCTGAATAAATCTGCCGGTAATGGAAAATCAGAAACCATCATAAAAGTAACCGAGGCACTGCACGAGAAGAAAATAGCTCATATTGCCGACCGCATTTCTGCTCGAAAGGATAAAATAAAGATAGTACTTATCAGTGGTCCATCATCCAGTGGTAAAACAACTTTTAGTAAACGCCTTGCCATACAGTTGCTTGTGTCAGGTATTAAACCACTAAATCTCTCTCTGGACAACTATTTTGTAGATAGGGAACATACGCCTCGCGACGAAAATGGCGACTATGATTTTGAGGCTTTGGAATCTATAGACCTAAAACTGTTTAATGAGCACCTGGTGGCTTTGCTGGCTGGTGAAGAGGTGGAACTTCCGAAATTCTCTTTTGAAACCGGTGAACGGTTTTATGATGGTGAAAAGATGCGCATGACCAGCCAAAATATTCTGATAATTGAAGGGATACACGGGCTCAACCCACAGCTTACGCCATCGGTTTCAAACGATGCTAAATTTAAAGTATATGTATCAGCACTAACTTCGGTAAATATCGATGACCATAACCGCATCCCAACTACCGACAACCGCCTAATCAGACGAATTGTACGCGATTATAAGTATCGGAAATACTCTGCCCGCGATACAATTTCCCGCTGGGCAAGCGTACGAAGGGGCGAGGAGAAGCACATTTTCCCATTTCAGGAGGAGGCCGATGTGATGTTTAATACAGCACTGCTTTATGAGCTGGCTGTTCTTAAGCCTTTTGCAGAACCTATCCTGCTCGAGGTTCAGCCCAATCAGCCTGAATATTCAGAAGCCAACCGCCTCTTAAAGTTTTTTAGCTATTTTAAGCCTATGATGCCACGTGAAATCCCGCCTACATCCATATTGAGAGAGTTTCTTGGCGGCAGTAGTTTTTCGTATTAATACTATTATGTGTTAACCTAGTGTTGACTTTCATTAAACGTTTTGATAAATTTAGCTCTCGTTTTAACCCGTTTTTTAACCCAAAAACAATTATAACAATGTTAAAGATTTTTTTGTCAGGCGTTCTAGGTAATGACGCTGAAGTTAAGGAGGTTGGAAGCAGTAAGCTTATCAAATTTAATGTAGCTGTTTCGATGGATTATAAAGACAGCGAGGGCAAAAAGGTTGAGAAAACCGAATGGATTAAGGCCAATATGTGGCGCGACCAGAACTCTCGGGTTGCCGATTACCTCAAGAAAGGAAAGAAGGTGCTTATAGAGGGAGTTCCCGAAAGTGAAGCTTATACCGGCAAGGATGGTGAATTGAAATCATTTATTGGTGTGAAGGTGAAGGAGATAGAGTTTGTAAATTAGCTATAGACATAGTTGTTTTATTTAGTAAGGATAAGGGGGTTGTCAGTATGGCAACTCCTTTTTTTTCGCTAACCATGAGGATAATTATAAATTGATTAATTTCACGGTTGCTCACATACTTTTGGGCGTGTGTTTATAACCGAAAAACTATTTGGCTTATACTGTTGCTGTGGAGAACACTTATCGTGAAATATTAAAAAAATATTGGGGTTATGATGATTTTCGCCCGTTACAGGAGGATATAATCCAATCGGTTGGGGCGGGGCGTGATACGCTAGGATTGCTGCCTACAGGTGGTGGCAAGTCCATCACATTTCAGGTGCCGGCAATGGCGCACGAAGGTATCTGTCTGGTGGTTACGCCGTTAATCGCCCTAATGAAGGATCAGGTTGAGAATCTTAAGAAGAAAGGCATAAAGGCCTATGCTATTCACTCAGGACTAACCTATAACGAAATTCTCTCAGCCTTCGACAATTGCATTTATGGTGATTATAAGTTTATGTATCTGTCACCTGAACGCTTGTCCACTGAACTTTTTTTGTCTAAGTTACCTCACCTCAAGGTGAATTTACTCGCCATTGATGAGGCTCACTGCATCTCTCAGTGGGGTTACGACTTCCGACCTAGTTATCTCAAGATATCTGAAATACGTGAGCATTTGCCAGGTGTGCCGGTGTTGGCGCTCACTGCCACTGCCACACCGCGCGTAGTGGAAGATATTCAGGAACGGTTACATTTTAAAGAGAAGAATGTATTTCAGAAAAGCTTTGAGCGAAGCAACCTCGCCTATGTGGTGCGTCATGCCGAGGATAAAGAGGAGCAACTACTTCGTATCCTTAAATCAGTACGTGGTACGGCTGTTGTATATGTTCGCAACCGCCGAAAAACACGCGAATATGCCGAAATGTTACAGCGAAATGGCATCAGTGCCGACTTCTTTCATGCCGGATTGCCCCAGGAGGTAAAGGATATCCGCCAGGCAAACTGGAAGTCAGGTAAGTGCAGGGTTATTGTTTCCACAAACGCCTTTGGGATGGGAATTGATAAACCTGATGTGAGGGTGGTGGTTCACATGGATGCTCCTGACTCGCTTGAAGCATATTTTCAAGAGGCCGGACGCGCCGGACGCGATGAAGAAAAAGCTTTTGCGGTGTTGCTGTGGTCGGTAGCCGATAAAATGCAACTTAACAAGAGCGTAACTACCACCTTCCCTGAGAAGGATGTGGTCAGACGGGTGTATGAGGCATTGGGAAATTTTTTCCAGATTGCCGTGGGTGCCGGCCATGAGCAAATTTTTGATTTCAATATCGGGCGGTTTTGTGCTGCCTTTGGATTTAACGTACTCACTGTGTTTAGCAGCCTTAAAATATTGCAGAGAGCCGGCTATCTGGCGTTTTCCGAAGATGTAGATATACCATCCAAGGTTATGGTGCTAATGGATAATTTTGAACTGTATAAGTTTCAGGTGGCAAATGCAATGTACGATCCATATATCAAAATATTGTTGCGCAGTTACACCGGACTTTTTACCGAGTATGCACCTGTGGATGAGGAAGCCATTGCCAAACGCATGAATGTGTCAAAAGAGGATGTGTACAATGCATTTCAGGGTTTGTCTAAGCGCGGTGTCATCCATTATATCCCCCAACGGCGTACGCCACTGGTTACCTATCTTCAGCGTCGTGAGGAGACCCGCCATGTGGTATTGCCAAACGAGGTGTACGCCGATCGTAAGGAGCAATACCGTCAGCGTGTGGATGCAGTGATTGATTATGCCACACTGCGTAATGTTTGCCGCAGCCGATTGCTTCTAAACTATTTTGGACAGCAAAGCACAGTTAATTGCGGCCATTGTGATGTGTGTCTGGAACGAAAGAAAAGGGATCTCACCGATGCAGAGTTCGAAAAAATTGAAACCCGCATAAGAGAAACGTTATCCCGAAAACCTATGGCTGCCGATGAACTTGCGGATTCTTGCGGCGTAGATAGAGCAAAAGCATGGAAAGTATTACATTGGTTGGAAGAAACTGATGTGATAGGTGAAAATGATGAGGGTTTATTGGAATGGGTCGGAAGAGAGTGATACAGAAAGGGATGTTTGTTTCATGCTTTTTACTAACTTTGCGAAATTGTATTGGTGTGGAAATTGAGATTGTTTGAGTTTTCAGTAATCTTCGTTTTCAACCCGATATTTTGCAGCAGCATCGTTGAATATTTTAAAATTAAGATGGAAGATAGTTTTGAACATCCGGTATATTCGCCAAATGTGATTGAATTTGTTACTGTTAGTCGGGAGTTTTGCGCCTGGCTCGAAGGTGTGGGCAATCAGTCACGCCCCGAATTTGTTGGTACAGCACTCAAAATTCTTCCTTTACTCTATCTGAAATCGGGCATGTTGCCCAAGAGTGAGTCTGTACTGGATGAGTATCTTGAAAAGCATGTTACTGAGGAGGATTATGAGTACATCCGCTATCAGGTGCAAACCACAATGGGGCGCTTTGATGATTATCTTGAGGTTTTCACGGCCGATATGCAAAGAAGCGAATTGCCTTTAACCTCCACCATCTCTGAAAATATGGCCGATATTTATCAGGATGTGAAGGATTTTTTAATGAGCTACAGAAGTGCTGTAACAGAAATTATGAACGATGCACTGGTAGAGCTGCAAACCAATTTTGAAAGTTATTGGGGTCAAAGGCTTGTAAATGTGTTACGTGCACTTCACATGGTCAGTTATGGTGGTGAAAATATTGACGATGACGAGGATGCAGCTGATGGGCCTGAATCTGAAGGAAGAAAAACCGACCACTGGATTCTTTCGCAACGGCAACGTGAGTTTCAGGACGATTTTCACGACGATGAATAGATAAGGTATTACAACTTACTTAGTTGTCAGCATAATTTTAGCAAATACACAACTTAAGTTTTTTTGAATGGATAGCAGCATAAGTAAAGAGGCTATAGGAGAATTGCCATTGTGTCAGTTTACCGGCATAATCACGGTTGTAGAAGATCCGGAGAGGGTTTCCGAAATTGTAGAACTACTTAGAGCGGAAAAGGTGCTTGGATTTGACACCGAAACACGACCATCGTTTAAGAAAGGGGAGGCCAATCATATCTCTTTGATGCAACTCTCTACGCCAAATGCTGCGTTTCTTTTCAGGCTGAATAAAACAGGTTTTTCTCCCGACTTGGTGCGCCTGCTCGAAAATCCTAAAGTGGTTAAAGTGGGTGTCGGCATTCGCGACGACTTGCGTGGACTCAATAAACTGGCCCGCTTTAAACCTGCTAAGTTTATTGAACTTCAGGACATGGTTAAGAGTTTTGGAATTGATGTCTTTAGCCTGAAAGCTCTGGCCGGTCTTGTTTTAAACGTGCGCATATCAAAGCGTCAGCGGCTCTCAAACTGGGAGGCTGATATGCTCACTTCCGGTCAGATTGATTATGCTGCTACCGATGCCTGGGTGGCTTTGCGCATCTTTGAAGAACTTATGCGCCTGGAGCCTGACTTTAGAATTAAACCGCTTCATTATCGAAATTAGATATCTCTCTCTCTTTTATGCAAATACCCATAATTTATTTAAAGCCCGGTAAGGAGCAAAGCTTAAAAAGATTTCACCCCTGGGTTTTCTCGGGCGCTGTGAAAAACGTGCGCGGAAATCTTGAAGAGGGCGATTTGGTTGCCGTTCACGATGCTCATGACAATTTTCTGGCTTATGGCCATTATCAGATAGGCTCCATTGCCGTGCGTGTGATAACATTCCGTGATGAAGTAATAGATGACAACTTCTGGAGTCGTAAAATTGAAGCTGCCTGGAACCTGCGTAAAATAGCCGGCTTGGCCGGTTCGTCGCATACCAATGCTTTTCGCCTTGTTCATGGTGAGGGCGACGGGTTGCCGGGGTTGATTGTTGATATGTATGATACAACTGCCGTGGTGCAGATGCATACAGTGGCCATGTATCGCTTACGCGAAACGCTGGTAAAAGCCATGCGCTCTGTGTTGGGCGAGGCTTTAACCGCCGTATATGAGAAATCTGAAGGTACGCTGCCTTTTAAAGCCGATGTGGATCCTCAGAATGGATTTATTTGGGGACGAAGCTCTACACGTATTGCGCTCGAAAACGGATTAAAGTTTAATGTAGATTGGGAGAAAGGCCAGAAAACAGGTTTTTTTGTGGATCAACGTGACAATCGCGCACTGCTTGAGAGATACAGCAAAGGTCGTTCTGTGCTCAACATGTTTTGTTATACCGGAGGCTTTTCATTTTATGCCATGAGGGGTGGTGCCTCCATGGTACATTCTGTTGACAGTTCGGAGCGGGCCGTACAACTTACCAACGAAAACGTGGAACTGAATTTCCCTGGCGACAACCGTCACGAGGCTTTTGCAATGGATGCATTTCGTTTCATGGAATCATCAAAACACAAATATGATTTAATGGTGCTTGATCCACCTGCATTTGCCAAACACATGAATGTGGTGAAAAACGCCCTGCAGGGTTATAAGCGGTTGAATTCAAAAGCCTTGGAGCAAATAGCGCCGGGTGGTATCCTCTTCACCTTTTCATGCTCGCAGGTGGTGTCGCGCGATGCTTTTCGTACCACAGTGTTTTCCGCTGCCGCACGTAGCGGACGTAATGTGAAAATTTTACACCAGTTGGAACAGCCTGCTGACCACCCCGTCAGTATTTACCATCCCGAAGGAGAGTATCTGAAGGGATTGGTGCTTTTTGTGGAGTAAGTCGCTGTGTTATTTTTTATAAGCAGTGGTGATTGCTCCTTTTCTAATCGATTTATTTAAAAAATATTAATACCAAGGTACATTGAAATTTACCGAGTTTGGATTTAAAGCAGAGATCCTGGAAGGATTGGATGCCATGCGCTTCGATGAAGCGACTCCTGTTCAGCAGCAGACTATACCCATCATTATGGAGGGCAATGACCTGATAGCCTGTGCGCAGACCGGAACAGGAAAAACGGCAGCTTACCTGCTGCCGGTACTCAATGAGTTGATTGACGCAACTGGGGAGAACACAACCACCCTTGTACTAGTACCAACACGTGAACTTGCCATTCAGATTGACCAGCAATTACAGGGTTTTTCGTATTTTTTGCCGGTTACCTCAGTTGCTGTGTATGGCGGCAACGACGCCGGACTCTGGGAGCAGCAGAAAAAAGCCCTTATCTCTGGTGCCAACGTGGTAGTTGCCACGCCGGGAAGGTTAATTCAACACCTCACCATGGATTACTTCAAGTTTCTGAACCTGAAGCATCTGATTCTGGATGAGGCCGATCGTATGCTTGATATGGGTTTTCATGATGACATCATGCAGATTGTGAAAACATTACCTACCGCGCGTCAAACACTGCTCTTTTCGGCTACTATGCCACCAAAAATCAGACATTTGTCGCAGAAGTTGCTTAATAACCCACAAGAGATTAGTATCTCCATATCCAAGCCTGCCGAAGGTATTCTGCAAGCAGCTTATCTTGTTTATGATACTCAAAAGATTCCACTCATTAAGTCGCTTATTCAGGGGAAAGATTTAACAAGTGTGGTGATATTCTCATCTACAAAACTTAAAGTAAAGGAGATTCACAAATCGCTACGCCAGGCAGGTATGCCTGCAGAGGCTATTCATTCCGACTTGGAACAGGCTGAACGGGAAGCAGTAATGCTAAATTTCCGTAATCGGAAAACACAAATCCTCGTTGCTACAGATATCATCGCCAGAGGAATTGATGTAGATGGCATCGATTTGGTTATCAATTACGATGTGCCGGGCGATGCAGAAGATTATGTGCACAGAGTGGGTCGCACAGCAAGGGCCAAATCAACAGGTGTGGCGCTTACCTTCATAAACGATAAGGAGCAGGAGAAGTTTGCGCTCATTGAGAAGTTGATCGAAACAACTGTTTACAAAGCTCCTTTGCCGGCAGATTTTGACCCGGGGCCGGAGTACAACCCGGATTTGTCACGCAAACGTAAACCCTTCAGGCAAGGTGGCGGAGGTAAAAAGCAGTTTTCACGTAAAAAGGGCAACGGAAGAGCGTCGCATTAATTTTTTTCATCCCGATGGTGGGTCACGTTAATTGTCTTTAAACATGCAGAATTACGCACTTTTAATTTCAACAGAGTTAAATATTTCACTCAAACAGGTTGTCAATACCATATCGCTGCTCGACGAGGGTGCAACCATTCCGTTTATTAGCCGATATCGAAAAGAGATGACAGGCAGCCTTGACGAGGTTGAGATTGGCAACATAAAAGAACGTTACGCTAAACTACAGGATATACAGAAGAGAAGGGAAACCATCCTTTCAACCATTGAGGAACAGGGATTGTTGACCGATGAACTAAGAAAGAAAATTGAAGGCACATGGGATGCCAATGAACTTGAAGATTTGTACCTTCCATATAAACCAAAGCGAAAAACACGAGCTGTAAAAGCTAAAGAGCGCGGACTGGAACCTCTTGCTGACATCATTATGTTACAGCAGGAAAGAGATGTGGAGAACCGTGCAGTGGCGTTTCTTACCGATGAGGTACCCAACGTGGAGGAGGCTCTGCAGGGTGCACGTGATATCATTGCCGAAAGAGTCAATGAGGATCTGAAAGCCCGTGAGGTAACAAGGATTTTGTTTGAACGCCAGGCTGTTATTTCTTCCAAACTGGTGAAAGGAAAAGAGGAGGAGGCTGCCAAGTATCGGGACTACTTCGATTTTTCTGAGCCCATCAAACGATGCCCGTCTCACCGTCTTTTGGCAATGCGCCGTGGCGAGAAGGAGGGATTTCTTAAAGTATCTGTCTCTCCGGATGCCGATGAGGCCGTGGAGCGTCTGGAGCGTTTGTTTGTGAAAGGTCGAAATGCTGCCGCTGAGCAGGTGGAGATGGCTGTGGAGGATGCTTATAAGCGTTTGTTGGCGCCATCAATCGAGAATGAAGTCGGTAGTGCTGTTCGTGAGAAAGCCGAATCAGAAGCCATTCGGGTATTTGCGGCCAACCTGCGTCAGTTGTTGTTATCACCGCCTTTGGGGCAGAAGCGGGTGCTGGCGATTGACCCCGGATTTCGAACCGGGTGTAAGGTGGTTTGTATCGATGCACAAGGAAACTTGCTGCACAACGAAACCATATATCCGCATCCGCCACAAAACGATACCAAGCAGGCATACAAAAAAATTGATTCACTGGTAGAAGCATATAAGATTGAGGCCATTGCCATTGGTAATGGAACCGCCTCGCGCGAAACAGAATCTTTTATCCGTAACATCCGTTTCAACCGAGATTTGCAGGTGTTTGTGGTGAGTGAGGATGGCGCATCGGTTTACAGTGCCAGCAAAACAGCTCGTGATGAATTTCCCGATTATGATGTGACAGTGCGCGGTGCTGTCTCCATTGGCCGACGTTTGATGGATCCGCTTGCAGAGCTTGTGAAGATTGATCCCAAATCAATAGGTGTGGGGCAATACCAGCACGATGTGGATCAAAACAACTTGAAATCATCGCTCGATCAGGTAGTAGAGTCATGTGTGAATCTGGTGGGTGTGGAGTTAAACACCGCAAGTCAGCATTTACTTACTTACGTTTCTGGTCTTGGTCCCCAATTGGCAAAAAACATTGTGGAGTTCAGAGCTGAAAATGGCCCCTTTAGCTCACGCAAAGCGTTGACCAAAGTGCCGCGGTTGGGTGCCAAAGCGTTTGAACAGTGTGCAGGATTCTTGCGCATCAGCGGCGCCAAGAATCCGTTGGACAACTCAGCCGTGCACCCTGAGTCTTATCCTATAGTGGAACAGATGGCCAAAGATTTAAACTGTAGTGTGTCTGATTTAATAAACGATAAGGCACTCCGACAGCGTATTGACCTCAAAAAATATGTGACCGATAAGGTTGGAATGCCTACCTTAACTGATATCATTTCGGAACTTGAGAAGCCAGGCCGTGATCCGCGCCGAATCATCAAAGTTTTTGAGTTTTCACCCGATGTACGCACGATTGAAGATTTGCGTCAGGGCATGGTGCTTCCGGGCATCGTTACAAATATTACCAACTTTGGGGCTTTTGTGGATGTGGGTGTTAAGCAGGATGGACTCGTGCACATCAGTCAGCTTGCCGACAGATATGTTTCTGACCCCAACGAGGTTGTTTCTCTGCATCAACATGTTCAGGTTAAGGTTCTTGAAGTGGATGTGGCTCGTAAAAGAGTTCAGCTAACTATGAAACTTGCGTAGCCAAAAACAGTTTGCATGGAGAGTACCAACGAAGGATTAAAACGCGAGATAGGGGTATGGGGGCTGAGTGCCAACATCATCAATATAATAGTAGGTGCCGGAATTTTTGTGCTGCCGGCCATTGTGGCTGCTGGACTTGGTGCTGCCAGCATCCTTGCATATCTGTTTTGTGGCATTTTGGTGATTCTAATAATGCTCTGTTTTGCCGAAGCGGGCAGCATCGTGACTTCTTCCGGTGGAGCTTATGCCTATATTGAGGCCGCTTTTGGAAGATATGCCGGTTTCGTTACTTCCGCACTTTTTATTGGTTCCTGCGTGGCTGCCGACGCCGCAGTGGCCAATGCTTTGGTCGATCTTCTGGCTCGTATTTTTCCGGTGTTTGCCATACCTGTGATACGCATATTGTTTTTTGTTGTTGTGTTTGGCCTACTTGCCGCCATCAACATCAGGGGCGTAAAACGTGGCATAGGTCTTATAAAAATCACCACCATTGCCAAACTATCACCGTTGTTACTGTTGGTTATTATTGGCTGGGCCGATGTGTCAATAGATAATCTTAAGTGGGATACTACGCCTTCCATCACTGGGATTGGTCAGATGGCGCTAATCCTGTTTTTTGCTTTTCAGGGCGGAGAATCGGCTCTTGCCGTGAGCGGTGAGGTTCAGCATCCGCAACGCACCATTCCGCGTGCCATTTTCATTGCCATTTTGGGCATTCTCACGCTTTATATACTTATACAGACCGTAGCGCAAGGCGTTTTGGGCTCTTCTTTGCCAGCGTTTAGTGACGCGCCGCTCGTTGAAGTGGCACAGCATGTATTTGGTCCATGGGGGCTTGCAATTATGACAGCAGGTGCTGCGGTGTCGATGTTTGGATATATGAGTGGTGAATTGTTGAGCATGCCACGTGTGCTCTTTGGCGCTGCACGTGATAAAGTTATACCTTTTCCCTTACTTGCCAGAGTTCATAAAAAATTTGCAACACCTTATATGGCTATTGCGGTTTATGCAGGCATCGGCCTGTCGATGGCAATTTTTGGTGGATTTCGTCAGTTGGCAATCATCTCCGGTGCATCTATTTTGCTCGTATATATGGGTGTGGCATTTTCGGTACTTCGATTGCGCAAAATCTCAACCAGATCCAAAGGCGCTTTTAGGGTTCCCGGTGGTGTTGTAATTCCGATGATATCAGTTTTGATCATTCTCTGGTTTTTGTCTAATCTTGAAAAGGCGGAACTGATTGGGATGAGCCTGTTTTTAATGGTTTTGTCACTGATTTTTTGGGTTACGAATACCGTAATCAAACGCAAACAGCGCTAACGCATTTTTTATCTCATCCTTTCTACAATTCTGGTGAATTTTTCCGTTATTACTTTAATGAGTATAATGATTATCCATATCAAGTACGTTCACGATTAAGATCTCTTTGATGCCACATTTGTCAGTAATTATAGTGAGTTATAACTCTCTGGCTTTTCTTAAGCTTTGTTTGCATTCGTTGATGCAGAACAGTTCTGAGAAGTTTGAGGTTATTGTGATCGACAACAACAGCAGCGAAGATGTGTTAGGCTTTCTCAATTCTCAATATCCAAATGTGGTGCTGCTGGCCAATAACGAAAATGTTGGCTTTGGAAGAGCCTGTAACCAGGGGATAGCTGTTGCTAAGGGAGATTATTTTGTGTTTCTTAATCCGGATACCATTGTATCTGAGCGTATGGTCGACAATGTATTGGAGTATATGCTGGCTAATCCCGATTGCGGCGCAATGGGTGTGAAAATGTTGGATGGCAATGGCTTGTTTTTGCCAGAATCAAAAAGAGGGCTGCCTACGTTGTGGCGCTCTGCCTTCCGCCTTACAGGATTAACGGCCCTTTTTCCTAAATCGGCTCTGTTTTCAGGTTACTATTTGGGGCATCTTTCTCCTGATGAAGCGCATGATATTGATGTGTTAGCAGGTGCTTTCATGGTGGTTCGCGCTGACGTTGCTAAGCGCTGTGGTGGATTTAACGAGCTTTTTTTTATGTATGGAGAGGATATCGATTTCTCCTGGCGCATTAAACAAGCCGGATATCGGGTAGTTTACAATCCTTCCATAGTCATTGTGCATTTCAAAGGTGAAAGCACCTTGAAGAATTATCGTTATTTAAAAATCTTCTATTCTGCCATGCGGATTTTTTACAATCTGCATTTTAAGCGGAAACGCGAAATCTTGCTTAAGCACCTTATCAATGGCTTAACGTATATGATGATAGGTGTAAGTTGGTTAGCCAGCCTACTTAAAATGGGTCGGTTTAAACAAATAAATATTCCAAGGATTGATCGTTATACGGTTCTTTCAAATGATTTAATTCCTGAATTACAGTCTTTTGCGCCTCTAAAGCATAGTGTGGTCTGTCCTTCAACAGAAGGTTTGACTGTATTTCCGAATTCTGTCTTCGCCGTTATAGATTTAAGCAGTGTTGCCCCGTCACAAGCAATCGACATGGTTGAAAAATCTCAAAATCGTTATAAAGGCTTTTTGTGGCTCTCACCCGATCGTAATGAACTTTTTTTTCCGCTTTCAGCATCCACCAATACGCCACTGTTTTCTCTCCATGATTAGTGCTTATTTATTGCCGGAAATCTTTGCGAAGGGCATAATAGTTAAGGTTTTATGATGAATTGGTGCATTCCATTCTATTGAACTGATTTTTACATATATTTTGTCTCTCAGTTTAAGTTTCAAGAGTCTCTCTGATTAAAATATTACAGGTAAGCACACTATGAATTGAGTAATTCCCCGTTCTGTCTTCCCCTGTTTGCGCGCTCTTATGTAATAAAATGTGAGTATATCTCTATTTTTATTATATATTTGAAATCTATTGATGGTATTTAGTGATTTACTGCTTCCATATTGATGATTCTGCTTATTGTTTTGTTTTACAATGCAAGGTCAGGATGTGTTTGTTTTTATTCGTCTAAATTGGTTTCTATGCAACGAGTCAGCGATTTTCTTTCTTTTCTGGATGCTTATATAGGAGGCTCCCAATGGTTTGTTTACCTTCTTTTAGGTACAGGTCTTTTTTTTACTGTTTATCTTGTTTTTCCGCAAATTCGTTTTTTTAAGTATGCGCTGAAAATTGTTCGCGGAAAGTTCGACAGAGAGGGTGATGAGGGAGATACCAGCCATTTTCAGGCATTGACAACCGCCTTATCGGGCACCGTTGGTACCGGAAACATTGCCGGTGTGGCGCTTGCCGTGCATTTGGGGGGGCCTGCTGCACTGTTTTGGATGCTGATGACGGCGATGATTGGTATGACAACCAAGTTTGTGGAAGTAACGCTATCACATAAATATCGAGAGAAGGCTTCGGATGGCTCCATTGCCGGTGGGCCAATGTATTACATGAAATCTCGGTTGAATATCAAACTTTCATCAGGTAAGTGGTTGAACGTCGGGAAATGGATGGCTGTGCTGTTTGCTGTGGCCACCATTCTTTCTTCGTTTGGTACAGGTAATCTGCCGCAAATCAATAGCATATCCAACTCCATGTGGGAAACTTTTTCCATTCCACATGTGGTCACAGGTGCCATACTGTCGGTATTGTTGGCGTTTGTAATTGTAGGTGGCATTAAGCGCATTGCTAAGGTGACACAGACTTTGGTGCCCGTTATGGCCATAATCTATTTTGTTGGGGCAATGCTGGTTATCTGTTACAATTATGAAAATATACTTCCTTCATTGGTAGCAGTAATTTCAGATGTCTTTACCGGAGCATCGGCCACAGGTGGTTTTCTGGGAGCGAGTGTGGCATTTGCCTTTAATCGAGGCGTTAACAGAGGATTGTTCTCCAATGAAGCCGGTCAGGGTTCTGCGCCCATTGCTCATGCCGCCGCTCGTGCACATGAGCCTGTATCCGAAGGTCTTGTGGCATTGCTCGAGCCTTTTATTGATACAATCATCATTTGTATGCTTACCGGTATGACGCTTCTCGCTTCAGGGGTTTGGATGGAAAAGCATGAAAATAGGTTTCAAATGGCCGATTTGGAAGTTGTACACGGAATTTATGACGATACTTCTGAAGATGGACGCGCAAAACTATTTAATCATGTACATGGTAAAAACTCATTGCCTCTGTTTAATGGTACCCTTTCTGTCGATAATGGCCGAATTGTAGATGAAATCAGTATGATTCATTCCCGTTCGCTGGCTGAAAATGTTCAGGTTGCACAAGGAGGCTCTCCTTTTACCGGTGAGCTACAAGTGGTAAGAGGTCGAATTACTCAGAGCGACAATATCCGGATTTTTGGTGAATCTCTTATGCACAGTGCCCCACTTACAACCATAGCTTTCTCGCGCAGTTGGCTCGGCGAATACGGAAAATATATTGTTTCTATTGGACTTTTGCTTTTCGCTTTTTCCACTGCTATTTCGTGGAGCTATTATGGCGGACGCGCAATGACCTACTTATTTGGCATTAAATCAATCATCTATTATAAAATCCTTTATGTGATCGGGTTTTTCTTTGCTTCATTTGTTGATACTTCTATTATTTGGGTTCTCTCCGGAATTACAATTGCACTGATGACCATTCCAAACTTGATTGGACTATTAGCCTTGCATAAGGAGGTGAAACGTGAAGTCAAGAGTTTTTGGCAGGAGTATGCAGACAGATTTCCCGATGAAAATCCACCAAAATATTAATTATAGCTTAAATTTTGGTCTTATTATTTTTTCAACGTGGAGATTAATTGCTATGGCATTTTGATTCTTTACTATTATAGCTTTATTACTATTTTCCAGTTTAAGATAAATGCAGACCGGATCAGATTTTATTGTGGGTAATTTAATATGGAAACAGGGGAGGAAAGATGCTGAAGCGTGATGATAAATTGCATTGTAGAATCTGACGGGGAGGGGCTATAAAGATTTTTCAGCATTGAATGGTTCAATTGATGCGTACTATCTTTATGATGTGCATGGAGGGAGTGCGTTGAAACCGGCTCTCTGCCGGCTTTTAATGTTTTGTTATAATCAAGTGGGTATATCGACTCATTCATATCAAGTAAAGCAGGAGGAGTGCTGTCTTTTCCTGAGTTGCACAGAGCTATAATTACAATTATTAGAAGATAAGCCAGGACCTTAAATATTTTTATCTCATCCATTTGTTCGACAATTATGGTTGCATTTAAGTTTTGAGTGTACCATAATACCTTGCCGGTTAGATCTTAGCGATTTGCCATAAATGCACTGGACAATCCTTGCTATGCTGATTCCGGATATTAAAACGAACTTTGACTCTATTGGTTCACTAAAAACGTCAATTTAGGTTAAATGTTGTGTAATGATGTAAACAAATATCATTCCTTTTTATAGGATGCAGTTTTTTTAAAACGTTGCAACAATTTCATTATATCAGGTAATGGTGCTTTATTTCTCAGGAATCACCAGATTTTTCGTCCAGGCTTTTTGATATACCATGGTTAAAATATTCACATTGGAATTTTCGGTTGTCTGTGACTTCCAATGTGTTTTGCTTCTGTATGATACAATCAGTCTTACAAGGTTTTAATCTTGTTACCATTTAAAGTTTTACCAATAGATTTTTCTAAGTTGGATATGGTTCGATGTAAATATTCCTGCAGTAGCTATGGCATGGGTTTTATTTCTGGCCAAACATTCTTTATTTTGCCATATCATTTGTCAGAGTCTGAAATTTTATGATGATTAACTCTTTATTATGAGCATTCTTATTGTACTTGGGTTGTTTTTGGTTGGAATCATTGTGGGTCGTATGCTTCTCGGAAAACCGAAAATTCATCACATATGCAATCGACTTATGATGTGGGCCGTTTACGTGTTATTGTTTTTTCTTGGCATCTCGGTGGGCAGTGATGCTGCCATTATCGACAATATACCAACATTGGGGTTTCAGGCATTGGTATTGGCTTTAGCCGCTTTAACAGGAAGTCTGGTAACTATTCGATTGGTTACCCTTGCTTTTAAGCGATGGATGTGATCTTTTTTTTACAATGTTTTTATCATACGCAGGTAATGAAAAGCAGTCTTTTGATATTACTCTATTTTGTTGTTGGTATAGTCATCGCCTATTTCCTGAAGTTGCCCATTTGGTTTGTTGAGTCTGACCTTTCAGCATGGGCTCTATACTTGTTGATGTTTATTGTTGGGATTAGCGTAGGCAGTGATCCATCCTTTCGGTCACTGTTTAAAAGGATAAACTGGCATGTGATTCTGGTGCCACTATCAGTAATAGTTGGCTCGCTATCGGCCACCGCAGTGGTCTCTTATTGGCTATATCATATAAGTGTGGCACAAGCAATGGCGGTAGGCGCAGGTTTCGGTTACTATTCGTTGTCGGCTGTTTTAATTGCCCAGATGAGTGGTCAGGAGCTTGGCGTTGTAGCGTTGCTTGCCAATATCATCCGCGAAGTATTAACGTTGGCATTTGCACCACTTCTGGTTAGGTTTTTCGGCCGATATGCGACCATTGCCGCAGGCGGTGCAACAGCAATGGATACCACACTTCCGGTGGTTGTTCGTTATTCAGGTAAAGACCTTTCTGTAGTAGCTATTTTTACAGGTGTTGTTTTGTCATTGCTTGTTCCTCTTCTTGTTCCTTTTCTGCTTACAGTGTTTGGTTAACGGTAACATCTATTTTTATTTTTTTCAGGAATTTATTAACTTGTTGAGATTGGTGGCGCTTTTGTGTGCGCCAAAAGTGCCATTGCCTATCTTTCTGTTTTGCGGAAATTCCGTTTTCGGCCAATTATACGCTACCTCAATTTCTTCTTTCTGATGCAGGAAGTAATTCTTTTATCAACAAAACTTCAAGTTATGATTCGATTGGATTTAGATCAAAAGTTGCTAGTTAGCCCGGGGGCAACCGTTAAAGTATCAGATTTTTCTACAGAATATTCGGCAGGACTGGCTGATAAACAGCAAGCAGCCGAAGAATTGGCATCCAATATAGAGATGATGCGTATGCTGCAGGATAAGTTGTATGCCCATAACCGATATTCTGTTCTGATATTATTTCAGGCCATGGATGCTGCAGGTAAGGATGGAACCATCAAGAATGTGATGTCAGGTGTAAATCCGCAAGGAACCCAGGTTGTTAGTTTTAAAACCCCATCAGCCGAAGAGCTCGATCATGATTATATGTGGCGGATTTATAAGCGGTTACCCGAACGTGGTATGATTGGTATTTTCAACCGCTCCTATTATGAAGAAGCACTTGTTGTGCGGGTTCACCCCGAATTTCTTTTAAAACAGCAACTGCCGGATGTGCAAGATCCCATGCATGTAGATGAGGCGTTTTGGCAAACACGTTTCAGGCAGATTAACTCGTTTGAGCGTCACCTGCACGAAAACGGAACCGTCATTTTAAAGTTTTTTCTCAACGTTTCAAAGGAAGAGCAGAAAAAACGATTCATGAGACGTATCGAGGATCCTTCCCGAAACTGGAAGTTCTCAAAATCGGATGTGGAAGAGCGACAGCACTGGGATAAATATATGCATGCTTATTCAGAGTTGTTATCTAACACCAGTACCGATTATGCCCCGTGGTATGTGATTCCTGCCGATAAAAAATGGTTTATGCGTATGGCGGTGAGCAATATTATAATGAATAAACTAAATGAGCTGCCATTGCACTATCCTAAGATGAGCCAGGAAGACCTGGATCGATTGGAAGATGCACGTAAAAGGTTGGAAAAGGAGAAATAGTGCCGAAACAACAAATTGCCAGGTGATACTTGAATTGGTATGCAGAATTACCAGTAGGTTCAATGATACTGGTAATTCTGCATAGTTTAGCAATGTTTCAGAGCTTGGTTTATGTCATCAATAATGTCCTGAACATTCTCCAGCCCAACCGATAGGCGAATCATTCCTTCGCTGATGCGCATCTCTTCTTTTTCGCTAACCGTTAAATCCCAGTATATGGTTGATGCGGGATGGATTATCATCGATTTATTGTCGCAGAAGTTTGTGCCACGCCGTATCATTTTAAGAGCGTCCATAAAGCGGTAACAGGTCGTTTTATTCTCCAGTTCAAAATTGATAAGGCATCCTGTTTTTCCACCAGTAAGTTCATTTGCTCTATCATGATACGTACTATCAGGTAGCAACGGGCTGTTTGTTTGTTTTACATTTGGATGGTTTGCCAGAAAGTTGGTGACAGCTAAGGTGTTGTCACATACCTTGTCAATACGCAGCGTGATGGTTTCTAGTCCCAATAACTGCAAATAGGCGCTGTTGGGCGATAAACAAGCTCCCAGGTTTCGGAAGATTTCTTTATACAGACGCTTATAAAATGCTTGTGAACCCCATTTCTGGTAATCTTGAGTGAGTTTCGGTATGTGCGACCATTTTTCTGAATTGTGAACGAGTATGGCTCCGCCAATCGAGGTGGCACCTCCTGATATAAATTTAGTGTTGGAGAAAACCTCTATGTCAACACCGTAATTGCTGCAATTGAATAAATACGGGGTAAGAACGGTGTTGTCGACAACTAAAGGAATGTTATGCTGTTGCGCAATGGCGGCAATTGATTTTACATCAAAAAGGATGAGTTGTGGGTTTGTAGGCAACTCCAAAAAGATGGCCCTTGTGTTTTTATCTATGTGCTGATGCAGTGCTTTTGTGTCTTCCATATCCACAAACCTCGCTTCAACGCCAAACGATTTCAATGTTTTTGCAAAAAACGACCAGGTGTTGCCAAACAAATATTTAGAGGTGATGATGTTATCCCCCGAAGCACAAAGCGTGACAAACACATTTGAAATGGCAGCCATACCAGAGCTGACACATAAGCAATGCGCAGCACCACCGAACAGTTTCAGGCGCTTTTCCAGTTCAGATACGGTGGGGT
This sequence comes from Alkaliflexus imshenetskii DSM 15055, assembly GCF_000517065.1. Lineage (GTDB taxonomy): Bacteria > Bacteroidota > Bacteroidia > Bacteroidales > Marinilabiliaceae > Alkaliflexus > Alkaliflexus imshenetskii. Next base: position 450,304 of record NZ_KI912105.1, on the reverse strand, counting down.
TCGTAATTCGGGAATAGGTAAAGGCATCTGATTCGCCTTTAAATGCGCTTTCCATCTCTTCCGTTGTTTCAAAATCAAAGGAAGCGGTTTCATAAATGGGCGTTTTTAAGCTGCGGTGGTTAATATTGTCTGAGTTGTCCGGAATGCCATGTATAAGTTTGGAAGAAATATGTTGCATTATGGTTTCGGTTTAGATTAAATTTGTCTTACTGCACTGCAAAATTATTAGTTTTTTCCAATATAGTGACATTAATTGCGGATAATCAACTCTTTAAAATGTGTTGAGACTCAGAGTCTTTTTGTTTAACGTTATTTTTGTTCAATCTTAACAATTAATTTAGAAAAGCACTTGACATCTCTTGTAAATAATTGTATATTAATATAATGGAATAATTCTTATTTAGAAACAGTCTAATTAAATGAAAAAAAAGTGTCGAAATAATTTGCATGTGTTTATGGTTTGCGTATATTTGTTATACAAAAATCAAACAAAAACCATCAGCCATGACAACGATTCAATTTAACAATCGCCTGCTTGGATTGCAGGATAAGTTACTTTATTTCGCATTAAGCCTAACATCAAATGATGAAGATGCAAGGGATTTGTTGCAGGAAACCATACTGAAGGCGTTAACTTACCGCAATCAGTTTACGGCAAACACCAACTTCAAGGCATGGGTGTTTACCATTATGAAGAATACTTTTATCAACAACTATCGTCGGAACCAGAAAACAAGAAATACTTTTGATGGGACTGATGACGCTTTTAAAGTTGCATACAGACAAAATTACGCATCGGAGACACCTGAAATGGTGCAAAGTGTGGTGGAAATGAACCGTTACATAGATAAGCTTGAAGACGAGTTTCGGATTCCCTTTAAAATGCATACCGATGGGTATAAGTATAAAGAGATTGCTGAACATCTGGATTTACCGATTGGTACTGTGAAGAGTCGCATTTTCTTTACCAGAAAGAAACTTCAGGAGATGTTGCGCGACAGCGAAGGCAATTACGTTAATTAATTTTGTGACATTTTTTTTGAACAAAACAAGCAATTGAGTGCTTAAATGATAGAATAGATAGTTTTGGGTTTAGGTTTAGTAGATGAGTGGGCAGCCGGTTTTAGTTTTCTGAAACCGGCTGTTGTTTATTATTGTGGCTTTTGATACATTAGAACCTTCGTTTTTGCAGGCTTACGGCATATAGCCCGTCGCACGCTAATGCGCTGTATGCTTCAATTGCGTAGTGCATTCGCATTTGTTTATTATCACTAGGTCTAATTCTTAATTTATATATGAGTAATAACACCAAAGCAGAGAGATACACCCGTATCTACACACAGATTGAGCAGCTTATAGGCGCCACCAACAATCCGTATTCACGAATGGCCACCATCAGCGCATTGTTGCACCACAAAATGAAAGGTTATTTCTGGACAGGGTTCTATTTTTTGGATGGGGATGACTTGGTGGTTGGACCTTATCAGGGACCTGTAGCATGTCTTAAGTTGAAGAAGGACACCGGTGTTTGTTGGGCCGGCATTAACACAGGAAAGAGTGTGGTGGTGCCTAATGTGCATGATTTCCCGGGGCATATCGCCTGTTCTCCACTAAGCCAGTCCGAAATTGTAGTTCCGGTGCGCAATCATAGCGGCAGCGTGGTGGCGGTTTTAGATGTTGACAGTAGGGAGTTATCACAGTTTGACGATGTGGATCGCATTCATCTCGAAAAAATTGTGCAGTTGGTTTATCGGGCCTAACAACATAGGGATTAAATAATTGTATGAATATAAACGCAGAGATCAAAATCGGAAAGTGATTTTAATCTCTGCGTCTGTTTTATTGGTTTAATATTCGGTAGTATACGACATAAACCATGCTTTCTGATAGACTTTTGAGTCAACGTTACCTAGCTCTGCCAGCTCCTCATCCTTAAGAAAAGGAACCATTACATCTTCGCCTGGTTGCCAGTTGGCGGGTGTTAATGCCATCTGATTCCGGTAGTTGGTCTGCAGGGCAATAAGGGTTCGTTTTAATTCTTCCATATTTCGCCCCACTTCCATGGGATAAAAGTAGATGGCTCGTACTTTATTGTCGGGGTCGATGATGAAAACACCTCTGATATTCTCTTCAAGACTGGCTTGTGAATGAATCATACCGTAACTTTTTGAGATTACATACTGATGATCATCAACCAACGGGAAATTGATTTTCACAGGGTCGAGTCCTTTGTAACTGATCTCTTCAAGTGCCGCTTTCCAATGTAGGTGAGAATCCAGCTTGTCGGTAGAGACTACAATAAGTTTGGCTCCTAGTTCTTTATATTCTTTTTGCTGATGAGCCAGTTCCAGAAGTTCGGATGAACAAACCGGCGTAAAATCTTTAGGGTGGGATAGGAGAATTTTCCAGAAGTCGCCAAAATCATTAGGAAAGTTGAGTGTGCCGTGGGTTGAGATGGCAGTGAAAGCCGGAGCTTCTGAGCCAATCAGAGGTGTTTCTGCGTTTTTTTTGTTCTGAGCCAGACTCAGGCACATAATCAGGCATAAGCCTGCAAATAGTAATAGAGAACGTTTCATGATTCATGTTTTTTTGGGTGAATTATTTTTAATTACAGGGCAAATCTATGACTGTTCTATCCTCTGGCGTGAGGAGAAATTTGTCATTTATTAGGAAATTTTTGATCCGGAGAATAAACCAATGCGAAGGATTATGAATGTATGGAGGATTCTTTGCGCGCAAAAGGTTTCATTGTGGTGCAGAAATAAATTATCCTATCATTGTTTATAATGGATAGCATCTGTTTTGAGCTGTTTTGCTGTTTTGTGCGATGGAGTTTGGTTGAGCCAACATATTTGAAATTTTAAATAGCTGACCGATTTTAAGTGGAAGGATGTTTCGGATGAGATGCTTGAATGTTTTTTTGCTACTTGTAAATGCAATTTTCCAAATCATTGTTGTGCTGTGGCTGAATTTCTTTTTATTGCTTCTGATGGCAGGTGACCAAAAAAGGCCAGATAAGATTTTGAAAAATAGCCCGGATCGCTGTATCCTACCATGTAGGCTATGTCGGTAATGTTACCGCTGTTGTGTTCGAGAAGTTTTTTGGCGTGACCCATGCGTATGGAACGGATAAACTGTATGGCTGTTTGACCAATTACAGCTTTTAACTTGCGGTGTATTTGTGATTGGCTCATGCCGGCCTCTCTGGCCAGATCGGCAACAGAGAATTTTTCGTTGGACATGTTGAGTTCAATCACCGCTATCAATTTCTCAATAAACAACTTGTCGCGCGGCGTAACGGATATTTCTCCCGGTTTTATGATGGTGTTTTTGTTGAATTTTTGTTTCAATAGCCTACGGCTTTCAATGAGGTTGCTGGCTCGTAACAGCAACTCACCCGGATTAAATGGTTTTGTCAGATAATCGTCTGCACCATTCTTTAATCCCTGAATTTTATCTTCATTGGTGGCTTTGGCCGTGAGTAACATAAGCGGAATGTGGCTGGTTGCATCATTTGATTTTATCTCCTTGCAAAATGAGAAGCCATCTTTCCCGGGCATCATCACATCACTGATAATTAAATCAGGTATTTTATTCTTTGCCAGTTCAAGCGCATCCAAAGCTGATTCGGCTATGATAATGTTAAAATGTTTTCGAAGACAATCGTGAATGTATTGACTTACTTCTTCATGATCTTCAACTACCAGAATGATTGGCATTTCATTGACGAGCAGATTCTTATCGTTGTTTGTGTTGTTGTTGTGCTGACTTTTTGATTGATTCACTAATCGTGAACGTGTAAGTGGTGATTGTTTACAAGTTATCTGTTCACGGCAATAGTTTTTTATGCCTAAAGGCAGGTGTATTTTAAACGAAGTGCCTTTGCCTTCTTCGCTAAATGCAGTTATCTCACCATGGTGTACACGCACCAGTTCTTTCACAAAAGCAAGCCCAATTCCTGATCCTTCCTGATATTGATGGGTCGGGTGGCCTACCCGGTAAAATCTGTTGTAAATATACGGCAGCTTATCGGCCGGAATGCCAATGCCGCTGTCTTCCACTACAATCTCGAGCATACCTTCGCTTCCCAATGATGGCAATTCAGATATGCAGAGTGCTATTCTGCCGTTTTTTTGGGTGAATTTAATGGCGTTGGAAAGCAGATTGTTAATGATTTTTTCGATGATGTCGCGGTCATAATAAAATTTCCGGTTAAGGGCAGGTAAATTATCTATGCCACTGATGTTGAATGAGAGAGACTGTTCTTTATGCTCTGCCAGCGATGCAAATGACATGACCAATCCCTGCAGAAAATATACGATGTTACCTTTTGAAACGGACACTTTGTAGTCGCCACTTTCAAGTTTTGATAAATCCAGCAGTTGGTTAATCTGATGCAAAATTTTTTGGGTGTTTGAATGTATTAGCTGAAGGGTTGCTGTTTTGTCAGGATCTCTATTTTCCTGTATAATTTGTTCCAGCGGTCCTTTTATCAATGTTAAAGGAGTACGCAACTCATGTGAGATATTCTCAAAAAACTGTGATTTTATCTGATCCAGCTCTTTTAACCTGCGAGTTTCTGTTTCGGCCTGCTTGATGTTGCTTCTTAGATTGATACGTGAAATCTCAATCCGTCTGATGTAATAAAGGATGGCGATTGACACAATGGGTACAATTGCATACAACCATTCATTTTGCCAGTGAGGGATATTCAGCAATAAATGCACTCGATTGTCAATGGCCGACATACCGTCAATAAATGGAATAGCTGCAAAACTGCTCCAATCCATCCAGTTAAACTCATCCAGCAACTGACAGGTAAAAAAATCCATGTAATTTGAATTTAAATTACCGCAAGTTATATCAACATGGAGGCGAAGGCAATATCTGTTTCACAAAATATTGCATATTTATATCCCATATTCATGGTAGGCAAATTGCCTTTCTCAGAGTGTTTTAAGGTTTGTTTTGTGTCTCTATATTTGTGATTTTCTCAGTATTATTAATCCCTTTTAAAATTATGTGATTTCAATTACTTCTATTGAATGTTTTAATTGGCCATCAAGGGAATTGTAATTTTATTACTTTTAAATAATACATCAACAGAAATAGGACTCCAAAAATTATTTTGATACAATTCTAAACAGTTGCTTCAAAATTTCGTTCTTAATCTTTACCAGTTTATATGAGTACACATTTTTTGATCGAACGTATGGTTAATTTTTGGGTTTGGTCAAATCGCATAATAAATGATTGTATATGTCACAAACAGTTCTCATAACCGGCGCTGCAGTGAGAGTTGGAAAGGCTCTGGCTGAGTTGTTTGCATTCAGGGGGTATAATGTTATATTGCATTGCAATAGCAATTTTGATGCTGCAAAGGTGTTGGCTTCAGGATTGTCAGAAAAGTATCCACAAGCGCTTTTCCCCGTTGTGAAAGCAGATTTGAGCAACCCCATTGCTGCTGCTCAACAGCTCTTTGATACATTGCCAGAAGGTATTTCATCCATCGATGTGCTCATAAACAATGCATCTGTGTTTGAGGCTGCCCAGCTTAGTGAGACGCCATACGAACTATACCGCCGCCAGATGGTGATTAACCTTGATGCGCCATTTTTTCTGATGCAGGCGTTTTATAACAGGTTTAAATCTGGATGTATAATCAACATTCTGGACACACGCGTAACCAATCACAATTCGTCACATGCGGCATACGCCATCGCAAAAAAAGCGCTGATGCATCTTACCCAAATGGCTGCACTTGAGTGGGCGCCAGATGTGCGTGTGAATGCCGTAGCGCCAGGTCCAGTGTTGCCGCCTCCGGGTGCTGACAATAGCCATTTGCAACGTGTATCAGAGAATACTCCGCTAAAATCAACCGTCTCTCTTGATAATTTGGCAGATAGTGCCTATTTTCTTGTTTCAAACAGTTCGGTAACCGGACAGATTATTTTTTGTGATTCGGGTGCCCACTTAATTTCATAATATGGCTCAGATATCAATAAAGAAGCTTCTGCTCAGAACACAGGTTGGTTTCAATCCACATGAAATTGGAAAGAAGCAGGATTTGATACTAAATATTGAAATCGATTATGACCTTCGCGGTGAAGAGTTATCTGACATACCCGTTGAGGCGCTTAATTATCGAACCATTTGTAAGGATATCATTGAAATGGTAGAGGGAAAAAGTTTTAATCTGCTTGAAAAGATTGCCAATGAGGTGGCAAATCATGTCCTGAACAACGAACGCGTGAAATCGGTGTGGGTAGAGGTTGAAAAACCCCATGCTCTGCGGTTTGCTGAGAGTGTATCCTTTTCTGTCCGTAAATCAAGATAGCTGGTAAATCACAAGTTCGATGGATACAAACAGGGCATATATAAGCATGGGTTCCAACATTGATTCGCATGCTAATTTTTCGATGGCCATTAAGCTCCTGCGCGAGTATTGTGAGGTTCTGGCCATATCGTCGTACCGCACTACCAAGCCCATTGGTATTACTGAGCAGCCTGATTTTTTGAATGGTGTTGTTTATATATCAACTTCGTTTGATATGGATGCGGTTGCGCGGCATCTGAAATCAATTGAAGACACGATGGGACGGGATCGCACACTGCCCAAGTATGGCCCGCGAAACATCGATTTGGACGTAGTGATTTGGAACGATGATGTTGTTGACAACGATTATCACACAAGAGTTTTCATCAGAGACGCCGTTGAAGAGATTAATGGTGTAAAGGGTTAATCTTCGTCGAAAAAGAGGTTTACCTGGTGTACACCATCAATTTTGCGCAATTGGGCTACAAGTTCACTTCCCTTGTCTTCACTCTTTAAATTGATGTAGTAAGAGTATTCCATAATCTGATCAAATTCATCGCCAATGGTTTTTACGTTTACCAGCTTGTGGCGACGGCAATAACTGCCAAATAATTCGCCAAAGGGATTGTCGGCTATACCGTTGCCATTGGTAGTGATGTGCATCAAAAACTCCTTTTTCCCCGAGAGGGAGAAACTGAATTGATTCACCAGCAGAAACGCCCCTCCAACCATGAAGGTTCCCAAAAATGCAATAGAATAGAGTTTGACACCGGCAGCCAGACCTATTGCCAGGGCGAAGAAAATAAACATGATGTCTGACGCATCTTTTACAGCTGTGCGAAAACGGATAATGGACATGGCGCCAACCATACCAAACGCCCTTGCCAGGTTGTTCCCGATGACCATAATCACTATGGCAGTTATCATGGTGAGCATGATGATGGATATGGTAAAGGCCGATGAGTAATTTAAACCTTTATATGTGTGTTTGTATAGCAAGGCGATGAGAAAACCACATATCATGGCTACCAAAACGTTTCCAAAAACATCGGTTACTGTTATGCTGAAAGTAAAAATACTTTGAATGTCATTCATAATGCTTGTGCTGATGTTATTAATCAGTAGGTTAGTTTTTTGTTAAACTTGTTCACATCGTAACCTATTGTGTATTTGGATATGGCGTCATTCCGCAGTTTAAAATCATAAACCAGTGAGCGGGCCCAAATGGGCATTTCATCTGTAAAATATTTGATTTCCAGTACAAAGTGGTTGTTGAAAAGGTGCTTGAGGTTGAAATCATCATAAAGAGTATTTAGCCGCGGATAAATTCTGCTTCGGATGTTTTTATCGAAGGTTATTCTTACGCCGCTATCTATTTTGCCTTGATACGCCTCACGCTCATACACAACGAGGTTGCTCGGCCTGTATTGTTTCTTCTTAAGATGGAAGAAAAAGCGCTTTGCATCATCCAGATCCATACTTCTCTTACCCGTGATGTAATTTTCGAGCGTTGGATTGCGCATCATCTCGTCCAAATCGCTGAAAAGCAAGGTGGAGCGATGCTTTTTTATGCGGTTGCCAATTTTTCTTTTTATTTCCAGAACCACTTTGCTGTTCTCATTCAAATGGTTATACCCTCTGATGCGCAGTTTGCGACGCAGTTTGATGCCGCTATCCTTTTGGGTATAGCATTCCATGTCCAGAGAGTCCATATAGATGCTTCTGACAGTATATTGATAAATGCCGTTTTCATCGGGTGTTGCATAACTATCGGGCACAACAAATGGTAATAACCTTTTTCGGAGGTCTTCCATTTGTTCGTTGGGAACCAGATATTTACGCTCGTATCTTAACATTTATGCTAGTTGTGGTATATGGTGTTTGTCAAACGTTTTAAATATTCTGTCAGGGAAATGTTTCCGCAGTCGATGCGGGCTTTAACCCTTATGTTTGGCAGTATGGTTTGGTTTTCGGCTGTTAGCTGTGATGAAACAAATACCACCTGTCGTTGATTGATCTGTTCTACGTTGTTATCAATCAAATTGACATATCCTTTTACGGGTAACGTAAACATTAGGTTTTCAACAAAAACCGGCATGCCCTGATGTATATAGGTCAGATGGTTAAGTTCAACAGGCATGTGCAGAATCATATTGTCAGCAGAAATGATGCGTGCCAGGCTGTTGTTACCGTCCACATTGTTGAGGCCCGTGGTGCTGAGAACTCCTGAGATGGGCGCGGTAATGACAAATGCCTCAATGCGCTCGTTGGTGGTCTCTATTTGGTTTTGTAATGAAACTATGGTGGCATCAATAAGCAGAATCTCCTCTTTTTTTGAGCCTGAAAGGAGCGATTGATATTGAGCTCTGCTGATATTGAGTTGTTGTTGCTTTACGTTGTAATCGTTGGCCGCCAGTTCCAGTTCCTGATCGGCAATTACTTGCATTTGGTGAAGCAATTTGGCTCTTTCATATTGTTTTGTTTGTGTCTCGAGTTCGGTTTCGGCCATACGCATATTTTCGTATGCGGCGGCAATAACTTCCGGTTTGTCGCCGGTAAGATATACCTCTCTTAGTCGTTTTTTCTCCTCCAGCTCTCCTTTAAGTTGAATTAACCTAAGTAGTTCAAGGTGACTATGAATTATGCCAATGGTATCGCCTTTGTTAACCGGCGTGTTTACCTCAAGGTGGTCAGAGATTTTAAATGTGACGTGGTCGCCGCGCTGAAATTCGGTTACTGTGAACTTTGGTACCGTGTTGTTCAGGTTGTCTTTCAGAATATTTATAATGATGCCATCGGAAGTTTTTTCGAGTCGCCATTCGGTGGCAGGCACAATGATTCCGTTGCTTTCAACGTTGTAGGGGATTTTCAGGAAAGTGAAAGACACGATGAGAATAAGAAGTATTATCGGAATTGAAATTAGTGATTTTGAATTTATTCTCATGTGCGCGAATCTGTCTGTTTGTATATGTTACAATATGCAAATTTAACATTTATAGCCGCTTTAACAAATTTTTAGGTGTTTGGCGTTAGTTTTAAGTTAAGTTTACATTAAGTGAATACTTCGCAATTGTTTGATTTTATTTATAAAACATGATTTAGAGCTAAGACTTTTAGATTTTTGACAGATAGCGTAGTTGAGAAAGATAATTAGATTAATCTTATCAATCGGCCTAAATATCTTACTTCTTATTATCCTAAACGCAGATTAATATGAATTAAAACAGTCACTTAGGTTTGATTTCAAAAAATGTGGATAGTTGTCTGTTAATAAAGATGATTCGTAGTGTTGTGTTTTACAGAGGCGCGATTGTTGCAGGGAATCAATATACCAGCATACAGCCTTTTTGGAGAGGATTGAAAAGCTGGATTAAGAAGCCGTTTGTTAACTGGTTTGATTAAAGCGCTTACTGTTTTTATATATCATTAAATACTGGGGAGCCGAATCATTGGCATTGTTGGTTTCTGAGTCAAAGATCTCCACCCTCTGAGTTGATTCAAAATAGGGCGCTGCTTCCTCCGAAGCCTGCACCGCTGTGCATCTGAACTGCGGAACAATACGCTCTTTAAAACTAGTGTATGTAACAATGCCGTTGGGATGCTGCAACATGTTATTCTGTAACCAGGGTTCGGTGGAAAATACCGGGTGAGGCGACATATACATCACAAAAAGATGCCCATCAGGCTTTAAAATTCTCTGGCACTGTCTGAGTACTTTCAGTCTCTTTTCTGAGGTTGTTAAATGGTACATTGGCCCCATTAAAAGCAAAGCATCCGCAGTGTCGTCATCAATCCAATGCAGTTGCGTGGCGCAGGAAACTTTATTAAAGATGAGTTTTTCATTATGGCGATCAGAGATTCGATCGCTGAAGAGTTTGAGCGATCTGGCTGAAAGATCAACGCATCCAAGTCTATAGCCTTTGTCAAGAAAGTATTCGGCATATCTGCCCGGGCCACTGCCAATATCAACAATTACGTCATCGGCTTTAATTCTGGATTCCACGGCATCACAAACACGTTCAAATTCCAGAAGTTTGCGCCCCGACTCTGCCAGCCGCTGGTACTCCTCTTCGGCACCGGCATCGTATGCTTCTGCAAGTATTCGAATGTGGTTTTCAATCATTGCAGCGAAGGTATAAAGAGCATTTTCCCGGCGTGGGGCACAGGCACAATGCTGTTGTGAAAAACCTTGTGGATTAGAGGCGATTTCCATGGCTCGGAACTGTTGTCGGCATATACTTTTTGGTCATCTACAAAAAAGAATCTATCCCCAAAAAGAAAGGCCATGTTCGGATCATGCAGTACCGATATGATTGTAAAGCCGTCATTCACAAGTTGTTTTATCAGTTTGATGATGTGGATCTGATTGTTGTAATCCAGGTGGCTTATGGGCTCGTCAAGCAAAAGTATGTCGGGCTGTTGTGCAATGAGTCTGGTGAGCATCACCAGCTGTTGTTCTCCTCCTGAAAGCTCGGTATATAATCGGCTTTGAAGATGCGTGATGGCTGTGCGCTCCATGGCATCATCAACAGCTATATGGTCTTCTTTTGTGGGCAGATAGCCAATAAAAGCTGCCCTTCCGGTTAATACCACATCTTTAACAGTGAAAGGGAATACCGGCTTGTGGCTTTGTTGCAGAAATCCAACAAGGTAGGCACGGTGGGCGCTACTCAAATTATTTAGTTCGATGCCGTTGATGCGTATGGCGCCTTTGCAGTGGGGCAGCAGTCCGGCAATTAGTCTGAGCAGTGTTGATTTGCCCGAACCATTGCGTCCCAGAATCACTGAGAACTCGTTAGCCGGAAAGGCCACAGATACCTCTTTGAGGATTTGTTGGTTCCGATAGCCGAAGCTCAGATTTGTGATTTCTATGATGTTATTGGTTTTCATTCCCAACCAGCATTTGATTTTTTAAGCAACCATATAAAAAAGGGCGCACCAATGAGCATAGTAAAAACCCCGATGGGAATTTCAAAGCCAGCCATTGTTCTTGATATGTTGTCGATGAGGGTTAAAAATGTGCCACCCATGAGAAAGTTTATGAGCAGGGTTTTCTGATTGTCAACACCGAATATCATCCTCACCATGTGCGGAATAATGAGGCCGTAAAGTCCTATGATGCCTGCTACGGCAACGGCTGCCGAGCCTGCCAATGTGGCTCCAAGCAAAATCCAGATTTTCAGTTTTCTGGGGTTCAATCCCACTGAGGCAGCTTCTTCATCACCTAAAGCAATGACGTTTAGTTTCCAGCGAAGAATAAACAATATAAGGAATCCGGCAAACATAGGCAAGGCTGCTGTTTGTATTTTAACCCAATCGGCATTGTGGAAATTGCCCATGGTCCAGTGCACAATACTTTGCAGTTTAAATGGGTCGCTCAACACCTGAATGATGGTAAGCAGAGCAGTGAAAATGCCGTTGGTAATAATGCCTGCAAGAATCAAAGAAACAATGGAAACCTGTTTGTTTTTACGTGCCATGAAATAACATAGACCCACTGCTGCCAGTCCGAAAGTGAATGCCGATAGCTGAACCGGAATTACGGCAACCCAAAGTCCCAATGCAGCTCCAAATGCTGCACCCGAGGAGAGACCGAGCACGTAAGGATCGACCAATGGATTACGGAAAACGGCCTGAAGCGCCGCTCCTGAGATGGCGAGTACGCCGCCTGTGAAGAATACCAAAAGGATGCGAGGCATCCTTACATTTACAAGAATATTATAGGCCAGCTCCGGGTTAAATGATTCGTTACCTATTAAAAGATGCTTTACCAGAGCGCTAAGCCCCGTGTTACCCGACGGGCCAATGAATAACGAAAGCATTATTACCGGAAGCGGCAATAAGTAAACAATCCATTTGAATATCTTCCGGTTCATTTTTTTAGTCTTATCAGGTAATAACGGAGGTTCAAGTTAGCCGTTTTACTCAATATTATATAGTGTTCGGTACATCTGCTTTAATTCCTGTGCTTCATCAAATGTGGTGTTATCGCTTCCGTGAGCCCAGTTGGCAACCAGTTTAACTGCATGTTGCATCTTAAGCGTCCACAAATCGCAGTCGAACACTGTGGGCAACATGTGAACACGTTTGTTTTTGGTGGCATTAATGCCCTGAAGAAGCGGATGGTTAATTACATCGTTTTCTGTAAGTTTGTCATTGTACCACATCACAATGATGTCGGGGTTCCACTCAATGATACGCTCCACATTTACCGTTAAATGCTCCTGGGGCATGTCAACTACATTCATAGTTCCAGCAGCTTGCAGCAGTTGGTTAACAGTGCTGTTTTTACCAGATGTGTGATTAATACCCTGTGCCCACATAAAATATACTCTTTGGGGCTTCCGATTTTGGCTTTGCTCCTTTAGCTGTTTTAATGAATTTTGCGTGTGTAGTATGAGATATTCGGCTCGCTCTTGTTGGTTTAGCAATAATCCAAAATCATGAATCTCTTTATAAACATCCTCAAAACTGTGTAGCATAACGCCATAAACAGGAATGCCGAGTCGCTCGATGTTTGCAATGGCATCGGTTTGTGATGCCCAGATGATTACCAAGTCGGGCTTAAGAGCAACTATCTGTTCCAGACTAATAAAATCCCAGTTTCCCGGCGCTGGCAGCTCTTTGTTAGCAATTCTTACATCGAGTGATGCATACCTTTCAGCCACTTGTCCGTGATAAACTTCTGCGGGAACAGCAACAACCGATTCTTCGGCTCCCAGCATGTAGATGCCTGACAATGCACTTTCGATGAGGCAAACAACTCTTTGAGCAGGTTGTGACAGATGTATGGATTTTCCGCGAAAGTCAGTAACGGTGATGGCTTGTTCCTGAGAGGATGAAGCAGGGGTGTTTCCGCCGCATCCTGAAAAAATCAGAATACAGAGGAAACAGATATGTGTTACAATGGATTGTAAGTTCTTTCGCATTTTATCAATTTGCTGAGATGCAAAGTTAGTTATTCAAAAGAAACCCTGATGCCAGCCATCATCGAAAAGCCTGTATTTCTGAATTGCCAGGGCATTTCATAGCGATTGTTGGTGATGTTATACATTTGGGTGAATAGATCAATCTGATGGCTCGGCTTTTTCACCAATTGTTGTGATGCATAAAGGTTAACCAAAGTACCCGGAGTGAAGTCGTTTCGCCAGATAAGAGAACTGGAGTCATAGTATTTTCCGGTATAGTTGAGCACAGGGCGTATGGTAAGACCGCTGTTGCTTTTAACTGTAAATCCAATATTGGCTACCTGTTCCGGGGCAAAGGGCACATTGGCATCGTGTTGTTCAGGATCCGAACTGTTTTTAATTCTTGATTTCATAAAGGTGTTATTATAAAACCATGATATGTTGTTGTTGATAACATGTTTAATTTCAACCTCTAATCCATGCGCAATGGTTTTTCCGGCATTAATTGATTGAGATTGCGAAGGTACATCACTCACTGCCACATCAATGATGGCGTCGTCAATGATATTGTAAAATCCACGCACACCAATTTTAAGATTTGACAGATTCATGTTAGTACCCAAATCCATTCCCAGCCCCGATTCAGGTTTAAGATTTGGATTTGGCAGATGCCCGTTTCGTCCCGGCTGGTTGCGGTCGCTCAGAGGAATGGTGCCACCAATGGATTTAAGCCCCGGTGTCATAAAGCTGTTGCCAATATTGGCGTAGAGGTCAACTCTTGAGGCGACATGGTACTTGGCGCCGAGACTAAAAAGCAGGCGACTCCAATCGGTTTCGGGCTCACCAGGTTTGCCTCCTTCCATCATGTCAATGGTGTTTCTGATGTGGTTAAAGCGCAATCCACCTCTTAAAATCAGATTGTTAAGAAGAAGTTCTTCCTGTGCATACAGGCCATACTGAGCAGAACGTGATTTATTACCATAACTCTTATAACCCTGAAGTGGGTCAGAGTGGGTATGGTAGGCCGCGCTTTGAAAATCTGTACCCACAATAAAAGAGTGATTTTTGCCATGATTAATGGTCAGATTTATGTCGGCAGGCAAAATGCGTTGATACGCCCCGTTATTTGAATCGAGCACTTCAACGTCGGAATCCATCATAAAACTGCTTTCCTGCCAATTTCTGTCATACACCCTAAGTCCGAAGCCTGCATTTAAAACCATAAAACTGTTAAGGGTGGATGTCTGGTTCACATTAACAGTGGTGTAGTTATGGTCAAAGCCGCGGTAGGTGCGCCCCGCATCGCCTTTATGTGCAGTTTGATTTATAAATACTGATAATTTGTGTGCATCCTCTTCACCATAGTATTGAGTTGCTCCTGCAAAGAGTTTTCGCTTGGTGTATTCTGGGTTTTTGTTCATGTTAAGCCATGAGCCCTCGGTGCCATAATTTGTATAATCGGAGGTTTCATAAGAGAGTCCTGCAAAATAGTTTAAATTGTCCTTCACATCCTGATGATACAGTTGTCCGTTTAAAGTATTGTATGAGCCATACGCCATGGATGCTGTGCTTAGTTGACGGTTCACCTTTTGCCGTCCAATGAGGTTGATTGTTCCGGCCAGTGGGCTTTGATTTCCGGCAAAATCCTGACTCAGATAGTTGGGATAGAGCACCGAAGCTGGTCCTCGCTGGATTTCGATACGCTCAAAAGCCATCATATCAAGGTTCATGGGGTCAACAAAAGCGTCGAGTGGCAGTCCGTTTAACATGAAGGTGCTGTATTTTGGCCCAATACCGGCGTATGTTCCCCAGTTGGCATCGTTACGCGATAGGGCACTTACCGATGCGCCAGGTTTTTGGGCTATAACCTCGGCAATGTTGTTTTGTCCCAGCACAATCATTTGTGCATCGTTTAAGGAGATTACATCAATTTTTTGGGTAACGTTGCCTGGCAAACGTGAGGTTTTTGAGCCGGTAATTACCACTTCGTTCAGATTGATGCTGTCTTGTATGGCCGTTTGTGCCACAAGTGAGTTGCTGCCAATAATCAATAAGGAGGCTAGGCTGAGCGTTCGGAGTTTTCGGTATTGCATAATTAAAGTTTGAGTAAAAATATGGTAATACGATTTTTGAAAATCGTGTTATCAAACATCAAAATTATTGTTTTTTATAACGCAATCAAATTTGATGGCGTTAATCTGCTGTTAATCCAAGCAACCAAACTATATTTTTGCATCCTCTCTTTTTTGTTTCTTAACTTTGATAACAATTGCGGTTATGTGTTGATGCATTCAGATAATCTTTGTAGTCTCACCTTCATATCGCATAATCACTTAATACAGATTTTAATGAGATTCTTAATGTTAGTTGGATTGATGGTTTGCATCCATATTCATGGACAACCCCAAAAGAACCGTAAACAGTCCGATGTTTCGGCAATGTGGCAACAGGTCGACTCATTAGAGGGTCGGTCATTACCACGGTCGGCCCTTGTAGTAGTGAACGGGATATATGAGGTGAGTCGTGAGCAACGGCTCACAGCTGATTTTGTTCGCTCGCTGGCTTACAGGTATAAATATAACCAGGAACTTGATGATGATGCACTGGTGAGCATGATTGAACAACTCGAAGCCGATGTGGATGGTCTATGGCCAGTGGCACGTCATTTAACCCACGCGTTTTTAGGTGATTTATACAAACACTACTACAATCAAAATCGCTGGAGGCTGCTCGAACAACCTCAGGTTAAATCCGGCAGTATTAAGATCAGAGAAATGAGCGCAGCCGAAGTCTCTGGCAAAGCCATGTATCACTATTTAAAATCGCTTCATGATACTGATGTTTTGTTGCAGGCATCAACCACTGATTATCAAAAGTTGTTGGATGGTACGCTTGGAAAAGCGCATCTTCGTCCTTCGTTATACGATTTGCTGGCCGTGAAAACTGTGGAGGAGTTACTTGGCGGAGGTTTATTTGAACTCCCCGATGCCAACAGCTACGCATTCGAAGATATTGATTTGTTGAAGCCACTTGAGCGTTTTCTAAAACTTGAGATTGATATCGCTTACGCAGATGAGCCTGCTGTAAGGGCTATCATTGTGCTTCAGAAGTGGTTAAAGAGCATCCAAAAGCGCGGCAATGTCTCTATTTTAACCGATGCTGATTTAACGCGGCTCAATCTGCTCAAACACCGTTTTACCGGCGATAATGGCGATGAGGTGTATGAAGCGTCTCTGGAGCAGATTATTCAACGTGCACGCAGGGTTCCGGAATATTCGCTCGCGATGTATTATCGGGCATTGTTTCTTAAGTCTTTGGCGGAGCAGCCAGACAATGCCGCTTCCACGAGAAACTACCTGCGTGAGGCTCTGGCATTGACAAAATCAGCTGCCGATGCCTACCCCAAATCGGAGGGAGCCCTTTTGTCTGAAAACCTGAGGCAAGAGATTTTGGCGCCAATGTTGCAATTGATAGGTGAGTCCGCAGTGGCTCCTGCATCGCACCTTTATTACTCTGTTAGTTATAAAAATGTAACTACGCTTCACTCGTATCTGTTTGCCTTAGACGTTCCCGATTTTGAATCATCGCGCCACCCAGAAGAAAATTGGCTGACGACACAGATAAACCAAACAAAACCTTTGTCGCACTGGACGACGCAACTGCCTGATTTTGGCGACTTCCGTTCGCATACAGCTGAAATAAGGGCTCAAAATCCGGGAGTAGGCTACTATTGTCTGTTTATAACCAACAAACCCTTTTCGGGAGACCTGACTCAGGCAGAGCTTTTTCATATTTTGCCATTTCAGGTGTCGGGGTTAAGTTTTATTGAGAAGCGGCAGGCGTCTGGCTCGCTTTTAACAGTGCTGGATAGGGCAACGGGTTCGCCCATCCAGGGCGTTGATGTGCAGTCTTTCGTGTATGGCTGGTATGGCAAATCCGCCACAATCATGCGGCACGGAATTACGGATGCGCTGGGACACCTGTTGGCTACAGATGGTGATCAACCACATGGCAACCGTCGCTTGATGCTTACTCATGGCAAGGATACCTATTTTTCTGAAAACCGCTGGTGGTCCAGAGGCAACGATGGTTATGAGCCTCCTGCAGTCAATCGCCTCTTTCTTTTTTCCGACAGGATGGTATACCGTCCGGGGCAAAGCCTTCTTTTTAAGGGTGTTTTGCTTCAAAGTGACGGAAAGGTGGCGCATGTGCTTCAAAATGAAATGGTAGAGATATCGTTAAGGGATGTCAACGGTCGCGAAGTGCATAAATTGTCGCTTCGTACCAATGAGTTTGGCTCTGTGTCGGGGCGTTTTAACATTCCCCATGGGTTGCTTACCGGAAGTTACATGCTGCAATCGTCATTCGGAACTCACCATTTTCAGGTTGAGGAGTATAAAAGACCAAGATTTGAGGTAATACCTGAACCCTACAAAGGTTTGGCCGTTTTAAACGACACGGTACATACCAATGCACGGGTCATCACTTTCACAGGACTACCTGTAACAGGGGCATCTTATGAGTGGCGTGTGGAGCGATATGCAGATGTCTGGCGCCGTGGTTTTTATTCGCCCCCGACGGCCATTGCTTCTGGACAGGGCATTACCAATGAGCAGGGGGAGATGGAAATCTCTTTTCTGGCCACACGTGATGTGAAATTTGACAAGACTTTTAATCAGAATTTCCGAGTAGTTATTGATGTCACCGATTTGAGTGGGGAAACACGTTCTGCCCAGCAGGTGATTACGCTGGGGCGCGACCCATATCGGCAGATAATTGAGATTGAGGACTTGTTTATCGAAAAAAATGATTCCATTCCGGCCCTATTCCGCCTGGTTAACATGTCTAATCAACCAGTGGAAGGTGAGTTGCATTACCGGCTTGTTCAGCTCGATTCCCCCGACAGGCTTCTACCCTTGCGCTATTGGAGCCATCCCGACACACTGCTTTATGATAGCACGAAGCCGGTATTTCGTTCCGAGAACGAATCAGAGTGGTATATCCATCATAAAAAAGAGATTTTACTCGAGAGTGGTGTAAAGGTTAATGGACAACTCTCTACATTTTTAGTTCCGGAGACAAAACTGAGCGCCGGTTATTATCTTCTTGAAACAGAAGTGGTAGGTGCTGGTGGTGCGATCCGGAAAAATGAGCAGATTTTCAGAGTCTTTAACCAATCGGGGATGCCTCTAAAACCCGTTGATGGTGTGTCGGTAATTGTTCCGGTTAGGGAGTATCAGCCAGGTGAGACGGCTGAGTTTTTCGTAGGCTCTTTTTTTGATGATGGGCAAATTGTTGTGAACGTGACTCGCGACAACGAAACCATTCTTGAAACCCAGCTTATGGTAAATGGAAGATGGCATCGTCTCTCATTTCCGGTCGACGAATCGATGTATGGACTCGTAAGCATTCAGGTTTTAACGGTGCATGGAAACCGCATTTACAGTCACAACGAAGCAATGAGTGTCATCAATCCGTCGCGTAAGATGCGCCTGGCTTTAAGCAGTTTTAGAGACAAGTTGCTTCCCGGAAGTCGTGAAACATGGGAGATGACATTTTTAGATGATGAGGGTAAGCCCTATGAGGCTGAAGCTGTGGCTTTGATGTATGATGCTTCGTTGGATCAATATATGGCCAATAGTCTTTTAATGAATCCATTCTATGACAGATTTGCAAACAGACCTTGGTATTGGGAGGGTTTTGGCGGTGCTTACGGTGCAGGAATATCTCATCGCAGGGTTGAGCCGGTTTTTATGAAAGCTTATCCAGCGTTTTTCTGGACAGGACTGTTTCAGTATCATCGGCATTATCCAATGATGATGGCCAAATCTGCCCGTGCAAATGAGACTATTAACTTTATGGAGGTTGATCAGGAAGTTTCAATGGCTGATGAAGAGGCTGTTCCCATCACCAGACAAGAAGCTTCAGCCCCAAATGTGGATGATGCTGCCGGGGCAGGAGAGATGCAGGTTAGAACCCGTTTGGAGGAGACGGCTCTGTTTTTACCACACCTGAAGTTCGATGTCAATGGTAAAACGTCATTCTCGTTTACAATGCCTGAGAGTGTTACACGCTGGCGTTTTATGGCTCTTGCGCATCGTAAAGATGGTGTTTCATCCACTACCAGCGAGTTTGTGATAACATCGCGTGATTTAATGATTGTCCCTAATATGCCTCGTGTGGTGCGCGAAGGGGACAGACTGTTTTTTGCAGCTACGCTTTTTAATAACAGTAACAAACGGTTGTCTGGCACAGCAAATTTGATTGTGACCGATGCCGTAAGCGGAAAACAGCTGAATGAGATTGGTGCGCCACATCCAATCAGGTGGCATGTTTCACCCTCTGAATCTATCTCGTTGAGCTGGGAAGTGGTTGTACCTTATGGTGTCAGAGGGATTGAGGTAGTTGTGGCAGCTTCAGCCGGTGAGCTTAGCGATGGCGAACGACACGTGATACCTGTGTTGCCATCACGCATGCTTGTTACCGAAACCAAACCCGTCACACTCATCCGTAAGGGGCGCCATCGCATTGCATTACCAATAGCCAATGGTATCAGACTTCAGAATTTGGAGCGTTTTACTTTTACATATACACAGAATGCTGCCTGGGAAGTACTCTCTGTTTTGCCATGGTTGGTAGAGCAACCACATGCCAGCGCAGACCAGTTATTTAACCGCTTTTATGGGCTCTCGGTTGCCGGGCACATCACCCGACAAAATCCGGATATAGAGCGTGTACTCAGAGCCTGGAGCCTTGCCCTGCCTGGCGATGAAGATGCATTGCTATCAGCGCTTGAGCATAATCCGCAACTTAAATCTACCGTGCTGGCCGCTACGCCTTGGTTTAGACAAGCTCAATCTGAATCACAGCGCAAGAGAGAATTGGCCGGATTGGTTACCCGCAACGAACTATCATCGGAGGGTTTACTGGCACTGATGCAGCTTCAAAATATGCAACTTGATAACGGCGCCTGGCCCTGGTTCAGTGGTATGTTTCCTTCGGAGCAGGTTACTGCAAACATTGTGGCAGGTTTCGGATTTCTATACAAAACGGGTTATAACCCCGATGAGATGGCCTCCACGATGGTGGAGAAGGCTTGCGGATGGTTGCGTTCTGAACTTGCCCGCCAGCAGGAAGTGTTTATCCGCGACAGCTTAACAACACCTAATTCTCAGGTGCTTCATACGCTTTATGCCTTGTCATTTTTTGGGGATGGGAAATCACTATCCGACACCGAACGTTTTTGGCTTGACAAGCTTCGTATGCCCGATTATAAGGAGAGTGTAATGTTGCAATCGCTGATGGCAACACTGCTTTGGCGCAATGGCCGTACCAGCGAGGCTGCTTCCATTATTGCAACGCTCGAAGAGTTGTTGATTTCGGAGGAGGGAGATGTACGGCGCTTTCGACTGCCTCATGGATCATACTGGCATCAGGCTCCGGTTGAGTCGCATGTAGCTGCTCTGGAGGCTTTTCGTGAGGTGTCTCCACAAAATAGCGCCATCACCGGTCTCGAGAATTGGCTCATTCAGCAAAAACGCACCCAGTCATGGGTCACCACACGTGCTACAGTTTCGGCGGTTTACGCACTTGCTTCATCTTCAAGAGATCTTTTCCGTGTGGCAAAACCTGATGCCATTCGTGTGTTGGGACAACGGTTAAGGGATGACAAGCGGTTATCAGGAACAGGTTTTATTAGTCAGACATGGCGTGGCAATGAGCTGCCGTCTCGCACCAGTGATGTCATAATCGATAAAAAGAGTGATGCTCCGTCCTGGGTTTCGATGCACCTGAGTCGCTTCGAAACGGGCGCTGATGTGTTGGCAGGCGGATTTTTAAATGTGGACACTGAAATATACAGACGCATTGTTCGGGATGGCATTGAGGAGTGGCATGTTGTTGGCGATGATATGATTTTATCAAGAGGCGACCGGCTAATGTACCGTCTGGCAATAGAAACGCCACAGGCTTTGGATTTTGTGCACGTGTCAGCCCCTCGTGCTGCAAATTTAGAGCCGCTCGATTTGCTATCGGGTTACCGGTATGCATCTGGTCTGGGATACTATCTTTCCGTGACCGATGCCGGAAGCGATATGTTCATTGATCATCTTCCCAAAGGTCGTTATCTTCTGAGTTGGGAGGTGGTGGTAAGCCATGAGGGAAGCGCATCGGCCGGCCCGGTAAACGTCAGTTGTTTTTATGCGCCTGATTTTTCGGGATACGGAAGTGGTGGCACGATAAATGTTACTGGTAAACTTAAGAAGTAGCCAACCTTTTGAAATTTAGGTTGGTGGATTCTTTAGTTGGGTTTGTATTGATAATTTTATTAGATGGTTACATATCCCGAATAGGAATGGCTACTTTTAGGCAGATAAATAATTGAATTAAAATGATGAGATTAACAACTCTTTTTCTGGTGGCTTTGATGCCTGTGTTTTTATATTCACAGAGCGTAGGCGTTGAAAATAAAGACAAAGGCCTTTCTGCGCTTCACTCGGGCGATACCGAAACCGCTCTATATTATTTGAATGAATTGGTTCTGCATGGCTTAGCAGATGGTGAAGTGTTGGGCGGTCTGGCACTTGCTTACATCCTAAAAGGTGATGCGCAACGCGCCCTTGAACATGCTGTGGATGCCCGTAAAGACCGTACACGACCCTCGGTCGATGCTTTTTTGGCCGGATTTCTGGCTCATGAGCAACTTGGCAACGTGCGCCAACGCAACCGTTGGATGGAGCAGGGGCTTGAGGCTTTCCCGGGTGATTATCTTCTGTTGTATCATGCCGGAAGGGTAACCATCCCTTTTGATTCTGAAAAGGGGGAGACTTATCTTCTAAAGGCCATTCAGGCGGCACCTGGTTTTCCACCAAGCCATTTTCTTTTGGGAGAGAATATGTATCGTCGCGGAGAGAACCTTAAAGCACTTCTGCCCATTTTGTATTATCTCATGCTTAACCACGATGGCGATGACAGTCAGGATCTGCTTGTAGTAATTGAGCGATTGTATGATACATGGGCCGCATCAGCTGGTAGCATCAGCAGGGTAACGCGGGTGAGTCCCGGTTTCAGGTCAAGCTTTGAGCCGGTGGCATGGGAGAGCAATAAAAACGATTCTCTGACAAAAATGGAGTGGTTTAAAGCGCAAACCATTGGCTTAATGAATAGCATGCGCGATGTGGAGATAAATTCACGCAATGCAATGTGGACATTTTATACCGATTTTTTTGCAAAAGCAGCTGAACTTGACTTTGCCGAATCGCTCACCATGCACATATTATACAGTCGCTATCCGGCCGATGTGATGCAGTGGCTATTGGATAATTCCCATCGATATCAGATGATGGCCGATTGGTTGATGGTGCAATAGTTGCTTTATGTTTTATACAAAAAAAGTCTGCCGGTTATTGTCGGCAGACTTTTTTTTGTTGGTTTAATGAATAATCTGCAACAGTTGCTCCTCCTTGCTCAGTTTTCCGCCACCCAATACCATGGCAGTTTCGATTAATGCCAGGTGAGAGTATGCCTGAGGGAAATTACCCAGGAGTCGTTTGGTTTCAAAATCAAGGTCTTCACTAAACAATCCCAAATGGTTTGAATAGCTAAGCAGTTTGTCAAATTTCTCGATGGCCTCTTCTTTGTGGCCAATGATGTATAAACTCTTTATAAGCCAGAACGAACAGATTGTGAATGCCGATGATGGAAGTCCAAAGTCATCGCGGTTTTTATAACGGTACATAAGTCCTTTGTGCTCCAGCTCTTTTTGAATGGCTAGCACGGTATTTTTATATTTAGGGTCGTCGCCCGATAAAAATCCATACGTCTCCATCAGTAACACAGATGCGTCCAAATCTTCGTAGTGATATGCCTGCGTGAAGGATTGTTTAGCTTCCGACCAGGCATTTTTCATGATGTCGTTTTTAATTTTGTCGCGAAGTTTAATCCAATCCTGTATTGGATCGGTTTGTTGAAGCAGATCAGCTACTTTTATGGCTCTGTCAACTGCAACCCAGCATAATACCTTGCTAAAGGTAAAGTGTTTGTTGTTCTCCCGTATTTCCCAGATGCCTTTGTCGGGCCGTTGCCAATTACGCTGCACCGCTCGAATCATATTTCGCGTAATGGTCCATAGCTCTTCGCTGTGATCCAGCGATACCGAAAACAGCTTGAAATGCTGGTAAATCACATCCATCAGGATGCCATAAATGTCGTTCTGTTTTTGTTTGTAGGCTGCATTACCCACTCGCACGGGCTTGCTGCCACAGTATCCATCCAGATGACTCAACTCAATTTCGGTAAGACGTTTGTCTCCATTGATGCCATACATAATCTGCATGCGTTCATCTTTCTCGGGCAACAGGTCGGTAATAAATTTCAGATAGCGGTGAGCCAGATTGTAATGGTCAAGGTGAGTCATGATTTTGATAACCATCGAAGCATCGCGAATCCAGCAAAAGCGATAATCCCAATTGCGCACCTCACCTATGGTCTCGGGTAAGGAGGTGGTGAGGGCAGCAAGCACTGCTCCTGATTTCTGGAAACTTAGCAGCTTTAACACCAATGCGCTTCGGGTAATCACATCGTTGTATTTCCCGAATCGTGTGGTACGATCGGACCAGGTAAGCCAATAAGCTTTGGTGCGTATCAGTTTCAGGTAGGAGCGTTCCACAGTCTGCTTAAGCAACTTTTGGTTGTAGCTTATGAGTATGAACTCATCTTTTGTGATTGCGATGGGCTGGCTGCATGCCACATCCGATATCTTCATGCTCGAATAGAGATATACAGAATTGTAATCCCCTTTTGTTGTCATCGATTTAACATAGCTGCTGTGTATGATGGTTTTGGTATCGTATTGGGCATACTCCAGCTTTGGATTGTAGTTAAACCTAACCACCGGTGCACCTTTTATGTGTTTAAAAAAGCGGATAACATCAGCAGGAGAATAAGCTTGACCATTGTCGAGCTTGTAGCGCGGAAAAAAGTCATGAACCTCAAAAGAACCATCAGCACATTTAAAACGGGTCACAAGGATGTTGGTGTTGCCATCGTAGTTTTGTGTGATTGTATGTTCTGTTTCCGGTATAATTTCGAAACTGCCTCCTTTGTTGATATCCAGTAGCTTGGCAAAGACAGATGGCGAGTCAAACTGAGGCAGACACAACCATTCCATAGCACCTTTGTTAGATATTAGCGCGCCACTGCGACAATTTCCAATAATTCCGTAATTGAGACTTCGTTCGCACTCTTTAGTCATAATATAGGCTGTTTTACGTGTGTTTGATTTGAAATGTAGCAAAAAAAACGTAATTTTTAAAACGTTTTTCAATGTACATCAATGTTAATTGAGATATAGTTTGGCATGATGAACCAAAGGAGGATGTTTAATTTAACAGTATCAGGTTGGTTATTGTTTAGATTTTGGCCTATAAAATCAACATATCATAAGATTTTTATGAAATGCGGATTTGTAATAAAGATGATATTCAAAGTGTATGTGGCCGACATTCTTACCATTGTTTTATCAATAAATTAACATGAAGTATGTGTAAGTTATATAGATAGGGAGTGTTTCCGGAGGTTACAGGAAGTTATCAAAAGTTGACTGCATACTTTTTAAAATGTTTGGCTGATTTAGAAAGTCTGAACCGGTGAATTGCCGATAGTTATGTAATACATCCGATTGTATAAATATAAATAATTGTTTATGAAGAAATTACACATTGTTTCAAACCGATTGCCGTTTAGTGTGGTAGACACAAATGATGAACCGTCATTACAACCCAGCGTTGGTGGATTGGCCACCGGAATGAACTCTGTTTATAAAGATTTTAATGGAAAATGGATTGGCTGGTCCGGAATTGCCTCCGATGAGCAAGAGCCATCCAAACTGCTAAAGATTGAAAAATTGCTTTCACACGAAGGTTGCGAAACAGTTCATTTAACATCCGATGAGGTTGAATCTTTTTACGAAGGTTTTTGTAACAATACGATATGGCCTCTTTTTCACTATTTTGCGCAGTACGTAGATTTTCAACCCGGGTTTTGGGACGCGTATGTGGCCGTAAACCAGAAATTTGCAGATAAAACCCTTGAGGTTGTGGATGATGGCGACTTTGTTTGGGTTCACGATTATCAACTGATGCTGGTGCCTGAGATGATTAAGAGCAAGAGACCCAATATCACCATCGGCTATTTTTTGCATATTCCGTTTCCATCTTATGAGGTGTTTCGCATCCTCCCCTGGCGAAATCACTTGCTGAAGGGTCTTCTTGGTGCAGATTTAATTGGTTTTCATACATACGATTACGAGCGTCACTTTTTAAGTAGCGTACGCCGTTTGTTCGGATATGAAATCACTTTTAATGAGATCCATATTGATGAGCGCATTGTTTTGGCTGATGCCTTTCCCATGGGCATCGATTATAAAAAGTTTGAAGATGCGGCATTAAGAATTCATCAAACACCGTTGAAGGAGCGTTCTGAGGTGCATCGTGAGTTGGAGAAGTTCTATCTTATGGATGAAGAGCGCCGCCTTGTGTTATCTATTGACCGTTTGGATTACTCTAAAGGCATTCCCAACCGGCTGCGCGCATTTGGCCGTTTTCTCGAGAACCATCCCGAGTACCGCGGAAAAGTAACGTTGGTAATGCTTGCAGTGCCATCGCGTAATAAAGTGATTCATTATCAGCGGTTAAAAAGCGAAGTGGAAGAGTTGGTGGGAGGCATCAACGGACTGTACGGCAACATAAACTACACGCCTGTATGGTATTTCTACCGGTCTATGCCATTTGACAATCTGGTGGAACTTTACAGCATGTGCGACGTGGCACTCATCACCCCCGTGAGAGATGGCATGAATCTGGTTGCAAAGGAGTATGTGGCGTCGCGTATCAACCAGAATGGCGTTATGGTATTAAGTGAAATGGCCGGTGTAGCCAAGGAGATGGGTGAAGCCATCATCATCAATCCCAACGACGAAGAGGAGACAGAGAAAGCCATTCTTCTGGCGCTCGAAATGCCGCAGGAGCAGCAGCAGAAACGCATACGCATTATGCAAGAGCGGCTGCGGCGTTACGATGTATTTAAATGGGCTCGCGAGTTTGTGAAATCGCTTCAGCGGGTAAACAAGCTCCAACGCGATTTTCTTGCCAAAAAAATCACTCCTGAGGTGCAGGATTTTATCATCGATAAATATAAAACCGCCGCAACCAGAGCCATTTTTCTTGATTATGACGGAACACTTACCGGATTTCATGGTGACCCGCAGGAAGCTATGCCTGATAAAGCACTAAACACCCTTATCGATAGCTTAACGGCCATACAACAGAATGTGGTGACCATAATCAGTGGTCGCGACAAGGAGACGCTCGGGCGTTGGTTTGAGGGTAAAAAGGTGAATCTGATTTGTGAACATGGTGTTTGGTTAAAGCGCTTTGGCGAGGAGTGGCAGATGCTTGCCAATGCATCCAATTCATGGATGCCGGTTATTCGTCCTGTGCTTGAGAGTTATGTGGATCGAACTGCCGGGTCTTTCCTCGAAGAGAAGAACTACTCGCTGGTTTGGCATTACCGCAAAGCAGAAGCCGAATTGGGCGAGCTTAGAGCCAAGGAGTTGCGTGATGAGCTGACGGAATTTGTGGCCAATCACAACCTGGAGATTATGGAAGGCAATAAAGTGGTAGAGGTGAAAACCGGAGGTATTAATAAAGGTGCTGCGGCCAATAACTTTCTGATGAATCTGGATGCCGACTTTATCCTTGCCATGGGCGACGATTGGACAGACGAGTATCTGTTTCGCGAATTGCCCGCATCGGCCATCACAGTGAAAGTAGGAATTAAACACACCAGCGCATCGTATAAATTGGAAACTGTTGAGGCCGTTCGGAAATTCCTTGGTATTTTAGCAAAATCATAAATTGATTTGTAGTGCATAAGGTATCAGCCTCTGCTTTAAATTTGGTCTCTGCAATTCTTTCTCATGTAATTTTTATATCAATCACAATCATAAAACCTATTGAATGACAACACAAAATTATGGTAATGTAGAAGTGCCACCTTTTGTTCAGAATATCCTGAACAATTTTAAAAGGATACTCTTGGGTATTTTCCTTTTACTTGTGGTTTGGAGTGGCTTTTTTCAGGTTGGCCCCGAAGAGATAGGTGTAATTACCCGTTTTGGTAAGTTTACACGGCTGGTGCAACCTGGCTTGAATTTTAAAATCCCCTTTATGGAAATCGTTCAGAAAGTGCCTGTGGAACGTCAGCAGAAGCAGGAGTTTGGTTTCCGTACAGTTGCTTCCGGCGTGCGTTCAGAATATACAAAGCGCGGTACGGCAGATGAATCTCTTATGCTAACCGGAGATTTGAACCTGGCTGATGTGGAATGGGTGGTACAATATCGGGTTTCCGACCCTTACAAGTACCTTTTTATGGTTCGTAATCCTGAAACCACGCTGCGCGATATTTCCGAGTCGACCATGCGGCAAGTGGTTGGTGACCGCACCGTGAACGAGGTGCTTACCGTGGGACGTGTAGAAATTGCCAATACGGTAAAAGACCTTATGCAGGCTCTGTGCGATGAGTATTCATTGGGCATTCGTGTAGATCAGGTGGTGCTTCAGGATGTGAATCCCCCCGATCCGGTAAAAGCTGCCTTCAACGCAGTGAACCAGGCTCAGCAGGAGAAGGAAACTCTTATAAACCAGGCCAAATCAGAGTACAACAGGGTAATACCACGCGCACGCGGACAGGCACAGGAGACCATTCAAAAAGCTGAAGGTTATGCCACGGCTCGTGTCAATACCGCTCAGGGTGAAGCTGCTCGTTTCAACATGCTTTATCAGGAATATATTAAAGCGCAGGATGTAACCCGACGTCGTATTTATCTGGAAACCATGCAGCGGGTACTACCCAAACTTGGCAATAAAATTATTACCGATCAGGAAGGAAATAATGTGCTGCCACTTTTGCAAATGCAAATGACCGGAAAGAAAACCTCAGGAAACTGATTTTTTTCTCTTCCGAAGCAGCAAAATAGCTTTGACCAATGAACTTTCGGTGAGTCTTACGTAGCTCAGCAAATCAGATTTATCTTTTTCAGGAAGTCTCATCCGGACAAATGCTGATTAATTTTTTTACTGATGATTTATTAATAACATACCAATGAATAAAAAAAATATAATCGCCCTGGTTGCAGTTGCCATCCTCGCATTTCTTGTGTTTGAGAGTGCTTTTATTGTGAATGAAACACAGCAGGTGGTAGTGACACAGTTTGGCCGACCTGTTGGAGAGGCCATTACAACACCGGGACTGAAATTCAAGACTCCATTCATCCAGAAAACCCACTTTTTTGAGAAACGCTTTATGGAGTGGGATGGTGACCCAAATCAGATTCCTACAAAGGACAAGAAGTACATATTTGTGGATACCTACGCGCGTTGGCAAATCACCGATCCTTTGCTTTTTTACATCCGACTTACCAATGAGCGTGGTGCAATGTCGCGCCTTGCCGATATTCTGGATGGTGAAACAAGGGACTTTATTGCCAATCACAATCTGGAGGAAGCTGTACGTACAAGCAACCGCACACCTGTTTCGTCAGGCGTTATTGGTGAGATGATTGGTGATTCGCTCATTCATATCGAAGTGGGACGCGAACGCATTCAACGTATGATTCGCGAATCGGCCAACAATCAGGCTCGTGATTTGGGTGTGGTGGTGCTCGATTTTAAAATTAAGCGTATCAATTACGTACCCGAAGTGCGTGAGCAGGTTTATAACCGTATGCAAAGTGAGCGTATGCGTATTGCTGAGGAGTTCCGCTCCGAAGGGATGGGCGAAGCCTCAATCATTAATGGTGAAAAGGAGCGTGAGTTGCAGTCTATTCAGTCTGCTGCATTTCGAACTGCCGAAGAGATAATGGGTAAGGCCGATGCCCAGGCCGCTGCAATTTATGCCGCAGCCTACGACCGCAGTGCGGCATCGCGTGAGTTGTATGCATTTATAAAATCGATGGAGACATTTGAACGCACCTTTGATGAAGGCACGCAAATAATTCTTTCGACCAAGAGTGAACTTTACAAATATCTTAAAGGGATGAGATAATCGAAACTGATCATGTTATTGCAAATGCGGCCATCTCTGAATCACAAGAGATGGCCGCATCTGTTTTTATCGAAAAATCCTGCTTATGCCAGTTCCTTGCAGGCTTCGTAAATGCCGTCGAAGAGTGTTTTTACATCGGTGGCAGCTACAGCAGCAAATGCTATGCGCAACAAATCGCCAAGGCTAATCACTCCAATGCTATACTTGCTAATGAGCAACTGACGAACCGCTTCAGCGTTAAGGCCATCACGAAGTTTAATACACATGAAATAACCTGAATTGTATGGGAGGGCAGTAAAATACTTCTGGTATTTTCCATCCTTGAGAACTTCTTTTACTGCACTGTAACGGGTTTGCATGATGTCGAATTTCTCCTGCTTCTCCTGCTTGTAGGTGGGAGAATCAAATGCATGAAGCAGTAGCGATTGCGACAGGTTGGATGCATTTGAAATGTTGCCACGAACCGCACCGGCTGTTTTGTTTTCAAGTGCCTCATATAGCTCTGCATTGCCTCCTTTAATCCCGTAGGTGATAAAGCCAACACGTAAGCCCCAAACGTAATCTTCTTTTGTTGGTCCATCCACTTTTACGGCAAGCACGTTTTCGTGGAGGGTCGAAAGCCATGCAAAAGGCGACTGGGTTTCGATGTTATCTTCAAACACAAGTCCAAAGTAGGCATCGTCACAAATTACCACAACCTTTTTACCGGCATTAGCTGCTTTGCTTATGGCGGCAATAAGTTGCTTCATCTCCTCAACGGTAGGAGAGTAGCCAGTGGGGTTGTTGGGGAAATTGAGCAGTAACACCTTTTTGTCGCCATCTGCCATGAGCTTTTCTGACATGGCATCTACATCCAATCCATCATTTTTAAACAGATTGTAAGTGGTTATGCGGGCGTCGTAAGCATTGATAAACGTGAGGTTGTAGTTGCCCCAAAACAGGTTGGGTACAAGCACTTCCTGACCCGGATCCAGAAACATGTATCCGGCCATGCTGATACCATGCGTTAGAGCGTTGGTTACAACCGGAAGACTTACGGGTGTATTGTTAAGCGCCGGGTTTTTTTCATAAATGAGAGACTGCCAGCGCTTTCGTATGTCAGGACGTCCAAAGCTTGGTGCATAAGGGAAAGCAAATGACGGGTCTAAATTGATGCGGTCGCTGATTGATTTCAGACGCATTGGACTGCGATCATCTTCGATGGCAGCGCCAATGGTTGCATTTATTTTTGTGCTTTTTGCTTCCGCACTCTGACCTAATATGCCTTTTTTGGGGAAAAAGATTGATTTGCCGCGCTGTGACAGCATTTCGAATACGTTCTTGTTGTTGGCCAACAATAGGTTGTTAAGTTCTTGTGCCTGAGGGTTCATAGTTGTATTTATAGTTGCAATGATACAAAAGTAGTGTTTTTTTTAATCAGGTAAAAGCGCTTCACTGCGCTGTAAATGCTTTGAAACCGACACTGCGTCTGTAAATCAGCTGAAAAAACAAGAGAATGCTTAACAAACACAGAGGTTTCAGATAAAAATAAAATTAGGGCTTTTTTCTTACATTTTACAAGAATCTGTGGTTAAAATATGTTAGACCGTAAGAGTTGTTCATGGTGAAATATACGTTATTTGTTACTCTAACCTCTTAAGGCCGGTAATACATGGCAGGGTAGCTCGCCAGAATGGAATCATCACGCAGTTGTATTGTATTTAAGATTACAATGAGTTTAGCCTAACAACAAATGCTTCTACAGTAATGATCAGGAGGTTTCTGCAATTTAATGCACTATAGACTTCTGTTTAATGCGCATTAAAATTATATCTATGGTGCGTTAAAGTTTGCATTGTTCCTGTCCTCTCTACCAAACATTGGGATACTATTTCGATGTTGGCCTAGATTTAAGAACAAACAGCCAAATGGCAAAGTTGTAAGTTGGGTGCTTTTTGCTATTTTTATGCGAAATAAACTGACCGATGTTAAGCCCCCGCGTTAATGTTGCCATTGCCGATTCGCAATTTCTTGTAACAGAATCTTTGGTGTCCATCATCAAGGCAAATGATAAATTTTGTTTTGCCGGATTGGCCTGCCAGTATCATGAGCTAATCACCATTTTAAGTAGTAAACCTGTTGATTTGCTGATTACTGATTATGCTACGTTTGAATACGATGGCATTGAGGTGTTTGCTGAGTTTTTAAGAAAGTATGAAGGCATGTCTATTCTGGTGCTTACCAATCAGGTTGTTAAGCATGATTTTAATGAGATGACGAAAAGGGGCATCAAAAACATCATCAGCAAAAACAGCGATCGCGACGAATTGATGATGGCCATTGAGGCCACGTTGAAACGTCGAAAATATTTTTCGGAGGAGTTTTTGGAACTTCTTATGGATGAAGGCTCGCGAAAACCACGCATTGAGGATTCCGTGCAGCTCACACAAACCGAAACAGAGATAGTTCGTATGATAGCCGAAGGGCTTACCACCAAAGAGATTGCTGCGCGCAAACACATCAGTCACCATACTGTAATGACCCACCGTAAAAACATATTCCGAAAACTGAGTGTGAATAGCAGTTCTGAATTGATAATGCATGCCATACGCTCCGGATGGATCGACAATATCGAGTATTATATATAGACACAATCCAGTGTGATTGCTGAAAGTATTGCTTTGTCGTTATCTCATATCTGATACTCTATTGTTAGAGTATTTCGCAGAAACATTCTACTTCATAACCTGCCATGTAATTATCTCAACGTTTAAAAATCAAGAGTTACTAAGTGTTGGAGGTTGATGTTGAGACAAAATGACTAAATATTCAAATTAAAACAGATTTCTTCAATTGTATATCTTATCCTTGAGTTGTTTAACAGGTTTAAATTTGCATAGGTTTCTGGCGATGGTGATGGCTGGGTTAGCTAAGAAATGGGGGAAGGTAAGAAAGTTGGTGGTGGCTCCGTAAACCTGTATCTTTTTGGCTCCCATCGATTCTTTAAATATGGTCAGGTTTTCACCATCTTCTCCATCCGGAACGCCTCCCAAATTGATGTATTTCATTCCTTTTTCGCTGAAGGTTTTTATAAAATGGTCGAACATGTAGGCTGCGCACCCACTTTCATAGCCGGCTTTGTCGATGCCATACATCAGAACGATTACATGGTCGATGTTCTCCAGAAGAAGGGCAACGCCATGAATATCTCCATCAACCACAACTTCATAGAACTTAGTAAGAGAAGTGTCGGCTAAGTTCTTTAACGACTGGCAATCCATGTATGGCATAAACAGTGGATTGTATTTTTTGCGATGGCGTGCCTCGGTACGTTCGCTAAGGGTGCAGTTCAAAAAGTTGAGCAGACGAATGTCATTGTCCTCATTTTTACTTTCAACAATGGCGATATTGTGTTTGCGACTTTTCTTTAGATTGTTTTTAAACCGTCTGCTGTAGCTGGCTTCGCTATGTGTTGTAAGATCAATTACAAACTCATTTCTTTCGGTTTTTAAGAACCCTTCCGGCTCTATGCATTCGCAGGTTCTTTGATCGTAGGAACTGATAATTACCCGCGGAATTTTTAATTGTTGGGCCAAACGCTTTAGAGATAGAAGAAGGTGTTCATTTTCAGAATATTCATTTAGAACCGAAGGGTAGCAAAAGAAATATAAAACCCGGTTTTTTAATAGTTGACAATGCGCAATTAAACCGGCCGACTTAGCCACTACTTGCTCGTCTTGCAGATAATGAATAAATATTGGCTTGTTCCCGTTATTGGCCATCGACAGAACCCATTCAGGCATGTTAAATGTACTCATTTTGAAATTGCTGAGGCCTGTCATATACTTCTCCGGACTAACAAGTTCTATGTTTAGGTTGCGATATTGATGTTGCATTTTCTTTTGGGTTAGTTGTACCAGTGTTTGGTAACACTATCTGATTCCAATGTTTCCAGAATTGTGTAGTTGTTGTTATACATACCGAATAATGGCGCTGTTTTGCAGTTTCACTGACCTTAGGATGTTGATGACCTGAGGTTTTATGCAATTTTTACTCTTTGGTGAGTAAAGCGATGTTGTGCCGGTAATGTATTTCCTTACAAAGGGTTGAAGGCGAGGTGGGTAAATTTGAAAGGATCAAGTGTATGGTCGATTCCAAAACGCACAAAATGTTTGTACATAGGTCTTATTAATGGCACGTTTGCTTGAATTAAATGGTAAGAGCCTCCGTGAAGTAAACCGGAAGATGAATTTTATTTGTTGTAATTCAGAGGCTTTAAGCATGTTGTAAAATTGTACTTCAAATTTATGAAGAACTAATGTCCTTTACGCTTTTCTTTGATAAGCAGTTTTTTTTTGTTGTTAAACAGCCAATTATCGTTGATGTAATTTTATTGGTTTCCATAAGTGGTATATACCCTTTTTATGGTATATAAAATGCCACATCTGTGGGATTTCAGGAAGTTTTCAAAGCTGACATCTTTGTAAGTATCAAAACGTGATTGTTTTGGTGCAGTAATTCATAATTAAAAAACCTTAAACGAGATAACATGTCTAAACTTACTTTTTCTGTAAACGGAACAAACAAAAATGAGACACGTCTGGATGTGGAGGCACGTCAATTCAGTATTGTGGTGGATGAGCCGGCACAACTAAATGGCACAGACGCCGGGGCTAATCCGGTGGAGTACATTCTTGCCGGATATGCCGGATGTTTAAATGTGGTGGCACACATCGTGGCTAAGGAGTTGGGCTTCACCATTCATAAGCTCTCTGTTGAAGTCTCCGGAGATATAAATCCGGCCAGATTCCTTGGTCTTTCAAATGATGAGCGGGCCGGCTTTCAAGGCATTAAGGTTAAGCTTGATTTGGATAGCGATGCCGACCAGGCCACAATAGAAAAATGGATTGAGGTAGTTGAAAACCGTTGTCCTGTGAATGATAACCTTGCCAACCCAACGCCTGTCAGCATAAGCCTTGGTCAGAGAGTGTCTCTGAATTAATGAGCAGCTGTTGCAACCATATCTTTTATTAAATGTTTAGAGAATAATTAAAACTTAACACATATAACTATGTCAGCAAATAATCTACATTTTGATACCCTTCAGTTGCATGCCGGTCAGGAAGTTGACCCAACTACCAATTCGCGCGCTGTGCCCATCTATCAAACCACATCTTACGTGTTCAACAATGCAGAACACGCAGCAAAATTGTTTGGACTCAAAGAGTTTGGAAACATATATACCCGAATCATGAACCCCACCACCGATGTGTTTGAGAAACGCATCGCTGCACTGGAAGGCGGGGTGGCAGCCGTAGCAGTTTCATCGGGTCAGGCGGCACAGTTTCTGGCCATCACCAACCTGGCACAAGCTGGTGATAATATTGTATCTACATCCTATTTGTATGGCGGTACCTACAACCAGTTTAAGGTGCAGTTCAAACGTCTGGGCATACAGGTGAAGTTTGTGGATGGCGACAACCCGGCCGAATTTGAAAAGCAGATTGATGACAACACCAAGGCACTCTATATTGAAACCATTGGTAACCCGAGATTTAATATTCCCGATTTTGAAGCCATTGCGGCCATCGCTAAAAAACACAACATTCCTTTGGTAGTTGATAATACCTTTGGTGCAGGTGGTTACCTGTTCCGACCCATTGAGCATGGAGCCAATGTGGTGGTGGAATCGGCCACGAAATGGATTGGTGGCCACGGAACCAGCATTGGCGGTGTAATTGTAGATGCTGGAAACTTTAACTGGGGCAATGGAAAATTCCCGCTCTTCACCGAGCCATCTGAAGGTTACCACGGATTGAAGTTCTGGGAGGTTTTTGGCGAATCGGGTCCATTTGGAAATATTGCCTTTGCTATTCGTGCGCGTGTTGAGGGTCTTCGTGACTATGGAGCGGCACTAAGTCCATTTAATGCCTTTCAGTTGATTCAAGGCATTGAAACGCTCTCACTGCGCGTGCAGCGCACGGTTGACAATGCGCTGGAGCTGGCCAAATGGCTCGAGAAGCATCCCAAAGTAGAGGAGGTTTATTATCCCGGATTGCCATCGAGTCCATACCATAACCTCGCTAAAAAATATCTGAAAAACGGTTTTGGCGGTGTGCTGTCGTTTAAAGTGAAAGCCGGTAAAGAGGCTGCCGATAAGGTTATTGATAGCCTGAAACTCATCAGTCACCTGGCCAATGTGGGCGATGCCAAAACGCTGATTATCCATCCTGCATCTACAACGCATGAACAGCTTAGTGCTGCCGAACAGGTGAAAGCTGGTGTGGCGCCCGGTGTGCTTCGCCTTTCAACAGGTATCGAACATATTTCTGACATCAAGGCCGACCTTGAACAGGCTCTTGCCCAAGTCTAGTTTGTTTTTGACATTGTTATTCTTTTTTTTCCGAATGCACATCGTGAAACGTTACGGTGTGCATTTTGCCATTGGTTGCTAATCAGGTAAATTTGTGCTAATTTAACTTGATGCACATTTGATGTTGTTTTGTATAATTACTAATATTTAAATGATGAGATTGTTATTGATTCTGTTACTTCCTTTGCTGATTTCGTGCAGCCAAACAGAAGGTTACAAGGTGGAAGGCCGTATAAATGCCGAGTCAGGCACCATCTATTTGCGTCATTTCCGCAATAAAATGTTTTTCACTGTGGATTCGGCCGTGATTAATAATGGCCGGTTTAGTTTCGATGGCCGTTTGAACAGGGCCGACTTGTACGGCTTAACGCTTGATACTACCCGCTTTCAAACCTGGTATGTGTGGCTCGATAATAGCTCCATAAATGTAGAGATTGATGTGGCTGACACCCGAAACATTGTCGTTAATGGTTCGGCTCCCCAGGCGCTTTTTGAGTATTACCAGCAGCATAGGGCCGGTTTTGACATTGACTCGTTTATTCAGGCCAATCCGTTGTCGCCCGTTCCGCTCTATATACTTTACAGAGATTATCCAACAGGCTTATCGGCCGACGAACTTGAACGAAGCTTGTCCTTTGCAGATGCATCGATGGAGGATTTGTCGTTTGTCAAAGAGTTGCGCGAAACCATTGCCTCCAAACGTCGGGTGGAGCCCGGCAATGCATACCTTGATTTTTCAGTGAGCGATTTGGACGGCATCGAAGTGCGCTTCTCCGATTATCTGGGCGATTATCTGCTTTTGGAATTTTGGGCATCGTGGTGTGGGCCTTGCCGCCGAGAGATTCCCCGTCTGCGCGATGTGTATGAGAATTTCAAGCACACCGGATTTAAGGTGGTGGCTGTTTCACTCGATTTTGATGCCTCCAGCTGGATAAATGCCATTGAGAGTGAGGGGTTGCATGAGTGGGTGAATGTATCGGATCTGAAGTTTTGGGATAGCCGTCCCGCTCAGGTTTATGGTGTGCGCCACATTCCATCAAATTTTCTGATTGCGCCCGATGGAACAATTATCGGACAAAACTTGAAAGCAGAAGAGCTGGCTGAGGAATTGGCATCTTTAGTGGAGTAGTTGATTGGATAAGAGCTGTTGAGTGGGTAAGATAAGAGATTTCCAGATTCTGATTGAAGCTTTATACGGTTTTCCATTTGATGAAAAATGATGGATTGATGTAATATTTTTGGAACGATGGTGAGTTAAAAGGCGTAGATAGCTTCAAATGATATCATCGCATCTAATCATCTAACATCTATTTATCTAACATCTAAATATCTCATATCTATTAACTATTCCCTATGAAAAAAAATCTGATTTCTTCCGTTTTGGTGCTGATGGGATTGGCTTTTATGCACCAATCTGTGGCACAATTTACCATTGATGCCCAACTGCGCAACCGCTTTGAAGTGCGTAACGGTTTCTGGCAACTGGCCGCTGAGGGTGACAACTCGCATGTTCACATGTCGCAACGCAGCAGATTGCGGTTTGCCTACCAGTCTGAGAACCTGAAACTGGTGTTCACGCCTCAGGACGTGCGCATCTGGGGCGATGACCAAACTGCAAGCTATGCCGGGTTTTATGGCAGCGATGCCTCGCTCGATTTGTTTGAGGCTTACGCCGAAATTCGTCTGAGTGAGAACGGCTGGCTGTCAGTGGGGCGCCAGAAATTTGCTTACGACAACCTGAGCTTAATTTCAGATATCGACTGGCTGCAAAATCCCCCTACCAACGATGCCATGGTGCTGAAAACACTCGCTGGCGACTGGAACGTACATTTGGCAACTTCATGGAATTCGCTTGATGCGCAGTTGGCAGAGAATCCCTATCCGGTGAACCGTTTTAAGACCTTCAATTTTTTGTGGCTAAACCGCAGGTTTGAAAACATCGGCTTGTCGTTGCTACACGTATTGGCCGGAGTTACCCGCACTCCGGATACCAATAAACTCAATTTTAGAAATACCACAGGTGTTTATGCCGATTATGCCAAAGGTGACCTGAGTCTTAAAGGCAACTTCTATTATCAGTATGGCAAAAATCAGGCGGGCACCGATGTCAGTGCTGTATTGGCAGATGGCGAAATTGCTCTCAAAGTGGGCGATTTGACCCCGGTGGCCGGTTTCAGTTATCTGTCGGGAAACAGCAAGGTGGGGGCAGAGCAAACCACCGACAACTTGTTTGACCCGCTTTACCGCACACGACATGGCTTTTTCGGGTTTCTGGATTACTTCAGGGCGTTTGGCCCTCACACCAGTCAGGGTGGATTGATGAATGTGTACGCCGGCCTTAATTACCGCATCTCAGAAAAAACCAGTTTGCTCTATCGGGCGCATCATTTTCAGTTGGCACAAACCAATGCCAATACACTATCTGATAAAGGGCTTGGCTTTGAGAGCGACCTGGTGGCTCGCTACAGGTTTCAGCCTTGGGCAATGCTCGAAGGAGGATGGTGCTTTATGCTTCCAACCGAAACCCTGAAACAGATCCAAGGCGTTGCAAATGACAAGTTCTCTCACTTCTTTTACCTGCAACTGAACCTTACGCCAAGACTATTTAATTAGATAGTATAGAAATATATCGCTATCCAATGGCATACAAAGGCGCCAAGCACAAAGAAGTGAAAGATGGCATGGTTGTATGGTATGCGCTTGATTTGATAAAGCACAGCACCTGAGGTGTAGAGGAATCCACCGGCCGCCAGCCACAATAGCCCCTGCATTGCCAGGTTTGCTACCAGCGGTTTTATGGCGATGACAATAATCCATCCCATGGCCACATAGCCAATGGTGGAGGCGAGTTTAAATCGCCCGGTAAAAAAGAATTTGAGAATAATGCCGGCCAGTGCTATGCTCCAAACAATGATGAAAACTGCCCAACCCCAAACGCCCTCCATCACCAAAAGAGTGAAGGGCGTGTAGGTTCCTGCTATGGATATATAAATGGCAGCATGGTCAAAAATGTTGAGACGATGGCGCCGGGTTGGTTGTTTGGCGCTGTGATACAGCGTGGAAGCTGTGAATATGGCGATCTGACTGATGCCATAAATCACATAGGCTATCAGATGCAGCGATGTGCCATTGCGCGTGGCGCTATAAATCAAGAGCAGAAGCCCGATACTACTTAGCAGAATGCCTAGCGCATGACTTCTGATGTTGAGCATCTCTTCAACCGGAGAGTAATATTTTATTTGGTAGGGTTTCATTAGCGTGTAATATTGCGAAGCACTAATTTACCGCTTTTTTATTAACCACTACTTTATAGGTAGGGTCTTCCATAATGTTGACTTCAATAATTTTGTCGGCATTTTGGAGGAGCTTATGACAGTCCTGGCTCAGGTGGCGCAGATGGATGGTTTTGACGAGCGATACAATTACCATGGCAATGGCTCCGGTTGCACCGGAAATCATTCCCGGACGACCACCAAAAATGGACGTGATTAAGCCAATGGTAAAGGCTGCATATAAACCGGTGAGGGGTGACAAACCGGCAATGAGTGAAAAAGCTACGGCTTCGGGTACCAGCGCAAGGGCTACGGTTAAGCCAGAGAGAATTTCAGTTCTGTAGTTTATTTGTTGTCGGTAGTCAAAAAAGCTTAGAATCTCCTTCATGGTTTGATGCCGGTTGTGTTAGGTGATAGATTGTAAAATGGGAAAACCCTCAAGAAAAACATCTGTTTTGAAGATTGTTTTTTGAGGGTGCAAAATTAGACAATTTTATCCTTAATTGAAATGGGAGAAAGTAGGAGAGATGTTATTGAGCTTTAAATTCTGTTAAATAGATTGTTTTGTGATTGTCAAAATTCATGAGGCTATTATTTACATCTGCACAACTTTGGTTAAAATGAATCAGATTCTCTGCATTGTCGATTCTACATCAAATGTGTAATCAATGCCTTTTGTAACAGTGTATTTCATGTGAATTTTGTTGTCCATTAAAATACCGTTGCCTACGATTGTGAAGTCATCTGTCTGCTGTTTTATCATTAAAAAATAGGAGTCCAGTGCCACTGCTTCAACTGTTAACCCATTAAATACGCTGAAGTTGAGGAGCATCAACTTGTTTCTGACATAGGACGATTTAATAATCTGAACATCGTACTCAATTGAGAATTGCTCATCAAATACGATGAACTTGTCTACTACCTTGTAAAAACCGACCAGATGATTTCTGATGTCGGCACTTTTGATTTTATCGAAGGTGGCAGGCAGAAGCTTTTCAGTGATGACGCCTGGGAGAAAGTCAAGATAATTTTTCACTTTGGTTACGTTTTGGATTGAAATCAGGTTTGTTGAGTCAAATGTAAGGCACCGAGAATTAAATGTAAATGCTTTTTTTTTGCGTTCGCGATTTAGTCCGTCGTTATTGTGCGATAAATGGTGATAACTAACCGATGAATGGTTATCATTTATGAGCAACTTGCTTGCTGTTTTAACATAAAAGGGGTCTCATTTTCTAATGATTATCTTTTGGATTATAACATTTTGCTCACAAGAGATTCTTATCAGATATGTGCCACTGGAAATGCCGTGCAATGGCATGTTGATTAAAGTGTTGTTGTTGCTAACTGTTTTTGATGCGATTACCTGCCCCTGTATGTTCAGCAGTTCAACATTGTTTATGAGCACATCGGCGTTTGAAAAATCGATATAGAGATTTTCCGAGGCCGGATTGGGAAATATTTTTACCTCAGCGTTCTTCGGAATGTCACCAATGCTAACTTTGGTTAGTCGTTCAACTGCGATATCGAGTAAATATGTTCCGGTTCTGGTGGCGTAAAATGGTTCCACTTTAAAGTAGAGAGTTCCGCCATTGGAAATATTTATTTCAGTATTCATCACATCGTCGTATGTACCGGACCAGTTTTTACTATCCAAAGCGTATGAAAACATTGCATCTAACGAATAGGCATAGCCATAGCCATTGTCGCTGTTATATGAATCGTGTAATCTCGCGCGGACGATGTAATCATTTCCTTGGGGCAGGTGCAATTTATAATAGTCCACATCTCTCTCAGTGTGGATGTTTGAACCATTGGTATTTATTTGGGCGTGGTTATCTGAAAAGGCCAAAGGTAAGTGGTAGGCCTCTTCAGCAGTGTTGTTTTCTTCATACACATCTGGTTGCGCCGACTGGGCTCTTACGATGACATAGACCGGATTTGGGTAGTATGAACTCCCGGCGTAGTACCATTCATTTGTCCCTCTTGTTTGGTAGGCCAGTTCAAGTAGATAAGTCCCCGGCTCTACGGTAATGGTGCCGGTGAAATTTACCCCTCCTATGTAATGATGGTTTGGAGGCAGATTGTTAAGGGTGTTTCTAACTTGGATATTTTGTGCTAAATCACCATTGAGTTTAGAAAGGCTTATGCGAAAGTTTTCATCCAACATAACATTTCCGGTGTTTAGGATATCCACATTGATGGTTGCTGTTTCTCCTTGCACCAGCTCTCCTTGAGAAATTGTAAATGCCGAATAGGTTTCAATGGTTGCCGAATACTCTATCTGGAATTGCAAAAGGTTCCGGTAGTTGCCATTTTTAACAGCCGTCCAGTTGCCACTCTCAACACGGTAAAACAAAGCCAGATAGTAGGTGCCTGATACCAACCGTGGCGAATTATCATGACTAAACGTTAATGTTTGGTAGTATCCTCCTGTTAAATTGAGTTCCTTTATACCGAGGAAGGTCAGGAATTTTTTGTCAGCGTCATATACTGCTGCACCAATTTCTCCTGTAAAGTCTGCCGAGCCCCAATTGCCAACAGCCACAGTGACATCAAAGGGCTTTCGGAACCAGATTGTTTGGCTAGCCATGTTGATGTTGGAGTACAATCGTATATCGTAACTCTCTGTTAAACTTAATGGAGAGGAGGGTTCAATGCCAATAACTGCCATCTGTTTACTGCTGAAGTCGTCTTTTCCTGTACCCACCCCTTCAGGATTCAGGGCGTTGACGTAAAAGTATCCATTAAAGGCGCCATCCCATCCCCAATTGAAGTGAAAGAAATTGTTGCTGTCATATCCATCACACACAAAGGCATGGCCTGAGCCTGTACCAAAACCGGAGTACAATACAGGTCGGCCTTCATTAAGTTCGTTTTTTAGTAAGGTGTTCCAGTGTTCCTGCGAATAGTTTATTCGCTGTATGCCTTTGAGTGAATTTTTGTAACCAAAATAGGATTTAAACGCATACTCTGCGCAGTTCTCTGAAGCACTGTAGTCTGAGATTACAAATGCACCACTGCTTTTAGGTCCATAGTTCATGTTTACACTTACGCCGCAATGATACATTAAAGTGGCAACAGCGCTGTTTGGTGCGTTTACTATGTCGGGCATCGCAGTCCAGTCGTAGTTTGTGTCTCCAAAAAATGCTGAGAGTGTGCCATAAACGTGGTGATTGTAAGAATGGAATCCGAATCCTGTGGCCGGAAAGTTCCAGTATTTCATGATTTGAGCCATTGCAGTGGCAACGCAGCCTGCTACAGCAACATCAGGACACAAATCGTTGTAATAAGGATGCTGCCCCCATTGGGTTTTAACAAGCGGTGCTACATATTCCAAATTCGCAGAACGGGCGCTCAGGCCATTTTGATAAGCTGTCCATTCCGATTGTATCGATTTTGTGGCTTTAATTCCATGGGTAATGATGTGTTGAACTTGTTTCTTATACGCTTCCAGCCATTTTTTTACATTGTCGGGCATGTTATCAGGGTCAAAAGTGCCTTCGTCTGAGTAGGCCAGTATGGGTGTCACATTGTCGTCGCCGGCAACAATCACAAATCCAGGTGCGCTGGTGTTAAATACATAAAAAAGAGTGATTTCAGATGATGTTGATTTTAATTGTCCGCTGGTTGACACTGCTTTAAAAACAAGCTCAAGATCCCGGGAGTTCTTCAGAATGTCAGAATTGCTTGTTGTGGTAATGAAGTTTATACCAACTATTTTAGCAGTGGTTTCGCTTATTTGTTCCGCAAAGCCCGAGAGGTTTATGAGAAATAGGAACAGCAGGGAGAGGGTAGAGTGTTTCATGGTTTTGGAAGTAATATGTTGGTATTTAGCATAACTACGACACAGTTAATAATGCTAAGTTACGGTAACCATGAAACAGTAAAAATGGACAAATATGCCGCTGCATGCTGGGTGGTAAAGGCAGCAGGATGAATGGTGAAATTAGGCTGTTTATCGGAAATTTAAGGGCCGGGTGGTGGGGACTGGTAAGGTGCGGGTTATTGCTCTTTCAGAAATTGAATCTTGAAATCGCGCAAGCGTTGTCTTGAGATTGGCAGC
Organism: Alkaliflexus imshenetskii DSM 15055; assembly: GCF_000517065.1. GTDB lineage: Bacteria > Bacteroidota > Bacteroidia > Bacteroidales > Marinilabiliaceae > Alkaliflexus > Alkaliflexus imshenetskii. The sequence goes on along the minus strand of NZ_KI912105.1, from coordinate 407,292 downwards.
GTTGTTTTCTCTCCGTTTTTAACGAGAATGCACTCGCGCGATTTTGTCTCAATTTCAAAAAGGTAATCCAGATTGATGATGATGTTTCGGTCTATCTGGAAGAATCGGTTTTCGGGCAGGAGGTCTGCCACATATTTCAAGGCAAAACAGGCGGGAATAGGTTCGTTGGTATCCTTGGTGTAATGAATATAGATTCGTCCGGAGGCATTGCCATCTCTACGAACATACAGAATGTCGGATGTATGAACATTTTTATATCCTGTGATGGTAGGAATTAAGATGCGTTTGTTGGTGTTAATGTTATGCAGTATCTCATGTATTTGTTGCGTCAAGGCGTTGTTGTTTGTGGCTTGCCGACTTAAATTGAAACGCCTCATGGCCGCATCCAGTTCATTTGACGACACCGGTTTTAACAGATAGTCGAGAGCGCCTGAGCGCAACGCTTCAATGGCGTAATCGTTGTGTCCTGTGGTGAAGATGATAGCCGGAAGATCTACCTGGTTGTTAAGCAGCTCCGTTAGCAAATCAAACCCCGACTTTCCGGGCATTTCCACATCTAAAAAGATAAGATCAGGTGCGTGCTGCTTTATTTTATCGAAGGCTTCTGTGGCATTGGAAGCTTCGTCCAATACGCAAATCTCATTATTGTATTGCAGCAGTTGACGGAGGTGGGTTATGGCATGTTGATGGTCATCTACAATGATGGTTTTAATTACAGGACGCATATTGAGTCAGATTATGTTGTTGGCTTAGTTCAGTTCATAGCTGAATTGCAATGGAACAGATAATTGAACCAAAGTGCCAGGTTCCTGTCCGTTTGTGAGTGCCGCTTTGTTGGCTATGTGCAACGAAATTTTGCTTTTGTTGTATCGGTTATAGAGTTCAATCATCTCTTGCTGGATTTTTAGTCCCGACCCGGTGCCCGGCGCTCTTCTGTTGGTGTTGTCCGGAATAAAACCTTCTCCATTGTCCTCAATAAGTATGTTGATTTTCTCTTCATTTTTAATAAGGCAGATGTTGATGGTGCCACTTTTGTTTTGTGGCATCAGCCCATGTTTAAGTGCATTTTCAACATGTGTCTGGATGCTCATGGGCAAAATTTGACTCTGCATGTCAATGGTCTTATCTACTTTAATGTCATAGAAAAATTGGGTTCGTTCAAGCAGTAATTCCAATTCCAGATAGTTGCGTACAAAAGCAACTTCTTCCTCCAACGTTATGGCATGTTTTCCTGAATTTTCAATGGTGTAGCGTATTAGTTTGGAGATATGGTCAATACATTTTTGGGCTTCCTTGTTTTTGTTTTTGCTTATCAGATGCAGCAAACTATTGAGCGCATTAAAAATGAAATGGGGCGAAATGCACGACTGTATGTTTTTTAGTTTATAGGAGGCAATGATCTTCTCCATTTCGGCCAGCAGCTGATTTTTTTCTTTTTCACGCCTGCTTTTTTGAATGTACAGTATAAATCCCAATATCATCAGCAGAGCTGTTGCGCCTATAATAAGGAGTGCCAGACGCATTTTGTACTGGTTTATCTCTAAATTATAAAGTTGGATGCGGTAGTTCTGGTCGTCAATGGTCTTCTCTTTTTCCAGCAGGCGGAGCTGCCTTTCAAGCGTTGCAATGTTCCAGCGTATCTCTTTGTCGGCAATCAACTCTTTTTGACGGGCGTAGTTTTCGAAGGCCAGCAGTGCGCTTTTTTCGTCGCCGAGGTGTTTGTGCAGGTCGTAAGCCCTTTTGTAGTGTCTTAATAAAGCTTCAGCACTTAGCTCATTGCTGTCAAGAAGTAGCTCCGATTGTACCAGGTAGTCACGTCCTTTTTTTATCTCCCCAGATCTAAAAAAAGCTCCGCTCATAATGCTGAGGGTGTAAAATTCTCCAATGGCGTTTTCTGTCTCTCTGAACATAACGAGCGCTTCGGTCAGTAGAGGCAGGGCTTTGTCATAATTTCCGTTCTCATATTCTATTTCTCCTATGTTGGCAATTGCCAGCGCTTTGTAATAAGGGAGTTGGTGTGCTTCAGATAGCTCCAGTGCCTGTGTGTAGTAATGCAGTGCGCTGTCGGGGCGCGAAGCCGAATAGTGTGCGTACCCCATGTTGGTGTACCACTCAATAATGTATCCCGGGTACGCCACATCCGGGTGATATGCTTTGGCTTTTTGCAAATAGCTGATGGCCAAATCAAAATCCTGAACTTCGGTCAGCAGTTGTGCCATCCAGTTTAACATAGTTTGCTTCAAATCGTTATTCTTCAGGCTGTCGCAAAGGTGCGATGCATCGGTAAACATGGTAAATGCTTCATAAAGATTGCCCTGTAGCTTTTTCACCTGTCCCAGATTCATGATGGCCAGCAGGTGCTGATCGTGCAAGGCATACTCTATTGCGATGGGAATGATGGCATTATAGCAGGAGTCGGCTTTGGTTATCAGCCCTGAATTGTTGGCGATAACGCCGCTATGCATGAGTATGTTGCATTTTAGGGTTGCCCGCTCGTGCAGATCCGAAACCGAATCCAGAAGAAGCTCTGCGCGTGCCACCGATTGTCGGCTTAGATCGTTGTTGCCTTTAAAGAAGTGAGCTACTCCTTCCAATGAATAGGCTCTTGCCCTGAGATTGTAATTGTTGGTTTGTTTTGATTCCTGAACAGTGGCATCCAGATAGTGTAGCGCTGAATCTAAGTTTATTCTAATCCAGTGTGATGCTTTTTCGAAATTGTGTGACGCTGTATTTTCGGCTACGGCATAAATGCCGCATCCAAAAGTCAGCATTAGAAGAAGAGAGGTGATTTTCAGGTTACGATTATACATGGGTGTATGGGTTACAGTATCTGATGTTGGTATCTGATGCTTATGTGCAATTAAAGAAGAAAATTGTTAAACATGCAAATATTGTTTATAAACTATGGAAATGTTTTGATGAATCTGATTAGCAATGTGTAGAGAGGTTTCAATGTGCAATTTTCTGTAAGAAGTAGCCGTTCCATACTTGCCTGTTTTTTGTCGAATGATTATATTGAAAACGTGAGTGTGATTAAAATATAGTCAAAAGATGATTTCTGAAACTACTTTTCAGCCTGATAACCGGCAGATTGTGCACATGGATTTGGACACGTTTTTCGTGTCGGTGGAGCGGCTGCAAAACAGTTCGCTCAATGGTAAGCCGGTTATTATCGGGGGCTTGTCCGACAGGGGCGTGGTGGCCGGATGCAGTTACGAGGCGCGCACCTTTGGCGTGCATTCGGCCATGCCCATGCGGATGGCCCGGCAGTTGTGTCCTCAGGCGGTTTATATCCGTGGCGACATGGATGCTTACAGCCGTTACTCGCGTGTGGTGACCGACATCATAGCCGAAAAGGTGCCGGTTTACGAGAAGGCTTCCATCGATGAGCACTATCTGGACCTTACGGGGATGGATAGATACTTTGGCTGTTACAAGTTTAGCCACGAATTGCGCCAGACCATTGTCCGCGAGACGGGTCTGCCCATCTCATTTGGCCTCTCGGTGAATAAAACAGTGTCGAAGATTGCCACCGGTGAGGCCAAACGCGGCCCCCAGCGCGAATTGTATGTGGAGGCCAACCGGGTGCGTCCGTTTTTAAACCCGCTCTCCATCAGTCGAATTCCGATGCTGGGGCCTAAGACCTTCCGTTTGCTGCGTTCCATGGGTATCGAAAAGATTGAGACGCTGAGCCTGGTGCCGCCCGAGATGATGGAGCGCGTGCTTGGCAAAAACGGCATCGACCTGTGGCGAAAAGCCAACGGCATAGACCTCACGCCCGTGGAGCGCTATCACGAGCGCAAATCCATCGGCTCGGAGCAAACCTTTGAGACCGATACCACCGACATGCGCTTTCTTAATGAGTGGGTGGTGCGCATCACCGAGCGGCTGGCCTTTGAACTGCGGTGCCGCCACAAACTTACGGCCTGCATCACCGTGAAAATCCGCTATGCCGATTTTGATACGCACACCATACAGAAACGGATTCCCTACACCTCGTTCGACCATGTGCTCATCCGCGAGGCCAAAGAGCTGTTGCAGCGGCTCTACAAGCGGCGTGTGCTGGTGCGACTGCTGGGTGTGCGGTTCACGCATCTGGTGTCGGGCAGTCAGCAGCTCAATCTGTTTGAGGATACGCCCGAGCAGGTAAACCTTTATCTGGCCATGGACCGCATTCGAAAACGGTTTGGGAAAGAGGCCGTGGGCAGGGCGGCAGGGTTTTATTAGATGTTTGGAGATGGGGAACTGATGAGTTGGTGAACTGATGAGTTGATGAGTTGGTGAACTGGGGAGTTGATGAACTGATGAATTGATGAGTTGGGGAGACTGCAATCGCCACATGTTATCTTATAATCTTTCCTTATCTAATCTATCTTTCTAATATCTATTAGTCTGATTATCTGCAAAAAAATGTTTTTAAACTGCCATACCTATCACAGCCTGCGTTACGGGGTTTTGTCGCCCGAGGAGCTGGTTAAGCGTGCTGCTGCGCTTAAGCTCGATGTGTTGGTGCTTACCGATGTGAACAGCACCTCAGGGGTGTTTGATTTTGTAAAGGCTTGTGGTGTGGCTGGTATTACGCCGTTGATTGGCATTGAGTTCAGAGAGGGCGGTCGCTTGCTCTATACCGGCATTGCCCGCAATTTTGTTGGCTTTGGCGAGTTGAACCGCTTCTTGTCGCACCATCGCTTGTCGGAAACGCCGCTGCCGGCTGTGGCGCCACTGTTCAGCAACGCGTATGTGGTTTACCCTTTCGAGGGGTTTGTGCCACCAGTGCTGGCCGACAACGCCTATGTGGGCATTCGTCATTTTCAGCTTAACCGGCTTCTCACATCGCCATTATCCGGTCAGATGCACAAGCTGGTGGTGTGGCAACCGGTGGTGTTTGCCAGTCGTGCCGGTTTTGATGTGCACCGCCACATGCGGGCCGTTGATGGCAACACGCTTTTGAGCCGTCTTACAGCTGCCGATACGGCGTCGGAGTACGACTGGCCGGTGGCACCCGAGCGGCTCAAAACGGCCTTCGACAGTTACCCCATGATTTGGGCCAACACAGAGGCTTTACTCAAGAGTTGTTCTTTTGAGTTCAATTTTAAATCGGTAAAGAACAAACAAAGCTACACCGGAAGCCGCGCCGACGACCAAAAGCTGCTGGAACAACTGGCTTTGGACGGCATGGTGTTGCGTTACGGCAATGCCAACGCCGAAGCCCGTCAACGGGTGCAGAAAGAGTTGGACATTATAAACAGTCTTGGCTTTGCAGCCTATTTTCTCATCACCTGGGACATCATCCGCTACTCCTTGTCGCGCGGCTTCTATCATGTGGGGCGGGGGAGTGGTGCCAACAGCGTGGTGGCCTACTGCCTTAAAATTACCGACGTTGACCCCATCGAACTGAACCTCTATTTTGAACGGTTCCTCAACCCCAAACGCACCTCGCCACCCGATTTTGACATCGACTACTCGTGGCGCGAGCGCGAAGAGGTGCAGCAATACATTTTTAAGCGTTATGGTCGGGAGCGGGTGGCGTTGCTAGGTGCCATCTCTACTTTTCAGGAGCGCTCTACCATCCGCGAACTGGGCAAGGTGTATGGTTTACCGGTGGAGGATATTGAGCGCATGGCGCAGCCGGGATTCAACCCTGCGGGCGAAACCATTGCTGAGAAGATTTTTGGCGTGGCTGCGCACATCGCCGATTTCCCCAACCTGCGCACCATTCATGCCGGTGGCATTCTGGTGTCGGAGGCGCCCATTACCGATTTTACGGTGCTTGAACTGCCGCCCAAAGGGTTGCCCACCACTCAGTTTGACATGTACACGGCCGAGGACATCGGCTTTGAGAAGCTCGACATCCTCTCGCAACGGGGCATCGGTCACATAAAGGAGTGTGCCGAAATAGTGCTGGTCAACCGTGGCGTGAAGGTGGATGTGCACCAGGTGGAACTGTTTAAGAAGGATGAGCGTGTGCGCGACCTTTTGCGACGTGGCGAAACCAATGGCTGTTTCTATATCGAGAGTCCGGCCACGCGGGGTTTGCTGCGTAAGTTGCGTTGTGATGATTACCTCACGCTGGTGGCTGCCAGTTCCATTATCCGTCCCGGAGTGTCGAGTTCGGGCATGATGCGCGAATATATCTACCGTTTTCACCATCCCGACAGTTTTCAGTACTTGCATCCGGTAATGGAGGAGCAGCTGAAGGAGACTTACGGCGTGATGGTGTATCAGGAGGATGTGATTAAAGTGTGCCACCATTTTGCCGGTCTGGATTTGGCCGATGCCGATGTGTTGCGCCGCGCCATGAGTGGCAAGTACCGCTCCCGCACCGAGTTTGAGCGCATTGTGGAGCGTTTTTTTGCCAACTGTCGTGAGCGAGGTTATCCCGATGCGTTGGCCAATGAGGTGTGGCGGCAGATAGAGTCGTTTGCCAGCTACTCTTTTTCAAAGGCTCACTCGGCATCCTATGCCGTGGAGAGTTTCCAGAGCCTCTACCTGAAGGCGCATTATCCGTTGGAGTTTATGGTGGCGGTAATCAATAACTTTGGCGGGTTTTATGCCACATGGGTTTATGTGCACGAGGCCCGGCGGTGGGGCGCTGCCATTCATGTGCCTTGCATCAACCGCAGCAGCTATGCCACCAGCATCCGCGATAAGGAGATCTATCTGGGACTGGTGCATGTGCGCGACTTGGAACAGCAACTTGCTCAACGCATCCTTGATGAGCGTGCAGCGCATGGCGATTACCGTAGTCTCGAAGATTTTATGGAGCGCACCGCCATTGGGCGTGAACAGGTGGTGTTGCTTATTCGGTTGGGGGCGTTGCGTTTCACCGGTAAGCGTAAGCCGGAGCTGCTGTGGGAGGCGCACCTGTTTCTTACGCGCGACAAAGTTAAGCAGCCCATGCCCAAACTGTTTGCAGCCCGCACTGCCCGCTACAGGTTGCCACAGTTGGTGCAGCAGCCCATCGAAGATGCCTACGACGAGATTGAACTGCTTGGATTTCCCGTGGGATGCAGCTTTTTCGACCTGTTACAGACGCAGTTTCGGGGCGAAATCTTGTCGCGCGACCTGCTGCCCAATGTGGGGCGTCGGGTGCGCATGGTGGGGCAGCTGGTGACCATCAAGTACGTGCGCACCGTGAAAAAGCAACTGATGCATTTTGCCACCTTTCTTGATAACGAAGGGCAGTTTTTTGATACCACGCATTTTCCACAGGTGCTTAAGGCGTACCCGTTTCGTGGCAATGGCGTTTATCTGATACTTGGGCGTGTGGTGAGCGAGTTCGGTTTCCCATCCGTTGAAGTTGAAAAGATGGCCATACTTCCCCTAAAACCCGACCCACGCGGCACCTGATGAAAACAGAAATGGCAGAAAGCCGTTGCTCTCTGCCATCTCAATCCTATGAAACCTAGACTATAGACTATCTTCTCGATTTAGAAATTTTTTCTGTGGTAACAGCACCATTGTCATAAGTGGTTTTTACAATGTAAATACCTGCTGGTAGCATGTTCCAGTCTCCACCCATATTCACACCACTGATGTTGTAGTACTCAACTTTGCTTACGTTGGCGTTGAATGTTGGGGCAACTACAGAAACTGCAGAAGGATCTTCTACAATAATGTGATAAAGGTTTACTCCACTACTTGGTGACCAAATGTATATTGTAGTTGGACTTTCCTCAGTATATGAAATAGTTGTGAAAGCAACGTTGGCTCCAGGTGCCGAAACCGTTCCTAAGATATTTGTGTTACTTCCAGCTGCAACATTAAGAATGCGATCTGTACCACCGGAGGAGGATTGAGCCATAATCGTTATGTCTGCTGGTCCGTCTACTTCAAAAGTGACTACACGAGCTGTTGGTACTCCACTTGAAAAACTTCCAGCTCCACCAAATTTTAGGCGATGTGTGTAAGCATATTCTACTTCTTTATAAGTTATAGACTTGCTGTTCATGTCTATAGCTACATTGTTGTTTGAGTAAATGGTAAGTCCGTCATGGGTTTCTGTAGTGGCAAAAAATGTCTCATTTTCAATGGTGCCAAACATTTCACTGATATTCCAACTTGTTTGCGCATTCATCACACCCGCAAACGCAATCCCTGCTAATAACATGTAGAGTTTTTTCATGACATTATAATTTTAAGTTAGTAAATAATAACAGCGTGATTTAAAAATGTTGTATAACTCAAAATTAAGTTAAAAGGCTCTGGGTGGTTGGCCGCAAATCGTCATAAAATGGGGGATAAATTGTTATTCGGGAGGTAATTGTGTTTTTCGTGTTGGTTCTAATGTGCAGATATGTAGTGTTTTGATGTTTTATCTACCTTGTGGTGAATATTTGTGTCTGTTAATTTGTGTTGTGTTTTTGATGGGTTGGTGTTAAAAAATGATTAAGATGCTTGGGGCATAGTAATTGTTTCATGTGGTCAAAATTTCATGCACATCAAAAAAAAAATCATGCACACGAAAAGTTAATTTCATGCGCATGAAGTTGGATGCCAATCCGCATCAGTTTCAACCACCTGTTGGATAGTAAGTGTTATTGCACCACGATTCTTTCCACCGCGTTGCTGTTTTCATTGATAATCTGTATGATATATACTCCCGGATTAATGTTTACAGGCATCGTGATTTGGTTCTGCCCATAATTGGCAGACTCTTTAACCACTGCTCCGTTCATGCTGATTACCCTGATGATGGTGGTACCGATGGTGCCCTCCAGATTGATATGGATGATTCCTGAGGTAACGGGGTTTGGATAGATGCTGACTCCAATCTGTTTTATCTGGTTGATGGTGGTTCCCGGGTTTGGATTGTATTCGTAGGCGCCCATATCCGGTGCCAGCCCAAAGAAGGGCTCCCCGATATCCATCCCGCCATCAATAATAAAAGTACCAGCTACAGGTTTTAGTAGCGGGATGTTGGGCAGAGCGCCATCCCTTTCGCGTGGGCTTTTGGCAAGCATGGTGTTCAGGCTTTCGAACATTGTATTGTTTACTGTTCCATGTTGCCAACTGTTGCGCTGCACCAGTGCGTTGGATGGCGTTTGCGCCAGAACGCGTGAGTCATGGCTCAGGTTGTTGCGAAATACCGGTTGCCCTGTGGCCGGGTTGTTGGGAAACACAAAGTTGCGGTCGTTGCGGTACGCTGTGTTGTGCAGAAAGGTCATTGGCCCGGTATTGTTGTTGTGGTCGTAGCCTTTGCCTTTGTTATCGAATGCCAGGCATCGTGTGACCAGGTGCGGCCCCGGCTGGTAATCGCCTCCCATCTTAAAGCCGTTGCCGCCGCCATCAAATTCGGCTATTACGATGGCCAGTTTTTCTGCATCATCTTTAAAAATCTCTTCAAAAACCGCACGATCACCATTGCCAAACACCCAGCATTTTTCCACGCGTATGGTTTCTGTGGCTCGCCAAAAGTCGAAGCCGTCGTCGGAGTTTTCCCATGAACGGCATCCGTAAAAATGGTTGCCCGGACCAATGTCGTATTTGGCAGCAAACCCGTCGGACATGTTGCCCACACGACCCCTGAAGTTAAAGTTGTGGAAGCTGTCGCAGTTTTTTATCAGGTTATGTGCGGCAGGCGTTTCAAGATGGATGCCGGTGAGGTGGTTGCGATAGGCCACGCACTGTTCCAAGCGGTTGTAGCTGCCATGTATGCGGAAGCCATTACCGCCGGCCATGCGCAGGTGTAGTCCAATCACGTGCCAATAGCTGGCATCGATACGGAGACCATCATTTCCGGCCTGCTCCGGCTGTGCAGAGAAATCCAGCGTGGGCACTTCTCCGGGGTAGGCAATCACCGTAACCGGATTTGCGGCTGTGCCGTTTCTTGCTGTGCCGATGGTTATTTTGGAGGCATGATGGTACACACCGCCACGCATAATGAACACATCGCCCGGCTGTGCTATGGTTGCTGCCCTGGTTAACGACGCAAACGGCTCTGCCATGGTACCGGGATTGTTGTTGTTGCCATCGGGGGCAATGTAAAAGGTACGTAAACCGGCTGGCGGCTCCTGATAACTGATGTTTAATGTTGAGGCATCAACAATGATTGGTGTCACAGGTTCGTTGTCATCGCCATCGCCGGCTGAGATTTCATAGAGGTTTATGCCACCGCTGGCAGAGTAAACCAAGATGGTCGTTGCGCCACCCACGTATTCAAATGTTTCTGTATTGATGGTGCCTTCCGGTGCATCAATGGTATGGATAATGTTGGTGTTATTCCCGGCAGCCACATTAAGCGTACGTGCCGAGCCATTGCTCATGGTTGCAATTTTGATGGATGTGTTGCCATCTACCTGAAATGCCAGTACACGGGCTGTTGGTGTTTCTGCATCGACAAACTGGCCGCCCCCATTGAGTTTTAGTCGCCGGCTGTAGATGCCGATGGAATGGTTTTCAAAATTGACACCGTGGGTGTCGGATGCATAAATGGTTAATCCATTAATTGTTAGCGGACTCGAAACTGCTCCCAGGTGATTGTAGCTGCCATCGCTGAAATTCCATGATTGGCTTCGCAGTTGCGCAAATGAGATGAGACTTAGAATGATGAGCAGGTAGATTTTCTTCATATTCAGGCTTTTTATATGGCTGTTGTGTATTATCAAAATTAACCATCTAAAAATAATCACCACCGAAACGTTTGGTATGTGGTAATCTGTTTGATATAGGGTGACGGTTTATCAATTTGCGATTGATGGCATATATGCATTAATGTTAGGTTGCGAATGACTATTTGCGTCAGATCGGGTTCATATTTTTGTTTACTTTGCGTTTTAATTTTTTTGAGCGATGGAATTAATTACCTGGCTTGACTATATAGGAACCATGGTGTTTGCCATGAGTGGCGTGTTGACGGCAGCCGAGCGGCGTCTCGATTTGTTTGGAGCCATGTTCATAGGTGTGGTAACGGCAATTGGTGGCGGCACCACACGCGATTTGTTACTGGGTGTGACGCCTGTGACCTGGCTCAGCACACCCATTTATCTATACATCATTCTGGCCGGGGTGGTTCTTGCCATGGTGTTTCGCCCTTTGCTTGAGAAATTGCGCCGTACACTTTTCCTGTTTGACACCATTGGTATTGGCGTATTTACCATCATTGGACTGGAAAAGGCATTGAACCTTGGCGTATATCCCGCTGTGGCTGTGATGATGGGGATGACATCGGCCGTTGTAGGGGGCGTCATACGAGACACGCTAACCAATGAAGTGCCGCTGATATTTCACCGTGAAATTTATGCAACGGCCTGTATTGCCGGTGCTCTCGTTTATCTTTTGCTTCGTTGGGTAGGCATTGATGCGGCGCTCAATCAGCTGCTCACGGCCGGTGTAATTATTATCATCCGGTTACTCTCCATCCATTTCAATTGGAGCATGCCCATTTTAAAGCGGGATTGATTTTTTTTAGATGATTAGATGATTAGATGATAGATGGGTAGATGTTAGATAATTAGATGAGAATGAAACAAGGTTTTGTGGTTCTCTTCAGTTGTGCTATTTTGATTTTACCTATCCTTTTATTTCTACAAGCGGAATATCTGTTTTTTTAGATACTGCGACAAACTGGCCTTGATGTCATCCATAAAAAAAGCCTCCCCATTTCTGGAAAGGCTTTTTGAAATTCTATGTCAGAAAATTATCTATTGATTCTTCCGGCAAGTACCCAGGGACTAACCTGTCTGATGCTCTGAATGGCATACTGTCCGCCAGTCTCGCTTTCGATGGCAGCAATGGCACCTGAGATAACGGCAGCTACTTCATCGTCGTCGTCCTCGGTGGCAGCTGCAGCGGCTGGGGCAGCAGGTTTGGCTGCTTTGGGCTCTTCCACAGGCTGGTCCAGTTTGCCTTCCTTACGCAACTGAAAGAACTTTTCAGCTACCTGGGGTAGCAAGGCGTAGGTGAGCACATCTTCTTCCTGAATCATCAGGTCTTTGATTTTCTCCCTTGTTTTTTCCAACTCAGGCTCAATCAAATCGGCCGGACGGCAGGTGATTGCTTCCTCATCGCCAAGAATCTTTTTGGTAAGTTCTTCAGAAATAGGGGCAGGGGTTCTGCCGTATTCACCTTTCACAATACCTTTTGATTCTTTTGGAACCATTTTGTAGCGCTCGCCCATAAGCACATTGAATACGGCTTGCGTACCAACAATCTGGCTCGAAGGTGTTACCAATGGAGGGAAACCAAAGTCTTCGCGCACGCGTGGCACTTCTTTAAGCACCTCTTCGTACTTGTCGAGAGCATTGGCTTGCTTCAACTGCGACACAAGGTTCGAAAGCATACCGCCAGGTACCTGATAAATCAAGGCGTTGGCATCTACACCCAACATTTTGGTATCGAGCAATCCTGATTCAATCCACTTCTCTCTGAACGGCCAGAAATAGTCTGCAATCTCGCTCAGTTTCACCAGGTCGAGACCTGAATCTCTTTCAGTACCTTGAAGCGATGCCACCAAAGGTTCTGTGGCAGGCTGAGAAGTACCAAGGGCAAGGGGCGAGATGGCAGTATCTACCACGTCTACTCCGGCTTCTATGGCTTTCAGATAGGTCATTGAACCTACACCACTCGTATAGTGTGTGTGCAGAACAATGGGTATTTTAACTGTTTCCTTGATGGCTTTGATAAGGTCGTAGGCATCAAACGGTTTTAGCAATCCGGCCATATCCTTGATACAGATTGAGTGTGCACCCATATCCTCAAGGGTTTTTGAGTCTTTCGCAAATTGCTCCAGACTGTGAAACGGGCTGGTAGTATAGCTGATACACGCCTGTGCATGACCACCTTCCTTGATACACGCTTTAATGGCTGTTTCAATGTTGCGGGGGTCGTTCAGTGCATCAAAAATACGGATGATATCCATACCGTTGGCAATGGCTTTCTGCACGAAATATTCCACCACGTCGTCGGCATAATGCTTGTATCCTAATAGGTTCTGGCCTCTGAGAAGCATCTGTAGGGGTGTCTTTTTCGCTTTGTCTTTGATTTTGCGTAAGCGATCCCATGGGTCTTCGTTCAGGAACCTGATACAGGCATCAAATGTAGCACCACCCCACGATTCTAATGAATGGTATCCAATATCGTCAAGTTTCTCTATAATCGGCAGCATGTCCTCAGTGCGCATACGGGTCGCAATGAGCGACTGGTGTGCGTCTCTGAGTACAGTTTCTGTTATCTTAACCCTATTCATATCAGTTTTTAAGTAAGTCTATTCAATTACAATAAGAGTTTCACCAACAGCCATGGTGTTTCCGGCAACTGCGTTGATTTCAGCAATTACACCGTCAGCAGGCGCAGTCAGGTCATTTTCCATTTTCATGGCTTCAAAAACCAGTAGTGCCTGACCTTTGGTTACCTGATCACCCACGTTCACTAACACTTTCATGATACTACCCGGCATTGGTGCAGTCACTTTTTTTCCTCCGGCCGATGGTTTGGATTCCTTGATGTGACTTGGAGATACAGGAGCTTTTAGCTTTGGAGCTGTTTTTAGGGTTTGGTTTACTTTACTGGCTGATGATTTGATTTCTGCCACTTCCACCTCATACTGCTTCTCGTTGACTGTAATCAGATACTTTTTCATAGAACTTATCGTTAAAATGTTTGAAATTTCGAATACTGCAAAATTACTTTAATTCCGTGTAAACAGAGCGATTTTAGAATTTATTAACCACAACTGTCTTGAAACATGTAGCTTTAGTTATTTGGTAGATATTTAGGTACTTAAGTGGTATGCTTTGGTCTGATTCTTGTTATGTGTATCAATATTCTGCTGTAAAGCATAATTTTTCCACTGATTTTTCTGACATATCTCCATATTTAAACCTTTTTAAGCTTGTTTTGATTTTGTTTTTTTAAGACAATTAAAGATTTATTTCTTTATATCGTAATTACCATCCATTTTGTTACCTTTTTTCGGATATATTTCCTTACGTGCATGGCTTGATGTTTTTACTCTTTATTTCTCTTGTTGCAATGAATCAGAATGTTGGTATGTCTTTATTAGCGGAATTTATAAACGTCTCTCTGTTCTTTTTATGTTACATAGCAGTAAAATTGGGATATTGAATGCACTTGCGGTGATTTGTTGAGAGCTACGACTTGATGCTTGATGGATAGGTTGGTAGGGTTTATTAACAATTGTTTAGCAATGTGTTTTCAGTCTTTTCGCAGCTTTGGCACAGTAAACATGCTGTTGTTTTCCTTCTCAAATTTCGGAATTCCTCAAAATTAGGTTTTTAGCGAGAGTCTGTTTGATGTTTGGTGATGCCATTGACATTTGAAATCGGTCTTGCCATTTGAGTTGATTTGCCCTATATTAATTCCATTGTAACTGGAAAAAATAATTTGTTATGGAACGAAGGCAATTCATCAGAAACAGTATGGGTGCACTGGCCTTACTTGGCTGCTTTCCGGCAAATCTGTCGTGTGTAGTGCGCGAAAAAGCACCCGGCAAATTGGAGAAACGTTTGCTGGGCCGCACTGGCTTGAAACTATCTGTAATTGGTTTTGGGGCAATTGTGGTGAGGGATGCTTCGCCTTATGATGCATCAGAAAGGGTGAGTGAGGCCATTGATTATGGGGTTAACTATTTTGATGTGGCTCCTTCGTATGGTGATGCTGAAGTTAAACTCGGACCTGCACTTAAACCTTATCGCAAAGACGTGGTGCTAGGATGCAAAACGACCCAGAGAACTAAAGATGGTGCACGTAAGGAGTTGGAGCAGTCGTTGAAAAACCTGCAGACAGATTATTTTGATTTGTACCAGTTGCATGCTGTATCAACTGCTGACGAGGTCAATCAGATTTTTGCACCTGGTGGTGCCATGGAAGCTTTTCTGGAAGCCAGGGAGCAAGGTTTAATTCGGCATATCGGTTTTTCGGCACATACGGTTGAAGCAGCCATGGTTCTGATGGATAATTTCGAATTTGATACCATCATGTTTCCTGTGTCAGCATCGTCGTGGCATGCCGGAAACTTTGGTCCTCAAGTGCTTCAAAGGGCACATGAAAATCAAATGGGAATTTTTGCTCTTAAAGCGATGGCTAAGGGTCCATGGCCAGAAGGTACAACCGAGCGCCTGCCAAAATGCTGGTATGAGCCATTGTCCGAACCGCAGGATGCATTAACCGGCTTGCGGTTTGCACTTTCGCATCCCATCACACTGGCCATCCCGCCAGGTAACGAAAACCTGTTTAAACTGGCTCTGCAACTGGGTAACCGTCTCGACCCACTAAGTCCAGCCGAAGTGGAAAATTTAAAAATTAAAGCTGCAGGACAAACGCCGCTGTTCAGACTTCAGGTTGTTTGATGCATTAAAGATATACGATTACAACCACCTTGTTACGGCAGTTCAAGTTATAACTACATGCATAATGGAACCGGACTCGATAAGAAGTTCCGGTTTCATTCTTTTATGGGAGACTTATTCATGCATCGCTTATGCGTTAACCTTACATTAACCACAAATCAAGGTGAATACTATTAACTCTTATGAGATTCTTTCATATTTTTACCCTATGATTAAAATCAAAGCCATATTATCCGCACTGCTGACTTTGCTCTTCTCTGTTTCTATTGGAGGGGCTTTTCATTATTGTGGAGGTACCCTGGCGCAATTCAAATTGCTGGCCGGAGATACCTATATTGGCTGCGGAACAGGGGCTTGTGAGCTAACTGGCAATGTGACTTCATCGTTGCAATCTGATTGCTGTAACAATGCGGTGGTCGTAATGAGTGTGGATGACTACCAACCCGCATCAAAACCGGAGGTTAAAGTTGCCGAAATCACGATATTTTACACCCCTTTACACACCCCGCTTCTTTGCGTTCCCAACTCTGAGGGAATCAACTTATACTGTTTTAATCATCCACCTGATAATATTACTTCCGTGGACCTGAGCCGCATTCAGGTCTATCTTAATTGATTTTTCTCTACTTCTTTATTGGGTTTGCTGGCAGACGGGCACAATGTAATGACTGCTTTGTTGGCTTTTACTCTGCATCCGATACTCATTTTGAGCATCTGGATAAAATGTAATTCAAAATCTCAACCACTTGGTTTCTTGGTTGTTTATATTAAGTAAGAGAAAAATCAATGTATTATGAAAACTTTCATTTTTGCTTTAACCATGTTTGCCGGACTGATGATTTCCGGTATAACCGGGTGTGTCAATGCACAAACCGGTTCATCCACTGCCAATGCAGAATTTACCGTAAAGGGATTGTGTGGTATGTGCAAAACACGTATTGAAAATGCCGCCAAATCGGCCGGTGCTACCACTGCGGTTTGGGATGCCAAAGAGCAGAAAATTACAGTGGCTTTTGATTCCAAAAAAACCACCGAAGAGAAAATTCACCAGGCAATTGCCAAAGCGGGTCATGACACATCTAAGTTTCGTGCCGATGACGCAACTTATGAGAAACTTCATGGATGCTGTAAGTATGAGCGCATCCCTAAGGAGTAATTCTTAATGGCAAAGTTCGGCAGCGCATTATGATTCTGCCGGAAATTTTCTTGTACTAATTAGCAGGGAGTAATGCACCACTCCCTGCAATTAAAATTTTCTCTTATGCTTAATCCGGTTATAAAATTTTTCCTTGAAAATAAACTGGTGACATTTTTGCTCTTCATGGTTTTTATGGCCTGGGGTATCGTCACCGCTCCTTTTAATTGGGACATCGGTTTTTTGCCGCGTGATCCTGTTCCGGTGGATGCGATTCCGGATATTGGCGAAAATCAGCAAATTGTTTTTACCGAATGGATGGGGCGCAGTCCGCAGGATGTAGAAGACCAGATTACCTATCCGCTCACCTCCGCTTTAATGGGACTACCCGGGGTAAAGAGCATCCGTAGTACTTCTATGTTTGGTTTTTCCAGCATTTATGTGATTTTTGACGATAAGGTAGAGTATTACTGGAGCCGAACCAGGCTGCTTGAGCGGCTGAATGCGCTGCCGGCTGGTTTGCTGCCCGACGGGGTGGCACCAACCCTGGGCCCCGATGCCACCTCATTGGGACAAATCTTCTGGTACACGCTGGAGGGCCGTGATGAGAACGGGGCACCTGCCGGAGGGTGGGACTTGCATGAGTTGCGCAGCATACAGGATTTTTATGTACGCAACGCGCTGATGGCTTCCGAAGGGGTGTCCGAAGTGGCCAGCGTGGGGGGACATGTGCGCGAGTACCAGGTCGATATGGACCCCATGGCCATGAAAGCCCACAACGTATCCATCATGCAGGTGGTGGATGCCGTGCGAAACAGCAATCAGGATGTAGGGGCTGCCACCGTGGAGATGAACATGGTGGAGTACTACGTGCGGGGTCTGGGGTATGTTAAATCCATCAACGACATAGAAGAGGGGGTGGTGCGGGTGGCCAACAACGTGCCAATCAGGATAAAAGATGTGGCCAGGGTGACTATGGGCCCGGCGCCACGTGGCCATAGCGGTGTGCTCGATAAGGGCGGAGCTGAAGCAGTTGGCGGGGTGGTAGTGGGCCGTTATGGCGAAAACCCCATGCTGGTAATCGACAATGTGAAACAACGAATTGCCGAAATTTCTGCCGGGCTGCCAGTGCGTGAGTTGGCGGATGGCACCATGTCGCGGGTTACCATTGTGCCGTTTTACGACCGCACCCAACTTATTTATGAGACTTTGGGCACCCTTTATGAGGCCATCAGTCTGCAAATACTCATTACCATCATCGTCATCATTGTGATGGTGCTGAATTTGCGAGCTTCGCTGATGATTTCGGCGCTGTTGCCGCTCGCCGTGCTCATGTCGTTTATCATGATGAGGTATGTGGGGGTAGATGCCAACATCGTGGCACTTTCAGGCATCGCGATTGCCATCGGTACCATGGTGGATTTGGGCATTATTCTGAGTGAAAATATTCTCCGGCATAAGGATGAATCGCCGCCCGGCAAACCATTGCTCACCGTGGTTTATGAAGCTGCCACTGAGGTGATGCCGGCCATATTAACCGCGGTTTCTACTACCATCATCAGTTTTTTACCGGTGTTTACCCTGCAACAGGCCGAGGGCAAGCTTTTTGGACCGCTGGCTTTCACAAAAACCTTTGCGTTGATTGCTGCGCTGATAATCACCGTGGTGATGATGCCGGCCATGGCCCACTGGCTTTTGGGTATCAAGACGGATGGCCGAAAGGTTCGTTTTTGGTTGAACGGATTATCGCTGGTAGCCGGTTTGGTGGCGGTTTGGTGGCTTCCCTGGGCTGGAGTGGTGCTTATCCTGCTAGGGGTGAATGGCATGCTTTACCATTTGGCGATGGCCGGAAAGATTAAACATGATAGTCTGCGCAGATTATTGACCGATTATCATGACCTGGTAGTGACCGGACTTGTAACCCTTGCCATCTCATGGCTGTTGGCTAGTGAGTGGCTGCCGTTGGGCGTAAAGAATTCCACATTCACGAATTTCCTTTATGTACTCTTCATCATTTTGGTCATTCTTGGAACTTTCAAAGTATTTATAAGGTTCTACCCGCATATTCTGGCCTGGTGTTTAGAGCATAAAAAGGCATTTCTGCTGGTGCCGGTCTTAATTGTATTGTTTGGGCTGAATGTATGGCTCGGATTCAACCGGGTTTTTGGATTTGTTCCCAAGATGACAGACTCTATAGGTTACAACATCCGGACCAATAAGGTGTGGAGCACTTTGGCTCATGCGTTTCCCGGACTGGGGAAGGAGTTCATGCCCTCGCTGGATGAAGGTGCTTTTCTATTGATGCCTACCAGCATGCCACACTCTGGCATGGAGGCCAATATCAACTATCTGCGGCAACTGGATTTGCGCGTGGAAGCCATACCCGAGGTGGAGACCGTAGTGGGGAAAGCCGGCCGTGCCGAAAGTGCGCTGGATCCCGCGCCTATGTCTATGTTTGAGAATGTGATTCTCTATAAGCCGGAGTATGTAACCGATGTCAATGGTTATCCCATCCGTTTCCGGGTCGACCGCCACGGACGGTTTCTTTTAAATGCCGATGTCGTTCAGACTACCGGTGGAGCGATTAAGCTGGAGGGTGTCTCGCTGGGAGAAGGGTCTAGTCTCTATTTTGTGCGTGAGAAGGCGGTGGTTTTGCATGTCGGTAACCAAACGGTTGACACACTGATGCGGGAAGTACCGCTTACATCGGTAACCAACTATTTGGTTGAGCACCGTCGGGGACACTATTTCAGGCAATGGCGCGACCATATTCAAACGCCGGACGACATCTGGCAGGAGATAACCATGGCCACCAGTGACATCCCCGGGGTTACTTCGGCGCCGAAGCTTCAGCCCATCGAAACCCGTTTGGTCATGTTGCAAACAGGTATGCGGGCACCTATGGGGGTTAAGGTGTTTGGCCCCGATTTGGAAACCATCGAGGCATTCAGTATGCGGCTCGAAGCACTGCTTAAGGAGGTGCCTACCGTGAAGCCACAGGCCGTTTTTGCCGACCGAAGTCTGGGGAAATCCTATCTGGAGATAGAGCCTGACCGTCGGGCTTTGGCGCGTTATGGACTTAACATGGCCGATTTGCAACACTACATAGAAGTGGCCATTGGCGGCATGCCGCTTACCACCACCATCGAAGGGCGCGAGCGTTACAACATCAGGCTGCGTTACGCGCGCGAATGGCGCGACGACCCCGAGCAGATGAAGCGCATCCTCATACCCACAGCATCGGGCACCCAGGTGCCCTTGGAAGAGCTGGCGCAGGTGGTGTACCGCTCGGGTCCCATGATGATTCGGGGCGAAAACAGCTTTTTGGTGGGTTATGTGCTGTTCGACCGGCAGTCGGGATTTGCCGAGGGCAACGTGGTGAGGGATGCCCAAAACTATCTCGACCATAAAATTGCCAGTGGCGAGCTGGTGGTCCCGGCGGGCGTCAGCTACCAGTTTTCAGGCAGCTACGAAAATCAGATACGAGCCGAGAAGCGTCTGTCCATCGTGGTACCGTTGGTTTTAATCGTGATTTTCCTGATACTCTACTTTCAATTCCGTTCTGTCAGCACCTCGTTTATCATCTTTTCTGCCATCATTCTGGCATTCTCAGGCGGGTTTATGATGATATGGCTCTATGCGCAGGATTGGTTTCTGGATGTGGGACTCTTTGGCACCAACCTCAGGGAGTGGATGCAAATCCGACCCTATAATCTGAGTGTGGCCGTTTGGGTCGGTTTCATCGCGCTGTTTGGTATTGCCACCGATGATGGTGTGGTCATCGCCACCTATCTCACGCAAAGTTTTAAGAAGCATCGCCCGGAGAATGTTAAAGAAATCAGGGCTGCCGTTTTGGAGGCAGGTATGAAACGGGTACGCCCCTGTCTCATGACAACAGCCACCACCATACTGGCACTGCTGCCGGTACTCACCTCTTCGGGACGGGGGGCTGACATTATGATTCCCATGGCCATCCCGGCATTTGGCGGCATGACCATTGCCCTTATTACCTTGTTTGTGGTGCCGGTGCTTTATTCGGCAAGGGAAGAACTAAAAATGAAACGTGATGAAGCATAATATATTGATACTATTTCTTTGGATATCTGCCTCGTTTGTGATGCCCTTGCGGGGACAGTCGCTCAACGACTATTTGCTGATTGCCGGCGAAAACAATCCCGGATTAAAAGCATCCTATCTGGCGTATTATTCGGCGTTGGAAAAAGTGCCGCAGGTAGGTGCGCTGCCCGACCCGCAGCTCTCCTTCGGGCTGTTTTTAAAGCCTATGGAGCGTTACGCAGGCAACCAGGTGGCAGATATAACACTCATGCAGATGTTTCCCTGGTTCGGGACTAACGGGGCAGCCCGCGACGAGGCTCGCCTGATGGCGCAGGCCATGTACGAAACCTTCAGGGAGCGTCGTGCAATGGTTTGGTATGATGTGAGAACCGTATGGTGGCGCATGTGGCTTATAAAGGAGGAACTCCGCTTTTTGGATGAGCAGATTGAAACGCTTCAGTCACTCGAAGAAATTGCCATTCAGCGGATACGCGGCAACGGTGCAGAGGTAACGGCATCGGGCGCCGGTGGGTCTTCACCGGGCTACAATATGGGTATTGACCAATCGGCCGGCGGCATGGGAGGGATGGCTGGCATGGGCGGCACCTCGGGCAATGTGGGCAGCACCAACGCTTCACAGCCCATGTCCATGCCGGGTTCCATGTCGGGCATGAACCGTCAGGGTGGTGGCACATTGTCGGATGTGCTGCGTTTGCAGATGGAAATTAACGAGCTTCAGGTAAGAGCGGAGACCCTGGCCGATGAGTTGATGGCTCAGAAGGCACGTTTTAACAGTCTGCTAAACAGGCCTGCCGATGCCCCGGTGGAGGTTTCTGAGGAGGCACATGTTGAATCAGACATGCAGATTATCACTCTGGATGCAATCTATACGCAGAATCCCATGTTGCAGATGGTTCGCCAGGAGGAACAGGCTTATGAGGCGATGGAACGGATGAACCGGAAGATGGGACTGCCCATGTTTGGTGTGGGTCTTCAGTATAGCGTATTTGAACCGCGACCCGGAAATCCAAACATGATGAATGGCGACAACATGCTCATGCCTATGGTATCGGTATCCATTCCCATCTGGAGACGAAAATACAATGCTTCGGTGCGTGAAGCTTCCCTCTTGCGGGAAAGTGCTGTGGCAGAGCAGGTGGATGTGCAGAACCAACTGACATCGGACTACCACCAAACTGAGAGTGCTTTACGCGATGCCGAACGCCGCATGGGGCACTATGCCCGCCAAAAGGAGTTGGCACAACAGGTTTTAAATCTTCTGATACGAGGCTATTCTGTCTCAGGGGCCGATTTTGATGAGCTTGTGCGTTTGCAAAATCAGCTGGTGGATTACCAGCTTCAGGCGGCACGTGCTGAGGCCGACAGACAATTGGCTTTGGCGCGCATGGCCTTGTTGGCCGGGTTATAACAGGCCAAACCATATTTCAATAAATTACGAAAACTGAAAAACATGATACGATTGAATAAACGTGAATGGATATTAATACTGGCCGGATTATTGGCCGGTTTACTCATTGCGGTAATTGTTATTCCACGAGGTGGTCACGATGACGACCATCACGGACACGCACATGCCGATGAACATACAGAGTACACCTGTTCCATGCACCCTCAAATCCGACAGGATGAGCCGGGTGATTGCCCTCTGTGTGGCATGGCGTTGACACCGGTTGCGCAGGGTGGCGGCATGAGTGATGATGGTCCTTTTGTTTATACCATGTCGCCCCAGGCGGTGGCATTGGCCAATATCCGCACCGAGAAAGTCCTTGAACGGGCATCGGGCAAGGAGGTGGTTCTAACGGGCAGGGTGTCGGTGAATGAGCAGCGGTTATCGGCCATCACTGCCGATTTCTCCGGACGGATAGAGCGCCTTTTTGTGGATTTTACCGGTCAGCAGGTGACGCGTGGGCAAAAGCTTGCCACCATCTATTCGCCTGAATTGGTTTCGGCCGGACAGGAGTTGATTGAGGCCGCAAAGTTTAAGGAGAGACAACCACAGGTTTATGAGGCTGTAAAGGAGAAGTTGCGTTTATGGAATCTCACGGAGGAGCAGATTGCCGACCTGGAAAGCGGCCGCAGCGATGCTGCACGTCTTGATGTGGTTGCAACGCGATCGGGAACGGTGATTGCGCGTAACATTGCCGCCGGCGATTATGTGACGCGCGGGAGTGTCTTGTTTCAAACAGCTGATTTGTCGCAGGTGTGGGTGCTTCTTGATGCCTATGAAACGGACCTTGGATGGATTCGTAAAGGTTCCGCGGTCGATTTTAGCGTGGCATCGCTGCCCGGCCAGCATTTTTCATCAGCAGTGACCTATATCGACCCGGTGTTGAACCCTCAAACCAGGACGGCAGGGGTGAGGCTGGAGGTTCAAAATCCCCACGGCCTGCTTAAACCTGATATGTTTGTCAGGGCTACCGTTAAAACAGAAGTGGCCTTGTCGATGCAGGTGCCCACGTCAGCGGTTTTATGGACGGGGCCACGCTCAGTCGTTTATGTACGGGTTCCAAATCGTGAAAACCCATCTTTCGAGATGCGCGAAGTGTTGCTGGGTGCTCGTGCCGGCGATTACCAGATAATTGTTGACGGGTTGCTGCCCGGCGAAGAGGTGGTGGTGAATGGCGCGTTTGCCCTGGATGCCGCTGCCCAGCTGAGTGGGAAGTACAGCATGATGCAACGTCCCGTAGATAAAAGTGTGGATGTGCCAACGGCCTTTAAACAAGAGATGGATAAACTGGTGGCAGTGTATTACCAGTTAAAGGACGCACTGGTGGCAGGCGATTTTGCGGCTTCAAAGCGGATGTCTGCCAACCTGTTGGCCAAAGTGAGAAGTGTTAAAGTTGAGGGCATTTCAGCACAGGCCGAAAGCGTCTGGCAAACCTTGTCCGGTAATATGGTGAATGCCACGCAACACATTGGCCACGCAGGTGACATAGAGGAGGTGAGGCATCATTTCGAAACAGTTTCGGATGCCATTATCCTCGCATTTGAATCGTTTGGCCCCGCCGAGATTATCGTCTATGTTCAGTATTGCCCCATGGCCTTCGACGACAAAGGCGCCTCCTGGCTCAGCAATGTGGATGAAATCCGTAATCCCTATTTTGGCGATGCCATGCTCATGTGTGGCGAGGTTACCAAAACCATTAAACCGGCAAAAGCACCCGAAATGCCACAAGGGCATGTGCACTGACAACCGGACAGGTCGGGATTTAAGCTAACAGGCTTAACATCTTCTGTTTGTGGAGATAGAAATGCGCTGGTTTTAACGTATCTGCAATAGAATAAAACCAATTAATTATGTATTTTGCACAGATGTGACTGCTCACGTCTGTGCAATAATTTTATAATACAATCTAATGGCTTTAAAATACCGACTAACCCAAAACAAACTCATACGGTCTCAAAGTCCTGATGAGCATGTAGCCATCCCCACAGGTAACAAAACGATGTACCTTGAGGATATTATTGAAGATATGATTAGCAGAGGCTCAACCATTACCAAAGCTGAAGCACTGGCTACCATTGAAGAGTTTAACCGCTCCGTTTGTAATATCTTAAGTAAAGGAAACAGCATCAATACCGAGCTTTTTAGTGTCACGCACAGCATCAAAGGTGTTTTTAAAAATTCAAAAGAGACATTTAATCCCCAGAAGCACGTTTTAAACCTCAACTTACGGGCAGGAAAAAGACTTTTGCAGACTTGCCAGAATATCCCGGTTATAAAAGTGGATGCAGTCCCATCCATGCCGCAAATTAATACGCTTATCAATTTGAAGAATGGTGACACAAACAACAGTGTGAATGCAGGACAAATGGTTTCACTGCGCGGTAAACTACTTAAAATTTCGCTCGACAAACCCGATTGTGGAATCTATCTGATTGATTCAAATAAAGCAGAAACAAAAGTACCCCACCTCATAAAAAACGCGCCCACCGAACTCATGTTTTTTATACCAGACCATCTTGTGCCGGGTAAATACCATTTGGAACTGCGTACCTATCTGCGAAAGCACAAGAAATTGGCTGTTCAGAAATTGTATCCGGTGGCAATATTAAAATAAGCTACTCCTTATGCGCAATGTTTTCCTGACTGAGTTGTAATTATTGGATTTATAATTCAATGCATCATGTACTTATAAGTACATGACGCATGTAGTTATTTTTCCAGATGCAAGGGAGTTATATGTTCTTTTGTTGGGGATTTAGTGTTCCATTTGATGGGGAGTAATAAGTACAGTGTTTAGTAGTTTATAGTTCATGGGAGCTTATGTTGTTTGATGAGCAATGGTAAATGTTTAATGATTATCAGATTACCTCATGGTATTAATAGAACATACTGCGCAATTCGTCAACTTGGGTGAATGGAGCTAATTAAATTTGATTAGTTTTAGGATGAATTGATGTTTTTGATGTATTGATAATATTGATGATATAAAAGAGTTGGCTGTAATTCTCCCTATACCAAAGACATTGATTACTTAAGATAACGGTAAAATGGTATAGTGTTGAATAAGTGTTTTTTATGAAATTGAATTTTTACCGTTAGTCAGAATTTTAAGTGCGACATATAAATAATTCCATAAATTATGAAAGATTTTGAACCTAGTAAATATGATTTTTCAATTGAATTACCCAATGACACAGATAGACTTTTTAATGATTGCAATATTGATTATCGTCACAATGCAATTTTGCGGTCAGGGAAAAAATGGTTTATGGTTTATTCTGAAGCATATAGATTAGCAGCAGAGAAACTATTTGAACAATTGGATGGTAGTGCTTATATTTCTAATCACTTAGTATATCCAATTGTATTCTTATCTAGGCAATATATCGAACTAAGTCTAAAAGAATTAATTAATGGACTGAACTATGTTCGGATTGAGAAATATACATTCCCTTGCGACCATAAATTAAAAAGTTTATGGGATAAGTATGTTAGTTTGAGTTCTAATATAAACAAGTATCAAAAGCCAGAAGAAACGGTATTGAAAAATATGGAGAGATTAATAAGTGAATTTGAAGAAATCGATACTTTTTCAATGAATTTTAGATTTCCTACTGATAAATCGGAAGAGAGAAAGCCTTCATTGAAAAGAACAAATATAGACTTAGAGAATTTTCGTATTACAATGAGTAAAATATCAAATTTTCTAACATGGCAAAGCAACGCAATCTATGATGAGATTGATAAAGCAGAAGAATACTATTATAGTCTATGGGAAAAACTTGAAATAGAATCTGATAAGAAAGACATGAATTGAAAAACTACAGCCAATATATAGGAATATGAGCGGTCGGAACGACCCAGCGATTATTCCAGGTTGAACGACATCCCGTCAGGACTACAACTGGCAGCTATGGACTTTTTGTTGGTTTTTGATGTTTTTGGCAAGAACGCCTATGCTGCGTTCGTGCTGTTTTTAACCTTTTCGGTTTAAGAGAAGAGTGGTCTTTGTGTTTCAAATGTTGAAAACCAGCTTCTTTTGGGCTTAAAACCCACCCGTCAAGGCAATACGATGCCGAACCTCATGTGAATGAAGTTTTTAAAGGGAATGTAATGTTGGTTACTGCAACTTATCAAAAAGCATAGAAGGCAGATGCCCTGCGGGTGACCGAATCCTGGGCAGGGTTCTGATGACAATCAGACGACCCGTTTTGCAATGCGGACATTTGGTTATGTCAAATCCTGTCAATCTTAAAATGCGCTCTGGAGCCGTTTCGGGCTTTTGTTTAGCTGTCATCTGGTCAATGTCAGGCTTTTCATCGGGCACAAATTGCAAATCCAGATGGAGTTTTGTGGTGTGATGATAAATGCCGAACCGACGGATACGCACGTAACCATCTGGCATAACATGCAAAGAGAATCGACGCAGAAACTCTTCTCCTTTCAGGGATACCGGTTTTATTTGTGCGCGGTCGCGGTAGTCTTTAGCTACGAAAGTGACGTTTGTTGAGTCAACATTCAATATCCGCTGGTTGCTGATGGCAATGCGATGGGTGTATTGCCCCAGATACCTGATGACATGTTCGGCGCCAGCCATTGAGGGTTCGCAATAGACGACCCACTTTTTTTGATGAGCCGCTTCAATGCAGACTTTGAAGCCATCCATTGCAGATAGTTTTCGCAGTTCTCTTTTTATGCTGTCCAGAAATTTACCTTTAAAGGCAGCACTCAACTGGTGCACCGGATAGAGATAATTTTCATATTTGCCGATGTGGCGCCATTTTCCCGACAACGAGTATCCTGCTGCCGGAACAATGCAGTGCAAGTGCGGATGCAATGAAAGGTTCTGCCCCCAAGTGTGTAACACCGCAACGGCTCCGGTTTCACAACCGTAATGCGTGTACCCAAAGCTGCGCAGTATACCTCTGGTGGCGTGGAACAAAATATTGCAATAAAGTCTCCTGTCCCAAAGATAAATCTGGTTGAGCTCATGAGGCACGGTGAAAATGAGATGGTAGTGTTTGACTGCAAGTGTTGATTTAATCAGCTTTTCAATCCAGAGCGCCTGTTTGGTTCCCTGACACTTGGGGCAATGTCGGTCGCGACAGCTGTTGTAACGGTAGTGTATGACTCCGCAATCATCACACACCTGCTCATGTCCACCCAAAGCGGCCGTACGGCACTGCACAAGGTTGTGAAAGACTTTGATCTGCTTGGGCGATAACTCCCCGCTCTGCAACAAACTTCCTCCAAATTGGCAAACAACATCAGCCAGTTCATGCTTGCTTTTGTATGGCTTTTCCATAGAGTGTGTCTAAGGGGCTGTGAGGAGTGATATGCTGACACTGGGCTGTGTGAAGATAAATCATGGTTGTTGTGATGTCGGCATGACCCAAAAGCTCCTGTAAGGTTACAATGTTTAAGCCCTGCTCCAATAAATGGGTTGCATACGTGTGGCGTAAGGAGTGAAGGTTCACGTTTTTAGAGATGGTGGTTTTTTTAAGGCTTTCCCGCATAACCCAGGATAATCCTTTGACGCTGTAGCGACCATCAGCCTCTTTGCCATTGAATAGCCAAACATGCGGATTCTCGGCTCTGAGATATTTTTTGAGCCCGATGACCATTATGGCGGACAAAGGCACAATCCGATCTTTCTTGTATTTGCTCTGGCGGATGTGGATGACCATGCGCTCAAAGTCAATATCGGATATCTTAAGGTTGATGACCTCTTGCCCCCGTAATCCGGCAGAATAGATCAGCGTAAGGATAATTCGGTGCTTAAGCAGCGTAGGTGCCGAAAATAGCATCTTTAGCTCCTGGCGGTTCAGCACAACCGGCAACTTGCTCTCTTGCTTTAATGAAGGCAAAGCAATGGCCTTTTTGTTCATGCCCAGCAAACGGTAGTAATACCTTAGGCCATAAACCATGTGCTTGAAACTGCTCCGCGAAGGAGCCTTGACATCGCGTGCCAAAGCCACCAGATACTCGTTGATTTCATCTTCGGTGACGTCTTCGGGCAGTTGTTTAAAATGGATAACAAACAGCGCTATGCGCCGAATGTAATTATTCAGAGTGCTCTGACTCTGTCCACGAAGTACCACCTGATGCTCCATCTTTAAAGCCCTGGCCTTAAACTCCGGAACAAGAACGAGGGCGCGCTCTACAATCGTTAAGGTTGTTTTCTTTCTCATAACTGCATAATTTAAAAATGAGTAATGCAGTTATAACGGCTTGCATCTAAAAAGATTAATGCTATTTTTGAAAGAGGCTATCCCGGAGGGATTTAGTTCAACATCATATATAAAATATTGGGGTTTAGGTGGTTGCTTGAAATATTCTGCCCCGCACCAGCATTTGTAACGGCAGACAGTGACGAAGCCCGCAAACCCCAAGATTTCATATATTTGACCGTTGGCAATAATTAAGAAAATGAAATCAAGTATAGAATTGATTAGACTAATTGCAGTTATATTAATTGTATTTACGCATACTAGGAATGAATTAGAATATGGTGTAGCCTATTTTATTGTAGAAAGAATTCCAACTTTTGGAACTGCTATTCTTTCAATAATTTCTGGATATTTATATTACGAAATATCTAGACGTAAACAGAATCTATTTTTAAGAAAAATTAGAAGTTTAGCTATCCCTTATCTAATAGCTAATATTATTGTTTTAGTCTTAGTTTTAATTGCTTATTATTTTTTAGGATATGATACTTTGAATAGATTGAGTTTTGATTCCTCTTTAATAACAGAAGGATTATTTTCATTTAATTCTCCCCCTATAAATCCTCCTACATATTTTATAAGAGATATTTTTATAATTTTTTCAATTATTGCATTAATCACTCAAAAGGAATTTAAAACCCTATTTGTTATAATACCTTACTTATTGATTGGCGCTCTAATTTTAAGATTAGATGTAGCCTTTTTGTTTTTAATTGGTGTTTTATACTCTAAGTATAACAATCATTTTGACAAGAAATTCTTAATTATCACAACAATAATTTTAAGTATTATTCTAAGTCTGTTTTATATTGATTATTTAAAATTTCCTTTATCCTTTTTAGTTTTCATACTATTGATAGACGTACAATTTCGTTCTTTCAATACTGGAAGGTTTTCATACTTATTACATTTATATCATTCTCCAGTCATTGTGATTTCATATCCTTTATTGTCAACTTTCATAGAAAATCCAATAATAAAAATAATTGCTCAAATTCTTATTGCATTATGCCTTGTGTATTTACTGTTTTTGATTACGAAGAAGTATACCTTTCTTAAGGTGCTTAGTGGTGGCAGATAATAACTATTGCCCACATTGTATAAGAGCAATAACGGGTGCGGTGGTAAATTCAAGGTCTGTGCATTTAATATACTTTTGTG
Source organism: Alkaliflexus imshenetskii DSM 15055 (assembly GCF_000517065.1). Taxonomy (GTDB): domain Bacteria; phylum Bacteroidota; class Bacteroidia; order Bacteroidales; family Marinilabiliaceae; genus Alkaliflexus; species Alkaliflexus imshenetskii. The sequence continues at coordinate 377,934 of NZ_KI912105.1, read as the reverse complement.
AAAGCGGACAGGTAATCACTTTGAATTCCGCTACTGCTCTTATACTTGACCGTGTGAAATTCTCCCTATACCAAAGACATTGATTCAACCACGCATCAATTTTTGTATCGGCAAATAAGAACGAAGCCCACATTTTGTTCTAATTTGCCCTTATTTCTATGTTCCCCTTTACTGTATATCACTTCTTAGGGTGCGAGTAAATTGATTAGGGCTGGATCTCATGAGTCCAGCCCTGAATATTAGTGATTTGAATGGTTTTGACAGGAGTGTTTCCTTATTTCACGATAATTTCAACTCTACGGTTTTTGGCTCTGTTAATGGGTGTGTCGTTGGGATATTTGGGGTTTATTTCGCCCATCGATTCAATATGAATCTTCTCTGCTGCAACGCCCCTCTGAACCAGATACCTCTTCACGCTGTTGGCACGTTCAAGGCCTACCCGATGGTTGGCGGCATCGCTACCAATACTGCATGTGTGACCTACAACTATGGTTTCAGTCTGGCTCTCAGCCATAGTTTTTACGAGCCTATCCAGCAAAGTTTTTGTCTCTTCTCTCATCTCCAGTTTGTTGAAGCTGAATTGGATGACATCACTTTCATTGAAGCGGTCAACTTTTTCTCTTAATTCATCGAGCGACGTATCTTCCTCATGGATATCAATCACAATCACGTCCTCAACCTCCGCTATTACTTCCTCATTCTCTGCAACTGGTTCTTCAACCTCTTCGGGAATATTTTCGGGAACAGTTTCAATTCTCGGGCTAATGGAAGGTGCCACAGTAACATACTCAACAGGTTTTTGGTGATTCCGTCCAAAACGATAGATGATACCCAACGCTAGTCCCAACGATACCGGTTTCACTGCTCCAACGTAATTGGATGAGGTAACACCCGAATATCCGTTGTGTTGAAGAAGGGATTCGTTATTTTTCTTTATATCGCTACCTATTACGCCACTCATCGCGGCAGTCATGAGCCATTTGTCATTCATGGCATACTCGGCACCAACTTCACCTATGCCCATGATTGTATTTTTAAATTGTTTTCCCGATGCCATGTTTACATAGTCATTGAAGTATCCGAACGACTGTTCCGGAAGATTATCCACAACCAAATCGTTATCTGGGAAATATGCGGCTCGTTGAAGGCTTCCAGAGCTGAATGTGAGTTTTTCTGCAAAAGCCAAACCGTAGGCTGCTCCCGTGGCCAGTCTTATGGAAATCTTCTCGTTTATGGGGAATCGGTAACTTGCAACTACAGGTATCATCAGGTACTTCACACGCTGCTTTTCGGTGTTGTTGAGTGTTTGATTGATAATGTAGTTGTGCCCATTGGGCTCAGTCAACAATTCTGAACTTATTTGGTAGCCTTGATTTTTATAGCTGGAAGAAAAAGGTTGATAGCGCAAACCTACACCAAGTCCCCAACGGTTTGTTAAATGGTACGTATATCCAAACTTGAGACCCAAGCCCAGTGCACCCTCACTGCTGTTGTCGGCACTTTTGTATGATAAACGATTAAATGAAGGAATGATTGAGAACTCCAGAGAATGCTTGCCTTTTATGCTGTCAGTTTGTCCAAATGCCAGAGATGATGCAGATAATAGTATCAACAGCATTGCATATATAATGTGATTTTTATTCATTGTTGAAAAGTGTTTAAACAGGAATTAGTTCACGATAATTTTCAAGGTGGTGATGGTTTGGCCAGTCTTAAATACACGCACAAAATAGGTTCCAGGTGTTGAAATTCCTGAAATGCGATAACCGGTAGCTTGTCGTTCCACAGATGCCTTCACAGGGTATCCCGTTGTGTTGAGCACCTCCGCTTGCTCTCCGGCAGGCCTTTCTTCACCCAGTTCCACTACCAGAGAGCCTCCTGTCTGCACTGGATTTGGATAGGCGATGGCTACTGCGCCCGATTGCACAACGTAATCCAACGAAAGCGCCACGTGGTTATCAATAATGATCTCCACCTTGTATGAACCGGCAGGGATAGCACCCTCAAAACTGATATATTGCTGGTTGCCTTGAAGCAAAATGCCGTTTCTGTACCAATTGTATGAAGCGTTTCTAATTTCTTCGTATTTATTGCCATTGCTTACTGCCAAAACGTTATCCCATAGTTTGATGATATTCAGGTTTGTATATCCCGGTTTTATTTCCCAGACAAGAGGTGCAATGGCAGGCTCGTGATAGTTTAGCTCGTCATAGTTCAGCAATGCTGTAGCAGTATAGGTACCAACATGAGTGGCTGAGTTTTCAAAGTAGCTTTGAACTGACACACCTGATGGCAGACCGGTCACTAACACCGTTTTTGGGGTGCCATCCCAGATGAATGGCTCGCTATAATTCCATTCGGCACCATACATGTTGTACGAGGCTTTGGAAATACTCCAGAGAATGATGATGTCATCATTTGTGCCATCACTCCAAAAACAAGCCTCTTTGTTGTTTAACGATACTCTTGCCGAAAAATCGCCTGCATTTTTTGATGATACAACGCCTGACACAGAGTAGTGATTGCTTACAGAAATGTCTAAGGCTTGCGCATTGCCATTGTATGTAAAGCTGCCTGCATTCACAATGGGTTTAGCTACTTCGAGGTGTTTGATAGACCAACTCAGTTCTGGCATAACTGGTGCATTGTAATTATTCTGATCATAAGCCAGAGTTGCTGTGGCATTATATGTGCCTATACTGGTTGCCGTGTTTCCAGTATAGCCATCAACAGATACACCTGAAGGCAGGCCGGTAACTGACACGGTTTTTTGAGTGCCATCCCATGTGAATGGCTCAGTATAGTCCCAGCCGGAATTGCCCATGTCATAAGTGCCTTTTGCGATGCTCCAGTCGATGGTCACATCATCGGTTGTGCCATCAACCCAAACTGAACCGTTTTTATCCTTTAAGGATATTGTTGCCGCATAATTTCCAACATTAACAGCTGTCGTAGTTCCGGTGACAGAATAATAGTTGTTTGATGGGATGTCAATGCTCTGCGCATTGCCATTGTATGTAAAGCTGCCTGCATTCACAATGGATTTAGCTACTTCGAGGTGTTTGATAGACCAACTCAGTTCCGGCATAACTGGTGCATTGTAATTATTCTGATCATAAGCCAGAGTTGATGTGGCATTGTATGTGCCTACACTTGTTGCCGTATTTCCAGTATAGCCATAAACAGTTACACCTGATGGCAGGCCGGTGACCGAAACGGTTTTTGGAGTGCCATCCCATGTGAATGGCTCAGTATAGTCCCAGCCGGAATTGCTCATGTCATAAGTGCCTTTTGTGATGCTCCAATTGATGGTCACATCGTCGGTTGTGCCATCAACCCAAGAGGTGTTAGTTTTGTCGTTGAGCGTAACGGTTACCGTATAATTGCCAACATCAATGGCTGAAACTGTACCCGATATTGTATAGGCTGAGTTAGTAGCAATAGCAACCTGTTGCAGCTCACCATTGTGCTCAAAGGTGGTAATCGCTGCAGAGGGTTTAAACAATTGAGGCGAATAGCTGTAACTTTTAATTTCCGATAGTTTCGTAATTCGTCCTGTGGTTGGCGTTTAGCTTAATGAGCTGGCTGAAGTATGCGCTTCATTTGTAAAGAAAGTGCCGTAATAGTTGTTTTGATTGAATAGGAATCCTTTGTCGCCAAATCCCATTAAAACCCCATAATCACATATATCTTTTACATATCGGCCATCTGCTTCATACAATTTTATAATGATGTTGTATCGATTCATAGAGCCGAATAGGTCGTCCTCATAATGTCCTAAATCAGACAAAACCAGGTCGAATGCCAAATATCGATTGTTACCTGTTCCCCAATTAATTCGGGTTCTTGTTTTAGCATCGTATGGCATACTAAAATTGTAAAGGTTCCACTGATTACCTGCATTGGGTTCTGCCGGTGAGCGAAACACATCCCACACGTTTGCTTTGTAGTATTTGCTTTGAAAAATTAGCGTGCTCGCTTTAAATTCATCCAACTGGTCCTGCGATTGCGACAAGCCGGATTGCAGCATGGCCAGATAAAAAAATAGAAAAAGTAAATGTGTTTTCATTTGCCAGATTTTAAAAAGTTATGGAATCATACTTTAGAGCCTTCTGTGTGGAGCAGTTGTTCAACCGCTCAGGGAGAGGACAATCAAGAAAATTCGTCTGGCAAAACTATACAGCAAATGAAAAAGTCAAGAATAGCAGGGGGTGACAAAAAGTGGACAACGCCAACATTGGTGTTGTCCACTTTCTTGTAATGTGTTGTTAGTTATTGTTTTATATTGATGTTGAATGGATGAAAAAGGTGACATCGTTCTAGTTACAAACTCTGGATATGTGCAATCAAGTTGGTGTCTCTTTCAATTTCGAGCTTTTTTCTTAAACGCAATCGGGCTTTTTTGAGTGCTTCTTCCGATTGAAACGTGATTTGTGCAATCTGTTTGTTACTCATATTTAGTTTCAGGAATACACACAATTTCCTTTCATTGGGTGTTAGGTCGGGGTACTGCTCATTTAGCTTGTCATGAAAAGAGTGATGAACTTTCTGAAATAATATCTCAAACTCATCCCAGTTGGAGTTGTAAGCCTGATGTTTGTAGTTTGAAATGAGTGATTTGATGCTCTCCTGAACACCCTGATCCGAGATTTTAAGTATCTCTTCCAGAGTTTTGATACTCTGCGCGTCCCGTTCCGAATTTTGAACAAGTTTAAGTGCCGCAGCGGTCATCGCCTTTTGGTTCTTATCAAGTTCATCGTTTATTTTTTCTATTTCCAGTTGCAATAGCTTTTTTTGTAGTGCTTCTTTCTCAAGAAAAGCCGCTTCGGCTTTTTTCTGAACATCAATATTTCTGATGTTGGCAAGTACTGCACCAATGGCCGGATTTCTAGAAAGATTCTGAGCTACTGCTTCAAACCACAGGTAGCCATTGTTCTTTTGTCGATAGCGGAATTGAACTGTGTTGTTCATCGTATCGTGATGCAAAATTTGTTGCCAATGTTGCGATACTACTGCTTTGTCGTCAGGATGAATTAAATCTGCGAATGATTGTTTAATCTCCTCCACAGTGAAGCCAGTGATTTTTGCTGCCACATTGCTGATGAACTGAATTTTCTGTTTGTCATCTATCAAGAAAATGATATCGTTCGAGTTTTTAATGATGAGCTGAAGTTTTTCTTCACTCTCCTCAACCTTGTGTTTGGCCTCTACCAAAGCCTCGTTTGAGGCAGTAAGCATCTCGTTTATCGTGATGTACTCTTCGTTGAGTTCTTCAATTTTAGCTTTTTGCTGAAGTAGCTTTTTGTTCGTCCGTTTCTTTAGTGCGTATAAACGGTAAATTGTTGATGCAAAGAGTAATAAAAAAAAAAGGCAACTGTCAGGGTTAATATAATAGTCCGCTGACTCTTTATGGCTAAATCTTTTTTCTGTTTTTCGGCTTCAAAGAGTTGACGTTCTTTATCATGTTGATATGCACTCTCCAGGTCGGCAATTTTCTTAACGTTGCTGGCATTAAAGATGCTGTCGTTGAATGATTTAAATTGTTTATGGTGCTCAAAGGCATTCCTGAAATCGTTTCGGGCAGCGTAGGTGTTTGCCAATTGGTTATGTATATCCTTTAGCAGTTCAAGCAGGCCTAATTCCTGTGCCAAGCTGTGGCTCCTTAGTGAAAAATCCAATGCATTTGCATAATCTTTTTGCAGGTAATAGACATTCCCCATGCTGTACCACACTTGTGCAATGCCGCGCTTCAGTCCAATTTTTTCTGCCAATTTTAATGCTTCGTCATAACTGCTAAGTGCCAGTGCGTAATTGCCATTCTTTCGATGAATGGTACCAATGCTGGTTAGCGTATTAACGCTTTGAACAATGTTATGACCGCCTGACAAAGAGAGCGCCCTTTCCAGATATTCAAGAGCCTGATCATCGTTCATGTGAATATAAATGTGGCCAATATTGGTCAGGCAGATAGATATCCGCATGGTATCACCTATCTCTTCTGCAATTGTTAACGCTTGCTTTGCATTTTGCAGAGCGGCTTCATAATCCTTTTGTTCAGACTTAACACCGGCAATATTTAGCAAGTTACCCAAAATGCCTGATTTATCATTTATTTGCTCGTTTACACGCATGGCCATTAAAAAGTAATTCAGGGCCACCGGATAATTACTTTGCATCATGTAGATAGTGCCAATGTTATTGTAACAGCGTGAGAGCAGAGGTTTGTCATCAAGCTCCAGAGCAAGGGTGCTGGCTTTTTTGTGTCCTTCGATGGCCTGAGCATACTTTCCCTTACTCATTAAACTGCGTGATATGTTAGTCAGGCATTTAAGTATTATTTGTTTGTCGCCAATTTGTGTAGCAATCTCAAGTGCACGGTTGTAGTATTCGTCGCCCTGCTCAGCATTACCTAAATCTCTCAGAATATTTCCAGCAGCAATTAGATAGTTAGCCATTCCTCGTTTGTCGTTTATCTCTTCCGAAATGGCCAAAGCCTCCTGAAAAAAGTCCAGAGATGTTTTTTTGTTGCGTCCCAGATTAACTAGTCCTAATAACCAGTAACTTGTGGCTTTTCCCTTTCTATATCCCAATTCATCTGACAGAGTGCCTGATTTCAAGGCATATTCCTCTGCCATAACGCTATTGTTATTGTAAACGGCATAAGCAATGTCGTTCATGATATTTACCATGGTGGTATCTTTTCGGGTATGCTTTTTTAGTACAGATACCAGACTGTCGGCTACACTCTGCTGAGCAGCGGTAGACATTGCAAACATTACAAGTATACATAAAATCAAGTGTCGTGTGGTTCGCCGTTTTGTGTGCATGACATTTTTGATTTAATTGTGTAGTTTAATAGCTGAGGACTATGTGCTAGGGCTGTTGGGTTGTAAGCGTAGTATTATGAAAAAAGCCTCTGCAACAAAATGCTGCAGAGGCTTTTTTGTGATCCCGGAGGGACTCGAAACTTGTTTGGTATTGCTCTGAAAATCAATAAATAGCAGCTGCCTTGTTTTGTATGTTCACCGATTTGCTCTCGTTTGTTTTGATGAGAATTATTGCGGCTTGTGCTTCGTGAAGCCTAGGACAAATTTACGAAATTCATCTGTTTTGAGGGTGTGTTTTGATGTTAAATCTTTTGAATTGCTGTATTATTTGATATAAGTTATCCGAAATATTTTATAACAATCGGCATTAAAATGAATCAAAATTAGAGGCAGGGATTAATTTTAGGTGGATAAATGAAAGAATTGAACTTGTCTAATGAATAGGATGTAGGAAATTGTCTAGATAAGGGATGATTAGCTAAAATGATGCATTCTCAATTGTAATAAAACCGGGCAATTGAGTATAAAAATCACACCTATCGCAATAGATTATTGTGTTTTTTGACTAGATGTTATATCCCAAATGACTCAGTTAATTCATATACTACAAAATTTAACAAAGTAGAGCAATTGAGATATGTTGTCTTTGTTATTTGGGTCTAAGATGTTAATCTGTAAGGTATTGGATAATGTCCTCTGCTTTAAACCCAGCATAATCCGCAAACTCGTTTATGGTAATAAACTGGTGTGGCTGTTTGCCATGCTTTTTACGGATGGCATCCAGGATGCGGTAACCGGTCTTTTCGCTTTTACCGGTGATGCGCTGAATGTCTTTGGCATAGATGCAGATGCGACGTGTTCTCATAGTTTTAATACTCTATCTATACCTTTGATATACATTTGGTATATCGTTGATATGTGATTGCATTACAAAGATGTATCTATAAAAATAACAAAAAAACGGACAACCTTATTCACTCTTCCCATTATTGGCCAGATTTCCCGTAGTCTTTTGATTTATTGATTGTAAGGCCTTAGCTTGGTGGCAGTCTTTAACCTACTAAACCTAATTTTTTATGGCAAGGCAAGCAAGTTTTATCAAGTTAAAAGGGCGGGTCGGTGACCTGACTTTTTACAAAAGTGGCGGTGAGTATTTGGCACGCACCAAGGGCGGTATTGAAGGGGATCGCATAAGAACCGACCCACGCTTTGAGCGCACCCGTGAAAATGGTCGCGAGTTTTTAAGGGCTGTGAAGGCCGGAAAGCTTTTGCGCGATGGCTTTGGGGAGCACATCTTCCTGACGGCCGACAAGGGCATGAGCGGCCGGTTGACGGCGACTCTCTCCAAGGTGGTGAAGAGCGATCCAGTATCTGCCAGGGGTGATAGAACCGTGATGGGAGGTAATTTGGGATTGATTAGCGGCTTTGAGTTTAATGGTGGTGCAAATCTGGAGAGTATCTTCTTTGGCCGATATGCTGCCCAGATAGCGAGTGGTGAGGCACGAGTGGCCATCGAAGCCTTTAACCCAGCGATGAACATCCGCAAGCCGGAAGGAGCCACCCATGCACAACTGGTGATGGTGACCGGCAGCTTTAATTTTGATGCGCTGGCCTCAGCAGTGGTACATGCCGACAGTGCGCCCTTTGCCCTCTCAGATGGAAGCCAGGCAGCTGTTACGCTCAGCGCAGAGCTGCCAGAAGTGGAACAAGGCACCGGCATTGCGATGCTCGGACTTGCCTTCTGGCAGGAAGTGAACGGTCAACTATACAAGCTGAACAACGGTGCAAAGAACGCATTGCGCATAGTAGCAGTGGGATAATGCTCAGCTTCGATTGGATTGAACGCAGCCAACAGGCCGGGTTCCTAGGTGGCACCCTCATGGGAGTAATAGTCAATATCAGTGTAGCTGATTTGGGCGTTACGGTGGTACTCTCGGCAGTTGGTGCAGTGGTGAGTTTTCTGGTCTCAATGGCCATGAAACGGCTGGTAAACGGACGCAAGAAAGGAGCACCTCATCAGGGAGGGGAAAATAGACTCACCAACGGGTGAGCGTTTGATGTTTGAGATGAAAAGCCCTTCGGGAAACCGGAGGGCTTTTTTGTGCTTAATAGTTAAGAAGAAGGTATTTTATCACCCGGCGACAACGAAGCTCCAAAATAGAAGCTAAACACCTGTGTTACGATGGCACTGAGCACACCCAGGATGTAAATGATGATGTCCTTTCCCCTATCCTCCAGCGATGCCGGAAAAAAGAGAATGACGAAAAAGAGCGCAAACGAAAGCCCGGTTGTGATTAAAGCCAGAAAAGCCGAGATGTTGCGATTAAGCCGACCGTTTGTCTGGCTTGTCTGGATGGCTGTGGCCATCTGTCGGGCTGACTGTTTATCTGCCAGGATGTTTTGCTGTCGGATGACATCCTGATTCAGTGCATCGGATTGAAACTGGTACTCAGCCTTTTTGAGTTCTAACTCTAGTTGCAGCTTTTCCCCTTTTGTGGTGGTCAGGTTATCCAGGATATTTCCGACGGAAGCGACCAGGCTTCCTTGTCTTCCAAAAATTAAATTTTTCATTGTCATTCTTTGTAAGTTATTATCGAACTCAACAACTAGCGATAATCGGGGCGTTGCCCCGGACCCCACCAACTTTCTTTCCTTGGATGAAAGAAAGTTGGCAAAGAAAATCAAGGCAAAACGATGCTTCCATCCGCTCTGTTCAATCACTTGTTTTTCAAGCAAGGTAAGCAAGCTCCCTTGCAGAAAAACTACGTAATTGACCATTCACACCAACGCCGGCTCGCCGTTTTGCCATGGCGCACGCTCCCACGGAGCGACATTTAAATAAACAGTTAAGGTTAATTAAGTGCAGACAAATCAGATATCTCCAATGGCACGGCGCACCCATCCAAAAAAGAACTTTTGATTGACCGGCCGGATTTTGACCAGGTGCACATAGCGTGCAATTTTGGCTACGGTGAACGAAGCCAGGAACAGTTCCATGTTCATGCTGTTGAGTTTTTGGAGTGTCACCGGTCCGATGATGCCATCGGGTTTTACATTGATGGCATGCTGCGCGATGCTCACGCCGGTTCTGATGCCCGCATTCACACAAAAATCGAAGATGGATTCCGCTATCAGCTGACTATTGATGCGGTCGCCCTGGATTGTCAGCCAGAAGTTTTCATAATAGAACTTAGCCACCAGTTGTTGCAGCTGTGGCAGTTCATCCAACACACCCGGAAAGTTAGAGAGGATTTTTCGGGTGTCGATGACGAGCCATCCGGACCATTTGGGATGCATGTTTCGGGCGATGCCTTTATAGGTTTCGCCGCCCCTGTCGTCAGGGTCGTTGACATAACCACCTTCGTGCAGAAGCACACGGTTTAAAGCTTTCTGAAAATTTGCCATAACAGATAGAATTTAGATTATGGCCTCAATCTATCCAGAGCACAGACTAAATACAAAGCAGTTGGGGGGATTTGCCAGAAAAGGGAAAAGATGAGGCTAAAAGAGAAGTGAGAAGCCATCAAAAGCTGTCTGTTATGAGACGCGATACAATGGAAACGACCCTATCCATCAACCAATATTTTTTCACCTAAAAAGAGAAGAAAAAAAGAAAAAGAGAGCCCTTTGTTTGGGGCGATGGATGCGGCTGTCAAGGTTTTTTCAAAAAATACAATCCAGCTGCAAGCGGATGGAGATTTTTTGAAAAACCCGCAGGGCTTGACCTTGACAGACGCTAGGCGTGAAGGATGTGCGGCGCCCCTACCTTTGCTTTGTTTTTATTTTTTGGGCTGAAATAAACAAACCGAAGTAGTTACAGACATCTGCAGATACACTTTTAGACTCGATATGCTTTTTGCAAAAAAGTAGTGACACTTATAGCAGACAAACAAATGGAAGCATAGATTACTGTCCACCTACCGGGGTATGACACGCCGCAGGGAGAATGGCCGCTGAATGAAAGTAATGTACTGGGAATGACCGGATGGCGCGCTGGGTAATATGCAGCGGGTGAAGCTGAACTAAGCGGCACAAAAAAAGGGATGGCATGGAGCTGGTGTCCTGCCGTGTGGCATTGGGTTGTGGAGTGGAAAGGCAGGACGCCGGCGAAATGACATCAGGGGTTGGCCTTGTGCCGATTAGTGATGGTGAACCGGCTGCTGTGGGAGGCGAAGGTTTGGCAGACCTGGAACGAAAGAAGCGCAATGGAGGGTGAAGCGTGAGCGATGCACCCGCAATGAAGCGAGAGAGTGACATGGGCTGCCTGACCGCCGCCGGTGGTTTGTTGGAGGGGTTTTGGCCTTTCTCCCTGCTCCGCTGAATGGGTGGCGGGGTAAAAGTGGAGATGGTGCCAGGGGGCAATGAGTTTTAGAACCCGAAAAGGTAATTGATAAGATGATGCTGTTACATGCTTAAATTACTATTGAAGACTATGAGCAGTCAACCGGGTTACTTCCCCCAGGGGCAGACAGGAGGCAGGCGTATTGGCGGTTTGTTTACCCAAAAATTGACTTGAACAGATTTTTCGTGGGATGGGAAAATGGATGTCAGGCGATGCCAAGCGATGGAGCGCGGCCATGTGTGAAGGTCGCCTGGCAACGGCTGTCATCCTGCGCGGAACTGAGGCGGATGTGATGCGTGCAGGTCAGGGAGGGAAAATCACATTGGCCGCAAGCGAGGCAGCTTGTGGTGATAAGTCAAGGCAATACGCCTGCACCGCTTTAGGGTGGTGGGGCTTCTGGGTCTTCCCTTTCCTTCCCCCCTCAGCCAGCGGCGGCCTTTGGTGATGGGTGCGCTATTAAACATAGTGGACTTATGGGACAGCGCGGCGATGTTTTGTGTGCAGGATTAGTCAGGGAGCGTGTGGTGGAAGGCTGTTCCCATAAGAACGCATTATGTTTTAATAGTGTTGGGTTGTTGTCAGGGTGGCGCATGTTTTTGCCATGAGGGATGTGGTGGCTTGTTGACGGGCGATGACAGGCATGAGACGCAGTCGATTGCCGGAAGAATCCCGGCAATGTGCCACTGGCGGGGAGGTTGCAAAAAATGTGACAGCCTGGCAACAACGAAGGGTTGGCCGAGGGGGCGGGCACTAAAAGACCGTGCAAGCCCCGAACGGCTTATCAGCATAGAACGGCTATCAGAAGTATATTATTTTCTTCCAGAAACAGTGCGACTATCTACCGAAATTAAAGTAAGGGGCGGGGATTTTAGTGCCCGCTTGGGGAGGCCGCCGCTGGCTGAGGGGGGAAGGAAAGGGCGTCAGAGTTACTTGAAGCCGCGTGAGGGATTGAAGTGGGAACCCCGGATCCCGGTGCCAAAGGCTTGTGCGATGGCTCGGGAACGGAGTTGCAACGGAAAGCCCGACCCGAGGAAGGAGGGGCACGCCCAAAAGTATATATACGTTATTCTATGAGAATTATAGGATTTATATTCATGAACTATGCTTAAGCTGGTTTTCGTTTTGTTGTCTAATATGCGGTTTTTGTTTGAAACGTATAGGGTTGTTAAATAAAACATTTAGGTTTCGTAATGTATTTGTGTTTCTAGGTTTCTGTATTTGTGTTGTTGTTTTTTGGCGCTATTGTGGATTTTTAAGAATGTGTAAAAATTATAAAGTGCTGTGAATAAGTGAAAAGAAGGTTGCTTTGTGTTGTGAATTGTGTTGATGTAACATTTTTTGAAAAAAAACATCAAAAAAAGTTGCGATAGTTTCGGAATGTTTATTAGATTTGCAAAAGAAACAAAACGAAACTGAAATGTGGGTTGTGAAATGTTTTAGTAAGTGTGTTTGGTACATTATTACGAATTGAGATATAAAAAGAAACAAAATGACAATTGAAGATAATCCTGGTTTTAATACCAAGAAAGAAATTCTACATCAGCCTTCGGTTTGGCTTAAGACATACGAGTTAATAAGTAAGAATGCAGTAAACATCCAAAAATTTCTCAATGATGTTTTTAGTAAGGATGTTGATATTATCCTTACAGGGGCAGGGAGTTCTGCGTTTATTGGTGAGGCTGTTCGAGGCGTGTTGCTTAATCGAAAAGGACTCATCACACGTCCTGTTTCTACAACAGAAATTGTTACGCATCCAGAACATTACCTTACGTCCGAAAAAAGAACACTGCTGATATCATTTGCTCGTTCCGGAAATAGTCCTGAAAGCATCGCAGCGGTTGATATTGTTAATAAGTACTGTTGTGAATCTTATCATATAATTATTACATGTAATTCTGAGGGCAAGCTTTATAAGGATAGTAATGATGGTAATTCTTTGAAAGTGTTGCTGCCAGAGGAGACGAATGACATAAGCCTTGCAATGACAAGTAGTTTTACATCTATGATGCTAGCTTTTATTCTAATAGCAAAAATAGATTCGCTTCCCGAAGAAAAGTCAAGTGTTGATGTGCTTTGCGGTTGGATTTCCTATTTGCTTGACTCATATCAAGATAAAATTAGAGAGTTAGCTCGCATTGATTTTAAACGAGCTGTTTTTTTAGGTTCAGGACCGTTGGTTGGAACAGCGCGTGAAAGCCATTTAAAGTTACAGGAGTTGACAGATGGTTATGTAATATGCAAGTTTGATTCTTTTTTAGGATTCAGGCATGGGCCCAAAGCAGTAATTAATAAGGACACCTTAATCGTTTATTTGATGTCCGATGATGCACATGCACAGCAATATGAGTATGATTTAATTCGTCAAGTGAATGGAGGGAATAAAGGTATGGCGCAAGTGCTAATATCGCGAAAGCCAGTTCACATTGAAGGCTTTTATCCAGACTTGGAGGTTTCCTATTCAACAAACGATAAGCTACTTGATATTGAGTATTTGTGCATTGCGCATGTTGTGTTTGCGCAGGTGTTAGGATACTACAAATCTCTAGACCTTGGATTGAATCCTGATCAGCCATCAGTATCCGGAGCGATATCACGAGTTGTAGAAGGTGTTATTATTTATGAGTATAATGTTTAATAATTTAAATATGAAAACAGACATGCGAGACATACGAAATATTGCAAAAGGTATTGATGAACCAGTTACCGAATTTATTCTGCGACGTTTTGAGGAGTTAAAAGCAGAAGGGCAGCCGCCTCGTACTCTTTTTGCAGCTTGTCCAAATTCATTTTCAGTAATTAAAGCTGCTTTAAGAGCTGCTAAAAGAAATAATGCACCGATTAAGTTTGCAGCTACTTTAAATCAAGTTGATGGTGACGGAGGGTATACCGGATTGACGCAGAAGGATTTTGTACGATTGATAAAAATGGAATCCGAAGCTATTAATTATGAGGGTGTACCGATTATAGCAATTGATCATGGAGGCCCCTGGTTGAAGGATTTACAAAGTAAGGAGCAGTGGGATTTAGAAAAGGCAATGTCCGCAATTAAGAAATCATTTGAGGATGCTGTTGAGGCTGGTTATGATTTGATCCATGTGGATCCTACAGTTGATATCTTTTTGGGAGAAGGAGAAGTTATAGACATTTCAGTTGTAGCAGAAAGAACCATTGAGTTGATTAAGCATGTTGAGTCATTCCGGAAGAGTCGCAAATTGCCACGTATATCCTATGAAGTAGGGACTGAAGAGGTTCATGGAGGATTAGCGAATGATGAAGTTTTTGATTCATTTTTACAGTTACTTAAAGATGGATTGAATAAAAATAACTTAAGTGATGTATGGCCTTGTTTTATTGTTGGTAAGGTTGGTACGGACTTGCACACCACTGAGTTTGATGTAGATGTAGCATCAAAATTAACCGCGAAAGTACGTCCATACGGCAGTTACATAAAGGGACATTATTCAGATGATGTAACAAATCCTGAGGATTACCCGTTGTGTGGTATGGGGGCAGCCAATGTGGGGCCTGAGTTTACGATAAGTGAGTATAAAGCCTTAATTGAACTCGAGCGGATAGAGAAAAAGTTATATAATGAAAATCGTCTCGCACTGTTGTCTGATATTCAAAGTAAACTGTGGCAAGCAGTTTTAGATTCCAACCGTTGGCAAAAGTGGCTTCAGCCAGAAGAGCGAGGTAAAGACTTTTGCCAAATTCCATCAGAGCGCCAGCAATGGATAATTATGACCTGTTGTCGATATATATGGCAGAATCCTGATGTGTTAGTTTCCAGACAATTACTTTATGATAATCTTTCAAGAAATGGTTATGACGCACAAGAGATTGTGCTCTCCCGAATTGAAAGGGATATGGACAAGTATTTCACCAAGTTTAATTTGGTAAACATAAATAATTACTTGTAATGGAAAGGAAATTTCAAGTTTTAACAGTCGGCGAGTTAAATGCTGATTTAATTCTAAATCAAATTGATGGATTTCCAGAAATAGGTAAGGAAAAGTTAGCAAAAGAACTTGCACTCACATTAGGCAGTTCAAGCGCAATATTTGCATCAAATCTATCAAGTTTAGGGATAAAAGTTTCATTTGTTGGAAAAATTGGCGAGGATACATTTGGTAATCTCGTGCAAGCATCACTAAACGCAAAGGGGGTTGACACAAGTCATCTTATAGTTGATAAGACTAGTGTTACCGGAATTACGGTGGTCTTAAATTATGGCGAGGATAGAGCAATGATGACATGCCCAGGGGCAATGGAGCATTTAAAGGTTAAGGATGTGGCTGATGAAGCTCTACAAAGCGCCAGACATATGCATTTTGCGTCATTGTTTTTGCAGAAAGGCATGAGGGATGATATCATCGAATTGTTTTGGAGAGCGAAAAAATGTGGGTTAACCACATCGCTAGATACCCAGTGGGATCCATCTGAGAAATGGGATTTCAATTGTAAAGCAATTCTCCCTTTTGTTGATGTTTTTTTGCCGAATGAAAAGGAGCTGTTACTACTAACAGGCACCTCAGCAATTGAAGATGCAATGGCTGAAATAAAGCCACACGCCAATACTGTAGTTGTAAAGAATGGAAGTAAAGGTTCCACTTTGTATACTAAAGATGGAAAAGAGGTTCATCTTGATGCTTTTTTGAATGAGCAAGTCGTCGATGCTATTGGTGCCGGTGATAGTTTTAATGCAGGATTTATAAGCCGTATGGTGCAAGGTTATCCATTAGAAGATTGTCAGGTTTACGGAAATCTGGCAGGTGCAATCAACACGACCGGGGCTGGAGGTACTTCTGCTTTCAATAGCAAGGAGTCAATAATTTCAGTTGCAAGAGAAATATTCAATTTTGAAATGAATATTTGAAATGAAATTGACCAACAAACTGAGGCAATTACAAGCAGATGGGAAAGCACTTCTGGCTGTTAATTTCTACAATTTTGAAACCCTCAAGGGTATTTTAATTGCGGCAAGTGAGTCAAACCAACCGGTGATATTGCAGCTGACCCGAAGCTCGATAGATTACATAGGGCTAGATTTAGCTGTTTCGATGGCCAGAAGCTGCATGCGAAGTTATGGTGTTGAAGCATGGTTGCATTTAGATCATGGAGATAGCATTGAACTGGTAAAAAGATGTTTAGATGCAGGATTTGATTCTGTAATGATCGATGCAAGTGAAGAGGAATTGTCTAAAAATATTGATGTCACATCAGAAGTTGTCGAAATCTGCAGAAGTTATGATGTGAATGTTGAAGCGGAGCTGGGTTATATCGCCAAACTAGGTCAAGATGCTAGTAGGGTTGGATTTACCAAACCTGAAGATGCCAAGATGTTTGTTGAACAAACAGGAGTGAATGCATTGGCTGTAGCCATTGGTACATCACACGGATTCTACAAATCAACACCTTTGCTTCAGATAAATCTATTAAAGGAGATACGAAATGCTATTGATATCCCACTCGTTCTGCATGGAGGGTCAGGTGTTCCTGATGAGCAACTTAGAGCTGCCATAAAATATGGAGTTTGTAAGATCAATCTTGCCACCGAAGTTAAGAATACATTCATGAAGACTTTAAAAATGAGAATGGATGTCAGCAATGAGATTGATTTACGCAAAGTATTTCCAGATGCAACAGACTCAGTTACAAGTTTGATAAAATCAAAGCTATGTGTTGTTAATGCGTAATCAGATTAATATTTAGATAACCGTATATGAAAACTAATATTTTTTCAATAGGCATTTTTTTGTTTCTAATTGGTATCGTTATGAATGGTTGTATGAAGCAAGAGTCAACCCAATTTTTAGCCGAGAATTCTGAGTTGACATTCCCTAGTCCGTTTGCAATTGCCATCGATGACATGGGTTGGATGGGCGGGGGTTCTTTAAAGGCTGTAAATGGGCCATCCCGATTAGGACTGAAGCGTGACTTGACAGCGAGTGACTACCAAGCTGTAATTGATATTGCCAAAGGAGCCGGTATTCGTTTGCAAGGTTTATTTATTCTATGTGAGCTAGATAGATCCAATGTTTGCGCTACGGTACCAACTTCTACTCAATTTGGTTCTCAATGGGATAATAGCAGATATATTGGTGAGGAGCAGATTCGCATTATGGATTTGGTTAAATCGAATGCAGCCTATCTTGAATTTGGACTACACGGTGTTGGACATGAGTTTTGGCAAGATGGTATAATGCATCGAGCTGAATGGTATAATACTGATAAAAATCACCCATGGGATGAAAGAGATATCAGGAATCATTTGGAATTGTTTAAAGAAATAATGGCTCAATATGGGTTAACACCAGAGAACGGTCATTCATTTCCAGAGAGTTTTGTGCCCTGCGCCTATAGTTATTATTGGAATCCATCTGCAGAGCCTTATAGCCTAGGTAAATTGCTAAATGCTGAAGGTGTAAGATTTGCCAATACGTTATTTAGTTATATTACTGAATTAAATCCTCCTGAGGCGAAAAGTGGTGGATTTGACAACGGAGTCTTGGTAATTGACAGATATAATCATGGCAACCCATGGTACGAACCTGCTTCATTGCCGAGAGATGCCATTGATGATTTTCAAACGGACATGATTGAAACTCATTTTGCCAATTTGCTAGCTACAGATGATTTTTTACAGCCAGCATTAAACGAGAAATGGATAGCATTTTTTAAGGAGGTACAGTTAAATCCTGGAAAATATCTTGCCAAGAATACAGAACAATTTTATTCTCAATGGATATTAAAACGCTATGTTAATATAGAAAAATTAGGGCCGTATAAGTTACAAATAGATACCCGTAACATTCCAGCCTGGGCTTATGAGAGTGGCTTTATTACCAACATGGTGTTAAAAGCACCTTTGTTGCCAAATGAAGTAATTTCAAAAGCAACAGTTAATGGCAAGGAGATCCCCGCCTGTATTGTTGATGAAGGATATGCGATGTTATATCTACCATATCTTGAATCTGGTGTGCACGTTTTTGAGATGGAGAAAGGGACTCAATGGCAAGAAGGGCTTGTTATGCATGATGGAACATATAACGTATATGGCTCAAGCATAACCTCCTCACAGCTAATTTTTGACTTACGAGTATATGGTGAGCAAGCCATAAGAGTAGCAACAAGCCATATTCCAAAATCAATAAAATCCTCAAATACTAATATGTCAGTTAAGTATTTGGGTTATGATAGCGACAAAATGGAATTAACATTTCTGATAACAGCCAGAGATATACAGGGAGAGACAGGCACCATTACAGTTGATTTGCATTAAACAATAATAAGAGATAGGGATGTGAATCACTCTTGTTAGGGATTTTGGTTGAGCATTTTAGAGAAGTTTTTTTTAAATATTAAAGTTCAAGTCTATGAAAATTTTAAAGTTAGGTTTTTCAATTCTGATGATGCTTTTTATGTTTGGTTGTGGTTCCAAGGTTGAGATAACAAATGGAGACCTTGTGATTCAAATCAACGATAAAATGCAAATGAAAGTTTTATCGACAAATAAACAGACGCAAGCGTATTACAGTGATTTCGTAACTTCTGATTATTTGGTTGCGCGTGAATTTAAGGCTGACAAGTTTTTATTGTCAGACATCCGTTCGCATGTGGAAGGTGAAAACAAAGTATTTGAATTGGTTGGTGTTTATAATAAAGACGGTTTCGAAATAGAGAAGCATGTCACAATAACCATTTCAGAAAAATTTGCTAATAGCGCCTATTTCGACATCAAATATGTCAATAAAGGAGAGAAGACTGCTACTGTAACTTCTTGGGTGAATCATCATTTAAGGGTCAAGCAAAGTAAGACCGATAATCCGATTTGGTCATTGCAGACAACTTCCACCATTCGAAGAGATGACTGGGTACTTCCTGTGGTTCCCGGGTTTTATCAAAAAAACTTTATGGGAATGAATAACTCTGATTATGGTGGAGGCATTCCAGTTGTAAACCTTTGGAGAGAAGATGGCGGTATAATGATTGGTGTAACAGAAATGACACCGAAACTATTCTCTACACCCGTTGAGATGGGACTCTATGATGGATATGCATCGATGTCTATTTTGAAGGAGTATGATAATGTACGCACTTTTAAAACGGATGATGTCATTGAAACTTACAGCTCATTTATTACTGTACATACAGGCGATTTTTTTGATCCGTTAAAGAAATTCTCCCATTATATGCAGGCTCAAGGGTTAGAGTTTGTTGATTCGGAGCCATTGGCTTATGAAGCTGTTTGGTGCGCCTGGGGATATGAACGTACATTTACAATTGAAGAGGTAATTGGAACTTTGCCGAAGGTTAAAGAACTTGGTTTTAAGTGGGTAGATGTGGATGATGGATTTCAGAAATCTATTGGAGACTGGGAACCAAACGATCGGTTTCCCGGTGGTAATAAAGATATGAGAAGATTGGCTGATGCCATACGTGCACATGGATTACGTCCTAAGTTGTGGTGGGCACCATTGGCAGCACATCCAAGCTCAGAAATTCTAGCAAAGGTACCAGAAATGCAATTGCGTACCCGTCATTCAACACCTCAATATATAACCTGGTGGAACAGCTATTACCTATCCCCCGTTAATCCATACACTCAAGCGTATACCCGAGATTTGGTAGAGCTATTTTTAGATACCTGGGATTTCGATGGTCTTAAAATGGATGGGCAACACTTAAATGCTGTAGCTCCTGATTATAATAGTCATAGTGGATTGTCATATCCAGAGCAAGCTTTCGAAGAATTACCTATGTTTTTCAAAGATATTTATGAAACAGCGATTAAGTACAAGCCCAATGCTGTAATTCAGAATTGTCCATGCGGATGTGCAATGAATTTCTTTAACATGCCCTATATGAATCAAGCCGTATCATCCGATCCAACATCAAGTTGGCAGATAAGGCTAAAAGGTAAGGTTTATAGAGCCATTTTTGATGAAATAGCATACTACGCAGACCATGTTGAGCTTAGTGATAATGGCGATGACTTTCCAACGCAGATTGGGATTGGAGCTGTAGTAGGTTCAAAATTTACCTGGCCAAAGGATAATCCGAATGTAGAAAAGTCCTATTTATTGACACCTGAAAAAGAGGTTTTGTACAAGAAGTGGGTTGGCATATATAATGAAAAGATGCTCTCAAAGGGAGATTATCTTGGGTCATTGTACGATTTGACCTTCGACAAGCCTGAAACTCACGCAATCCATAAGGATGGTAAAATGTATTATGCATTTTATGCGGAGGAATGGAATGGAGAACCAATTGAACTTCGGGGTTTAAATAATCAGACCTATGTGGTGAATGAATACACAAATGATGAAGGAGTTGTGTATGAGGTTGACGGAAGTAACCCAATTATTCATCCGACATTTAAGCGAGCCTATTTAATTGAAGTATACCCGAAACAATAGTATCAAGTGAATTCTAATATTTGAACAACTAAATCCAAATCTATGAATTTTTTAAGGTTTAAGAGATGGCTTTTTTTAAGCCTGATGGTTAGTCTATTGTCTTTTGGGACAATGGCTCAGATTACTGTTCGAGGTACAGTTATTTCATCCGATGACAACTTGCCATTGCCAGGAGTAAGTATCGTAATCGAAGGTACAACCAGAGGAACAGTAACAGATTTTAATGGAACCTATTCTCTAGAGTCTGATGCAAATGCAGTTCTTGTGTTTTCTTTTATAGGCTTTGATAATGTAAGAGAATTAGTAGATGGCCGAACGCAGATTAATGTGTCATTAAGGCCTGAAATAAGCCAAATTTCGGAGATTATTGTAATGGGATATTCTTCTCAGTCAAAAGCAGAATTAAGTAGTTCTATTGTTACTTTGGATGCTGAGAAAATAAGGGGAGTTACTACTTCCGATATAGGAACAATGCTTCAAGGAAAAGCAGCAGGCGTACTCGTCTCAAGTGCCTCTGGACAACCAGGATCGTCCAGTCAGATTAGGATACGAGGGACAGGTTCAATCACAGCTCAAGCTAGTCCCTTATATGTTGTGGATGGCATACCTCATGGATCATTTAATCCCAATGATGTTGAATCTATAACAATTCTGAAAGATGCTGGCGCAACTGCATTGTTTGGTTCTGCTGCTGCTGGTGGAGTTATTGTTGTTACAACAAAGCATGCAAAAAGAAATCAGCCAACAAGTATGAACTTCCGTTCAACGTATGGTCAAAAAGAAGCGTTACAAGGCAACTTCGAGATGATGACAGGAGAGGAATTGTACGATACGCATAAAGCGATGTTTAGTCCAGCCTTATTCAATATGCAGCGACCAGCAGAATTGCGTGAACGTAATTTTAACTGGTTGGATGCGGCCTTTAATACTGGAAACCTGCAAAATCACTATTTATCTTTTTCCGGAGCTTCAGAGAAAACCCGATATTTTGCCA
This sequence comes from Alkaliflexus imshenetskii DSM 15055, assembly GCF_000517065.1. GTDB lineage: Bacteria > Bacteroidota > Bacteroidia > Bacteroidales > Marinilabiliaceae > Alkaliflexus > Alkaliflexus imshenetskii. The sequence goes on along the minus strand of NZ_KI912105.1, from coordinate 356,352 downwards.
GTGTTGATTATTATCAGGAGGATGGTACATTAATTAACACCAACTATGACAGGCTGTCTGCCCGACTAAATTTAAATACGCAATTGAATAATTCTGTTGAGATGAACGTGCGTGTGAATTATTCAAATTCTGGAAATCAAGGAGCTTCAAGTTATATGACATCAGAAGATGGATATAAAAACACACCATGGGATAGTCCGTATGATGCAGATGGTAATATTGTAAAAATAGACAGTGATACCCGACCAGATAATGGAAAGCGTTGGTATTCACAAGACAGGAGGAATTTCTTACACAGTGAGTTATATAACTATAGTAAATGGGGCGGATCTTCCCTCATGAACGATGTTCAGTTCAATTGGACAATTACCGACTGGCTTATTTTTACCACGTCGAACAGATTTAGCCAGAGTGTATCGAAATCTCAAACATTCGTAGATCCGCGTACATACCATCCATCATATTCTAATGGCTATAAAAGTGAGCTAATTAGCCAATCCCAGTCATGGAACACCTCGAACCTTCTTAAGGTTAAGCAGTCTTTGAATAGCCACTCTTTTGATGGATTGGTAGGTTATGAATATGGCGAGTATTCGTCAGAGTATACGGGTGCTGAGGGTGTTGGAATGCCAAATGGTATGGATGCACTAAATTCTGCTTCTGTTTACGGAATAACTGGATATCGGGTGCCTGGTGCAGGTTGGTCTGTGTTCTCTCAATTGCAATATAATTATGGTGGGAAATATTTTGCCACAGTTTCAGGTAGAGTCGATGCGTCATCGAAATTTGGTCCAAAAAAGAGAGAGGGTTTTTTCCCAGCTGGTTCATTGGCATGGCTTATTTCTCAGGAAGATTTTTTGGCAGGCAACTATACCATTTCATATTTAAAGCTTCGAGGTAGCCATGGGGTAACTGGCAACTCAAATATTGGGTCGTTTCAGTATCTCTCAACATATAATCTAAATTCAACATACCAGGATAACGTTGGAGCCACTCCATCGCGTCTGCCCAATCCGTATTTAAGTTGGGAAACTGCTCATATGACTGGTGTAGGTATAGATTTGGGACTTTGGCGAAGAATTGATTTAGCCATTGATTTATATAATATTGATAACAAAGATTTGTTGTTAAATGTACCTGTTTCGCCGTCCACTGGTTTCTTTGAGATTACTGATAATGTGGGAAGTGTTAGAAATAGAGGTATAGAAGTTCAGTTAGACACTGAGAATATAAACGGTAGGAATTTTAGCTGGTCATCAAGTTTTAATATTGCCTTTAACAAGAATGAAGTTAGAGAAACACCTGATGATGCATCATTTATTCAAGCTGCAGGAAGCACAACTGTTTATCAGCAAGTTAAAAGAGGTCAGGATATCTTTAGTTGGTATATGCCAAAATGGGTAGGCGTAGATAGTAATAATGGAGATCCTTTATGGGAAAAGCTTGTAAGAGATCAAGATGGAAGTATCATAGATCGTATAACCACAAATAATTACAATGAAGCAGACCTACAGGTTGTAGGAAAAGCAACACCAAAATTCAGCGGTGGATTTAATAATACTATGTCTTATAAAAATCTTACGCTAAATGTAAGTACCAACTTTTCATATGGTGGGGATATTTATAATCGTTCCAGAGAGTTTTTTGATGCAGACGGTGCCTATTTGGGATATAATATGCAAAAGTTAAGACCAGAATGGAATCGATGGGAGCAGCCGGGCGATGATGCAACCCATCCAAAATTGGCCATGAACGGTAATAAGGCATCCAATAAAACTTCCTCCCGCTATTTGGAAGATGGTAGCTACTTCAGGGTTAAAAATATCAGTCTTTCTTATAATGCTCCAAGAAACTGGATTGAATCTATGAAGATTCAGAATCTTAGATTTTTTGTGTCAGCTGACAATGTACTAACCGTTTCCAAATTTTCTGGCATGGATCCAGAGATTAGTCTTGAAAGATCAGCTTGGTCGCTGGCGGGGTTATACACTTTTAGTTACCCGATAAGTCGTCAGTACTTGTTTGGAGTGGATATTACTTTCTAAACTGATAAAAGAATTATTATGAAAAAGATATTAGCAATAGCAATCGGATGTTTAATAGGTTTTACATCCTGCGAGTTAGATTTCTTTCCAACAGACGCCATGACTCCTGACCAATTGAAATCAGATCCAGGCGGCGCACTGTATGCGACGGATGGAAATTACTCAATGTTTAAGGACAGATTACCCTATCGTGGAGAGACTTCTGGTTATTCCGGAAACTCATACGTACGTCATTTCTTTCAGATGGCAGAGTTTCCAAGTGATAATATATGTTTAGCAGGACGTACCAGTGATCCTTTGTATGAGGCGAATACTTACAAAAGAGATGCAACCGTACGTAATGTAACGTATCTGTGGTGGATTGGTTATCGCATAATAAACGGAGCCAATTCAGTAATCGAATCTGTTCAAGATGGCGCATCTCCTGAAAGTGATCATTTAAAAGGTGAAAACTATTTTTTACGAGCTCTTGTACATTTAAACCTTTCAACAATTTTTTCCAAGCACTATTCACATGGACGTGAAAATGTTGGAATCATTTTGAGAAGAAGCACCGATACATCAGTAACCCAGAGAGCTACAGTTGGAGAGGTTTATGATTTAATTGTAGAGGATCTTGAAAATGCTATAAGGCTGATGAGTAATGGCCGAAGAAGAGGAAATGCGGGGTATGTGTCAACGGAGGCTGCTCAAGGACTTCTCTCAAGGGTTTATCTCTACATGGAAAAGAACCAGGAAGTTATTGATCTGGTTAATGGGATGCTAGGAGGGGCTGATGCAGCGTCCAAATTAGAGCCTACATCCAGTTTTCCTAATTACTTTGCAAATGCGCTGAATTCAAGAGAGACTTTATGGGCTGTTGCGCACACGTCAATTGAAAGTCGTGGAACATCTTCTATTGGTTCTATGTATCTGACAGATGGGCAGGGATGGGGTGAAATATATTCTTCTGATCCCTTAAACGATCTTTTTGAATTAAATCCGAATGATGTCAGGTACTCATATATTAAGCCTCAATATGTACCTAACTCAACCGACTATATGGTGAGATGGGCAGTAAAAAGCGCTGCGGATGATTTCTATGAAAATGAAATACGTATTGTAAGCTTTGATGCAGGATCAGGTAAGTACTATTTCAATGAGAATGGAACCAATGTATTTGTAGAAACAGAAACTGTTAATGGCCGTGAGCAGCATTATATCATGTTGAATGGCAAGAAGCAGGTTCGGTTAACCCGAAGAATGTATGAGCGTCAATCCTGGCCAAAATATTTCGTCACAAAATTCTCCTATCAGGATGGAGATCCAATGTTAAGTTCTCCGGTGATGCTTCGATGGGCTGAGGTGATTTTAAATCGAGCTGAAGCATATGCAAAAACCGGAAAAAATACTGAAGCACTTGCCGATGTAAATGTAATCAGACAACGAGCCGGCTTGTCAGGGACACAGTTGTTTTCTCAATCGAATATGAGAGGCTATACCGATATATTGGAAGTTGTGCTTGATGAGCGTCGTCTTGAGTTGGCCTTTGAAGGACATCGCACATTTGATGTGTATCGTAATAAACGCTCCATGGATCGCAGATATGCTGGTGTTCATCCCTGGGAGATTATTGAACACACTGACAATCGCATTCAATATTTTATACCACTTGATGAGATAACTGTAAGTAATATTCCTCAGAATCCTTAGTTGTTTAATTTTAATCTTTATTTCTATGAAAAGTTCATTTTTAAAGTTGAGTTTGCTTTTTGCAGGATTTGCTGCAATCGCGTTAATGGTAGGCTGTAGCAGTGACGACAAAGAAGCTGATCCAGTACCTCCAGTGGCTAAGTTTTCATTTAGCGTAGATGGTCAAAGTGTTGTATTTACCAATGAATCAACCAATGCACAAAGTTACCAATGGACATTTGGTGATGGAAATACCTCAACCGAAGCCAATCCAACTCACGAGTTTGAAGATTATGGTACATTCAGTGTAAAACTTACTGCGACTGGTGCAGGAGGTGTTGATGAAGTAACCAATAATGTGGTCATTGAAAGTCCGATTATTGTTGTTGATGGCAATTTCAGTGACTGGGCCGAAGTTCCAGCAGCTAAATTGTTTACTGCCTCAATAGTTGAAAGTGAAACTACTCTCGCCCGTCTAAAAGAGATGAAAGTCACCAGTGATGAGTTGTTTATTTACATGTATTTTAAGATGGATACGTTGCACGCAAATGCCATGGATATCTATTTGAATACTGATTTGAACACAGAGACTGGATACAATGGCTGGATGTGGAGAAATCATGCATCTGATTATCTAATGCAAGGATTTAAAAATGCCAATTATGACATGAGATTAGCTCAGTATGATGAGTCTAAAGGCGGAGCATGGGGATGGTTAAGCCCCAATGTTGTTGAAGAAGGTAACGGCCTGTTTACCATGTCAGCGATGAAAACTGTTTCTGGTAATATTGTGGAATTCGAAGCAAAGATTATTCGTGAATTTATTCCAGGTTTGGGTTCACAGGTGCGTATTAGCGTAGGTCATTCAGGTGTAGAAGGAGGGCCTTGGTCTACATCCGGTGGTTTACCAATGGTTCCTGCAGAAGGAGAAAAGAACGAGCCATTGCTTGTAACGCTACAATAATTAAATCAAGAGATTTGTTTTAGTTAAATGTTTGAAATAGAAATGACTGCCTTTGGATTTTTGTGTTATTTGCTTCGTTGTGTGAGCTTTACAATTGTTTAAGCAATTTTAAAACCAGATAAATTCAGATATAGAACAGAGGTTCATGGCAGTCATTTTTAAATAGTCTTAAATGGAGTGTTGCGGGGATTTTTGAGTCTCGGGGCAACGAAATTAAGCCAGTTATGAAAAAAAACACAATAAGTTTATTTGGAATCTTTGTTCTGTCTCTTTTAGTTTTATCATGTGAGAAGGATGACAAAGTATCTCCGGATAATTTACTCACCCGTATCGAGTATGTTGAAAGTGACTCGATATTTGTGAATCCCGAGAGAGGATTCTATGCTTTTCAAGAGTTTCGCTCCGATAATAATAATGTACTAACATTGAGTTCGTTAGCTCATTTGCGTAATAACGCAATGAGTCTGGTGTATACCACTTATACGATGCCAGACTACCGGGATAAGTTGATTCCTCAGGATTTTTTAGATCGAATAAGAGATAACATGGAAGTATTACGAGCTGGTGGATGTAAAACCATTCTTCGTTTTCGATATACTTCTAGTACCAACGATACACCATGGGATGCACCTGAAGATATAGTCCATGAACACGTACGTCAGCTTACGCCATTGCTTCATGATTATTCAGATGTGATTTTAGTTTTGGAGGCTGGATTTATAGGCGTTTGGGGTGAATGGTATTACACAGAGCATTTTAATTATCGACCCTCAGAGGATGAGTATGGTCCACGACGTCGACTACTTGATGCCTTGTTAGAAGCACTGCCAACAAACCGAATGATTTGTGTGAGATATCCAGCTGCTAAACTCTATTCTTTTGGATTACACCACACAGATACTATTACACGAGCGGATGCATATAATGGTTCACCTTTATCGCGTATCGCCTTTCATAATGATTGTTTTTTAGCTGATCAAGATGATCGAGGTACGTTTGGTGGAAATCGCAATTTTAGAAGATATTGGGCTGCCGAGTCTAAGTATTTAGCGATGGGTGGAGAGACTTGTGGCGTCTCAAGTTATTCAACTTGCTCAAATGCCATCGAGGATCTTGCAAAATATCACTGGTCTTTTTTGAATATTTCATATCATCCATCAGTAATTGGGCAATGGAATAATGAGGGATGTATGCCTGAAATCAGAAGACGCTTAGGATATCGATTCGTGTTAAATTATGGAGAATATTCCACAAAAGCTGAAGCCGGAAACAAGTTTGAAATGACATTAAATTTGAAGAATGTAGGATTTGCAGCTCCATTTAATCCGCGTGATTTAGAAATTGTATTTGTTTCAAAGGTTGATGAATCAGAGGTATATAAACTAAAGTTACAGGAAGACCCCCGCTTTTGGTTTCCTGATGAAGATATTGAGTTTAGTGCAGTATTTGGTTTACCTGTGAATATGCCTGTTGGAGAATACAACGTCTATCTTCATCTTCCTGATCCGGAATCCCATTTGTATGGTCGTAAAGAGTTTAGCATTCGTTTTGCCAACGAAGGCGTCTGGGATTATAAACACGGTTATAACCATATTCATTCTGTAACTATTAATGCCCCCTCCACCAATGTTGGCTTTCAGGGCGATTTTCTACGCAAGGTGAATTAAAAATCGGATAGGATAGATTACTGAATGTTAATTTCCGCTGAAATGAGAAAGTATGTATTTCTTTTAATTGTAGTTTTATGTTTAAAGGTAGATGCCAATCTACTTTTCGAACATTATACCCTGAGATTCCCCGTATTGATGCACATACTCATGCAGGGGCTGATATAGGCACAATATGTAATTACATGCGTATTCGCGAACAATTGAGTAATAATCATAAAGTTGATTTGATGCATTGGATTAACCTGGATAACCGGCATGCACCAATTCAGTGTATTGATTCAGTCAAGTCTCTATCAGACGGGAAAATGTCATTTGTCTATGGGAACTACAACCCTGAAAGTTTATTACAAGAAGGCATTCAGAGTTTTGAAGCTCGGGTTAGCGAATCTTTCGGTTATAAGTTATGGTTTGGTCCTGTTGCAAGACGTCAAAGTAATCTATTCCATCTGGAGTTAATTAATGATGAGCGGTTGTATCCGTATTTCAGCTATTTAAGTGAAAATGGAATTCCGCTTATCGGATTACATATTGCGGATCCGAATGGCCAATTTGGTGACAGAACACCATGGTGTCCGAATCCTATTGTGTTTTGGCGACAAATAACTGCATTTGAACAGTTGTTGATTCAGCATCCTGATCTGTTGGTGATTGCAGCACATGGGGCATGGCTTGTCTGTCAGGATGCACAACTGGATTATCTTAGGTATTTATTGTCAACGTATTCAAATTTGTACATTGATATTGCCGCAACATTTCAATACTTTAATCGATTAAACAGAGAAAACCTGAGAGATTTTTTTATTCAATATTCCGATCGGATTTTGTTTGGTACCGATATCGGTTTTGTTTCAAACTCCAGTATTGATGAGTTTGTTGATAGATATAACAAATGTTTTATGGTTCTGGAGACAAATGATGTAGTTCCTGGAAGTTTTTTTGGAAATGAAGATATTCAGGGACTTGCATTGCCAAAAGAGGTGTTGATGAGAGTTTATTATGACAACGCCTATCGTCTGTTGCTACATCGGACGCTTTAATATTTTTTAGTTTAGGTTTAAATGGATTGTTTCGTTTTGTTTTGTTTGAGCGAATGGTTACTTTTGGAAAAAAAGATATGATTAAGGAAGTTTCTACATTAGAAAGGCGTTTGGCCATCTTGGATGAGTTAACAAAAGAGTCAATTGTACGTGTTAGTGATCTCGTTGAACGATTTCAAGTTTCAGAAGTAACCATCCGTAAAGATTTAACTCAACTAGAAAAGAAGAAGCAATTAATTAAAGTAAGGGGAGGCGCTATTCTAAATAAGTCTACAAAGGTTGAATCCGATGATATACCTGTGAATGATAAGCAATTACATCATTTATTGGAAAAGCAAAAAATAGGTAAAGCTGCCGCATCACTTATTCAAGAGGATGATACTATAATTCTTGATTCGGGCACGACCACATGTGAGATTGCACGGAATTTAGGAAAGTTTAATAGTTTAACGATTATAACAAATGCTTTAAATGTAGCGGCAGTATTAAATGAATACAAGCGGTTTTCAATAATTGTACCCGGGGGATATCTGCGTAATACCTCCTTGTCACTTACCGGTCATATGGCTGAAACCGTTTTAAAGGACTTTTATTGTGATAAATTGTTTTTAGGAGTCGATAGTTTTAGTATTGAAACCGGAGTTTCGACTCCGGTTTTGGAAGAGGCACGTATTAATCAAATAATGATTTCGATTTCGAAGGAAGTTATCGCAGTTTGTGATTCAAGCAAATTCAATAAACGTGGATTTGCGTTTATTGCTCAGATAGCGGATATAGATACGATCGTAACTGATAGTGGTATTCCAGATAATCTTCATCGCAAATTAATTGAATTAGGCAAAAAGGTGATTGTAGTTTAGGAGAATAGACATAGAGTACATCACAATATTTCAAACCTTTTAAAATAACTGATACTATTTCTGATAGGTCGGATAGGAATTTTTTATGTCAAATTTTACTTAAAAATGATATTTATGGCTAAAAATAATGTGTTTCAACAAAAATGGTTTTTGTTTGCATTGTTTACCACTATTTCATGGGGAATATGGGGTGCTTTGATCGAGATTACTGAAAAAGCTGGTTTTCCTGCCACTTTAGGATATGTAGTATGGGCATTAACGATGGTTCCTTGTGCCATCATCGCACTTTTGGTTTCGAAGGTACGATTAGAGTATTCGCCAAAGCAAATCGCATATGGGATGATTGTTGGGTTAACTGGAGCAGGTGGTCAGCTCGTTCTATTTCAGGCTCTAAGAGAGGGGCCAGCTTATATTATTTTCCCAATCATCTCCTTATCCCCAGTTGTAACAATAATTTTATCCTTTGTTTTTCTCAAGGAACGAACCACTTTAAGAGGTTGGATTGGAATTGTGTTTGCACTGGTTGCGATATTTTTGTTATCATATACAAAATCAAACAGTAATGGTATAGAAAGCTTCCTTTGGCTTGTATTACCCGGATTGGTTTTTTTAGCCTGGGGTACACAAGCAGTATTTATGAAGATTGCCAACACCAAAATGCGTGCAGAGAGTATTTTTACCTACATGGCCATTTCGGCAGTTCTAATGATACCTGGAGCACTGTATCTAACAGATTTCTCGGTTGATATAAATTATGGATTAACTGGGCCATATCTGGCGGCAATTATTCAAGTGTTAAATTCAGTAGGCGCATTATTCTTGGTGTATGCATTGCGATATGGGAAAGCCATTATTGTCTCTCCAATGACAAATGCACTCTCACCTATCATTACGATTATAATTTCTCTTGCAATATATGCCGTGTTTCCAAGTTTCTTAATGATTTCAGGAATGGTATTAGCTATAGTTGCAATTTATCTTTTTTCATTTGATTAATACGTGTTTTGTTGTAAAGGTTTGTTTTATTAATTAGTGTGTGTTTTTGTTTGGGTGAAAAGGCTGATTAAGAATTAGATTCTTCAGTCTTTTTTCCTGAACTGTCTAGCAGTTTGCACAATTCATTTTCGTCATGTCTTGTTTTATTCTCATTTCCTATCAAGCGTAAGCTTTCTTCTTTAATGCACTTGGTGCATGTTATCATACTATCTCCATACCTATAAGTGCTATCTGTGGTTTTGGTAGCCAGCTCTTTTAGTGTCTGTTTGTTACTGTCAAATAGATTTTATCCCCCCATTTTACCCAAATTCAAATTTTAAGCTTTATGAAACTAAATTTACTCTTAAGTATAAGTCTTTGTTTCTTTACGTTTAATGTATTAGGACAAACCAGTGTTACCTACACAGAAACCAATGAAATTATTGCCAATCCTGAAAGAGGGTTGCAGAAGTACTCGATTACCAATGCCAGCTATAACAATACATCAGGTTATACAAACCTGAGTCAATCCACTCTTGAAGGTTGGCGAACAGGTGATGATAAAGTAACGGTGATATTTCGCTATTTTTTGTTGGATAATTTTATTAATTCGAACATTTCACAAACGTATCTGAGCAATATACAGAATGATTTTAATGTTATTCGCAATGCAGGACTTAAGTGTATCGTTCGGTTTTCTTATAGTAACGCTCAATCATCGTCACCACAACAACCAATTAAATCCAGAATTCTCACCCATATCAACCAACTAGCACCCTTGCTCGAGGCTAATAAGGATGTGATATATTCACATCAGGCCGGATTTCTTGGAACATGGGGAGAATGGTATTATACAAATTCTGAAGAGTTTGGCACAGATGGCACAGTGAATTCAACTCAGTGGGCCAATAGGAAAGAAATTGTTGATGCCATGCTTTCTGCCACACCTGTAAACGTTCCTGTTCAGGTTCGCTACCCAAAAATAAAGCAGACAATGTATGGCACCACTCAATTGACACCATCCACGGCCTATCAAAATACCCCAATAGCCAGAGTTGGGTTTTACAATGATGCTTTTTTAAATACCTGGGGAGATCAGGGGACTTATAGTGGAGTAGGTCAATATGTAAATCCAGTAGGAACAGCTGATTATGTTTACCTGGCAAATGAAACCAGATATACCCCAATTACAGGCGAAACAAATGGTTTAAACTCCCCACGAACCGATGGTGCAAATGCAGTTATTGAATTGAATGCGACCAATTGGTCGACTCTCAACAAAGATTATTTTGCGCAGAACATTACCAATTGGATTAATTCCGGGCATTTCCCGGAGATTCAGAGACGACTTGGTTATCGTTTTGTTTTGAAAAATGGAACGTATAGCATAAGCGGGACCTCACTTTCGGTTAATATTGTGATTCAGAATGTAGGCTTTGCAAGATTAGTTAAACCCAGAAGCGCAGTCCTTGTATTAAGAAATTCTGCAAATGGTAATGAGTATTCATATACACTTAATACTGATCCAAGAACGTGGGAGGGACAGATTACTATTTCACAGACAATAAATATTAGCTCAATACCCAATGGAGTTTATACAGCACATATAAGGTTGGCCGACTCCAATTCCGTACTAGCAACTCGTTCTGAGTATAGTATTAGGTTTGCTAACAGTAATGTTTGGGATAGTTCGCACGGATATAACAATTTGAATTATTCTTTTACGAAATCATCAACTCCTCCTCCAACTGGAGGTGATTGTCCTTCAATCAATGTTAATATTGACGGTCATGTAAACGAGTGGTCTCAGGTTGATGTTTATGCTCAGTTAGGAGGAGAAGTATTTAAAGTTTATAATGATGCGGATTATGTTTATTTTATGTTTTCCGGAAACAGTTTTGTCAACTATCAGATATATATAGATTCAAATAATGGTGTTTCTGGATATACCTCTCACAGTTGGACTGGCCTTGCAGCTGATTTTAGAATTGAGAACGGAGGTTTACGACAATATACAGGAAGCGGTACGGACTGGAGTTGGAATAATCTGGGAAGCCTCACAGCTGCAGTGAACAATGGTAAAGTAGAAGTTCGAATGCCACGAAGCTATTTTTCCGGAAGTGGATTTAAAGCAGGTTTCAGAACATTGAATTCCAGTTGGCAGGTTGTTAATTTCTTGCCAGCACAACAAAGTGTGACAGATTATGTGATTTGTCTTCCGTCTTCATGTCCGAACATTGATGTGAATGTTGACGGAAGTGTTAATGAATGGGCTCCTATTGATATATATGCTCAGGTAGGAGCTGAAATGTTCAAAGTATATGACGATGCAGATTATGTTTATTTTATGTATTCCGGAAACAGTTTTGCCAACTATCAGATATATATAGACTCAAACAATGGTGCTTCCGGATATACTTCTCACAGTTGGACTGGCCTTGCAGCTGATTTTAGAATTGAGAACGGAGGTTTACGACAATATACAGGAAGTGGAACAGACTGGAGTTGGAATAATCTGGGAAGCCTCACAGCTGCAGTGAACAATGGTAAAGTGGAAGTTCGAATGCCACGAAGCTATTTTTCCGGAAGTGGATTTAAAGCAGGTTTCAGAACATTGAATTCCAGTTGGCAGGTTATAAGCTATTTGCCAGCGCAACAAGCTGTCACAGAGTATGCAATTTGTACCGGAGCCTTAAAAAATACTCGAATATTCAGTGATGAGAGTAGAAGTGACATAGGCCAGGTTGAGCAGTTATTTGTATATCCAAACCCTGTAAAAGATGTAATTTTTATCAGAAATGAATTATCAGTTTCAGAAATACGTCTTTTTTCAGTTGAGGGCGTATTGCTTAAAAAAGTTTTGCCCAATGATTGTCTCACGGGAATATGTCAAGTGAGCGTATCGGACTTGACCACAGGTGTTTACTTTTTGGTGGTGAAAACTGGTATGGCAACCAAAACAATTAAAATAATAAAGAATTAACTGTTTGAGTAAAGCAAGTTTGTTATACGCTCAGTGTGTCAGGTGTGCTTATATTAACAATGTTACTTCAAGTTTAAAGCGATAATTAGTTCCTGTGCTACAGGAACTAATTATCGACTACTATAAATTTACAATATAACGTATCATGAAAATAAAAGTATTCAGTCTTTTAGCGCTTTTCACCATAATTTCTGTTGTTTGTACCGGTCAAACAACAATTAATTATATGGAGACCAGTGATGTTTTTGCCAATCCTGAAAGAGGGTTGCAGAAATATTCTATTACAAACAGTAACTATAACACTACAGCTGATTATAGTAATTTAAATCAAACCACTTTAACTGGATGGAGAACCGGAAATGATAAAGTGACTGTGATTTTTCGCTATTTTCTTTTAAGTGCTTTTCTGGAAAACGAAATATCCCAGATTTATCTGAATAATATTCAAAAAGACTTTGATATTATCCGGAATGCCGGCCTTAAGTGTATTGTACGATTTTCATATAGTAATGGAAGAAGCACTGCACCGCAACAGCCGGTTAAATCGCTAATGTTATCTCATATCCATCAACTGGCTCCCCTATTGGAAGCCAATAAGGATATTATTTTTTCGCATCAAGCCGGATTTCTTGGTACTTGGGGTGAATGGTATTACACTAATTCATCTGAGTTTGGAACTGATGGAAGTATTACAACAGCTCAATGGGCTAACAGAAAAGAGATAATTGACGCCATGCTTGAGGCCACGCCTGTTGAAATTCCGATTCAAGTGCGTTACCCTCGCGTAAAGAGAACCATGTATGGAAACACACAGCTCACAGAATCAACAGCCTATCAGAATACCCCAGCAGCTCGTATTGGTTTTTATAACGATGCGTTTCTAAATCGTTGGGGAGATATGGGTACCTATAGTGTAAGCGGAGAAAACACGAGTCCTGTGGGATCTGCAGATTACAATTATCTGGCAAATGAAACAAAGTACACACCCATGACTGGTGAAACCAATGGGGTAAATGCACCTCGAACAGATGGGGATAATGCGCTCAATGAGATGGAATTGACCAATTGGACAACCCTCAACAGGGATTATTTCACACAGAATTTTACCAACTGGATAAATTCGGGTCATTATCCAGATATTCTTCGAAAATTGGGCTATCGATTTGTTTTGGATAAAGGTGATTATCACATGGCAGATAACCAATTAAGCATAGAACTCACAATTAAGAATGTTGGGTTTGCGAGAATGTTTAAAGAAAGAAAAGTCTGGCTTATTCTTAAAAACAGCAATAATGGTGATGAGTATTCCTTTTTAATAGATTCTGACCCCAGAACCTGGGAGGAGACATCAATAATTAATCAAACTATTGATATAAATGAAATTTCTATTGGACATTATGAATGCTATCTGAGCCTTCCTGACTCTGATTCTGAACTTGCTTTACGTCCTGAATATTGTGTCAGATTTGCAAATCAAAATGTATGGATAGACGAGAGTGGTTATAATGATCTGAATTTTGCATTTGAAAAAACGACTACCAGTATTTTTGAAAATATAAATGGGAGTTCGGTCAACAACGGCAAATCACTGATGATAGTTCCCAATCCGGCATCAGACATAATACATGTAAGTGGTTCAGATTTGATCGCCGGTCAATCAATGGTTCAGATTTTTTCCATCACTGGACAACTTGTTTATTCACAAATGCAAAAGATGTTCAGTTCTTTCACTACTGCCGGTTTTCAACTTGATGTATCTCATCTGGCTCAAGGATTATATACCGTTGTTATTATTTCCGAAAATGGCAAAGCACAAGGGGTGTTTATAAAAGGAAGTCTATCAGTTAAGTAGTTTACTGTTAAATCGCCTTAATCAATTTTCGTTCTTTCGCTTTTAGTTTTTGAGAAAGGCAAATTAAAACGGAAGTTTCATGCGTAATGGTTGTCAATTTGAAAGTTCAAACAGAATCAGATCATTTGTGTAAACCCTAAAGATTATCTTTAAATGAATCAATTCCATATTTTAACCCGTTCTTTATCGATCCTATACCTGTTAACTATAAACGGTATTTTTATTTCAGTATTCTCCGCGAATAATGATATTAACAAGTCTGCTTACAGTTATACTGAGTCAATGGTCGATTTTCCTAACCCTGAACGAGGTTTTTACCGGTATTCGATTGCCATAAGCGATAATTATATTACGTTAACTCCTGAAGAGCTCAGGAGTTTTCGAGAGGAAAATGTTGTTCCAGGCGCTGATTATGGTGTGATAAGCACGTTGGTGTTCAGATATTTTGTAATGAGTTGTTTTATAGGAGAGGAGCTTTCTCAAGCCTATCTCGATAGTATCCGGGTTGATTTTAAAGCAGCGCGGTTGGGCGGGGTGAAACTTATACCGAGGTTTGTTTACACCACAACTGCTAATCGGGGCGATTGTGGTTCATGGATTTGTCCACCATACGGCGATGCACCAAAAGAGATTGTTCTAAGGCATATCGAGCAGTTAAAACCTTTTTTTCAAGAGTATAGTGATGTGATTGCTGTGTTGCAAAAAGGATTCATAGGCACGTGGGGAGAGCAATATTATACAGATTATTTTGGTGATGCTTCCACATATAACGGGCAGGGTAAACTGTACAACAAGAATTGGAGCGATCGCAATGTGGTATTAACAGCATTGTTAGATGCGCTGCCAGAAAGCCGAATGATCCAGGTTCGCTACCCACAACAGAAGCAAAGATTTTTATTTGGTTATGAAGCGCCTACAAACTCCCCTGCTCTGGATGAATCGGAAGCATATAGTGGGAGTAATGCTTCTCGAATCGGACTGTATAATGATTGTTTCCTCTCAAGTTATTCAGATGTAGGAACCTATAGCGACTATGGGAATGATTTGACTGAACTTAGGATTGATACCACAAACTTAAAACCCTACCTGGCAAAGGATTCAAAATATACTGTGACAGGAGGAGAGACATGCCGAGACAATTGGAGTCCATTTAATAAATGCGACGGAAGAGCAGTTCATGAGTTTGAACGGATGCATTTTTCTTATCTCAACGCCCATTATAATAATACAGCGGTTAATAACCATTGGGTATCTGGAGGATGTATGGATGAAATAAAAAGGCGTTTGGGTTATCGGTTCGTGCTGAGAAACGCGCAGTTCGATAATTCTGTCATTGCCGGCGAATTTCTAAATCTTTCGATGGAAATAGATAATGTTGGATTTGCAGCTCCTTTTAACCCTCGTTCTGTGGAGTTACTCATGAGATCAGTAGATGATGGCACTGTTTATTCCTTTCAACTTATGGCAGATCCAAGGTTCTGGTTCGCGGGAACACACCAAATTCAAGAGCGCCTCTTAATTCCTGACGATATGCCCAGTGGCAGCTATGAAATATTATTAAGTCTGCCTGATCCGGCTGAACCACTCAAAAACAATCCGGATTTCAGTATCCGATTGGCCAATGAGAACCTCTGGGAGGCTGAAACTGGGTTTAACAAACTGTATCATTTATGTCATGTCAATTAGTAATTTCCAATTTTATAAATATGAAAAATTTAGCAATTGTACTTCTAGGATGTTTAATGTTTTCCTTGCTTTTAATTAGCTGTAGTCATAGAAAGGTTGATGTTATTAAACTGGCTGATAATGAAAAGGTATGGGTCGGTGTTATTAGTGATGGTCATCTTATGCCATTTAAAGAGTCGTATCAATTTGATATGTATGGCAACAACCGGTCTAATCAGGTGCAACCTCTGATTTTAACAAGTAATGGGCAGTACGTATGGAGTGAGGAACCATACCGATTTGAAGTCATGAGTAATAAAGTAAAAATATATGACGATTTTAATTCTGTAACAATTGGTAAGGCAGGAAATTCACTTGCAGAGGTTCAGCAATATGTTCGTGAACAGTTTTTTCCTACTACAGGTAAAATACCAGATGAACTGCTTTTTACAAAACCACAGTATAACACTTGGATTGAATTGACTTATAATCAAAATCAGGAGGATATAATTGAGTATGCCCGGTCAATAATCGCAAATGATTTTCCGGTTGGAGTGATAATGATTGATGACACCTGGCAGGAAGATTACGGACTATGGAATTTTCATCCTGGCCGGTTCCCTAATCCCCGTCAGATGATGGATGAGCTTCATAAAATGGGGTTTAAAGTAATGCTTTGGATATGCCCATTCGTAAGTGCAGATCAATATTTGGTCTATAATGAGTTGCGTGAGAAGAAGGCATTGTTGCTTGAGAAACAGTCGGATATGGATACATGGGATTCCGCCTTTGAACCAGCTATTGTAAGATGGTGGAATGGAGCATCCGCAGTGCTTGACTTTACAAATCCGGAGGCAATCAGATGGTTTGATGAACAGCTGGAGAGATTGGTTGTAGACTATAATGTGGATGGATTCAAGTTTGATGCAGGTGATTTTATTTTTTATCCATCAAATACATTAAGCCAACGTCACATAACACCCAATGAACACAGTCGTTTGTTTAATGAATTTGGCCTTAAATATCCCTTGAATGAATTTCGTGCATCCTGGAAAATGGCGGGAGAGCCTCTTGCCCAACGACTGTGGGATAAGGCTCATGATTGGAATGATGTAAAGAAACTGATACCGCAAATGGTATTGACAAATCTTATGGGCTACACATTTTCTTGTCCGGATATGATTGGCGGAGGAAGCTTCACAACCTTTCTAAACGAGGCAGATATTGATCAGGAGTTGATTGTAAGATCAGCACAGATTCACGCCCTGATGCCAATGATGCAGTTTTCAGTGGCTCCATGGCGGATATTAAACAAGGAAAATTTTAATGCAGTTAAAAAAGCTATAGAGACACGAGAAAAATATATGCCATTGATTATGCAATTGGTGTTGGAGTCATCAAAAACCAATGAGCCAATAATTAAACACATGGAGTATGTTTTCCCACATCAAGGTTTTAGTGGTGTCAATGACCAGTTTATGCTTGGTGATTCAATTTTGATTGCACCGGTAGTAGATTCAGGTGTTGCTGGTCGTGAAATTCATTTGCCTGGAGGCCGATGGTTGGCCGATGATGGTAATATTTATGATGGAAATCAAAAAGTATTTGTTGATGTTCCCATTGATCGGCTCCCTGTATTTGAACTTATGAATTAGTAAAGTTATCAAAGGCGCAGAGCGGTTTTAAATTCCGTTGTGCCAGATTTCCGAATTGTATTAAAAAATATGAAGCTATGAGAATTAGGAGTTTATTTAATGTCCGTTTAGTGGCATTTTGGTTATTTTTTTTCAGTGCAATGATTCATTCAATCTCTCAAAACTCTTCAGACACAAGGGTGCTATTTCCGCGAGGAATTGGCGTAAACGTTGGTCAGGTAGGCTGGATGAGCGGTAGTTCCGAAGACCCGTCAGGAGGCCCATGGCGGGCAGGCATAAGGAGAGATTTTGATGTGCGGGATTATAAGCCAATGGTAGAAGTAGGCCAGGAGTTGGGAATCCGATTTATGTCATTGTTTATTTTGGGGGAGTTTGACAGACTTAATATCCTTGGAGAGTATCCAACCAGTAATCCGGATGGTGAAAATTGGGATAATACCCGATATATAGGGCCACGGCAGATTGAGATTATGGATTATGTGAAAAGGAACGCCGCCAACATTGAATTTGGAATCACAGGAGTATTGCATGAATATTGGGAAGATGGGTTTAAAACCCGAGCTGAATGGTTTGATGTTGCAAACCAAAAACCACGTAATGAAACAATCATTAGAAGAAATGTTGAGTTATTAAAGCGACTAATGGCGCAATATGGCATTACTCCTGAGAATGGTCATTCATTTCCTGAGAGTTTTATAGCATATGGTTTTTACTTTAATCCAGAGGCTGAGTATAGTCTAGGTAAAGTGTTAAGCGAGAATGGAATCAAGTATGCCAATACTCCTTTTGCAACCATTCATGGACTTAACAGACCTCCGCTTCTAAGTGGTGGTTTTGATCACGGTGTATTATTGCTTGACAGGTTTAATCACGGAAATTTATGGTACGATTACGGGGCGGTGCCCTCCGTGAAACCTGATGACATTCAGAGTGTAGTGGTTGAGTCTCATTGGGCCAATTGGTTAGGTTTTGATGATTTTCTTCAGCCAGCAGTCAATCAAGAATGGATAGATTTCCTGTTAACAATTCAGCGCGATCCCAATCATTATCTTGCAAAGAATACAGAGCAACTTTATTCGCAATGGTTATATAAGAAAAATACTATAGTTGAAGAAAAAGTGTCCGGTATTGTTTTGATAGATAATCGGAATATGCCTAATGAAGGCTTATTGTATAATCTGCTAGGAAATATGGTTTTAGCAGTTGCTTTAAAAGATGGAGAGCATATTTCTGAAGCAGTTTTAAATGGAGATAGGGTTGCATCAGTTTATGAAACAGAGGGCTATGCATATTTGTATTTGCCACCACTTGAAAAAAAGATTTACGAACTACAGTATTCGGTTGGCAGAAAAAGGATGAATCGAATTGTGCAAAATGATGGTACGTATAATATTTACAGGGTAGCTCATCTAAATAACCAAATGGAGATCGAGTTAAAAATGTATGGTGAACAGATTGTGAAAATATACACTGATAAGCCGAAAAATGTACGAAGTTTAAGTTCTGGTTTGGAGCTATTGTCTTTTGATTATGATAAGCGTACCTCAATTCTTAGTGTCAAATTACGCGGAAAAGACATGCAAGGAGAAATTGGAAGGTTACAGGTTGATTACTAAGTTTTCAGCAATCAATCTGAAATTTAAGTGATTGTTTTTTTATCATCTGTATATAATACACAATAGCAGAAGAGTTGAATTAGAGAACCAACCAGTTGTGAGCGTTTAGGATTGGTAAAACGAGGAGGATTAATAAATGGAAACTAACAGACGTATTTCAATACCAAGAAAGAGATGTGATATTGATATGGTTTCACACGATGGATAAAACGGAGCATAGCCACCCAAAAAACGGCTTAGTCGAAGTCTGAAAAATGGTCTAAAAGGCGTCAAAAAACGGAGCATTGCCGTTCAAAAACGCTGAAAACGGCCAAAAATGGTTTAAAAAACGGAGCATTGCCACCCAGCCTTTCTCTGGCTAAAGAAAATTGGAAGAAAAACGGAGCATTGCCACCCATTTTAAGTTTGTAACGACTTGGTTTAAAATCCGAAACGGAGCATACCCGTTCACTTTTTTGCCACTATTTTTCTATGCACAAATTGTATAGAGAAATATTAAAGCCATGGCAGGAAAGATAAAAGACATGAGTAAAGTAAAACAAATGCTCCGGCTACATCAAAATGGCGTTTCTAACCGCCAAATAGCCACAGAACTTTCAATAAACAAGGAAACGGTCAATCGTTACATTAAACGTGCTAAAGGAGACCATTTGCCCATTAGTGAATTGTTAAATCTCGAAGACCCGGTATTACAGCATCGGATGACAGGAGGCAATCCAGCCTATGTTGATAATCGCTTCGAAGAGTTAAAAGAAAAACTTTCCTACTACGAAAGGGAGTTAGGAAGGAAGCACGTAACACTTAAAACCCTATGGGAAGAGTATCTTGTTGAAAATCCCAATGGATATAGTCTGACACAGTTTCGGTACCATTTTCGGCAACATACCAAAGCCAAGCGGAAGAACCCTTCTTCGATCTTAAAGGATTTATATGTGCCCGGCGAAAAACTTTTTATTGACTTTGC
>NZ_KI912105.1:299481-336295 GCF_000517065.1 Alkaliflexus imshenetskii DSM 15055 | reverse complement strand
GGGGCACAGAGTCCTTACTGAGCTTGGCCAGGTCTTCGAATGTATGTTCGCAACAGCCAATGTTCCGGTTGAAACATTTTACAGAGGTTGTGACGGATTGCTTAAACTACAGCGCACCACAGACCCAAACTTGTTTAAAAAGGCATGTGAAACTGCGCTTTTATACCAAAGATACCGTTACGCCTTCATTGATCGCTTGATAAAGTCTAAATGCAGGGGTATTTATGAGATTACTATGAGCCAATCACAACAAGCGTTTCCTTCCCATGAGAATGTCAGGGGTAAAAGCCATTTTAAATAAACAAGTAATAATCATTTAAAAACAAGTGTAATGAATGAAATTGCAAATGAATTTAAGAGTCTAAGAATGCCTGGGATGGCCCAGTGTTGGACGTCGCTTCTTGAAACACGCAAAATCGATGGACTGTCCTTCTATGAAGGCTTGCAAATGCTTTTACAGGCAGAGAAAAACCAACGCAAAGAGAATCGCAATACGCGCTTAATCTCAGCTGCCCGTTTTCGTTACCAGGTTACCATTGAAGAATTAAACTTTGACGCAGCACGCGGACTTGAACGCGGCAAAATAATGCAAATGGCCTCGGGCGAGTATCTTAAGCAGGGAGCTCCTATCCTTATTACCGGAGCCACCGGAACGGGTAAGAGTTGGCTGGGTACCGCACTGGGTTATCATGCCTGCTTAATGGGTTATAAAGTGGCCTACTTCAATATCCAAAAACTCTTTGAAACAATAACCTTACACCGGGTAGAGGCCACATTATCAAAGTTCTTTGATAAAATGGCCAATATGGATTTACTTATTATTGACGACTTTGGTGTAAAAGTGATGGATGGCCAACAGTTATTAGATTTTATGGAGCTTTTAGAGGACCGGCATGGAAGAAAAGCCTCTATAATTATGAGTCAGTTAGCTGTTGCTGATTGGTATGATGTGATGCTCTCAAACACAACCGCTGCTGATGCCATACTCGACAGAATGGTGCATACGGCTTATAGGTTTGAATTAAAAGGGGATACAATGAGAAAACCTAAAAACTAATTTAATTTTGTATTTTCATGGCTAACTTATAAAAAAGTGAACGGATATGGCCGTTTTCCCTGGGTGGGCATGAACCGTTTTTTGCAACACGAGACTCGTACTCCCTTGAATGCAATTATAGGGTTTTCTCAACTGATCTCTATCGATTCTTCTGCTTCAAACGAAACGAAACAGTAAGCCAAGATAATTGAATCGGCTGCGTGGAAACTGTTTGATTTTATTCAAGTGTATTTTAAGGATGAGTAGATAGTTTTGTTTTGAGCTCCATCAAAGAAAAACCTTAATCATAATGAGCCAATTAACTGTTACTGATTGGTATGATGTAATGCTCTCAAACACTACCGCTGCTGATGCCATACTTGACTGAATGGTTCACACAGAATATCGGTTTGAATTAAAAGGTGGTACAATGAGAAAACTTAAAAACTAATTTATATTTGCATTTTCATGGCTGACCTAAATAAAAAGTGAACAGATATGCCCGTTTTCCCTGGGTGGTCTACCAATCATGCATGTATATTTGGCTGAACAGTTCATTACCAGGTGGAATTTTTTACGAATGGCTTGCTTTCTTGGGTAAGCAACCCTGGAAATAGGACGGGTTCATTCTCAGATGATTAGTGGTACGGAAAATTGGATGCCTAAACCTGACCAATCAGTGGCACAACGAATTATTTGTTTTGCATTGCGGCAATGCCTGTTACAAACTACCGATAAAAAGCCAACGTAGACGAAGTCTACGTGAGCTGGGTTAAATTAAATTGTAGCCTAAATCTTTTTTAACGCTTGAAAATTAAGCATAAAATGGAATATCTCAATGTCGGAAAATTGAGAGTTTTTTCGTTCATGTGTTGATTTATAGGTTGTTTTAAAATCAGCAATGAAAGAATACTCTGAAAGGGGCGAATAGGTTTTGAAATCTTCGTTATTTAATAAGAATTTATTGATATCAGGTATAATTTTGGTTACACTTCCTTTTTCAATAAAACCTAACATCGCCGAAAAAGGCATCACTCCCGAGTATTTTGATTGAACATACCGGTTTATCCCTTCTTTAACATATAAGTCTCTCTTTGCTACACCTCCATCAAGTCGTTTACATTCAATGGAAAAATACTCATCTTCATCAATTAAGTCTTTATTACCGAGATTAAGCACTTTAATATCGATAAATCCAATTGTTTGATTATCTATGTTTATTTCTCCGGATTCAATTTCAAAACCTAAGTGTCCGATGTTAAATTTTTGCTTGGCATTTTTATTGCGCAGATATTTCTTTACCAAAATATTACGCAAATAATTCTCGTGATCAGATTTAAGAGTCTCATTATTGGATATCATTTGTTGATAGGAATAAATCAACAGTTTTGCAACTTGACAAAATTCCGCTAAATACAATTCATAAGCTAATGAGAAAGCGGATCCATTTATCATGATTTGGCCTCCTTTTGCTTTTTCATTCCCGTTTTCATTATTGCATCGTAAAATTCGTTAACATCAAGATGTGCAATTGCAGGATGCCAGTTTTTATATTCATTTGGCTTAACTACATAAAACGAATTTTCTTCAAATCCCTTTATGTCCTTTTGAATAAACAAGTCGTTTGTTATCTTTTGGGGCTCTGAAAAGATTCGTGCTATCAGCTCAAACTCGGCATTTAAATTTTGTTCCTCCGGAAAATTAACAACTGGGCCAAAAGTTTCCTCTACAATCTGAATATGCACTGTTACATACTCTCTCCGTTCATAGTAAACATCAATCTTTAAATGTTTGCCGATATTTTTAAACTTTTCAGAAAAGAAATCTGTGAAAACTTCGGTGTATTTTGCTATCTGTTCCTTTTTTACCCTTTTAAATGGTTCTGCTTTTTGCCTGAACAACGGAATCGAGATATTTAAAGCGTAATCAATTAAATCTTTTTGCTGCTTATTAACTCCGTATATTTGATAAAACAGTTCATCGAAATTATAATCAGGTCGCATATCTAAAGGGTTTTCAAATTTCTCTTTAGCTAATTTGGTAGCTTCATCAAACTTGGAAGAAACAAGTTCCTTTTGTTGATTTGAGAAAGGCAAAATCGGAACTTGCTCATAATTTCCCTTTTTTACTTCATCCCGCTCAACTCCCCATTGGGTTGATAGATTTAGGAGTAAGTACGAAAACAATTGTGTTGAAAATAGTGCACCAATACTCTTTAAAAGCTTTTCATCCTTTCTCTTACTATACATTCCATATACTGAATCTGGAAATACACAGTAAAAATCAGAAAGTGCAACAATGCTCTGTTTATTAATTCCTCTTTTAATCAATAAGTGAGGAGAATTGTAGACCTCCAGGACCCCTTTCCCATCAACAAGTTTTATCTCTGGATATTCTTCCTTAAACAAAGGTAGATTCTCTTTCTTTAGAATAAAGAATTGAGCAAAGTTTGAGCCTCGAACAACTAGATGATCCTTCAATTTGTCAATACTACTTTTTGCATATTTCTGGGCAGTTTTAAAACCTGTTCCAAAAACAACACTGTTATTATCAAGGTATTGTCCTAGGTTTATATACTCTTGTTTAGTGTATAATTCCTTTAAATAATTAAAATCCAAAACACTTCCATACAAAATCACCTTCCATATCCAATCGTTTTCAACAAAATGTTTTTGGACAATTTTTTTATAGTCGTATTTTTCTATAACAATTACCTTGAATAGCTTAAATAGGCGGTTTGGCTTTAAGGAGATGTAATGAACCGTATTTTTAGCAAGTTGCTGCCTGTGGTACTCAATGTTACTGTCTTGTTTTAATGGTTTGTGCGTAAGAAATAAAATTGCTGTGGGAGCAATTGCCTTAGTAAAAATCTGGCGTCTTACGGCTGAAAGTTCCAACACCCGGTTTAATTCAAAGTTTACCCATAAAAAGTTGCGAAACTTCTTTGCCTCAGAATTGTATAAAATTCCTTTGCTTGGCAATACAAATACTACCTGGCTGTTATCTGACGCCAGTTTGGAAGACTGGATCACAAAACTCTGAGCAATCTGCAAATCACTAACATGGTTTTCATGCTCTTTCAAAAATTGAAGATGGAATTCATCATCGTTAATACTACCCCAGGGAGGATTACCAATAATGAAATTAAAATTGTGATCTTTTAGTCTCTCTAATATGGATTTATCAAAAAAATTGGCGTGAATAAAATTATCTTCCAACGTGGGTAATCTGAATTGCTCAATCTCCTTGGGCTCCTTATAATCTAATAGTGTAATATATACTGAAAATTTCGCAATGTTAATCGCATTTTCATCTTTGTCAATCCCATAAATACTATTCTGCACAAGTGTTTTTAAGGCAATATCGTTCTGACTGACTAACTCATTAAGCCGATCCGTATCACCGGATGCCATTATTTGTAATTGAGAAAACCTCTTAATTTTTCCGATTTGGATGTTCTTCTCTATTATTTTTCGTAATGTTTCGACCAAAAAAATTCCGGAACCACACGATGGATCAAGCACTTTACATTCCGAATTTTGCTTCAGATGAGGTTCAATTGTATATCTAAGGATATAATCAACCAGAAAAGGGGGAGTATAAAAAGATTTGTTCTCCTTTTGCCCTTCTAACCCAATAAATTTTTCATAGATATTGCTAATCAACTCAATTGGGATGATATTGAAATCATAAATGTCAAACAAGCTTATGAAACTTAATTGATTTCTGTTATTTAAATCATTCCCGGTAAATAATTCATGCAGTATTTCAAGGTGATGAAAATCAATAATGTTCTTTTCCTCCTCAGTTATTTTTTCTCCATTTTTCACTGTCGTAATCTCAAGTGGGAAGAGATTTCCATTGAACCTGTCACGAAGATGGGAAAACAGCGCATACAATTCATCAACCTTTAATATAATGTCTTCAAAATATTGCCTTTGATGCCTAGTTTTAACCTCTTTTATTCCTAAATCAACACCCCGGTCAATTAAATAACGTACAAATATCAACCTACCTATTAGGTTGTTCGCAATTTCTTTGTTTTTTGAATGATTGATTTTAGTTTTGCTATTTGTTAATAAATTAATTGCGCCATTGATATTCTCTAAAAGATAAGTGTCTAGACGTTTTCTGTCCCTTTTCTTTTTATCTTCTAAAAACTTACTTTCAAAAATTTTCCATGTTTTTCCCGACTGTAGATTCCAAAATGTGAGGTTATCAATATCCTTGTTGGAGGTTAACTCATGATAACCTATGGATGGAAAAAGCTCATTTAGTTTTTTATGATCAGATAGCAAAAAACCGTTATAAACAAGCCATTCATTACCATTATCAATGATAATTACCGGAATTTGAACATTCCACACTTTGCTATTGATCTTGTTTAAATCAGCTTTTGACGTATTATCTATAAAAAGAATGACTGGTGTATTATTTAAAAGATAGAGGGCATAAGGCCTAATCTCTTGCATTGCCCTTAGTACCCTATAGGATAAAAGTTCAGACCATGAGTCCACATTCTGGAAATGCAATAATCCATTTCTTTCGTTGATTCCCAGTTTGTTAAATAATATATCAAACGAATTGTTCATATTCAATTTTCCACTGTACGAAACGATAAAGGTACACAATCAAATTGTCTAAACTTAATTTTTAACTTTACAAAGTATTGGTTACTCATCTATACTTTTTTCCTATCTCTCAATCTTATCGGCCTCATCCTTTGCATTTTTTTTAGCCTCGCATTCATTTCTGGCAGATGGTGCAACATGTTCAATTCCATCAATCCTATTTTTAAATATAACTAACTGAGTGAGTTTTTGCCATAATACTCTAAAACAATTGCCTTTTTCAGTTTTTATGTTTCCAATATCATTCATATTTATAACTCCCATATTGAATATCAATAATGATTTTATAATAGATGAACCATCCAACTAATAAGCCAGAGACTATAAAAATATAAGCTATTCTCCTTTTTTGGGGGGTGGCGGTGGAGGTGGGGGATTTCTGTGCCCCGGGAAACTACGATGTATATCCGGGCTTGGCCTGTCAGGTGTTTTTGGTTGTGGTTTCGGTTCCGGACGCGGGCTGGGAGGTCTTTTTTCTTTGCTCATTTCTTAGATTTTAGTTAAATAAACATTGCATTCAAGTTCGGCTTCATTCTGTTGTTTTTTATGTTTGAAAAAAATAATATCATCTGGAACATTGTTAAAGCTTAGAGTTTTCTGTTTAAGCTCAAAGTAGAGCTTACTCGCTTCCTTTTCATTCACATAATTATGGTTAATGTTATGCCATAGCTCTTCAATCTGAACGGTTAAATGTTGCCAATGAACGCTCTTTTCATTAAAGATTTTTACATATTTCGAAAAAAGCAAATACGGTTTAACAACAAATAAGAATTGACTAATCGCAATAATCACTAACCATACTGACGGAAATTTATTCCAAAAAGCCCATGCACCAACACTTGAAGATGTAGCCAATGCGAGAAATATACTTAAAAACAACTCTCGCCTTTGGTATTTCTTAACAATTAGTCCCGAGAGAATCTCGTTTGCTTTGGAGTCAGCAAGGAAATACCAAATCTTGTCTCTTATGCTATTCATTTCTCAAGTCACGTATTTTTACAGTTGATTTACAATACTATTCAGCCAATTTCTAAATGCAATCAATTAAAAAGGAATAATCACAAATAATCAACCATGATAAAAACTATCATGGTTTTTTAATAGTATCTATATATTTTGTTGCTACAAACAAGGCGAAGCTTCTTAATTCACTGTATGTTAAATAAGTATCAAAGTTACACTTCTGGCTTTTATTGAAGTTTCGAATTATTACCCCCTCCCATTTACCATCATATTCAGTTGGTATTATATGCATATGAGCAATTCCATTTCTAAGTCTATCGAGCAGCTCTCCAATTCTTACATTTTCAGGCAATACTTTGCTATAAGGGCTTCCTGATTTAAAAGAAAACTTTTTCTGCTTAGATAATTCACCGTCATAAGATATCTCTATTTCTTCATACTTAAATATTTCTATCAACTCTTGAAAAGAACTTAACTTTTCTTTCAAAAAAGAATCCTTGAATTTCCCTTTGTTCTGAGCAGAAAACTCTTTTGGTAAAATAATTAATCCAACAAGAGCATTAATTAATAAGGTGAAACCAAGCTCTCCAGAAGAATTATCATACATTTCAATGAGCTCCCTAGTACGGGTAATAAAGGACACATCAAAGTTTTTTGCAGATAGAGCTCCCATTTATATTTTCTTTAATCCGAAATATACTTACGAATAAATTCAAAATAGTACTGATTGGCTCAACCAGAAACATTAATATTTCACTATTGAGTTGAAACATTAAACCCAAAACCTTCATCAATTCAAACATTTACAGCTACAAATACAGCTTTGAATTGATAATTCGAATGCAATGAATGCTGTAAGATAAACTATCTGTTTCTAATGTAGCTAAAGGTATAAACATACCATGTCCCCGATGTATCGGCTCCTCCGTGCGATGCATGGCATCCGTGTTGAGCAGCATATCTATCTTCATGTTCATGAGCTTGTTATCTGCTTTGATACTGGCCTAAAATTCTCCAATTTGACATTCCAATTACTAGACGTTCCCATTCGGCGCGTCGTTCTTCTGGTCTGGTGGTAATTCCAACTCGACAAGGCATAGTAAGAAGTTTTAGTGAAGATTTATGAATATTTATATGGTAAGTTGATATTTTTAGATTGCATGCTTAACTATTACAAATAATCTACAATGAATGAACAAGTTACATTTTCTTATCACTTACCCTCCAATAACCTCTCCAACATAGCCACTTTCTCTTTTTCAACAGCAACCAACCTTTCATACAATTCCACAATTTTATCAATGGGATTAAAGTTGCAATTATAGTTTACAGAAGAAGCGTTGTCATGATAACTATTGGCGATAATATTGAAAGTGGCTTCTTCATTCAAATTCTTAATCGCATCCACCGGTACATTCAGCACTTTAGATATTTTATCCAGAATGTCGTCTTCAACGACATCTTTTTGTTCGAGTTTGGAGATGGCCTGTTGTGTCAGATTCAGTTCTCGGGCCATGTACTCCTGCTTTACACCCAGCATTTCGCGTAGGCGCTTGATGTTTCGGCCATGGTGGACTTTTGGTGAGGGGGTAGCTTCAATAGTGTTCATATTCAGATAGTATTTGGGTTGTTAGTTTTGTTCAAATTCAGCTTGTTGTAGTTGCTTGACTGATATCGCGATGTATTTTGGATTTGAGAACATACTTCTTTTTCTGTCGCTCCATTTTTCTAATTGCTCATTGATATTTTGTATATCAAAAGATTTATGGGTTGTTGTAATGTAATCAATTGATGAAAGCAATTCAAGCGCAAAATCGGAATAAAACCCGTTTAAAAAATTCATGGTCTTTGTTGCTATTGAAGATAGTTCCGAATTACTTTCCACATGTTGTTTCACCGTTTCATAGCCATCGGGTACCAGCACCAAAGGCTCGAATGGCTTCTTGTTCATGTCGCTATAACCCATTATGTAACTACCATTAAGCACATTTAACACAAACCGCACTTTTCCGGAATAAGGGCCATAAAAATTAGGCGTGAACTGAAGATTAAAATATTTTCCGGCTCCAAACCGTTGCAGAAAATAACATACCTTCTCGCTTGAGAACTCAGAAACATACTCCCCATTTCTGACTAAATCATATAACACATAGAGTAATAATGCTCTTGCATCGGTTAATTTTACACGTTCTTTCTTTAATTGTTCTTTAATATGCTGAGTAGGTTCATACACAATAATCTCTGCATCAATATTGCTTAACTTTTTCTCTATAATGTTTTTCACTTTTTCCCAGTCAAGGCCACCGTTCCCGGCACCCAATGGTGGAATTGCAACGCTCTTTATGCTGTGATTTTTAATAACTCTTACCAAATCATCTAACCCAGATTCGATATATTGATACTCAGATGGTTTTCTCCAATCTTTTTTGGTCGGGAAATTGATTATCAGTTTCTCTCCGGTACTTAAATTAGAGTCCTTTACCACAAATAAGCTGCCTATTAAAATTTCATTTTTTTTGCAGGCATCAATATATGCCTTGTAATTATTATGGAAAGCTTTTTTAAACTGCAAGGCAATACCTTTCCCCATCACACCCACGGTATTTACGGTGTTTATTAATGCGGCTGCATTGCTTTCAAGGATATTTCCGGTTATGTATTTTATCATGGCTGCTAAAATTAGTAAAAAGCATTTGGAATAATTTTAATTTTATCCTTCGATATCCCAAATGAGAGTAATTTTTCTTTGGCCATTTCATCATAACATCCAAACCCAACTATGTGATTTGAGGTTAAATCGCCAGAAATCAGGAACTCTGCTTGCTTCTTTCGTTTTAGGTTCAAATTTTCGTTTCCACTCCAGTATTGTGCCCTTACAGCATTCCAGTCAATTATATTAACCAAATCATCAATTTTCGTAGCATCAAAGAATGACGTTAAGTTGTCGGTTGCATGTCCATCGGAAAAGAAAAAATCGATTTTCGAATTAATTACTTCTGCTACAGAGCAAACCAAATATACAATATCTCTTGCAGGCGTTGCTTTCTCCACAAAATTTCCACCATTTTGAGCCACATATAACATTGGCATTCTAACACCAAAATAAAATGGGATATAGCTTCCTAAAATAATTGTTTTTAAATCACTTTCTAAGGAAAATACGCCATTGTCAACAACTACACTTTTTTGGTTCCTGTTGTTAATGAGACTTAAGTCTCCTATGCTCTTGTAGTGCGGATTTTGGTTTGCCGAATCCCTATGCGTTATTCCATACTGCAAAATATGTGGAATATTCTCCACATGGGTTATTCTGTATAATTTAACATTGTTTAGTTCCACAATATAAATAAAGCAACTTGTTGCGAAATATAGGAAATTATCTCATTCTCTTAAGAATTCATTATTGTCCGGTAAAAAAACAAACCTTCTTCTAAGTGCTCTAGCCGCACGGGCTTTTACTTTTTTTACTCATTGATGTTTATTTCAAAGGAATTCGTGATCCGCTTCGCTCCACTACAGCAAAAAAAAGTAAACAAAAAATGCCGCCGCTGAAAGTAATTTCCTAAAAATCAATCCTATTGTCAGTAATTCGGAAACTCGCTACGCTCAAACAGTCCGAATTTCTGACGACAATAAAATTGATTTTCTTAACGGAAATTCCTTGAGGCGGAAAGAAAACCCCATTAAAGCTTAAAACTCTTTGAAGCTTCATGAATAAAGACTTCATTGTTTAGTCTTAAGTTTTAACCGGACACCAATGTTAAGAATTACACTTCAATATCAAATATAGGGAAATTTTAATACTAAAATCCATTAATAATACTAAAGAGTCAAGTTCTGATCTGTATGGAAATATTACAAGTGGGTCTGTAAGTATTATAGAAACAGGTCTTTAAAGTCTTTTTGAGCTCATTGGTTTGGTTATAGGGTAATTAACAATTTGTCTGTTGTGCAATACAACCTCAAGTTGTTAAATACCTTACTCTTATTACGTTAATTCGCTTCTACAAGAAAGCGTCTAGCTAACAGTCACTCTAGAACGATTACCCCTAAGAGATATTAATGGTGTTGAATGCTCAAATTGAATCTTAAGATGAATACGCAAATTCATAACAGATCGCCCTAACGGCTCTATATGCCCTTATAATGGCTTCAGGTTTCACTCTGTTTTTAGTATGGATTTTGGTTCTAACCCCTGAATCATCAGGAGTCACATTCAGCTATTCTATTGACTACTTATCAATTGCAATTAAAGCCTGAATATGTTGTCGGTATATCATTTTTTGGGTTAGCCTGAATTGAATTTTTTGCATGATACGGAAGTGACGCAAGATGTAATTGAAAACTAAATCTGAAGCTGCATTTTTATATTATACGTTTAATTATCAGCCTCTATTGACTAAAACTATTTGCTCATGAAAAGAGATGAACATCAAGGAAGTAAAGACTTAAGCAATTGTAATGGTAAATTGAAATATCAGTTTTTTCTGTTGCTAATAATACTATCTCTAAAGCTGTCAACCGGTTTGACAGCACAAACCATTCAAGTTAACGGACAAGTCACGGATTTTTACGGTGATGGTATTCCGGGAGTAACCGTGCTCATTAAAGGAGAATCTACTATTGGTACGATTACGGACATCAACGGACATTTTTTGCTCAATTCAGTCCCTTCAGACGCTGTGCTGATATTTTCATTTATAGGATTTCGAAATCAGGAAGAACCATTAAGGGGTCGCACATTAATCAACATAGTGATGCAAGAAGAGTCATTAGGATTAGAGGAGGTTGTTGTTGTTGGCTATGGCACAATGCGAAAGAGTGATTTAACCGGTGCGGTGACTTCTGTACGAGTTGATGAAACAGAAGCTGCTATGGCCACTTCTGTCGACCGATTGTTACAGGGACGTGCCGCTGGCGTACATGTCAGCACTGGCAATTCTTCGCCAGGCGGTGCGATTAGTGTGAGAATTCGAGGGAGCGCTTCTTTAACTGGCAGCAACGAGCCTCTATATGTAATAGATGGGGTAATAATGGATTCCAGTATGGAGGATGTTGGCAATATCATGCGAGGCGGTCGACAAGGAGGAAGTACTGTTCAAGAGGTTCAGAACAGTTTAACATCATTAAACCCACAGGATATTGAAAGTATTGATGTATTAAAGGATGCATCTGCCACGGCCATTTATGGATCCAGGGGAAGTAACGGTGTGGTAATAATAACCACAAGGAAAGGAGCGTCTGAAAGAGCCCGGATTAATTTTAACACCACCACCGATTTTGCTAGTGTAAGTAAAAGAATTCCCATGCTTTCAGGAAGAGAGTATATCAATTTTATTAACGATCGAAATCAAGCACTTGGGTCGGATAGTCGATACCAAGAAGACGATGTTGTTGAGTACGTCAACTGGCAAAAGGAGCTTACGCAAACAGCCGTAACACAAACCTATCGTCTTTCAGCAGGAGCTCGAGGCAATCGCACCGACTATTATGTTGCAGGAGGATACATGAAGAACGATGGTGTGGTAAAAACAACCGGTCTAGAGCAATTCGACTTAAGGATTAATGCTGGATACCAAATTTCTAACCGATTAAAGGCATCAACATCGGTAAACAGCTTACGACGCGAAAATACGATGACTACAGGAACTGATAATATTGGGGGTGTGAACACCAGTATGATACGTCAAATGATTCTTCACCCCACGGCAATCAGACGTCAGGACGATACGGACGAAACTATTTCCTACTCACCCAGAGCATGGCTTTCAGATTATAAAGATGAAAGTTTAGAATCGAGGAATACCATGTCTCTAGGTCTAGATTATAAACTAAGCGAAGTGTTTACAACACGTTTGTTTGGCGGTTATGATAACCGATACAAACAAAGAGTTCGTTGGTATGGGCCTGCAACTTCTACAGGTGCGGCAACGAATGGTCAAATAGGACTTGCAAATCTTAGAAGAGAAAACATAAACCTTGAGGCATTGTTGTTTTTTGACAAAACTTTTAGCGGCGAACACCGATTGTCGGGCACCATTGGAACTACATACGATAAAGGATTTTCTGAAAGATGGCAGATGGTGAATGAAGATTTTTTCACCTATGATCTTAAGACATATGGAATGGGTTACGGCGAGACGGTATACCCTCCAAGTACAAGTTTTTCAAACCAGAGTCTATTCTCTCTTATTAATCGAATAAATTACGCTTATGGGGATAAGTATCTTGTGACGTTTACCAGCCGTATGGACGGATCTTCAAAGTTTGACCGGAGTAATCGTAATAGTTACTTCCCTGCTTTTGCTACCGCATGGCGTATTGATCAGGAGAATTTTCTGAATGAAGAGGTCTGGTTAAGTAATTTAAAATTAAGAATAGGATGGGGGAAAACAGGAAATCAAGGGATAAATCCATTTCAAACGCAAAATGTTTATCGTAATGTATCCTACACAACTCATGAAGGAGGAATCATGGTTGGAATGGTTCCCAGTCTTATTGCAAACAAAGATTTGGTATGGGAATCCACCATACAAACGAACATTGGTGTTGATTTTGGAATCTTCAATAACCGTTTAAGCCTTACAGCCGAATGGTATCATAAAAAGACCACTGACTTATTACAGGAAATGGACGCGCCTTTATCAGCAGGCTTCAGTACCATCACTGTAAATCGAGGTGCAATTTTAAATAAAGGATATGAGTTCTCCCTAGAAGCAACCCCAATTCACAGACCTAATTTTAGTTGGAATTTCAGTGGAAACATCTCATTCAACAGAAACAAAATTGTTGAACTTGGTTTAGCACCAGGCTTGTTTGGGGGAGAGGAGATGATAGCCTTTTTGGGCAATAACATTGCCAGTTCAGCAGATATCCAATACCCAGTAAATATTTTTATAGAAGGACGTCCAGCAGGGTTATTTTGGGGATACCAGACTGATGGGATATGGCAAAACAACGATGATGCATTACAATACAGTTATGCAGGTGTGCCAATGCAGGCTGGTGATGTTAGGTTTATAGATCAAAATGATGACAAAACTATAGATTCTTCTGATATGGTAGTGATTGGAGATCCTAATCCGAAATTTATATATGGTTTTACAACAAATTTTGATTATAAGAGATTTACATTGAGCTTGTACATTTATGGATCGTATGGTAACGACATTTTTAATGCGAACCTTCTACAACAAGAGAATACTTATTCGTCAACAAATGTAAGAAAAGACTCATACTATCAAGCTTGGAGTGAAGATAATCCCGGAAATATATATCCAAGGTTGGGTTTCCGATTGAGAGAGCCATCCGATCGCCAAGTAGAGGATGGGAGTTTTTTACGGCTGGGATCTATAACTCTTGGTTATCGGTTACCAATTGGTCCTGGTAGCTTTATTCGCAATATGAGCATAAGTGTCACTGGCCGTAATTTATTCACGCTTACAGAGTACAAGGGTTACAGCCCTGATGTGAACAGTTTTGCAGCCGATCCAATGAGAATAGGAATTGATTGGGGCGGTTATCCATCCACTCGTTCATTTGCTTTTGGCGTTAACATGGCATTTTAATCGTATAAAATTATTAAGTAATGAAAAACATATATTTTTCTATAATATTCATCAGCACGATTTTAGCTGCGTGTGCTGATTTATTAAATGAAGACACATCTTCGTTTTTATCATCTGAAGTAATTTATGCTACCAACTCCGGAACTGAAGCAGCACTTGCAGGGGCTTATAGTGGGATAGCAGGTTATCAGTACTTCCCATCAGGCTATCTGAATTTGGTTTCAGCAGCATCAGGAGCCATATTTACCAACCATGCAGCTTCAAAAGATTTACTTACAGTAACTGCCTTGTCAACGAATAAATATCTTAACGATACATATGAAGATATTTATACCGCCATTAATAGAGCAAACGATGTGATCTACAATGTTCAGAATGGTGGTGCAGATGATGAAGTGAAAAATCGTGTGGAAGGTGAAGCACGATTGTTAAGGAGCCTCTCTTATTTTAACCTCGTAAGGCTAATTGGTGGTGTTCCGTTGCGATTGGTTCCGACTACATCCACCACATTGCACTTGCCGAGAGCATCGAAAGATGAAGTGTATGAGCAAATAATTCATGATCTTGAGTTGGCATCTGAGCTATTGCCTGAAATAAACCCAGTAAAAGGTCGTCCAGGTAGATATGCAGCACATGCACTATTGGCAAAAGTTTACCTTACTAAAGCTGATGGAATTGAAGGATCCCCATATTGGAGTTTGGCGCTTGCCCATGCAAAAGAGGTCTATGGTAAGTATTCCCTTGTTCCATTGAATGAACTTTATGATGTACGTAACAGAAATACTGATGAGTCTATAATTGAAGTTCAATTGTCTGTGGCAGCAGGGCGTGGTAGTTATTGGACACGTATGATTGCACCTTCAAATAGCAATCATACTCCAAAAGCCACCGCAAACCCATATGGTAGAATAAGACCAACAAAATATGTATTTGATGTTTTCCAGAATAGATATCCAGGAGATCCAAGAATTGAAGCAACCTTTATTTACAGCAGTTATTTACAACGAGATAATAACACTGTTGTAATAACATACCCTAATATTGATGCGAAAGCATCAGCACGGGAACAGGCCAGGCAATCGTTTCCATACCTGAGAAAATTTATTGATCCCGATTATACTGCCAGTGGTTCGGATGCCAACTTTATTTACTTAAGATATGCGGATGTCCTATTAATGATGGCAGAAGCAGAGAATGAGATCAATGGACCTGATGCGGCTTACCAGTATGTGAATGAGGTTCTACGAAGAGCCCGAGAAAGTACAAATCCACCTAGCGATGAACCAGCCGATTGGAGTGGGATGACTCAGGAGCAATTTCGTTCTAACATCATGCAGGAAAGGATGTTTGAACTATATGGAGAACAACATGAGTTTTTCGACCTCAGAAGAAGAGGGATTCGCTACCTGAAAAACTATTTTGTTGCGCACAACAGCCATCCAAAAAACAATTTCAGCACGGCAGATGTCAACTTCAATGATGTTTTATATCCAGAAACTGATGATTTTGCCAGAAGAGCTTTATTGCTACCATTTCCGTCAGGTGAGATAAATTCAAACCTGGAAATTTCAATCGAAGATCAAAATTATGGGTATTAAACGATTCGATATTTATTCATAGGAATGCACATTAACCCTTTAACCAAAAAATGTATGCATTCCCTGAATGTTTCAAATAGTAAGCTCCAATATTTTTTGGTCAGATATTTATTTTGTTTTGGTTCCCAGAAGAATTATTTACTTAAGTTAAACAAATACTAAAGCATTTTCCAATGATTAAACAATTCTCAATTGGAGTAATTTCTCCAATACTAATTATTTTAACCCTTCTAGCTTCATGCAGTTTCAAAACGTCTCAGGTTTCTGCTGAGGAAGAATCCTTATTGCTATATCCAGGCGGAGATTTTTATCCCGTAACGGAATTCAATCATAATTTCCTTAATGAGACTCCCAAAAACGTTGTTCTATTTATTGGGGATGGTATGGGTCTTACGCAAATACATGCAGCTATGATAGCTAACGGAGGATCTTTGTTCTTAAACAACTTCCGCCACATTGGATTTACAACAACTCATTCATACTCAAGTTTTGTAACAGGTTCGGCAGAAGCCGCCACCGCAATAGCATCTGGAGTAAAAACGTATGGAGGGGCAATAGGAGTTGATCCAGATACCAATGCTGTAAAGACGATTCTTCATAAGGCAATAGAAAAAGGTCTCTCTACTGGTCTCATCTCCACCTCAGCCATTACACATGCGACACCGGCAGCGTTTATAGCACATCAGCCTGACAGAAAAATGTATGAAGAGATTGCAGGTGATTTTCTCAAGTATGAAATTGATCTTTTAATTGGAGGAGGATTAAGACATTTTGGTGAACGTTCAGATGGTCAGAATTTATTGTTAAAGCTAAATGACAAAGGTTATCAGATATACCATAAACTTTATGAGATAGCAGCAGCAAAATCCGGGAAATTGGTTGGGCTTACTGCCGATGAACACAATGGGCGAGTTGACCAAAGGGGATACGTGCTACCAGTAGCCACAGAATCAGCGTTAAACATTCTCTCAGAAAATGAGAAGGGATTTTTTGTAATGATTGAAGGCTCTCAAATCGACTGGGCAGGACATGAGAATAACATCGTTTACTTGATCGAGGAAATGCTTGATTTTGATAAAGCGATTGGACGGGCTCTTGAGTTCGCTGAAATGAATAAAGAAACGTTGATAATTGTTGCATCAGATCATGAAACCGGGGGAATGACCATTCACGATGGCTGCTATAAGGCTGGTATGGTGAAAGCCAATTTTGCTACACCAAAACATACGGGTGTTTTGGTTCCTATTTTTGCGTATGGTCCAGGTGCACATTTATTTACTGGTTTTATGGACAATACTGATATTCATAATGTAATTGAAGAGTTGTTGTTTAGGTTAGATTAATAATAGGGTAAGTCTCTGTTCAGAACGCTGAATGGAGACTTATAATTTTTTATCATTTTTGCATACGGCTTGAAAGTGATCAAAGCAAGATTGTGCTGCACGACTATATGTATAAACAGCTCTTTGCTGAGAAATTAAACGATTTTTAAATTTCTAATTGATATAACCTGAGTGCTTTATTGGAATAGTTACTATGATTTCAAGTTCATTTTGGGTTACGTTTAAATTGATATCGCCTTCCAGTACTTCGGTAAGCTTTTTTACCACCGATAATCCGATTCCCAATCCTGGATTAAGTTCATTACCAATGAGTTCTTGTTTCTCAAATGGGCTAAAAACCCTGTAGCTGATATCTTTGTCAACTGCATTCTTTACAGAAAAAGTGACAGAGTTGAAATTTTCGATTGTTGTAAAGCCAAATACGATTTCATTGTCTAATGTAAATTTAGCTGCATTTTCAAGTAGATGGTAAAGCATGTGTTTTAGCTTCTGCCCATCTGTATATATAATTGTTGAAATATCAGAATCCGTGTAATAGATGCGAACGGCCTTATTAACAAATTCTGGTTGTGATTCAATTGTCTGTTTTACCTCTTCTATAAGTTTATCTACTCGGATTTCATCAATATTTAAAAGAGGTTCATCACCGGCGTTTAATAGTGATAGCTCAATTAAGTCGTTCATAATTAACAGGAAGCGCTCAGCCGACGATCTGATAATATTGGAGAATTGTGTGTTTTGTAAATCCTGTGTGTTACTCTTTAATGAGTGAATCACCTCCAGAAATCCTAATATCCCGTTTAATGGAGTTCGTATCTCGTGTGAAATGTTGTTAAGGAAAAAATCTTTGGCTTTCCTGGTTATAAAGGTTTCATTATACAGTTCTTCAACTTTTAATTGTAGGTCGTTCAGAATTTGTTTCTTTTCAATAATGCCAACGAAATTGTCATTATGCAGTACAGGTAATACAGAATATTGACTTTTATTGAATGTTTCAATCACATTAAAAGTGGTATCATTATATGTAACACTTTCCATTTTACTTAAGCAATCAGCGACAATCTTATGAGGATGCTTAATCAGATCAGCTGGTGTAAGAATTCCATGGAACTTATTGTGTTCGTCAATTACTACAAGGTAATTGTTCTCTAAAAGTCTATTTTCTATGGCATTAACTCCCTCAAAAGGGCCGACAGTTGGATAGTCAGCCTTAATGTATTTTTTGATAGACATTATTGTAAAATTTACAATTCACCTTCAATGGATTCGTAATATACCTTTAATTTAAAATCAACTTTTAGTATTTCGTTTTCGGATACAAAAGGAAATACCTTGTCCCTTAAAACATTCATGACTTTATCTTTGTCGATTTTTTTAAGTACTCTTTT
Source organism: Alkaliflexus imshenetskii DSM 15055 (assembly GCF_000517065.1). GTDB lineage: Bacteria > Bacteroidota > Bacteroidia > Bacteroidales > Marinilabiliaceae > Alkaliflexus > Alkaliflexus imshenetskii. The sequence goes on along the minus strand of NZ_KI912105.1, from coordinate 317,768 downwards.
ATTTATAAAGACTGCTTCAACAGTGTCATTATCTACTTCAAACGCTTCAAATTCATTCGGGATTAAAAATTCAAATGACTTGCAAACACCTACTTTCCCCTGAGGGCATTTCTTTCCAAGAATAAGGATGTCTTCAAAAGGAGGCAATCTAATGTCCTCAAAACTCAATTGAATAGAATATCTTCTGCTCGTATCTTTACTTATCATAATTCAAGAGTGGTTGGTTATAACAGTTTTTAATTTACACTCCTGTAAATATAATCCTTTTTGATTAAAATCAGTTTCATGACTCGTGATTTATCTGTCCCGGTTAACGGATGTTAAGTGTATTTATGGTAAGTTATGTTAAGAAGTACGCAGGTAGAGATATTATCTCCCTAGATGCAGGTGATTTATCGTATAGGGATGTAAATCATTTTGAGAATGATTGTTAATAGAATTTGAGCTTAACAATTTAATGAATTTACTGGATATTAATCCCATTAAGAGAGGGTGAAAGTATTAAGCACACAAACTCAGGATGGTCAATAAATGGATTTCGGTTTTGCTGATATGAATAGACTATATCATTGCGGCGACGTTCTTCATCATCAACCGGGTCGGCAAGGTGCCATTCCACAAGGCGCGATGCTTTACCCATTAGTGGGGAGCGGTCATTAGATGGTAGTATTTCATCTGTAAGTTCAAGATTTAGCTCACCATTTGTACCTTCGTAACGTACAACCATGTAGAATAGCATACGAGCAATATCACCTTTGACCTCATCGCGAGGCTCGAATACATACCGATGAGAGCTTGTGTAACTGTTTGTGGGACCACTATACTGACCTGATTGGTCGATGTATTGATTTGGTGCGATGTCGAAGAAACGGTTGCTGCGTGCTGAGTTTGTTGAGATATCTGCTGCCCGTAAATGATGTAAGTCGGTACCAGCGCCACGAGCTGTGCCGAAATCGCCACGGGATTGCGGCCATACATGTTCCCTGTTCCATCCATCACCACTATCATATTGAGCTGGGCCATTCATTGAAAAACCAGAGTAAATCCCAATTACGTTTTCAGGGTTATCCGGGTCTCTGTCTGCTATCTGGAGTATTTTCCAAACATCGGTAGCGGTGCTTGTATAGGGGAAAGTAATGTGGTCTTTAATGATATGATGTAAAGCTTCTCGGAGCTCCTGACCAGTTAGACCATTGGCATTGTCATAATAGCCCGCAGGTATTTGGGATTTAACTACAATCTGACCGGCTAAGAACAGATATAGGAATAGCAGCCTGAATGCTTTCATTAGATGTTGAGATTGGTTTGGTAACAAATGTACGAAATCAAATAAACTAACAATGTGATATTATTGCATTATTCAGCTTGTCTGAAAGTAGTAAATGGTTAGATATTATCAGATTACCTTATGTTGTTTGTAGAATAAAATGCGCATTTCGTCAAAAAACAGAAAAGGTGCTAATTAAATTTGATTAGTTTTAGAATGAAATGATACAGGTGCGTATATACATACAATTTGGGTAGATATACGCATATATATCATTTGGCATAATTGATATATAGGTAATATTGATGATACTATAGAGTTAGCCGTCAGTTTAAGAGCGACACTCACAAAAGCAGACAACCAGATAACAAAGTAACATTGAGTAATAATGACTGAAGAACAAAAAAAATGGTTTGACAAACTATACCAAAAAAGACACCACACAGCAACAACGCTAATGGACGATTTTGCCATTAGCAATATGTGGAACAGTGTAATTGAAAAATATAGTGACCAAGCTCATTTCATTTACGAACTTTTGCAAAACGCAAACGATGCAAAAGCTACAAAGTCTTCCTTTCAATTAACAAAAAACGGTCTTTATTTCAAGCACAACGGCACTAAAAACTTTTGGGTTTCAAATCCTGACACCGAAAAGCTAGACCAGCAGAACAATAAACTAGGTGACATCAACGCCATTACCGCAGTTGCACAATCAAACAAAAAAGACCACTCCACTATTGGGAAATTTGGAGTTGGTTTTAAAGCAGTTTTTCAATACACCGAAACTCCACACGTTTACGACCCACACTTTCAATTTAAGATTAGCAAATTCATTGTTCCAATTAAATTGGACGAAGATTTAGCAGACCGGCAAAAGAACGAAACTGTTTTTCATTTTCCTTTTGACAAGCAAGAAACCGATGAAAACGGCAACTTAAAAATGCCAAAGGAAAAGGCTTATTCAGATATTTTAGACAAATTAAAAAAGTTAGTTTTTCCAACACTGTTTCTATCCAACTTACAAGAAGTAATATGGCAAGCAGAAAACAATGAAATAGGTGAATATTCCAAAAAAGGAACAAAACAGAAACAAGCAGAAGACATTATTTATGAAAAAGTTGAACTCAATCAACAAGTCGGATTAAAACAAACAAAAGAAAACTTATTCTTATTTACACGATTAACAGAAGAACACAATCTCAACTATTCTATTGGCTACTTTCTTGACGAGAATGGGAAATTGATACCAAAACAATATTCTGCATTTTGCTTTTTCCCAACCAAGGAAACAACAAATCTCAATTTTATTCTTCACGCCCCATTTCTACTCACAGATAGTCGGGAAGGAATACATCGTTCTAAGGAACACAATACAAAAATGGTAGAGTTGCTTGCACAACTTTCAGCCGAAAGCTTGCTATTTTTGAAAGATTTGAAAGCAATTAGCGATGATATTATTGAAATAATTCCATATAAGAATATTGAATACGGTAATAACGGTTTTTTTGATGATTTCTATTTTAAAATCAAAGAGAAGTTACAAACCGAAGAAATACTGCCTGCTAAAAACGAAACATTTGCCAATAAGCAAAACGCTTATTGGGCTGATTCTCCTGATTTGGCAAACTTATTTTCAAACGAACAACTTGCTGAATTAGTTAAGAATCAAAATGCAAAATGGGTATTCGTAACTATTGGTAGAACAAAGGATAAAGAAATAACAGATTATATTGACGGTGGTTCTGAAAGGTCTTGGGATAGGAAAGAGCCACAGTTGATTAAATCTAATATGGATTTTGAAAATAAAATTGCTGATTTAATTACAAGCAATTTTATCAAAACGCAATCAAATGAATGGCTTCATAAATTTTATGAATATCTTTCTGAAAGAAAATCTTATCAAGACAAGTTTAAAACAAAACCTATTTTTAAAGACTCTCAAGGAAATGCTGTCGCTGCATTTGACAAAATTGGTGGAGAGTTACACGGTATTTTGTTTTTGCCTTTAGACGAAGCTAATTCAACTTACAAAACCATTGACCTTGAACTACTTAAAAATAAAAAGACAAAGGAATTTCTTGAAAACTTCGGAATTAAAAAGCCGAGTTTGAAAGATGAAATCTACAATAACATATTGCCATTGTATGAAAAAGATGGAGAAATTGATGCAGAAACACACTTTAAGAAGTTTTTTACTTATTGGAAAAATGCAGGGCGACCAGAAGAGTTTATTTCATTAATAGAAGATAAAGAGTTTGTTTCTTACAAAACAAACGAAGATGAAACAACCTATCGTGGAATAGCTAATGAAATCTATTATCCAACCACAGATTTAGTAAAGTATTTCGAATCAAAGCCAGATACTAAATTTGTTGACCTAGATGACTACTACTCTTTTATCACAGAAGAAAAAGAGCAACAAATTCTGAAAGATTTTTTGTTGAAATTAGGTGTGAGAGTTCTTCCAATAATCTACAAAAGAGAACTAAAGGCGTATGAAGAAAGAAGTAAATTTAATTTATCGTATTCTACAGGAAATAGCGAACTATATGATAAATACATTGACGGTAGTAAAGAACTTATCAAAAATATTGATTTTGAAAGGTCAAAAATTTCATGGGGATTCTTATTGAAATACAGTGACTTAAATATAATATTCAAAGCCACACACAAGTATTTTTACCGTACTCATAGAGAAGAATATTTTAATTCTTCTGAGTTTACTCGTCTCCGAAATTCAAAATGGCTTTTATCTTACAATGGCGAATTTGTAACCCCGAGCGAAATTACCATAAATGAATTAGCTGACGGTTACGAAAGAGATACAGAATTAGAACGTTTACTTGGTTTCAAGCCAACCGTTATATTAACCGAAACCGAAAGAATTGCCTCTAAATTTGAAAGCGAAGAAGAAGCGGAAGAAGCAAGAAAAGCATTAGAAGAAAAAAGAGAAAAGGAAAAACGCAAGGCAGAACGAAAAACGACGGGAACAAATACAGAGGTTGAAACAGAAGATTTAGAAGGTGCGATTGAAAGTTTAGAAAATCTTTCAGAATCTGTATCAAAACCGAAATCTGAAAAAGAAAAAACAAATACGTTACCTGACTTTGACGAAGATGAAGAACTTGCAAAAGGAATTGAAGATTTAAAAAAGCAACTTGAAATCAAAAAAAGCAGAGTTGATTTAGCAGAAAACATCAACAACAGCGTAAAATATTCTTACGATTGGTTTAAAGCGTATTTGCAGTTGCTTACTACTTACGGAGAAAAGCAAGACACACAGAAACAAAAATCAATTTCGTTTCAGGAAATTAAGCCATACAAAGCCGATAATAAATACTTTCTACTTTGTGGTGCAAGTAGCTACATATCGCCTGAAATTGAAAATGCAGACGATTTTAAAGTTTCGCTTGTTTTTGGAAACGGCAATAGAGAAAATATAACTGTTGAGGGTGTTTCTAAAAAAGGGCAAGATTTGTTGATTTATTGCCGTGAACCATTATCAGGCAATACGCTTTCTCGATTTTCAAACATTTTTAAAGTTGAAATTAACTTTACACCTGTTATTGACTTGCTTGACAGATTATACAAAGCGTTTACGAACGACAATTATATTGCCGAGTGGGAAACCATTCAAGAAGCAATACCTTCTTTGAATTTCATTTATGGACCACCAGGAACAGGTAAAACAACAACACTTTGTAATAATATAAACAACATTTTAGCTGAAAATCCAAATACGAAATTTTTGGTGCTTACGCCAACTAACAAGGCAGCGGACGTAATTTGTAAAAAATTACAAGACATCAATCCTAACATCTACGCTGTTCGTTTAAGTCGTCCTACAGACCCTGAATTAGAGGAAAGTGGTATTTATGTGGACACATTAGACAACAAATCACTACACAACATAAATGTTGTTACTTCAACAATTCATCGTTTGCCCTACTTTGAAATCAATGGCGAAAAAGACGGAGAGAATTTTGAATACAAACTTTTTAAACATAGAAACTTTGACTATGTAATTTTTGATGAAGCATCAATGACGGGTTTGCATTACATCTCATTTGCTATAATGGCTTTATTCAAAACAAATCCAAACACAAATTTCATCGTTGCAGGCGACCCGAAACAAATTCCACCTGTTATTGAGATAGATGAAAAAGAGTTGGAAAATTTTGACTTTCAAGACGAAAACATTTACAAAATGATGAACCTTGAAAGTTTTAATCCCGAAGAACAGATAATTAGAGAAATTGACACAATCCAAAATCTTGATACGCAATACCGAAGTATCCCACAAATCGGGCAACTTTTTAGCGAACTTTCCTATTCAAGTCTATTAAAACACGACAGAGAAACGAACAGAAAAGAAAGCAAACAATTGCCCGAAAAATTTAAAAACTTGATTTCGTCAAACGTAACATTCGTTGATATTCCGCTAAATCAAGACAATTCTATTTACAAAGTAAACAAGCTATTTTACAGTTCATATCATACTTATTGTGCAATTTTAGTTTCTGAAATTATCAGATATTTTGACGAAATAAATGAAAAAGAACAATGGACAATCGGACTAATTGCACCATACAAAGCACAAGCAATTTTGCTGAATAAATTGATAACATCTTACGGTATTTCTGAAAACGTAAAAGTGTTTTCCGACACAGTTCACGGTTTTCAAGGCGATGAATGTGATATTGTGTTTTTTGTCTGCAATCCAAACAACTATTTCTATTCAGGACACGAAAAAGCACTTTTGTCAAAAGAATACATTTACAATGTTGCAATCAGCAGAGCAAAAGATTATTTGATTGTTTTGCACCCTTACTCAGCAATTCAAAATAATAATTTCATCAACAAAATTGGACATTCATACAGAAACAACATTGGTAACACAAAGATTTTAAATGCCAATGACATTGAAAATATATTGTTCAACGACAGAAACTATATCGAAAGCAACAGTTACGTTTCAGGTCACGACAACGTAAACGTTTTTGGTCTTTCTGAAATGAAATATTTCATCAAAGCCAACGACATAGCAATTGACATACAATTAAGAGACTTAAAAGAACATAAAACAAATGACTTGTCAGTAGAACGCAATAATATAAACCAAAACGGTGGACTGAAAATAGTCGGAAAGATAGACTTGAGTAAATTTGAAAAGCATAAGAAATGAAAACCGAACGGCTAACAATGTATATAAAAAATAGGCGAAACAATAGTAACATCAAGGTTTTTGGCTCGTTTCAAACTTTGTGCTTAACCGAAAGTTTGGTACTTCGAAATCGCCTACTTTTCATATACTAACCGTTGTATGCAAGTGTAAAAAGTGCCTCGTAGATAAGTAGGTGCAAATATGCGAGAATTTATTTTGTTTTTTTCTCCTCCCCTCAAAAAGATGGATAAAACGGTTCAAAATGTGCCACTAATTTCGGCCAAAATGTGCCACGAGCCAAGGCCAGGTTTTGAAAAAGTCGCAACAGGATTGCCCCTTTCTGTTTCGGTTCGAACTGTGCCAATTATTTCGGTTCGAACTGTGCCATTTTGGAGAGCCGCTTAAGGCTCAAGATTTCGGTTTGATTTGTGCCAGTTTGAGAGATCAAGTTTAATTTTCTATATCGCCATAAAAAGCGATATGGCACACATTCTTGATCTTATGGAACTAAAGCAAATTTTACGGTTGCACATTGATGGCATAAGTAATCGTCGGATATCTGATACTCTAGGCATTCATCGCAACACTATAAACAGTTATGTAAGGCAGTTTAAGGCGTGCAAGCATGGCATAGAAGAACTCCTAAAGCTTTCCAATTATGAGCTTGCCCAGCTATTCCCGGGCCACACCACCATAAAGAATCCTCGCTTTGATGAACTGATGCAGTTCTTCACTAATATGCATGCAGAACCAAATCATCCTGGGTTTACGCTACTGCATCATTACTCTGAATATAAGTCATCAGCTAAAGAGCCATACAGTTACACTCAATTTGTCGAGCACTACCAAAGGAAGTACTCTAAAGAGAAGGGCTCGATGAAACTTCCCCACAAGCCCGGTTATGAACTCTACATTGACTTCGCCGGCAAGAAGCTTACAATAGTTGATAAGTATACCGGGGAAATCCAGGCCGTAGAGGTGTTTGTGGCTATTTTGCCCTGCAGTCAGTACACTTACGTTGAGGCTTGTCCTGACCAAACTATGGAATCCTTAATAAAGTGCACTGCCAATGCCTTGTCATACTTTGGGGGCGTTCCCCAGGCCATTGTATCAGATAATCTAAAGTCAGCAGTTACTAAAGCCAGTAAATACGAGCCTCGTATCAATCGATCATTTTTAGATTTTGCGAGTCATTACAACAGCGTAGTAAATCCGGCTCGTGGATACGCCCCGCAGGATAAAGCATTAGTGGAAAATGCCGTAAACTTATCCTATCAACGAATTTATTACCCCATACGCAACATGACCTTCTTTTCTCTGGATGACCTTAATAAAGAGATCCAAAAACACCTTGTAGGCTATAATAACATGTTGTTACAACGGCGCTCATGCAGTAGGCGAGAGCTTTTCCAAACATTAGAGAGGCAGCACCTTAAGCCGCTTCCTTCAACACGATATGAGATAAAAGGATATCGCAGGGCTAAGGTCCAAAAAACCGGATATGTTTATTTCTCTCCGGACAACAATTACTACAGCGTTCCCTATCGTTATATCGGTAAAAGAACTCAAATCCATTATGCCGGATCGAGTGTTGAGGTTTTTTACAATCAACAGCGTATTGCTTACCACCAAAGAAACCCTTCTCCAGGCGAGTACAATACCGATAAAAGCCACTTGTGTAGCACACACAAAGCCTATCTTGAGTGGAGCCCTGAATTTTTTAAGAACAAGGCACTAAAGCATGGAGTTAACGTCCATGATTTTGTAGCCAGTTTGTTTGATAATCAATCTTATCCGGAAGTCATTTACAAGAGAGCCATGGGCGTAATCCAATTGCATCGGATCTATGGTGTCGAAAGGCTCAACAATGCTTGTAAATTGGCTCTTGATGTCGGCATACACTCCTATGGACGACTTAAAAACATTCTTAAGAATAAACGGGACGTTTTTGTTGAGGAGCCGGATAATCAAAGAGCATCTCATATACCCACTCATAGCAATTTAAGAGGGGCAACTAACTATAAATAAACCAATAAACATGAACAACAATCAAACAGTAGAAAAACTTCGCCATATGCGAATCAACGCTATGGCAAACTTGCATTTACAGCACGTCAAAAATAATCAGTTAGACACTTTGACTGCGGATGAATACCTGGCCTTACTTACCGATCATGAATGGGAGGAGCGTCAGAATAAGAAAATCAACAGACTTATTAAACATGCCGGGTTCAGACAAAATGCCACACTTGCAGACATCGATTACAGTGCCACCAGAACGCTTGATAAAAACATGTTCCAACGGCTGGCCTCGCTTGATTTTATCAAGAGAAACGAAAACGTTATAATAACCGGGCTAACAGGGGTTGGAAAGAGCTTCCTTGCTCAGGCTCTTGGCCATCAGGCTTGTATGATGGAATACAAGGTGGTTTATGCAATTACATCCAGATTATTTAAGCGACTTAAGATATCAAGAATGGATGGGACGTATATGAATGACATCAATAAATTAGCCAAAACGGATGTTCTCATATTAGATGATTTTGGGCTGCAAGCTTTTGATAAGCAGGACCGAGAGTCGCTAATGGATATAATAGAAGACAGACACGGTAAGAAAACAACGATTGTGGCTTCACAAATACCTGTCTCGGTTTGGTACGACATTATCGGGGAAGGAACGATTGCGGATGCAATACTCGACCGACTGGTAAACTCCTCTCATCGAATTGACCTAAATGGACCCTCATTAAGGAAGGGCATTTTAGCAAGCGAATAGCATTTTTTTGTACTATTGCACCATCTCTCAGACTGGCACATTTTGACCGAAATGCCTGGCACAAATATGACCGAAATACCCAAAAAGAAAAGCCAACCCACATTGCACACATTTGCAAATCGCTCAGGCTGACGCGCAAACCAAAAATTTGCAAAAGAGTGCAATTTTGCGACTCCACAATCTGATTGATACTTATAGTCCGTGGTATTATAATCATCTTTTCGTAATCTTTGTTCAAAATTTAATGTGAAATGGAAACATCTTACACGATTGAGGATAAAGAGTTATTGCAAAAAGTTGGTGAGCGAATTAGGCACTTTAGGATTGAAGCTGGATTGTCTCAAGAAAAGCTTTCGTTTGAATGTAATCTTGATAGAACATATATTGGTTCAGTAGAAAGAGGAGAACGGAATATCGCAATAATTAACTTAAATAAATTAGCTAAAGCCCTCAATGTTTCTATTTCAGAATTATTAGAAATGGAAATATGAATAATTTATTTAAAATCCCTGCTAAATCTCCTGTAGCACTAACTTCTTTGGAAGAATTACAAAAGAGATTAAAATCAATGATTGGTCGAGAGTTTATTCTAACTGGGAAATCACGGACAGATGGTTCCAATAATCGAAAACTAATTGCAAAAACTTTAGAAAAATATCCTTTCCCTGAGCCCGCTTTTGATGATGGTTATGAAATTGTTCCTCCCAAAAAGAAAGGAATCCCCAAAATAGTTCGTGAATTTATAGATACATATATTGTCACAAGCGGTTCTTCTTACAACCTTCAAGTTTGGAATCGAATACCAGCAAGTATAACACTTCTGATAAAATATGAATCGGGAGAAAGTTTAAAATGCAACGATGTACGTTTCGTAATGACTAAGGTGGATGTTGAAACTATGAAAGTATCATGTGTTATCATTGCAACTCCAGATTACATCGTTAAAAAGTTTGGGAAATTTGGCAAACCTACAATCAAACATCAGCTATTAATCTCATCCAAAATCAGAAAAAATATTTACGATAGTGAAAGTAAAATTATGTTCTTCAAAGATTCAAAAAAGCTATCATATTTAATCCGACACGATTTTGAACCTCCCAAAGTTAACATGGTTGAAGAAGCAAAGTCAAATGAAGTTTTGGCAATTGAATTAATTAAAACAATGGTTGCTGAAAAATTAATAGGATATAAACTTGCTGCGCATTCTACAAAAAATAGAGGTCAATCATTAGAAAGAAAAGTATTGGAACTACTTGGTTACGAACCAACAATTTCTGATTTACTCTATGGAGCTTTTCCGGATATTCCCAATCAGTTACTAGAAGTTAAAGTTCAAGATACCCAGACGGTTGATTTAGGTAAATTCTCACCTGAAAAGGAGGAAGTTATTAATGAAGAATTAAATATCACGACTTTCGATATTAGATACCTGATTGCTTTGACTAATCCTAAAACTGAAATAATTGAAGGAATTATTTTAAGTCCAGGCGAAAAATTGGGTGAAGTTTTTTCTTATGTGTCAGACCAAAGCTACAAATGCCAAAGGTCTATTCCGATGGATTTTTTCGATAAGTACGAGGGGAAAGTAGTTGTTAATCCAGATTAATAACTGTCGAAACATTATAAGCTTTTGCTACTTGATTTTCTAAAACTTTTGTCAACTTGGAAATTATTTTTTCTTCATTCGTTCCATTAATTTGCTTAACGGTATTAATAACCTCTCTGGATTCAATTGTATCAATGTCAGGTAGTGGATAATTTTCAACATATTGTGAAAAATAGCGCCTACGTCCAGAATAAAGCTTATTATTAAAAACTAGGTCGTGATACTTTGTCATTAGCTTCGAATTTGCTATTCCTTGGATTAGTAATAATATATTGTTATCCGCTTCTTTCTCTGCAACAATCCAATAACAATTACCATTTACAATTTTACCAGTATTGTCGTAGTAAAATCTCGGTCCAGTACTAATGTCAGGAAAAACTATTTTTGGTAAATTCCAAAAAGATGGATTCTGGGGCACCCAAATTTCAAACCAGTTTCTACCTGCATCAATTAAATATTTACGACTTTTTAGTTTTTCTTCGTGACTAAGTAAATAAGCTTTAGCTTTTGGGTACTTTTCAAGGTTGATTGTATATTTCTTTCCATCTTTTGAATAATGAGGATAAAGCACTTTTAGTTTTTTCTTATCACATGCCCCCCAAGGCTTTATATTTTCTTGAGAAATTAACTCCTTTAATAATTCATCTTCGGGTTTAGTTCCATTTAAATCAGCCCATTTGTCACTTATAAATACTTTGTCAGCAGTTGTTTTTATGCCAACACGGACTTTAAAATGGTCTTTAATAAAAGTTTTAGAATTGCTTTCAATCTCAGAAACCCACAAGCCTTCTTTCTTTGAAAGCATTGTCCATGTATTTTCTTTTGTTTTACTAAACTTCAAAATGCCAGATGATTTTTTTAATCGTTTTTCACCTACACTAAAAAAACCATCATTTTCAGAATTTAAAACATCAAAGACAGAGTTTTCTGGAATTAATTCCCCTTCATATCCATTCAATTCTTCATATATTTTATAAAACTTTGACGTGGTATTAGTTACATTAGATTTTTTACGCCCAATAAAAATTGCAGGCAAAACAGCTGCATCAAAGAGTTTTGTGTCACCAAGGTCAATAACTTCTAAAACCTCATAGTTGTCAGTCAAAAATTTGCGTACACTTTCACCACTTTTGGTTGATAAATAACGATTTGAAGTTATCACACCGATTAAACCATTTTCTTTTAAAGCATGTGTCATGGCAATCAGAAAGGGATAGTATAAATCAACTCTCCCTTTCAAACCGAATTTCTTTGATAGTAATTGAGATTGGTCTGCTCCTAATATTTGTGTACGCACATAAGGTGGATTGGCTATTATTAAATCGGCAAATTCGTTAACAGAACTAGAATCATTGTCAAATAATGATAGTTGTTTTTTCTTTAAATCAACAACTTCAAGAAAATTAGCTAAAGTTAGGTTAGCATTTTTGATATGATTATTTATTAATAAGTTTTCTTTGCCTATTGATAGATATTCATTATTGGAATCATAACCATGTAATTCAAAACTTCGATTATTTTTTTGCATAACTTCAGCCATTGCCATTAATAAAGCTCCGTCTCCACAAGCAGGGTCAAGTACTTTTAGATTGTCTCCGCTTTGATAATAATAAAGCTTCTGAGCTAAGAATTGAGCTAGTTCTTTTGGCGTAAAGGTTGCTCCAGTCTGCTTAATATGGTCAATTTCTTTTTTCATAATTTAATAATCATCAACAAAGCAAAGATACTTATAATCATCAATAAAAGCAATAGCTATTTATCAACAAAAGCCAGCCTTATTTGTAAGCACATTGCCAAAGCCCCACGAGCCAAATCTCAAATCAAAGCTTTGTCAAAGAGCTTCCAAAGCCGACCCTATTTGCCCACAGGGCATTAGGATTGCCGACGCTCATAAAAACAAAATAAATTTGTGATTCTTATACAGTTTGGTGGGTTTTGAAAAAGTGATTACTTTAGCGTTAATTAATTGATTAATAGTTATAAATGAATAAACACCAGCATACAACATCGTATATAAAACATTTGGCAGTCAGTGGGTTATATGGCATTTCAGCCTGTATCAAAAACTCTTGTAACTTGACAGGAAAGTGCTTCGAAATGCCAAACGTTTCATATACGTGACCGTTATGGGCAAGCAAAAACGAGACAACTGCAACATATGACATTAACCATTGACAAGTAGCGATAAATACTATGAATAAGAAATGGGGATTTTTGAGAGAGACAAAAGCAATGGCAGAAAATGCTGGCATTGATAAGGATACTGGACTTCATAGAACTGGACTTGAAGATTATTTAAAAGTAATTTACCCACATATAAATGACTGGATACATGATAAAACATTAGGAAATATTAATGGAGTAACGTATAGAAGTCGTCCTGACTACAGGAGTGAAAATTTGAAACTAATTATTGAATTTGATGGACTTCCACATTATACAAATCCTGATATAATAGAAAAGGATTTAAAAAATACTGATTTGTATATGGGATTTGGCTATAAGGTCGTTAGGATTCCTTATTTTATTCAATTGACAAACAAAGCAGTTGAAACATTATTTGGTGTTAAAGTTTCAGAGGATTTGTTTGACGGGGTTGTTCCATCATTAGGGATTAAAGGACGAAATACACCTGCGTATTTATGCCCAGCAGGTATTCAACGAATGGCTAAGGAATTCAAGAAATTTCCAGAGCAATATCAGACAAACATTGATGCCTTAAAAGCACAAGATGATACTTTTAAAAGTGGAATTGATTTTTTAGAAGAAGAGTATAATAAATTAGACTAATAATATTCAAAAAATGCCAGCAGATAGCATAGAAACTATTGATGAGATTTTAACGGAGCAATTAGTTCTTTTAGAAGAGCAGATTTCAAAACTAAAATTTGTAGAAAACTTTGTATTTACCTTAGGTTATGACTTCGACTTAAATCTATTGTCATCATTGCAATATTCAGGCGTTTATTTAGTAGAGATAAAGACTATTCCATCATTCACATCAATACAAGATTGGATGTCGGATTTTCTTACAAAGTGGGAGGATGATAAATATATCGCCAATTTTGTTCCAAATTCAAGAATCTCAAGAGTTAGAAAACATTCTGAATATAAAACATGGTTTCCTATTTATCTCGGTAGAGCAAAAAACATTTCAGATAGAATAAAGATGCATGTTTATAAAGAAATGAATAAGCCGACTGGTGCTTTAAAACTTAGGGAACGTAAAAATATTCATGGTTACGAGTTTAGGATAAGTTCGATAAAAGTAGATGTAAAAAACTATGATTTAATAGTACCTCAGGTCGAAAAATACTTTAGGAATGAAATTAATCCAATATTAGGAAGACAATAATGCCAGCCCATAATATATAGGAATATGAGCGGTCGGCACGACCCAGCGATTATTCCAGGTTGAACGACATCCCGTCTGGACTACAACTGGCAGCTATGGGCTTTTTGTTGGTTTTGATGTTTTGGCAAGAACGCCTATGCTGCGTTCGTGCTGTTTTTAACCTTATCGGTTTAAGAGAAGAGTGGTCTTTGTGTTTCAAATGTTGAAAACCAGCTTCTTTTGGGCTTAAAACCCACCGTCAAGGCAATACGATGCCGAACCTCATGTGAATGAAGTTTTAAAGGGAATGTAATGTTGGTTACTGCAACTTATCAAAAAGCATAGAAGGCAGATGCCCTGCGGGTGACCGAATCCTGGGCAGGGTTCTGATGACAATCAGACGACCCGTTTTGCAATGCGGACATTTGGTTATGTCAAATCCTGTCAATCTTAAAATGCGCTCTGGAGCCGTTTCGGGCTTTTGTTTAGCTGTCATCTGGTCAATGTCAGGCTTTTCATCGGGCACAAATTGCAAATCCAGATGGAGTTTTGTGGTGTGATGATAAATGCCGAACCGACGGATACGCACGTAACCATCTGGCATAACATGCAAAGAGAATCGACGCAGAAACTCTTCTCCTTTCAGGGATACCGGTTTTATTTGTGCGCGGTCGCGGTAGTCTTTAGCTACGAAAGTGACGTTTGTTGAGTCAACATTCAATATCCGCTGGTTGCTGATGGCAATGCGATGGGTGTATTGCCCCAGATACCTGATGACATGTTCGGCGCCAGCCATTGAGGGTTCGCAATAGACGACCCACTTTTTTTGATGAGCCGCTTCAATGCAGACTTTGAAGCCATCCATTGCAGATAGTTTTCGCAGTTCTCTTTTTATGCTGTCCAGAAATTTACCTTTAAAGGCAGCACTCAACTGGTGCACCGGATAGAGATAATTTTCATATTTGCCGATGTGGCGCCATTTTCCCGACAACGAGTATCCTGCTGCCGGAACAATGCAGTGCAAGTGCGGATGCAATGAAAGGTTCTGCCCCCAAGTGTGTAACACCGCAACGGCTCCGGTTTCACAACCGTAATGCGTGTACCCAAAGCTGTGCAGTATACCTCTGGTGGCGTGGAACAAAATATTGCAATAAAGTCTCCTGTCCCAAAGATAAATCTGGTTGAGCTCATGAGGCACGGTGAAAATGAGATGGTAGTGTTTGACTGCAAGTGTTGATTTAATCAGCTTTTCAATCCAGAGCGCCTGTTTGGTTCCCTGACACTTGGGGCAATGTCGGTCGCGACAGCTGTTGTAACGGTAGTGTATGACTCCGCAATCATCACACACCTGCTCATGTCCACCCAAAGCGGCCGTACGGCACTGCACAAGGTTGTGAAAGACTTTGATCTGCTTGGGCGATAACTCCCCGCTCTGCAACAAACTTCCTCCAAATTGGCAAACAACATCAGCCAGTTCATGCTTGCTTTTGTATGGCTTTTCCATAGAGTGTGTCTAAGGGGCTGTGAGGAGTGATATGCTGACACTGGGCTGTGTGAAGATAAATCATGGTTGTTGTGATGTCGGCATGACCCAAAAGCTCCTGTAAGGTTACAATGTTTAAGCCCTGCTCCAATAAATGGGTTGCATACGTGTGGCGTAAGGAGTGAAGGTTCACGTTTTTAGAGATGGTGGTTTTTTTAAGGCTTTCCCGCATAACCCAGGATAATCCTTTGACGCTGTAGCGACCATCAGCCTCTTTGCCATTGAATAGCCAAACATGCGGATTCTCGGCTCTGAGATATTTCTTGAGCCCGATGACCATTATGGCGGACAAAGGCACAATCCGATCTTTCTTGTATTTGCTCTGGCGGATGTGGATGACCATGCGCTCAAAGTCAATATCGGATATCTTAAGGTTGATGACCTCTTGCCCCCGTAATCCGGCAGAATAGATCAGCGTAAGGATAATTCGGTGCTTAAGCAGCGTAGGTGCCGAAAACAGCATCTTTAGCTCCTGGCGGTTCAGCACAACCGGCAACTTGCTCTCTTGCTTTAATGAAGGCAAAGCAATGGCCTTTTTGTTCATGCCCAGCAAACGGTAGTAATACCTTAGGCCATAAACCATGTGCTTGAAACTGCTCCGCGAAGGAGCCTTGACATCGCGTGCCAAAGCCACCAGATACTCGTTGATTTCATCTTCGGTGACGTCTTCGGGCAGTTGTTTAAAATGGATAACAAACAGCGCTATGCGCAGAATGTAATTATTCAGAGTGCTCTGACTCTGTCCACGAAGTACCACCTGATGCTCCATCTTTAAAGCCCTGGCCTTAAACTCCGGAACCAGAACGAAGGCGTGCTCTACAATCGTTAAGGTTGTTTTCTTTCTCATAACTGCATAATTTAAAAGTGAGTAATGCAGTTATAACGGCTTGCATCTAAAAAGATTAATGCTATTTTTGAAAGAGGCTATCCCGGAGGGATTTAGTTCAACATCATATATAAAACATTGGGGGGTTAAGTGTTTACGTGAAGTATTCTGCCCCGCATCAGCTTTTGCAACGGCAGACAGGGACGAAGCCCGCAATTCCCAACGTTTTATACATGTATCCGTTGTGCATAATTTTACAAACTTAGCTTAAACTAAAACATAAATGAAAAGAGAAAATTTAATAGGCCACCATGAATTTATTCTCTCAGACCCCTTTATTGCTAAGAGCATAGGATTTAACAATGTTATTATACAAGCAACTTGTGAAGATGAACAATGGATAGAAGAAACCACTCGAAGAATTGGAGAATGGAGAGGTATTTTTAGAAGTGCTTATATTAAATGGGCAATTTCTATAAATGGACTCTATGTCGCAAATGAAAAGTATGCGACAAAAAAAGATGATGCTTCTTTTGCCTTTAATATTCAATCGTTAAGAAAAGGAAATAATGGTGGGGAATTAGTCACTATTGCACAATGGGATGCAGAGAAATCCGCAAAGGTTCATTTAGATGCAGTCCCAATGATATGCACTTATGGTTTTACGGATTTATATAATTGCCTTGAAGAATTTGTATTTGACTTTTATCGAATTTATTGGAAGTACAATCCTGAAAATTTGATTAAAGGACCAGAATTTAGACACTTAAGGAAACTACGAAATGAAGCTAATATTAGCGTCGAATCTAGACAGAAATGGCAAGAAGCTTTTGAAGAAAGATTAGATAACTGGCAGAGAAATAAACTATATGATAATTTAGGCAAAGTCTTTTTATCATACTGTAAAGAAACAGGTATAAAGAAACCTAAGAGTTACACCTTGTCTACTCCAGAAACATGGGCTGAAAGTATTAGAGGTATATCTATAGTAAGGAATTCTATTGTTCATGGAGTAAAGAAAGTAACAAAAGAACTAGCTGACTTTTGTACAGAACCTTATTCTTTAGGGTTTGGGTTTGAAGAAGGAAAGGAATTAAAGATTGGAACAGCAAGATTACAAATGTTAGAAGTTTTTACTGACCAATTATTGACATCTATTAATATGTCTTTAGTTGAAAAAGTACGAGATTAAAGAAAAAACTATGCACAATATATAGGAATATGAGCGGTCGGCACGACCCAGCGATTATTCCAGGTTGAACGACATCCCGTCTGGACTACAACTGGCAGCTATGGACTTTTTGTTGGTTTTTGATGTTTTTGGCAAGAACGCCTATGCTGCGTTCGTGCTGTTTTTAACCTTTTCGGTTAAAGAGATGAGTGGTCTTTGTGTTTCAAATGTTGAAAACCAGCTTCTTTTGGGCTTAACCCTCCCCGTCAAGGCAATACGATGCCGAACCTCATGTGAATGAAGTTTTTAAAGGGAATGTAATGTTGGTTACTGCAACTTATCAAAAAGCCTAGAAGGCAGATGCCCTGCGGGTGACCGAATCCTGGGCAGGGTTCTGATGACAATCAGACGACCCGTTTTGCAATGCGGACATTTGGTTATGTCGAATCCTGTCAATCTTAAAATGCGCTCTGGAGCCGTTTCGGGCTTTTGGTTAGCTGTCATCTGGTCAATGTCAGGCTTTTCATCGGGCACAAATTGCAAATCCAGATGGAGTTTTGTGGTGTGATGATAAATGCCGAACCGACGGATACGCAC
>NZ_KI912105.1:259511-299381 GCF_000517065.1 Alkaliflexus imshenetskii DSM 15055 | reverse complement strand
CACCAGCGCTGCCGTCATTACTCTTTACCGCCTTAAAGGCGTCCCATGCCTGTCGCTTACTTATCGGTTGCGACTTTTGTTTCTCCTTGAAAATCATTCTAAATAATCCTTTCGATTATAAGTTGTAATACAATTTGAAACCGGACAGGTGGAGACCTTCGCTCCACTCCCATTACAGAAGCTTCAGCACTACTACGCTCCATCCGCCACTAGCTCTGCTGCATTGGTACTCTTGGCCTTTTCCTTCGAGTGGATTGTGAGCCTTCTCCCTTAACATCAGCTGAGTAGCTTCTCCTGTTCCGTAATCAAGCCCAGACTAAAGTTCACGCCATCTTTATGCCGATTGGCCAGACATCCTATAATACAGGTAATTTGATATCCTTGTCGCAAGCACACATCCGAACACCTGCTTTTGACCAATAGTGTAGTTATTCACGACACCTCTACGATGGTTCAATCGCTACTCATTCGTCTCCAGTAGTCTATACCTGATAAAGTCGGTCGTACAACTGACCCCTTTACCGTTTCCATGACGCTCAGTACCGTCCTCTTGAAAAGGCAGCACCTCATGGTGGTTTGGCAAATCCTCCTGCAAGGCCTTTGCCGAGAGACCATAT
Source organism: Alkaliflexus imshenetskii DSM 15055 (assembly GCF_000517065.1). GTDB lineage: Bacteria > Bacteroidota > Bacteroidia > Bacteroidales > Marinilabiliaceae > Alkaliflexus > Alkaliflexus imshenetskii. Next base: position 298,764 of record NZ_KI912105.1, on the reverse strand, counting down.
CGAAGTAAAAACTCCAATACCCTCTCATCTTGATTGCAGTTATGTTACTCAAATTCAAAGAACATTTCTTAAATTGTATCCCTGAGTAACGACAGGACACACGGATTTAGTTCAACATCGTATATAAAACATTTGGCAGTCAGTGCGTTATCAAGCATTTCAACTCGCATCTAAAGTACTTGTAACTTGACAGGAAAGTGCTTCGAAATGCCAAACGTTTCATATACGTGACCGTTGTGTGCAAGTTAAAAGACAAGTCATTATTATAGTTGATAGACAAAAAATGACAGTGTAATAAAATTTTACAGGATAAATTATGAGCAACGAAAAGCAAACCATTCACGATTTTGACATAAATATTATTTATGAGTATTTCTCAGGTACTGACAGACAAGGCCCAGGAAATACAGAAGAGACTCTTAAAGCACTGAATTTTATAAAAGGTCTAACAGAGAAGTCTAAAATTGCCGATATTGGTTGTGGAACTGGCGGCCAAACAATGACATTAGGTCAAAATACTCAATGCGAAATAGTTGGAATTGATGTTTGGCAAGATTTTATTACTAGATTAAATCAAAATTCTATAACTCTGAATCTTCAAGACAGGGTAAAAGGCATTGTTGGAAATATGGAAAATCTTCCGTTTCAAGAATCAGAATTAGATTTGATTTGGTCTGAAGGTTCTATTTATAACATTGGATTTGAGCGTGGATTAAATGAATGGCGAAAATTTCTTAAAATAGGTGGTTATGTTGCTGTAACAGAAAATACTTGGTTTAGTGAAGAACGCCCTAATGAAATACAAGAATTTTGGCGGAAAGCATATTCTCAAATAGATACAATTCCGAATAAAGTTGCTCAAATGCAGAAAGCTGGTTATTTGCCGATTGCTACTTATATGTTGCCAGAAACTATTTGGACAGACTATTACACAAATCAGGCTATGAATATAGATGCTTTTATGAAAAAGCACAAAGGCAACAAAACAGCAGAAGAATTTGCTTCTTCCCAGCGATATGAGGCGGAATTATACAACAAATACAAAGCGTATTATGGCTATATGTTTTATATTGGAAAGAGAATAAAATAGAAACCTGCACACAACAGCAAAATATAATTAATTGCGGTTTCGGTGAGGATAATCAACATTATCACCCGCATCAACCTCGGTGCTTTTCGACAGAAAAGTGCCCCGCAATCCGCAACTAATCATATTTGCGAAACGTTAGCTGCTATTATGACTAGACATTAAACTGCAATAATGAAACAAAAACAGAACATCAATACTTTTTCGGATTTATATGAAAAAACAGTTTCAGAAGATAATTTATTGTCGAGCTTTATAACTGGACATTTAGTAATAGAGTTTTTATTGACAAAAATAATTGAGATAACTGAACCCAAATTAATAGATTTTGCGGAAGGATTAAATCATTATAAGCTAATCCAACTAACTTATGGACTAAATCATATAGACGAGAACCAGAGAGAGGTTTTGTTTTTAATTAATAAAATGCGAAATAAATTTGCTCATCATTTAACATTTGAACCATCAATTTCAGATTTAAAGGAAATATTAACAAAAGCATCTAGTGCGTTTTCTGATATGACAGATGGTTTAGAACAAGGACTTGGAGAAATAAAGAATAAGACAACTATCAGAGATTGCGAAGATTGGGTAATTCCAGAAATGTTTGTTCAAATTTCATATGATTTACATGATATCTACCAAAATCTAGGAGGAGATATAGAGGACTTTTAAGACGAGAAAATTAACTGTAAATAAAGACAATGAAAATAATTATTAATTTCTTTAAAAGTGATACCCTTTGGAAGCAAATAGTTGGAACTATTCTCGCAACTGGATTAATATGGTTGATTACTGTTCTTATTGGATTATTTAAAGGATTGAATTATGCTGCTTCTATCCAATGGACATTAAATCTTTTGAGTTCAAAGATTAGTCTCTGGAGTTTTTTATTGTTGATTTTCGTTGTCGCGATAATAGTTCGTAGATTCTACTCGAAGACATTAAAAGAAATTAGGAGTTCAACGGTAAGTATGGATGAGTTGAATAAAAAGCTTGAGAAGAAAGTTGATGTGCATGATTTTAAAAGATTTAAAGATGTATATGACTTTAGAAGGCTGAAAAATCACCCTTGGCATGAGCAGTATATCAATGATGGAGTTGAGTCTTTCATCAATATGTTGGAAGAAGGAATTAATAATAAAGACAGCTATAAAATAGATAACGGCATGCAGGGATTAGCATTGGAATTAAAGGAACAAGAATGGTTTCATGGTTCTGATAAAAATAGAATTTTAAAATTATTAGATTTATGTTATACTGAAAATAAGAACCATTATAAAAGTGAGCTTATTGAAATTGTTAATAAAACAAGAGTATTATAAAATAACAGCAGCTAATATATAGGAATATGAGCGGTCGGCACGACCCAGCGATTATTCCAGGTTGAACGACATCCCGTCTGGACTACAACTGGCAGCTATGGACTTTTTGTTGGTTTTTGATGTTTTTGGCAAGAACGCCTATGCTGCGTTCGTGCTGTTTTTAACCTTTTCGGTTAAAGAGATTAGTGGTCTTTGTGTTTCAAATGTTGAAAACCAGCTTCTTTTGGGCTTAACCCTCCCCGTCAAGGCAATACGATGCCGAACCTCATGTGAATGAAGTTTTTAAAGGGAATGTAATGTTGGTTACTGCAACTTATCAAAAAGCATAGAAGGCAGATGCCCTGCGGGTGACCGAATCCTGGGCAGGGTTCTGATGACAATCAGACGACCCGTTTTGCAATGCGGACATTTGGTTATGTCAAATCCTGTCAATCTTAAAATGCGCTCTGGAGCCGTTTCGGGCTTTTGTTTAGCTGTCATCTGGTCAATGTCAGGCTTTTCATCGGGCACAAATTGCAAATCCAGATGGAGTTTTGTGGTGTGATGATAAATGCCGAACCGACGGATACGCACGTAACCATCTGGCATAACATGCAAAGAGAATCGACGCAGAAACTCTTCTCCTTTCAGGGATACCGGTTTTATTTGTGCGCGGTCGCGGTAGTCTTTAGCTACGAAAGTGACGTTTGTTGAGTCAACATTCAATATCCGCTGGTTGCTGATGGCAATGCGATGGGTGTATTGCCCCAGATACCTGATGACATGTTCGGCGCCAGCCATTGAGGGTTCGCAATAGACGACCCACTTTTTTTGATGAGCCGCTTCAATGCAGACTTTGAAGCCATCCATTGCAGATAGTTTTCGCAGTTCTCTTTTTATGCTGTCCAGAAATTTACCTTTAAAGGCAGCACTCAACTGGTGCACCGGATAGAGATAATTTTCATATTTGCCGATATGGCGCCATTTTCCCGACAACGAGTATCCTGCTGCCGGAACAATGCAGTGCAAGTGCGGATGCAATGAAAGGTTCTGCCCCCAAGTGTGTAACACCGCAACGGCTCCGGTTTCACAACCGTAATGCGTGTACCCAAAGCTGCGCAGTATACCTCTGGTGGCGTGGAACAAAATATTGCAATAAAGTCTCCTGTCCCAAAGATAAATCTGGTTGAGCTCATGAGGCACGGTGAAAATGAGATGGTAGTGTTTGACTGCAAGTGTTGATTTAATCAGCTTTTCAATCCAGAGCGCCTGTTTGGTTCCCTGACACTTGGGGCAATGTCGGTCGCGACAGCTGTTGTAACGGTAGTGTATGACTCCGCAATCATCACACACCTGCTCATGTCCACCCAAAGCGGCCGTACGGCACTGCACAAGGTTGTGAAAGACTTTGATTTGCTTGGGCGATAACTCCCCGCTCTGCAACAAACTTCCTCCAAATTGGCAAACAACATCAGCCAGTTCATGCTTGCTTTTGTATGGCTTTTCCATAGAGTGTGTCTAAGGGGCTGTGAGGAGTGATATGCTGACACTGGGCTGTGTGAAGATAAATCATGGTTGTTGTGATGTCGGCATGACCCAAAAGCTCCTGTAAGGTTACAATGTTTAAGCCCTGCTCCAATAAATGGGTTGCATACGTGTGGCGTAAGGAGTGAAGGTTCACGTTTTTAGAGATGGTGGTTTTTTTAAGGCTTTCCCGCATAACCCAGGATAATCCTTTGACGCTGTAGCGTCCATCAGCCTCTTTGCCATTGAATAGCCAAACATGCGGATTCTCGGCTCTGAGATATTTCTTGAGCCCGATGACCATTATGGCGGACAAAGGCACAATCCGATCTTTCTTGTATTTGCTCTGGCGGATATGGATGACCATGCGCTCAAAGTCAATATCGGATATCTTAAGGTTGATGACCTCTTGCCCCCGTAATCCGGCAGAATAGATCAGCGTAAGGATAATTCGGTGCTTAAGCAGCGTAGGTGCCGAAAATAGCATCTTTAGCTCCTGGCGGTTCAGCACAACCGGCAACTTGCTCTCTTGCTTTAATGAAGGCAAAGCAATGGCCTTTTTGTTCATGCCCAGCAAACGGTAGTAATACCTTAGGCCATAAACCATGTGCTTGAAACTGCTCCGCGAAGGAGCCTTGACATCGCGTGCCAAAGCCACCAGATACTCGTTGATTTCATCTTCGGTGACGTCTTCGGGCAGTTGTTTAAAATGGATAACAAACAGCGCTATGCGCCGAATGTAATTATTCAGAGTGCTCTGACTCTGTCCACGAAGTACCACCTGATGCTCCATCTTTAAAGCCCTGGCCTTAAACTCCGGAACAAGAACGAGGGCGCGCTCTACAATCGTTAAGGTTGTTTTCTTTCTCATAACTGCATAATTTAAAAGTGAGTAATGCAGTTATAACGGCTTGCATCTAAAAAGATTAATGCTATTTTTGAAAGAGGCTATCCCGGAGGGATTTAGTTCATAATGTGATACTTGTTCTTTGTCCGATGTTGAGATTATGCATTTTAAACCAACCTTTAATGATGTCGATTACAAGAATCCAAATTATTTAGTTCGTTTTGGTGGTTTCGCCCAAATATAGTTAAATCCTTTGAGAGTGCAGAGAGCGGTTTACCTAAAAGGGACATCGTAGAATTTTTGTGACTTGAATTGTTATGAATAGATTCATGACCATGGAAACTAAACCAGAATCAATATGTTGTCAAAAGCATTTGGTTTAAACCTTTTAAAACTCCAGCTGATTGATCCAAACTGTCTTTACTTTCTCTTATCCGGAGTATCTCCAGGAAAAGCGATGAGGTTACACATTTCGCGGAGGCGTGAACGCACCCTGGAGCCATAAATGGATTCTATTTCATCGGCTGAAAGGTTGGTTGTGAAATGTGTAAACATACGGTGGCGGATGTAGTGGTCGTACCGGGAAAGGATAATTTCAGCCATGATGTTACACTCCTGCCCGAAATGTTTGAGGCTTTGCTCCGTTCCCAGGTCATCAAAACAGTAGGATTTGATTTTTGGAACGGCAGTAGATGGATGCCATGAGGGGGCAGCATATCTGCGAATGACCTCGAATCCGTCCTTTTGGAACTCAAAAGCGATGTCGCGACAGGGTTTGAGGATGAGTGGTTGATCAGTGCGATTGAAAAATTTCATTAGACTAAGCAGCGAAGTTTTTCCGGAGCCCACCGGGCCGGAAAGGAGAATGCCTTTATCCAAGTCCATTCCGTGACGCGTTGCGGTAGGTTCATCCCTGATATACCAAGCAATTAGTCGTCCAATCACCAGAGTATCTTTTTCGTCGAGATTAAATTTTTTACCATAGGTCAACCTTCCTTTCTCATACAAAAATGCAAATGCTTGCTGGTAAAATGGTGTCATGCAAACTGTGGCCTTGAGTTCTCGGTTTTAACTTTTTAATTATGTAGCTCACTCATACTATGAGATCACAATGGGGTGTCAAAATCTTTATTTTGATTGACGTGATGACTTCCTGGTCTTTGCCCCCCAGATGTCTGTTTGTCTTTAGTGCTGTTCTTTTTGACTGTGATATTAGATGTGTAACCTTTCAGATTGAATTTCGAGATGTTGAGAATCCAGTTCCTGGCGATCGCTTTCCAATTAGTTATTGGCATATGTGATGATGTCACCCAGCCAATGGCCTCATAATGGTTGAAAAATTTTTCTGCTTCAAGTGCCGGAGCCCTTTTCTCATCAAAATAAATCTGCACATGAAGCAATGGAGGTCCCTCGGCCATCGGCATCATCTGTTTTGATTCGTTGTTGGGAAACTTTCCCTGACTAAAATCTTGACTTTGAGATAAACGTTCATTTTTTTTTCTTTTATGTATATTATGGTTTATTTGTTTATTTATAGGTGGCACATCTTGATTACATTTAGGGTCAAAAGTGAACAGGATAATTTTACTTCCATAATTTTTTGATGTCGACTTCAGATATTTAATGTAACCCCACTCTCCCAACTCACCCATTGCTTTTGAGTATGTTTTAGGGGAACGGATTTTAGATTTTTCCATAATCATAGAACGGTTTATTTGAATGGGATTTATAAAGCCTTTCAGGTTCCATTGCCTAAACAGTGCCAAATAGAGTGAGATATGATATGGGCACAACCGGTTGTCACTATCAAAGATTTCGAGTATGTGGTTTAGATGCCGAATGTAATTCATGAAAGAATGGCAGATTGGTTCTAAATGTCTAATAGAATGAGATACCGAAGAGTGTGTTTAACCCATCGGCATCTAGGTAATGCAATTGAGACTGCCCAGTTTATTAGCTAGAGTTTGAACCTGTTTTGTTGTTTTCTAGCAACAAATCAATGTCTTCACTATTGTAGTAAATGACTCCGTTTAAGCGCGTATATGGCAACGTGCCGTTGATGCGCAGATTTTGAAGTGTCCCAGCTGACAGTCCTAATAAGACCCGCACCTCGGAGGTTCTCAGCCATTTTCTGTTACCTTGAGTCCCACGCAGGTCTTGCAGTAGTTTCTCGATTTCTGAGATGAGTTCTCTTTTAAAGATTTGCAACTCATCCATTGTTACAATTTCGATGCTCATAATTTTTTCGATGGGTTATGATGTACAAAGATGAATAAGCTGGATGAAAAAGAGGGATTGCACCGGGTTGTGCAATCCGGATACAATCCGTCTTTTTACTGGCTGTTTAATTGAAAAAAATAATTTAAGCTTACATCTCAATTAAAACATCGTTGATAATCAGCTGTATCTATTGATGAAAAACTCATCAGGATTGCAGTCAGATTGCACAAAACCATGAAGGGTGTAACTAGCTATAATTCAGAGTGTAGATGTATTCATCAATCCGGTTAGCCATGGCTATAAGCAGTTTTTTAACTTCCAGGAGCGACTTTTTGTCCGTTGAATAGACTTTATTTCTAAGATTCGCACGGGAAATTTCTGCGGTATTTTCTGATTTAAAACCTAAAGAAATGAGATTTATGAGGTCGCTGCGATTAGAAAGATCTATAATTTTTTCATCTACGAATAGTCGACATAAAATTCCCATTTGAGATACTTTTAGTGACGTTTTGATTTTCTTTAACTGTATCTCAACTGCTGCCTGGCTTTCTGCTGATGCATGTTTAGTGCTTGTTTGTACTTTCCTAAAATGTTTAATTCTGGCATTAATCAACTCCTTAAGATATGCGTGGATATGAGATTTGTCCTGATTATAAGCACTTTTTTTATTCGGAATAAGCTCTTGCGTATATTCACGAAAGGTATATAGTATATGAAGTTTATTCTGGATATCAGGGCATGATTCTATTTGTCTGTTCAGATAATTTACCAGATACTTCTGAAAGAAATCTGAATTAAGATTTATTGAGATCATGAGTTTCGTGAGATCTAGTGACGGATTTGGATAAAACTCTCTAAACCTGATGAAGTTCATTAAATACTCATGATACCGTTTAAGGTAGAAATATCGATGAAATCTAATCGGGTTGTGTCTATCCTGAAAAAATGCAATTGGTGCCAATGCTACTCGTATCAAGTCTGGCTGGATTTTCATAACCTTTAATTGTTTCTCAATATCACTTTGCGATAATTTAAAAGATTCCTTTAAATCTTGCTGCATTGCAAATGGAGTGTACCAGTTATAATCAAACCACTTTTGTGTTTCAGTTTCAAGGTTTAAGATCAGATCTTTGAGCTCTAATAGGACAATAAACGCCATGTTGTTTACATATTCACTTCTTCTGATGTTTGCGTCAAGATGATTGATAATGAGTATTATACTATTGAGGTGAAGTCTTACAAAACTGCGTTTTTCTTTGTTCGTGTGATGGAAGTTGACGTAGTTGAGGACGGATTTTTTTACTGAAACAATCTCAGTTCGAAATTTGATTAAGTTTGTACAAAAGTCTGGATTGCCAGCTTTAGCCAATAAAGTCTCAAAGTAGGTGATTTGAGTTTTCATTCTAATTGAATTAGGGTTAAGGGAATAAAGCATTAGTCGCATGATAATTATGCGACTAATGTGGGATTGCTCTAAAGTATTAACCCTAATTCACTTAACCAAAAAATCTTACTTTATTTTGCATCCCGAAGTTGTGGAGATATTGAGTTTATTAAGCGATTTTTAAGATTTAGCATGTCATCGGCCACCTTGCTTTCTATAACTTTTGCATAGATTTCTGTGGTTTTGATACTATTATGTCCCAGTATCTTACTTACTGTTTCAATTGGAACTCCGTTGCTCAAAGTGACAGTAGTAGCAAAGGTGTGTCTTGCCAAATGAAATGTCAGATTTAGATTAATTCCGCATAAATCAGCCACTTCCTTAAGATAGGCATTCATCTTCTGGTTTGACATAGCAGGGAATAGACGTGACGTTCCTTTTAAACCAGGATGGCAGGCGTATTTAGTCAGTACCATTTCAGCTTGTGGCAATAGCGGTAGTTTGACCGGAGTGTTTGTTTTATGGCGACAAAAGGAGAGCCATAATTGACCATCGATGCCTCTTATGAGATTATCGTTGGTAAGGTTATGCAAATCAATGTATGAAGTGCCAGTGAAGCAAGAAAACACAAATAGATCCTTGATTAAATTGAGTCGATGTATCGAGAATTCCTTACTGGTAATGGTGGAAAGCTGTTCCTGGCTCAGATATCCGCGTTCTCTTTTCTCATAGGAAAGCCTGAAAGTTTTAAAAGGATTGGCATTTATCCACTCCAGTTTCTCTGCCAGAATAAGCATTTTTCGAATTCGGCAAAAATGTTTCATTGCTGTATTATTCGATAGGCTTGCCGTTTTATCCCTGCCGTTTTTCTTGCGTAGATAATAATCAAAGTCTACTAACATTCGATAGTCGATGGTATTTAAAGCAATGCACTGTAAGAGTTTTTTTGCTTTTAGAAAATCTCGAAAGTAACTCTGCGTAGTTAAATAATGATTATAGGTACCAGGAGCCAGTTTAGATTTATATATGCGATTGTGGTAATCAAAGAGCTCATCGGTGGTTTTTAGTGCTTCCTCATTGATGCCGAAATATTGGTCCTTGATGGCCTGACCGGTAACTGTTTTCCCAGCAAGGAGAACAGTTGAGTAGATTTCCAACAGTCTCTTTCTTACTTTATCCAGATAGAGGTTTATCTCTTTTGATTCTTTATAGCCTGGTTTAATCCTACCGGCCTCTTTGCTCCATGCTTGAAGATTAGTAAATCGTTTTACCGAGAATTCGGTGCGGCGTCCATCAATGGTAATGCGGGCAAAAATGGGTGCTTGTTCTCCTTTTATCCGATTGGCACGAATGATAAAAGAAATGGTGAAGTTTTGAGAGTTTGCCATGATAAACAGTTGTTTGATGTTTGTGACTATGGCTTCATTTACCTGCCATAACTGCCCATAGTCCCATCGAAAAGACTAATGCATATCAGTGTAACAAGCAGACTGTTAGTTGATTCCGGCGTTTCCAGTGAACAAAAATAATGAAAAAAAATCTGTTCACCAGTTTGTTCACCAGCTTTTTGATTTTGATTGGTTCAAACTGATTATCACAAAATCAAAAAAGTCTGAAAATCCAGCGATTTTCAGACTTTTGATTTTAATCATTAATCATTTTCGTGATCCCGGAGGGACTCGAACCCCCAACCTCCTGGGCCGTAACCAGGTGCTCTATCCATTAAGCTACGGAATCTTTTCAGCGCCGTTGATTTCTCTCAAACGCGGTGCAAATATATAGATTTTGCGCTTATCCCAACAACTTTTTCATTGTTTTTTTCGGATGATTTTCATCTTTTTTTCTCATTGTGATGTTAACAGTTTTCATCTCAGAGAATTAATTCAAGAATAAAGATCCCGAAAAACATACGTTTCCCGGGATCTTTTATACACTTTCTTAACGTTTGAGATTGAATCATGAATTTACTCACCATATTCAAACTTTAAAACCTTCTCAAAGTCCGGCTCCCCTTGAAAGTTTCTGGCCTTAAGCACAAATTCCACCGATGATGCATCTTCAGATTTAAGTGCGTTGAGGTTAAACGAAACGGTACCTCGCATACGGTAGTTGTAAGGATCGTTGTTTCGATTATGTCGGAACTCCAATATCGGCAATCCATTTTCGTTTACCGGATTATCAACATCCTGAACCAAATTGATAAAATGTACTGTACCACCGCCGCCGTAAACAAATCGGATGGTGAGGAAGTCGTCCGTAAACCAGTAACTTCTTATGTCAATGGGATCATGGCCTATGGAATCGGCATTTGCAGGTGTCAGATCGAGAATTCCCTTTGTAAGAATCTCAGCCAGGTCGTTCACTTTCACAAAATGGTCGATATTGCCCTCGGCATCACCCAAAATGGTGTAGTTTATCCATACACGCTGACCATTTCTGGTTTTGAACCAGGGCACATCTGAAGCAGATGGAAATAGCCTGTCGCCGTTATCCGTTACAATGATATACGGACTAATAGCTCCTTTTTCAATGGTGGCAGTAGTTACCCAGAATTTACCGAGTGAGTAGCCGTCGTCATCGTTTTTACATCCGTAGAAGGCAGTCAATGCCACCAGAAGTAATCCAATAAGAAATCTCCTTTTCATAATATATCCTCCTGATTGTTTTAATTATTAGGCCACAAAGGTTGTGCCTTTTTAGTGCAACAAATGTTTATTTCAATCTGTTAGAATGATGTTAAAAATTTAAATGGTTGCCTGTTTCAATTCTTTTTAATCACTGGTTAATGGTCTGAAAATTGTATTAGATTTGTTTGTTCATCGTCAAAAGCGTTCTGAACACTCTTATTTTTGGTAGTAACGTATTATAAATATGTTTTTTAGAATGATGCTTTTTTCCATATTCAGAAATTTAAGTTTATATATTGCGTCTTTATTTCTAGTGTTTTCAGCTAACGTGGCTTCGCAGAAGCAGTATAATTGGGATTTTGAAATGCCGTTAAATATTACTCCGGTAATTAGTGGAAGTTTTGGAGAGCTTAGGGGAGGGCATTTTCATTCCGGCGTGGATTTTACTACGCAAGGCCGAACGGGTTTGCCAATGTTCTCTATCGATGAGGGTTATGTGTCAAGGATTGGCGTTTCGCCGGTAGGATTTGGCAAGGCTGTTTATGTGAATCATCCCAACGGATTTACGTCGGTATATGCCCATTGCGAATGGTTCTCCGAGACTATCGAGAAAATCGTAACTGAGATTCAATATCAGAAACAATCCTTTGCCATTGATGAACACTTTAGTGCCGGACAAATACCTGTTAAGCGCGGTGAACTCGTTGCCTATTCAGGTAATTCAGGTAGTTCAGGCGGGCCTCATCTCCACTTCGAAATACGGGAAACGGCTACGCAACGACCACTTAACGTACACCATTTTAATTTGCCGGTGAAGGATGATGTGCCCCCTCACATTGAAGCCATTTGCATCTATCCCCTTGGTGAAGGAAGTACTGTTAATGGCCGCAATGAACCGTTGTTAATCCCTGTGGTGAAATCAGGAAGTAGTTTTGTTTTAAGCGGAAATCCCACCATCAACGCCTCCGGGGTGATTGGTGTGGGTGTGGAAACGCTCGACTATTTTACCGGGTCGTGGCGAAAATGTGGTGTTTATAGCATTACGTTAAAAGTCGATGGCAATCAGTGGTTTGAGTCGCGCCTTGATGGGTTTCTGTTTAGCCACACCCGCTATTTAAACAGCCACATCGATTTTGCCCGCAGGCATACCACAAAGCGTGTTGTTCAGAAAAGCTTTTTGGATGAAAACAATCAATTGGATATTTACACCACCACAGCTGAACGTGGTCGTGTGCAGATGCTTCCCTGCCAAAGCAGGCGTTTTAATTACGAGATTAGGGATGCTGCTGGTAATTTGTCAGAGTTGACATTTATTATAAATGGGGCAGAGCGCTCTTCTGGTGCGAAAATGAATGCAGCGCCTCAAGTGCCTCTTCTACATCCGCAACGCGCATGGACTACCACCATCGAGGGTTTTAGAGTGAGTTTCCCCGAAAACAGTTTTTATACTTCGGTGCCTGCAGACTTTTCTGTAGTTGACAATCCGGGCGTTGGATTGGGAAGGCATTTTTCGATTTTAAAAGAAACTGTACCGGTACATAATTTCTTTGAGGTTACCTTGCCAATTCCCGAGAATTTGCGCGGAAGAAAAGGGTTAACAGGTGCAAGGGTCAATTCAAACGGGAACGGCCCGCTCATATATGCATCATCAAGCGTTAGGGGTGGCCAGATGGTTATTCGCACCCGCGAAGCCGGAGTCTATTGCCTGGCCATTGACGATACGCCGCCAATAGTACGGTTAAAGAATGCACCTGCCAATAGAAATTATTCCGGACGCGACGCCATCCGTTTGGAGTTGCGTGATGATTTTTCAGGCGTTGCCTCCTACCGGGCTAGCATCAACGGGGAGTGGATGTTGTTTGAGCATGACCCAAAAAACAATGAATTGGCAGGTTTTTTCCGAAATTTACGTATCCCTCGCGGTGGCAGGCATTTGCTGGAGGTTGTTGCTATAGACATGGCCGGCAACGAATCGGTATTTACAACTGAATTCGTCTATTAACCATGTATGCTTAAAACCTTAAGTCTGGTTTTGTGTATATTTGTGTGAGACTAGCCCAAAACAAGTGGGGAACCAAAACTGAGGAGATACAGTTAGAGGCTGTTTAACTTTAATTTATGCAATATGATTTAGACGCGAAGAGTTTTAGATTTTAGACAGATAGAGTAGTTATGAAAGGAAGTTAGATTATTCTTATTCTCTATTAATCATATCTAATCAGTCTAAGTATCGAACATCTAAAAATCTTCAAAGCAGATTTATTATAAAATTTAAACAGTCACTTAGTCTATTATTTAAGATACTTTGATACATGCGCAGAATATTCTGGTTAGTTGTTTTGATAACAATTCTTACAGGTGGAGGAGCCAAGGCCCAAATTGATACCGATAGAATGTCGATTATAGGGAGGAACGCTCTCTATTTCGAAGATTATATCCTTGCCATTCAATATTTCAACCAAATAATTACTGCCAAACCATTTCTTAGCGAGCCATACTATTTTCGTGCCGTTGGTAAGTATAATCTTGATGACCTGAAAGGTGCTGAGCAGGATGTGGATAAAGCCCTTGAGCTGAACCCCTATTACGTTGATGCTTATAATTTAAGAGGTATTGTACGGCAGAAACTTGGTAAATCACGGGATGCAATAAGTGATTTCAATCGCGGTCTGAACATCGACCCGGGTAATATCAACCTGATAGTGAATCTCGGCAACTCATATATTACCAGCAAAGATTACGACAAAGCCATTAAAGCTTACACTGAAGCATTGAAGATATCACCCACTTTAGTGTCTGCGGTGCTCAATCGAGGACATGCAAAAGTTGCAGCCAAAGATACTTTAGGTGGTCTTGAGGATTTTACCAGAGCCATATCCATGAATCCTTATATTCCTGATGGATATTCAAATCGTGCGGTAGTCTATTATCTGCAAGGGCAATTTGACAAGTCGCTGCATGATCTTGATAAGGCCATCGAGTTGCGCCCTGAGGAAGCCAGATTTTATCTTAACCGTGGTATCATTCGTTATCAGCTGGATGATTTGAGAGGTACTGTTGAAGATTTTGACAGGGTTATTGAGTTGGAGCCCCGTAATGCAATGGCATACTCAAACCGGGGTATTCTGCGCGCTCAGATTGGAGATACTAACCGTGCAGTTGAAGACTTTTCACGCGTATTAGCGTTAAACCCGGCTGACTTGCTCACCCTTTATTACAGGGCATTGCTTCTCACCGAAATAGGCGATTTTCGTCAGGCGTTGGCTGATTTTAATATCATTGCAGCTAACTATCCTGATTTTGCCCCTGTGTTTTTTAACCGTTCTCATGTAAAGCAAATGCTGGGCGATACACGTGGCGCTGAACTTGATTATGGCACTGCCGTGAAACTCGAGCTTGCACGTCGCGAGCAGTCCGATAAGCCTGCAGATGAATCTTCTTTGTTAGCCTCGTCCTCTCGTAATAGCAGAGAAGAGGCAAAATCCGATAATACCCGGAAGGCCACCCGTAGAGAGTCGGATACGGACATCCGCAATTACGATAAAGTGGCTGTTCTGGACGATTTCGGCACCGAACAACAGGAGGAGATGGGTACAAATCCTCTGCGTGGACGAATTCAGAATCGCAACATCATCATTGATATGGAACAAGTGTTTGGGATAACTATCTTTCCCGGTGATACGCTGGTTCACCGTTTGCGATATTTTAATATTGATTTGGATGCGTTCAACCGTCAACGGCTAATTAACCGTTCGTTACAGATTGCTAACGTTGAAAAAGAGGTGGGGCGTGAGTTGGCAGCCGAAATATTCACACAAATCAATACAATATCCACACAAATTGATAAGGTGCATGGCACCGAAAAGGAAGGCCTGCTTATAATAAGAGGCGCACTCTATAAATCGGTGCTCAATCTTAACAATGCTCTGGAGGATTACAACAGAGTACTTGATGAAAATCCCCACAACTACCTCGCCTTATTTAACCGCGCTTATGTGCGATTCAAGATGGTAGAGCTGGTGAGAAGTGTGGAGGCTGAAATTCCAGAGCCTCAACAACCGCTGCGTATAGGTACTTTAGGCGCACGAACGCCTACTGCTGCATCGGATACCGAACGGCGAATTCTCGACTATGATTTGATAAGCAGGGATTTAGAGCGTGTGCTCGAGTTGAACCCCAATTTTGCTTTTGCACACTTTAACCTTGGAATGGTACAGGCTTCTCAGCGTAATTTTAATGAGGCTGTCACACATTTCTCCAATGCCATTGAAATAATGCCTAATTTTGCCGAAGCCTGGTTTAATCGTGGACTCACCAGAATCTTCCTCGAAGAGGATGTGGCAGGCACTTTGGACTTAAGCAAAGCTGGTGAGCTGGGTATTTTTAAGGCGTATAATGTTATTAAAAGATATGGCGTTGGGCCATCAGGCATGATGGACGAAGAGGAGTAACCTATGAATGAGCTTCCCGATTTTATCGATACTGATAATCCTGAGTTTCAGGACGCACTCCGGTTAATTCAATATACCAACTCTTCGGTATATCTTACCGGCCGTGCCGGTACGGGTAAGTCAACGTTTCTCAGGTATGTGTGCGATAATACACATAAAAAGCACATTGTGCTGGCTCCTACCGGCATTGCGGCCATTAATGCCGGTGGTGTTACCATTCATTCGTTTTTTAAGGTGCCTTTCCGACCCATATTGCCCAACGACCCCGACTTGTCTGCAAAAGATCGCCGAATATATGATTTTCTCAAATACAATAAAGCAAAGATTCAACTCCTGCGAGAGGTAGAGCTAATCATCATTGATGAAATATCGATGGTGCGTGGCGATATTCTCGACTTTATCGATCAGGTTTTAAGGGTTTTTTGTGGCAACAAAACAGCGCCCTTTGGTGGCAAGCAGATGTTACTTGTTGGCGATGCTTTTCAGCTTGAACCGGTTGTGAAACGCGACGAATGGCAGATTCTTAGCCGATTTTACAAAACACCCTATTTCTTCTCGGCGCAGGTTTTTCATCGTATTCCTCTGGTGCAAATTGAACTTAAAAAAGTGTACCGGCAAAGCGATCCTGTTTTTGTTGATGTGCTTGATAAGATAAGGGTGAAACGTGCTGGCTCTGTTGAGTTTCAGACAATCAATAAAAGGCTTTTTCTCGATTTCAAAGTGCCTGATGATGAGTTTTTTATCACACTTGCCACGCGTCGCGATACTGTTGATTACATCAATGAGCAAAAGCTTAACGGATTAGAAGGCAGCGAGCATGCTTTTGATGGTGTGATAAGCGGAGAGTTTCCTGAATCGAGCCTGCCAACACTTAAAAGGCTTATCCTTAAGGAAAATGCTCAGGTGATGTTTGTGAAAAATGACATCGAGAGGCGTTGGTACAATGGTAGCCTCGGCATGGTTGAAGAGATAGGTGAGGAGGGTATTTATGTGCGTCTCGAAAACGATGAGGTGCATCTCGTAACCCGCGAAAAATGGGAGAATTTGCGCTATAAATTTGATGAGAGTAACAACCGCATCATTGCTGAAGAGATAGGTTTTTTTACGCAATATCCCTTGCGTCTGGCATGGGCAGTGACGGTTCACAAGAGTCAGGGACTAACTTTTGATAAGGTGGTAATTGATTTTAGTGGTGGTGCATTTGCCTCAGGTCAGCTCTACGTAGCACTCAGCCGTTGTCGCTCTTTGGAGGGAATGGTTCTCAAAACACCAGTGGTGCCAGGTGATATCATTGTAAATGCGGAGGTTGAGATTTTTGCACGCTCTGCCAACAACAAGCAGCTAATTGAGGAGGAGTTGCGCAAAGCAAAGGCCGATGATGCCTATGCTCTAGCATTGCGCGCATTCCGAAACCAAAACTGGAAGGAGGCTGTAAACCATTTTGCGCAGGCGGTTGACTATCGAAACGATCTCATGAAACCTGAGCTGCAAAGATTTCTGGTTCAGGAGATGCAGTTTGTAAGTCATTATAAAAACAGAATCATTGAACTGGAGGGGCTACTTGAGGCCAACCGCAGCAATGTGGATGAGTTCTCCCGGGAGTATTATCTGATGGCCAATGAATGCGAGGTGAAATTTAAGGATACCCGTTCGGCCATAGCAAACCTGAACAAGGCGCTTAAATTAAATCCGCTTTTTGTGGATGCATTATTGCGCAGGGCATCGCTGCTTAAGACCACCGGCGATGCACAAGGGGCTGAAGCTGATTGTTCTGCCATCCTGCGCATCAAGCAAAGAAATTTTAAGGCGTTGCTGTTGCGCGGAAAAATACGTTTACAGCTTGGCAATCTTAATGGCGCCTATCAGGACTTACTCGAAGCCATGAACATTAAAAAGTCGAACCCCGAAGTATATAAAATACTGAGTAAGGTATGCGCAAAAATGGGCGAAGACGCCAAATCAATTGAGTACAAGAATATCGCCCGCAGCCTCGAAAACAATGAGGATGATTATTAGGGTTTAGATGTAATCAACTCATTCTCCCTTTATAATCTTCATATCCATATTCACGCACAATGTTCAAGCCTTTCTGGTCGTTCCAGATGGCCAACGCCGGATGCGGCACGCCATTAAACATGGTTGTTTTTACTATTGTGTAATGAATCATATCTTCAAACACAATTTTATCGCCAACTTTTAATGGTTCGTCCCACGACCAGAAGCCCATAAAATCGCCCGACAGGCAACTGTTACCTCCAAGTCGATAGGTTGGCTTTCCTGCTACGGGTTCCTGATGCGCACCTCTAACTCTTGGCTTGTAGGGCATTTCAAGACAATCGGGCATGTGTGCTGTGAATGAGGCATCCAGAATGGCTGTTTTTATGCCGTGATTCTCAACAATATCTACCACACTTGAAACTAAAACGCCTGTTTCCCAGGCAAATGCACTTCCGGGTTCCAGTATCAACTCCAAATTCCACTTCTCTTTAAATTTAATGAGAAGATTTACCAGATGGTCAATGTCATATCCTTTGCGCGTCATAAGATGACCGCCGCCCATGTTTAACCATTTTACCTGTTTCAGGTATTTGGCAAACTTTTGTTCGATGGCTTCGAGCGTTTTCTCCAAGTTGTAGGAGTTTGACTCGCAAAGTGTGTGAAAATGAATGCCTTCAATCTCTTTAGGCAATTCGTCGGGCATTTGATCTGCAATTACGCCCATTCGTGAACCGGGAGCGCATGGGTTGTAGAGGTCGGTTTCTACTTCGCTGAACTCAGGGTTTATTCTAATGCCGAGCGATACTTTGCGCTCAAAACTCTTTACCATAGGTAAAAAGCGCTCGAACTGCGTAAATGAGTTAAAGGTGACGTGACTGCTATATTTTAGTATTGTTGAAAACTCTTTCTCGGTATATGCAGGTGAGTAGGTGTGCGCCAAACTGCCCATCTCCTCAAATGCCAACCGCGCTTCGTGAATGCTACTCGCTGTGGAGTATGGGATGTATTCCCTAACAATGGGAAATGCACTCCACATTGAAAAAGCCTTGAAGGCCAGAATTATATCAACGCCGGCACGCTCTTTTACTGATTTAATGAGCGCCAGATTGTTGCGAAGAAGTTGTTCGTCAAGCACATAGCAGGGAGAGGGGACTTGTTGGATTTGGATTGACATTGTTTTCTGTTTTTCAATTACGCTGCAAAGATAGGACATTGTGTGGTTTTTCTGAATTGGTTTTGGCTTTTCCTGACTCAACACAAGGAGTTGTCGCCAGTTTCAGCCACTCGCTGTTGATATACGCATCTTATCATTGCTGCCGTTTTTTCATCACTTGCAAAAAGAACGCCTTTATGATTCAGATAGGTTGACTCCACACGGTTTAATTCAAGTATGTGGCCGTAAATGTCTGTGGCAATGCCACCTGCTTCATTAAATAAACAGGCTGCTGCGGCATAATCCCACAAACTGCCTCCTCCATTTCCTCTTTTGGGAAACTTATAATAGCACGAAGGTGCATGTTCAAGTACCATACAGGTGTTGATGGCTCCGCCGGCAATGGCATTCACCTCAATTTGGTTATACTGCGAATCTGATATTTCTCTTTTTATTTTGGCGATGATGTTTTCATAATCGGGTAACTCTTTGTACCCCCGGTCAGCAAAAAGATAGAGGTGGTTTTCATTTGTCTCCGGTTTTGCAAACTCAAACCTATCCTGGTTGCGAAAGGCTCCCATTCCTCTGGTGGCATAATAAAGGATGTGTTTTACCGGATCGTAAATGACTCCAATGAGCGGTGTGCCATCTTGTGCCACCAAAGCAATACTCACAGAATAGCCATGGGTTTTGTGTATAAATGGCAGCGTGCCATCCAACGGGTCGATGCACCAGAAAGCAGTCTTGGCTAATCTGCTGCCATCGTCGGGACGCTCTTCGGTAAGCATGCCAATGTCGTAAATTTTCATCGAATCCGACAAAGTATTTATCACAATCTGTTCGCTTTCGGTGTCTACCTCAGTCACTACTTGTGAGGCCAATGTGTCACCGCCTTGTTTGGTGAGCACGTTCAATTTTCTATCCACTTGTCTTGAAATATGCATGCCCGCCTTGCAGGCTGCTGCTATGGCACATTGTGTGAGTAGATATAGGTTTTCTTTATCAAAATACATGGTTGGCTAGTATAATCCTTCGTTGATGTTGTTGATGACCAATCGCGAAACTTTTTCGCTGTAGCTGTTTTTATCCCATTTTGCCGGGCTCCATCCTTTGTAGAATCGGTGAAAATCAGTCCATGCCACCGGAAAGAGTCTTCTCCATTCTGCTTCCAGGCTTTCAATTTGGATATGTGGCTGAAGCCTTTTCATAGCCATCCGTAATTCATCAAAGTAAAAATTGAGCAATGGTTGTTCATTTCTTTCACATGATTCCTCATCCATACAACTTCCAATAAAATAGGCCACATCCTTCATTCCGCATCCATTCCCAACATATTGAAAATCGACAGCAGCCACTTGTTTGTCATTCGCAAAGCAGAAGTTGGCCAGTTTGGCATCGCCATGTACCAGTGTTTGATGTTTTGCCGCCGACAGGATGTTGTCTATTTCTGATGCCGCATTTTTTAGTGGTACATCGGTGAGTACGTTGAGTTCATCCGGGCGCGTATCCAAATGCCAGTAAGTGCCTGTCATCCATAGATTGTCCGGCTTCTTGTTCATGAATGTGGCGTGAAAATTGGCCAGCCATTTTAAGCAACTATGTAACTCCGTTGTGTCAACCTGGTTTTTTCTGATATTAAAGCCGCACTGGTTCAAGTCTTCGAGCACAATAAGTATCTCGTCATCCTTTATTTCAACACCATAACAGTATGGAGTGCGGCAATTTTCGTCGCATTGGGCATTCCATGTTTTGTACCAGTTTACTTCGACCTGATAGGATTTGAGCTTTCGATTGTGCGAGAGGTCTGAGTTTGAGATTCCCGATTTTGGAATGTGTATGTGTTTGACTATCACGGACTCGGCAACGCCATTTACAAGTCTGTATCGTTTTATATATCCATATCCGCTCCAAAGCGATTGTATGGTTTCTATTCCTGAAAAGTTATCAGCCCGGGTTAGTTGTAATATTTTTGATTCAGAAATTCTGTTCATTGAATATTTATTTTCAGCTACGGCCATGTTTTTTGCGTACGATAACGCCAACAATATGATTTTCGGGTACCGGCCCCCAGTAGCGGCTATCGAATGATCGGGGTCGGTTATCTCCATGTGTCCAATAGTAGCTCAACTTAAATGTGTAGCTGCTTACCGGTATATCATCAATAAAGTAAGACTCGCCTTTTTGTTGCAGATTTACATTCTCAAATACACAAATCATCCGCTTGTATATAGCAAAATTACGCGGGTTGAGATCAATTGTGTCATCTTTGCGTGGCAGGTAAATAGGGCCTAAGTTGTCGGCATTCCATCCCCAGCTTCTCTGAAAAGGAAAAACAAAGGGGTCGGGGATGCCGACCGATAAGGATTCCCTTTGAAGGTCGTTTGCATGGTCACCCAGTTTCAAGAGATCTTCGTCAGATAGCTGCACATATAGCTTATCGTTGTTTGTGAATGGTGCTGCTGATAGTGCGGCCTGCTTCAAAATGTCGTTAAGCTCATTGGGTTGGCCTGTCCATTGTAAGGTATTGATGACTGCGGCATCTTCCAGACTAAAGAGTCCGTTTATATGCAGAAGTCCATTGCGTATTTCTATCGTATCGCCCGGTAAACCCACAATTCGTTTTACCATCCGCGGGCGGTTTTTAACATCAAGTGTTAGTAGTTTGCCCCAACCTGCGTTCATGAGCAGACTGTCGAGGTTTGGGTGTTTTCGGCGCAAAAGGTAGTAGCTCTCACCTGGGCGGGAGTCGATGATGGTGTCGGCCTCGGGAAAGTTAAAAACGACAACATCGCTGTAGCTTAGCGGTCGTGAAATGCGCAGTCTGCGGTATTTGTCGGGCTTGTTGGTGCTGAAGCGCGGTCCGGGTATCATCTTGTTTACCCACACATAATCGCCCGCTTCAATGGTGTCTTGCATGGATGAAGTTGGTACTGCCAGTATCTCAAAACAATATCGATAGAAAAGATCTGAAATCAGAATACCCAGGCCAGCCCAAATTAAAATATGCAAAACTCTTCGTTTCATTGTATCTCTGTTTTTGTCATTGCCAAACAAGCAAAAAGAGGCAGAACACGTGTTTAGTATTTTACCACCAACGTACGGAATACTGCCTCTTTGCGTATTTGAGAATTGTCTTTACGCTTCGACTAATCCTTTGTAACAAGTTTGAAGAATCGGTTCCATCGGATGGTTGCCGGAAACTTCTTGTCTTTATTCAGTGATAGCCAAACCAGAATTGGACGACCAACGATATGATCCTCCGGCACAAAACCCCAGTATCGTGAATCTGCTGATTTATGTCGGTTGTCACCAAGCATAAAATAGTAATCCATCTGGAATGTATAACTGGTTGTGGGCTCATTGTTGATGTAAATTACATCGTTTTTAAGGTCAAGCGTGTTTCCTTCGTATGCGGTGATGATGCGCTCGTAGAGTAAAAGGTTTTCAGGTGTAAGCGTTACCGTGGTTCCTTTTTGCGGGATGTGAAGTGGTCCGTAATTGTCTCTGCTCCAAGGGAAGCTGCGGCTGTACGGGAATACCTGCATGCCCGAAGCATCGGGTCTGTGTTCATCCATTTCGAGCGTTTGAACCACGTTGTTGGATTTCACACTTTCGGCCATGGCTGGAGTAAGCGGCAGCAGGTAGTGTGGCCCAATTCCGCCTTCGCGCTTATCGTCATCCGACACACCCAGTCTCTCAAAAAAGCGTTGGTTTAACAAAGTACCATCGGTAATTACATGGTAATTGTGCTGGATGTTTTCAGGATTTTCGGCAGGCTCACCATTGATGTAAATCTGGTTACTGCGAATTTCGAAGAGGTCACCCGGCAGTCCCACACAGCGTTTTACGTAATTGTCGCGCCTGTCAACTGGCCGGTAAAGCACATCGCCAAATTCCTGGGGGTTATTGTGAACTATTTTTCTGCCCAAATCGTTCACAAACATGCGAAATTCATATTCTGAACCAAAGTTTCGACCTTGTAATAACGCCGGGTTTTGGCCTACCTGATTTAAGCCCAGCTCCCTGATGGTGATGTAGTAGTCGGGGTTGGTGCGATAAAATGCCACTGTATCACCTGTTGGAAAATTGAATACCACAATGTCATTGCGTTTCACATTTCCAAAGCCTTTTAACCTTTTGTAATCCCATTTAGGCCACTCCGTGTACGATTTGGAATTTACAATGGGAAAGGTGTTTTGCACCAATGGGAAGGCGATGGGCGTCATCGGCATTCTTGGGCCGTAGCTCACCTTGCTTACAAACAGGTGGTCACCTACCAGCATCGTTTTTTCAAGCGACGAGGTGGGTATTTTATAGTTTTGAAAAAGAAAAATATTGATGATGTAAACTGCCACAAGTGCAAAAACCAGCGCATCAATCCACTCTATCCAGGCCGCAGGTTTTTCACCTTCTTTGGTGCGTTTCCAAAAATCCCAGGGCACCTTTTTGGTTATGTATATGTCGAAAATTATGGGCAGACCAATTAATAGCCAGTAGTTGCCAATCCAAATAACGGTGAGCAGATATACCAATGCGGCAATGGCAAACCTTATTTTTCTGGCCAGTGATACGTTTTCCATAGTTTATTTATAGCAGACGGTTAAAATTTAAGCATGTCTTTCATGGTGAGATACCCCTTTTTCCCTGCTGTGAACTCAGCAGCCAGAACGGCTCCCAATGCAAATCCGTGACGGTTTTTCGCGCTGTGATGAATGATGATTTCATCGGCTTCGGACTCATATTTTATGGTGTGGATGCCTGGCACCTCTCCTTCGCGAATGGCATCTATCTCCAGAGCGGCACCATCCGATTGTTTGTCGAGCTCCCATTTGGTTTTGCGGTCGAGGTTTTCAATGATGTCATCGGCCAGGGTGATGGCAGTGCCACTGGGCGCATCCAGTTTTTGTGTGTGGTGAACTTCTGTAATCTTCACCTCGTAGGCATCTTGCGGATTCATCAGTTTGGCAAGGTGGCGGTTAAGCTCAAAAAAGATGTTCACCCCTATACTAAAGTTGGATGCATAGAAGAATGTCTGCCCTTTTCTTTCGCACCATTCCTTTATCTCTTCCATGTGGGCGAGCCACCCTGTGGTACCCGAAACAACTGGTATGTTAAGCTTGAAACACTCACGGTAATTATTCAGAGCTGCTTCAGGTCTGGTAAACTCAATGGCCACTTCGGCTGATTTCAATTCCGGTGCAGTAAAGTCTTCTCCTGAAAATGGGTCAACGCGCGCCACTATTTCATGACCGCGCGACAAAGCAATTTTTTCAATCTCTTTTCCCATTTTCCCATATCCTATCAAGGCTATCTTCATTGGTTTCTGGTTTTATTCGGTAACTATCTTAGCTATTATTGTGCTGATTTCTTCAATATCTCAACAAAGATATAAAAAGAGATATAAAGCTGCCACGAACAGAGAATTTAATTAAGTTACTCAAAAATAAGCCCGTGTTTATTTAATCTCCTGTATGGTTTGCATTTAGTCTCTCACTCTTTATATCTTTAGAGCGTTTTTTGAAGAAATCTTCAAAAAAATCATCTCATTTTTCACTCCCGATGCAACCATCCTTTTTTTGGTGTGTCTTTAGCATGTAATTAACAGAATAACCCTTGCCGACGTTGGATTTAGAAATACATAAAGATGTAGTTGCACAGGCCCTTGCCGGAAATGGAAAGGCCATGGAGAAGTTGTACAGTTTGTACAGTAAATCCATGTACAACATCTGTTGCAGAATAATGAACAACACGGCCGATGCTGAAGACATGTTACAGGAAACCTTTATAGAAGCATTTCGACGGCTGGGAACCTTTCGGTTCGAGTCCACATTTGGTGCATGGCTCAAGCGTATAGCCATCAATAAATGTATAAATGAGCTGAGACGAAAAAAGGTGCAACTGGCTTATGGGGAAATTCCGGATGGGTGCGACCTGCCGGATGAGGATTCGGACGATGTGCGTAACGATTTGATGACGGTTGAACGAATTCGCCACGCCATGGCACTTCTGCCGGATGGTTATCGTGTGGTTTTCTCGTTATATATGATGGAAGGTTATGATCACGACGAAATTGCATCTATCCTGAGTATTTCACCATCAACATCCAAAACACAATTGATGCGGGCTAAAAATAAGATTATAGAGATTTTAAAAACAGGGGATTTATTAGTTCCAAACAACAACTAAAACCAACAGGTATGAACACGGGAAATTCATTAGACCGTTTTATCCGGGAAAATCGCGAAGCTTTCGACTCTGGTTCACCATCCGATGCTGTGTGGCAACGTATTGCTGCACAGTCTGGAGCTACCAAAAAGCAACCGCTGATTTTACGACCTGTTTTTAGACGAATGGCAGCTGCCATGGTGCTCATGTTAATCTCTTTTTCTATTGGTAAATGGTTGTTTCTGCCCAATGGCGAATTCGATAGTTACCATTCGGAGGCTGCGGTTGATGCGTCTAAGGATTTTCGGGATGCCGCATTTTATTATGAAGTGCAGATTAACAAACGTATGGAAAAAGTGAATGAGCTTTCTGCGAATTATCCTGCCATACGTAAAGGGATTGAGATGGATTTTTCCGAACTCGACACAGTATTGCAGGAGTTAAAGGACGACCTGAACGACGATGTGGCCAATGCCGATGTGGTTGAAGCCATGATCATGAATTATCGCCTAAAACTTCAGATTCTTGAACAGATTATGGAGTTTCTGGAAGGCCAGTATGAAGATGAAAACAATGAAAACAACGAAGTTAATTATTCGATTTAATATGACATGTTTTAACGAAATTGGCAATGTGGCATTTCTTGCCAGGCTAATTATAAATGTTCTGTTATGAGGATATCTTGTATACACGTTTATATAAACCGGTTCACAGCAATCCTTTTTGGAGTTCTTTTGTTTGGCCTCACAACGGTTGATGCGCAATCTTACGAAGATGTCTGGCATACCGCGCGTTCATACAAAGCTGTGCCATCACAAATGGTAAGCATCAACAATAAATATGGATCCGTGGTGGTGGTTGCCTGGGAGCAGGACTCGGTACGCGTGGAGGTTACACGTAAAATCACCGAGCGAAACCAGGAACGGATGAAACGTATACGCGACAATGTAAACGTGGAGTTTGACAATTCACCCAGGCATCTGCGTGTAGAGACCGTTTTTGGTAGCAGGCATTCAACTCTGATACGTGACATAAAGGAAGTAGCTAATTTTTCGCCCTCTGATACCCGTACACGGGTGGATTATGTGGTGTATGTGCCTGCCAACGTACGGTTGAACATCGAAAATAAGTATGGAGACATTGTGTTGCCTACCCTGCGGGGTGATGTCACTATTGATTTGGCCAATGGAAACCTTCAGGGGCGGGATCTTACCGGTAAAAATAAACTTACACTGGCTTTTGGCGATGTTAGACTTAGAAACATCCGTGAAGCCGACATCTCACTGAATTTTGTCAATTTCAGATGTGGCGAAACAGGAACCTTGCGTATCGACAGCAGAAGTTCTGAACTTGAAATTGGGTTGGTGTCAAATCTGGAAATAAACTCACGACGCGACCGCATACAAATCAACAAGGCTGATGTCATCAATGGAGAAACATACTTCTCAAATCTGTTGTTGAGTCAGGTAAATCGAACCGTTGAGCTAAAGCTCACATTTGGCGAACTTCGACGTTTGGTTTTGGCAAACCAGTTTGAACGGTGCATAATTATCAGCCAAACTTGTGATGTGAATATTGAACTGACATCGCCCGCCAACTACAATGCGCTAATTAGATCGCTACGCGGCAATCTTACACTCCCTGCCACATTGGTGAAAGCGAGGGGTACCGGCACTGATGGCAATGGGCCTGTAAAGTATATTTTTAATGCAGAAATGCCTGATAATAAGTTGCAAATAGACATTTCTGATGCGTATTTGAAAATAAATCATTTTTGATGCAACTCCTGTTTGGATTTTGTGTCTTTACCAATACAAAACAGATTACTGATGAGGAGCTTGATAATAATTGCCATTTTGGTATCTCAAATTGTTGTTTCAGCAAACAGTGTTCAGGCACAGGATTATGAACACGCGTTTAAACTGAGAGTGGGGCCGGGGTTAGGATTTGCCTATAAACGACTTACCGGATTCGAAAAAGGCTACGAACTGGCCTGGGAGGAGCATAAGAGCAGTCACACCATTTCTCTGCTTCGGGTACATCAATCGCCTGCATTCCCAACATGGTCCGACAAGTGGTTTTTTATTTATGGATATGGTGGTCATTTGTCTTCGTACCGATATTATACCATTTACAATCCATTCAGGCCATTTGATAAGCCAAGGGAATACAATAAATCCTTTCTGTCACCGGGTATCGATGGTTACGTCGGTTTGGAACATCGGTTTTTAAAGCACCCCTTTACCTTTTCAGTGGATTTTTATCCACGGATGGAGTTTTTTGGTCCTGGCTATTTTCGTCTCAATATTGTTTCCGGATTTGGATTGGCCTATGTGTTTTAGCCCTAAGAGTAGCATGTTAAATATCACAAGCATTTAATTGTTTCCAAATTGTTCCCATATATCAGGACACCTATTCCGCACCTGGAAAGGCAAAATGTTCGTTAAGTAAAACAAATTATAGCCTTATGAAGCGAGCCATGTTAAACGCTTTCACACACAACGGAGCATGGTTATTTGGCGAGTTACATCTGGTAAATAAAAAAACAAAAATATAAACAGATGAAAAGTTTTAGAATGATTGTCAACAACGCTTTCCATAGAAACAAACTGTTTGTTATGGAATTAAATGATGATTCGTGTAACCTTACGCCAGAATCTATTGAAAATAAGCGCCTTGGTGAATATGGCATAATCCCCTCTCTGAGAGTGCATCACATCCGTACTTTCTTAAGTAGAAGTGCAGCTGTAGTCTTTTTTGCCATGTTCCTTAGCTTCGGGGTTAATGCTCAAAGTTCTGAGGGCGAGCCTATGCGTACCATCTTTTCCTCCACGCAGTCTCAGTCTGTTGGTGGATATGGTGCTTTTGAGGTTGGATACACCCAAATAAATAAGCTCGATGCGGTCTCTTTTGGCGGACGTGGAATGGTTATTCTCAACCACTCATTGGGTATGGGTATTGGTGGAAAAGCATTTATTTCCAGACCTGTTTATGATACCAATCTACAACATGATTATGAGTTTGTGGGTGGATATGGCGGTTTTTATATTGAGCCCATCATAGCCCCACATCGTCCTGTACATGTCTCTTTTCCATTGTTAATAGGTGTTGGCGGGCTTAGTTATATCAAGCATTGGGGAGATATTGAAGATAACTTTGATTACCGCACCGACAGTGAAAACAGCAATGCCTTTTTTATTGTCGAACCTGGTGTGGAACTTGAGATGAATCTTATTAAATGGATGCGTTTCTCAATCGTCGGCTCTTACCGCTATACCAGCTCTGCCGATTTGAAATACAAATCACGGAGAACCGAAGAGAACACTTTCGCCGGCACGTCAATAGCACCATCTGGCCTTCTTCGTTCATATAATGTGGGCATCGTAATGAAGTTTGGCAAGTTCTGATTTTTGAACCGTAAAACAGGTTGCCGGATTGCAGTTTTCCGGGGCCTGTGCCCAGTCCCAAATATTTTTATTCTCCCTGTAACTTCCCGGGTGGTGAGTATGTCTTAATGTTTAGCCATAGTCTCTATTCACCCTTTTCAAGTCTGAACCATTTACTGACATTGCACATCATAACCCGGAATGGTTAAACCATCCGGGAAGGGGTATGCCATGTCTGAATTAACCTGTTATTGTTATTTTTTACCTTATTAGAATTAAAATTTATGCGCGTGGATTATTTAATCATGTTGGTATTCCTGTTGTGGCTGCCTTTCTTCACTTTTGCCGGAGAACTACCCACAATGGATCGCTTGCCCGTTGTGAGTGGTTACATACGTGATGCCCGAACGGGCGAAACACTCATAGGTGCAACTTTGCACATCAGGGATACAAATCGCGGTGCGGTTTCTAATCCTTATGGCTTTTATAGTCTGGCAGTGAATCGTGGCGAGGTGATTATGATGTTTACTTTTTTAGGTTATGAGCCTGTTGAAAAGCGATTAACTGTCACCTCCGATTTGAGTATGAATATTGAACTCGAACCTGTTACCTCTCAAATATCTGAAGTAAGAATAGTGGGAAATAATACCCAAACGCGTCTTGACGACCCGCTTATGGGTGTGCAGAAGATTCATGCTGCCACCATCAAAGAAATTCCTGCTTTTATGGGTGAAGTAGATCCCATCAAGGTGATACAGCTGATGCCCGGGGTTCAGGCAGCCAGTGAAGGCTCCAGTGGCTTTAGCGTGAGGGGCGGAAATCCTGATCAGAATCTTGTTCTACTCGATGAGGCCATCGTTTACAACGCAGGTCACCTTATGGGTTTCTTCTCTGTTTTTAACAACGATGCAATCAAAGAGGTAAATCTTTATAAAGGTGATATTCCTGCCCGCAGCGGCGGACGATTAGCTTCCCTGCTCGATGTGAGAATGAAGGATGGCAACTCGCGAAAATTCTCCGGCACTGGTGGCATAGGATCCATATCCTCACGCTTGACGCTTGAAGGGCCTGTGTTTTCTGAAAAGACAACTTTTCTGGCTTCCGGAAGACGTACCTATGCCGATCTGTTTCTGCCCTTTTCGAGCGATGAAGCCGTGCGCGACAATAAGTTGTACTTCTATGATTTTAATGCGAAGCTGAATCATACGTTTAGCGATTACGACAGAATTTTTGTAAGCGGATATTTCGGAAGGGATGTGTTCGACAATACTTATAGCCGCATGGAGTTTGGAAATAAGACACTGTCAGTTCGTTGGAATCACGTCTATTCGCCAAGGTTGTTTTCAAATGTCTCCTTTAATTTCAGTAACTACGATTACCTGCTAGGTACCAACGAAGAGCATACCGACGGTTTTCGATGGGCTGCCAATATGGAGGATACAGGCCTCAAAGCTGATTTTAACTATTATCCAAATGCGAGTCACTCAATCACATTTGGTGCACAAACACTCTTTCACAACATAATGCCCGGCCATGTGAGGGGAACCGGCTCCACATCGATGTACAATGAGTTGCGCCTGCCTAGAAACTTATCTTATGAACATGCCGTTTATGCTGAGAACACGCAGAAAATAGGTTCCAGAGTAAGTCTCAGATATGGCATGCGATTCTCCCTCTTTCAAAATGTTGGCAAAGGAACCAGTTACCGGTTCGATGATGACTATAAAGTGACGGATACACTCACCTACAAGAAAGGCGATGTGTTTAATACCTATTACGGTTTTGAACCTCGTGCAGGGTTTACTTATCTTATCAATCAAAAAACCTCCTTTAAAGCAAGCTATTCGCGTACCTACCAGTACATGCAGATGGCGTCCAATTCTACCGGAACCATGCCTTTGGATATCTGGTTTTCAGCATCGCCAAACGTAAAACCTCAGCTGTCTGATCAGGTTTCCGCAGGTTTTTTTCGGCATTTTCTGGATGGGGCTTTCGATGTGGGTGTTGAGGCTTTTTATAAGAACATGGACAATGCCGTGGATTTTAAGGACTATGCCGAATTGTTGCTCAACGAGCGTCTCGAAGGAGAATTGCGTTTCGGTAGGGGATACGCCTATGGACTGGAGTTTCTTACGCGGTTTAACTACGGACGCTGGAATGGCTGGGTGGGTTATACCTATAGCCGTTCTAAAAGGCAGGCCGATGGTATAAATAACGACAATTGGTACCTTTCACCATACGATCATCCGCACGACTGTTCAATTGTGATCATGCACAATCTTAGCCAGCGTGTCTCATTTGCAGCAAACTGGGTCTACTTTTCCGGTTCACCCGCCACATTCCCTGTAGGTCGGTTTGAATCCGGAGGTAGCATTATCCCTATATATTCGCAAAGAAATGCCGAACGTCTGCCCGATTATCATCGAATGGACTTGTCAGTCACCCTGCGCAATCGCGAGCGACCTGAGCGTAAATGGCAAGGCGAGTGGGTGTTTTCAACCTATAATACCTATGGACGCAAGAATGCCTGGGTAATCAACTTTGAAAAGCAGGAGAATGAACAGTATGCCACACGTGCAATGAAAACCTACCTTTTCTCTATTGTTCCTGCTGTAACCTATAATTTTAAATTCTAATTGGCATGATATCTAAAGCATATAAATATTTGTTGTTACTGCTTGCAGGCAGTTTTCTCTTCACTGCTTGCGAAGAGGAAATATCACTGGATTTGAAGAGTGATAATCCCAGATTGGTGGTAGATGGTTTCATTACTACCGATACCATGGCACACCGTGTCAGATTAACAACCTCCGGAGGATATTTCGATAACAAACCAATGGCTGGTGTGTCGGGTGCAGTTGTTTCCCTCTCCGATGGGGTGGAGACCATTATTCTGGCTGAATCTGACACATCGCCAGGCGACTATTTCACGCCCGACGATTATTATGGAAAACAAAATCATCTTTATAAACTTGCCATTACCAATGTGGCAGTTGGAAACAAAGGTAGGGATGAGGTGTACACAGCCGAAAGTTTTCTGAACCCAATAGTAAAAATGGATTCTATCACCGTTGATTATTTAAAAATATGGAAGATGTGGCGCGTGCTTATGTATGGACGTGACCCCAAAAATGAGAAAAACCACTATTGGTTTCGGTTGAAGATAAATGATTGGTGGTATTCAACGGAATATCGTTTCACCTCTTATGCCGATGACACCTATTTTGATGGCAACTATGCCGAAGGGGTATGGCTTTTTGGTCTCAATGCCGAAGAGGAAGTAGATCTGAAACCCGGCGACCGGCTTATGATGGAGTGCTGGATGGTAGATGAGCCCTTTTACAACTTTATAAATGGCGCCTATCAGGAGACGGAATATAAGAGTCCTATCTTTTCTGGTCCTCCGGCCAACGTGCCTGGAAACATTAGCAACGGGGCATTGGGTATATTTGCTGCTTGCTCCATCCATCGGCTTTACACGGACAATACCAAGTCGCGTGAAGATTTTGATTAGTGGCATAGAGTATTATAAAAAAAAAGCGGTCCGGAAACTCCGGACCGCTTTTTTGTATAATGTATAGCATGAACTATGCTCCCATCGCTTTCTTTACAACTGCTTTGAAGGCATCGGGATGGTTTACAGCTAAATCAGCCATAACCTTGCGGTTAATCTGGATATTCTGTTTTGCCATCAGGCCGATTAATTTGCTATAGGAAATACCTTCGAGACGGGCAGCTGCATTGATACGCTGAATCCACAGTGCTCTGAAATGTCCTTTTTTGCGCTTACGGTCACGGTAAGCAAATTGTTGACCTTTTTCCCAGGTGTTCTTGGCAACGGTCCATACATTTTTCCTTCTTCCAAAGTAACCTTTGGTAAGTTTTAAAATCTTTTTCCTTCTTGCTCTTGAAGCAACAGCATTTACTGATCTTGGCATTGTTTTACTGTTTTTCGAATGGTTAGCGTTCCCCTTCTTACAGGAATCTTTTCGGCTAATTCATTCAGGTTAAATAATTTGATAAAAGAAAATAGTGCTCGTGAACTACTTCATTGCAAGCATGTGCTTCACATTGCTTTCGTCAGCTTTGTGAACAGTGCCGAAGTAAGTCAGATTTCTTTTTCTTTTGGTTGCTTTTTTGGTCAAAATGTGACTCTTAAAAGCATGCTTGCGCTTAATTTTACCGCTTCCAGTGATTGTGAAACGCTTCTTAGCACTGGAATTCGTCTTCATTTTTGGCATTGTACAATATATTTAGTTGATTAATGTGCAACTATTTTTTCTTAGCCTTGGGCGAGATGAACATCGTCATCCGTTTACCTTCAAGCTTCGGTAATTGTTCAACTTTACCCAGTTCTTCCAGATCATTGGCAAACTTAAGAAGCAGTATTTCACCTTTCTCCTTAAATAAGATGCTCCGGCCTTTGAAGAACACGTAAGCCTTAACTTTCGCACCTTCACTAAGAAACTTTTCAGCATGTTTCAGCTTGAAGTTATAGTCATGTTCGTCGGTGTTTGGTCCGAAACGAATTTCTTTAACAACAACCTGAACGGTTTTTGCTTTCAACTCTTTCTGTTTGCGCTTCTGTTGATACAAAAATTTTTGATAATCAATGATTCTGCAAACAGGTGGGTCGGCCTTGGGCGAAATCTCCACAAGGTCGAGTTCGAGCTGATCGGCTAGTTTTATTGCTTCTGATGTAGAAAATACGCCCGGATTTTCAACGTTATCACCAACGAGGCGCACTTGTGGCACTCGAATCTGATTGTTAATCCGGTAGTTAAACTCATCTTTAGCGGGTTGTTGTCCCGGATTTTTTCTAGGTCTTATTGTCAAAGTCCTCCTGTTTTGTGTTAATAATAAGATTTGGTTATCTCTGGTATAAAATTGCTCCTTTACGGCCGCAAAGATAAATAATCAATGGCATATAGTTAATACTTCCTGCTTCTTTTTTTGTCAAAAGAGCAAAAGAAAAGTTGCTTATGCCATTAATATGCTGTTTATTCATCAATCTCAGCCAACATACTGTTAACTTCTGAATTGATGAACGCTGCAAAATCCTCTTTTTTCATTGCGCCTTTATCGCCTTCACCTTGCTTACGCACGGCTACAAGTCCTTCTTCGGCCTCTTTTTCACCAACTATAAGCAAATAGGGGATGCGCTTCAACTCGTTGTCGCGAATTTTCTTACCTATCTTTTCGTTACGGTCGTCCAATATTGTGCGTACATCCAGTTTGTTCAAGTAGTTTTGAACTTCTTTGGCGTAATCGTTATATTTTTCACTGATGGGCAATATCACCGCTTGTTCGGGCGTGAGCCATAGTGGGAATTTTCCTGCTGTGTGCTCTATCAATACCGCAACAAAGCGCTCCATGCTTCCAAATGGAGCCCTGTGTATCATTATTGGGCGGTGTGCTGAGTTGTCCTGACCAATATACTCCAATTCGAAGCGCTCTGGCAGGTTGTAATCTACCTGTATGGTACCTAGCTGCCACTTACGTCCAAGCGCATCTTTTATCATAAAATCTAGTTTTGGTCCGTAAAAGGCTGCTTCACCCATCTCTGTAACGGTGTTGAGGCCTTTCTCTGCACATGCTTCAATGATGGCTCTTTCTGCTTTGTCCCAGTTCTCCTCCGACCCAATGTATTTTTCGGTGTTCTTAGGGTCGCGCAGTGAAATTTGAGCTACATAATCCTTAAAGTCAAGTGCTTTAAAGATGTAGAAGATGATGTCGATTACTTTTTTGAACTCATCTTTCAGCTGATCTGGACGACAGAAAATGTGTGCATCATCCTGAGTAAACCCTCTTACTCTGGTAAGTCCGTGAAGCTCTCCGCTTTGCTCATATCTGTATACTGTGCCAAACTCGGCGAATCTTATTGGCAGATCGCGATAGGAGCGGGGACGCGCCTTGTAAATTTCGCAGTGGTGCGGGCAGTTCATGGGTTTAAGCAGAAACTCCTCACCTTCGGCGGGTGTATGGATGGGCTGAAATGAATCCGCACCATATTTTGCATAGTGTCCGGATGTCACATAGAGTTCCTTATTTCCAATATGAGGAGTGATCACTGGCTCATAGCCATATTTAACCTGCACTTTTTTTAGAAATGTCTCCAGCCGTTCACGTAGTTTTGCGCCTTTGGGCATCCATAGAGGCAAGCCTTGACCAACTTTTTGGCTAAAGGTGAATAAGTCCAACTCTTTGCCTATTTTGCGGTGGTCGCGTTTTTGTGCCTCTTCAAGCATCACCAGATATTCATCAAGCATCTTTTGCTTCGGAAAAGTAATGCCATAGATGCGGGTAAGCTGTTTGCGCTTTTCGTCGCCACGCCAGTATGCACCGGCTACACTTAAAATCTTTACGGCTTTAATAGGCTCAGTACTTGGTAGATGTGGTCCGCGACATAAATCTGTAAAACCGCCTTGCTCATAGAAGCTGATAGTGCCATCTTCCAAATCGGTAATAAGCTCTACTTTATAGGGGTCGTGACTGAAAAACTTAAGCGCTTCCTGCTTGGCCACTTCACGACGTTTGTATTCGCTTTTTTCTCTGGCAAGTTCCTGCATCTTTTTCTCAATCTTAGGCAGCTCTGTTTCCGATATAGATACGCCATTGCCCGGATCAACATCGTAATAGAAACCATTTTCGATTGCTGGTCCAATACCGAATTTGGTTCCAGGATATAATGCCTGTAATGCCTCGGCCATCAAGTGAGCCGACGAATGCCAAAATGCATGTTTCCCTTCCGTATCTTCCCATTTGTGAAGCTTAACCGAAGCGTCTGTCTGGATGGTACGCGTAAGATCCCAAAGCTGGTCGTTCACTGTAATGCTTAGCACCTCTTTGGCCAGTCTGGGGCTGATGCTTTCGGCTATTTCGTAGCCTGTAATACCTTCGGGAAATTCACGTACCGATTGGTCGGGAAATGTTATCTTAATCATTTTTTGGTATGGATTTCGTTGTTTCTTTTGCTTGATTTCAAAAACATGCAAAGATAAATAATTTGAACGAGATGTGCAGAAAAAGATGGTTCTATGTAGTTGTACTATCCATTTTCACCTATTATTGTTTAATTTTATGACTTTCAATTGATGCTTAATCACTTGTCGTTTCTGTTTTTCTTAAGCGTTGTTGTGGTTGGTTATCAATGTGGTAATCTTTTCTGAAATTGTTAAATTAATAAGAATAAACGCTATTCTGTTATGAAGAAACTGATGTTGTTTGCTTTGTCTATCATGCTTTTAACAAGCATAGCTGCCCAGCAGAAGCAGTTGGAACTTGAGGATTTTGTTACGCGTGGCACATTTCGGCCAAAACAGGTGAATGGTTTACGCCCCATGAAAGACGGCGCCCATTATACCGTACTCGAAGAGAATGGCGCCAGAATAGTGAAATATGCCTATGCTACAGGACAGCAGACAGGTGTTGTAGTGGATATTCCAAACCTAAAGAGTACACCAATTCAGTCTATCGAAGGTTATGAGTTTAGCGATGACGAAACCAAAGTGTTGGTTTATGCCAATCGGGAAAATATATACAGGCGTTCCTTTAGAGCCGATTATTATGTGATTGATGTGGCACGCAGGGAGATTGAGCCATTGTCTGAAAGGGGTAAGCAGCAAGCCGCTACTTTTGCTCCTAACGGCCACAGTGTGGCTTTTGTGCGTAACAACAACATACACATTAAAAACCTTCGCTTTCGCACCGAAGCTGCCATTACATCTGATGGTAAGGTAAATGAGATTATCAACGGCGTGCCCGATTGGGTTTACGAAGAGGAGTTTGGATTTAGCAGAGCTTTTGAATGGTCGCCCAATAGCGAGGAGTTGGCATTCATCCGTTTTGACGAAACAGCGGTGAGAGAGTTTGCTTTCCCCGTGTATAGAGGCTCCAATCCCGCCAACGACGAATATGAACTCTATCCGGGGGAGTATCGCTATAAATACCCCAAGGCCGGTACCACCAATTCCAGAGTGAGTGTGCATGTATTTAATCTTAGAAACCGCACCACAAAAGAGATGGAGCTCGGCACGGATGATAAATATATGCCACGCATTATGTGGACCACTCAGTCTGACCAGGTGGCCATTGTTACATTAAATCGCCGTCAGAATCAATTAAACCTGTTTCTTGCAAATCCTTCATCGGGTGTAGCACGACTCATCTTCACCGATCGCAATGAGCGCTATGTGAGCGAGGATGTGCTCGACAATATTATTTTTCTGGAGGATGGTCGCCACTTTGTCTATGTTGGTGAACTCGACGGGTTTAACCACATTCATCTTTTTGGTGTAGATGGCCGTCAAATCAGACAAGTAACCACCGGAAGCTGGGATGTTACAGAGTATCTCGGATTTGACGCGCGCAACAGACTCTTCTTTTTTCAGGCTGCCGCCGAATCACCGCTACGTCGTGAAGTTTACTCAATCAGGATGGATGGCACACGACTAACGCGCCTTACGCCTGAGAATGGAACCAATAGCGCATGGTTCAGCACCGATTTTGGATTTTACATTGTTGAGCATAGTTCTATGCAAACACCGCCCGTTTATACGGTTTATAACCGCGCCGGACGTCAGTTGCGAACCATCGAGAGCAATGCTGATTTGAAAAGTAAAATCGCCGGATATGATATGCCGCGAAAAGAGTTTTTCTCATTTAAAACCAGTGAGGGCATTGATTTAAATGGTTGGATGATTAAGCCGATTGGTTTTTCGGCAAACAAGCAATATCCGGTGCTGATGACCCAATATAGTGGCCCAAACTCCCAACGTGTGCTCGACAGATGGGAGAGTGGTTGGGAGTATTATTTGGCCTCCCAGGGATATCTTGTGGTTTGTGTGGATGGGAGAGGCACCGGAGCCAGAGGTGAGATGTTTCGCAAACAAACCTATATGCATCTGGGTAGGATGGAAAGTGATGACCAGATTGAAGCGGCACGATTTCTGGCCCAACAAGCGTATGTGGATGCCACACGCATTGGAATATGGGGCTGGAGTTTCGGTGGATTCATCACTTCTTTGAGTATGAGTAGAAGCGATGTTTTTCGCACAGGTATTGCCGTTGCTCCTGTCACCGACTGGCGTTTTTACGATACAGCGTATACCGAGCGGTTCATGCGCATGCCGCGTGAGAATCCATCAGGCTATGCCTCTACTTCGCCGCTTAATTTGGCCGAAAACCTTCACGGACGACTGTTCTTAATTCATGGCTCTGCAGATGACAATGTGCACTTTCAAAATGTGTTGGAGTATGCAGACCGGTTGGTGCAATCGGGTAAGCAGTTTGATATGTTTGTCTATCCAAACAGAAACCACAGCATAGCAGGTGGTAACGTACGTCACCATCTTTACCAAATGATGTTTCAATATCTGGAGAGAAACCTCAAACAGTAATCTTGATTCTGAAAGCATTATGCAAAGGGCTTTCTGCTTTGTTGCGGAAAGCCCTGTTTTTTTATTTCTTTAGTGATGTTTTTTTCGGTCAATGGTATTGTGTTAAAAAAGGAAGTTCCTATATTTGCACCGCTGAAATTGATAGATACAGCCAGCCCAGATGGCGAAATTGGTAGACGCGCTAGTTTCAGGGACTAGTGTCCGTAAGGATGTGCAGGTTCGAGTCCTGTTCTGGGCACAAATACGCCTCCTAAGCATTTGATGTTTAGGAGGCGTATTTTTTGTTACCTGTTTTGTATTCTATATTGATAAAAGTTATCTAAGTACATGACAAAACTTTGACACATTTGTTAAATTCGCTTATATCCAGTGTGTTCGACAATGCATGAGCAATCCGAATTAACCCATACTTGAAGAAACTGAAGGCTCTTCTTCCGTGTTTTTTGACTTTAATTGTGACAATTTTTTCATGTTTGTCTATACCAGCGAGGTAAGCCCAAATAAATGCAATGGAAACAACGGATATCAAGGTAGATAAGCGCTCAAGCTTGTTGAGATGTGTGTCTTCTATGTTGAAACCACTTGTTTTCATGGCCCGGAACATGGTTTCTATCTGCCATCTTTCCTTATAGTTAATCAGTGCTTGGTCCTGTTTGTTGAACGATGCAATGATAACAAATTCAATTTTACCTGTGGCTTTATCAATGGTTTTGATAGCTGACAAATAGACAAGGTTTCCGCCCAAATGGACCAACCCGCTGTAATGCATGTGTACGCCAACCCGTAGATGGTTGAATAGCCAGAAGACCTTTTTTTCGCCTTTGCCGGGCACACGGACTTTCATGTTTTCGCGTAACCTGATATAAAATGGCACCTTATTAAGGATTAAATACCCAAACCATTCATCGCCAATAAATTCCCTATCGCCCATGAAACCAGAGATGGACGAACAACCAAATAGCTCGATGTAGTCGTCAAACAATTCTTGGCGCTCTGTGGCATTTGAATTCCCACGTTTGGGAAGAAGTTTCCACAGCAGCGGAATGGCCACGCCTTTATAACAAACACTGAGCATCAATATGTTGATATCCAAGCTCCCAAATTGCCAATTGGTTCTGTCCATGCTCAAGCGGTAGGGCGGTTTAGAGGGCAAAAGAGCAAATATCAGCCGGGCGAGTAAACGCCTCTCTATAAGAAACTCGGCGAAAAATCGTTGCACCCGTCGATGGCTCGATTCGTAGGTTGCCTGTCCCTCAAATCCTTGCGCAAGCTTTACGAACGAAACCGTTTGTAACTTGCACATTGCACAAACAATTGAAATCGTGCACTTTACCCGTGCTTTATGCCATCCGGTCGTTTCTTTAAACAGTTGGATTAATTCGCTATATTTGTTATCAACCTTGGTGTTCACGTATAGTACAAAAGATGTGGTAATCAGCTGTAATATACTGAATATCAAGGTTTTATCCAAATGCTTTAGATTATTATTTAATTGATTTTCAATTATTTAACTGTTTTGTCATGTACTAAGAAAAGTTATATAGAACAGCTGCCACCTAATACTCGATTTAAAGACATATTAATGGTTCTTCATGACTGTGAGAAGTGGAAAGCTTTAAACCATTGAGTCGCATCCTATTTAAACGAAATCACAGTAGCAACAATTAAAGTGCTTAAACCAATATTCAGGTTTGAATAATAACTTCGAT
>NZ_KI912105.1:258145-259411 GCF_000517065.1 Alkaliflexus imshenetskii DSM 15055 | reverse complement strand
ATATTTGTTATCAACCTTGGTGTTCACGTATAGTACAAAAGATGTGGTAATCAGCTGTAATATACTGAATATCAAGGTTTTATCCAAATGCTTTAGATTATTATTTAATTGATTTTCAATTATTTAACTGTTTTGTCATGTACTAAGAAACAAATTATAAACAGATGAAGGAGTTTTTATATGACAACAGGATCTATTACAACCCCATTGAATTTACAATGGCACACATAGGTGGCACTTGGAAAATCCCCATATTATTGTGTCTTCGGAACGGTTCGGTACGTTATGGTGATTTGAAAAAAGCTATACCTCATATTTCAGACAAAATGCTGTTCACTCAACTACGTGAATTAGAAGATAAAGGTATGCTCACCAAACAAGCATTTACAGAGAAACCACCTCGAGTGGAATATCAACTAACCGAAAAAGCCCGAAAGGCCTTGCCTATAATTGATCAATTGACAGCATACGGCATTTCCCTGATGAAAGAAGCAGGAATCAATTGATACTCAACAATCTGTTTTCAACTGTAAATCCAAAATATTTATAAGCTTGATTTAATTTTCCTTTATATACAAAAAAGTATATAAAAATGGTACTGTGAGCGAATGTGCTTAGGTTTGCAGTAAATAAAATTTTGGAAAAATGGAAAATAAAAAGCATCAAAAAGAGTGGATAACGATTCCCGTTTTACCTTGTTTATCCATATTGGACACCTTATCTTTTTGGGAAACAATGGGATTTGAGATTACCTACAAACAAACCCGCCCATACCAATATGGTGTTGTAAAACGCAATGGATATGAGTTGCATTTTGCCCGAGTCAGTGGAATGGATAAAACCAATAACTTTAGTGGTTGCCTTGTAATGGTATTTGACATAGATAAAGCTTATCAGGAATTTACCTAAGTACATGACAAAACTTTGACACATTTGTTAAATTCGCTTATATCCAGTGTGTTCGACAATGCATGAGCAATCCGAATTAACCCATACTTGAAGAAACTGAAGGCTCTTCTTCCGTGTTTTTGACTTTAATTGTGACAATTTTTCATGTTTGTCTATACCAGCGAGGTAAGCCCAAATAAATGCAATGGAAACAACGGATATCAAGGTAGATAAGCGCTCAAGCTTGTTGAGATGTGTGTCTTCTATGTTGAAACCACTTGTTTTCATGGCCCGGAACATGGTTTCTATCTGCCATCTTTCCTTATAGTTAATCAGTGCTTGGTCCTGTTTGTTGAACGATGCAATGATAACAAATTC
>NZ_KI912105.1:235203-258045 GCF_000517065.1 Alkaliflexus imshenetskii DSM 15055 | reverse complement strand
TATAGTACAAAAGATGTGGTAATCAGCTGTAATATACTGAATATCAAGGTTTTATCCAAATGCTTTAGATTATTATTTAATTGATTTTCAATTATTTAACTGTTTTGTCATGTACTAAGAAAAGTTATATAGAACAGCTGCCACCTAATACTCGATTTAAAGACATATTAATGGTTCTTCATGACTGTGAGAAGTGGAAAGCTTTAAACCATTGAGTCGCATCCTATTTAAACGAAATCACAGTAGCAACAATTAAAGTGCTTAAACCAATATTCAGGTTTGAATAATAACTTCGATTTCAATGTATTTATGCATAACAAGATAACAGCATATTGTTAAGACAATTTGTTTAAACAATTGAAACCGGAATACTTTCTCTGATGCTCAGAATCATTTAAACACAAAATGAACAAATTCAACAAACCTGACAATGTAAAGCTAGTGTATTATTCAAGTCGAAATTAATGGTAATAGGTGACTGACTCGCGATTTGCCAAACTTGTTAATAGAATATAATGCGTTTTTCGGCAAAAAATGCGAAGTGCAATTTTTTTTTTGATTAGTATTAAATTGAAATGATACAGGTGTTAATATCCTTCTAATTTTCTTTGATATACGAACATGAGATAATGCGACGTATACGATATATAGGGCAATTGATTGTATATAGAAGATGTGTGCAACCTTAAAGAACGACCGTAAACAGAAAGTAAATTTATGAAGACAGAGAGCCATTCGATAAATGACGTATTAGCAAAAAATGCAACTTCATTTTTTATTCCCCCTTTTCAAAGAGCCTATGCTTGGGGGAAACCTGAAATTGAAAGATACTTTAGTGACGTTTCAAGAATAATTGAATCACATTTAGACTCCCAGCAACACGACAAGCTAGAACACTTTTTCGGAACAGTTGTAATCAAAGAAGAAAAGGCAGGATTTGCAAATAAATCAGTAGTTGTAGATGGACAACAAAGGCTTACAACAACATTAATTTTTTTAATTGCATTAAGAGATACTGAAACCGACCCAATCAAACAAGACTTCATAAACCAAAACTATCTGACCAACAATTCCTCCTCTTTTCAAGACAAAATCAAACTTAAACAAGTAACAAAAGATTGGGATGCATACAAGGCACTAGTAAACAAAACTCAACCTAATCCAGGAGTGATAAGCAATGCTTATGAATTGCTGAAGAAAATCATAAATGAAAAGAAAAGACTAAATCCCGAAGTAGATTTTGAGCATTACATTATTGCTATTCAGCGAATGAATGTAGCTGTAATTTTTCTAGACGAAAGACCATTTAAAGGGGAAGACCCACAAATTATATTTGAAACTTTAAACTCATTAGGTAAACCATTGACTTTATCGGATCTTGTGAGAAATTTTGTTCTCCTAAATATGGAAAGCAAAAGCCAATCAGATATTTATGAAAAAATTTGGCATCCAAAAATCGAAGAAGTCCTATTTGATAACACTTCAAAGTTTTTCAGAGATTATTTACAATATAAAACTGCAAGCTCCCTTAAAGTTGTAAGTGACAACAATACAAAAGAACTTTATCAGCAATTTAAAGACTTTGTTGATTCAGGTTTTGTAAATCATAATGCCTTTATAAATGACATCGTTCGCTATGTAAAATGTTATAAGTGGATTATTACTGAAATAAATAACGATACTATTTCGAATGACAATTCCAAAGACAAAGAAATAAAGGAGTTAATAAGAAACATCTTCCACGACATAAAGGCTGAAGCATTTAAACCTTTTGTATTGGGATTGTTTGAATATAATCAATATACAATTGATGGTATAAGACTAAGTGATGAGATCCTGATTTCTACTCTGAAAGCAATCAGAACTTATTTGATAAGACGCAGAATATTAGGTTTAACTCAAGGCGAGAATAAGAACATTGTCCTTTTAAGTAAAAAGATAGAAGGTATTGCAAAAGGCAACACATCAATGCTTGAACTCTTAACTAATATGTTTTACAGGTTAAGATTGCCAAATGACTCAGAAATGAGTTCGGCACTTATTTCAATGAATTTTTATGAAAGCCTAAAACAGTATTCAAAACTTATCTTAGGAAAGATCGAAGAGAATAACTCTAAAGTATCTGTTGACTTTAGAAATCCGAAAATCACAATTGAACACATAATGCCTCAAAAATTGGATGATAGTTGGAAAATTGAATTAGGGGAACAATTTGAAGAAATACACAAGAATTACTTGCACAACATAGGTAATCTAATTCTCACAGAGTTCAACAGTGAAA
Organism: Alkaliflexus imshenetskii DSM 15055; assembly: GCF_000517065.1. GTDB lineage: Bacteria > Bacteroidota > Bacteroidia > Bacteroidales > Marinilabiliaceae > Alkaliflexus > Alkaliflexus imshenetskii. The sequence goes on along the minus strand of NZ_KI912105.1, from coordinate 255,764 downwards.
TAGGAAATAAATCATTTGAAGAAAAGAAAAGAAAGCTCAATTCTTCATCTCTTAATTATAGGCTTGACGTTATCAAAAGAAACGTTTGGAATGAACAAAGTATCAAAGAACACCAAACAAATATGGTAATTTGGTTTCTTGAAACGTTCCCATTACCCGACCAATACAAGGACAAAGCAAATTGGAATACTCAAACGATTGAAAGCACATTATTCTCTCCATTAGACACGGATGCTGGAGACATTGCCGAAGGCAATAAACCAATAGAACTTCAAATATTTGATGATGTTATCAAAGTCAATTCTTGGCAAGACGTATTTATCAAGTTTTTAAAATACCTGAAAGATAAGCCTGAATATGATTTTGATTACATTCTAGACAATCAACTTGAGATGTTTAGACGTGATGAAATTATTCTAAAATGGAGTTCACTTAAAGAATTGATAGATACCAACGTTGATTTGACGAGCCGATATAAATCATTTGATGGAAAGGTCTGGGACAAAGTAAAAGAGTTGAATGACGACTTGCTGTTTATTCATATCAATATTTCAGCTTCAAACTGTATGTCAAGAATTGCAAGTGTGATGGAGAAACTATTCCTCCCAGACAACTCAATCCAGATCAAATTAAAGTGACGACAAACAAAAAGGCAGCACACAATATATAGGAATATGAGCGGTCGGCACGACCCAGCGATTATTCCAGGTTGAACGACATCCCGTCTGGACTACAACTGGCAGCTATGGGCTTTTTGTTGGTTTTTGATGTTTTTGGCAAGAACGCCTATGCTGCGATCGTACTGTTTTTAACCTTATCGGTTTAAGAGAAGAGTGGTCTTTGTGTTTCAAATGTTGAAAACCAGCTTCTTTTGGGCTTAAAACCCACCGTCAAGGCAATACGATGCCGAACCTCATGTGAATGAAGTTTTTAAAGGGAATGTAATGTTGGTTACTGCAACTTATCAAAAAGCATAGAAGGCAGATGCCCTGCGGGTGACCGAATCCTGGGCAGGGTTCTGATGACAATCAGACGACCCGTTTTGCAATGCGGACATTTGGTTATGTCAAATCCTGTCAATCTTAAAATGCGCTCTGGAGCCGTTTCGGGCTTTTGTTTAGCTGTCATCTGGTCAATGTCAGGCTTTTCATCGGGCACAAATTGCAAATCCAGATGGAGTTTTGTGGTGTGATGATAAATGCCGAACCGACGGATACGCACGTAACCATCTGGCATAACATGCAAAGAGAATCGACGCAGAAACTCTTCTCCTTTCAGGGATACCGGTTTTATTTGTGCGCGGTCGCGGTAGTCTTTAGCTACGAAAGTGACGTTTGTTGAGTCAACATTCAATATCCGCTGGTTGCTGATGGCAATGCGATGGGTGTATTGCCCCAGATACCTGATGACATGTTCGGCGCCAGCCATTGAGGGTTCGCAATAGACGACCCACTTTTTTTGATGAGCCGCTTCAATGCAGACTTTGAAGCCATCCATTGCAGATAGTTTTCGCAGTTCTCTTTTTATGCTGTCCAGAAATTTACCTTTAAAGGCAGCACTCAACTGGTGCACCGGATAGAGATAATTTTCATATTTGCCGATGTGGCGCCATTTTCCCGACAACGAGTATCCTGCTGCCGGAACAATGCAGTGCAAGTGCGGATGCAATGAAAGGTTCTGCCCCCAAGTGTGTAACACCGCAACGGCTCCGGTTTCACAACCGTAATGCGTGTACCCAAAGCTGCGCAGTATACCTCTGGTGGCGTGGAACAAAATATTGCAATAAAGTCTCCTGTCCCAAAGATAAATCTGGTTGAGCTCATGAGGCACGGTGAAAATGAGATGGTAGTGTTTGACTGCAAGTGTTGATTTAATCAGCTTTTCAATCCAGAGCGCCTGTTTGGTTCCCTGACACTTGGGGCAATGTCGGTCGCGACAGCTGTTGTAACGGTAGTGTATGACTCCGCAATCATCACACACCTGCTCATGTCCACCCAAAGCGGCCGTACGGCACTGCACAAGGTTGTGAAAGACTTTGATTTGCTTGGGCGATAACTCCCCGCTCTGCAACAAACTTCCTCCAAATTGGCAAACAACATCAGCCAGTTCATGCTTGCTTTTGTATGGCTTTTCCATAGAGTGTGTCTAAGGGGCTGTGAGGAGTGATATGCTGACACTGGGCTGTGTGAAGATAAATCATGGTTGTTGTGATGTCGGCATGACCCAAAAGCTCCTGTAAGGTTACAATGTTTAAGCCCTGCTCCAATAAATGGGTTGCATACGTGTGGCGTAAGGAGTGAAGGTTCACGTTTTTAGAGATGGTGGTTTTTTTAAGGCTTTCCCGCATAACCCAGGATAATCCTTTGACGCTGTAGCGACCATCAGCCTCTTTGCCATTGAATAGCCAAACATGCGGATTCTCGGCTCTGAGATATTTTTTGAGCCCGATGACCATTATGGCGGACAAAGGCACAATCCGATCTTTCTTGTATTTGCTCTGGCGGATGTGGATGACCATGCGCTCAAAGTCAATATCGGATATCTTAAGGTTGATGACCTCTTGCCCCCGTAATCCGGCAGAATAGATCAGCGTAAGGATAATTCGGTGCTTAAGCAGCGTAGGTGCCGAAAATAGCATCTTTAGCTCCTGGCGGTTCAGCACAACCGGCAACTTGCTCTCTTGCTTTAATGAAGGCAAAGCAATGGCCTTTTTGTTCATGCCCAGCAAACGGTAGTAATACCTTAGGCCATAAACCATGTGCTTGAAACTGCTCCGCGAAGGAGCCTTGACATCGCGTGCCAAAGCCACCAGATACTCGTTGATTTCATCTTCGGTGACGTCTTCGGGCAGTTGTTTAAAATGGATAACAAACAGCGCTATGCGCCGAATGTAATTATTCAGAGTGCTCTGACTCTGTCCACGAAGTACCACCTGATGCTCCATCTTTAAAGCCCTGGCCTTAAACTCCGGAACAAGAACGAGGGCGCGCTCTACAATCGTTAAGGTTGTTTTCTTTCTCATAACTGCATAATTTAAAAGTGAGTAATGCAGTTATAACGGCTTGCATCTAAAAAGATTAATGCTATTTTTGAAAGAGGCTATCCCGGAGGGATTTAGTTCAACAGCGTGTATGTGGCAATAGTGGGTGAAGTGGTAAATCGAAGGTCAGAACTTCTAAGAAACTTTGTGCAAAACGGACAGGCAAGTGCCTATAAACCGCTACTACACATACACGCAAAACGTTGTAGTGCATTTTAAAAGACACATCCAGTGTACAATATAAATCGATTTTACCTTACGAATTTTAAATTAAGTCTTTCAGAAATAGAAAAGATTGCATAAGTTTGTATCCAAATGAATACAGTTTGATGAATGTATATAATTGAGAAAACAGACGAATTTGACAAATGGCTTAGAAAACTGAAAGATTTCAAAGCTAAAGCCAAAATATTATTTCGCATTCAAAAGATTGAGACCGATGAGCACTTTGGTGATTGCGAATCTGTTGGAGATGACATTCGTGAATTGAAAATTGACTATGCTAAAGGATACAGGGTATATTTTAAAGAATCTGACGGAAAAATTATCATTCTGCTCATTGGGGGCGATAAATCAACTCAACAGAGAGATATTGACAAGGCAAAAGAGATTTTAAAACGACTAAAAAAATAGAGAAATGGAAACTTCAAAATTTGATATAGCTGACTATTTAGATAGTAACGAAATGATTGCAGAATATCTTAATACTGTTTTAGCACAAGGAAACGAATCAGATGTTATTACAGCTATTGGACATGTTGCAAAATCAATCGGCATGACAAAAATTGCTCAAGAAACTGGATTAAGCAGACCAAGTTTATACAAAGCATTATCGGATGGAGCAAAACCTCAATTTGAGACAATTTTGAAAGTATTAAGAGCAATTGGTGGACAAATTCAAATAAATCCAATGACCGCATAAAGAAAAACGCACCACAATATATAGGAATATGAGCGGTCGCAACGACCCAGCGATTATTCCAGGTTGAACGACATCCCGTCAGGACTACAACTGGTAACTATGGACTTTTTCTGGTGTGATGATAAATACCGAAACGATGGATGATTCTGCCCTCGAAGAACCATCTGATGCTTCAGCTTCACAGCTCTGTCCAAAATTTTCGGAACCAGAACCAGGGCGCGCTTTACAATCGTTGAAGGTTGATTTCTTTCTCATAACTGCATTTTTTAAAAATGAATAATGCAGTTATAACGGATTGCAACTAAAAAGATTAATGCTATTTTTGAAAGTGGCTATCCCGGAGGGATTTAGTTCAACCCGCAATATAGCAAAAGGCGGGTTTTTTGGTTATTTGAACCATTCAGCCTCTCATCAAGTTTTGTAACGGTGTATAAGGAAGTAGCCCGCATTACCCCTAATGCCATATTGCCACACGTTACCTGCCAGGTTAGAAATAGAAACTCAACAGTACATATGACAATTTTTGAATTCTAGCGTATATTTGTAAAAAATAGACCCATGGACTTACAAACAAGAAAACTCAAAGCTATTGAATATCTAATTGGACTTCGAGATGAAAAGATATTCCGGAAGATTGAGTCTGCTATTGTTGAAGTACAAAAGCAACAGACAACTCGCCATAGCGAGAAACCTTTTTCTGTAGAACAACTAGTCGACAGAGCGAACAGGTCGACAAGAGATTATCTTTCTGGCAAATATAAAACTCAAGAACAACTTGAGAAAGAATCAGAAAATTGGTAATTATATGAAAATACTCTGGTCTGACTTTTCAATAGAAATGCTCTTAGAAAATTATACTTACTACAGGATAAAAGCAAGCCCTTCAATTGCCAAAAAAATTAAGACAGAAATTTTAACCGCGACCAATCAATTGAAAAAGCATCCAACTTCTGGACAAATTGAATTGAATCTTGAAAAGCTGAATGAGGGGCACCGTTATTTAGTTAAAGGAAACTACAAGATTATTTACAAAGAAATACCTGAAGGGTTTCTAATTACTGATGTTTTTGACTCAAGACAAGACCCAATTAATATCAACGACGAGAAAAGAAAACCTAGCAAGTAATATCATGTGTAAAACATTGGTCGGTTGGTGTTTATGTGAAAGTGGCTGCCCCGCATCAAGTTTTGTAACGGTGTATAAGGAAGTAGCCCGCATTACCCCTCATGCCATATTGCCAACCGGTATGCCCAAGTTTAAATATGCAACTAATTTAAACCGGAAACCATCTTAGTTAATAAGAATCAATAAAATATTGAATAATGAAAACCTTGAAAATCCTAATCTTTTGTATTTCCCTAATAAGTCTTTTGGGGTGTGACATAGATAAGACAAAAGAATTAAAAAGCGTAGACGTTGAAAAATACGTGGAACAATTAAAAAGTGGTGAATATGAATCATTCGATTTACCAGCGTTTACATATAAGGATATTCCCGCACTGCTTGTATATAGAAATGAAACTCAAACAATAACAGACTTCCCGCATAACGGAATTTCATCTCTATGGATGCCCGAGTGTACTTTAGGTATGTATGTTTTGTGGACAATCGAATCAATTCGTGCAGTAGCTATTGACAGTGAGTATTTGATTGGTAGATTCCCTTCACAAAACCCAATTGTACAACAACGAGCAGAACCGTTTGATTTAGAATCAGGAAACGATATTCAAGTATTGATTTCAAAGGCTTATTATGATTGGTGGAATGAGAATAAACATAATGATTTTATTAATTTCTGCAATATTGACCCACTATTAGAAACAGAGTATAGATGGCACTAAAAATAAGCCCTTTTGGTAATATATAGCAATATGGGCATTCCCAACGCTCTAGGGATTATTCCAGGTTGAACGACATCCCGTCAGAACTACAACTGGCAACTATGGACTTTTTCTGGTGTGATGATAAATGCCGAACCGACGGATGACTCTGACCACGAAGTACTACCTGATGCTTGCTTCACAGCTCTGTCCAAAATTTTCGGTACCAGAACCAGGGCTCGCTCTACAATCGTTAAGGTTGATTTCTTTCTCATTACTGCATATTTTAAAAGTGAATAATGTAGTTATAGCGGCTTGCAACTAAAATTATTAATGCTATTTTTGAAAGAGGCTATCCCGGAGGGATTTAGTTCAACATTTCATTTATGTGTCCGCTTATACTGCTTTAAGAAACAATAATGTTAAATATGAATTTTATGAAACTAATCTATTTATTGCTTATGCTATTTGTAGCTTCTATTAACGTAAAAGCCCAAACAGTAGTTGTTAATCCTGATGGAACTCATTCTATTTTAATCGACAATGGCTCGACCAACACAGTTGTTAACCCTGATGGGACTCATTCTGTTGTAGTTGACAACGGATCAACTAAGACAATTGTTAATCCTGATGGGACTCATTCCATTTTAATCGACAACGGCTCGACAAAAACAATTGTTAACCAAGATGGAACTCATTCAGTAGTAGCCTGCAACGGTTCTGTGATGACAATTGTAAATCATGATGGGACTCATTCTATTATAATTGAAAGCGGCTCAACAAAGGCAATTGATAAAAGACAAAAGAGGAAGAATAGTAAAAAGAATCGCTAATATGCAATGAATAAAATACCTGTTGAGTACCTTTTCTCAGCTTTATAACCCGCTTCAACCGTGATATAGAAGATTCATTTGATCCTTTATAGAATGGTACGGTTAACAACACGACAAAGATTTGCTTTAAATCGGTTTTTGTAAGCACCATGAATTTTACATAACAATATATCAGAATAACAAAAAGAGAAATGCATATCCTATAAAGAGTAGATTCATAAGATATATATATTTTTTGAACATTATAGATTGCAATGTGAGGTTTTTGTGAGTTGTTTGTGTATTAAGTGTGTGTTTCGCTGTGGGTTGTAAATCAGTATGCTAGTTAAATTTGAGTTGGAATATTTAATCTATCTAACTCAAATCTTTTATCATGAAAAACGTCTATCAACGGTTTACGCTATTTATTCTTTTCAATCTGCTTATTGTCTCCTCATACGCCATCAACGTGACCTTTAATGTCACAGTACCAGCCGGAACGCAAGAAGTGTACATTATTGGCAGCAGTGACTATCTGGGTAACTGGGGGGCGAACGAAGGACGCGCCATATTAATGGAACAAACCGGAGCAAACAGCTGGAGCAAAACACTTTTTCTACCGTCAAACACCACTTTTCAGTATATGTTCCTTTGTGGGCCAAACTGGAAATATGAGCAGAGCCCTAATACAAATTTTCCCTTCACCACTGGCACAACGGATATGGTACGCAATAATACCATATTAGCCTGGAACGAGACACCGCCGCCTTATGTGCGTTTCAGCTTTACGGTGAATGTGCCTTCCGATACCGAAAATGTATTTCTCATTGGTTCTGATGAGCTTGGAAACTGGGACGTAGATACCGGACGTGCCAAAAAAATGAGAAAGGTGTCTGACGGTTTGTTTACCACTTCAGTGAGGTTGACGCCAAACAAATCGTATCAATACAAATACCTATGCGCTGCGGCAAGTGAGTTTGAGCAAGCAGGGGATGCCTTCACTATAAATACTGCCTCTCAAAATTCAACGGTAGATGCTGTGGAGGATTGGCTTCAAATGCCGCAATACCATTCTGGTGTTGAGTTCTACTTAAAACGGCAGGGTGATAAAATTGTGGATGCGCAGGGAAATGATTTCATTATTCGGGCCATTGGTTTGGGTAACTATATGGTTTGGGAACCATACATGTGGAAGGTTTCAAATTATGAGAATGCGGGTATCATGAAAAAGATCATCGACCGCATGCGCATGGTGCTCCATGAGGAGGATCTTCAATATTTTGTGAGTGAGTATATGAATAACTACATCACAAAACGTGACGTGGATTCGCTTAAAGCATGGGGATTTAATGCCATTCGACTTCCGATGCACTACAATTTGTTTATAAACACCAATGCAACCGATAACTCTTTTATTGAAAGGGGCTTTGAACTTACTGAGCAGATAAGGCAATGGTGTGAGGCAAATGAAATGTACCTGATACTCGATTTACATGCAGCACCCGGAGGTCAGGGGTTTGATACGGCAATTGCCGACTCTTATGGTCCCGGACTTTGGGAAGGCAACCTCGATGGTACAGCCGACCAGTATCAAACAAAAGTTGTTATTCTGTGGAAAGAGATTGCACGTAGGTTTTCGCAAAAGAATTGGATTGGTGGGTATGACCTCTTGAATGAGACCAATTACTCTGATTATCAGTCGGGAGGGCGACAATTGGCTGTTCTTAAGCTTCTTGAATTGTTTAAAAGGTGCGTTAATCAGATTCGTTTGTACGATCAGCATAATGTCATCTATTTGGAAGGAAACGGCTGGGCAAATGATTTCAGTTCAATATTACCTCCGTTTTGGGGTGATGACTGGGATGAGAATATGGCTCTTAGCCCACACAAGTATTGGGCTCCCCACGGAAGTTTTGCCGGTGAGAATCTGAAGGCGCTTTACAATGTACCTCTGTTTTTGGGTGAAACAGGCGAAAACTCCAACGAGTGGTTCTATCAGACCGTAAAAAGTGCCGAAAGTAAAAATATTGGCTGGGCATGGTGGTCTTATAAAAAAATCGACAATATCAGTGGATTTCTTAGCATCAAAGCATCTGAGTCATTCCAGAAAATCATCGATTTTGTAAATAATGGTACTGGCTTAAGCCCAGATAGCAAAACAGAAAACTTCTCCTATTTTCTGGATTTTCTCGAAAATGTAAAAATCGAAAATTGTGAAGTAAATTACGATGTGTTGTTTGCTTTAATAGGGCAACAAGCCGATGGAACAGCCACCAAATCTTATGGTAACAATTTTGTTCCGGGTGTAATACATGCTTCTGAGTATGATCTGGGACGGCATAATTATGCTTATTTTGAAAACAATGCCACCGACAATCAGGTGATAGAAAATACAGGTGGTCAAAACACGGTTTATAATTCCGGATGGGCCGGCCGTAACGATGCAGTAGATATTGAAAAAACATCTGGCCAAGCTGATGATAAATCAAATGGGTATAATATTGGGTGGACAAATACCGGAGAGTGGGTGCAATACACTGTGTTTGCTCAAACTGCAGGCATATATAATGTTGCCTTGCGCCATGCGTCCACGCAGTCCTCTGTAGTTTCATTGAGAGACAGAAACAATTTGGTAATATGCGAAAAGCAACTGGCTTCAACAGGTGGATGGCAGAACTGGCAAATGACCAATGTGGGTAATCTTGAACTTGAACAGGGCTGGAACACGCTACGTCTCTTCTTTAACAATGGTGGAGTAAACGTTAATTATTTGAAGTTTGAGTTTGTTTCAGCATCATCTGTAGTTGATGCGGTAATACAGAATGATCAGGTAGTGATTAACAATAACACATTGGGATTGCAAGGATATCATCGAAATTTTTCAGGAAATATTTACTCCATAATGGGATCGTCCATTTCTAGTTTTAAAAGTGTGACCGGTTTTTATGTTGGTAATTTGCCCCAGGGAGTATATTTGTACACCATCACCGATTCCGAAAATCAATCGTTTTCCGGTAAGTTCATCAGATAACATTTACCCATAAGCAATGCTTTGGGTTGCATTTTACGCAGCGATTTTGTTAATTGATCCCGGATAACCAAATGCTCAGCAGGAGTGGAGCTGTTATCCGGGATTTTTTTATGGCTAACACTATATGATTATGACAACTTTAGGATGCTTCAAAAGCGGGTTGAAACATTTGGTTTTTCTTTCATTTACATCGATGTTTTTAACAGCACCGGATATGCACGCGCAGCAGTTAACTCATTCAATTACAAGTTATCTGGAGGTTTTTAACCTGGATAACAACACCCGTAGGGTTGTATATACCGACGATTCTCACTTCGAAGCACCAAACTGGTCGCCTGATGGGGAAACGCTCTATTTTAACAGTAATGGACACATCTACAGGATTCCTGTTGGTGGCGGGCAACCGGTGAAAATCGATATGGCTTTTGCCACACGCAACAACAACGATCATGTTCTATCGCCCGATGGAAAGCAAATGGCCATTAGTCACCACAGCGCCGGGCACAACGGCAACTCAATTATCTATATTGTGGATGTCGAGGGCGGAACTCCCAGACAAATCACCGATAATGGCCCGTCCTACCTTCATGGATGGTCACCCGATGGAAAGGAGTTGGCTTTTATTGGTTTACGCAATGGCGACTATAATGTATTTGTAATTTCTGTGTACGGGGGGAAGGAAAAACAGCTCACACATACCCGGTTTCACGAAGATGGTTCTGACTACACCATGTGTGGCAAATACATCTGGTTTAACAGTGACCGTTCGGGCAACATGCAATTGTGGCGCATGGGACGCGATGGATCAAATCCAGAACAGATGACTTACGATGATTGGGTTGACTGGTTTCCGCATCCATCGCCCGATGGCAAATGGATAGTTTTTCTTTCCTACGAGCCTGGTACCGAAGGGCATCCGGCAAATAAAAATGTGGTGTTGCGCATAATGTCTGCTGAGGGCGGTGAACCAAAGGTGCTTACCGAATTGTTTGGCGGGCAGGGCACCATAAATGTGCCGTCCTGGTCGCCATGTAGCCGAAAATTTGCTTTCGTCAGCTACCGTTTGCGATGATTGATGGCGTGCATCAATTCACGTTTAGCGTCGCAGCCCGAAGAACAGCCTCCCGAACAGGAGGCTTTTTTATTTGACGAGAACAGTGTGCGCCAAAACGAGATGGATGTGTATGCTATTGCCCCTGCAACCGTGATATAGGTTAATATGTCTTGAATCATAATGCTGTGTTTTATTACATTAAACAAATAAACTCCCAATTTGGTAAACTCCAAATGCAACAAGCCAGGCTAATGCAGTGGTGTAAAAAATGGTAAACATTGCCCATTTCCATGAGCCTGACTCCTTTTTGATGGCTGCAATCACTGCTATACAAGGGAAATAGATGAGCGTAAACATCAGAAATGCCAGAGCTACCAAAGGTGTGAAAACCGGTGAGCCATCCGCATATTGATCCTTTTTCATGTTTGAAATCAGCATGCTGGTGTCTTCAGTGTTTTCGCTTGCCGACTGGTACAACACCGACATGGTGCTAATGACAATCTCTTTTGCTGCAATACCGCTTAACAAACTAACACCCATTTTCCAATCAAAACCAAGTGGTCTTATTACTGGTTCAATGGCATGTCCCAATCGTCCGATGTAACTTTCTTCTTGCTGTTCAACGTGTTTTTTCTCCTTATATTTCTTTATTTGAGTGTGTTTTTCAGACTCCAGTTCTGCAAGCTCCACCGCATTGGAACTAACCAATATAAGTGAGTCGTAATGCAATGCAATCCGTTCAATATTGTGGGTATATGCTTCGGTGTTGGTGCTGGTGCGTGGGAAGTATCCCAAAAACCAAATAATGATTGAGGCAACCATGATAACGCCTCCCATTTTACGCAGATATTGTTGTCCCTTATGCCACATATGTCTGGTAGTGCTCTTGAGTGTTGGCAATCGATAGGGTGGCAGCTCCATAACAAATGGCACATCGGTTTTGGTGAATACAAACCGCTTAAACAACCGGGCAATAACTACTGCTATTAAAATGCCTGATGTATATAAAACAAATAGCAGTGTGCCCGGATGATCTGGAAAGAATGCTGCAATAAATAGTATGTAAACTGGCAATCGTGCGCTGCACGACATGAATGGATTTATCAGGATAGTTAGCAACCGGTTATTACGGTCTTCGATGGTGCGTGTGGCCATTATCGCAGGTACATTGCATCCGAATCCCATTACCAACGGAATAAAGGATTTACCATGCAAACCTATTTTGTGCATCACCTTATCCATAATAAAAGCAGCTCGCGCCATATATCCTGTGTCTTCCATAAATGAGATGAAGAAGAACAGAATGAGGATGTTTGGAAGAAATACGATTACACCGCCAACACCACCTATTACACCATCTATCAATAAGTCTTTGAACGAACCGTCAGCCATTAACCCATCCAACCAATCAGATAGTAAAGCTACGCCCGTTTCAATCCATTCCATTGGGTATTGGCCAAGTGTAAAGGTAGTCTGAAACATGAACCACATAAACAGGAAGAATATTGGGAAGCCAAAAAGTTTATGCGTCAAAAACGTGTCTATGGCATCGGTTTTTCTTCTTCGCTGTATTGGGTTTTCTTTGTAAGTCTCGCGCAAGGCACCTGCAATAAAGCCATATCGGGCATCTGTTATGATGGTTTCAATGTCTTCGTGCAAAAACTCTTCAATGCGACTTTTTTGTCTATCTACCTCAGTACGTATGTTTTCGTAAGGTTCTTGTTTAATCAGCTTTTTATACTCTTTGTCCTTTTCAAGTAGTTTGATTGCAAGAAATCGGGGATTTAATTCGAGTTTAAGGTTGTCATGTTTCTTTATCTCGTTTTCTATGGCTGTTATGGATTTCTCCAATGTACCACCGAAATTAATCCTGACCGGACGTGCCTCCGGAAGCCGCTCTTCGTAAACATCAATCACCTTATCAAACAGTTTGTCGATGCCTTTGCCTCTCGAGCTTATTGTTGGAACCACAGGCATTCCGAGTAGCCTGCCCAGTTGTTTGTAATCCAGTATATCGCCTCTGCGTTGCAAATCATCAAACATGTTTAAGGCAATTACTGCCTTCACATCCATGTGTATAAGTTGCGTTGTCAGATAGAGGTTGCGCTCCAGATTGGATGCGTCCAGTACATTGATTACAATATCCGGCATTTGCTCACTTATGTGCGCCCTAACGTACATCTCTTCAGGACTGTATGCAGACAGGGAGTATGTGCCAGGCAAATCCGAAAGGTGAAACGTATAGCCTTTGTGTTCAAAGGTTCCTGTTTTCACATCCACCGTAACGCCACTATAATTCCCCACATGTTCGTAGGCACCGCTGGCGTGATTAAAAAGTGTGGTTTTTCCGCAGTTTGGGTTACCTACAAGTGCAATATTTATCACTTTTCGTTTTTCAACTGCTACTTTTTCTATGGTTTGTTCGTCAAGTGTGCCGTGATAAGTAATGTTAGCAGCATCTCTGGCCTCTTCCATGGTAACCACTTCAATTAGTGAAGCTTCGCTTCGCCTTAGTGATACCTTATAATTCATTATTTGGTATTCAATGGGGTCTTTCAGTGGCGCATTCTTGATAACCGTTACTTTTTTACCTTTAACAAAACCCATTTCAAGAATTCGTCTTCTGAAGGCGCCATGTCCTTTTACCTTTATAATAAAGGCTTCTTGCCCGTTACTTAGTTCGGCTAATGTCATTATGCTGTTTTTACCTTGGGAATAATTCCAGATTAATGCCTCAATTGTTTTAACCTGCAAAAGTAACTAATGAAATAGCATTACCCAATCCCCATTTGTTGGGTTTTTTCTTCGATACATCCATATTTTTCATTGATATTAACACGGAAATAAATTAATTTACCTCAAAAAAAAATGAGCAGATATTTTAATCATACAGTAAATGTGGCCGTGCAAGTGCTTCCGGTTGCACAGAACAAAGATGCCTACGCAGTGGTAGATGCCGCCATTGCTGAAATACGCAAATCCGGAGTGAAATATCGGGTAACCCCATTCGAAACGGTGATGGAGGGTATGTACGATGAGTTAATGGCTGTGGTGAAAAAAGTGCAAGAGGCTTGTTATGAGGCAGGGTCTTCGCAGGTTATGTGTTATGTTAAAATTCAGAGCAACCTGCAACATGCCGTTACCATTGAAGATAAGATGGAAAAATATGATGGTTAATTTGAAAAAACAAAGGGTTCAGTTTTTCTGAACCCTTTGTTTTATTTGCTAAGATCTTCGAATTCGATATCGGTATACTCCCTTGATACAACCGATTCCAGTTCTTCCTCAGGCTCCGCAATCACATCGCCCTGGATGCTCCTGATAAATTCAATGGCCTCCTGGAGTCCCTCGGCAAATTTTTCAAAATCTTCTTTGTAAAGAAAGATTTTATGTTTCTCAAAATGAAAACGACCGTCTTCTTCAAATCTCTTTTTGCTCTCGGTTAAGGTCAAATAGTAGTCGTTTTTTCGGGTCGCTTTTACATCAAAAAAATAAGTTCTTTTGCCTGCTCTTACTGCTTTTGAAAAGATTTCCTCCTTGTCATTCCTTTCAAAACCATCGTTTTTGTCGAATCCTTCCATCTCAAAATATTATTTTTATTAGAAAAAATGCGCTTTTGGTTTCGATAGTCAAAAATGGTAATAATTTTTTGAATTACACAAAATATGTTTACAAAATTTTTCCATTCTTTAACTTATTTAACCATTTGGCGCTCTTTTGCCGGTTCTATGTAATTTGTTGATAATTACCATTTGATATTTACATTGGATGGGGTAACTTTACATACGTATATTTACAGGGCTGATTGTAGAGATTAAAAAAAAACTTACATTTGCCTTTCAATTTTATAAATTAAATGTTCTTTCGGTAATGCTAAGTAGAAGATTGTTAAGAGTTAAGGTGATGCAGATGGTATATGCGCATCAGAAAAAGGGTGAAGCTACAATCAAGGAAACAGAGAAAGAGTTGTTTCACAGTATTTCTAAATCATTTGAACTGTATCACCTCGTTTTATTGCTTATTGTTGATATTCACGCTTATGCAATCAACCGTATCGAAAAAGGAAAGAGCAAGAAAATTCCATCTCCTGCCGATTTAAATCCCAACACACGTTTTATCGATAACAAGGTGCTCCTCCAATTGGGATCCAATAAAGAGCTGCTTAAATATATTGAAACAACCGGTCTCTCATGGTCTAATCATCCTGAAATCATCCGAGCTTTATTCGAAAACATATCTCAATCCGACATCTATCAGGATTATATGGATGAAAAATATGAAGATTATGAAAGCCATAAAAAGTTTGTTGTTAAGCTGGTTGAAAAGGTGATTGCTCAGTATGAGCCACTTTATTTGCAGCTTGAGGAGCAGAGTATTTTTTGGAACGATGAATCTGAATTTATTGTCAGCATGGTCATCAAAACCTTGAAGGAGTTTGACGAGGGCATTGGCGAAGACCAAGAGCTTCAAAAGGAGTTTAAAGATGCAGATGACCGCGATTTTGTTGTGTCGCTTTTCCGTAAATCGCTTTTGAACCAGAAAAGCTATATGGATTTGATTAAGCAGTTTGCTCAAAATTGGGATATGGAACGTGTCGCATACATGGATATTGTGCTGATGCAGCTTGCTTTGGCCGAAATTTCCGAGTTCAAAGAAATCCCGGTTAAAGTATCTTTAAACGAGTATATTGAGTTGGCAAAGCATTACTCCACCAGCAAAAGTGGTTTGTTCATTAACGGTATGCTCGATAAGATTGTAGCACATTTAATTTCTGAGGGAAGCGTTAAAAAAGTTGGTCGCGGTTTAATAGAATAGTCTAAATAATATGAAGAGAATTCTCGTTTTCGTTTTTTTTACGGCATTTCTTGTTTCCGGATGTAATTTTGCAAATCGGAATAAAAAAGAGACGGTAGCTTCTGAAACTCAAATAGGGTTGGGGCGCCTGGTTTTTGAACGGGATACGCATGAATTTGGTGATGTTCTGCAGGGAGAGGAAGTGGCTTGTAGGTTTGTTTTTGTGAACGAGGGTGATGAGCCTGTGTTAATTCAGGAGGTTAAGGCTGGATGCGGATGTACAAATATTAAATATCCTATGAAGCCAATTCAGCCAGGCTATAGAGGTTCTGTGGAGGTCACTTTTAACACCAGAGGAAGGCAGGGCTTTCAACGCCAGAGTGTGTTAGTTGTTTCTAATACAGCCGATTCTCCTGTAAGGTTATCAATTACCGCCAACGTTAAATAGGAGTATTTGCTGCGCATAAAACATTGGTATTCAGAGTGTGTCATTTATCTCTAAATTGGTTTTAAATATAGTACACTCAAAAAA
This sequence comes from Alkaliflexus imshenetskii DSM 15055, assembly GCF_000517065.1. Lineage (GTDB taxonomy): Bacteria > Bacteroidota > Bacteroidia > Bacteroidales > Marinilabiliaceae > Alkaliflexus > Alkaliflexus imshenetskii. Next base: position 239,758 of record NZ_KI912105.1, on the reverse strand, counting down.
TGCCATTAAATAGATTTTTTCAACTGATTATTAATAATTAATTTTTCGAATATGTTTAACTCATTCCTATCAATGCCTCCGCAAGCTGAGGCTCCTAGTCCATGGATGTCTTTGATGCCATTTCTTTTGATTATCGTGGTTTTCTATTTTTTCATGATACGTCCGCAAATGAAAAGACAAAAGGAACTTCGTAAGTACCGTGAAGCACTTAAAAAAGGTGACAAAGTTATAAGTACCGGCGGTATCTACGGTCGTGTAGCCGAAGTTAAGGATGATCATATCATTATGGAAATTGCTGACGAAATCAAAATAAAAATCGATAAGTCTGCTATCATCATGGATATGACCGATGCTGTAAGAAAGTAATAAACTGTGATTTTCCCGATTCAATAATCGAATTTGCGGAGTTACGTTTTAATAATAAAAGGCCAATGATTACATTTGTTGTATCATTGGCCTTTTGGCTTTTTATTTGTTTGTGTTAGCTTGCAGCTATCAATGTTTGTGTTTTAATCATAAGGAATTCAATGTCAGTTAGCAAGCAAACCAAATATGTACATTTAAACGTAGTATCACGGAAATGATGAAATCACTTATTGCCAAATTGATGGATCTTCTCAAAATTAAATCTGAGAAAGATAAGGGGTTCTCATTCAGCGACCTTAAAAAGAACAGGGATGCCTTTGTTTTTTTTATTTTTCTGATGATATCTACCGCCTTCTGGTTCTTAAATGCCCTGCGTGATGATTATATTACAGAGTTTTCGTACCCTGTCCGCTTTGTGAATATTCCCGATAATCAAACCATCGTGGATGCTTCTGATACAAAAATTAATTTAAGGGTTAGAGCCAATGGTTATACAATATTGCGACAGTTTGTAACCAGTACTTTTCTGCCTGTGAGTTATGACGTATCGCAGCTGCGACGAATTAACAGAAATGGTGACAACCAGGCATTTATCCTGTCACGTGATCAGTATAGCGTCATTGCCGGACAACTACTTCTTGGTGTTGAAGTGCTCTCTATCTATCCTGACACTGTTTTTGTGGCTCTCGAAAAAGTTTTGAAAAAAACGGTTCCCATAAAACTAAATGCCGAAATCGGATTCGAAAAGCAGTTCCTCCTGGCGGGGGATATCTCGTTTCAACCCGAATCAGTCGTTATCACAGGGCCGCAAAGCATTGTAGATACGATCACTTCTGTTTACACAAAATCATTTTCGGTGGATCGTCTGCGCGATACCTTGTACAGGCAGGTTTCGCTCGATCTTGTACGTGGTCTTTCCTATAGTCATAACCGTGCAAAAGTGACAATCCCTGTTGAGCCTTTTTCTGAAAAAGTGCTGAGCATTCCAATAGAAGTGCCAGGATTGCCCGATTCTTTGCGACTTAAAACATTCCCTTCGCAGGTTAGTGTCACATTTCGTGCAGGCATCAGCCAGTTTGAACGTATTTCTGATTCCGATTTCAGGGCAGTAATAGATGTGGAATCCGCTCTCGGAACCGAACGTCCCCATCGATTGCGTGTTCGCCTTGAGACGACACCAACAGGTATTCAATCAGTAGATATCAGTCCGTTATTTGTTGAATACCTTATCGAAAGGGTTCGTTAATTCCTCAAGTTTACAGTCTCTTAATTTTAAATTTTGAAAAATATTATCAATTATAAAGTAGGCGTTACAGGAGGTATTGGTAGTGGAAAATCAACTGTATGCCGCATGTTCGAAGTATTGGGGTTACCTGTTTTTTATGCCGACCAGCGTGCCATTGAACTAATTCATTCCGACGCTGTTCTGATTTCGTTGTATCGCAATTTATTTGGCATGGACATTTATCAAAATGGTGTTCTTGACCGAAAGCGCGTTTCCGAAATGATTTTTAATAACCAATCGTTAATCACTGAGGTGCAAAATGCCGTACATCCCGCCGTTCGCAAGGATTTTAACAACTGGGCCACCCAACAAAAATCTGATGTCGTGTTAATGGAAGCGGCTGTGTTGTTCGAGGGTGGTGGTCATCTCTTTTTAGACGATGTAATACTTGTTACTGCTCCTGAAGAGATGAGGGTCAATCGGGTTATGCTGCGCGATTCTGTTTCGCGTGAGCAAGTACTAAGCCGGATGCGCAATCAATGGACCGACGACAAGAAAATTACTCTCAGTAAGTATGTCATAACCGCTGACAATAACGAACTTCTAATTCCCCAAGTTTTAGATGTATATCATCAATTAATTAAACGTTCAAATGAAATTCTTAAAACTGTTGTTTAGTGCTGGTATAGGTTGGTGGATGTTTGGTCCCATAGGCGGAATATTGGGCATGATCATCGGAAACATGATCAATGTTGAGGTGTCAAATCAACCATTTTCAAAACAACGTGATGGTTTTGTGGCATCCATGTTGGTGTTAATGGCTGCTGTCATGAAATCCGATGGGCGCGTCTTAAAGTCAGAACTTGAATATGTGAAACTTCATCTTACGAAGCTTTTAGGTCCGGATCAAACGGCTCAGGCGTTAATTGTTTTACGCGATATACTTAAAAAGGATATCCCTTTACACGATGTTTGCCATCAGGTGAGGGTTAACATGGACTACAATTCGCGGGTTCAACTGATACATCTGTTGTTTGGTCTCGGAAAAGCCGACGGTGCCCTTACTGCCAATGAAGTCCAAACGATTCACACAATAGCTGTAAATCTTGGCGTTTCAGAGTCCGATTATCAATCTCTGCTCAATATGTTCTATGATAATATTGATGGCGCCTACAAAGTTTTAGAAATAGCATCCTCCGCGACCGATGAAGAGGTGAAAAAAGCATACCGAAAAATGGCCGTTCGCTTCCATCCCGATAAAGTGAATCATCTGGGCGAAGAGTTTCAGGAATCGGCTAAAGAGAAGTTTCAAAAGGTCAATGAAGCATACGAGAAGATAAAGCGGGAAAGAGGTATGGTATAATTTATGATGATAGCTGTTATGCAAATCATTTTGGCATATCAATGTTTCTTGTATTTTTGCACCCAAAATTTTTAAACTATGATAAAGGATATTCTAGCAATTTCCGGTCAGCCGGGACTTTTTAAAATGGTTTCCCAAGGCAAGAGCAACATTATTGTTGAATCGTTGTTGGATGGAAAAAGGATGCCGGCATATGCAACATCCAGAATTAGTGCACTCGAAGATATTTCAATTTATACTGAGGATGGTGATGTGAAGCTTGCTGATGTATTTGTTGGCGTTTTCGAAAAAGGTATAGAGATGGACGCTAAGGCTGATAACAAACTGTTAAAGGCAAAGTTTGAGGAAGTACTTCCGGGTTATGATAAGGAAAGAGTTTATATTTCCGACATTAAAAAGGTCTTTACCTGGTATAACCTTTTGAAATCTAAAAACATCATCACCGCAGAAGCGATAGAAGCCTTTAAAAAAAGTGCTGCTGAGGAAAAAAGTGCTGAAGCGTAAGATTGATTTTTTTTCAGCTGGCTTTTAGCGAGTTATTTTTTTTAACAAAAAAGAGTGTGTAAAAAGTTTGGAGCGTAAAGGATGAACGTCTACTTTTGCACTCGCTTTCCAAACGGGGAAAGGCACAAGAGTAGTCAGTTTAGTACTGACAATTATTGAAGCAAGCGGCAAGGTTTAGAGGTTTATTAAGAGGAAAAACATTTCTCAAAAAAACTTTGAAAAACATTTGGAGTTTAGAAATTAAATCCTTTATCTTTGCAGCCCCGAAACGCAGGACAGACATCGGTTTGTTGTGTGGGGAAACAGGAAGAAAAAGTTCTTTGAAAATATTGATGCAATACCAAAAAAGAAACAAGGTTAAAACAAGCAACGTCCTTTCGAAAATTTCTTTGAGGAGCACAGGAAAACATATTAAAATCTTTTCTACAACGAAGAGTTTGATCCTGGCTCAGGATGAACGCTAGCGACAGGCCTAACACATGCAAGTCGAACGGTAAAATGGTAGCAATACTATTGAGAGTGGCGCACGGGTGAGTAACGCGTATGCAACCTGCCTGTAACTGGGGGATAGCTCCCTGAAAGGGGAATTAACACCGCATAAGACTACGGCATCGCATGGTGCAGTGGTAAAATATTTATAGGTTACAGATGGGCATGCGTGACATTAGTTTGTTGGTGAGGTAACGGCTCACCAAGACTACGATGTCTAGGGGTTCTGAGAGGAAGGTCCCCCACACTGGTACTGAGACACGGACCAGACTCCTACGGGAGGCAGCAGTGAGGAATATTGGTCAATGGGCGCAAGCCTGAACCAGCCATGTCGCGTGCAGGAAGACGGCCCTATGGGTTGTAAACTGCTTTTGTATGGGAAGAAAGTTAGCTACGTGTAGCTATTTGCCGGTACCATACGAATAAGGATCGGCTAACTCCGTGCCAGCAGCCGCGGTAATACGGAGGATCCGAGCGTTATCCGGATTTATTGGGTTTAAAGGGTGCGTAGGCGGACTTGTAAGTCAGTGGTGAAATACTGCAGCTTAACTGTAGAATTGCCGTTGATACTGCCAGTCTTGAGTACAGTTGAGGTAGGCGGAATGTGG
>NZ_KI912105.1:169075-235103 GCF_000517065.1 Alkaliflexus imshenetskii DSM 15055 | reverse complement strand
ATGAGATCTCCATATAAGGGGCGTTAGAGACTATGACGTTGATAGGCTGCAGGTGTAAAGATGGCAACATCAAAGCCGAGCAGTACTAATTACCCGAAACTTTCTGAGCAAGGTTTATTTGTGGCTGTTTCTTTTCGAGGTCAATATATCTATAACATAGAATTAGATATTGAGATATTAAGACAGATAGATAAGATGAAAGAGATAAATCGCTTCATCTATACCTCTAAAAATCTATATCTTTAATCATCTGGTAAGGTATTCAGGTGGCTATAGCGTAGGGGTTCCACCTCTTCCCATTCCGAACAGAGAAGTTAAGCCTTACAGCGCCGATGGTACTGCGTAACAGTGGGAGAGTAGGTCGCCGCCGATTTTTTAAGACAAAGGAGTAGTTGAGCAATCAGCTACTCCTTTTTGTGTTTAAGCCCGTTGGTGCGTATGCAGTGAAACTGCTAGTAACCACAAGGGCGCAAAGGGCACAAAGGAGATTAGAAAATTTAATGCGGTAAGTTGTCGATTGGTTGATGTTTATTGTTTGTTAGGGCGGTAAGGTGCAGTTCGTTGTCAAATTATTCGTTTTCTTTTAAGGAAGTATCAATGTTATTGATGAATAGGACTTGGTTGAGTTCTTTACGTTTTTTCTTTTCAATTGTTTGCTCTTCTGAGGCAAATCCAATCGGCAGTAGTACAATGGGTTCCAGATGCGCTGGTAAGGACAGGAGTTCTCTGACTATAGTGGGTTCAAAATTGCAAACCCAACAAGTGCTGAATCCTAAATAGGTGGCCATTAGTGTTATATGGTCGGTTGCAATAGCTACATCAATGTCGCAATGATCTTTTCTATCATTACTGCGTTTCCAGGATTCTTTGTGATTACCGCAGATAACAATAACCTGAGGTACAGTTTTAAACCAGTCTCTTGGATATGACTGATATAAACCGTCAAGCATCTCTTTGTCATCGATAACAATAAAACACCAAGGCTGGTAGTTTACAGCTGATGGTGCCAATCTACCAGCTTCCAGAACTTGAGTAAGCATGTTTTCAGGTATCTTTTTATCTTGAAATGAGCGCACCGACTTGCGCTTTCTTATAAGGTCTAATAATTCCATCTTTATAAATAGGGTTTAGTACATATAAAAAAAACTAAGGAATTGGAACCTTTGCTCCAATCCCTCAGTTACTAAATAATATAAACCAAAAGCATCATAAAGATATGTAAAATCATAATTAATAGGTTTATGAAGTGATAAAAAAGTTTTTTCATAAATCGATGTCTTAGTTTTCAGAATTGTTGCGATAGATGAAATCTTCATAATCAATTGTCTCACAACAAATGAATTCTTAAATTTGTGAAACACTTATTTGCTCTATTTATATGCGGATTCTAACATATATATTGCTTTTTCTCTCTTTATCTGGTTGCGAAGGGATTTTAAACTTAGATTTATTAGGAAATGGTGATATTCAGGAACAGAATCGTACAAATTTGCTAAGATTTAATGGTACAGTTACGGCGGTTCAGTTGAGCGATAATTTTACTTTGGAAATCTATCCTTCAGATGTTCAGAAATTATTTGTTGAGGCCGATGCAAATTTGCAGCCTTTTGTAATTACTGAGTTGGAAAGAGGTCGATTGATTGTGCGGCGCAAGGGGAATTTTAACCTGATATCTCAAAAACCAGTTTTAATACGTTTATACACGCCGGAACTGTTAGTTATAGATGTTCTTTCGCCGGGTCGCGTTCGTGTCAACTCAATGGAACAGGAATACATGAAGGTGCACGTTACCAGTTCGGCCAATGTGAGTTTCAGCGATGTTCTTATCGAGCACCTTGATTTGCGTAATGAGGGTAGCGGGCGACTTAATGTTCAAGGTCATTTTGAGCGATGCTCTATCTATCAGGTAGGTTCGGGGGAGATTGTTTTGCAAGGTATTGCACAAAGCTGCAGCATTGTACAAGAGGGCTCGGGTATGGTAGATGGCTCAAGTTTTATAGCTTACGCGGCTGAGATCTCATTATTTGGTTCCGGTTTGATATATTGTAATGTGCATGATAATCTAAATGTTAAAATAGCTGGTGAGGGACGGGTGTTTTATTCTGGAAGCGCAAATGTTACTTCCCAAATTTCGGGTGGTGGTGATTTAATCTATTTTGAGCATTAGTATTTTATATGCAACCACAAACAAAATCCTCACCTAAGGATTCTATGGCCATTTTGACAGCCAATATTTCTTCTTGGCTTCCTTTACACTTAGAGCAAACAGGCAAATTAACCTTTAGATTGTTTTCTACTTTTTGATTCAAAATGGGTGCTTTACATACGAAACAAGTCTTTACTTCGGCAGCATCGTTATTGGGAACTAACATGTTAATCTTTTTTTGACATTTGAATTGCAACAGTTTTGAAATTTAGCGTATAGGTCTTTCTTGTCAAAATCCTGATTTATCCTATACGAATTTATAACAAACTTTTAAATAATTAAGAAAGGGTTCATATTTTTTGTTGTAACGTTCTAATTATGCATGTTTTATTAATTAACTATTCATTTTTAGTGCTTCGATTTTTGGCTTGCCAATGCTCAGGTTCTATACTTTCCTTTCTGTTATTTACTATGAATAGCAAATTCACCTCGATATTTGCATATCATTCCTGAGCGTAAATAGTAGGTGACTTATTTATTAGAATATCCAACCAAAAGCATTCTTGTTTTTATATTATTTATCAAATAGAATTGGTTTTCTTATAAATTGAAAGAAGACGGTGTTTTGTAATTGTTATTGTGGCACTGTTTGCAATAGTTTGTAATTTATTTGATATTATTTAGTAGAACCTGTAAGTAAAATGATATTAAAATATTATTTTTGTCACCATTGAATTTAATGGTTTAGGAAATATTACTTCGAGCATATTCGGCGTTTTGATTAAATTACGGTGGTTATTTATATGCAGATGCCATCCAAGTCCTTAATACTTTAAAAACTAAAAGAATGAAAGACCAGGTAGCCCGTTACATTGATGATTTTATGGCAGGTGTTATAGCACGTAATCCTGCAGAACCTGAATTCTATCAGGCAGTACATGAAGTAGTTGAGAGTTTGGCCCCATTTATCGTTGAGAACCCTGTTCTCATGAAGAATAAGATTCTTGAACGTATGGCCGAGCCTGAAAGAGTAATTATGTTCCGGGTGCCTTGGCTTGATGATCGCGGAGAAGTTCAGATAAACCGCGGTTTTAGAGTACAGATGAGCAGTGCAATTGGACCCTACAAAGGAGGTATCCGTTTTCACGCGTCTGTAAACCTTAGTATTTTAAAGTTTCTTGCTTTTGAACAAGTACTAAAGAACAGTCTTACATCATTGCCAATGGGCGGTGGAAAAGGAGGTTCTGACTTTAATCCAAAAGGAAAATCTGACAACGAGGTTATGAAGTTTTGTCAGTCTTTTATGAATGAGTTATATCGACATATTGGCCCTAACACAGATGTGCCTGCCGGTGATATTGGTGTAGGTGGTCGTGAAGTGGCATATATGTATGGCCAGTATAAAAAATTGAGAAATGAATTTACTGGTACCTACACCGGAAAAGGTCTTGATTTTGGCGGAAGCCCCTTGCGCCCCGAAGCCACTGGTTATGGAACAGTTTATTTTGCTCAGGAGATGTTGAAAACCCGTGGCGAGAGCTTTAAAGGAAAGACCGTTGCCATTAGCGGTTCCGGAAATGTAGCTCAGTACGCAGTTGAGAAAGTACTTGAAATGGGCGGTAAAGTTGTTACCCTTTCAGATTCAAATGGTTCTATATACGATCCGGAGGGTATTACCAGCGAAAAACTGGAATATGTGATGTTGCTTAAAAATGCAATTCGTGGCCGTATTAAAGAGTATGCAGATAAGTACCCTTCAGCTCAATACTGGGAAGGACAACGTCCATGGAAGGCCAAGTGTGATATCGCACTACCATGTGCTACGCAAAACGAATTGAATGGTGAGGAGGCTCAAATTCTGGTTGAGAATGGGTGTATCTGTGTGGCTGAAGGTGCCAATATGCCATCAACTCCAGAGGCGATTAAAGTGTTTATAGATAATAAAATTCTCTATGGGCCAGGCAAAGCTGCCAATGCCGGAGGTGTTGCCGTGTCAGGTCTTGAGATGAGTCAAAACTCCATGCGTCTGCAATGGACTAAAGAGGAAGTGGATGCCAAATTGCAATCTATCATGAAGAATATTCATGCTGCTTGCGTGAAAAATGGAACGCAGGCCGATGGCTTTGTAAACTATGTAAATGGTGCCAATGTCAGCGGTTTTATTAAAGTAGCTAACGCCATGCTTGCACAAGGTTTGGTATAGTTTATATATTTAGGATAAAAAAAACCCTCGAAGAATTATTCTTTGAGGGTTTTTTATTTTCTTTGAATTAGGATTTGTTTTTGTGATTGGGAAAACCTTTTTACTTATTAATCAATACTTCTGATGTCTGAAAAACTAAAAGAACTTCCAAGGAATACAGTTCTCGGAATACAATTTTTATTTGTTGCTTTTGGTGCAACCGTGCTTGTTCCTTTATTGGTTGGAATCAATCCTTCAATTGCACTTTTTAGTGCTGGTGTTGGAACTTTAATTTTCCATCTTGTAACCCGGGGCATGGTTCCGGTTTTTTTAGGCAGTAGTTTTGCCTTTATAGCACCAATTGTAGAAGCAACCCGGCTTTTCGGATTCGCTGGTACCTTGTCAGGATTAATTGCAGTAGGCGCTGTTTATATGGTTATGTCAGCTATCATAAAGTGGCGTGGTATCGTGATTGTCGAGAAATTTTTCCCTTCGGTGGTGGTTGGTCCTGTTATTATGGTAATTGGTCTCTCTTTGGCATCGGTTGGCGTTAATATGGCGCAAACAGATTGGCTAATTGCTCTGGTGGCATTGTTAACTGCACTGTTTGTTGTTGTCTTTACCCGTGGCCTAATTAAATTAATTCCCGTTTTTTGTGGGATTGTAGCCGGCTATTTGGTTGCAGTTCTGCTTGGTAAAGTGGATTTTTCACCTGTTACCGAGGCTGCTTGGTTTGCCTTTCCCGATTTTACTAAACCTGAATTGCACTGGGGAGCTATTATCTATATGATTCCGGTGGCCATTGCCCCGCTTATTGAGCATGTGGGCGATATGTATGCCATAGGTGCTGTGGCAGAGAAGAATTTTGTGCGTAAACCAGGATTGCATCGCACCATGCTTGGTGATGGCATTGCTACTGCTTTCGCCGGTTTTGTTGGCAGTGTGCCAAATACAACATATTCTGAAGTTACAGGTGCAATTTCGCTTACCAAAGTAACCAATCCTGTTATACTTCGAATTTCTGCGATTACTGCTATCGTCTTTTCGTTAATCGGTAAAGTAAGCGGCGTTTTAAAGTCCATTCCGCAGTCTGTATTAGGAGGCATTATGCTGTTGTTGTTTGGCATGATTGCAACTGTGGGCATTAAAACGCTTATTGATTCCGGTGCAAATTTAAATCGAACCAGGAATCAGGTAATTGTGTCAATTGTTCTGACGGTAGGCATAGGCGGTGCTGTTATTAATTTCGGTAATTTCTCGATGGCAGGAATAGGCCTTTCTGCTGTTGTCGGGGTGTTATTGAATTTAATTTTGCCTGACAGGTCTAAGCCGGTTAAAATGAACCCATGATCAAATTACAATAATCTTTATTTATGCTTTGGGAGAAGGATAAATTGGTGAAGGCACTGGAGATCGATGGTCTTGAAGAGCTTATTCAATTATATAAAGATTATGATATTCAAACTTCTTTTGTAAGAAGAGATAACAACTTTTTTTGTGTTTCAGGTTGTGGTGCATGTTGCTACAAGCCGTCACTGCATCTTGAGGTCACCGTTTTTGAAATGATTCCCCTGGCCATTGATTTAATAATTAGTGGTCAGGTTAATTATGTATTGGAAATTTTGAATCAGCAAGGAATTGAGCAGATACCTTGTGTCATGTATCATAAAACCTCTGAAGATGGGAGTCAGGGTTATTGTACAGATTATGACAACCGGCCATTAATATGCCGATATTTTGGAGGCGCTGCAAAAGTTGGGAAGTATGGCTCCAGGCAACTCGTGTTATGCAAAATTTTAAAGGAGAAGCATAAGTTGAATCAGGACTTGCTGGATCGTTTAAGTAATCTGATGCCATTTATTCCGCATGTTACGCCTCAGTTACGAAATCTCAACAGGTACATCGATAATGGCCTTTATCCGCTCAATCAAGGGTTGAAGCAGGCATTAGAATATGTGTTGTTTCGCATGCAATGGCTCAATCCCGACGCTCCTGAACCCAATGATCCTCCGGTTTTAACCCCATCAGGAGGTGTTGATATTGCTGCATAATTGGGTGCTTTGACAATCAGAATTTTCTCACTGTTTTAGTACGATGTCTGAATCAAGGTTTACTACCAGTGTGTAGCCAATATGGCTGATACGAAGATGTAGTTTTTTCTCTCCTCTTATTTCGGTTACCTCTCCGGATATTCCTGCCAAAGGGCCAGATGTAACTGTAACTATCTGACCTTTATGTATGGTGCTCGTTTCAACGCTGAATGTGAGCTTGTTTTCAACAGTACGCCGCATGGCCTCAATTTCATCATCTGGTATAACTACTGCTTTCCCCTTGTGAGAAACATAAGCCACAACACCTCTTACATCAAATACTTTGCGATATTCTGATTGAGGTATGCAAATAAAAATATATGAATTTATAACGGGGGTTTCAATCCACTTTTTTCGGTCGCTCCATTGTTTTAACTCTCTTTTTAATGGCAAATAGGCCTTGATGCCAATACTGGTAAGCTGCTCCAGAACTTTTTTTTCAGCTCTCGATTTGGTATAAAGAGCATACCATTGATTGTCAGTTTCTTTTTTTAGTTCCATCGCGATTTTTTCCAATCGCCAAATTTAGAATAGTTATCCTATAAAAGCAACCATACACAAGGCATATTGGGCAATTCCAATTTATTTCAAGTTCTTGTAGTATTTGTATCTTTGTTATGTGTATGAAAATCAGGTTTGTAAAAGTGTTTTGGGCATCGTAAAAAAGCCTTCTATAATCCCGAATAGCGCCGATTTTTTGTTATATTTGTACTTCTTTCGAATATGGTTGAGAATACTGGATTCGGGAATTTTATTCAATAAATTAAATCATGAGCGATAATTTAGAGCAGTTGCCAATAAAGCCATCTAATGGTGATTATTCGGCCAATAGTATACAGGTTCTTGAAGGTTTGGAAGCAGTTCGTAAGCGTCCTGCTATGTATATCGGGGATATAAGTGTAAAAGGTTTACACCACCTGGTATATGAAGTTGTAGATAATTCTATTGATGAGGCACTTGCAGGCCATTGTGATCGCATCGAGGTGACCATCAACGAGGATGATTCAGTCACCGTCATCGATAATGGACGAGGCATTCCTGTGGATATTCACGAAAAGGAAGGTCGTTCTGCACTTGAAGTTGTAATGACTGTGCTTCATGCTGGAGGTAAATTTGATAAAGGAAGTTATAAGGTATCAGGTGGATTGCACGGTGTAGGTGTTTCATGTGTGAACGCCTTGTCAACTTTATTGGTAGTTGAAGTGCATCGCGATGGAAATGTATATCATCAACAGTATGAACGGGGAAAACCTGTCGCTGATGTAAAGCTCATTGGACAAACAGACAAAAGAGGTACTTCAGTTACGTTTAAACCTGATGCGACCATATTTAATACCACTGAGTATAAATACTCTATCCTTGCTGAAAGAATGCGTGAATTGGCCTTCCTTAACGCCAATATTGAAATCATTCTAACGGATAGAAGAGAAGTGAATGATAAAGGGGAGTTTAAGCAAGAGCGTTTTCATTCTGAACTTGGATTGCGTGAGTTTGTGCAGTTTATCGATAGCAACCGTGAAAAGTTAATCGATAACATTATCTACATAGATACTGAGAAAAATGAAGTGCCGGTAGAAATTGCAATTCTCTATAATAACTCCTTCAATGAAAATGTTCATTCTTATGTAAATAACATTAATACAATTGAGGGAGGAACCCATCTTACAGGTTTCAGACGTGGGCTTACACGTACACTTAAAACATGGGCTGAGAAATCAGGCATGTTGTCAAAACTGAAATTTGATATCAATGGGGATGATTTTAGAGAGGGATTAACAGCCGTTATTTCTGTGAAAGTGGCTGAGCCTCAATTTGAAGGTCAGACAAAGACTAAGTTGGGCAACAGCGACGTAAGCCTTGCTGTGGATCAGGCTGTGAGTATCATGCTACAAAACTATCTTGAAGAGAATCCAAAAGATGCCCGTTCCATCGTAAACAAAGTGATTCTTGCTGCCACAGCCCGGCATGCTGCGCGCAAAGCACGTGAATTGGTTCAACGTAAAAGTGTATTGTCAGGTGGGGGCCTACCAGGTAAACTTGCCGACTGCTCCGATAAGGATCCGGCCGGCTGTGAGGTATTTCTGGTTGAGGGTGACTCTGCAGGAGGTACGGCTAAACAAGGCCGAAACAGACAATTCCAGGCTATTCTACCTTTGAGAGGTAAAATCCTGAATGTGGAAAAAGCATTGCAGCATAAGGTGTTTGAAAATGAGGAGATTAAGAATATATTTACTGCGCTGGGAGTAACAATTGGTACGGAAGAGGATTCCAAAGCCCTTAATCTTGAGAAATTGCGATATCATAAAGTAATTATTATGACGGATGCCGATGTTGACGGAAGTCACATTACAACCTTGATAATGACTTTCTTCTTCAGGTATATGAAGGATTTGATCACCAACGGTCACCTTTATATTGCCACACCACCTCTTTATTTACTAAAGAAAGGCAAAATTGAGGAGTATTGCTGGGATGACAAGCAGCGTCGTATGTTCATCGAAAAGTATGGCAATGGCAGGGAAGATCTAATACATATTCAAAGGTATAAAGGTCTTGGTGAAATGAATGCCGAGCAGTTGTGGGGAACAACCATGAACCCCGAAACTCGCACTCTGCGCCAGGTTACCATCGAAAGTGCTGCAGAAGCTGACCGAATTTTCAGCATGCTCATGGGCGATGATGTGCCACCACGTAGAGAATTTATTGAGCAGAATGCCACGTATGCCAAAATTGATGTATAGTTTTTTTATTCATTCCTTTTCCGAGGTTGTAGATTGTAATCTTTGGAGCGCATTTTGGCTTCAAACAAGTGAATGAATATCTATTATAGATGTTATTTTATTGAAACCTTTCTGATAGATTTAGTCAGAAAGGTTTTATTTTTAGAGGAAGAATTGCATTTTTAAAATGAAGAAATCTAAAGTTGTAATTACCGTAATCAACAACCTTGTAACGGACCAACGGGTTGCAAAACTTGCAAGTCACTTATGCGAACGCGGTTTTGATGTGACCTTGGTAGGCCGTCGTTTCCCAGGGGGAGATATACCCCGGGATAGGCTCGGACATCACATTCGCTTTAGATTGTTATTTAACAGAGGGCCTCTCTTTTATGCAGAGTATAATCTAAGGCTGACTTTCTTCTTACTCTTTCACAGATATGATAAAATAATCTCGGTTGATTTGGACACATTGATGGCATGCTCTATTGCTGGCCGAATCAAAGGTCTGCCCGTTATTTTCGACAGTCACGAATACTTTCCCGAGCAACCTGAAGTGGTTAACCGGCCAGTGGTTAAACGTTTGTGGACTTTTATCGAAAAGTTATTGGTTCCACGCATATCAAAGGGTATAACCGTTTCGCCAGGCATCGTTGAAATTTATCGTTCCAAGTATGGATGCAATTTTCACTTGGTTCGTAACATTCCCTCTTCAAAAGGTCAGCCGTTTGACATTAGGCCCGTCGGCGACAATCCAATTGTTTATTATCAGGGAGCGTTAAATGTTGGTAGAGGTCTCGAAGCTTCAATTGAAGCGATGAGATATTTGCCCCGATATCGAATGCTGATTGTGGGTTCTGGCGATGTGGAGCAGAATCTTAAAGAGCTGACCGCAAAACTAGGATTGAATGAGAGGGTTACATTTGTGGGTAAAGTGCCTTTTGAAGAATTGCCAAGCTATGCTTTAAAGGCCCATGTCGGCCTCTGTTTACTCGAAAATATGGGGTTGAACTATTATCATTCATTACCAAACCGTATTTTCGATTATCCTTTTTTGGGTTTACCCGTAATTGCCACTTCATTTCCTGATATTTCCAACATTGTGACTAGTTACAATACGGGTTTATTGGTTGATACACTAAGTCCGATTGATATTGCCGATGCAATTAGGGAAGCTTGTGAGAATAAGCAATTGAGAGATGAGTGGAGCAGAACGTTGCCCATGGCTACATCTAAACTAACTTGGGAAAATGAGCTTAAGGTTTTTGATGAACTGTTTTAAATACAAAAGCCGGTCGATTGACCGGCTTTTGGTATATTAACCTAAATAAGATTTCAGCAATTTGCTTCTTGATGTGTGCCTTAAGCGTCTGATGGCTTTTTCTTTAATCTGACGAACACGTTCACGAGTAAGTCCAAAACGCTCACCAATTTCCTCAAGAGTCATTTCCTGACAACCAATGCCAAAGAACAATTTAATAATATCGCTTTCACGCTCAGTGAGGGTGGCTAGCGCTCGTTCAATTTCTTTGGCTAACGATTCGTTGATAAGGGTTCTGTCGGCATTTGGCGAATCACTGTTTACGAGTACGTCCAGCAAACTATTGTCTTCACCTTCTACAAAAGGGGCATCAACTGAAATGTGACGACCGGCCACACGCAGAGTATCTGCAACCTTGTCAGCTGGCAATTCCAACTCATCGGCCAACTCTTCAGGTGATGGTTTTCGTTCATGTTCCTGCTCAAACTTAGAATAGGCCTTGTTGATTTTATTTAATGAACCAACCTGGTTCAACGGAAGGCGCACGATTCTGGATTGCTCGGCTAATGCCTGCAGGATTGACTGACGAATCCACCATACTGCGTATGAGATGAATTTAAATCCTCTGGTTTCGTCAAATTTTTCGGCCGCTTTAATCAATCCCAGGTTTCCCTCATTGATAAGGTCAGGAAGGCTTAAGCCCTGGTTTTGATACTGTTTGGCAACAGACACCACAAAGCGAAGGTTGGCTCTGGTCAACTTCTCAAGAGCGGCTTGATCGCCTTTCTTGATCCGTTGCGCCAATTCAACTTCTTCTTCAACTGAAATAAGTTCCTCACGTCCAATCTCTTGTAAGTACTTATCCAGCGAAGCGCTTTCGCGGTTGGTAATAGATTTTGTTATTTTTAATTGTCTCATGTTCCCTCCAAAATACGGCGCAAAATTACAATTATTTACTCAGTAAAGCAATATTCGGAATGCCTTTACTTGATTATTATTCCTGTAGGTTGATGGCATAATATGCCACTCTCCCGTTAGTGTAAACACCGGTTAAAAACAAACCTTCGTTAAGCACTTCAACAACTCTTCGTAGATCTTCTTCTCTATTAATCGGAACACGGTTTGCCTGTGTGATTATATAACCTTCCCGAATGCCTGCATCTCGGAATTTTCCCGATGATACCGAGGTTACTTTCAGACCGTTCCTCAGCCGCAATCTTTGTTTGTCACTATCGGACAGTGGCTCGAATGTGGCTCCAAGCGCGGCCAGTATGTTTGATGTTTGTACCAGATCGGTATTACCGTGAATATTACGTAAAGTTACTGTAAAAGGTTTTCTTTTTCCATCACGAATTACCTCTACCTGCAAATTGTCACCCGGCCTAAATCTGCTAACCCGTTCCTGTAACTGTGGTACTGTATTCACAGCCTGGCTGTTGATGCTTACTATCACATCACCGCTTTTAATACCGGCAGCATGCGCACCACCATTCTCAACAACATCCGCTACATATATGCCTCTTACTCTGTCTAGTTTGAGTTTTTGGGCGAGTTCGTTATTCATCTCACGGATATTGACACCTAATAGTCCGCGCTGTACTTCTCCAAACTCCATAAGGTCGGCAACAACCTTCTCCACAATGCTTACAGGTACAGCAAATGAGTAGCCTGTGAATGAGCCTGTTCGTGATGCAATGGCAGTGTTTATGCCCACCAGTTCACCATGTGTATTCACCAGGGCGCCGCCACTATTTCCCGGGTTTACTGCTGCATCTGTTTGGATAAAAGCTTCGATACTCATCTGTCCAAGTATTTGTATGCTTCGTGATTTTGCACTCACAATACCCGCGGTTACAGTTGAAGTAAGATTGAATGGATTACCAACTGCCAATACCCACTCGCCAATTCGTATCTTATCAGAATTTCCATATTCAAGATATGGCAAGTCAGAGGCATCAATTTTAAGCAAGGCAATGTCGGTACTTGTGTCAGCACCAACTTTTACAGCATTAAAGGTGCGTTTGTCATTCAATGTAACTTCAATTTCATCTGCACGATCAATTACATGGTTGTTGGTTACTATAAAACCATCACTTGTTAAAATTACACCAGATCCGGAACCCATTACCGGTTGTGAGTCGGGCGAAAAGCTTCTGGGTCCAAAAAAGAAATCAAACAAAGGATGTCCTGATTGGGATTGATTATTGGTGGCTCGCCCTTTTGTTCGTACGTGAACTACTGCATTAACTGATTTTTCAGCAGCAAAGGTCAAGTCAGGTACGCCAACCGGATTTGAGGATGGCATGGTGGCTAGGCGCGCAGCATGATCTATCTGAACCGGTACTTCTATTGTACGTACTTCGTTCTTATTAAATTTTGAGTATGTAAAAACAACGATAATTGCACTAAAAACTGCTATCGCGAATGTTGAAACGAAATTTTTTGCATTCATATCGATTACAATTAAAGGTTAACTCTGAATAAATATCAAAACATGTGCCTTGGTGGTGTGGTTAACATATTTTAACCACGGTTTTGTTACGATATTTTTCTTTTGTGACCTTTAATTAAACAACAAGCAGGCCTGTCCTTTTGTTTTGTTTCGTTTGAGGTGTCAGGGCATTTGGGATGATGAGGAGTTTGTGTTTTATTAAAAAAGCGATCCCCCTAAACATTACTTCGGAAACCCTAACCCTTAACCAAAACCAAAATAATGCCAGGGGGATCATATTGTAATTTGTCTCTTCATTTAATTCCCATTAAAATTTACGTCGATATTTTATCTTTGTCAAGTTCTGATGATTTGCAGTTAATCGCAAATTCTATTGAATTCTGGCAGTTAAGATGCAATATAAAAATGACGTTGCGTATCTTTGTGTAGATTCCAAAGGAATTGCACTTAATGAGAATAACATTGCTAATTTATTGATGAATGAGTACAATACGTTTTTATAAATTCCATGGCACGGGTAACGATTTTGTTATACTTGATAACAGGGATAATAGTTTTGATGCTGGTGATTCATCCTTTGTCAAATATTTGTGTCACCGTCGATTTGGCATCGGAGCTGATGGTTTTATGATGCTTGAGACTTCTGATAGCTATGCTTTCTTTATGCGATATTTCAACAGTGACGGAAGAGAAAGTACCATGTGTGGAAATGGTGGCCGCTGTATTGTTGCATTTGCTGAAAAACTTGGGATTATTCGTAAAGATAAGCTTTTTGAATTTGAAGCGATTGATGGGGTTCATGAGGCTGTTTGGACCGAGGGAGAGGTAAGTCTGAAAATGGTTGATGTAAATGGTATACAACAAATGACAGATGGTTATTTTCTGAATACAGGTTCACCCCATTTTGTTAGTTTTCATAATGATATTGATAGTCTGGATGTGGTGCGATTGGGTTGCGATATACGAAACAGTTCTCTTTTTGGTGATGGTGGTACCAATGTCAATTTCGTTAAAGTTATTGGCGATGGGCTAGTCAATGTGCGTACCTATGAAAGGGGCGTGGAGGATGAGACATGGTCGTGCGGAACAGGTTGTGTCGCTTCAGTGCTAACCGATCATTATTTGAATAGAAAGACAGAAAGGTATCGTGTAAAAGTGCGAGGTGGCGATCTGAAAATCAGATTCGATGCCGTGGATGTTGGTGTTTATAAGAATATTTGGCTCGAAGGTCCTGCCAAGTTTGTATATGAAGGAACCATTCGAAAGTTTTAGTCTTTTTAAACAGCGTTATGGAGTTTAATCTCGAATCAGAGTATAAACCAACAGGTGATCAGCCGGAGGCAATTCGCCAATTAATTGAAGGATTTCATTTAGGTGAAAACTTTCAGACATTGTTGGGCGTTACAGGTTCTGGTAAAACTTTTACCGTGGCAAATGTAATTGAGCAGTTGCAACGGCCAGTTTTGGTTTTAAGTCACAATAAAACATTGGCTGCGCAGTTATATGGTGAGTTCCGTAATTTTTTTCCGCAAAATGCCGTTGAGTATTTTGTATCATACTATGACTATTACCAGCCTGAGGCCTATATTCCTGTAACTGATACTTACATCGAGAAAGATTTATCCATTAATGATGAAATCGAGAAGCTACGTTTAAGCGCGACATCAGCACTACTCTCCGGAAGAAGGGATGTGATTGTTGTCTCATCTGTTTCATGTTTATATGGTATAGGAAACCCTGAAGATTTTCATTCTAATGTAATTACCCTTAATAAGGGAAAGAATTTTGGCCGCAACAAGTTTCTTCGCCATTTGGTAGATAGCCTTTATTCCAGAAATGAGGTGGAGTTTAACCGTGGCAATTTTAGGGTGAAAGGAGATACTGTAGATGTACATTTGGCCTACGCCGACCATGCCTGTCGTGTGATTTTTTG
Source organism: Alkaliflexus imshenetskii DSM 15055 (assembly GCF_000517065.1). Classification (GTDB taxonomy): domain Bacteria; phylum Bacteroidota; class Bacteroidia; order Bacteroidales; family Marinilabiliaceae; genus Alkaliflexus; species Alkaliflexus imshenetskii. Next base: position 220,322 of record NZ_KI912105.1, on the reverse strand, counting down.
GGGCGATGAAATAGAGTCTATTGAAACATTTGATCCGCTAAACAATATCAGAATCGAGTACCATGATCAATTTTTAATTTATCCGGCAAATATTTTTGTTACTACAAAAGAGCGCATACATCAAGCAATTCGTGTTATTCAGGATGATTTAACTGCACATTTGGCATTTTTGCGTGAGGGTGGTAAAAAGCTTGAAGCCAAACGACTTGAGGAACGCGTGAATTATGATCTGGAGATGATACGTGAATTGGGGCATTGTCCAGGTATTGAAAACTATAGCCGCTATTTTGATGGACGACCGCCCGGAACTCGTCCTTTCTGTTTGCTGGATTATTTTCCGAAGGATTTTTTAGTTGTGGTGGATGAGAGTCACGTAACAATACCTCAAATTCGAGCCATGTATGGAGGTGATTTTAGCCGAAAACAAAACCTCGTTGAATACGGGTTCCGTCTGCCGGCAGCCATGGATAACAGACCATTGCGATTCGAAGAGTTTGAACAACTTGCCCAAAGTGCCATCTATGTTAGTGCCACTCCCGCCGACTATGAGATAGCGAAAAGCGGAGGCGTAATTGTTGAACAAGTAATTCGACCAACCGGGCTACCCGATCCTGAAATTGAAGTTCGTCCAAGTTTGAATCAGATTGATGATTTGATGGACGAGATACAGCTTCGGACAAAGAAGTCCGAGCGGGTGTTAGTTACGACATTGACAAAGCGTATGGCTGAGGAGCTATCAGCGTACCTGTTGAGAATGGGTGTTAAATGCGAGTATATTCACTCTGACGTTGATACACTTGAGCGGGTGAAAATTATGGAAGGATTGCGAAACGGTGTTTTTGATGTACTTGTGGGTGTGAATTTACTGCGTGAGGGGTTGGATTTGCCGGAGGTTTCACTGGTTGCCATTTTGGATGCCGACAAAGAAGGTTTTCTGCGTTCAGCCCGTTCACTAACCCAGACGGCAGGTCGTGCTGCGCGAAACATAAACGGTAGGGTTATCATGTATGCCGATACTATTACCCGTTCGATGCAAGAGACAATTGATGCTACCCTCCGAAGACGTGAGAAACAGTTGGCTTACAATGCGACACATGGCATTACTCCAAGGCAGGTTATTCGTAAGAAAGGCTCTACAATTCCCGGAAGTGCTGCTCAATTTGAATCCAAAGCCTATATTGAACCTGAGACTGCTGATGTGGCAGCAGATCCTGTGGTTGCATATATGAGCGTGTCCGCTTTGGAAAAATCTATCGTTAAAGTAAAGAAAGCCATGGAAGATGCCGCTAAGGAATTGGATTTTATTTCTGCAGCTCAATACCGTGATGAAATGTATCGGCTTCAGCAGCTGGTCAAGGAACGTAAGGAGCATTGAGCACAACTAGAAATAGAACATGCAAGACAACAAAAATGAGCCATCCTTTAAGGACAGCTCTTTCTTTGTATCTATTGTAATACTTTCAATCAAGTCTAGAAGAATAAAAACCTGTTACGTTGGTGACTGCTAGGTCTGGTTGAACGACTACGTGAACGTGATTTAGGCTGGAAAAACTTCCTGGTTTTGTTGTAGCTCCTTCTGTTAAACCTCGGGTCATTTCTAAATGGACTATCTTGAATCAGGTAACTGACTCCAGCAGTTACGGTGTAATAGAAGTCATAAGGGTCGGTAGTTCGTTCGTTGCCATCTGGCCACCTATCGTACCATACATCATGAGCATCTAATCTGTCTGAGAAGGCTAAAGTTCCATAAAATTCAAAATTAGCACTCAGATTTGGACTTATCCAATATGAGAATCCCCCGCCTGCTCCAACAATTGGTGCTATTTCTGTTACCTGACGCCAAATCTCTCCTGGCTGAGCCCCCACCGTTGAAAAACTTGCCGGACCCCAATATTCAGTAGCATCATAATAGATTAACCCGGCTTGAAGAAGTGCATATGGTTGGACTGCTCTTTCTTTAAAATACCCTAAAACATGATTCAATGGCCTATATGTCCCTCCAAGCGTAAATTCCAGATAGAAGTTGTCAAATGTAGCATAAGGCACGTTCAAGGACTGACTTAGCTGCTCTCCTTGCATTTTTCCTCCCATCACTTGGGCTCTTGCGCTGAGGTATTTTGACATTTCCCTGTCTGCCAACACCCCAAAAGAGTAGCTTGCCCTGGATTGATCTACCAAGTCTCCAAAAAACACGTTCAATCCCCCTTTTGGTGTTACTGACAAACCGTCTATCACATTAAACGGTGTACGCCTGTAACCCCTTCTTTGTGCATCGCTCGAAGAAGCAAACAGTATGAATAGTGTCAATAGCAAATAAAACTTCTGTTTTGTAGACATCTATGAGTTTTCTAATATTGTTAGATGTTTAATTGGCTGTAAATTTGGTGAAAAGTTTATTAAATACAAAAAGCCAATTCACTGAAAAGACGAAATCCCCGTGAATTTGTTTCGTTTTTTTTACAGAAAACTCGAAAAAGAGGTTAAATGGCACCATTTTTTACATTTAATTCCCTCTTTCCGGTAAGTTTTTTTTATGTTACTTTATGTATTTTCTGATATTTGATAAGTTTCTTGTATTGCAAATATCTTTTCCTTCTGCTGTAAATAATCTGTTTATATCCTCTGTGTATTCTAATTCAATAACTCGCCGGACGATTTTCATTGTGCTGTTTAACATCCTGTTTGCCTCTGTAAATGGTTCAATAGCAATGGTTACGGCTGTGGGTAACCATCTTTGCGGGAACATATCCTGGTGTTTACCGCCTTTTTTGAATTGCGCCAGTTGATTTTGAATTGCGTTGAGGACATAGGTCGTTTTTTCTTCGTCAGTAGTGAAAGAATGATTCTTAAGAAGCAATCTAATGGCGTCTTGATTTGGCACAGCAATGCCCACTGTATAAGGGTTTTGGTTGTTGTGCAACATGAACTGGTCTATCAGCGGACACAAATCAATTATTGCCTCTTCAATTCCTTCGGGGCTATATTTCTCCCCATCATGTGAGATAAGCAGACTCTTAAACCTGCCTAAAACGTAGAGATAATTCTCTTTATCTACATACCCTAAATCTCCTGTGTAAAGCCAACCATTCTTAACTGTTTCTTTTGTGGCAGATTCATTTTTCCAATAACCGAGCATTACATTTTCACCCTTAACAACAATTTCGCCTGATTTGCCTTGTGACACTTGTTCTCCGCTCTCATCGCAGATCTTCAACTCCAGATCGTGCACCACTTTGCCGGATGAACCCATTTTATGATAATTGGGAGTATTGGCGCTTATTATAGGGGCTGCTTCACTTAACCCGTATCCCTGATACATTGGTATGCCTATCGCATAAAAGAATTTTTGCAATTCTATGTCGAGCAATGCGCCTCCTCCAATAAAAAACTGCATGTTGCCACCAAATTTTGTTCTAATTTGACTAAACAATATTTTATCAAACAGTTTTCCAATTGGTTTGGTTACTTTTTTAATTCCATAGCCTTTGTTGTTTCCAGTGCCATTGTACCAATAAGAGTAGGTAAGCGCCGTTTTAAACAATACATTGACAAAACGTCCTTTGTCACGAATACCTTTTTCAATGTTCTTTTTGAAGTTTTTTGCCAAAGCCGGAACACTCATCATCACATGTGGTTGTACTTCCATTATATTATTGGCAAAATTCTTCAGTGTTTCGGTAGGATTGGAGCCAGTTTGCACTGCTGCAACTGAAGCACCTCTAAACATAAAAGCATAAAGCGCAGCTGTATGTGCAAATGCGTGATCCCATGGCAAAACAACCAGAGTTCTGTAATGTGAAGGTATATCGATGAAACTAAATGCCTGTTCAACGTTAGCCGTATAGTTACGGTGTGACAGCATGATGCCTTTGGGGTCAGCAGTAGTTCCGGATGTATAGGAGATGTTTGCTACGTCTGCGGCAGTTACGCTGTTCCTGATGTCTGAAACGCGCTTTTCGTGTGTGGATATAAATTGTTTCCCTATAGTTTCAAGCTCAGACCATCGTATTTCCTTCTCCTGAAGATCGCTAATTTCATCCAGAACGATTATTTTTTCCAGCTTTGAAAGCTGGTGTTTGATATTTCTGATTTTATGAAGTTGATAACCAGAGACAATTACAAAACGTGAATCAGAATGATTGATTCTAAAAACTAAATCATTGGCTTCCTCCAGTTTTGTAGATAGTGGGACATTTATAGCACCGGCATAAAGTATCGATAATTCGGAAATCAACCAGTCACGTCGCCCTTCTGACAACAATGAAATTCTGTCTCCTTTTTGAATATCTAAACTAATCAATGCTGCGCCATAGATTTTAACAAGCTGGTGCGCTTCGCCATAGGTTGTAGAATGATATATTCCGTCTCTCTTCTCCCAAATTAAAGGGTTATTGGTGTATTTATTTACCTTATCTTCAAAATAATCTAAAATGCTTATCATTTGGATGACTTTAGTATTGGGTTTATGTGTGTTGATACGCGTTTGTAACAGAAGAATTGATGTATCTTTTTAATTTTCAGTATTGTTTTGGTTAGTTTGAATTTGGTTGTAAATTTAATGACTCTCAAAAAAAGCCGCAATATCTGCAAAAGTAATAAATGCCCTACTAATTAATATTTATTATCGATGATTAGTATCATTTCTATTACATTATTTTATCGCGAGTTTTGTTTCTTATTAAGTATGACTTAATTTAGCCTTGTAACACTGCAAACTTATAAATAGTCAAAACTAACTTAGAAATGAGAATGAATATGTCAATTTTTAAAGTGAAAGTGCAAGTTTATGCAATATTGATGTTAGCCATTGTATCAGCATGCGATTATAGCAATAGAACATTTTTGACGGAAGCAGCCTTGATACCTGTACCGGTAAGTGTTAGTTCTTCAAAAGGTTTTTTTGAATTTAGTGAGAAAACTAACATATATCTGGTTAACGCTGATTTGGAACTTCACAGAGTAGCAGAATTTTTAAATGATTACATAAGTCCTTCCACCGGTTTTTTGCTTTCTGTGAAGGAGGTTGAATCTGCAGAAGATGTCTTTGGAGTAATATTCGTTCTGTCCGATGATTCTGATTTTCGAAATGAAGAATATGAACTTCGAATTATGCCCAACAAGGTCGTATTGACGTCGGCAACTCACGAAGGCATTTTTCGAGGCATACAGACCATTCGTCAATTGTTACCCGCTTCTATTGAGAAACAGACTGTTCAAAATGACAAATGGGTTATTCCGGCAGGTGTGATACGCGATTATCCCCGTTTTCAGTATAGAGGCGCTATGCTGGATGTGTCTCGTCATTTTTTTGGCGTGGAGGATGTTAAGCGATATATCGATTATTTGGCATCGATTAAAATGAACCGGTTTCATATGCATCTCACCGATGATCAGGGCTGGCGAATAGAGATTAAATCGTGGCCAAAACTAACTGAAATTGGCGGCCAAACTCAAGTTGGAGGCGGTAGAGGAGGTTTTTATACGCAGGACGAATTTTCTGAAATTGTGCGTTATGCCGATGACCGTTTCATTGTTGTTGTTCCCGAAATTGATATGCCAGGCCATACAAATGCAGCTTTGGCCTCCTATCCGGAACTAAACCCAGATGGGATTGCACCTGAATTATATACCGGTATCGACGTTGGATTTAGCACGTTGGATACAAGAAATGAGCTTACCTATACATTTGTTGAGGATGTGATACGTGAAATTGCCCAACTTACCACAGGCGATTATCTGCATATTGGCGGTGATGAGTCGTGGGTAACAGCGAAGGAGGATTATATTTATTTCATTAACCGTGTTCAGGATATTGTTTTGAAATATAACAAGCGTATTGTGGGTTGGGATGAGATTGCTACAGCAGAACTCAGACCTGGAGCCATTTCTCAGTTTTGGAAACACGAAGAAAATGCGCTTAAGGCCGCCCAACAGGGTGGAAGTATAATAGTATCTCCTGCTGATAGGGCTTATCTGGATATGAAATATGATTCTACCACAGTAATTGGACTTAGTTGGTCAGGCTTTATTGAAGTAGATAGGGCTTATGAGTGGGAGCCTACAGCTCTTGTGGAGGGTTTTCCCGAGGCGTTGGTTTATGGTGTCGAGGCTCCGTTATGGACTGAAACCATTGAAACCATGAAGGATATTGAATACATGATATTTCCCAGAATTTTAGGAATTGCTGAAATTGCATGGTCATCAGCAGACAACCGTTCGTGGGACGAATATAAGTTTCGTTTGGCAGCCTTTGAAAAGCGATTGAGTGCAAAAGACGTGAATTTTTACAAATCGCCATTGGTTCCTCGCAAATAGCCAATCAAAAAACGTTCAACAAGCCCTGTTTGTCAACGATTGCGTTGGCCGGCAGGGTTTGTTTTGTTTTTCAACCTTTTTAATTGGCACACACACGTCAAATAATTAAATTTGCAGCGCGTATGTTTTAAAATAACTTCAAAACTCAAGTTCATGGTTCTTCTATTCGGAGGCGACTCCAATCAAATTGTTGCAGTTCATGTTAAAAAACAACTGCCCGATACTGACATTCAAAAACTTGAATGGCTTTTTAGTGGTGCCCGTTTAATTGGTGCCGATTCATTGGAAGGTTATTTTGTGGGGCCACGCCGGGAAATGATTACACCATGGAGTACCAACGCTGTTGAGATTACTCAGAACATGGGAATTGAAGGCATCATCAGAATTGAAGAGTTTTTTAAAGTAGCGGATGCCAATGCACAATTTGACCCGATGCTTCAGAAGTTATATAAAGGATTGAATCAAAGTGTTTTCACAATTGATAAACAACCTGACGCCATCGTCTATATAGATGACGTAGCTGCATACAACCTGAAGGAGGGGTTGGCTCTTAGTGGTGATGAAATTGGTTACCTTAATGATTTAAGTAAAAGGCTCGGGCGAAAGCTTACCGACAGTGAGGTGTTTGGGTTTTCGCAGGTAAATTCCGAACATTGTCGTCATAAAATATTTAATGGTACTTTTATTATTGATGGCGAAGAAAAAGAAAGTACACTCTTCCAATTGATTAAACGCACTTCGAAGGAGAATCCCAATTTTCTGGTGTCTGCCTATAAAGACAATGTTGCATTTGTTCAAGGGCCTCATGCTGTTCAGTTTGCACCAAAGACTCAAGACAAACCCGATTTCTTTCAGGAAAAGGAGATTGATACAGTTATTTCGCTTAAGGCAGAGACGCATAACTTCCCAACCACCGTGGAGCCTTTTAACGGAGCGGCAACCGGAACGGGAGGTGAAATACGTGATAGGCTAGCCGGTGGTAAAGGTTCGCTGCCTCTTGCCGGAACTGCTGTTTACATGACAAGCTATCCGCGTCCCGACGGGGGGCGTTCATGGGAGAAAAATGTGCCAGAGCGTAAATGGCTTTACCAAACGCCAGAGCAGATATTGATTAAAGCATCGAACGGCGCCAGCGATTTTGGTAACAAATTTGGACAACCACTGATTTGTGGATCAGTACTAACTTTCGAGCACTTTGAAAATCATAAAAAGTTTGCTTTTGACAAGGTTATAATGTTGGCCGGAGGAATTGGCTTTGGCCTTAAAAGAGACAGCCATAAAGGAGAGCCTGTTAAAGGTGATAAGGTGGTTGTACTTGGAGGTGACAACTACCGAATTGGAATGGGTGGTGGCGCTGTTTCTTCGGTAGCTACCGGGGAGTACGACAATGCCATTGAACTTAATGCTGTTCAGCGTTCAAACCCGGAGATGCAGAAGCGTGCAATGAATGCCATCCGTGCCATGGTGGAGCGTGACGATAACCCCATTGTTTCGATTCACGATCATGGAGCAGGCGGGCACTTAAATTGTTTGTCCGAACTGGTTGAAACTACCGGTGGAACCATCCATCTGGATAAATTGCCAATTGGTGATCCAACACTTTCGGCACGTGAAATTGTTGGTAATGAGTCGCAGGAGCGGATGGGACTTGTTCTGCATGAGAAAGATCTTGATGATTTAAAGCGTGTAGCTGATCGGGAACGCTCTCCCATGTATGTGGTTGGCGAAACGACCGGCGATCAGCATCTTAAATTTGTAGATGGTGCAGGAAATGCCCCAATAGATTGGCAGTTGGCCGAAATGTTTGGTAATCCTCCCAAAACCATTATGAATGATGTTGTGGTTGATGAACCTTTTGCTGCGCTCACATACGATGCCTCAAAGGTGAAGGAGTATGTTGAAAGCGTGCTGCAAATTGAGTCAGTTGCATGTAAAGATTGGTTAACCAATAAGGTTGACCGCTCAGTTACAGGGCGTGTGGCCAAACAGCAATGCGCAGGAGAGATTCAATTGCCATTGAATAATTTGGGTGTTACTTCAATCGACTATCGAGGTAAAGAAGGGGTTGCGACCTCTATAGGCCATGCACCAGGAATTGCTTTGGTTGACGCAGCCGCAGGTTCCGTTGTGGCAGTGGCCGAATCGCTTACTAATATTATTTGGGCACCATTAACACATGGACTCTCAGGTGTGAGTTTAAGTGCAAACTGGATGTGGCCATGTAAAAACAAAGGTGAAGATGCTCGATTGTACAATGCCGTGGAGGCGCTGAGCGACTTTGTAGTTGATTTAGGCATCAATGTACCAACAGGTAAGGATTCTTTGTCCATGACTCAGAAGTACAAGGATGGAGAGCAGGTGCTTTCACCGGGAACCGTTATTGTAAGTGCAGTGGCTGAGGTTTCTGACATCCGCAAAATAGTTGAGCCTGTTCTGGTGAAGGATTCAAACACTAAGTTGTTACACATCGATTTATCTTTTGATACCTTTAAACTGGGCGGAAGCAGTTTTGCCCAAATTATTAATCAGTTAGGTGAGGAAGCTCCAACTGTTGCCGATGCCGACTATTTTAGTGATGGATTTGCTGCTATTCAGGAGTTGATTAAGAAAGGTTTGATTTTGGCTGGCCACGATATTTCTGCTGGCGGACTCGTAACTGCGCTCCTGGAAATGTGTTTCGCAAATAAAGAATTCGGAATAAAAGCCGATCTCGCTGCATTTGAGGAAGACGACATCATTAAAATTCTATTTAGCGAGAACCCTGGCGTAGTGATTCAGGTTTCTGCAATCGATGAGGTTCTTTCGGTGTTGGATAACTATGATCTGGGCTATTCAATTTTAGGGTCGCCAGTAAAGGAACGAATACTTACGTTCACAGGCAAAGGCGATAAACTGGAACTTGATATTGACAAAATGCGTGATCTTTGGTTCAAGACATCTTACTTGCTTGATCGCCATCAGAGTGGCGAAAAGTTGGCTGCCAACAGGTATAGTAACTATAAGAATCAGGGTCTCACCTATAAATACCCGGCCGGGTTCAAAGGAACACTGGCTTCGTTAGGCATTGACAAATTGCCAGCTTCTGGAACCAGAGCCGCCAAAGCTGCCATCATACGCGAGAAAGGCGTTAATGGTGACCGGGAGATGGCTTACTCAATGTATCTTGCCGGTTTTGATGTGAAGGATGTGCATATGACTGACTTAATTACCGGAAGAGAAACGCTGGAAGAGATAGATTTTATCGTGTTTGTTGGCGGTTTTAGTAATTCCGACGTGTTAGGTTCTGCAAAGGGATGGGCAGGGGCATTTTTATTTAATGACAAAGCCCGCATGGCTCTTGATAACTTCTATAAGCGTGATAACACTTTAAGTTTGGGTGTATGTAACGGTTGCCAGGTAATGGTAGAACTTGGTCTTATTTATCCGGAGCATAAAGAGAAAATCCGAATGTTGCACAATGAATCACATAAGTTTGAATCCGGATTTGTGAATATGGAGGTGCGAGAAAACCATTCTGTGATGCTGAAATCACTAGCCGGTAGTAGATTGGGTATTTGGGTTGCACATGGTGAAGGAAAGTTCAAGATGCCTTATGCCGCCGATCAATATCATATTGCCGGTGTTTACGGCTACGATGGCTACCCGGCTAATCCCAATGGCAGTGACTTCAATACAGCAGCTATATGCTCCCACGATGGTCGCCATCTTGCCATGATGCCTCACCTGGAAAGAGCCATTTTCCCTTGGCAGTGGGCAAACTATCCGGCCGATCGTAAAAACGATGAGGTATCGCCATGGGTAGAAGCGTTCGTAAACGCACGTAAGTGGATTGAGGCGCGTAAGTAAATAGATACAAAAAACTCCGTAGCGAAGACGCTACGGAGTTTTTTTCTGTTTTAAAGGTAGTCTAATCCCAACTTAGGATAATTTTACCGCAGTTTCCTTGTTCCATTATCTCAAATCCTTTCTGGTAGTCATCCACACTAAACCGATGAGTGATAATGGGTGATATGTCAAGTCCCGACATCAACATCTGTTCCATCTGATACCAGGTCTCGAACATCTCACGACCATAAATGCCTTTAAGTGTCAGCCCTTTGAAAATCACTTTGTTCCAGTCAACCGTTGTGTTTGAAGGCAATATGCCAAGAAGTGAGATTTTTCCTGAGTTATACATGTGGTCGAGCATCTGGTTGAACGCAGCTGTTGATCCGGAGCACTCAAGACCAATGTCAAACCCAATCATACCAAGCTCTTTTACTGTATCCGTGAGGCTATCCTTTAGCGGATTAACAACTTTTGTTGCGCCCATTTTTCTAGCCAACTCAGCGCGGAAATCATTGGTTTCAGTGGCCACCACATATCTGGCTCCGGCAAATCGCGCAACTGCAACGCACATGCTTCCAATAAGGCCGGCACCTGTTACCAGCACATCTTCACCTATCAGCGGAAAGCTCAATGCAGTATGTGTTGCATTGCCGAAGGGATCCATGATGGATACGATTTCGTCAGGAATTTTGGAGCTTATTTTCATGACGTTGTTCGATGGCACTACTACATAATCGGCAAAAGCACCATCAATGTTTACGCCAATTCCCACTGTTTTCTCGCAGATATGTTGCCTTCCACGACGGCAGTTGCGGCAATGTCCGCAAGCGATATGGCCTTCACCGGTCACACGATCGCCTTCTTTAACATTCAAAACTTCAGAGCCAACAGCTGCTACGTAACCAACATATTCATGACCAATAATCATTGGCGTTTTTATGGTTCTTTGCGCCCATTCATCCCACTTATAGATGTGTAGATCAGTACCACAAATGGATGTTTTGGTAATCTTTATCAAAACATCATTGTGTCCCGGAACCGGAACCGGTTTTTCCTGCATCCAAATGCCTTTTTCCGGTTTTGCTTTAACAAGAGCCCGCATTGTTGCCATAGTCCTATTGCGCTTTTATATAATGTAAATTACAAAATTTGTTGATAACGTAAAAGTGCAAAAGGATTTTCAATTTGACGTGTGATAATCGTCATGCAGCACAGATTATTTATAGGATATCACCCCTCCAATTAGCATACCGTAGAGCACAGAATTTACTGGACTCGCAGTTATCGAACATGAACCGCTGTTACATCCAATAAAATAGTAGTAGGCGTAACCGAGCAACGCACCAGCAACCAATCCTATTCCCATTCTTATTAATCTTTTTTTCCATGATATTTTTGTAACTTCTTTTTCGTTTTCCATCGTTTAAAAGTTTTATGTACAAATGCAAATATATAAAAATATAGATATATAATAAAATTCACTTTCAATATTGCATTGCAATATTTTCCCAGATTAAATCGTTTTTTGTCTGTTATGGAAAAATTCCGAAGCAATACCTTATAAAAGGATGATTCAACTTTCGGATTTTGTGCTTCATTCTCTATTTAGTATTTACTTCACTTAGTTTGAAATATATTCTCCGTTTTCATGATGTTGTTTGGTATGGCTCCGTTTTTGTTATATTTTTAGATGGGCGATTTTAAATTAATAATGGAAACTGTATGAAGTTAAACTGTCTGTTGATAATCACTTTATTTTTTTCTTTTTATGAAGTTAACGCTTCTGACGATACTGTGTCATTCAAATCTGTATGGGCTGAGTTTGTTTCTGGTGACGACAATGAAAAGAGTTTCCGGTTTGTAGATACTATGTCGCAGTTGGAGACTTTGGCCGGTAATTTTCCCAAGCACAATATGGAATCCTATTTGCCCGAATCATGGAACTGTGTTGTGTCATCCGATTCAAATATGGTTTTTTTAGCAGGGGTATTGCCTTATCGAATGCAACAGGGGCGGTTAATATGGATATTATTGAGTCCTGAGAATGAAATGCCTGCCCGACTTTTTAGCCATTTGCTCGATGTGTCTGTACAACAGTCTTTTCGTCCTGAATTGTCATCTACGCAGTTTGCAATAGATAATAAAGTATATACTTCACTTGTTATAAGTAACGGAACACAGGAGTTGCTATCCTTTCCAGATGTTGAAGTAAAACTTTTGTTTGATCAACTCACTCAATCTGCTAATGACCAACGTAAGGAAGAGTTGAGCCACGATATTTGGGAGAGGTTGTCGGCATTGCTAAACCAAAAGGAACTGTTCCGTAATCCTTTTAAGGGCTACGAACGGATGTCTACACTTATATCTCCGGATGGTGTTGTGAAGATTTGCACCTGGAACATTGAATATATCAATGGCGACAATGCATTTTTTGGAGGTGTTACTGTGCATTTAAATGGCAATGTGAGGGTCTTTCAACTAAACGACTCTTATAAGTCGATTCGCTCGCCCGAGCAAGCTAACCTGACTGCCTCCAGATGGTATGGTTGTGTGTACTACGATTTGCTCGAAAACCGCTATCGTGGCGACACTTTTTATACACTTTTGGGCTACAATGGAAACACAGCATTTTCAAAAATCAGAGTAGTGGAGGCACTAACCATTGCTGCGAATGGCACCCCTCGTTTTGCTTCTGCAATTTTTACCGATGAGCGCAGGTCGCGACGAAGACTTATTTTTGAGTATAGTAACCGTGCAAGTATGATGTTACGATATGATGCCGGCATACGTATGATCGTTATGGATAATCTTGCGCCCATCGACAATATGTTTGAGAATGATTTCCGGTACTACGGCCCCGATTTTAGCTACAATGGCTTGCGTTTTGAACGTGGAAAATGGGTCTGGTATGACGATGTTGATTTAAGAAATCCCGCCCCGCCCCGGCGATCCAGATAAATTCTTACACCATGATGAAAATAGTGATTATTGGTTCAGGCAATGTGGCCACCCATTTAACAATAGCCCTACACAATGCCGGATATGAGATTTTGCAGGTTTATAGCCGCGACATCACCAATGCTGATATTTTGGCTCAAATGGTTGATGCTGCTGCCATCGATGACATCGGCAATGTAAACGTAACTGCAGATTTTTATTTCATCTCCGTTTCAGATAGATTTATTGATGATGTGGCTCGTCAGATGCCTTTGGTGAAAGGAGTGGTGGCTCATACTGCCGGAAGTGTGGATATGTCGGTACTTAATAAGTTTGATTTACACGGTGTATTTTATCCCTTTCAGACTTTCACAAAGGATAAGGAGCTTGATTTTAAGGAGGTGCCTGTGTTGGTTGAGGGAAACATATCTCATGCCCGACGAGTACTTATGGAGGTAGCAGATGCAATAAGTAACAGGTCGCAAAAAGCCACCGGTGAAATGCGTAAAGCGCTTCATATTAGTGCGGTCTATGCTTGCAATTTTGTCAATCATCTGTATGCTCTTGCCGACGAGTTGCTTGCGCATAAAGAGCTTGACTTTTCTCTTCTTAAGCCATTAATTCTTGAGACCACGCAAAAGGCTCTTTCCATGAAACCTCACCATGCTCAAACAGGTCCTGCCCGAAGGTTCGACCATCAAATAATGAAAGCACACATGGATTCGTTACCAACAAAATCATTTCATCACGAAGTGTATGCACTCATGTCCGAAAGCATCATGAAAATGTATGATGCTGATTAAAGCCTCGCGTTGTTATAACTATTTTGCGTAAATTCGCAGAAAAGCTGATTTGATATGACAAATTTTAAAGAGGATTTGATGAAAGTGAAGGCTTTTGCCTTTGATGTGGATGGTGTTCTTAGTAGCGATTGTATTCCAATGCACCCATCGGGTGAGCCAATGCGCACTGCTAATATCAAGGATGGATTTGCCCTTCAAAAAGCCATAAAACTTGGATATAACATCGCCATTATTACCGGTGGCAACACAAAATCTGTCTTTACAAGATATCAGAACCTTGGTATTACTGACATATACATGGGGTCTTCGCATAAAATGACTGATTTAGACCATTGGCTGAATAAATATAACCTGGATGCTGACAATGTAATGTACATGGGTGATGACCTGCCCGATTATCATGTGATGGAACGTGTTGGCATCGCCGTTTGTCCGGCCGATGCAGTTCAGGAAGTTAAATCGTTGTGCAAATATATAAGTGATAAAAAAGGTGGCGAAGGGTGCGTTCGCGATGTAGTGGAGCAGGTGTTGCGCGCACATGGCAAGTGGGGGAGTGATTATACCTGGTAGTATAAGTCGCGAGTTTATATCTGGTCAAATAACTGAAACAATATGGCATTTCTTCGATTAATTCGCTACAAAAATCTTTTGATTATTGTATTGATGCAGTATTTGCTCCGGTATGGATTGCTGCTGCCAATGCTTGGTTATTACGGGATGGAGCCGGCTATGTCGGATGCGCGTTTTCTGTTGCTGGTCATCACCACACTCTTTTTGGCTGCATCGGGGTATGTTATCAATGATTATTTTGATCTAAAGATTGATCGCATCAACCGACCGGACAAAGTTGTTGTTGGCCAGGTGCTTCCGCGTAGGGTAGTAATGCTTTTACATGTGTTGTTTACATTTGCCGGCGTGCTCACAGGGTTGTTTCTTTCCTATATTTCCAGAAAAGAGACTTATGCACTGATGTTTATACTCATTCCGGTATTGCTTTGGTACTACTCCACAACACTAAAGAAACAAGTGTTAATTGGTAATCTGGCCATATCGTTGTTAACGGCTCTTGTTCCATATTTTGTGGTATCACTGGAATTTGCTTCTTTGGCCAGAGTGCACGGAGAAGCTATTTTGGACACAGAAGCTTGCTCAATGGCTTGGTTTTGGACTACTGGTTTTGCCTTTTTTGCCTTTATCAGTAATCTGGGGCGTGAAATTATCAAGGATATGGAAGATGTGCGGGGCGACAAGGAGGCCGGTTGCCGCACCTTACCCATCGAAATGGGCATCGACTATACAAGGAGTATTGTCATACTGCTATCCATCTTATCAGTAGTAGCTTTGTGGGTGGTGTTTTTTATTGTTCCTCAAATCCGGATTAGCCTCATTGCTTTGATCTATTTCATATTTCTTTTAACCATTCCCTATTTGTTGTTGATATGGCAGGTGTTTCGTGCAAAAGAGCCACATCAGTTTCACTGGGCATCACAAATTAGCAAATTAATTATGCTTTTTGGCATAGTGTTTACGCTTGTGGCCCGCAGTTTTTTTGTTTAGTTTTTCATGAAGAAACCATATTCTATTGTACTAGCTTCGCAGTCTCCTCGTCGTCAGGAGTTGTTGCGTATGGCCAACATCGACTTTTCTGTTGAGTTAAATAACGATATTTCCGAAGATTTTCCCGATTCAATGCCTGCTTCTGAGGTGCCACTCTATTTGGCTCGTCGGAAGCAAGCTGCTTATTATGCTTTTTGGTCGCAACCGGGCGTTATCGTCATAACTGCCGATACCATCGTATCTTTAAATAACATTGTGCTCAACAAACCAGAAAGCCGCAATGCCGCCATCCTCATGCTCAGCCAACTTGCGGGTCAGAAGCACACTGTAATAACCGGGGTTGTGCTTAAGAGCAAAGAGAAGGAGGTAGCCTTTGATGCATCTACCCATGTGTTTTTTAAACCTCTCTCATTAGAACTTATAGAGTATTATGTGGATAATTATAAGCCATTTGACAAAGCCGGCGCTTATGGCATTCAGGAGTGGATTGGCCTAATTGGTATCGATCGCATTGAAGGTTCATATTTCAACGTCATGGGATTGCCAGTGGACAAGGTTTACGAAGCGTTACATCGGTTTTAGAATTCATTAAATAGACTCAAAATTCTTGATTAAGCATAAAATATTGGAATATGATTAGATTTTTTACAATTGTCATTTTATGGGTGTTTGTAGTCGGTCGGGCATTGGCCGGCGAGGGAATGTGGATTCCCATTCTACTTGAAAAGTATAATATCGATGAGATGCAGTCCAAAGGCTTTCAGCTCACCGCAGAGGATATCTTTAGTCTCAATCAATCGAGCATGAAAGATGCTGTAATGGTGTTTGGAGGCGGATGTACCGGAAGCATGATTTCTGCCGAAGGCCTGTTAATTACAAACCATCATTGCGGATATTCAGTTATTCAGAGCCATAGCAGTGTTACAAATGATTATTTGAAGGATGGCTTTTGGGCATATTCAAAAGAGGAAGAACTTGTGAATCCCAATTTGCAGGTGCGCTTTTTAAAGCGGATGGAAGATGTGACTTCACGTGTGCTTCATGGCGTGTCAGATGACATGGCGCGTTCACACAGGGCAAATCTCATCAGGCGCAATATGGATAAGATTGTAACAGAAGCCACTGAAGGAACCCATTACACAGCATCTGTTGAATCATTCTATCATGGGAATCAATATTTTTTGTTTGTCAATGAGGTGTTTCGTGATGTGCGTCTGGTAGGTGCACCGCCATCCTCCATCGGAAAATATGGGGGTGATACAGACAATTGGATGTGGCCACGCCATTCAGGTGATTTTGCATTATTTCGAGTATATGCTGATAGCAATAATCAGCCGGCCGATTATTCGCCCGGCAACGTACCGTATCAACCTGCGTGGCACTTTCCGATATCAACAGCCGGAGTTAAGGAGGGTGATTTTACAATGGTGTTTGGCTATCCCGGAAGTACAAGTCAGTATGTGCCATCGTTTCATTTGCAGATGCTTACCGAAACGGTATATCCTGCGTTAATTGATTTGCGCACCGCGAAACTAAACATTATGAATCATTATATGGATAACGATGCGTTGGTACGAATACAGTATGCTTCCAAAAATGCTTCGTTATCCAACGCGTGGAAGCGATGGAAAGGTGAAATCAGAGGATTGGGGATTTTAGATGCAGTTGCTGTAAAGCAGATGTTTGAAGCGGATTTTACCCAATGGGTTGAGGCGCATCCGGAACGATACAATAGGTATGGTAATATTATCGACTTGTACCGCGATACCTATGAATCATATATCGATTACCGGCTTGCGCGGGATTTTATGATGGAGTTGATTGGTCGTCGCGGTTTGGAGACGATCCGTTTCGCCGGCTCGTTTGAAAAATTGTTCTCCATGTATGGAACTGAAAATTTCACAAAGGAGCAGATAGATGCGGAAAGGGATAAGTTGGAAATTGAAATTAATAATCATTTTAAGGATTTTTCCTTGTCCATCGACCGGGAAATTACGCCTGCTGCAATGCATAAGTACCGGAAGTCTGTGCCGCAACAATTTCATGGTAATATTTTCAAAGATATTGATGCCAAATACAAAGGCGACGTGAATGCATTTATGACCAATTTATTTTCTACTACAATTTTTACTGATGAAAACATTGTGAGACAGTTTAATTCCTCATTGTCAAAACGTCAGTTGCGTCAGGTTCAGAATGATCCAGCGCTAGCTTTTTTCCGTCAGCTTCGTGATGTATATTACAATGACATTTTGCCCGGATTTAACCGATTGAATCAGACGCTTGACAGTCTGAACCGATTGTATATGCAGGGTATTATGGCATTTGACAGTACACGCGTTTTTTATCCTGATGCAAATTTTACATTGCGGGTAGCTTATGGTCGGGTAGGTGGCTACCTGGCACGTGATGCGGTTCAGTATCAATATCAAACCACCCTCGATGGCATATTTGAGAAATTCGCTACTGGTAATCCGGACTACGCCATTCCTCTGCGTTTGCAGGAGTTGTATCATCAGCGAGATTATGGCAACTATGCAGTTAACGGCACGGTACCTGTCTGCTTTGTGGCAACTAACCATACAACAGGCGGTAATTCAGGAAGTCCTGTGCTCAATGGAAGAGGTGAACTAATAGGTGTTAATTTTGATCGTGCATGGGAAGGCGTTATGAGCGACTTGATGTTTAATCCGGAGCAATGCCGCAATATTTCTGTTGACATACGCTATGCACTATTCATAATTGATAAGTTTGCCGGAGCATCCTACCTGCTTGAGGAGTTGAATCTGGTGCCTTGATTTTTTTTGCAAAAAAAAATCATTCTGCTGTAACTTTTGCCATCAACTTGTTGTCATAACTTTAGATGTGAAATTTTAAACTTTAAAGAATGAAACAAAACCTAACCGCAATGTGCATGGTTTGCATTTCGCTGCTATTGGTGAGTTGCGTATTTGCTGAAAATCAGGGGGTGGTAAAAGAGACCCGTCCGGTTGCGCCATTTAACTCTATCCGGGTAAGTTCCGGTATTTTTCTCTACCTTGTTCAGGGTACCGAGAATTCAGCTGTTGTTGAAGCCGATGAGAGTATAATCGACCGCGTGGTTGTAGAATCTACCAATGGAGATCTCCGTATCAGTTACAATCAGGCAAAGGGATTGTTTCGCCGTAATCCAAACCGAGGTAAAATATCTGTTTACGTCACGTTTACCAGATTGGAAGCGTTACAAGCCTCTTCCGGGGCACAGGTTCAATCAGAAGGCATGCTGCTGCTCGATGTGTTGCAACTTACGTCTTCATCCGGAGCCGCATGCAGGTTAGAAGCAGATTGCTACAGCCTTAATATGGAGGCCTCTTCGGGGGGGCACATTAATTTGAAAGGAGCGGTTAGGGAACTGACTGCAAAAGCCAGCAGCGGTGCACATATTAATGCTGCCGATTTGGTTGCTGAAGAAGTATCAGCAGAAGCCAGTTCAGGCGGTCATATAAATGTTTTTTGTACATCTGAAGTTGTTGCTTCTGCCAGTTCCGGTGGCCATGTGAATGTATATGGCGAAGGATTGATGCGATCAGTAAGTCAGTCGAGCGGAGGAAGCGTGAAGCGCCGATAAACGCTAACGAAGTATTTTGATACAGAAAGCGGGGCAATTACCAGTATGGTTTTGCCCCGCTTGTTTATCTTTTATTTAATCAGTTGTGTATGGTTGAAATTATCAGGTTTGGTTTTCTACTCTAACTTTTCCGTCTAAGATATCCTGAGCCATATCCAGAATGGTTGTATCATCGAGTTCGACAACGCCGCCATCGGGCCCCTGCTCAATATGTATCCCTACTGTTTTACCCCGATCGTAGTTGGCCCCTCCGAAATAGTTTCGGACTGTTTCCACGTCGAGGTTTAAATTTTCGGCGATAACACGTGTTGCGCCTTCCGGAAGACTATCCTTAATCCTCCTAAGCTGGTTAAATGTGATTGTTGCAGTCATGATTGAAAGGTTTTAAAGCGGTTATTGATAGTTTTAAATATAGAAAACTTCTTTCAATCTTAATAGAAATTTAACAACAATCGTGTTTGTTTTAACAAAAATTAATCAATAAGCCAAAGGGCGATTATTATTGATTGTCTCCTTTTTTACATCAACTTCAACAGGAGTCTTGATGAGATAAATATGATTGTAATTGAAAGGATGCCAATTAAAACCGATATCCATACTTCTGAACCAAAGGTTTGCTTTTGTTCTCCCTTTTTAAAAATAACCTTTCGCGAAAACCAACCGTAGACTGCATATACGCCATATCCCAAGGCCGCGCCAAGAAGAACACCTCCGATGATATCTCCAGGGTAGTGAACACCCATGTATATTCTGGAATAGGAATTTATTATTGCCCAAATAAAAATAAAAATGGTAAAATAGGCCTTTCGGAAAAGCAATGATGTGAACAGCGCCAGACCAATTGAGTTGGTTGCGTGGGATGATACAAAGCCAAATCTTCCACCTCTTCTTTCATTTACCAGCCTTACCAATCCCTCAAGAGATGGTTCCCAGCTCGGTCTGAATCGTTCAAAAAAGGGTTTGAAGAAGGAGCTTGAAACCTGATCGCAAAGAACAATAGTTAATACAATGGCCAGTACTGCCCATACGCCTTTCAATCCCAGCCTTTTCCACACAACCCATAGAATGGATGCATAGAGGGGAATCCATACAGAAACACTGGTAAAAACCCAGAAGAAGTTATCCCAAAGTGGAGAGTGGAAACTGTTGAGATAAAGAAGAAGTTCTTTGTCTAGTTGAATGATTGCGTCCAAAACTAAAGATGTTTAATTATTACTTTTTAGTACAAAATAGATGCGGTTGAACTACAAATATATGCAGTTTGGTTTTTTTTACTGCAAGAATCCTGTTTTTTTAGTTATTAAGTAGGTTGGGTTGAGCGTTGGGGTATCGTTAAATGGCGTATCACTAATAAGGTGTACTGCCAGTTTATCTTTCTTTTTCTCTAATCTGCACCTTTTCCCATTTCGTGTTTTTACCAACTACTCGGTTGATAAGGTGCAGGTATTGTTTCTCTCGAAATACAATATCTTTCCTACTATGGGTTGGTCAATTTTGTGATTCGAGCTACATAATGATTACATTTGTATCTGACAAATAGCAACCGGATGACACGAATTATACAGTCTTCATCCGGTAAATAATTTTTATTTATGGAGTTAAAACTGAAGAATCCGATAGTGTTTTTTGACCTGGAAACCACCGGGATAAATATTGCAACAGACCGCATCGTTGAGATAGCCATTCTAAAAATCCATACCAACGGGAAAGAGGAAATGCGCAGCCATCGAGTAAATCCAGAAATGCCAATACCCAAACGATCATCTGAAATACACGGTATTTATGATGAGGATGTGAAGGATTGCCCAACATTTAAGATGTTGGCAAGGGAGTTGGCTAAGTTTATGGAAGGTTGTGACATTGGCGGGTTCAATTCCATAAAGTTTGATATTCCGCTTTTAGCAGAGGAGTTTCTAAGAGCAGAAGTTGACTTTGATATGAGTAAACGTCATTTTGTGGACGTACAGACAATTTTCCATAAAATGGAAAAAAGGACTTTAGGAGCCGCATATAAGTTTTATTGCGATAAAGATTTGAATGATGCGCACAGTGCAGAAGCTGATACGCTTGCAACGTTCGAAATCCTAAAGGCTCAGTTGGAGCGCTATTCTGAACTTAAGAATGACATTGCCTCACTGGCTGAGTTCTCCTCGTTTAATCGTAACGCGGATTTTGCCGGTCGCATAATTTTTAATGAGAAAGACGAAGAGGTTTTTAATTTTGGAAAGTACAAAGGTGTTAGCGTAACCGAAGTGTTTGAAAAGGATCCCGGATACTACGGATGGATGATGAATGGTGATTTTCCCCTTTACACCAAGAAAGTTCTTACCGCTATTAAACTGCGTCAATTTAACGCAAAGTAATCATTGGCTTTTTGTATCTTTTAAAATAATGTGTGTATGAAGATATTATGCATTGGGCGCAATTACGAAGAACACGCCAAAGAGTTAAAAAATCCGCTTCCTCCTGAGCCGGTTGTATTTTCGAAACCCGATTCGGCAATTTTACGCAACAATTCACCGTTTTATCTGCCCGATTTTGCCAAAGATTTTCATCATGAGGTGGAATTGGTAATTAAAATAAGCCGTTTGGGTAAGAACATTGAGGCGCAGTATGCGCATAGATATTATGATGAAATTGGTTTGGGCATAGATTTTACCGCACGCGATTTACAGGATGAATTAAGGGGGAAAGGGTTGCCGTGGGAAAAATGCAAAGCTTTTGATGGCTCAGCAGTTATTTCCGGTTTTGTGGCCAAGGAAAAGTATACTGATTTAAATAACATCAATTTTAGTCTTCTGGTAAATGGTCAACCCCGGCAAATGGGCAATAGCAGAGATATGATTTTTAACGTTGATCAAATCATCTCACATGTGTCGCGTTATTTTACGCTTAAAATCGGTGATTTGATATATACCGGAACTCCTGCAGGGGTAGGGCCTGTTGCAATTGGCGACAGATTACAAGGCTATATCGAAGAAGAGCTGTTCTTTGATTTTCTGGTGAAATAGAACAGTACCCATCACGTATAATAAAATTAAAGCGTCACAAAATCTAAGGTTAGTTTTGTGACGCTCTTTTTTTTGTTGCTAATTTGTCTCTTCCTCTTTCTTTATCTCTGATACTTCGTAACCCAAGTCTTTCAGCTTCTTTTCAATCACATCTTTCGATAAGCGATCGGGGCGGTAGATTACTGCTACGGTTTGATTTTCTATACTAAATTGTAAATCTCTTACTCCACGTGTGAAAGCAAGTTCTTTTGTGATTTTATCAACACATTTCTGACAATCAATGTTAACAGAATATTCTGTTGTTACCGGTTTGCGGTCATTGCTTTGGGCATGCAATGAGATAACTGAAAAGCCTAAAAAAGCAATGATTAAGGTGATGAGTTTCATAATGCTTGTTTTATGTTTGTTTATAATTGATTTTAATAGAGTTTTACTGTTACAATATAATTATCCACGGTCTATACTGAATCTGAATCCGAAATAGAATTTGCGTCCCATAAGGGGACCCCAAATCAGCGAACTGTCAAAATTGTTGCCAAAAGGAGAAGCGGCATCAATGATAGGCTCATTCTGTGTATAGTTTCCGATGTTTTCAACTCCTGCGTAGAAACTCCAGTTTCTATAATAACGGGTTAATTGTGCGTTGTGGATCTGATATGCACTAAAGTGCTCCGGTCTTCTTGTCTCCACGGTTGGGTTTCCTGCTGTTGTGGGGATTCGTCCAGGTCCGTTAAACTGGGTTGTAAAGTCAATTTGCCAGCGGGGCAGGGGAGTGGCGTATGAAAAGTTTAACATTCCCTTGTATTTGCTTTGAAGTGCTTTTCGTTGCAGCGATTCATTGGTTGTAACTTTCACATCATTTATCCTCCAGGCTGCAACCATATCCATCCCCCTGAAGATTTCCATGGATGCCTCAGCCTGGAAAACATTTGAGTAGGATTTGCCATCCAGATTGTAAAAGTAAACCTCACGTGTGTCTCTATCGAGATCCATTATGAGTTGATTGATAAAACTGGTGCGATAGTACTCCAGATTTAAAGTCATCTCGCGATGGCCAATATGAATGTAATTGGTAAGATTTACCCCATAGTTCCAGCCTTCTTCCAACGTAATGTTATCCGATATAATTATGCTTCGCGAAGTGGCCAGCAGAGGGTTGTTTTCTGCCAGTGCATTTGGGGTGCGGTAACCTTTTCCTCCCGAAAGTCTGATTACGAAATGTTCATCGGGGTTGTATCTCACGTGAACTCTCGGTGTGAAAAATGAACCGTACAAATTGTGATTATCACCCCTCAAACCTGCAAGAAATGTAAGTTTCTCAGGAATTGTATAGGTATATTGAAAATAGGCTCCGGCGATGTGTTCGGTTCGACTGCCGTCAGGAATTGACATGTTGCTCACATCGCCTGTAAGCGATTCTGCAAGGTCATCATAGATATAACTTATGCCGGTAGTGTATTTATGCTTTTCCGCATCCGAAATATAGGAGGAGAGGATGAGGTTACCCATAAAGTAGTTTTGAGTAGCATCATAATACTTTCTTCCGTAAAGAGATTCCTGTTCGTGACGAGTAAAGTTGGTTACAATGGCCACGCTTTTATCTTCATCGTTTTCAAAAGTGTATCCGGTTTTAAAAAAGGACTCCAGATTTTTTGAATCAACAATGATTCCATACGCATCTTGAGCGAATGGATCTGCATTGCGATTAAACACTTTTTGGCCACCCGTGCGGTCTTCCTGTAAAACTTTGACGCCAAATTGTGTGAACAGATGGCTGTTGGGTCTAAAATCCCATCTACTCATAAAAGTGTTGCGCCGTGTCACAGGCTCATCCAGAAAACCATCGTTGTTATGGTCATTTTTAACTGCATCGGCCGATGAATGGGCAAGGATGGCAGTGCGCCATTTTTCGCCAAGGTTAAAGCCGGTGTTCACATTTGACTCCCAACGGCCGCTTGAACTCGCAAATCCGTTCACAAACAGCGCTTCCGATGTGGCCGGTTTTTTATATTGTACGTTTATCTGGCCTGTTAGTGATTCATAACCATTGGTAACTGATGCCGCTCCCTTTGATACCTGTATGGATTCCATCCATGGCCCGGGTACGAAGTCCAGACCATACACAGAAGACAATCCTCTGCTTGTGTGCATATTTTCGGTAAGCATCTGAACGTAAGTTCCGGATAAGCCCAGTAGTTGAATCTGTTTCGCACCGGTTGCCGCATCTGTGTATGACACATCCACCGATGCGTTGGTTTCAAAACTTTCGGCCAGGCTGCAACAGGCTGCTTTACACAATTCTGCTCCGGTTATCTCAATTGTGGTGATAGGGTTTAGTCTGGATATGTGTGCGCCAGGTTGTCGGGCTGCAATGGTTACTTCATTCAGCAATTTGTCCTGTGAGAGGTTTATTTCGTATGCTAGCCCCGGACGAGTGATGTGTATGGTGTCAGACTCAAATCCGACGAAACTTACCACTAGTTTTGAGTTCTGTCCTGTCCATGGGAGTTGGAAACGACCCTCTTCGTTGGTTGAAATGCCAATGGTTGTTCCCGACCAATATACGTTTGCGCCTGCTATAGGCTCCCGATTGTCGTTTTTTAGTTCATACACCAAACCACCCACGGTGTTTTGTGCCGATATTCCGGTTATTATAAAGAGTAATAGCTGTAATATTATTAATAGTCTCATCTGTAGTATGATTATGATAAAAAAATGCGATTTAATACTCCAAAAAAAAGAAGCAGGAAATCAATTTATCATAATCTATATACGGAGTGCAGAATTAGCCTTTCAGCGCCCGATAAAGCTACTGGCGGAGAGAGGTTGCCACTGTTTGTGAATAGCGGGTATTCTGAAATTTCATTATATACAAAAGATGCCGGTATGAGCGCAATATTGATTATTGTTGGCTCTGGAATCCATTTTGAGAAAAGGGAAAAAGTAAATGGTACCTCAAATTTTTTCAGATCCACATCACAATCGGGGTGATGTTCTCCATTTGTATGCATACAACTGCATGTTGCCTCTGCCGAAGAGTGGCAAGCGTTGTTAGTATTGTCATGCGCTGCACAGCTACACGTAAAATGGTTGTGGTGGTTTGGGTTGGGAATTATGAGAAATGCTGTCTCCTTCTCGTGACATTCGCAGCCCTGACAATTGTGATGAATGAGTGCAAAGCCAAGCGTAGCCGGTATAAGAAACACCAGCAATCCAACGGATAGTATCGCATTAAGCTTTGTTTTCACAATTATGTTTTATTTCATTTCCTGTCCCCCATTGATGGGGGTTTTCATCTTACAAAGGTAATGAATATTTAAAAGTCTTTTTATAACGAGGCTGTTAAAGTTAGGTTAATGATTTTAGGTGCTTTAAAATATAACAGGCAGATGCAACCTGGTTACACCTGCCTGACTTTAAGTTAATGGTTTGTCTTCATCTAGTAAAGGTCATCGTCCTCATCTTCATTGTTGACCATGTCGTTTTCATAATAATCGTCAAAATCATTATCCGATGCATATTCGTCCTCCACGTCATCCATTTCATCATAAATGGATGGTTTCTTGGATCTCTTCTGTTTTGATAGCTTTACCCCCGACTTTCTTAGAGTATCCTCATCCTGATAAAGGACGCCGGAATTCTTCTTGGGAAGCTTTTTTCCTTTCATTTTTTTATTCCTCCTTTAGTTAAAAAATGGATTGAAATCACGGCTGAAAAATACGAAATTTTCGATTTTTCCAATAATGGAAGAAGCAAATTTCGCATTTTTTTTATTTATTGCCCAAAATTTCTCAAATCGCACCTTATCTCTTATCACTTAGTAGATTGTATGTGGCCTTGCAATTTTTTTTCGTCCAGTTCTAACAAATAGTTGCCAACAAGGTTCTATTATTGATGCTTTCTAACGTTTAGCTGACCTGAACTGAATCCGGTTACCAAAATTTTCTCATCTTTGTCCACAAATCCTTCCACTGCACGCGCATCATAAGTTTCATCGTTAATGGTTACTTTTCCCGATGGCCGCAATACGGTGGCTGTTATCCCCGACTTACCCACCAGATTTTTCATGCTCGAATCCACACTTACATATCCCAATTCAAGGTCTTGAGAGGTTGTTAACGCAATTTTTGATACTGGTCCATTTTCTGAGCCAACCAGTTTGTTACTTAAATATATCATTACAATAAAACCGCCAAATATGCCGCCCATTACTGTTAGAAAAGCTTCCATAAAGGCACTGGTGTCCACATTTGAGAAATCAAAAACTACGTTGTCGAGCATGCTTAAAACGAGGCCGGTGACGGCAAATACAATCCCCGTGACACCTGCAACCCCAAAGCCCGGCAGCACAAATATCTCAACTGCAATGAGCAGAATACCGACTGTAAAGAGGATTATCTCCCAGTTGGCAGCCAGCCCATCAATATATAATGGCGCAAAATACAAGATGGCAGCCAACAATGCTGCCGCAATGGGGAAGCCAATGCCGGGAGTTTGCATTTCAAAATAGATGCCACCCAAAATCACCAGAATTAAAAATCCTCTGAGTATGGGACTTGTAAGAAATCCTTTTATGTTATCGTAGAAAGTAGCTTTAAACGAAACTATTTTAGCATTTTCAATTCCGAGTTGCTCAAGCACATCTTCCATATTCTTCGCAATGCCATCGCAAAATCCGTTTTCCAATGCTTCGAGGGCGGTAAACGTAAGAACCTGGTCCTTCTCAATAATCCCAGGTATTTCAACACGCTCATCAACCATTGCTTCAGCAATTCTTGGGTCACGAATCCATTTTACAATGGTATCATTGCCAACAATCAGGGTGTCTTTTCCGTGTGCTTCGGCTGTTGCCCTAATGGTTGAACGCATATACGACTGGTATTTGTCGGGCATCTCTTCGCCGGATTGGTTCACAACGGTTGCTGCCCCTATGTTTGCGCCGGGACGCATGAATATTTTGTTACAGGCAATTGAAATCAATGCGCCGGCGCTGGCTGCATTGTTATCAATAAATACATGAACAGGGATCTGGCTGTTGAGTATTTTTGTGCGCATGGAGTCGGCAAACACAACCTCTCCGCCATAGGTATTCAGGTGGATGATAATCACTTCGGCATTTAATTCTTCTGCTTCAGCAAAAGCTCTTTGCGTGTGTACCCAGGTGGTGCTGTTGATGTTGCTGAAAATTGGTAGTCGATACACAATAGGCCTTTCATTGGCATCTGTATTCCGGGCCATCAGGCTCATCATTATTGTTAAAACTATTACAGTTGCTAAGAATCTTTTCATGTGAGTGTGTGTCAGTTTTAGTTGTATCAAAAATAGTGATTTTTACGCATCTCCCTGCACAAACTTGTAGTTGAAACGCTAATATTAGGCGTTGAAATAAAAAGTTAATCGATGCAATTTTACTACCTTTGCCGTTCATTTCAATTTTAATATCATGCTCGACATACAATTACTTACCGCCATTTCTCCTATTGATGGTCGTTACCGTAACAAAGTGGACGGCCTGGCGCTCTATTTTTCTGAATATGCTCTTATTCGTTACCGTGTGATGGTAGAGGTGGAGTATTTTATTGCGTTATGTGACTTGCCTTTAAATCAGTTACAAGGTTTTGAGAAGCGTAAATATGACGCTTTACGCAAGATTTACAAAGAGTTTAAACTGGAGGATGCAGAGCGGGTAAAAAGTATCGAGGCTGTTACTAATCACGATGTTAAAGCGGTTGAGTACTTTATAAAAGAGCAGTTTGATGCCATTGGATTGGATGCATATAAAGAGTTTATCCATTTTGGTCTTACCTCTCAGGATATAAACAATACAGCGGTACCAGCCTCTCTTCGGGATGCCGTTCACGATGTCTATTATCCTTTGCTCGAAGAGCTAATTGGTCAGTTGGATCAAATGGCTTCTGACTGGCGCGACATACCTATGCTGTCGAAGACACACGGACAACCAGCTTCACCTACCCGGTTGGGAAAAGAGTTGAAAGTATTCGTAGAGCGACTCAATACCCAGCTTGCTTTGTTGAAGAGTATTCCCATTTCGGGTAAATTTGGCGGTGCTACAGGTAACTTTAATGCCCACCATGCTGCCTATCCTGAGGTTGACTGGGCGGCTTTCGGCAATAAATTCCTGAACGAGCATCTTAAGCTTGAGCGTGAGCAACTTACTACACAAATAAGCAATTACGATAATCTGGCAGCAACGTTCGATAATTTTAAGCGCATCAATACCATTATGATTGATTTGTGCAGAGACTTTTGGACATACATCATGATGGAGTATTTTAAGCAGCAGATTAAGAAAGGTGAAGTAGGTTCAAGTGCCATGCCGCACAAAGTTAATCCTATAGATTTTGAGAATGCGGAAGGTAATTTGGGTATAGCCAATGCGGTGTTTGAACACCTGGCGTCGAAGCTGCCTGTTTCCCGTTTGCAGCGTGACCTTACTGATAGTACTGTCCTTCGAAACATTGGTGTTCCGATTGGTCATACCGTACTTTCAATCAAATCCATTCAGAAAGGACTCAGTAAACTATTGCTTAATGAAAGCGCCATCAAACAGGATTTGGAAGATAACTGGGCAGTGGTTGCTGAGGGCATACAAACAATCCTGCGGCGTGAAGGGTATCCAAATCCCTACGAAGCCTTGAAGGAACTTACACGCACAAATAGCGTGATTAATGCCCGCTCGATAGCTGAATTTGTTGAAACACTGGCTGTTTCTGATTCGGTAAAGGAGGAGTTGCGGATGTTAACCCCGCATACTTATACCGGAATTAATTTATATTGATTTATTTATTGTATTTTATTGATGACTGATTTTCTGAAAATCGCCTTAAGGTTTATACCACCGTACAAGCACTTGCTTGCGCTGAACTTTCTGTTTAACCTGCTGTCGGCACTATTTGCCGTGTTCTCCGTGGCACTTATGGTGCCCATGCTTGAAATTATTCTGATGCAGGATAGCGAAGTGTATGCCTTAATGCCTTGGGCTATGGATTTTTCATCGCTTAAGAATAACCTTTATTATTATATAACGCTTTTAAAATCGCAATACGGCCCCGGTTGGTCGCTGCTTTTTGTAGGTGTTTTTCTTGTATTTGGTACATTCTTAAAGGTAGCAGCGGCCTATTTGGCTTCGTACACAAGTGTAGGTATCCGTAATGGTGTTGTTCGGGATTTACGTCAACTTATTTACGATAAAATCATCAGATTGCCCATGGGCTTCTTTAGTGAAGAGCGTAAAGGCGATATCATCGCCCGTTCAACCGGAGATGTTCAGGAAGTTGAGAACTCAATTATGTCGTCGTTGGATATGTTTCTTAAAAATCCGGTACTTATTCTGGTGTTTTTAACTACTATGCTCATTTTTAGTTACCAGCTGACAATCTTTGTTCTCGTGATATTACCATTTGCTGGATTTATCATTGGTAAAGTTGGTAAAAGTCTCAAGAAGAGCTCCATGTTGGGACAGAATAAAATGGGAGACATTCTGGGCGTTTTGGAAGAGACGCTTTCCGGTTTGCGCATCATCAAGGCCTTTAATGCCGAAAACCGCATGAATACACGTTTTGATGGTGAAATTAACAGCTATCGTCTTATCATGAATAAGTTGATGCGGCGAAGAGATTTGGCTCATCCCATGAGTGAATTTTTGGGAACCATCGTGATTGTACTTGTCGTATGGTTTGGAGGCACATTGATTTTGAATGCCGAAAGTGGGTTACAGCCAGCAGCTTTTCTGGCCTATATCGGAATTTTCTATCAGGTAATAAATCCTGCCAAAGCGTTTTCGCATGCATTGTTTAGCATACAAAAAGGATTGGCAGCCTATGAACGCATTGAGCGTATTCTGGATGCAGAAATCACCATCAAAGAGGTTGAAAACCCGCTCGAGATTAAAACACTTGACCACAGCATTGAATATAAAAATGTGACCTTTGCTTATGGTGAGCGCGACGTGCTTAAAAATGTAAGCATACACATACCCAAAGGCAAAACCATTGCGCTTGTTGGACAGTCAGGGAGCGGCAAGTCCACATTCGTGGATCTGCTGCCGCGTTTCTATGACATTCAGGGGGGTGAGATTCTGATTGACGGAATCGACATCCGACAATTCAAGATTCATGATTTACGTGGTTTGATGGGCAATGTTAATCAGGAAGCCATCTTATTTAACGACACCATATACAACAACATTATTTTTGGTGTAGATTCCGCAACACCCGAACAGGTTGAGGCAGCAGCTAAGATTGCCAATGCACATCAGTTTATCATGGAGACATCACATGGGTATGACACGGTGATTGGCGACCGCGGCGGAAAACTTTCAGGTGGACAGCGTCAGCGGTTGAGCATTGCCAGAGCCGTGCTGAAAAATCCACCCATTTTAATTCTTGACGAGGCCACGTCTGCTTTGGATACAGAATCTGAGCTTCTGGTGCAACAAGCGCTCGAAAATCTTATGGCAAACCGCACGTCCATTGTCATTGCCCACCGATTGTCAACGGTTCGCAATGCAGATTTGATATGTGTTTTCCACGAAGGGGAGATTGTTGAAACAGGTACGCACAGCGAATTGATACAGCATGATGGCATCTATCGAAAACTGCATAGTCTTCAGATAAGGGAATCTTAATTGTTTTTAACGCTAAAATGGCTTATTATTTGAGGTTTGTAACCATCGGCAATTAATTGTCGTATGAATTACAAAAGATGAGATATGAGGCGTTTGGCGATAAATTCACTATTTCTATACTTCCTTTTTACAGTTGTTGGTGTCAATCTCTGGGCAAAGGCACTCCCTGGGGGCGATGGCTCAGAATACGACTCAACTTTTCCTGCATCGTGGCACATACCGGATAAATATGCTGCACCGCTTGAAAAAATTGCAGATAATCTCTATTTCTTGCATGATCAACGGATAAAAGCCCGCAGTTCGCGCATTAATACAACCATGAATGTTCGCCCTACGCTTGGTTCTTTACTGTTTCGAAGCAGAGAAAACCGCAAGTATATCATTCGGGTTAATAATCGCGATGATTTTAATGGCGTTTATTATCATGATGTTCCTTTAAACGCGCAAGTTGGTTTGTGGGCACATGAAATGATGCACATAAAGGATTTCTCAGAACGAGGTTTTTTTGGTGTTTTGGCGCGAGGATGGCAATATCTTTCAAAACGCGGTAAAATGCGCTTTGAGCATGAGATTGATCAAATGGTTATAAATGCTGGTTTTAGACATTATCTCTTTCTTTGGGCCACATTTGTACTAGATGAATCCGAGGCCAGCGAATCTTACAAAGATTATAAGCGAAAGATTTATCTATCCCCGGCTGATATTATGATTGATTTTGACGATGATGGTTTGTTGGATGAGTCAACAGGTTATTTATAAAGAGTCGCAGCCAGCACATCAGCCAAATGAAGCGTTTGGATTGGCAGTTTGTTATTGTCGATGTAACTTTTGATGTTGATTAGGCACGATGCTTCTGATGATACGATGTATTCTGCGCCTGTTTTTAATGCATTTGCAACTTTTTGCTCAGCCATGGCTATGGATAGTGCGGTGTATTTTACCATAAAGGTTCCACCAAAGCCGCAACAGGTTTCGGTTTCTTCCATTTCAACAAGCTCAATGTCTTTAATGCTGTTTAACAACTTACGAGGTTCACTTTTCAATCCATACTCTCTTAATGCCGAACACCCATCGTGATAAGTCACCCTGTGCGGAAAACTGGCGTCTGTATCTGTGTAGTGAATATGATTTACCAGGAAGTCCGATAATTCGATTACATTTTTTTTGATGCGCTCCAGGTTTGCTAGCTGCGCTTCATCATGTTTAAATAGCTTAGGGTAATGGTTTCGGATAAAAGCGGCACATGATGCTGAAGGAACTATTATTGGCCGGTTGTGGGGAAAGTCGTGGATAAATTTTTCTGCCATTTCTTTTGTTTGTGGCCAAAAGCCACTGTTAAACGTGGGTTGTCCACAGCAGGCATGTGAAGGGTTATATGCCACATCAATATTTGCTTTCTTCAGAATTTTGACAACGCTCCAGGCAGTATCAGGTAAAATATGGTTTATAAAACAAGGGATGAACAAGTCGACTGTCATGGCCGTAAATTTTGTAACCCCAAAAATAGAAAAATGGAATTGTTTTTGTGTGATATTATTTTTTTAAGTAGCTTTTTGTAACCTTTAATTCATATTTTTGTATTAAGTCATAGAATACAACAGTTATCAGAATGAATCATTCTTTTCAAATAAGAGTCTCTATGTTTTTGGCTATGCTTTTTATCGGATTTGTATCCGGCAACAGCATGGCTGGTGGTTTTGATGATAACCAACCAGCACCATCAGTGTATGTAGATGGCTTTAATTCTGAGATTGTTATCGAAAATCAGGTAGATAAAGACTTTTCTGTACAGGTGTTTGATTTAACCGGTAAAGAGATTTCCAGAACTGATGTATCAGATGGCTCTTTTATTGTTCGCATAAAAACTGCTCAGTTAAAGCGCGGTATTTATCTTATTCGACTGACACCTGTAGCCAATGCTCCTTCGGCCACATTCAAAATAATGCTTCGTTAGAAGTTGACTATCCTACTTTTGCTGTTTCAGTTCATTTGCAGGGATGAAAATAAGTGAAATACTGTTTACGCAGTGTCTGATGTTTTTCGTTGTAAAGCCTTCACCGGCAAATACGTGCCCCAAGTGTCCACCGCAAGCAGAACAGATAATTTCAGTGCGGCGGCCGTCAGCATCCGGAACGCGGGTAACAGCCCCTTTAATTTCATCATCAAAAGATGGCCATCCACAATGTGCATCAAATTTATCCTTACTTCTGTATAGATGTGTGCCACACTGTTTACATGCATATACTCCGGTTTCAGTGTGAAGATAGAACTCACCCGTAAAAGGACGTTCAGTGCCTTTATGAATGATAACTCTTTTCTCTTCCGGGGTTAAATCTCTCAATTTTATCTGATTCATAGTTTTATTGCTCTTTTGGTCAT
Organism: Alkaliflexus imshenetskii DSM 15055; assembly: GCF_000517065.1. GTDB lineage: Bacteria > Bacteroidota > Bacteroidia > Bacteroidales > Marinilabiliaceae > Alkaliflexus > Alkaliflexus imshenetskii. The sequence goes on along the minus strand of NZ_KI912105.1, from coordinate 187,238 downwards.
GCTGTTTATGGGCATTACCGGTTATCCCTAAAGTAATTGTCAAGATGACTATTATTGACAATATGAATAGTGTAGTCTTCATAAGCGATGTTTAAGTCATAGTTGTGTAGCTTTTGTATATCGGTCTCCTCCCAAAACCAATAGTCTTACCAAGACTCATCGGCAAAAGTGTATTTCATTAGTCTAATAGCTCTATCTGGAAGCAATTACCACTTCTAAGTTTTTCTATGGCAGAATCAAGTCTCTTCTCATCCGTCTTTGATGCTAATTCATGCTTAGTTGCAGCTAATGAATTATGTTCATCAATCGACATGTCCGCTAATCCAGCAACAAAATGTGTAGTGTCAATAGGATGAACTGCTTGCATCTTTAGCCCCTTCACAACAAAGTATGCCGAACATATAATATTAAGGTTTAAATAAATGAGTTGACAGGCTCTGAAAGCATTTAAAAGTCCAATATTGATGCATTAATCATTTTGAGTAAAACAACGAATTTATTAGTTTGTTGTGATGCGCTTAGTTAAAGTATGTAAGTGTCAACACAGGGAAATGATTGTATTTTTTGTTTAGTTTGATTCTAAATTAATCGTTGAAATCCGACTCGTTTTCGTTAAAACTTGAAGAATATTTATAATAAATATGAAATGCAACTCTTTGTGATTTTGGTTTTTAGCATTTGTTAAATATGGTGTATTTCTAAGTTAAGGTTGTTGTGTAATGGATAAATTGTTGTATAACAGTATATTTATCGGGTTGTGTAAGTCGGCAGTTTTTCTATATTTGTGGGTCTTCTACAAACAAACGAACTTAAAATTTTTAAAATGGGATTAAAAATTATTGTTCTTGCGAAACAGGTGCCTGATACCCGTAATGTTGGCAAAGATGCGATGAAGGCCGATGGTACGGTAAATAGGGCAGCTCTGCCTGCTATTTTCAATCCGGAGGATTTAAATGCTCTGGAGCAAGCGCTTCGCCTGAAAGAAAAGTATAAAGGTACAACCATTACCCTCTTAACGATGGGGCCCGGAAGGGCAGCTGATATAATCCGTGAAGGACTTTTTCGCGGAGCCGATGATGGCTATCTGTTAACCGATCGAGCCTTTGCAGGTTCTGATACGCTAGCCACATCCTATGCACTTGCATGCGCCATTCGAAAAATAAAGTCCTTTGATTTAATTATTGCCGGGCGCCAGGCCATTGATGGTGATACGGCTCAGGTGGGGCCTCAGGTTGCGGAGAAGTTAAATTTGCCACAGGTAACTTATGCAGAAGAGGTTCTTAAAGCTGAAAAAGGGAAGATTCAAATTAAACGCAGGTTAGAAAGAGGCGTTGAAACAGTAGAATCACCGCTTCCATGCGTTATAACCGTGAACTCTTCTGCTGCGCCTTGTCGCCCACGTGCTGCCAAGCTTCTGATGAAATATAAGCACGCACGCACCATGTCTGAACGTCAAACTCAGGCAGAAGATTACATCGATATGTCGGCAGACAGGCCATATCTGAACATTCAGGAATGGAGCGTAAACGATGTGGAAACAGACTCGAAGTGGTTAGGACTATCAGGCTCTCCTACCAAAGTAAAAACCATTGAGAATGTAGTTTTTCAAGCCAAAGAATCGAAAGTATTGACTTCATCCGATAAAGATATTGAAGAGTTAATTAAGGAACTGATAGTTAACCATACAATTGGTTAGGAACCTGAGATTGATCCTAATATTTTTTCAATTAACGTAACCGGTAAAACCAAATATAATCTTCACATTATTTAGATAGTGAGGCTTCAGAAACAGGACAAAACCGGATAAAGAAATAGAATACTCATGAACAACGTATTTGTTATATGTGAAATGGATGAAGGCAAAGTGGCTGATGTGAGTCTTGAATTGCTCACTAAAGGCCGCACCCTCGCCAATACGCTCAACTGTAAGCTGGAAGCTATTGTGTTGGGCCACAAACTTAAAGGTGTTGAGACACAAATCTTCCCATTTGGTGCCGATGTGGTGCATATTGGTGATGACCCCCGACTCGACCCATATACAACACTGCCACATGCTGCCATAGTGAATGGCGTTTTCGGGGAGTTAAAACCTCAGATAGGGCTTTTGGGTGCTACCACAATGGGGCGTGATTTAGGTCCCCGCGTGTCGTCAGCATTGGTGAGCGGACTAACTGCCGACTGTACTGCGCTCGAAATTGGCGATCACGAGGATAAAAAGGCAGGTAAGGTTTACAAAAATCTTCTCTATCAAATTCGTCCCGCTTTTGGTGGAAATATTGTTGCAACCATTATAAACCCCGACTGTCGTCCGCAGATGGCCACTGTTCGTGAGGGCGTGATGAAGAAAGAGATATACGACCCAAACTATAAAGGTGTTGTCCGTTTAATCGATGTAAACGCATATCTTAAGGATGAACATCTGGTGGTGAAGGTGATTGAACGCCACATGGAAAAAAGCCGCGTAAACATTAAAAATTCATCTATAATAGTATCGGGCGGATATGGCATGGGTTCAAAAGAGAACTTCCAGGTGCTGTATGATTTGGCTGAAGTGATTGGCGCAGAGGTTGGTGCTTCACGTGCAGCTGTAGATGCCGGATATGCCGACCACGACCGACAGGTTGGACAAACCGGTATTACTGTGCGCCCAAAACTTTACATAGCTTGCGGAATCTCAGGGCAAATTCAGCATACTGCCGGGATGGAAGAGTCTTCGATGGTAATAGCCATTAACAATGACCCGGGCGCTCCCATCAATAAAATTGCCGATTATGTAATTACCGGTGATGTGATGGAGATCATTCCTAAGATGATCAAATATTATAAAAAGAACAGCAAATAGAAAGTTGTTCGGTAAAACAGATGTTGTATAACGGATTGGTTCAATCAATCCCCAACAATAAAAAAAATGGCTAATTTTTTCACAGATAACCCAGATTTACTTTTTCATCTGCAACACCCCTTGATGCAGAAAATTGTAACGCTCAAGGAGCAAGGCTTTGCCGACAAGGATAAGTTTGATTATGCCCCGATGGATTTTGAAGATGCGATGGACAGTTACGAGAAAGTACTTGAAATTGTAGGCGAAATATGCGGGGATATTGTGGCTCCCAACGCTGAAAGCGTGGATGCCGAAGGTCCAAAAATTGTGAATAATGAGGTAATATATGCCCGTGGCACACAGGAAAACCTCGACGCTTTGGTGAAAGCCGGATTGATGGGAATCACCCTGCCTCGAAAATACGAAGGCCTTAATTTTCCTATCGTACCTTATATTATGGCCGCTGACATCGTGTCGCGTGCCGATGCCGGATTTGTAAACATCTGGGGTTTGCAGGATTGTGCTGAAACTATTAATGAATTTGCATCAGAAGATCAGAAGTCGCGCTTTTTGCCACGTATATCAAATGGCGAAACGGCAGCGATGGATCTAACTGAACCGGATGCCGGCTCAGATCTTCAGGCTGTGCAGCTTAAAGCAACGCTTAACGAGAAAGACGGTAAGTGGTACCTAAACGGCGTGAAGCGCTTCATTACCAATGGAGACGGACATGTGTCGCTGGTGCTGGCCAGAAGTGAAGCTGGAACAAGCGACGGCCGTGGACTCTCCATGTTTATTTATGACCGCAATAACAAGGCTGTTACCATTCGTCGAATTGAAAATAAGATGGGTATAAAGGGATCGCCCACTTGTGAACTGGTTTTTAAAGATGCACCAGCAGAGTTGGTTGGCGATCGGAAGATGGGACTTATTAAGTACGTTATGGCGCTTATGAATGGCGCCCGTCTTGGCATTGGTGCTCAGTCGGTTGGTGTTTCTGAAGCTGCCTACAGAGAGGCCATTGCTTATGCCGATGAACGTAAGCAGTTTGGAAAGGCTATTATCGAGTTTCCTGCTGTATATGAAATGGTTGCTTCAATGAAGGCGCGTTTGGATGCAAGTCGCACGCTACTATACGAAACAGCACGCTACGTCGATATCTATAAAAGCTATATGCATATTAGCGAAACACGTCAGCTTACCAAGGAAGAGCGCAGCGATATGAAATATTACCAGCGTCTGGCTGACTTTTTTACCCCGCTTTTGAAAGGTATGACGAGTGAGTACTGCAATCAATTGGCTTATGATTCATTGCAAATTCATGGCGGTAGTGGTTTTATGAAAGATTATCCTATCGAAAGAATATACCGAGATGCCCGTATCACAACTATTTACGAAGGTACCACGCAATTGCAGGTGGTGGCAGCGATTCGAGGAGTAACCACCGGAGCCTATCTGGAGCGCATCCGCGAGTTTGAGGCCATGACTTTAAAACCTGAATTACACGGGTATCGACGTACACTTATTGGTATGACTGAGGAGTATGAAAAGGCTGTTCGTCAGGTTGTGGAGGTTAAAGACAATGAATACATCGATTTTCATGCCCGACGCATGGTTGAAATGGCTGGTCACATCATAATGGGATATCTGCTATTGCTTGATACTGAACGTAATGATTCGTTTCGTCTGTCAACCGATGTGTACATAAAGATGGGACGTGCCGAAAACCGTGCACGCGCTGAGTACATCTCTAATTTTAGTATAGATGATCTTGGGCTGTTTAAACCTGCTCAATAATATTTTTTTGTTTTTTTTTACAAAGATTTTTTTTTGTTGCCTTACTTGTATAGTCCTGTAGTCAAGCGTATTAGTGTGTATTTTGTTTGTGATGTTGTAGTTTGGAGTAATGCGTCTAATTTTTTTTTTAGTTGATAAGGCTTTAGGCGTTGAACAAGTAAAATCAATTATTACTTTTGCGGCATTATTGGCGTCTCAACACCCCAATGATTAATCAATAATAACTAAACAAAACAAACAGAAAATGAAAAAAGTAGTATTAGTTTTTGGCGTTATCGCCATGATGTTTGCCGGTTGTGCCGGAAACAGTGCACCCAAAGCTCAACAGGAAGAAGTAGTAGTTGAATATGAAGCTGAAGAAGCCCTTGTTGAAGTTGCAGATGAAGCAGAAGAGATTGCTGAAGAAGTTGCTGAAAACATCGAAGAGGCTGCCGAATAATTTTGGAGAGCAAAAAAAAGAGGGGGTTCCGATGGAGCTCCCTCTTTTTGCTTAAAAGAAGTTGTCTCTTTCATCTGGAGAACAGCTAAGGAAGTAGTTTTCGGCCGTTTTCAGCTTATCGGGCGTACCGATATCGAACCAACTGCCTTGCCAGTTTTGCCATGCCGCTATGCGGTGCTTTGCCGCAATTCTAAGATATTCTGGTATAATTGGAAAAGCTCCGGTTTGCTGTATGAGATCCAGAATCGTATAATCTACTATCTGTATGCCGTTGAAGCCAAGCTTAATAATATTGTCCTGCTCATGAGTCACCCATTTCTCTTCGCCGGTTTTGGGATTCTGCCATCCACAAAGTTCATTATTGTCGTCGAAAAGCAAAAATCTTGAAGCATTCCGATTCTGCACCATTAGTGTTGCCATGTTTTTTTCATTTTCATGCATTTGCAACAATTGATTGAGGTTTGCAGAAGTTAACACATCGGCGTTATATATGAGAATTGGCAGTTTTTCAGTGAAAAGAGAAGCAGCCTTCCGAAGCCCACCCCCGGTATCAAGAAGTTGGTCGGTCTCATCTGAAACAACTATTTCAAAGCTTCTGCTTTGGTGCTTTTTTAGGAAGTCAATAATCTGCCCGGCATGATGATGCACATTTACAACCACTCTCTTAACCTGAAGTCGTTGCATTTTTTTCAGGGCAATTTCAAGTAGCGTGAATTGTCCGATTTTTACCAATGCTTTTGGGCAATTGGCTGTGTAGGGATGTAGGCGTGTACCCAGACCGGCGGCAAAAATCATTGCATTGATCATCGTTGCTCCTCCTCGTGCGGTGTTTTATGCTCCTCCTCGTATTGCTTCAGCAGTTTTGATATTTTGGCTATTACATGAGCAGCAACCGGTGAGAGAAATATCAATACGTGAAAGATGATAAGTGTTTGAATGACTACTGAAATTTTTAAAAACAGCAGATTGATGGCTATTAGCAATAGCAATATGGCAAATGAGGAAACTTTTGTGACCACATGCATGCGGGCATAAAGATTTTTGAAACTAAGGATGCCAATGGAAGAAATTAAAACGACCAAAGCACTTAGTAAAACAATTATTCCTGTTATATATTCAATCATTTTTAATTTTTCGTTTAAAGAGATAACGGGTAATTATCATTGCACCCAGCGCCAAAAGAAAGGAGCCCATCATGGCAACATCCAGATAAATTGTGTTGCGTGTTCGAATTACATAACAAAGTATCATCCCCATGATGATGAGTTCCATCTGGTCCAGAGCCACCACACGATCAGATAGGGAAGGCCCCCTGAATAGTCTGAACATTGGAAACAGCAGGCTCACCGTCATGATGAAGATGGCTATGTTCGAGGCGTTTGTTAAAAATTTAGATGGTTCCATATTCTTTGTATTAAGCAGCTTTTAGGATTAGGGACTCTATTTTGGCAACAATTTTAAGAAAGTTCTCTTTTTCCTTCGCATCCAGCAGGTGAACCTCGATAACGGAATCGTCGTTTATTAAATCCAGAGAGAGGGCACCAGGTGTCATACTTATCAAGTTAAAGAACAAAACCAGAAGCCAGGAACGTTTGATGCGGGTGTGGTATTCAATCACTGTACCATTGTTTCCGTCTGATCCTTTTATAACCTGCCATGCAACCATCCAGCCTGATTGCATAATCTTAAGGCCGAAATAGAAAAAGAGGTATGTGAGATAATACAATTTCATGGTGTGTTGTGCTTTTAAATGTCACATCAGGACTTTCCCAGAACAAATTCAATGTATTTATCAGGATTCATAAGGTCAAATGCGGCTGCTTCGCAAAAGTTGATAATAGGCTGCGCCCAAACGCCCATCGCTACAATTAAGATTGCCATAACCACGGAGGTTGTCAGCATCCAGTGGTCTTTGGGCGGAGGCAGGGGCGCTTTAACCACTTTATCGCGAGGTTTGTTTTTCCAGAATACCTCCAGCCAGATTTTAACCATGCTGAAAAGCGTGAACAGCCCTACAAAAAGTGCTATTAACGTAACGGTTAGCTGATTGGCTTCGATGCCAGCCTTAATAATAAGATATTTTCCTACAAAACCGCTTAAAGGAGGGAGTCCGGCCAGACTAAATGCTGAGATAAAGAACAATACTCCCCAGATGGTACTCTCTTTATAAACTTCACCGAGTGTTTTTAGATTGAGTGTGCCTTTATGATGTTTAATCCAACCGGCCACCAAAAAGGCGTTTGTTTTGGATAGCATGTTGTGGCCCAGAAAGAATATGGCCGCAGCAATCCCTGCAACCGAATAAAATCCCAGTGCAATAACGGCATATCCCACCTGGCTAATGATATGGAATGAGAGTATCTTTCTGAAATCGTATTGCGAAGAGGCGGCAAATACACCTATAATCATCGACAGTGAGCCCATGATAAGTATAAGTTGGTTCCAGAAAGGGGCATCATGATATAAAAATAGCGTATAAAAACGTATAAGCGAGTATATTCCAACCTTGGTTAAAAGTCCTGCAAACAGAGCCGTAACGGCCGGTGGAGGTGTGTGGTACGAAGCCGGAAGCCAGAAAAAGAACGGAACCAGAGCGCCTTTGATGGCAAAACTTACAAACATAAGAATAAGTGCCGGGTTGAGTTGGGGAAGTAATTCAGGTTGGTTGGCAATAATTCTTGATAAATCCGCCATATTAAGCGAACCCAGATTACCATAAAGCAGCCCCACGCCGGAAACAAAGAACAAGGCGGAAATAAGGTTGAGAATCAGGTATTTAATTGAGCCTTCCATTTGGGCTTTCTCACCACCAAGGCTTATGAGAATAAATGAGGACATCAGCATAACCTCATACCAAACGTATAGGTTGAATACATCTCCGGCAATCAAACTGCCATTCACACCCATCAGAATACCAAAAGAAAAAAAGTAGTGTCCGCTTTTTCGTCGCTCTTTATCTACTGCCTGCGTTGCATATATGGTGGTAACCAAAAAAATGATGGCTACCATAACCAGCATAAAAACACTCAGTTTATCTGCTACCAGCGTTATTCCATAAGGCGCTTGCCATCCGCCTGTTTGAACCACAATCATCTCCTTAAATTGTACTAGCGGTATTAGTGCCAGTGCCCACAAAAAGTTTGCAGTGGCAAACAAAATGGCCAGTCGCTTCTTAATCGATGCTTTTTTAATGAGTAAAGCAAGAATTATATACGCAAAAGGTAAAAGTAACAGTGCGAATAAACTCATCTTTGGTCGGTGTTTTTGAGTAGATCAAGATCGTGGGTACCGGTAACCTGGAAATATCTGTATTTTAATGCCAGGATATAAGCCGCAATACCGAGTCCTATTACGATGGCTTTTAAAACGAGTACCTGCGCTACGGGATCGTTTATTAATGCAGGGTCTAGTGTTTGTTCTCCTTCAGCGATGAAAGGTATTTGTTCCGATCTGATGCCGCCAGCTAAAAAAATTATAAGGTTGGTGGCATTGCTGAGCACGAAAATGCCCAGAATGACCTTCACAATACTCCTTCGCAGAATGAGATATACGCCACATGCGAACAGTAACCCTATGAAAATTGCAATTACGAGTTCCATTTTAAAACCTCCATAATTGTTATGAGTATAGATAAAATAATTCCAATGACAGCAATGTACACGCCGATATCGAACAATATGGGCGTGCCAATGTGAATAAAACCATCCAGAAATGATGGTGTGGGCATCCATACGCCTGTTAATGGCGGGTATCCCATGAAAATGGGAATTATTATAGCAATGAAGATTATTCCCAATCCAATGCCCATCCAGTTGCGGGTGTTCCATCTCAGGATTTTTTCAACGGCTACCGAACCATAAACAATGGCATATAAAATAAAGCCTGTGGAAGCGATAATACCTGCAATGAAACCACCTCCGGGTTCATCATGCCCACGAAGCAACAGCCAGAACGATACGATGATCATTGCTTTCAGAAACAGACTGGCTATTTTTTCTAGTATGATGTTTTGCATTTGTAATGATTAATGTGAATTATCAATTGGATTGGTTTTATGATATTATATCTGATGAACCATCGCTTTTATCGGCACCTTCCTTTTGCTTGAGTCGTTTAATCTGGAATCGAAACAGCGAAAAAACACCTGCTGCAGCCATTGTAATTACGACCATTTCGCCTAAAGTATCCAACGCCCTGAAATCGATGAGTATGGTGTTGATAATATTCCTGCCTTTGGCTTCTATGTATGCATTTTCAACGTAGAAAGAGGAGATTGGCGATTCTGGTTTTATCAGTTCTGACTCAATGATGACAAGCGTAACAAATGCGCCAACAACAAGCGAAATGATGGCATCGCGAATACGTGACAATTTTGATGACATCACTGCAAACTTTGGCAGATAGTATATTACCATCACAAAAATTACCATTATAATGGTTTCCACCAGAAACTGTGTGATGGCTAGGTCAACCGCGCCATAAAACAGATATAACATACCGATTCCGTAACCCAAAAGACCCATAGCCAGGATGGCTGAAAGTCTTGTCTTTGCTACTACTGCAAAAATCACCGAAAGCGATGAAACAAATAGGAGCAAAACAACATGTGTTTTTATGGGTGAAAAACTGCTTGGAAGCAACTCTACTGTATTGATTCTAACGAGTTGCAAAGCAATTAGGCCAATCGCGACTAAGAAAAATGTGATGAGGTAAAACCTGTGGTATCCATGTTGTATGCGTCGTGTGTTTTTTGCCGCCAGATATAGATAGTAGTTTATCATGTTGGCAAAAAGGGTGGGCAGATGGTATCTATCGAGAAGGCTGATGATGCGTGATATGAACTTTGTAACAGGTTTACGTATGACAAAGACCAATACCCCGCACAAAATGGTGAAAATGCTTAACAAAAGTACATCGTTAAAGCCGTGCCAAAGCGATAGTTTGGCATCGGTGGTGTGACTTCTCATGAAAAAAAGACCATTGGCAATGGCATTTTCCAAAATATGCGGAGCCAATCCGAGCGCCAGTCCCAGTATTGCCAAGACGATAGGTCCAAGCAAAAATGAATACGGGAGCTCTTTCTCCTTATATTTTATCAACGTTTGTGCCATATGCTTTTTTGATGGCAGAAAAAGTTCTACAAAAACCGTTATGGAAACAGCCACCATCATTATATTTGCGCCCACACCAAGAGGCAGTACAATCCATGATATTTCAGGCAGTTGAAGCTTGGCTTCATAAATCAGCTCCTTGCCAATAAAGCCGAGCATCGGCGGAAGCCCTGCCATCGAGATGATTGCCAGAAAAGCTGCTGCTGTGGTGTAAGGCATGGATTTATAAAGTCCCGAGAGTTGGTAGATGTCTCGTGTGCCGGTGCTTTTATCCACGATGCCTGCAATCATGAACAATCCGCCCTTGTAAAGCCCGTGAACAATAAAGAAAACCAGTGCTGCTTTTAATGAGCTTCCGGTATCAATGCCAATAAGTAAGACCATTGTGCCTAGCGCACTAATGGTGGTGAAGGCCAGAATTCGCTTAAAGTCCCGCTGACCCATCGAGAAAAAAGCCCCGAGAAACATGGTTATACCACCTGTGAGGATGAGTGCGTATTTCCAAAGAATTGTACCTCCCAAAAGCGGGTATAGCCTAAGCAACAAAAATACACCGGCGTTTACCATTGTGGCGCTGTGCAGGTAGGCGCTTACGGGGGTTGGAGCCTGCATGGCGCCCGGTAGCCAAAAGTGTACCGGAAATTGAGCCGACTTGGTGAAAGCAGCAATCAGCACCATGTTTAAAATCAGATAGTAATGCGGATGATTCCCCAGATGGATGCTTTGTTCGAGTAGCTCACTTATGCGATACGTTCCTGCTATATGACCTGTAAGAATTACTGCAAACAACAGGCTAAGCCCACCAAATGCTGTAATAAGCAGTGCTTGCAATGAGGCTTGACGCGATTTTTCCTGATGGTGATCAAAGCCAATGAGAAAAAACGACGCCACACTGGTCAACTCCCAAAAAATGAAGAGTGCGATGAGGTTATCTGAAAACACCAGGCCCGTCATTGCACCCATGAAGAGCATCAGGTACGTGAAAAAGTGACCCTGACGGTCATATTTTGACATGTAATAGGATGCGTAAAGAAGCACCAGAAAACCAATTCCACTAATCAGCAATCCAAAAATTAAACTTAATCCATCCAATCGAAATGAAAAATCGAGCCCCTCAAACATGCTCCATGACGATTCCAGAATAGCTGCTTCACGTCCCGGCAGGCGTATGAGTTCGGCTATCAGAACAATGAAAATTAGCAGGGGAATTGAGGAAAGCAGCCAACCCAGTTTCTTTTTAAAAACCGGATAAAGTAATGGTACACCGATGCCCATTACGAAAACCAGTGCAATCAATACCGATAGAATATTCCCCATGCTACACGTCTATTTTAAATCAAGTTTATCTGGTTTACAGAGTTTCTCTTTCTTTTTGGATGTGTTGCCACATCTGCGACACTCAAATTTATGTTCGGGTTTCAGTTTTTTGGGTTTGTCCAACTCACATTTCTTTTTGACCATTGTTTTGTTTCAGTTAGTTGTTTACAGGTGTTTTTTACCCTTTCATCTCCTGCTCAACATGTTTCAGTTTGATGTTTACCTGATACTTGTTTTTTAGATGGGCAGATAGCTTTTCGGCACAATACACCGAACGGTGCTGGCCTCCCGTACAACCAAAACTTACCATCAAATGTTTAAACCCACGTGCAATATATTTCTCAACAGACTGGTCTACCAATGCATAGATGTTTTGCAGAAAAATACTCATATCTTCCTCTTTTTCAAAAAAGGCTATCACTTCAGGGTCTTTTCCTGTTTTAGTTTTATACTCCTGGTATCGTCCGGGATTGTGTATGGCCCGGCAATCAAATACATATCCGCCACCATTACCCGAATAGTCGATGGGGATACCACGTTTATATGAAAAACTGTTTATAGAAACAGATAGTTGCGGCTCTACAGATATCTGCTGCAGCATCTTTGACTTGGTAACTTCTCTTAATGCACTTGCCAATGTTGGAAAATTCGTGTCAATGTTGTTATTGTCAAGCAGATAGCGAAGATTGTTCAGTGCAAAAGGGATGCTTTTTAAAAAGTGTTCTTTTTTCTCGTAAAAACCTCTGAAGCCGTATGCTCCCATCGCCTGCATGATTCTGATGAGTACATAGCCATTATACAGTTTGCGGAACTGAGCCTCATCTACCTTTATTTTTGATGAGAGATTAAGTATGTAGTGGTTGAGCATCTGTTCGCGAAACGCATTTGGCAAATCGGCTTTTGCATCAAAGAGCAGCGACGCCAAATCATACTGCAAAGCACCTCTTCTACCGCCCTGATAGTCGATAAAAGCAGGTTCGCCATCTGCAATCATCACGTTGCGACTTTGGAAGTCGCGGTATAGAAAATATTCAACATCAGCCTGTAACAGAAAGTCGGCAAAGCGGTTGAAGTCATCTTCAAGCAGTTGCTCATCAAAACTTATGCGGGCTAATTTCAGAAAATAGTATTTAAAGTAGTGCAAATCCCACATCATCGATTGTTTGTCGAAGCTGTCGCGCGGATAGCAAACAGAGAAATCCAGCTCCCGGCCTTCCAGCTGAAAATCAATCAAACTTTCAATGGTTCGTTTGTAAAATTCTGCTATTTCATTGGGTATTTCAACGTTATGACGCGTGGTTGAAAGCCAATCGAAAAGTGTGGTATTTCCAAAATCCTCTAAAAGATAACATTGCATGTGGTCATCAACCGAAAAGATTTCAGGAACTTTAAGGCCACGGGACTTGAAAAAACGACTGAATTCGATAAATGCCCTGTTCTCTTTTATATCGAGATTGTATGCGCCGAGCACATTGGTGGTTTCACCGGTTATCCTGCAATAGACACGGTAAGAGCCTGATGGGGGTAATTCGGATATGGTAACCACCGGTTCTCCCGACCAATTCTCAAAAAGTATAGATAATCTATCTTGTATTGACTGCTCCAATGTTTTCCGTTTTAATTAGATGAATTTGCTGTAAATGTAAGCAAAAATCAGGGCATAGATGATTGCAGGAAGTAGGTCCATGACCTTAATTTTTGTAACATTTAATATGTTGAGACCTAATCCGCAAAGCAAAACACCGCCAGTGGCCGACAACTCATTAATTATGGCCGTATCAAAAAAACTACCAAGATAAATGGCCAAAAGCGTTAAGCTTCCTTGGTATATGAACAGGGGAACAATGGAGAAGATTACGCCTATGCCAAGGGCGGCAGCGAGCGCTACTGAGGCAAAACCATCCATTAGTGATTTGGTGAAAAGCAGTTCAGAACCGTTACCAAGTCCTTCGTCGATGGCGCCTAAGATGGTCATTGCCCCCATGCAAAACAGGAGAAATGAGGTTGTTACACCTTCGGCGAAATTCTCTCCGGTGCCTTTAAATTTCTCGCGAAAACGATTAGATGATTGTTGTATGCGTGTGTTTAGCTGTAGTAATCCGCCAGTTATGCCTCCGACCAGAATAGATAAAACAACGACAATCAGCCATTGGCTTTTCAGAAACATTGAAATACCTATGGCAAATGTAACCAATCCGATGCCCTGAAAAACAACATCGATGGTTTTTTGCGGTAGTTTTTTTCTGAAAATAATCCCGATGGAGCCGCCAACTATTATGGCAGCAACATTGACCAGAGTGCCTGTCATTCTTTTGAGTTTTTGCGGATTTGCCACAAAAATAGAGTTACTTTTTATAATGGGAAAGCGTAATAATGTTTTTTTGTTAAAAAAGCGATGTGGAGAAAACAGATAGGCAGGGCGTAGCATCAGATGAGTGGCGTGGTTTATCTGATGGACTATCAGGCTTATTGCTTAATTAAAAAATTAGTTTTAAGTTTCTCTATTGTTAATTAAATCTACAGATATGGAATCGTATGCAGAATTATGTCGGTTGTTTTCCCATGTGTCATGGCTTTGGTATGCAATAGCAGTTATCGTAGTTTACGCAATAGGTGCGTTGTGGTATACCGTATTATTTGGGAAATACTGGTTAAAAGCGTTGAATTACATTTGCCTGTGCGGTGCGAACTTAAGCATCGATGAAAAATGCACCTGCAAGCCGCGTTTTCCTTATGAAATGGTTTTTCAGTTTATCTCCACCGCAATTTTTGGTTTGCTCTATTTCTTAGTAGCTCCCTTCAGTATTTGGGTGCCGGTAGCTATTGTAGTTGCCTTTTCAGCATGGACAAAGTCAATGATGAAGTTTCAGATTGCTGATTGGAGGCGTTTTAAAACATTGGCTGCAATTGATGTGGGATATTTTGTTATAGCCTCAATAGTATTTATATTATTCTCAAGGTTATAGAGCTTCTTTATCGCAATTTGATAAAAAAAAAGAGGGGGCTTAATAGCCCCCTTCTATGTTGTTGATAATTCTATTTCTTACTGTATCGGCAATATGTTCATAACTATTTCCTTCAGGATACACAGGCTGAAGGAATTCCACTTCAATTTTCTTCCATGGTCGCGGAAAAATGCTGCCTTTGGGCAGTGCATTAATGGCACCTTTGATAGAAACAGGCACAACGGGGATGTTGAGTTCTCTGCTTAAAATGGCAAAGGTTTTTTTAAACTGCCCCAAATCGCCTGTTAAGCTGCGTGTTCCTTCAGGAAAAATGATAATGTTCTTCTGATTCTTCAATACTTCGGCGAGCTTCTGAATTGATTCTTTTAGGTTTCTGTTTAAATCCACAACAATCACATTGTTACGTTGTGCCAGAAACTTTAAGAAGGGCAGTTTCACATGCTGAGCTTTGGCATAGAAATAGGTTTTTCTAATTTGACGTGTTCTTAACAGGGATGATACAAATAGCCCATCAAAATAACTCTGGTGGTTCGGTGCAATAATGCAGGGGCCTTCAGGAATATTATCTTCACCTTTACTTCTGTATCTAAAATATATTTTGAAGAAAAATTTTGAGAGACGCATCATGATGGATGTAGGATACCAGGATACAGGCAGTTTAAAATGAACTTTTTCACGTAGGATTTCGGTCCAGTTAATGATTCCATCCTCCATTTTGGTTTTCTTCTCAGCTACGTATTCCGCAAGTTTTGCCACAGAACCGAAATTACTTAATTCAGCAGCTTCAATGTCGATGCCGAAATTCTGATGGATATATACCTGTAATCCGACACGGTCCAGAGAGTCCATCCCCAAATCCAATTCAAGATGGTGATGCGGTTTCACTTTTTTACCTTTCTCGAGATTGATGAAACCGGCGAGCATATTGTACTCCTCTGATTGCGGTATTTCTTCGGTAACAGATTCAGTTTGTTCGGCATGTGCGTATTCTTTTAGCTTAAATCGCTGAAGTTTCCCCAGTCTTGTTCGTGGCAACTCTTCTCTGGTAAGGTAGAAGCTCATTACTCTTTTGTATGAGGATACCGACATGTTAAGGGGTTCGATTACTTCGGCACGAATTTTTTCATAGATAACATTGTTGTCGTCTTGTGAATCTTCGGTAACGATGACTGCCTGAATCTGCTCCTCATGGAAAAATACACCACAATCTTTCACCAGGTCAGATGCCAGAATTTTCTCTTCCAATTCAACCGGATTCACATTTTTTCCGTTTGAGAGTACAATAATCTCTTTTTTCCGGCCGGTTATGTAGAGATAGCCTTCTTCGTCCAGAAATCCCAAATCACCAGTGTATAGCCATCCATCTTTAATTACTTCAGCTGTTTCTTCAGGACGTTTATAGTAACCTTTCATCACGTTGGCGCCTGTAACTGTGATTTCATCTTCTACGATGCGTATTTGTGTGCCTGGCAGCGCTTCGCCGGGTGAGCCGATTCTCACGCGGCCGGGGCGTGTAAACGTAATCATTGGCGCCAGCTCAGTCATGCCATACCCTTCGAGTACTTCAAATCCGAGCGTTTTAAAATCATTTCCTACCTCAGGATCAAGAGCTGCTCCACCTGATACTAAGTATTCCATGGCACCACCAAATTTTTTATGAACAGTGCCAAATATCTTTCTGGAAAATTTTTGTGAGTCAACTTTTTTGGCCAGAGCAAAAAGCATCCTGGCAACGCCACTCTTATTTATTTTATCTACAATACCTTTTCGGATGGCTGCATACAGACGTGGAACACCTATCAGAATCGTTATTTTATTGTTCTGAAGCGTTTTCATAATGTCCTCGGAAGTCATGGATGGACTGATTGCAGACATTCCGCCTACATACATCGGTGCAATCATCGTGCCCAATAGCGGGAAGATGTGATGCAATGGCAGTAATACCATTACGCGTGAATTGGGATGATATATCGGCATATATTCTGCCACACCGCGGATGTTTGCCAGAAGATTCTCATAAGTTAGCATTACACCTTTAGGTGAACCAGTGGTTCCTGACGTATATATGATAACAGCAGTATTGTTTGGTTCAGGATTTGGAAACCCATTTGAAGATGTAAGTTCTGGCTCAAAACTATCTAATTCATCAATAACAACTATCTGTGTGAGGATGCCTGCTTCTGATATTGCGGCCTCCATATCTGCTTTCTTGTCAGCAGAAACAATCACTACTGATGGCGTGGAATCTTTCAGAATGTATGCCACTTCTGAAATGGTGGCCATAAAATCAATGGGTATTGCTACCCCCTTTTTATACCAGATGGAATAAAAAGCGTAGAACCAGCCTGGCCGGTTTTCCGAATAGATTACAGCATGTTCGCCGTCACCAAGTTCAAATGAGGCTGAGAATTTTTCGATTTTCCCAAACATATTGCCATAACTAATCTGGTCGTTACCAAAAGTTATGGCTGTTTTTGCGCCATGATTCTTTAACATAGAGATAATTTAAGATGGTTGACAAAAATAGCATTTTTTATCAACCAGAGGATTATAATCTATTGAACAAGTTAGAATTTGATATGTTCGATACTCATTTTTTTGAAAAAAGTTACAATTTTTTTTTCAGTAAATTTAAGGGTTACAGCGTTTTTGTTTAAGAAAAATGAAAAAAGATTAAACAAAAAAACAGTTGAAATGTTATAGACATGTTAATCACCATTAAACTAATAAGCTATGAAACATTTTGACTTGTTTTACAAACAAAAATGGCTGAAACTGGTCTATACAGTTTCTCTACTTGTTTTCTCAGCACATTTATCTTATGCTGAACATCCAGCTACAGTGGTCGACATCATTGTAGGAAGTGCCGACCACACCACACTTGCTACGGCAGTAACCGAAGCCGGATTGGTGAGTGCCCTTCAGGGCGAAGGTCCTTTCACCGTGTTTGCGCCCACGAATGCTGCATTTGATGCACTTCCCGAAGGTCTGCTAGCCACGCTGCTTGCCGACCCAACCGGCGACCTGACCAACATTCTGCTCTACCACGTGGTTGGCGCGAAGGCCAAATCCACCGATTTGAGTAACGGACAGCAGATTGCTACGCTGCTTACCGATTTCAAAGTAAAAGTTACCATCAACGACGATGGCGTATTCATCAACGATGCCCACGTAACAGTCGCCGACCTAGAAGCAGAAAATGGCGTGGTACATGTGATTGATGCCGTATTGGTGCCATCAAGTGGTGAAACGCTTCCAGCCACAGTGGTTGACATCATTGTAGGGAGTGCCGACCACACCACACTTGCTACGGCAGTAACCGAAGCCGGATTGGTGAGTGCCCTTCAGGGCGAAGGTCCATTCACCGTGTTTGCGCCCACGAATGCTGCATTTGATGCACTTCCCGAAGGTCTGCTAGCCACGTTGCTTGCCGACCCAACCGGCGACCTGACCAACATTCTGCTCTACCATGTGGTTGGCGCCAAGGCCAAATCCACCGATTTGAGCAATGGTCAGCAGATTGCTACGCTGCTTACCGATTTCAAAGTGAAAGTTACCATCAACGACGATGGCGTATTCATCAACGATGCCAAAGTAACAGTAGCCGACCTCGAAGCAGAAAATGGCGTGGTGCATGTGATTGATGCCGTATTGGTGCCATCAAGTGGTGAAACGCTTCCTGCCACAGTGGTCGACATCATTGTAGGAAGTG
>NZ_KI912105.1:113665-168975 GCF_000517065.1 Alkaliflexus imshenetskii DSM 15055 | reverse complement strand
TTGGTGAGTGCCCTTCAGGGCGAAGGTCCATTCACAGTATTTGCGCCCACGAATGCTGCATTTGATGCACTTCCCGAAGGTCTGCTAGCCACGCTGCTTGCCGACCCAACCGGCGACCTGACCAACATCCTGCTCTACCACGTGGTTGGCGCGAAGGCCAAATCCACCGATTTGAGCAACGGTCAGCAGATTGCTACGCTGCTCACTGATTTCAAAGTGAAAGTGACCATCAACGACGATGGCGTATTCATCAACGATGCCCACGTAACAGTCGCCGACCTAGAAGCAGAAAATGGCGTGGTGCATGTGATTGATGCTGTATTGGTGCCATCAAGTGGTGAAACGCTTCCAGCAACAGTGGTCGACATCATTGTAGGAAGTGCCGACCACACCACACTTGCTACGGCAGTAACCGAAGCCGGATTGGTGAGTGCCCTTCAGGGCGAAGGTCCATTCACCGTATTTGCGCCCACGAATGCTGCATTTGATGCACTTCCCGAAGGTCTGCTAGCCACGTTGCTTGCCGACCCAACCGGCGACCTGACCAACATTCTGCTCTACCATGTGGTTGGCGCCAAGGCCAAATCCACCGATTTGAGCAATGGTCAGCAGATTGCTACGCTGCTTACCGATTTCAAAGTGAAAGTTACCATCAACGACGATGGCGTATTCATCAACGATGCCCACGTAACAGTCGCCGACCTCGAAGCAGAAAATGGCGTGGTGCATGTGATTGATGCCGTATTGGTGCCATCAAGTGGTGAAACGCTTCCTGCCACAGTGGTCGACATCATTGTAGGAAGTGCCGACCACACCACACTTGCTACGGCAGTAACCGAAGCCGGATTGGTGAGTGCCCTTCAGGGCGAAGGTCCATTCACCGTATTTGCGCCCACGAATGCTGCATTTGATGCACTTCCCGAAGGTCTGCTAGCCACGCTGCTTGCCGACCCAACCGGCGACCTGACCAACATTCTGCTCTACCACGTGGTTGGCGCGAAGGCCAAATCCACCGATTTGAGTAACGGACAGCAGATTGCTACGCTGCTTACCGATTTCAAAGTAAAAGTTACCATCAACGACGATGGCGTATTCATCAACGATGCCCACGTAACAGTCGCCGACCTAGAAGCAGAAAATGGCGTGGTACATGTGATTGATGCCGTATTGGTGCCCGGTACAAACAATAGCATTGAAGATGTTTTCGGCAATGGAAATAATGGCGGTATATCTGTGTTCCCAAATCCTGCCCGTGGTAGTGTCAACGCAGAATTTTACCTCAACGTTTCTGGTTTGGTAACAGTAGAGTTATTTAACGTAACCGGACAAAAAATCTTCGGTCGTCAAGCCGGGATTTTACCCGCCGGATTGAATCGTATCAGCGAGTCTGTTGTTGACTTGCCATCAGGTATATATATGATGTTGGTGAGTTCTGGTCAACAGAAGTTTACGACAAAAGTTACAATTGTAAGGTAGTGAAACCTTGTTTTAACAATCATAAAAAGGGAGGCTTTATGCCTCCTTTTTTTGTTCAAGGCAGAATTGATTTTTGAACTTGCATGATGCATTTATTACGGTTAAATTTACATTTCTGGACTTTTTAGGATGATTGAACTATTCGATTGTTCTGCTCTTAGAGATATCTTATTAATAAATAAAAGTATCTAAAAACAAATCGTTATGAATCGTATCTATATTCTTTTAGCAGATGGATTTGAAGAGGTTGAAGCATTAACCCCGGCAGATGTGTTTCGTAGGGCGGGCTATGAAGTCTTGTTGGTATCGGTTCCGGGAAGTCCATATGTGAATGGTTCACACAATATTATAGTAAAGACTGATATTTTTCTTGACGATGTGGATGTAGATTCCGGAAGTATGATTCTATTGCCAGGCGGTTTGCCGGGAACAAATAATCTCTTTGCAAGCGAACGTGTAAAGTCTCTGGTATTGGCTTTTTATGAACGGAATAAGTGGGTTGCTGCCATCTGTGCAGCTCCAATGATTCTGGGCGAGTTGGGTTTACTGAATGGAAAGGAAGCAACCTGTTATCCGGGTTTTGAAAAGCATCTGCACGGCGCTAAGTTACTCGAATCTCCAACCGTTACTTCAGGCAAAGTAATTACCGGTCGATCTGTGGGGGCAGCCATGGCATTTTCTCTTGAAATAGTTAAAAACCTGACAGATGAAAACGCTGCCCTTGAGTTAAAAAAGAAAATGGTGGTTGTTTGAGTATGAGACTTAACAGCTACAAAATTCTTTTGTCTATCGAAACACATTTGGGATTACCAGATGTGTTTTCGTATTATATTTGCGCCACAAAAAATAGAAACGATGCTTACAAAAGGATTGCTTACAGTTTTGTTTTTGGTGTTATCTAACACCTTCATGACTTTTGCGTGGTACGGACATCTCAAGTTTCATGAAATGAAGTGGTCGCAAAACCTTGGGCTAATTGCGATAATATTAATCAGCTGGGGAATCGCATTTTTTGAGTACATGTTTCAGGTGCCAGCCAACCGCATAGGCTACCGCGAATATGGTGGTCCCTTTAATATGCTGGAGCTAAAAGTGATTCAGGAGGTTATTACCCTATCTGTTTTTGTGATTATTTCAGTGTTTATATTCAAGTCAGAGCCTCTTAAATGGAATCATATTGTAGGATTGTTTTTTCTTGTTGTTGCAGTCTTTTTTATATTCAAAAAATAAGCCTGTAACGCCTCATTTCAATTGTTTCAGTATACTGTTTATTCAGTCAATAAGTTCTGCCTGATACCCGTTGTACTCGTATTTTTGCAGATAATTATCTCTTTATCTGAATCTTTCAGAATTATTATACTTACCTTTCAATTCAGGCGTTTATTTTTCTTGCTTAAAACCAATTGTATAGATTGTTGTTATAATTTTGATATCAATGGTTTAAAACAATTCAAGCACTTATAAGGTCAAATCTATAATATCTTAACCATGAAACAGATGATTAAACTCTTACTTGTATCTTTTGGACTAATTTTTTCCTTTATTGGGGCAGGATGTACCGAGGCAGATAACTCCATAATTGCAAATGGAGCTACACCGGTTCTTGTTTCTGATGCTTTTAAATTTACCGAAGGGCCTGCCTCCGATGCCTATGGAAATGTTTATTTTACCGACCAGCCTAACAATCGCATACACAAATGGTCGCTCGATGGCACTATTTCTTTGTTTATGGAAGAAAGTGGGCGTGCCAATGGTCTCTATTTTGATAATGAAGGCAATCTTCTGGCTTGTGCCGATGAGAACAATCAGCTTTGGTCCATTGATGTGGCATCACGAAATGTAGATGTTCTCATTGACAATTTCGATAATTTGAAATTGAATGGCCCTAACGATTTATGGGTTGACGCAAGGGGGGGAATATACTTCACGGATCCCTATTATAAGCGGGAGTATTGGCAAAATCCCGAACAGGAAATTTATTATGAACGGGTGTATTATCTACTTCCCGATGGTAGTGATGTTATTATAGTTGACGATGAGCTTGTTAAGCCCAACGGTATTATTGGTACGCCAGATGGCAAAGTGTTGTATGTGGCAGATATTGGAGATGATAAGACATACTCATACACGATTCATTCGGATGGTACACTATCCAATCGTACGCTTTTTTGCAGTAAAGGTTCAGATGGCATGACCATCGACAATAGAGGCAATGTGTATCTAACTGGAGATGGTGTTATGGTTTTTAATCCTTCGGGTGAGATGATAGAGCATATAAAAATAGATCAGCCATGGACTGCCAATGTTACTTTTGGCGGTGCCAGCCAGAATATTCTTTTTATCACTGCAATGAACTCTATTTATACGCTCCAAATGAATGTGAAAGGTGTGAGGTATAAATAGTTTTAAGTTTGTCATCCATTATAACGATAATATAGCACTACAAGCGCCTGTGTACAATGTATGCAGGCGTTTGTGGCTATAGGCTGATTGCGATGATTTGATATATTGTTTAAGATTTTGTATATTGTGTTGTATTACTGATGTTTATGACGTGATTATTTAACAATCTTTAGGTCGTTTCAAAAGATTTTAATTAGGTTGTTTATTATTTTTATGGATAACAAGTAATTATATGTTCAACTAAAACATACGAGTTATGAAGAAGATGCTTTTTGGATTATTTATGGTTTCACTTTTGGTTGTAGCATGTCAACAGCAGGCTCCACAAGCAGAAGTAGTTAAAGATGTTAAGCGTGTGGCAGTGATGGTTGCAGAGGGTTTTCACGATGGCGAAGCTTATATGCCAATTGGATATCTTACAAATCGTGGTGTGGAAGTTACGGTAATTGGACCATCCGTTGGCGAAGTGAAAGCCTATAACAGTGATTTTACCATACGCATAGAGAAAGCTGTTGGTGATGTGTCGGTATCTGATTTTGATGCACTTATTTTGCCTGGCGGACGAGGGCCTGCCATTTTGCGTGAAAACGAGACTGTTGTTGCATTTGCACGCGATTTCTTTAATTCCGGTAAACCTACCGCAGCAATTTGTCATGGACCTCAGGTACTGATTACTGCAGGTGTTTTGGAAGGTAAGAGCTGTACCGCCGTAGGAGGTGTTCAGGATGAGCTTGTTGCTGCAGGCGCCAATTTTCTGGATCAGTCAGTGGTGCTCGATGGCAATCTGATTACCAGTAGAGTACCTGGCGATTTAAACGACTTCTCAAAAGCCATTTATGAAGCTTTGTAGTCCCGTTTTATAAGCAAATGAATAAAACGGCATGGCACCACAGATATCTCTTTTCTGCGGTGCCGTGCTTCTTTTTACCAATTGGTTTACTACTCGTAGCGGAGTGTTTCAGCCGGGTTGCGGGTGGCTATTTTGTAGCTTTGCCAACTCACAGTGAGCATGGTAATGCACATCATAATGATTCCAGCCAATGCAAATATCCACCAATACACATCAATCCGATATGCAAAATTTTGCAGCCATTTGTTCATGGCAAAAAATGAAAGTGGTGTTGCAACGAGGAAAGCCATACCAACCCAAAGCATAAAATCTTTGCCTAACAACAACATAATCTCTACTACTTTAGCGCCATTAACCTTGCGGATGCTGATTTCACGTGTGCGCTTGTGAAAAGTGAAAACAATGAGTCCGTACAGCCCGATGGTTGCGATACCAATGGATAGTATGGTAAGCCACAGGTAAAACTTGCCAAACCGGCTCTCCGATTGGTACTGAAGGTTAAACTGTTCCTTTGCAAATATGTAATCGAAATTGTCTTGCGTATAGTGCTTGTTCCAGATAATACGTAGCAAATCGAGTGATTTTTGGGCGTTGTTAGATTGCACCCGCACTGCGAAGTAGCCAAATTCGTTGGGATAGTGGTTGTTCCATATTATCGGGTAGATTGGTTTTTGCAATCCTTCGTTGTGAAAATTGGCTACAACCCCTACTATCTCCATGTGCTGTTGGCTACTGCCTTTATGGTAAATCTGACGGCTTATAGCGTCTTCAGGATTGGCAAAACCCAAATGTTGCATTGCGGCCTCATTGATGACAATCTGATTTGAGTTGTGATAGGGTTCAATTGTGAAGTCTCTCCCTGCCAACAGATGCATCTGATAGGTGTTGATGAATCCGGCGGAGGCATTGTTCTCAAAAAAGAAGACATCCGGAGATATGCCGGAAGCCGGATTTGTAAACTCCCTGTAACCTCTGGCCGGTTCTTGTCCGGGTACATACATGTTAAATGTAGCATCTTTAAAATCGGGGAAGGTGAGCAGCTCTCTTTTAAAACTTTCAAATCGTTCTCTTTTATAGCCATCGGCGTTTAGACTGGCAGGACCGGTTAATATAATCACATCATCGAGTTCAATGCCCAGATTCTTTGTTTTCATAAACGAGATTTGCTGATATACGATGATGGTGCTTGTGAGAAAGAAGGTAGAAACAATCATCTGAACCAATACCAGCCAGTTTTTAAACTTACGCCCTGATTTTGTATGAGTTGCTACGATGGAAATTTTCGACAGCGCAATACCATGATAGAGGCTCGAAAAGATGATGCCGGTTACGATGATTGCCAACGATACAATTACCATGTACGACAGAGGTAAATCTGCCTGATTGATAGGAATAAAGAAAATGCGTGCAAACGAATTCAGGAATATGAGATAAAATGCTACTGAAATAATTAATGCGGTTACGTTTAGTATCACGCTTTCGGCCAACGATTGATGCCAAAGGTGCGTGTTTGATGCCCCAATTAATTTGCGCATTTTTATCTGCAGCGCACGCGATTGCGCATGAGCCATAGCCAAATTTACGTAGTTTATCCACGCAATAAGGATGGTTATTAAGGCTATGGCCATTAGGTTCGATAGCGAGGAGCGGTTGGTCTGAGCACCCATTTCTCCTTCTATCCCTGAAATAAAATGCAAGTCGTGAAGTGGTTGCAGCGAAAAGGTGCCTTGCCTGTTATCTTCTTGCAGAAAACCCATGTAGGTATCGATGAACGTATTTATTTTATCGGTAACATGGTGGGGAGATACACCATCCTTAAGGCGGATATAGCTCCACCAGCCATTCCATCGCCAGTCGCCGGCTGCACTAATGGCTTCCATCTCTACCCAAGTTTTTACGGATGCAAAGTATTGAGCAGAAAAATGGGTGTTTGAAGGTAAGTCTTTAAAAACGCCGGTTATCTCAATGGGCATGCCCTGGTTGATGCCAATAATTTCACCTATTGGGCTCTTATCACCAAAAAAAGTTTTGGCAGCAGTTTCCGAAATGGTTCCAAGGCGTGGTTTCGAATAATCTGCATAACCTTCGACCATTTCGAGTGGAAAAACTCTTTCAAAATCTTCTTCTACCCACAATACATCCTGATTGGCAAGACTCTTTTCCTCGAATCTAATCAGACACTTCTCAAAGTATGCCACTGAGTTGGCTTCAATTTCAGGAATGTCATTTTTTAGCGCAAAATAGATGGCTCTTGGCGTTTTGGCTCCATTGTAAATGGTTTGACCCTCTTTCTCAATTCGGAAATTTATCCGGTAAACTTGTTCTGAATCTTTAATGAAATGGTCAAAAGAGAATTCATACAAAAGGTAATGTTGAATAAATAGAAAAGAGGTAATACCCAAAACAAGTCCAAACAGGTTGATTAGTGAAATGTGTTTGTACTTTAAGAGACTTCGGATGGCCGATAGGAAGATGAATTTTAACATAGTCTGACAGGGTTTCTGTGGTTTATTTTTGAACAGTTAATATTTGGCTGTTTTGATTATTCATAACGCAGTGCTTCAACCGGATTTCTGACGGATGCTTTGTATGTGTGGTAACTTGTTGTAAGAAATGTGCTTATGGCAATTATTAATAGGGATGCAATGAACATCCATGGTTGAAGCGCAAGTTTGTAAACACCCGGGAAGGCATTGTGAATGAGCCATACACCCGGCCACGCAACTATTACCGATGCCAAAAGCAACGGCACAAACTCCTTGTTGAGAAGCAGAAAAATCTGGCTGATTGGGCTACCGTTTATTTTTCGGATGGCAATCTCTTTTGTCCTTTTTTTCAGATTGAACGATATCAATCCAAACAATCCGATTATCGATAGAAATATGGTGAATACAGTGAAAAGCAGAAGTGCATTTTTGATGGACTGGTAGGCCATAAATGCCGATTCGGTAACAAATGCTGTTTCCATGTCGCTCATTCTAAATGGGTCGTTCGGAAAAGTTTGTGTTACTATTGTATGAATGATGTTATATGCTTCCGTGAGTTTTCCCGATTGATGTCTGAATGTGATGATACGCCTTCCCGATATCACGTCGGGAGATGCAATAAGCACCACAGGTTCAATGATGTTGTGCATATCCATTACATGATAATCGGCCACTACACCAACTACGGTCCATCTGTTATCGTTTAAGCGCTTACCCAGCGGATTGTCCCAGCCAAAGGTTCGGGCAGCAGTTTCATTTATGATGCAACTTTGCAGCGGATCTGCCGAATAGTCTGGTGAGAAGTTACGGCCATTCACAAGTTTTAATCCCAGATTATCGATAAAATTGTGTGATACCTCATTGGGGCGATAAGATATTTTCTCTTCCGGTGGCCCACCTTCCCAGTTAATCATTCCCCCGCCATGAATCACGAAGGGCAGATTTTGCGACATGGATACGTCCAGAATTACACTCTGCTGCTTCATACGATTCCGAAAGTCCTGAAACGAAATGTGCGACTCGGTTGAAGTGATGTCAACAAAAATTACATTCTCTCTGTCCAACCCGGGATCTTTAGTTGTAATGTAGTTTACTTGTGCAACAAAGAACAGACTTAGGCTAATTAAGAAAATGGTGATGGCAAATTGACTGCCAAGAAGCACTTTTTTCACGCTTAACTTCTCCTTACCCGGTGTGAAAATCCCTGATTTGGTGAGTTTAATGAGATTTTGGTTCGACAGGTAGAGCGCTGGCAGTATGCCGGCAATGGCTCCTATCAGTAAAGTAACAGGAAATAACCAAAGGATAAGATTCAGGTCGGTTGATAAACGTAAATCCAAATCCGTATCCATTATGGCGTTGAATAATGGCAATAACCCTTTCAAAATTGCAAATGCCAACGAGAGAGCCATCACTGAAAGTATGATTGTTTCGGATAGGAATTGAATTACCAGGCGGGTTTTGCTGCTTCCATTTATTTTCTTTATTGCAATCTCCTTTGCCCTGGTAGATGCGTTGGCAATACTGATATTTATATAGTTAAATGCCGACATCAAGAGAATGAAAAGCGCAATTATCCCAAATATCCAAAGCACAATATAATAGTCTCCTTTGTATGAACGTTGCAGTTCCGACAGTGGCAAAAGCAATAAGTCATCGTATTTCATGCCATCTAAGTCCTTATAGAGGGGCTTTAGTTTATCGGCCGTAGTTTTTGCATCGGCCGATGGGGAGAGTAGTATATAATTCAGACATGAGATGGTCCAATAATCGTTGCGGGTAACACCGCGTGTGCGTTCAAGTGTTGCAAATGAGATGATGTAATCAGGCCTGATGGTAGTGTTTTTAGGTAAATCACGAAACACACCTGTAATGTTCAGCTCTGTCTTTTTATTGAAAGTGATAGATGAACCTATTACATCCGTAGAGTTGAAAATCTTAATTGCCAGCGACTCCGATATTATTACCGAGAAAGGATTGTTTAATGATGTTTTAAAATCACCTCTTAAAAAATTCAGAGTGAATATGGATGTGTAGTTGTGGTCGGCATAGAGTCCTCGTTCTATATGAAATTGTGGTGAGCTTGGGCTGGCAGAAAGAAATTGCCCGTAAGATTCAAATATGACTGTTGTTTTATCAATTTCGGGATGCCGCTCCAGCAACGATGCCGTAATGGCGGGCGTATGCGGCGATACATTGTTCCCGTTAAATACGTGTGTAGATGTGGTATTTATTCTTTGGATGTTGTAGATATGGTCATAGTTGTCATTGGCTTTGTTCCAACTGAGTTCATATCTGATAAAAAGAGTAATAAGGATGTAAACGGTGAATCCAAGCGACAAACCAAATATGCACACAACAGATGTGGTTTTATCTTTTATCAGATTCCTGAGCGCTATTTTCCAATGTGTGTGGTTCATAATGTTTTGGTTTTGAAGCTAATTTCAAACAGTATCTGAAATTGCCATGTTTTTGAAAGAAGTTAGATGAAAGGCGATGGAGAAATGATGGTTAAATTCTAAATGTTCGTTTTATGAATCTACTCTTCTTACGTCTTATCATCTAACTTTTTGTTTTTAAGGTAATGCTATTCATATCTGAGTGCCAACACCGGATTGCGCGTGGCTGCCCGCCAGCTTTGCCAGGCAACGGTGATGACCGATACGATTATGGTTAGGATTGATGCTCCGGCAAATATCCAAACATCCAATGTAATGCGATGTGCATAACTTTGCAGCCAGTTGTTCATCACATACCATGTGAGCGGAATGGCAATGGCAGATGCCACTATTCCGGCAATCACAAATGGTTTCACAAATCTTATTATCAGTGATGATACCTGTTCGCCCATACATTTGCGAATGCCTATCTCTTTGGTTTTTTGTTCGGCCATAAACATCACTACACCCAAAAGTCCAAGGCATAAAACCAGCATGGATAGCATTGTGAATAATGTGATTAAGCGTCCGAGGTTGATTTCTGATTTAAGTTGCTGGTTATATTGGTCGTTTAGAAATGCCAGATGTACAGGCATGTCAGGATCGATGCCCGAGGCGGTTTTTCTGATATAATCGAAAGTAGCCTTCACATTTCGTGTGTTTATTTTAATTAAAAGGTGGTTGTAAGCCCAGTCTTCCAAAGGATAAATGGCCATTGGCTGAACAATTTTACTTAGCTCGTTAAAATGGATGTCTTCCATAACTCCGGTAATTGTCCAGGATGTGCCGTAAGAGCTGATGGTTTTTCCGGCGTAGGAATCCCAGCCTATGAGATTGGCAAAAGTGCGGTTAATCACAATGCCACTCTGATTGGCACGTCGGTATTCACCTTCGTTCATCTTTGCGCCTAAGGTCTCAACCAAATCATGGTCGGCAGCCCAGTTGGTAACCAGTGGTCTGAACTGCGGGTCGCGGCCTTCCCAGTCCCAACCTTCACCATTATTGCCAATGCCTGTTGGCAAATGCGATACAATGGTTGATGAGATGATGTCGGGCCAGCGGCTTAACTCTTCTTTAAAAGTATTGGCCTGTGGTTTCAGTTTTCCTCTCAAATCCACGTATATTAGTTGATCTTTAGAGAAACCCAAATCCATTTGTTGCATGAAATTGGTTTGTCTCGAAATGATAATGGTGGTGGCAAAAAGAGCTATAGAAATTACAAATATTACGGTAATCAGGGAGTTTCTGAACATCCCCTTGCTTTTGTTGGTCATTGTTGTTGATCGCAGCGTATCTGCGGGAGAAAACCCTGAGAGGTAGAAGGCCGGATAACTTCCTGCAATTGCTACTGTAAAAAGGTACATCGCAATAAGGACAAGCAGAGGAACCGGCGTAAGCAATATGGTGAAGGAAATAGCCTTGTCGATGGTTTGGTTAAAGAATGGCAATCCTATGAGCGCAATGGCCAGTGCCGCGAGGTATGCTATCAGACAAACCACCGCCACATCAAGGTAGATAAGACGAATGAGTCCGATGCGTGTAGCACCTAAACTTTTTCTAATACCTGATTCTTTTGCCTGTTTTGCCGATCGAGCTGTATTCAGGTTAATGAAATTTAATGTGGCTGCCAACAAAACCAGGATGGCAATCATCGAGAACATCTTCACATTGCGAATGTTGTTTTTTTCATACAAATAGTTATCCTTAAAACGATATGCTCTCAGGTAGTTGGTTGAGGAGGGCATCTCTTTTTGAATGCGGTTGGTTATGGTAGTAGCTATTTTGTTGAAATCATCTCTGTTGTTAAGCAATCCATAGGTAATGAATCCATTGTTGTACCATGTGGTAAGGAAATTTTCGACATTAAACAGCAATTCAATCATCTCAAGCGGGACAATCACATCAAAATTGATGGATGAGTTGTCCGGCAGATTTTCTATTACCCCTACAACAGTCATGTTGTATTCGTTGTTAAATTTCACAAGTTTTCCTACTGGGTTGTTATCACCAAAAATACTTTGCGCAGCTTTTTGTGTGAGGATGATTTGACGCGGAACACCGGGAGTTCCTACACCTCCATAAATAAATGAGAAGGAGAATATGTCAAACAGTGAAAAGTCTGCCAGCGCCGTTCTTTCCATCGATTTGTTTGATTCGCCGGATATCAGGTACTGCTGGTAGGCAGGGATGTATCTGGCATATTCCAGAACTTCAGGATACTCTTCCTTCATGGCAGGCCCAACGGCCGGTGGACAACCGTCGAATGTGACCACCTCATTTCCGCCTTCAAGGAAGGCATGAACCACCACAATTTCATCAATGTTCTTGTGGAATCGGTCGTGACTTACTTCATCCGTTACCCAAAAGAAAATATATAGTACACAAACCAATCCAGCAACCAGTCCGGCAATGCCCAGTGAGGTGGCGGTTTTGTTTTTACTCAGTTTACGGAATGTTAAAAGAATGGTCTTCATGCGTTTGTATGTTGGTGTGAGTTGTTAAATGTGTTTGATAAGCAAATGGTTATTCGTATCGTAGTGCTTCTACAGGATTTCGTCTGGCCGATTTCCATGATTGCAATGAGACTGTTACCAGTGCAATGCCCATTGCCAAAATGCCTGCCAATACAAAAATCCACCAGTTCAAGTCGGTTTTATAGGCAAAATTGTTCAGCCATTTATGCATTACATATAGGGCTAACGGTGCGGCAATTATGAAGGCAAGAATTACCCATTTCAGGAAATCTTTGTTAAGTAGCAGGAGCACTTCCCCAATGGTGGCGCCATTTACTTTGCGTATGCCTATCTCTTTCACTCTTTTTTCTGTTGCGTAGTGCGACATGGCAAATAGGCCCATGAATGCCAGAAACAATGCAATGCCCATACCTACCGATACCGTTCTCGATGCTGTTAACTCTGCTGTGTAGAGTTCGTTGTATGAATCATCCAAAAAGGTGTATTCAAAGGGAATATCAGGATTGTACGTTACCCAGCTGGTATTAAGGGTCTTTATTACTTCTGAGGGCTTTGACGCAACTTTTACCAATATGTAGTGCCAGGCTCTTAACTCATCATGTTGCTGAAGCACATACACCTGTGGGTCAACATCTATGTGTAATGACTTTGTATTTAAGTCTTTAATAACACCCGCAATGGTTACCCTGCTTTGATCCAGCAAAATAATCTGTTTGCCGATTGGATCAGTAATTTCCATAACTCTTGCTGTCTTCTCGTTTATAAGGCATTGCGATGAGTTTCTGGTGGCTTCGTTAAATGGGTTTGTGCCTTCAATAATATGAATGCCCATCAGATCAATGTAGTTGTAACCAACCTGATTAATTTCTGCTAGTATTTGTGCATTCGGATTATCATCAGTTGTTATCGGATTGCCGTTGTTCCAATCATGCGGCAGACACGACTTTATGGTGATGTCCTTAATGTTCGGGTTGCGAAGCATTTCCTGACGAAATGCTTCATAACTTGAAGCAATGTTGCGCGGCTGAAAACATATAACTTGTTCCTTGTCGAATCCCAAATCTTTCTGATGGATGTAGTTAAGCTGTTTTTTTATAATGATGGACGAGGCAATCAGAATGATGGATGCCGCAAATTGTCCCACCACCAATGTACGCTGCAGCACGGTAATTCCACTTCCATTGAACTTGCTTTTTAAAATTTGCTGTGGGTTAAATCTGAGGATGTAGAG
This sequence comes from Alkaliflexus imshenetskii DSM 15055, assembly GCF_000517065.1. GTDB lineage: Bacteria > Bacteroidota > Bacteroidia > Bacteroidales > Marinilabiliaceae > Alkaliflexus > Alkaliflexus imshenetskii. The sequence continues at coordinate 155,617 of NZ_KI912105.1, read as the reverse complement.
CACCGGAAAGATACCTGCCAACAGGATGGTGACGAGCATTAATGCACCTGTAAACAGATATATCCGGTAATTGGTAAAATCTATGGCCAGATTTCCGTTAGTAAGTTGATTAAAAAACGGAAGAGCCGATGTGGCAATGATGAAAGCCAATAGCGTTGCCAACAGGATATAGACAGATGTCTCAATAATTGAATTCATGAACAATCCAGGAACCGATATGCCATTGATCTTTTTTATCCCAATTGCTTTGGCCCTTTGAAACGAGGTTGAAATAAACAAGTTGATAAAATTGATGGTTGCAATGGACAGGATCAGAAGGGCGATGGATATAAAGATGAAAACCATACGGCGGTCGCTGGTTACAACGGCATCAAATCTTATATCCTTTGAAAAGTGAATATCAGTTAATGGCTGAAGAAAATGAGAAACATTATATTGTTCATATAGAGGTAAATGCCTGTATGAAATCTCTGTTATACTTTGGGCTAGTTTTTCTATATTTGTTCCCTCTATTAATCGAAGATATGCAATAACATTGTCACTTCCTTGCCATTCTTTGTCACCTATCCAGTTTAAGTTCTCGTAAGGTACCGCAATCCTGAATTTAAGGTGTGAATTTTCAGGAACATTCTCCATAATTGCACTAATCTGAAAATCTTGTCCAAACACCTGGAATATCTTTCCAATGGCCTCCTCATTTGGGAAGTATTTGTCTGCAATGTATCGGTCAACCACTATTTTGCCAGGTGCATCAAAGCATCTTTCTGCATTTCCAGCTTCAAGGGCAAAAGAGAAAAAGTTGAAAAAGTTCGTGTCACATACTATCACATTTTCCTCATAGGCCGATATGTTGTTTGCTTTCACCAGTTCTCTTCTAAAATGTGTTACTCTGGTGTACTCTTCTATTTCTGGGAGTACTTCTTTTGAATCAATAGCCGCTGCTCCAAAGTCTGAACCCAAAATTATCATTTCGTTATTTACAAAGATGTTTCGGCAGATTCTGTAAATCCTATCGGCATCTTTATGAAACTTGTCAAAGCTGAACTCATTCAAACTCCATAAGCCAATGAGCAATGCAACAGCAATACCTACAGATAGTCCTGTTAGGCTTAATATACCAGTGGATAGGTTCTTACGAAACGTCCGGTAAATCTCTTTAAATAGAACAATGAATTTCATAATATCATTCTTTAGATTTTATTCTGTATGGTATCTCTATCACATCACTCATTAATAGCATCATTTGATTAATGTAGTACTTCGCCAAGCTGTTTCTTTACTTCCTCAGTAATTATTTGGCCGTCAAAAAGGTTAACGGTGCGGTGTGCAAATCCGGCATCGTGAAGCGAGTGGGTAACCATCACGATGGTGGTGCCTTCCTGATTAAGCTCAGAGAGCAGGTGCATTACTTCAAGCCCGTTTTTAGAATCCAGGTTACCGGTAGGTTCATCGGCAAGTAATAGTTTGGGTTTGGCAACAACAGCGCGTGCAATGGCAACCCTTTGCTGCTGTCCGCCTGATAGCTGTTGTGGGAAATGCTTGGCGCGATGGGAAATATTTACCCTGTCGAGCACATGTTCAACCATTTCTCTGCGTTGTTTTGCATTGATGTTGAGGTACAACAGTGGGAGTTCAACATTTTCGAATACATTCAGCTCATCGATGAGGTTAAAACTCTGAAAAACGAAGCCAATATTGCCCTTGCGAAGGTTGGTGCGCTGGCTCTCTTTGTATTTGGCCACATTAACGCCGTCGAAGAAATAGTCGCCACCATCGGGATTGTCAAGCAATCCAATAATGTTAAGCAAAGTTGATTTGCCGCAGCCCGAAGGACCCATCACTGCCACAAATTCGCCGTTTTTCACCTCGAAGTTTACACTGTTCAAGGCCATGGTTTCAATTTCCTCTGTGCGGAAAATTTTTTGAAGGTTGTTTGTTCTAATCATGGTTTCTTTTTTTTTTAGAGATTTGGAACGGATTGCCTGTTACCGGCCGTGCCCGGTTCTAATCTCTAAGGTTTTATTTGGTTTCTGTTTATTGTTCTGATATAATCAGGATGTTTTTTTCTTTACGCAGTGGTTCAGTCATTTAGAGTCATCTTACCTCAATTCGCTCGTTTCTGCCAAATATCTCATAGCTATTGGTTATAACGCGTTCTCCAGGTGCAAGACCATCAAGCACTTCGTAGTAAAGCGGGTTCTGACGTCCTATGCGTATTTGTCTCTTGGTAGCTGTTTTCCCTGATTCATCCAGCACAAACACCCATTGTCCGCCAGTGCTCTGGAAAAAGCCGCCACGAGGAAGTAATATCGCATCTGTAGGCTGACCAAGTTCAAGTCTTAAATGGTAGGTTTGTCCCGTGCGTAAATTGTCAGGCGTTTGGCCGTTAAACCTGAAGTCAACCTGAAAGCGACCGTCGCGCACCTCGGGATACACCTTAATCACTTCGATGCTAAACTGACGATCCTGACGTTCGAAGCTGGCAGTAAGGTTTTGTCTTACCCTGTCGATATAATGTTCATCAATATGAGCTATTATTTTATAGTCATCAAGTATATGAAGTATGCCGATGCGCTGGCCACGATTTATGGATTGACCAATTTCGATGTCAAGACTTCCAAGTTGACCGTCGGCAGGCGCCTTCACGTTAAGGTTGTCGAGTCGGTTACGCACTATGGCCAAGTTTTTTTGCATGTTGAGCAGACTGGCATCCATGTGAATTCGTTGGTTTTCGCGAAAAATCGAATCCTGAACCATTCTTTCGTATCTTAGTTCGCGATCGCGGGCTGCCAGTTCAAAATTCTCTTTGGATAGGAGATAGGCTTCGCGAGAGATGAATCCTTTTTCGAACAGGGCCACATTCTGCTCATAATTCCGTTTCATGCGCATCAAATCATAGTCAATGTTGAGCAAGTTCTGCTTGTTGCTTATTTTTTGTTGCTCCATATTAATCAGCGTGTTGCGGAGTTCATTGGTTTGATAGGCAAGTTGCGACTCAGTGTTAAGTATTTGCAGGTTCAAATCATTGTTTTCCATACGTATAATGACATCACCTTTTTTTAGTATTTGACCCTCTTCTGCAACTTTTTCAAGTACTTTTCCGCCCTCTTCCACATCCAGAAAAATGGTTGTATTGGGCATTACTGTTCCAACAACCGAAATATAGTCACGGAAACTGCCACTTTCAACTGTCGAAATGGTCAGTCTTTCCGCATCGGCGCGAAAAGTGGAGGTGCCGGCCGATACAATCGCTTTAACTGCAAACACTGCTACAATTAACCCAATGACTAAGTAAAGGATGGTTTTGGGTTGCAGTCTTCTTTTCTTTTCTATTATTCTGTCCATGATATGTTGTTTTAGGCTTTAGATACTACTCTCTTCAAACATCTGGTGTAACTTCTTCAATCATTTTTGGGTTGCCGGTGTAGAGTTGAACAATTCGTTTCTGAAGTGTCCAACTGTATTTTGCCATCAACTGGCTGGCCTTGGCCTGCATCAACAGGTTTTGTGCATTCATAAATTCAGTTGTATTTATCATCCCCAACCTAAAGCGCTCCTGATAGCTGTTGAACGATTGTGTGGCGAATTTTAAATTGTTGGATGCATTTTCAAATTCAAGATAGCGACTTTCGAGCATTAAGAGCGATTCTTCGAGTTCTCTGCGCACCATTTTCTGCATGCTTTCCAGCGAGTACACAGCCGTTTTAACGTCGATATGGCTCATTTTTATCTGGTAGTTGTTCCGTTTTCCGTTAAATATCGGAATGTTGATTGTTAAACCCACCGCCGGATTTCGATAATTGTCAAACTGTGTTTTAAAAGGAGTTTGTTTGCCATCGGGAAGCGTATCGGTTGAGAAAAATCCGGATGTATAGCTGCCATTAAGTGTCAATGAGGGACTCATCTGTCCGCGGGCCACCATAAGTTGCCTGCGATAAAACTCCAGTTCATGCTCCTTTTGTAATAGGGATGGGTAGTAGTTTGTTGTTAAGCTAAAGGCTTTATCTACAGTGAGATTTGAAAGATGTGGTTCACCCCATTGCAAGATGGCATCCACCGGTTCAATCCTCGTACCCGATGGAAGTTCAATGAGTTGTGAGAGTTTAAGTTGCAAAAGCCTGTAGCTGTTTTGGGCCCTGTTGAGTTCCAGTTTTGCCGATGAATGCAAAGCGTTTATTTCTGCCTGTGCTACTGCTTCTAATCTGCCGCTTGCTATCAGCGCTTCAATGCGTTGAACCTCTAAATCGATTATCTGCATCTGCTCCTCGGCAATCGTCACAAGATCTTTCTGATACAGCAGTTGAATGTAGGTTTCAGTTACTTCCAGCTCAAGATTTATAGCCTCCAGACGCGTGCTCTCATGGGTTGCCAAGCGGTAGAATCTTTTCGCTGCCATGGTGTTCTGCTTGGTAAATCCTGCAAACAGATCGAGCGAACTGCTGATGCCATAAGTTGTGCTGTGCGTGGTACCCGATTCAATCTGGTTGTACTGGTTGGTGGCTCTCTGAAAGTTCATGTTCGAGTTTGACCATCCATTTACCGATGGTGCCATGCTCCAGCGACTCTGACGGTGATCAAGAACAGCTTTCTGCTCCACGTTTTGCCTTATTTTCAAATCCAGATTATGTGTCATGGCATGTTCTACGCATCGCTCAAGTGTCCATGCTTCATTCTCCTGTGCTGTTGACGTAATAATACTAAATACCATCATTAGCCATACTGTATGTTTCAATCTAATCATAATAGGTAATCTTTATGTGTGTTTCCTGTTCGGACATTCAGGTATAAACTAAAGATGTGCCAAAGTTTGTAATGTCTTGTAAATGAGAATGTAATTGCATTGCTTCTTACGGTGGTGTCAAGATTTTTGACATAGGCTGTTAACTTTTTATACAATTTCTTTTTAATCGCATTTTTTTAGGATGTTGTATATGATTGTGTTAGCTATATAATGCGTGTTTGGTTCAATTTTAGTATCTCACTTTTTGATGAGATGGGTACTTTACAGCTCGCCCTGGTGGTAAATTTTATCGCTTAGCCAATGTTTGTATATCTTACAAAGAATCTTTTATCAATTTATTATAAATTGCATCTAAATCCTTTACATTTCACCGGTAGTTATGAAACAATGCAATATTTTAGCTGTTGACGACAACAAAAGTGTGCTTAGCGCACTCGATTTACTTCTAAGCAGCAGGTGTAAAAAGTTCAAAGCACTTCATAGTCCAAACCAATTACTTTACGAGTTGCAAAACCAAACTTATCACCTGGTTCTGCTTGACATGAATTTCACTGCCGGCATCAACACAGGTAACGAAGGGTTGTATTGGTTGCAACGTATTCTTGAATATGATGCCGAAATGGGCGTGGTAATGATTACGGCTTATGGCGATATAGAATTGGCAGTGCAGGCTGTGCGTTTGGGAGCTCTCGATTTTATTCCAAAGCCTTGGGATAACAACAAGCTTTTGAATACCATTGAGTCAGCCTGTAAACTGTCGGTGACGCGAAAAACTGCCAGTGCAAACAACCCAGTCAAGGCCAATCTTACCAGTGAAGCGCCTCTACCCACCTTCCAGACCGACTGCCCCTCCGCTGCATGGCAACGCATTATGGAAGTAATAAAGAAGGTTGCAGGCACCGATGCCAATGTGCTTATAACAGGTGAGAACGGAACCGGAAAGGAGCTGGTAGCGCGCGAAATTCATCGCCTCTCAGCCAGAAGCAACAAAGTGATGGTGAGTGTGGACATGGGTGCCATATCCGAGACGCTTTTCGAGAGTGAACTTTTTGGACATAAGAAGGGCGCCTTTACCGATGCCCAAGCCGATAGAACCGGAAAAATTGAAGCGGCCAATCAGGGTACTCTTTTCCTCGATGAAATTGGAAACCTCTCATCGGCCATGCAGGCAAAGCTGCTTACGGTATTACAAAACCGCGCTGTTACCAGGTTGGGCGAAAACACGCCCATGCCCGTTGATGTGCGCCTTATTTGTGCTACCAACTGTAATTTGCAAAGTATGGTTGCCAACGGTTCTTTTCGCGAAGACCTTCTCTATCGTATCAATACAATACAAATCGAAATTCCTTCCCTACGCAACCGATTGGAGGACATACCGGTTCTGGCAACTTTCTTCCTCGAAAAGTACAAGTCGCGTTATGATAAACCATCCCTGCGTATTGCCGATGATGTTATGGCGCGTTTGCAAGCGCATAGCTGGCCAGGCAACATTCGTGAATTGCAACATAGCATCGAGAAAGCCGTTATTCTTTGCGATGGAAACCTAATCAGGTCAAACGATTTCATTTTTCATAAGGAATCACCAACAATGACTTTTGGCGATGCAGGAGGTACCCTCGAAGATATGGAACGCAAACTAATTGCCGACGCCATTGAGCGGCACAGTGGAAACTACACAATGGTTGCCACGCAGCTTGGCATCACGCGCCAGACGCTTTACAACAAAATCAAACGGTATGGTTTATAAAAACTACAATCTGCAATTGGCGTTTCGAACACTGTTTATCATACTTACCGCTTTTACTATTGGGCTGATGGTAGGGATGGGGGCAAACCTCCTGCTGGTGGCAACCTTGTTTCTGATACTGGCTTTCGAGGTTTTGTATTTTGTGCGTTTCGTGAATAATACCAACCGTAAACTCGCATTTTTCATCAGAGCTGTAAAAAACAACGATACTTCGCTGGTGTTTCCCGATTCTACCGGAAGCAAAGTGATGAACGAGTTGCATGAGAGTTTGAATGGCCTTAATATGGTTTTACAGGATATTCGCATTAAAAGCCAGGTGCGTGAGCACTATTTCCGCGAGATTTTACAACATATTGCCATCGGTGTAATTGTGTTTAACGACAAGTGGTTTGTTCTCAATACCAACGAAGCCACAAAGAGTTTGTTTGGCCTCACAACTTTCACTCATTTGTCTCAGCTCGAGCGTGTGGATGATAAGTTTAAACAGGAGCTTTTGTCGATAGGTGACTCCTCTGGCCGTCTGCTTGTGTTGAAGAAACGCGACGATTTGGTGCAGTTGAGCGTGCGTAGTTCCACATTGAAGCTCAAGGACGAAACGCTTACACTCGTCACCTTGCAGGATATTCGTGGTGAACTGGAGCGCAAAGAGTTGGACTCATGGCTAAAACTTATTAAAGTGCTTAACCATGAAATAATGAACTCCCTTGTACCTGTCACCTCCATTGCTCAATCTCTTAGAGATTTATGGAAGGAGCGAAGTGTAAATGGAAATGAGTTTATTCCCGGAAATTCTGAAATTCAGAAAACCATCGAAGGTCTTGATGTGATTTCGGAACGTGGTGAGGCATTGATGCGGTTTGTGCAGGGATACCGGATGTTTACGCGTCCTCCCGAAGTAAATGTAAATTCTGTGACCATCTATGCTTTTTTCGACAGACTAAATATTCTGCTGTCGCCACTGCGCGAGCAGTTCAAGGTTACTTTACGATTCCATTATCCCGAAGATGATTTTTCTGTTTTGATGGATGAACAGCTTATGGTGCAGGTTATCATTAATTTGGTGAAAAATGGGGCAGAGGCTGGCCTGGGCATATCCAATTCGGCTATTGATGTCTCTTGTAAACGATTGGGACTTGACCAGACTGAAATTGCCGTGGCAGACAATGGCCCCGGTATCAGTGAAAGTATTGCTGCCGAGATATTTGTGCCATTTTTCACTACAAAGAAGAATGGGAGTGGAGTTGGTTTAAGCCATTCGCGTCAGATTTTGAGGGCGCATGGTGGTTCCATAACCTGTCGTTCCAAACCCGGCGAAACCATATTTTTTGTTAGGTGGTAGCTATTTACACGAAAACGATAGTCTTATTTTTCCCGCACTGGTATCAAAAACGGCTACGTATATTCCCGGAATAAGATTGTGCGACAGAAAGTAGTCGGTGATTTGTCGCTGACGTATGTGTAGTTTTCCCACTGTGTCAAAAACATCAATTTGATATATTGTTAGTGTCTCTGGTTTATTGATGAATACAAAATCCTTTGCAGGGATGGGATAAAGTACTATCTCATTACTTTCCGAGGGTTCTCCGGACATCTGCCTTACCACATTGTTGGCCGATATCACATCAAACTCCGGGTCGAATTCAATATCAACTACTTCTCCCTTTACCGGAATGGTAAATGTTTCGTTGTTTGTGCTGTGCCATACAACAATGTCCTCTTTTTCTGAATTGTGCTTATAAGTGAGTCTCAATTTCAATAGCGCTTCAAAAAATGAGACCGAAGTTGGAACCGATGAGGTTTGATATACTTTAATTTTTAATGTGTTGGAAGAGGAGTGATGCCATCCAATCTCATATTGCGGGTATCCTTCTGAATATACCCAATTGTTGAAAAAGAAGGTTAAATCAGTTTTTGCAGCCCTTTCCATGTGATGTTTTAAATCCTCGGTGACGGCATACCCGTAGCTTAAATCTGGATCGTTCAGATAATTCCTCAATCCGGTGAAGAAAATATCGTCGCCAAGTGTATGCCTCAGCATGTGCACAACCATCGCACTTTTTTGATATGATAGTCTGTAGTCAAATATCCTTGCATCGGTTAAATCCTCTTTGCGATGAATGTATAAGCTGCCTCCCGGATAGGCTGTTATATCTTTTACAAGGTTTTTCTTGAAATTAATGAAACTCTGTTTACTGATGTTTTCAAAATACAAAGCCTCAGCATAGGTGGCAAATCCCTCGTTAAGCCAAATGTCGCTCCATGAGCCGCAGGTTACCTGGTTGCCAAACCATTGGTGTGCCAGTTCGTGCGCAATCAGGTCGGTTTGAAACGAGCCCATAAACGAGATTGTGGCATGCTCCATGCCACCACCCCAGCCAAATTGGGCATGTCCGTACTGTTCATTCCTATATGGATATGGGCCAAAAACCGATTCAAAAAATTCCATTATCTCTACAGTAATGGGAGTGTTTTGCCTGGCTTGTGATAAACTTCCCGGGTAGATGTAATTGACGATTGGAAAGGCGTCCGCACCGGTACCTACTGTGTGCCAATATACTTCATATTCTGCCACTGCAATGGCAACCAGATAGGCCGGAATGGGGTATCGGTGCTTAAAAGCAGTTCGCTTTTTGCCATTTGAAATGGTAGTAGCACCTTTTTGAACGCCATTTGAAACTGCCGTGTATTGCGATGGCGCAAAAATTATGACGTCGATGCTGTCTATTTTATCATTCAGACTTTGTTTGCATGGCCACCAATCCTTTGCGCCGTATGGTTGCGAAAGCGTGTATAGTACCGGTTTCCGGGCAATGTTGGTGGTGGTAAAAGCTTGCTGGGCGCGGGGTGGCTGTCCAGAGTATGTAATTGATAGTGAATCTAATAAGTCAGAGTTTAAAGTTTGTGGCAGTTGAATGGTTAGCAGGTCATTTTCGTGTGTGAACAACAATGCCTGTTGCCGCATGGTAACCTGAGTCACGTTGAGTTGGTTAGCCAGTTCAAAGGTTATGGCCTGCATGGATGAAACAGCTTTGAACCATGTTGTTACCTCTCCAGAAATCCTGTATATGGCAGGATCTACTTCCAGTTCCAATCTCTGGTAAACCACATCATAGTTTGCAGTCACATTTTTCTCGACAAATGCATGCATTATAGAATAACGTTCAGCTTCCATTTGCGCCATCTGACGACGCGCATCAGAACGCTTATCGGGCGATAGTAGCGTGAGAAGTAAAACAAAAGGGGTAAAAAAGTACCACATCTTTTTTACCCCAAATTAATTATCTTTTTGTTTAATTGCAACCTAAATTACCTCAAGATGTGAGGCATGAATCCAACCCACATTGCCATCTTCAATCTCTACTTCGAGCCAATGACCAATGGTTTGCAGAATTTTTACGCGGGTGCCCTCATGCAAAACAAAAAGCTCTGTGCCACCTGCTTCCGGGGCGCTTCGCACTGTTACCGATGGCGAAAATACGATGGCTCTGTTGCGATTTATGAGTCTATGCTTCTGGTTGTTCGAGAAAGCAAATGTGATACCCGATGCAAGAACGGCTAACACCGCAAGAAAAAAAGTAAGCTTTCTGACGAGGATTGTTTTGGCAAAAAAGTAAAATAAAAGTCCGGCCAGAAACAGAATGAAGGATACAATCGAAATTATTGCCCAGGTATCAGAATCTGTGTTGTTCCTCAAATTGGAAAACCATCGGGCAAGAAAAAACTCTCCAACGGGCTCTATCTTGTCAGTAATTTGACTGTAGGCAAGATTCAGATTGTGCCTAATGTCTCTGTCGTGGGGCGTCAAAAGCAATGCTCTTTCGTAGTTAAGTATTGCCGAAGGCAGCAAACCTTGTCTGTAGTATGCATTCCCCAGATTGTAATATACATAAGATGATTCAACGCCTGATTTTAATATCTCTTCATAAGCTTCGATGGCTTCCTCATACTGATTTTCGGTATAATAGCGGTTGGCTTTCTCAAATCGGTCATCATTGGCAATTACAGCCAACGAGGATACTATAAAGAGTGTGGTGATTATATGTTTCAGGTACTTCTTCATGGTGTCAGTAATTTAAAACTCCTTAATGCTGTTATTATGCCTTGCGTCTTTTAAGCTGACCTTCAAGTTTGCTTATGGTATCCAGTGTTTTGCGATAGAGCTGGTCGCGCTCCTGATGGTCGTTTTGTGGCGCATATCTGGCATATTCACATGTGTCAATTATTCCGAGGAATTCATCAGAGAGTTCGGCTTGTGCACCGCTGCTGATAAGTATAGACCGCGCGTTATCTTTATTCAGTTTGGCTGTTGGAATGGCCAATTTGTCACCGGTATATCCCCAAAGAGCACGCGAAAGCTCCTCGTAGAAGCCTTCCTGGTCGCCCTTTTTCAGCAAAATGGCCGATTTTTTCAATCTTTTTAGGGCAATGCGATTCGCTTTTCTGGTTTTCACCTTTTGCATATCGGCATTTTCTTTGATGCGCCGTTGGTTAAGTACAAAAATTATAAGGAACATAACCAGAGGAACAATATACGCAAGGATAAACCAGGTACTTCCAAACAGGAAGGTGTTTACCGGACGGAGAACTACTGTGCCGGTTTTTATGAAACGAATATCCTGCCCAAGTAATCGTACGTTTTCACGCGTATTGTTGATGCCGGGCGAAGTGGCTGCGGCTGCGCGGTCTTCAGTGCCTGTGCGTTCAACATTTATGGTAATTGGCTGACTCTTTAATGTCTGGTAACGTCCTGTGCCTGGATTGAAATAGCTATACTCCACAGGTGGAATTTCAAATGTGCCTGAATGTCGCGGAATAATCAGGGTTTCCACCGTTCGTGTGCCACGTCCGCCTTGCGCTGTCTGCGTGATGTTATTGGTTACTTTTGGGTCGAATGTGTCAAAATCGTTTGGAATTTTGAACTCTGGATTGCGCGCCAAGCGATGATTTCCTGTGCCGGATATCACAGCTTTCAGAGTGATGCCATCGTTTACCCGTGACTCAGTTTTAGATGCTGTTACGTTGAGGGTGATGTCACCTACTATACCGGAAAAGCCTGCCGGACGTGGTGATGGCAGTGGTTTTACATTAATGGTAAGGTTTTTAGCGCTTACCCGACGTTTAACGGTGCGATAGCTGTCAAAAAAATCGCCAAAAATGCTTTGAGATTGTCGGGCCTGGCGCTGACGAATCATAAATTCGATGGAAGCGCCTTCGATGGTATGGCGTCCAGACGTTTGAGGATATACAACCCGCTGACTAAATGTACCTACTCTGTAGGTACGGCCATCAATGTTTTGCATGGTCCATTGGATGTTTCCTGATTGGCTTTCCAATTCCTCTACTACAAAGTTTCGCAGTTCAGGCTGTCGCACATCCGATATTCCTTCCAGATTCACCCGTGTGTAGATGCGGGTGGTGATAAGCACCGGTTCATCCTGCCACACTTCTGTTTTATTAGCCGTCATGGTAATGTACAAGTCTTCGTCTGATACGGCACCATCGTCGCCCGCACTTGACTGGCGCTGTTGCTGAGGTTGTGTGGCCGACTGAGAATCGGCTTTAATCACTTCTATTTTTAAAGCATTACTTTCCAGGCGTTTACCATCTACTTCTATGGTGGCAGGCGGTATAGCAAAGGTTCCGGTGTTATCGGCCCTTAGAATATAGGTAAAGGAATATGTAACGCTTCTGCTCACCTGGTTGTTTACAATCTGTACAGACGAACTTTGCGAGGTACTTGGCCCCATCAATATCTGGAAATCGGGAATGTTGGGAACACGTAAATCGGAAGCTTCCTTGTTTACGGTATATACCAATTGAAACCTGCTTCCCTGCACCACCGAGGAGGGCGCAGTTGCTGTAAGTTTTACCTCTTGCGACAATGTGGGCATCATCGCCAGAAAGAATATCGTGATATATGCTAAAATGCGCTTCATGTGTGCAATCTCATTTGTTTAATTCAAATCATCTGCCTGATAATTAAACTCCAAAATATTTGATTGGGATTGAGGTTGAATTTCTGACCATACTCATTCCTCAATTTTATCCAAATGGGGGAGTTTATCACCATATATCTGGTAAAATTACCAATTTTTCTCAATCCTAACCGGTTGTTGTTGCTGGTGCCGGTTCATTTTTTCCATTAGTTCACGTTCGTCCTGTTCAATTGCTTCCAAAAGTCGTTCCGCATTCTCACGACTCAGCCCATCACTTTCCTGCTGTTGCTGCTGCTGTTGTTGTTCTTGTTGCTGCTCTTGCTGCTGTTCTTGTTGTTGCTCTTGCTCCTGTTCCTGTTGTTCTTCCTGCTGTTGTTCTTCCTGTTTATCTTTTAATTTCATGGCAGCAATGAGATTGTAGCGTGTTTGGTCATCTAGTGGGTTCAGCCTGAGTGACTTTTTGTATGCATCGATGCTATTGTCCAGTTGCTGTCCATACAAAAAACCATTTCCCATGTTATGATAGAGTTTTGCCAGTTGCTCATCGTTGGCAGCAAAAGGCACAGTGGCCTGAAGTTGCACTACTGCATCTTCATACTTCTCCTGACGAAAAAGGGCTGTCGCCAGGTTATAGCCTGCTTCAAAAGAGTTTGGTTTCTCTTTTAATGCTTCTCTAAACGCGGCTTCGGCCTGGTTATACTCATCTTTTTCCATCAATTCGATGCCTTTGCGCACATGGCGCCGCTCATTCTGGGCATTTGATAATATGGCGCCAAAAGCTAAAAGTAATGTCAGAACGATATATTTCATATTCAGTCCGTTTAATTTAATCTCATGGGTCATTGCTATGCTTCCTTTTTCTCCTCTACGGTAAATAAATCGATGTTTTTTAGCAGGCGGTTCTTGCGCTCAAGAATCATAAAATCGATAATCAATATAAAAAGAGCCAACAAGGCGAGATATTGGAATTGATCCTCAAAATCGGTGTACACCTTGGTTTCAAAATCTGCTTTTTCAAGGTCCGATAGTTCATTCATTAGTTTATTGATGCCTGCCCGTATATTATTTGCTGGTATATATTCTCCGTTACCGGCGGCAGCAATTTGTGCAAGCATTTGTTCGTCCAGTTTGGTGATGACCACGTTGCCGTCTCTATCGCGCAGGAAGTTGCCTGTGCCACTGAGCGGAATGGGGCCACCATCCGGAGAGCCCATACCTACTGTATACACTTTAATCCCTTTTTCGGCAGCTTTTCTGGCTGCTCCCACAGCGTCATCTTCGTGGTTCTCACCATCGGTGATTACAATAATGGCGCGATTTACCTCTTCGAGTTCGGTAAACGAGTTAATGGCCAGATTGATTGCTGCGCCAATGGCTGTGCCCTGGGTTGGTACAATATCTGTTGTAATATTTGAGACAAACATTTTTGCCGATGCATAATCTGAGGTGATAGGCAATTGAGTGTATGCCTGCCCAGCAAAAACAATTAGCCCGATGCGGTCGTTTACAAGGCGATCGGTAAGTCGAATAATGGCTTGCTTGGCCCTTTCGAGACGGCTTGGTTCAATGTCTCGGGCATTCATGCTGTTTGATACGTCGAGTGCCACAATTACTTCGATGCCGGACCGTTGCACAGTTTGCAGACGGGTGCCAAACTGAGGCGCAGCAAGCATAAAAATGATTGACATCAGCGCCAACAGAAGCAGATAAAACTTAGCCACCGGCCGGAATATGGATACATCCGGCATTAGGTGTGAGACCAGTTCCGGGTTTCCAAAGCGCTTTAATGCTTTTCTTTTTTGCAGAGTGAAAAGCAAGTTCAGAAAAGCCAGTGCTGGTATAAGTAATAACAGATAAAGATATTCCGGATTCCCAAATCGAAACATATCTCTCTTTTTTAGATGCAGTTAATATTAAAACTTAATGTATCTATGGCAGCGTTCTAAGGATTGTATTTCTCAGAACAATTTCTGCCAGTAAAAACAGTAGCGCTAAAAGTGCAAATGGTAAAAACTCTTCTGAATGTCTGGTGTATTCCTGAACTTCTATCTTATGTTTTTCCATTTCATCAATCTCACGGTAGATGCGTTCGAGTGCGGTGCGGTCGGTAGCCCTGAAATATTGGCCACCGGTGATATCTGCAATCTCCTGAAGCATCTCTTCGTCAATTCGTACCTCCATATTTTGAACCTGTTGTCCAAATACCGTTTGAATGGGAAAAGGAGCTGTTCCTACAGTACCCACGCCAACGGTGTAAACACGTACACCAAAGGTTCGGGCTATCTCAGCGGCTGTAAGAGGGGCAATTTGTCCCCTGTTGTTCTCACCATCCGAAAGTAAAATGATAACCTTACTCTTTGAATCGCTGTCCTTTATGCGATTTACAGCAGTGGCCAATCCCATTCCAATGGCTGTACCATCTTCGAGCATGCCGGTGCGCACATCACGGAATAGATTTATCAACACGTTGTGGTCAAGCGTAAGAGGGCACTGCGTGAAACTTTCAGCAGCAAAAATAACCAGTCCAATTCTGTCGTTGGGTCGTCCTTTAATAAAGTCGATGGCTACTTCTTTGGCCACTTCCATCCGGTTTGGCTTAAAATCCATAGCCAGCATACTTCCCGATATGTCAAGCGATATCATAATATCAATACCTTCGGTGGTGACATTGCGAAGCTGGTTAGTGCTTTGCGGGCGCGCCAGCGCCAGGATGATTGATGCCAGCGCCAGGCATCTGAGTGCAAACGGAATATGGCGGAAATATGTTTTTCTCGATTTCCCTATTTTACTGAAAAATTTCAATGAGCTGATCTGAAGCGATGCATTGGCGGTATGCTGTTTCCATATATACCATCCAATCATTGGTATCAGAATCAGGAGCAGATAGAAATATTCAGGATGCAGAAATGAAAACTTGAACATGGTTTACTCCTTTTTAACACGGCGCGACAATGCGCACTGGTTTATGTTTTTTATTTATTCCTTGTATATCAGAAATGTAGATACCTATTTCTTCTGTTCAGATGTTAGTTCTTCAGCTTTCTCGTTATCTACTGATTTTTGCGCGGCTTCTTCAGGTGTAAGCATCTCTTCCTCCTTGGTTTGGTTCACAAAAAAGTAGGCTGTGATAAGACTCATATCGTTTTCATCGGGCAGTGGTTCATACTTGGCAAACTTGGCAAGGTCAGCCGTATTAAGCACACGTTCCACTTTTTCGTACAGCTTTTTGTCTGGAAGATCAGTTTTTCTGAGGGTTTGCAATATCTCATGCGAGGTTTGCTCCATGGCCGGAAAATGATACCGCTCTTCCATATACTTACGCAATGTATCGGTCAGTTGTGAATAGAACTGCTTTATCTGGCCGGTCTGCCATATTTTATTGTTTTTAATGCGATCCAGTTCGCGCAACGCCACCACGTGAGCCGGTTCCTTGGGTTGTTCCTTAAAGAATATCTCTTTTAAAGGTATTTTTCTGTTTTTCCAGAAATACCAGCCTCCGTAAGTGGCTGCTGCTAAAAGTATCAGAAATAGTAACCAATACCTGAATCGCCACAGCTCTTTTATTATAAACGGAAGATTAAATGGTTCTTTAAGGTCAAAGAATCCTTTTTCAGGATCCACATCTACAAATGGATTTACTACCATCAGAGCCAGTGAGTTGGATTGTGCGCTGCTTTGCATCTCTCTTTCGATGTATTCGAAACGGATGGGCGGGATGTAGTGCAATCCACTGTCAAATGATGTGACAGTGAACATCTGGGTAATTGATAGTCTGTTGTTATCAAGGCGGATGGTATCACGCGCATGTGTGCGTACAATCTCCACGTTGGCAGTAACCGTATCGGTGAGATGCGGAAAAGCCACTAGTAAATCGGCTGGTTGATTCACCTGCAACGTCAGATTCATCTGCCCGCCTATAACCATGAGCGTGGAATCCAGCGCCGCGCGCACTGAAACTGTTTGTGCTGCAGCGTTATGGCCTGCCACTGGCAAAATCAGAACCATCAGTAAGGTGAAAAGATGTTTCACGAGTATATTTCTTTTTCTTGCTGACATAGTTTCTAAATCCGTTTTTTAAAGAGTGACATCAATGCCTTCACATAATCTTCATCGGTACGTACCGATACATTGTCCACGCCACATTTTGTGAAGGTGGTATTGATTCGCTTTTCATTGTCGGTCCACCATTGATTAAACGCGTCACGTGTTTTACGGCTCGATGTGTTAATCCACTGGCTTTCGCCTGTTTCAGCATCTTTAAACTGAACAAAACCAACATCGGGCATAACAGTTTCGCGTGGGTCGTACACCCGTAAGGCAACCACATCATGTTTCTGATTGGCAATTTTCAATGCATCTTCAAATTTGTCATCAATAAAATCGGAGATAACAAATGTGGTGCACCGTTTTTTGATGGCGTTGGTGAGGTATTTTAAAACACCGGCGATATCCGTGTTGCGCTCTTCGGGTGTAAAACTGATAAGTTCGCGTATGATGTGCAGGATGTGTTTTCTCCCTTTTTTGGGCGGAATGAATTTCTCTACTCTGTCGGAAAAGAAAATTACCCCTGTTTTGTCGTTATTTTGAATGGCAGAGAATGCCAAAACGGCAGCTATTTCGGTAATCATGTTTTTCTTAAAACGCCAGGTAGTACCAAATTCACGCGACCCGGATACATCAATCAACAGCATCACGGTCATTTCCCTCTCCTCTTCAAAAACTTTTACGTAGGGATGATTAAAGCGTGCTGTTACGTTCCAGTCGATGTTACGGATATCGTCGCCAAACTGATATTCGCGCACTTCACTAAACATCATGCCGCGGCCTTTAAACGCGGTGTGGTATTCCCCGGCAAAAATATTGCTGGAGAGACCACGCGTTTTTATCTCAATTTTACGTACTCGTTTTAAAATGTCGGTTGTTTCCACAATGAATCGATTGTAGTGTTACCTAATTGCTCATGTTGGCGGGCACAATATGTTGCGCCAGCTAACGCTGTATCTGTTTCTATGGTTGTTTTCCTTGTTATTAAGGTACTTCAACCGTGTTCAGAATTTCACTGATGATCTCTTCGGATGTTACATTGTTGGCCTCTGCCTCGTATGACAGACCAATACGGTGGCGCATCACATCGTGACAAACAGCTCGAACATCTTCCGGAATCACATATCCACGTCGTTTGATAAAAGCGTAAGCTTTTGAGGCCATTGCAAGGCTGATGCTGGCGCGTGGAGAGGCTCCGTACGAGATCATATCCTTGAACTTTTCCAGTTTATAGCTCTCAGGAAAACGAGTGGCAAAAACGATGTCAACGATATATTTTTCGATTTTTTCATCCATATAGACATCTTTCACAACTTTTCTGGCTCTGATAATGTCCTCAGGTTTCAGAATTTTTGATGCTGTTGGGAATACTTGTGCCAGATTGTGACGGATGATGGCCTGCTCTTCATGTTTTTCGGGGTAGGTGATTACCACTTTAAGCATAAACCTGTCTACCTGCGCTTCGGGCAGTGGATAAGTTCCTTCCTGCTCAATTGGGTTTTGGGTTGCAAGTACCAGAAATGGCTCTCCCAACTTGTAAGTTTTGTCGCCAATGGTAACCTGACGCTCCTGCATGGCTTCAAGAAGGGCACTCTGTACTTTTGCCGGTGCGCGGTTTATTTCATCGGCCAATACAAAATTTGTGAAGATTGGCCCTTTTTTTACCACAAACTCTTCATTTTTCTGGCTATAGATCATTGTACCCAATAAGTCGGCCGGAAGCAAGTCAGGTGTAAACTGAATTCTGCTGAACTTGGCATCCACAATGGTAGCCAATGTGTTTATTGCCAGCGTTTTTGCAAGACCCGGAACACCTTCGAGTAGAATATGCCCATCAGATAGAAGGCCGATGAGCAGACTTTCTACCAGGTGTTTCTGTCCCACAATGACTTTATTCATTTCAATGGTTAGCAGATCAACGAATGAACTTTCCTGTTTGATGCGTTCATTAAGTTCTTTAATGTCAACAGTTTGATTCATGATTTTATTGTTTTATCCGTTTAACGAATGATATATTTCTGTTTAATTTCCTCAAAAATAGAACTAATAACGGGTAATAGAGAAAAGAATGGTGCAAAAATATTCGGCTTGCCGCCAGAATGGCGCATTATTTTTGCGTTGATGTCTTATCAAGAATTGTTCCATTTTTTGTGGATACACCTATTGTTATCACGTGGCGTATGTTTATTTTTATGCTCTGTGAATATAACAGATACTTAAATTTAAATTGAGGTATAGCAAACAGGTTGAGTAATAGTATCCGTTCGAGTACATGACATTTTAATTGTCTGAATATAATGATGGTTATTTTACCTTTTTTATAACAGCAAATTGTTGAGATTGGTAACTGTAAGTCGATGATAATTCGTGTTAAGTATGCGAAGTTCCTATCTCTGGCCTATGTTTTTTGATATTTAGAAAGCAGTTTTACCCGGTAATAATCTAATAAAAACCTATAGTAATGTTTGATGATAAAGATTACGTTTGCAGGCATTTGCAACTGACCAAGGAAGACTTGATTCACATTATACGCGAAAAGAGTCTTACATCGTTTCAGGAAATACAGGATGAGACCGATGCAGGTACTGTTTGCGGTACTTGCGTGGCCGATGTTGAAGAAATTTTGAAAGAGGAGCTGGAGCGTCAACGGAACAACGCTAAGTAGCGCTATCCATCAGCAGAGAGCTGTCACCATAACTCAAGAATCTGAAATCATTTTCCAGTGCATAGGCATATACCCGTTTCCAGTTTTCTCCCAGTAGTGCTGCAATTAGCAACAGCAATGTGCTTCTTGGCTGATGAAAGTTGGTGATAAGCCCATTGATTATTCTGAATTTATAACCTGGGGCTATCATAATGGTTGTAGTAGCTTTATAGAGGGCCAGATTCTCCTCTTGTAATTTTGTAATGAGGATATTCAAGGCTTCTTGCATGGAGATAGTGGTGGCATGTTCAAACCCGTCCCATTGGTTTATTTGATGCCAAGGCTGCCCGTTGGCAAGTTTTACCGCGGCCCAGAAAAGAGATTCAAGTGTGCGCACACTGGTGGTACCAACCGCAATAATATGTCCTTGGTGCGCAGCCATCTGCTTTAACACATCAATGGATATCTGAAAATGCTCTGTGTGCATTTCGTGTGCTTCAATGCTATCCGATTTCACAGGTTTAAAAGTGCCGGCTCCCACATGAAGCGTGAGTTCAAGTCTTGTAATGCCCTTGGCATCAAGCTGATTCATCACTTCGTCCGAAAAGTGCAAACCTGCAGTAGGCGCTGCCACAGAACCTTTTTGTCTGGAGTAAATGGTTTGATAGCGTACCGTATCAATCTCTTCCGAATCTCTTTCTAAATATGGAGGAATAGGTGTTTTACCCATTGCATCCATCACATCGGAGAATGTTAGCCCTTTGTCCCAACTGAATCGGATTATAACACCATCGTTTAGTTTTTTGATAATCGATGCTCTCACAGTCACTTCACCCTGTTCGGTAGTTGCAGACGCAAATACGTCTCCTTCTTTCCACTTTTTTTGATTGCCAACCATGCATATCCACTCTACTTCAGTGGTTTGTTGAAAAGCAAGTGCGGCATCGGCCGGCTGATGAGGCTCCAAACAGAATATTTCGATGCGCGCACCTGTAGGCTTGGCAAAAAGCATGCGTGCCCTGATAACTTGTGTGTTATTGAAGATGAGCAGTGCATTCTCTGGTAGTTCGGCAGGTAAATTGGAAAATACAGTGTTTCTGATATTTTGGTCTTTGTATATCAGAAGTTTGGATTGATCCCTGTTTTCGAGAGGATATTTGGCTATTCTCTCCTGTGGCAGATTATAGTCGTACTCGTTTATGTTTATTTGGGATGTCATCTTTCTACTCATCTGTATCTTTTTCAAATGCCGGTTGTGAACCAAAATGTGTTTTAATAGAAATATCGTTATGATCGAAAACAGAAATTGGCAATCGTTTTCGAGGGCTGTAAAATTAATTAACTTTGTTGCAACTTTAACAATAGGGCAGATTTATCTGCTCATTTACCCGTACATGAATTGTAATTTTCGATAAATCATATAGCCATGAAGGTAGGAATAGGCGACCGTGTAAGGTTCTTGAATGAGGTTGGCGGTGGCATTGTCACCCGCATCGAAGGGAATTTGGTCTTTGTAGAAGATGAGGATGGTTTTGAAGTACCGTCCCCGGTTTTTGAAGTTGTTGTTGTGGAGCAGCGCGCTGATATAAAATCTGCTACCCATACTTCGCCTGGCGCACCACCTAAAATCCAAAGTGTTACGGAGGATGTTTCTGAAAAAGAAGCCTATCACGAAGAACTGGAAGAAGAGGGACATGATGATTTTTCGCCTTCATTGTATTTGGGTTTCATCAAGTCGGGCAGTGTAAAGGGTGACGATAAACTCGCTGCCTATTTTATTAACGACAGCAATTATTACTGCACATATCTTATTTCTCAGCGTGGCGACGATGGTTATATGTATGCCATGCAGCAAGGTGTGATTGAGCCAAACACCAAGCTGCCCCTTGTTGAAAAAACACCCCAGGAACTTGATACCTCACTCGATGTTCAAATTATTCTGTTCAAAAAGGGAAAGCCGTATCCTGTCCTGAAACCGGTATCCAATACCATTCATGTTAAGGCCAAGCGTTTCTTTAAAGACAATAGTTTTGTTGCCAACGATTTTTTTCATCAACCGGCCGTGCTTCTGTCAATAATTAAGAGTGAGTTGGAGCAGAAGCTTGAACTGCTCACCGAACGCGAAGCTGCTGCCATTATCAAAGAGAAGGAGGCAAAACCTGCTCCAAAGGTTGAGAAGCGCAAAAACACTCCTGAGTTGTTAGAGGTAGATTTGCATATTCATGGATTGCTGGATAACACTTCGGGGCTCTCAAATGGTGAAATCCTGAATATACAGATGGATCGGTTTAATGCTGTGATGGAGGCCAATAAAGGAAGTAAAGGGTTGAAGATAGTTTTTATACATGGCGTTGGTAATGGCGTTTTAAAAACTGAGATTCGTAAAGAGCTGGAGCGAAGGTACAAAGGCTACTATTTTCAGGATGCATCATTTCGTGAGTATGGATATGGCGCAACCATGGTTATAATGAAGTAGGGGATGAGTTACTTTGAATAGAGGATTTTGAAGAGCTAAATAACTTCATGTCTGGCCGTTAATATAGGGAAACGGTGTATGTATCGTCCTCGCAGTTGATGTGAGATTATCAACTGTTCCTCTGATATTACCTCCCCGTTGAGTATTAATGTGGAGATGTCCTGGCGCAGCAAAGACGTATTTGCGCCATCGGTCTTAATCTGATCCGGAACTGTGGGATTCCATACTATGATGTCAGCATCTGCTCCCGGGTTGAGGGTTCCTTTTTGCGGGTATACGCCCAGAAGTTGTGCCGGACGGGTAGCAAACATATCGCATAGTTTTGGCAGATATTGTGCAGGTTTGTTGGTCTGTCCTATCATCTCCATTATGAATGAAGGATTTTTGCCATTCTCGATAAAATAGTCGGCAGTGTTTTCTGGCAAAGAAAGTGCCGGAGAGTTTAAAATTATATTGGGATTGCTATGCAGCTCTAATATATCGTGAGTGGTTATGCGTTGATGAAAATGAGAAGCTGTTTTTCCCGGTGTGATGGCCGCATATACATGGTCATTATCCTTAAATGCATATAGTTCATCTACTTCGTCCATCGATGAAATATCTGTAATAAGCATCTTTACACCTGCTTTTTTCACGTATGTTATTATCTCCTGCAACCTGTCCAGGTATTTCCTGAAGGCATTTTCTCTCAACATTTGAATGTTTGCCTTAACCGATGCTGTTTCAAGAATTAGCAGAAAGTCAAGTTTAGATGCCTTGCGTAATATGTGATCCAGCTCGCCGGATAAAAGTTTGTCAACATATTTCCAGCGCAAATGAAATGAACTGATGCCCTCATGTAAAAAGCATTCACTTAATTCTTCGATGCCATAATCGGAACAGCACGCTGCGTCAAGGTGTAACCCGTAGTCGGCCACAATAGGTTGACAATTTAATTTCACCTTTTCGATATACTCATTGTCGTAATTGGTCGATTTAAGTTTCAGTATGTCAATTAAAAATGTGGCTCCTTGCGATATGGCTATATAAATTGCAGAGTGGGATGTTTCATCGTCATCTTTCAAAAATGGACATCTTAAATGTAGTAAGCCCGGTAACAAGTATTTGTTGTAGGCATCAATTATCTGAGTATCCGGAGTTGGGAGGCGCAATTTCTTACCCATATCGATTATTCTGTTATTCCCAATCAGAATGTCTCCTTTGGTGATGGTCATGTTATTGACTATGTACCCATTGGTAAGAATTGTGTATTTCATACGATATGTGAAATAATGTTTAACTAATTACTTCATTTAACTCAGGATGGTTTTCATTATTATAAATTTATATGAATTTATTATGAAAGGCAATAGCCTAAAATTAAAGCACAACTCTGTTATTCTTAATTTCTGTAATTTATCATAAAGAAACATGTTCTGGTCTGTGATTGGGATTTAAGCTAAATTATAGGTTCTTTTTAGGGATATTGAAACCATAACCCTACTTTTGCCTGATAAATTTATAGTGATGATTTGGTTGTTTCTTACAGTTGCGTCAGCTTTCTTTTTGGGGATTTATGAGGTTATTAAAAAGCATGCCCTCAAAGACAATGCTGTATGGCTTGTTTTACTTTACAGTACATTCAGTAGTGCCATCATTTTTATTCCCTTGGTCTTTTTATCATATAATGGAACAATGGGTTCAGACAGTATGCTTTATATACCCGTAATTACTTTTCGGGAGCATATGATGATTTTGCTGAAAACTGTCATTGTATTGACCTCCTGGATATTTTCATATTTCTCATTGAAACATCTTCCAATTACCATAGCCTCGCCAATACGTGCCACTGCGCCTGTTTGGACGCTTTTGGGTGCCATCGTCATCTATCGTGAGCAACTCTCATTGGTACAGTGGTTTGGCTTGCTGATGACTTTTTTCTTCTTCTTTCTTTTTTCATTTGCCGGACGGCGTGAAGGAATCTCTTTTCGCAACAACAAATGGGTTTGGTTTGCTGTTATGGGAACGCTCTTTGCCTCTGCCAGTGCGTTGTTCGATAAGTTTCTGATTCGTTCGGTTGACCGAATGGCGGTGCAGAGTTTCTTTTCAATTTACCAGGTGGCTTTGCTTATACCTCTGGTGTTTGTGATCAGACGTACCATGGCCAATCCATTGCCGCTAACGTGGCGAATGAGTATTCCCTTAATTGGCGTATTTCTGGTAATTGCCGACTTTCTCTATTTCTACGCGCTTGATTTTCCCGAATCGCTTATCTCTGTGGTCTCTGTATTACGAAGAGGCAGCGTTATTGTCTCTTTCTTTTTTGGCGCCATTCTGTTTCGCGAAGTCAACATCAGCCGGAAGGCATTTTTGCTTGCCGGGATATTAATCGGTATTGTTGTGTTGATGCTGGGTTAGATTTTTTAGTAGATAAAGAAGATCGAAACACCAATCACTGCCACCACAGCACCAATAATCTCTTTCAGCGTTACTCTTTCTTTTAAAAAGAACCAGGCGAAAGGAATAATCAACACCGGTGTAAGTGAGTTTAGTGTGGAAGCAATACCCGTTGTGGTATATTTTATAGCCAGCAGACTTAAAGATACACCCAGAAATGGCCCAAAGAATGCTCCGGTACCAATTCGCAACATTGCTTGCCTGTTTTTGATGGCTATAATTATCTTGTCCCAGTTTCTTGTAACAGTAAAGAGAATGGCAAACCCTACGATGCCTGTGATAACTCTAATCTGTGTGGCAACAAAAGGATCCATTGTTCTCATGCCAAGTTTACTAAGCACCAAACCAAGTCCCTGGCCGGCTGCCCCACCAAAAGCCAATAATATTCCTTTAAGTGGATAGTGAAACTGCATTTTTTTGCCTTTTTGAGGTCGAGCCAAAATCACGAGCGCAATTCCCCAAATGGTAACCATCATTCCTATGGCGGCTGCAATAGAGAGTTGTTCACGCAGTATGAGCCAGCCAAACAGAGCAGTCATTGGTGGCGAAAGCGACATAATTAACATGGAAACCCTGGCGCCAATTACCACAAATGCCTGAAATAGCAGCAAATCACCTATGACAAAGCCTATAAGGCCTGAAATGCTTAGCCATAACCAAGCGTGCGAATCCGCTCCGGTTGGGAAAAACTGTCCCTGAGAAAAGTATGTGAATGTACCCAGAAAGAAAAATGCTAAAACAAGTCTAATAAGGTTGACAGCCAGTGAGCCTACGCGTTTTCCTGCCGACTCAAAGGCCAGACTTGTAAATGTCCAACATACAGCTGTTAGCAGAGCTGCCAGCTCGCCCTTGTTCGACAAAATAAACCCTTCCATAATAGTGCCGTGATTTTGATTTTACGAAGCTGCAAAGTAAATGCTTTTTGTATGGTATTTTGCAAACTTCGACGCTTTTGTCAGTGCCGCAAGGATTTATTTTCTGAGGATGATGAAATGCAATTGTCTATAACGCAAAGTCGCAAACAAACAGATTATGATTGGTCTGTTGTGTTTGCGACTACCAGCGAGAAATTGTTCTTAAGTCGGTGTTTTTGAAGTGTTGTTTACACCAAATCAGGCAATTTAATCATTCTAAATTGAGTATTATTTGCAATTGCAGGTGCCTCCGCATGCGCAAGGTCCATCTTTTTTGGATTTGCATCCGCAGTTTCCACCACATGCGCAACCGGACTTCTCTTTATCTGAACTGCCGGTATAAATAAACACTTCACCTTTGTCTGTTTCAAATTTGTTGCCCATGTTGTATTCTTTTAGTTCATCTACAAAGTAAATAATAAAGTTTGAAACAAACAAGACAAATTAATCCTAAATAAAGTCGGTTAATATCATAAGTGACTTTTTAAATTTTGCATTAAATTTGTTTTGCAGATTTTTAGATATCAGATATTTAGACTAATAGATAAGATAATAGAGATAATGTGATAAATCTAATCATCTTTCACAACTTCTCTATCTATCTAAAATCAAAAAGCGTTAGCGTCTATATCAAGTTTTATAAATTTAGTTTAAACAGTTACTTAGTGTCTCGGTTGAGAGCTTCGATTTATGTAAAAAATATATAGCAGAGGTTTTATGATGGCGCTGCTTTCCATTATCAGGTTATCTCTCAGTCACTACAGAATTGTTATCTTTGAGTGTTGTTATAACCACATTTCTGATGTATGAGAACAAATAGAGTTGACCTTTCAAAATATGACAACCGCTGGTATTATCCGGGTCGGGGAGTACTCCTCAGAACCATCTGGTATTTCGTTAATGCACTTTTTTTCATCAACCCATTGAATCCATCGTCATCGGTAAAAGTGTTTTTTCTTCGGATGTTTGGTGCAAATGTAGGAAAGGGGGTAGTGATAAAACCTGGTGTAAATATTAAATACCCCTGGCATCTTTCCATAGGTGACTTTTCGTGGATAGGCGAGAAAGTGTGGATAGATTCGCTCGACAAGGTATTAATTGGTCGAGACTGCTGTCTGTCGCAGGGCGCGATGCTGCTCAATGGTAACCATGATTACCGAAGTGCTTTGTTCAATTTAATAACCAAACCTATTGTGCTTGAAGATGGTGTTTGGATTGGAGCAAGGTCGCTTGTTGCACCAGGTGTTACATGTAAAAGCCATTCTGTTTTGGCAGTAATGAGTGTTGCTTCTACCGATTTAAATCCAGATACCATCTACCGGGGCAATCCTGCCGTGGAAGTTAAGTTGCGCGAAATCGTATAGCGTTAAAAATTATAGTAAAAGTTGCTCAGTGAAGTGCGCAGTGATACCCATAAATGTTGATTGTTGTGAGTGTATTCACTGTTTGTTTCGCTTCTGTTTCTCATTCCTACGCTTATGTTCATGTTGTTTTTGGGGTTGATAAGGTAGGATAGGGAGCCAGCTGCATGTTTAATGGTGGTGCGCAAACCCTGAGCTATCTCGTGACCATGTGAAAAAGGCCTGTCCACACTTGGCATGAAAATGTCGCCTCCCCAGCTCACGCCATCGCCAAAGTCCTTTCCATGTATGGCATACATTGTTTCTAAATTGATATGCCATCTCCCTTTTCGGTATCGCACAAAAGAAACGTTTTCCCGAAAGCTTGAGCCTAGAGGGTGGGCAAGCTCCTGATTAAAATGGCCGTAGTTGGTAAGTGGGTAGTAGTGCGAATAGGTATAAGGACGAACCTGATTATACTCCGTTTGTACGTCCAGATTTTGAATGCCTAAGAAATTGTATGCCTTTAGACCGGTTTGAAATCCTTGCTTATTGGCCCACCATTTGGTGCCTTTAAAAACTTCATCCTGTTTAAACTCACCCATCACAAACTGTCCGTAAAAAGCTGCGCCGGGCCATAATATTACTTTTAGGTTTGCTCCCATCGTTACATTGTCGGGTGATCCCAGTGCGTATTCAACCGGACGATAAACTACCACCGGCACCAGATAACTCAAATCGATACCGCGATGGCCGGTTTCATCTTCTGCAGCCCAAATCACACTCTCGAATATGCCAAACGACACACGTTTACCCAAATTTAGTGTAAGATAATGGAACACACCATACTTGTATTCAAAACGTTCATCACCGCCTCTGAAAGTGTTTTCCAAATGGTTAAATTGGCTCACCATTACCATATAGTTGACTTTCCAGAAGGAGGTGTTCATTTTCAGGTAGGGATAACTAAATGTATTATCAGAAAGCAAAAGACTACGGTGTCCGTCGCCAATGAAGTTCTTTCCATAACCCAATTTCAGGTTTATCCATGGTCCGGTGTTGTATGACAGGTAACCGGTTGATTGCGAAAAATCATAACCATTGTCGCCAAATCGTTTTGCCCGACCCTGCCCGGGTACTACACCTCTTTTCTCAATAAAGTCATGCAGATAGGATGGGTAAACGCCCTGATTTTCATATAAATCACCGTAAAAAGAAAGGTTCTTACCCAACTGGCCTTCAACCATGATGCCACGTGTATTAACCCATGTGCCTGCAGCATCCTTTTGATCCTTTCCCAGCTCAAAATTAAACAATGGATTAATCCTTATAGTAATCGGATTATCGCCCTTCTCTTCCCATTTAAATAGATCGGCATGTAAAAAACGACGCCAAATGTTCTGATGTCCTTCTCTTGGTACAATGCCTCTATAAAGTATTGAGTCGGTATTTAAATATTTGTTGAGTTGATCCATACGGTATGGCCGCACAGATGTATGCACGTTTAACCCGGGCTTGTAAAGCTCTCTTGTTATGGGGTCAAACTCTGTGTTGTTGTATATGCTATATGTTTGCGAACTTGATGTTACAGGCCACATTGCAGCCATTAAAACAAGAAAACAAGGGAGAATCTGTTTCATACATTTGCAGTTGTTAATCTTCGTAATAGCCATACCCATAGCCGTAACCGTAGCCATACCCATAGCCGTATCCATACCCATAGCCATAGCCGAGAAGTCCTTTCTTTACCTGTATGTCATTGATTAGAATGCCAATGTTTTTAATACCTTCTTCATTCATTTGTTTGATGGTATGGCTAAAGGCTTCTCTGATTGTGTAATTTTGGCGTGTGAGGAACACAACGGTATCTGCATGTCGCGACAACAAGTATCCGTCAGCCACCACACCCATAGGCGGTGTATCAAGCAGTATAATGTCGAATTTGCTACGTAACTCCTCAAAAAGCTGTTCTGCTTTTTTTGAGCTAATGAGCTCAGACGGGTTTGGCGGAATGGCGCCTGATGGCAGAATGAAGAGGTTTTCCGTTTCGGTGGCTTGGATGAGGTTTTCCAGTGGGCTTTTCCCTATCAGATAGCTGGATATGCCACCTTCTTTGCTGAGATTGAGCACCTTGTTCAGACCGGGTTTGCGCATATCAAAACCCAATAAAATGGTTTTTTTACCTGATATGGCAAATACACTGGCGAGATTGAGTGCGCAGAACGTTTTTCCTTCACCCGGCATTGAAGAGGATATGGCAATAGTGGGGCAGGTTTTATCACCTGTCATATATTCCAATCGTGACCTAATGCGCCTGAACGTTTCTGTAATCACCGATTTTGGATGGTTGTGCACCACATTGGCCTCTTTCTTTTGGTTGTGGATGATGTGACCAATGATTGGAAGTCTGGTGATGCGCTCGACATCTTCGGTTCCCGATATTTTATTGTTTAAGAGTTGCTTCAGCAGAATGAAGATAGCCGGAATTATCAATGCTATCATAAGCGCTTTTTGGCGATCGCTGTTAATGGTGGATGAAACCATTCCGGCAAAGCGTGCTGCTTCCAGTATGCTGTGGTCAGGTGTGTTGGATGCTTTCTGAATCTGTGCTTCACTGCGCTTCCGTAGCAGAAAAGTGTACACTTCATTGTTCAGGTCGAACTGCCGTTCAATTCCAAAAAGTTGTCGCTCTTTCTCCGGTAACAAATAGAGTTGCGAGGTGTTTTCCAGCCTCAATTGGTCGATGCGTGCAATCTCCGTATCAATAAGTTCCATCTGATTTGAGATAGCTTTGAGCAGTGTTTGACGCGAAACTTCAATCTTACTCTCGATATCTTCGTAATATGGGTTTACACTCTGTTGCAGAGTTTGCAATTCCAGATTAAGCTCCATGATTCTTGATATGTAGTTTGTTATCATGGAGTTGCTTATTGGATATACGGCCGGTGCAAGTGTGCCTTTAACAATGGTGTCGCCCGAAAAATAGTCTGTAAGGTATTGATAATATCTTTTGGTGAGCAGTTGTTGTGTTTTTTGATCGGCCAGATTCTCTAGTCTCAAAAAAAGAATTTCTGCCTGTGTTGATACACTTTGTATTTGATGGGTTGTGCGAAACTGGCTTAATTCATCCCCTTTGACAGACAAGGAGTCGGATATGGCGATTAATTGTGTTTCAATGAATTGGATGGTGTTTGTTGCTATTTGGTTTTTGCGCTCCAGATTATTGCGGATAAACACTTCGGCAACTTTATTTAAAAAGGCCAGATTTTTTGGAGTGTTATGGCCAGTCACAAACATGCGCACAATACTTGTATTATCAGCAGGTTTTGGTGCATGCAGCAATGCCTGATAGTGCGAAGTGATAGCGTCAGGATTGTTAAATTGGAAGAAAAAGCCTCTCTCTTCGGGTCTGGATAATTCCTGATTTTCAATTTTAATCTTCAACCAAGGTAGACTAATCCATTCATTAAATCTGTATGTTTCCGACAAGTCAATTTTCCCTATGGCATTTCCCGTTCTGCCATTTGCATAGTTGTAGGTTGCGCCATGTTCGGTGTTTATATGCAGGCGGTAGTGTTGTGCGTCAACTACGGATAGGTAAATGGGTGTATTGAGCAGCTGGGGTGTGAAGCTGTCAAAGTGCACAATAAACGGCGTTGAGCCATAAATTTCCGTGTTCTTTACTCTGCCTGTTCTAAAATAGGAGACATGAAAATCCAATTCACGAATGGCCTGCCTGATGGTTTCCCACGACCGTAAAATGGCTATCTGGTTCTCTACAGCCCGCATGGCCGAGCTCAAACCGAAACCCTCCATCATGTTGCTTTGCGGCTTTTCAGTGCCCCGCTCTTCCATCAGCATGGTGAGTGATGCCCGATAAACTGGTTGAGCATAACGGTGTTTCATCTGTACAATGAACATGGCTACCATTACGGCTATCACAAAAAGCCACCAAAATCTGAGCAGGTCCAGAAGTATCTTTTTATAATCGAGTACAAAATGCGGTGGGACTTCGCTCCTTATTGGGCTGCCAGTGTTTGGGTTCTTTGATGAGGAAGGTATATTTTGATTCATCAATAATTTCTTTTTATTTTATTAGCGCAGAGACTGTAAGGTATAATGCCAAAGCTGAAGTCAAAATACCAAACGAGAATGATTCTCCAATTCCCCAGGCTCTGGCCCGCATCGGACGAATGTAAAGTATATCGTTGGGATAAATATAGTATTTGTCCGAATCCAGAAGGTTTTTATCGGTAATGTCAATATAAAAGCTTTGGGCGCCGTCTGAGGTAGGCCTGATAATTTTCACTTTCCTTTTTTTGCCAAATGTTCTTACGTCGCCTGCAAGGGCTATAGCTTCGAATATGGTAATTTGTTCTTTTCCCATCGCAATTCTGCCCCGGGTATTGGTTTCGCCAAGCGCAATAAAGGATGGATTGGCCAGACGAACCGTGATTTGCGCATCCGTTACAAAAGGGAGCAGTGCCTCACGTATTAATTCTGTTGCCTGCGCCCGAGTTGCGCCTTTCAGATTGATTTTTCCAACAAAGGGAAAGTCAATTTCATGATTGTCATCAATCGGATATTGGTATAATGGTGATTGAGTTGTGGCGGTAACAGCCTGAGTGCTTCCACCCGGATTGAAAAACTCAGTAAGCTTGGGATTTGAGCTTGTTACTCTAATGGTCAGATAGTCATTTGGTTGAAGTATGTATTTCTCGGTAATGCCATCTATAGGAGCATAGGGATTTTCATAGTTTTTCCGCTCTGAATGATCCTGAAAATATATAATCTCTTTATGAGGAATACAACCTGCCAATCCAACGATGCAGATTAAAATAACTGACCTTAAAAAAGGCAGGTGTTGGGCGCCTGTTAGATGCATATAAATTTATTATCAGATGGATATAATACGCATTTGGTGATGTTGCCGAAATGCCTTTAACTGGCAAATTTAACTTTTCTTTTTGAAAAGTTCCAATTCATAGGTTTATATCAATAGTTTTTATGCATACGGTAACAAATTAGCACTTACTAACGTAATATTTTTTAATTCACTCAATGCTTTTTTGTAAATTTGTCATCAATTTATGACAATATGATAAATTACGATATCCTATTACAAATCTTGTTTGCCGGGTTGGTCTCATTTGTTTTGGTTTTTGCCTCCATTCCAACCATTTTGAAAGTTTCCCACTCAAAAAATCTTTTTGACGAGCCGGGCAAACGACGCGTGCATAAACAGCGGGTGCCTACATTGGGTGGATTGGGCATTTTCATTGGTATTATTTTCACCTATTCAATTTATCTCGATTGGTTTGACTACAGAGCCATTCCTTTCCTTATCCCGAGTATGCTCATCGTTTTTTCAATTGGTATAAAGGACGATATTCTGGTTACTGCTCCAATCATGAAGCTGTTAGGTCAGCTACTGGCTGCTTTTATCATTGTTGGGTTTGGTGATTTACGCATTACTGACTTTCATGGTTTTTTTGGCCTTAGACCCGACTATTTTGTAAGCATGTCGTTTTCAATACTTTTTGTCGTCTTTATTGTAAATGGTTTCAATCTTATTGATGGGGTTGATGGATTGGCAGCTATAACAGGTATTATTGTTACCGTCGGTTTCTCGTTTTGGTTTCTGATAAATGGCGATGCCACCATGCCTGTTTTAGGAGCCATCCTTATTGGCGCGCTGATTGCTTTTCTATACTTTAATGTGGTATCAAAAACCCAAAAAATTTTTATGGGAGATACAGGTTCATTGCTCATTGGATTTATAGTTTCCGTATTTGCCATCCGTTTTATGGAGTATAATGTGGATTCGTTGCGACCAGCTCTTAACCATACCATGATTTCGGCTCCGGCAGTAGCACTTGGCATCTTAATTATACCGGTTATAGATACCATTCGTGTTTTTTTTCTTCGCCTTGCCAAAGGGCAATCACCATTTGCCGCCGATAAGGCTCACATTCATCACCGTTTGCTCACGCTGGGATTCTCTCATATTCAAATTGCATTGCTTATCGGGCTTCTAAATGTTTGTTTTATCCTGCTTTCATATTTGTTGCGCGACTTTGGCACTATCCGGCTTATGATTTTAAACCTGATGCTTGGAATTGCTGTTTTTCAGCTACCATCATTGGCCATCCGAATACGCAAAAAACGGATGCTAAAGGATAAACATAGCAGAAAGGTGAGTTTGCCAAATCTTCCATAGGTCATCGAAATATTATTTGTTAAATGAAGATTTCCCTTATTACTGTTACCTACAATAGTTGCATAACGCTCAAAGATACCATCGACTCTGTACGCAGACAGGGCTTGATTGACTTAGAGTATATTGTAGTAGATGGCGGTTCTGCCGATGGAACTGTTGAACTTTTAAAAGAGAGCAGCGATGTGGTAACCCGTTGGATCAGTGAACCCGATAAGGGTATTTATGATGGTCTGAATAAGGGACTTGTAATGACAACGGGCGATATAATTGGAATAATACATGCTGACGATGTTTTGGCTTCCAGTGACACACTGAAATCTATTATATCCGTATATGATGCCAATGCTTTCGACTTGCTTTATGCCGATTTAATGTATATCAGTGCTGACAATCCCGACAAGGTTATCCGATATTGGAAAAGTGGTCTGTTTGAGTTTCAAAAATTGCGTAAAGGATGGATGCCACCCCATCCAACAGTTTATTTCAGCAGAGATGTTCTGAACAGAGTTGGTTTTTTCGATACCTCATATACCATTGCTGCGGACTATGATTGGATGCTGCGTTGTTTGTGCCTTGCAAATCTTAAAGTTGCTTATTTGCCTCAAGTTACTGTGAAGATGCGTCTTGGTGGAGCCAGTAACCGAAGTTTGAAGAATCTGATCAAGAAATCTTATGAAGACTACAGAGCCATTAAGAAACATCGGATTGGAGGCGTTAGAACGCTGTTTTATAAAAACTTTAGTAAGCTCGGGCAGTTTGTGAGAAAAGCGAAGGCTCAATAAAAGCTTGCTTGTGAATCATCGATTTATCCTGACATTTAAATTTTTGCAGTAATCAGATATTGGATGATTATATAAGTAATGTATATTTGAAGTTTAACATTATTTTTCTGGATGACGTCACTTTCAAATAATAGTCCCGGAGTTCCTTCTCATCGTGCACCTCATAAAGGCGACGGTTTTAATGATGTCAGGAAAATTATCAGGTTGGTTGTAATACATTGGTACCTGTTTCTGATATTCGTACCGCTGGGATTGGGCGTAGGATGGTTGCAGTATAAATTGAGCCAGCCGGTTTACAGGGCATCCGTAACGATGCTGTTTAAGGTAAATTCAGAAAGGAGTATTCCTCAATCTGTTATAACCGAGGGTTTTGGTCTCTCGCCCGAGATGCGTGTTCTGGAAAACCAGACTTTTATAATACGTAGCCACGCCATGGTTTTACGTGCGGTTGACAGGCTCGATTTTGCTGTTTCTTATTACTCCAAAGGCAGTTTTATCGACACAGAACTATATAATCCAACACCATTTGTGGTTAAGTTTGATTCCACCCACCCGCAATTACTAAATACGCCAATCTATTTTGATTTTTCATCTGACGGACGTATTAAAATATCAGTAAAAAATGAAGGTGCGCCACTTCATAATTTTAATTCAGGGCGAAATACAGGTTTTGCGGAACAGTTTAGTTATGAGACTTATATTGAGGGAGGGCATAAGTTAGAGCACCATGCTTTCTCCTTTGAGGTTAATCCGTCTGCCAGTGGCCGGTTTCCCGAGTCCGGAAAGTACTATGTGATTTTTAATTCACACGCATCGGTGGCTTCAAAATTGCGCGGCTCGCTGGGTGTAACGCCCTATCGGGATGGCTCTTCCATCATATTCTTGTCTGCAAACGGGCACCAACCGCAAAAACTGGTGCGTTTTCTAAATGTCTTTTCCGAAGAGATTATAAAGGATAACCTTGAGCGAAAGAATGACATGGCTAGTCGGTCAATCGACTTTATACAGCGACAATTGAACCAGGTTGCCGACACTTTGAAGATTACGCAACAAAAATTGATGGATTTCAGACGGAGTAACCGCTTCATGATGCCTTCAGAGGTATCACAGCGTTTATCAATGGAGTTTTTTGAGAAGGAGAAGGAGAGGCGGATACTGGATGTGAGTTATGATTATTTGTCATCGGTAAGTAAGCGACTAATGGAAAATAGTCTGGATGACAATGATTACATGCTTCCTGCATTTTCGAGTGAACCGGCTAGTATTGTGCAGCAATTTGTTGTTGAGCACCTGAATCTCATCAAAGAGTTTCATATGATGGAGGGTGTTGCCGGGGCTTCCAATCCATATAAGACAGAACTGGCTCAAAAAATTGAACTTTCCAGAAGGTCTTTGTTGGCATCCATACAGAAACAGATGGAGAGCATTCAGATGCAACGTGCAGAAATTGACCGCCATGTGGCGCTGCTCTCTTCCAAGGTTGGCGATCTGCCGGAATTAGAGCGCGACTATTTGGCTCTTGAAAGAACACACAAGCTGAATGATGCCATATATACTTTTTTGCTCCAGAAAAATTCTGAAATGCAAATTGCCAAAGCTTCCAATGTCCCCGATAATGAGGTGTTGGATAATGCCACCTTTTCTGGACCAGTTACACCCGTCAGGCGCAGTCTTTTCAGCCGTGGACTTATAGGTGGTTTGCTTATTCCTGCCCTTATAATAGCCATTCTGGAGTTGTTTAACACGCGTGTAAGATCACGCGACGACATTACAGGGATATTTCGCGAAGTTCCAATTGTTGGTGAGATTCTCAGAAACAAGGAGAACGAAGAGAATGTGGTACTGAATAAGTCGGAGTCAATTATAGCGGAGTCTTTCCGGTCGTTGCGTACGAAGTTGAAATTCTTGTTGTCGCAAAATCCAGGTAAGGTAATATCCGTTACATCTACAAACACCGGCGAAGGAAAAACTTTTTGCGCCATTAACCTGGCATCTGTCTTTGCAATATCAGGAAAACGAACCTTGCTCGTGGGATTTGACCTGCGCAAACCTCGATTATCTGTGCTTTTTAACCGCTCAAACCAACATGGCATCAGCAACTATCTGATTGGTCAGGTTGGTTTTGAAGACATTGTTCAATCTACCGACCAAAAGGATTTGTTTCTTATATCGGCAGGAATGATTCCGCCAAACCCATCAGAGCTGATATCTTCTGCGAAAACTACCGAGCTTTTCGAAAAAATGAGAGCCCATTTCGATGTGATAGTTATTGATACCCCTCCTGTTGGCCTGGTATCTGATGCACGTTTGTTGATGGATTTGGCTGATTGTCATCTCTATGTGGTTAGGGCAGGGGTTACAAATAAGGAGCACCTTACTATTTCTCTGTCCAATCTTTTGAGTGAGAAAATTGGCTGTTTGGGGTTGGTGATGAACGATGTGCAAGAAGCCGCCAATGCCTATGGATATTATGGGTCAGGCTATTTTTCGCATTAGCATGGTGTGAAGAATAGGTGTTCTATGCTTTTTTCTTGCTCATCTTCTTTTTTAATTGTTGATTTTTTTCTGGAAATGATTCATTATAAGAACTATAATTTAAAACCACACAATACTTTCGGAATTGATGCTGTAGCAGATGATTATTTTGCCTTCGATTCAGTGTCAGAATTAATGGAATTGATCTCCTCAGGGAAATTAACCAATCAAAGGATTTTACTTCTCGGAGGAGGAAGCAATCTGTTATTTACGGATGACTTTAAAGGTGTAGTGCTTCACAATCTGATTCCTGGCATTGAGGTGATATCTGAAAACAGTGAAGAGGTACTGGTGAAAGTGGGTGCCGGTGTGGTATGGGACGATTTGGTGTTATGGTGTGTTTCAAAAGATTATTATGGTATTGAAAATCTGTCGCTTATCCCTGGTAATGTAGGTGCTTCGCCGGTGCAAAACATTGGTGCCTATGGTGTGGAGTTGAAAGATCTGTTTCACACGGCTGATGTTGTTTGGTTAGATTCTGGTGAAACCCAGGTTTTTGAAGCCCATGAAGCTGAATTTGGATATCGTAACAGCATTTTTAAAAGTGGTTTAAAGGATAAAGTAGTGATTACGCATGTTACCCTGCGACTAAGTAAAGTGAAGACATTTCATTTGGGGTATGGCTCTTTGAAGGATTTATTTGAGAAAAACTTAGAAGAACCTAATTTGGTCTCAGTTCGTAATGCCATCATCTCCATTCGTCAGTCCAAGCTACCCGATCCGGAAGAGTATGGCAATGCCGGGAGTTTTTTTAAGAATCCACTGATAACCATTGATCTATTAAAAAAGCTTCAGATTGATAACCCAAATATACCTTTTTATGAATCGGGCGATAGCACATTGGTAAAGGTACCTGCCGGTTGGTTGATCGAAAAAGCCGGATGGAAGGGACATAAAGCCGGTTTTGCCGGAGTACATGCGCAACAGGCTCTTGTATTAATTAATTTAGGAGGTGCCACAGGTTCAGATATCATCCGGCTTGCTCAATCAATTGAACAGGATATCAAAGCAAAGTTTGGTATCGTGTTAGAGCGCGAAGTGAATGTGGTTGGTTAGAGTTGTTCTTTACAGCTGGCTGTCAATAGCTTTGTTTTCCATCTAAAACGGAGTAGCAACTGAATGCCGGCCATCAACAAACCAGCCATATATCCCAACCAAATGCCTTGTGGCCCCCAGCCCAGCACAAATGCAGAGACGTAACTAATAGGCAATGCAACTGGGAAATAGGCAATAATGACCATCAGCATGGGGGTTTTAACATCTTCCAGTCCACGCAGTGCGCCAAGTGACACCACCTGAATGCCATCAAATATCTGAAATAGTCCTGCAACAAGCATCAATCCGGCAGCTATGCTGATAACTTCTGCATCTGGCACAAACAAGGCGGGTATTCTGTATCTGAACAGCAAAAACATCGTGACGCTTATCGACATGAAGATGATTACCATACGTAGAGATGCATTTACTGAATGAATGATGCTCTTAAATCTCTTTTCCCCTCTGAAATGACTCACTTTTATGGTCGTTGCGGCCGCCAATCCGGCCGATGTCATGTATGTAAGGCTGGCCAGGCTGATTACAACCTGATGAGCAGCAAGTGCCGCTTCCCCAAGCCATCCCATCATAATACTTCCCAAACTAAATGTAAGCACTTCCACAATGTACTGTCCTGCAATTGGAAATCCAAGTTTTAGCAGTTTTACAGCCGCTTTGATACTAAATTGAGTGGTTTTCCAATACGCCCTGTCGGGTTTGAAGTAATCAAGCTTGAAAAATAACAACAGAAAGGCTATGGGCATAAATATCCTTGAGATAAGGGTGGCATAACCAGCACCCATTAATCCCATTGCAGGCAATCCCAACTTACCATATATAAAGATATAATTCAGAATGATGTTGATGATGTTGGCCGTAAGGGTAATTGTCATGGCAATGCGGGTGTTGCCTAATCCCTCCGCGTACTGTTTAAAGATAAAGAAAAACTGAAAGGGAATTAAAGAGGTAACGAGTACCAGATAATAAGGAATGGCTAGTTTTACTACTTCATCGGGTTGTCCCATAAATGGCATAAACAAAACCAACGCCGCCATAACCAATGCCTGAATTGTGGAAATTACAGGGAAGGTAGTGAATGACTGCCGCAACCAATTCACAGCTTCCGCACGGTTACCACTGCCAAACGCTTTTCCTGCCAAAGGTGTTAAGCCATTTATAAGTCCCATGGTAAATACCATCCCAACCACAAATAAGTTGTTAGCAAATGCTGCGCCTGCCAGCTGGGTAGCACCTAACTGGCCTACCATAAGGTTATCAGCCAGAACTACAACCATCTGTCCGGCTTGTGATAACATAACAGGCAGAGCCAGATTTAAATTTGCCTTATAATGATTGTTCTGTCCTGCGCTAGTGAATCTGTCTTTTGCCATTCAAAATTTTAATTGCACCACAAAGATGCCTGTTTTATCCGAAATACTCATCCTATATGAGAAATTGTGATTATGTGGCATTTGTTAATTACGTCTGTCTGATCCATTTCATGGAAATCTTACCCAAATATTATGCTTCTACTTTGTCATAATTTAATCGTACTCAATTTTTATGGATGCGGTTATTAATTATTTGATGTCTATTAAAAATATTCTTGCAAATTAGTTAATCAGAATATTCCTATATAATTTTTTAGTCTTCGATTAATATAGTATTTAAAGAAGTATATAATTTTATAAATAGATTGAATTTAGTTTATATCAATTAGAAATATTTTGAGTGAATTTGAACTAAAAAATATCTATCATTAAAAAACATATTAAATTTTCGAATTTTATATAAAAAATTTGAAAAAGTTTATGCTTAGATAAAATTTTTGATATAATTATGTTGCAAGATTAATATTAATTTAGATATATTTGTAAATTGAGTTATAGAGTAAACTTTATACAATGCACTTTACGAAACTATCATTTGATGACTTTATGACGAAGGTGTCTGAACTGCTTGGGATTTCTATATCGAATCCCCAAATTGTAGAAGCAGTAGGCAGGTTTGGTTATAATATGCAACGATTGCGAGAGGGTGATAGTGCTTTTCGCAAGGTTCAGCAATTGCATGCAGCACAGGAAGATGCTATGAAACGTAAGGTATCTGCCCATGACGAGCGAAAAAAATTACATGCTTCTGTCAGGAAGCAGTATATGAAGATGTTGCAAATTGCACGGATTGCATTTGATGGTGATTCGTTAGTTCGAAAAGCACTTCAACTCGATGGCCCCAGAGAGACTTCGCTTGACAAGTGGATCAATCAGGTGGCTTTATTTGGTAACAGGCTCATTACGGAGGAGCAGTGGGCCGCAGCGCTTAAAGATTATGGTATTTCCATAAGTCTCATTCATGCCTTAATGAACGACGTAGAGAACCTACGTTCTATCGCCTTGATGTGTGACCAGACAAAAGAAGATGCTAAAAAGCAAACGGCTTTAAAAAAGGAAAAACTAAAAGCATTACAAGATTGGATTAGTGACTATCTGAAAATTGCGAAGATTGCGCTGGATGATCACCCCAATCTTTATCAGCAACTAAAGGTTTAGTATCAGTAAGTTTTAAATCAAAGGGTAATGAATTTAGAGCCACCGCGTATTCTGAAACAAAATATATAACTATTCGTATAAATTTTTTGAGGATTTATAATCATTCTAAAGAGGGTGATTTCAGTTGTTCAAATCCACAATTTCGATGTGTATTTAAGTGGTGAATTGTTGTATTGGGTTAGTTTGCAATGGGGTTGCGGGTAGGTTGTTTTTGATGTTGATTTTTGATAGTAAAGAGGTGAAGTACATGACCAGCATCATT
Organism: Alkaliflexus imshenetskii DSM 15055; assembly: GCF_000517065.1. Taxonomy (GTDB): domain Bacteria; phylum Bacteroidota; class Bacteroidia; order Bacteroidales; family Marinilabiliaceae; genus Alkaliflexus; species Alkaliflexus imshenetskii. The sequence continues at coordinate 115,956 of NZ_KI912105.1, read as the reverse complement.
TGAACAAAATGTACCTTTTTCATAGGAGTAAGCCAATTAAATTCATTGCTTTTTACGTGTAAGTTCCTTGTTCATTAAGGAATTCGATTATTTTTGTAAGTTCGATTTTTAGTAAACATATTTAAGATATAATGTCTTACCCTAATGCTTAGGATATGATTTGTAGATATTTACATAGACCTTTTTTGTTGTCGTTACTGTTTATGCTTTTTACTGTTGTCGTATCCGGCCAACAGAAAGGAAGCATAACTCCAGAGCTATTTAAAAAGTCATTTATCCAACAAAATGATAATATAGCATTAGCTGGAAATTTAGGTGTCATATCATCATTAGATATCAATTATTGTAGTAATGAAGGTTATGTCGATTTGGTACCTGACTCTTGGCATCCAAGCGCAACATCAATTGTATGGATCGTAAAAACTTTTTATGGTTCAGAAGAAACGCATACAGAATGGGGCGAATATGTCGGAGAAGGGTTAGATCGTGTATATCGTTTTTATCCTAATTCTATTGATGTACCTTATTTTGGAACAGAGATATATTTTAGCTTTGAGCAAAGGAATAACTTAGGTTTTGTTGTTGCTAGCAATTATGATTATACATATGTCTATAAGGTTCCTGACCAAATTAATTTTGGACCTAATGAATTTGAATGTGTTTCGCCATTATTAACATTTGTTCTTGAGTCTTCTGAGCCAGGAATGCAGTATCAGTTACGTCGGAATTCAACTGATGGGATTGGATTTTATATAACTGGAACAGGAAACCCCATTGTTTTCAATGTTAGTAATCCTGAAGTTGGCGTTTATAGTGTTTTTGCACGAAATGTGGCATTAAACAGATGTGGCCAGTTTATGAATGGCACAGTTACGGTTAATCCATTACCTACCGTAACCATTGGCAGCAATGCGCCTCTATGCGTTGGCGAAACTCTTAACTTAACGGCTACCGGTGGCACCAGTTACTCGTGGACTGGCCCCAATGGGTTTACCAGTAGTCTTCAGAATCCCAGCATTGCAAATGTAACCACTGCAATGGCCGGAACTTATTCCGTTTTAGTAGTTGATGGAAATAGCTGTGAACGTACAATAAACACCACCGTTGCAATAAATGTTAATCCGGTAGTCACGCTAAACTCAGCCGAAGCCTGCGCGGGTGAAAACATTACGCTTACTCCAGTTGTGAGTAACGGAGTTGAGCCTTATACATACAAATGGTTCAAGGATGGTGTAGAGATTCTCACTGAAACAGGATCCTCATTATCATTTACTGCACTAACGCTCGCCGATGCGGCCAATTATAGTGTAGAGGTTAGAGATTTCAATGGCTGTTCAGCTACCATTGCCACTGCTACACTGACAGTGAACCCCAATCCTACGATTAATCCCATCACGCTTTCTACCGATCCTGGAAACGCTATATGTGAAGGAGAGTCCATCACGCTTTCTACGCTTGGTGCAGGCGGTACGGGTACATTAACTTATAACTGGTCGCCCATTTCTGCAACTGGTAATGTGCTTACAATCAACAACGCTACTGTAGCTCAATCCGGAACCTATAGCGTTTTTGTATCTGATGCAAAGGGCTGCAGAAGCACCACGGTAACGCGTGAAATAGTTGTGAATGCCATTCCAGTGGCGCAATTTATAACTTCTCCATCGGGTATATGTCTTGGAACAAGTGGTACTTTTACGGCCGCAACCGATGCCTCGTATACCAATTATGAGTTTTTTGTTAATGGATTCTCGCGACAATCAGGCGTTTCGTCAACATTTGTATTTACGCCAGTTTTGGCTGAGGTAGGTAATGCTACCATCAGATTGGTTGTTACCAACAGTACTGGTTGTACTGATGAAACAGAGATTATAATTCCTGTTTATGATTCACCAGCAGCTACTTTCACAACCACTTTACCTGCTGAGGTATGTATCAATGAAGATAAGAATTTACTTGTTACCCTAACAACCGGATCTATATCTCCTTCATGGAGTTTCATTTATAATGATGGTTCCGGAGATTTACCTCCTGTCTCTGTTACAGGTGTCAATAGTTCTAGTATAACTGTTTCACCTTTAACTACTACAACCTATACCTTGGTTTCTGTAACTGATGGAAATGGGTGTCAAAGTGTTTTAAATATCCCTCTTACGTTAACGGTAAATCCTTTACCTACAATCGATAACCTGGTTAACAACTCTTCCACTCCTTTATGCGTAGGCAGCACCATTCGTTTGGATGCTACAGCCACAGGATTTGGCAGTAATTATGTTTACCGATGGTATTTTGAT
>NZ_KI912105.1:19772-113565 GCF_000517065.1 Alkaliflexus imshenetskii DSM 15055 | reverse complement strand
TGTACTGATGAAACAGAGATTATAATTCCTGTTTATGATTCACCAGCAGCTACTTTCACAACCACTTTACCTGCTGAGGTATGTATCAATGAAGATAAGAATTTACTTGTTACCCTAACAACCGGATCTATATCTCCTTCATGGAGTTTCATTTATAATGATGGTTCCGGAGATTTACCTCCTGTCTCTGTTACAGGTGTCAATAGTTCTAGTATAACTGTTTCACCTTTAACTACTACAACCTATACCTTGGTTTCTGTAACTGATGGAAATGGGTGTCAAAGTGTTTTAAATATCCCTCTTACGTTAACGGTAAATCCTTTACCTACAATCGATAACCTGGTTAACAACTCTTCCACTCCTTTATGCGTAGGCAGCACCATTCGTTTGGATGCTACAGCCACAGGATTTGGCAGTAATTATGTTTACCGATGGTATTTCAATAATCTGGTGACACCGGTTTATGAAGGGCCCAACGCCTTTTACGAAATTGCCAGTGCCACACTAGCCAATAGTGGTACTTATGGGGTACAGGTGCGTGACGAGAAGGGTTGCTGGAGCAGCATCGAGACTTTACCCATTACTGTAAATGCCAATCCCATTCCTACACTTGCCTTTGATGGTGCGCAATTGTTATGCGCCGGTTCATCGGTTTCGTTTGTAGCAGGTGGTGGCGACAGATATGTTTTCTTTGTAGATAACGTTGAGTTGCAGGATGATTCCTCTCCGAATTTTTCGCATGTATTTGGAGCAGGCACTCACACTGTACGTGTAGTAGTGTATGATGGAATTGGTTGCTCTGCCGAGACATCGATGACATTCACTGTAAATGCTCTGCCACTTGGTACCATTCACCATGCCACTGCCTCCGATGCCGAAGTGTGTATTGGAGAGTCGGCAACATTGGAAATTCGTGGATTAACCGGAAGTGCCAACTGGACTGTAGTTTACAATACCAACCCAGGCGGCTATGTCACACTACCACCAATCGCAACCTCACCTTATTCGTTTGTAGTGAGTCCATTGGCAAATACTACTTATAGCATCGTGTCTATTACCGATGGCAATGGCTGCGTCAATAATAGCATAAGTTCATCGGTGAGTGTGGATGTAAATCCTTTACCTACAATAGATAACCTGGTTAACAACTCTTCCACTCCTTTATGCGTAGGCAGCACCATTCGTTTGGATGCTACAGCCACAGGATTTGGCAGTAATTATGTTTACCGATGGTATTTTGACAATCTGGTGACACCGGTTTATGAAGGTCCCAACGCATTTTATGAAATCGCCAATGTCACGCTTGCCAACAGTGGTACTTATGGTGTACAGGTGCGTGACGAGAAGGGCTGCTGGAGCAGCATCGAGACTTTACCCATCACTGTAAATGCCAATCCCATTCCTACACTTGCCTTTGATGGTGCGCAGTTGTTATGCGCCGGTTCATCGGTTTCGTTTGTAGCAGGTGGTGGCGACAGATATGTATTCTTTGTAGATAACGTTGAGTTGCAGGATGATTCCTCTCCAAATTTTTCGCATGTGTTTGGAGCAGGCACTCACACTGTACGTGTAGTAGTGTTTGATGGAATTGGTTGCTCTGCCGAGACATCGATGACATTCACTGTAAATGCTCTGCCACTTGGTACCATTCACCATGCCACTGCCTCCGATGCCGAAGTGTGTATTGGAGAGTCAGCAACATTGGAAATTCGTGGATTAACCGGAAGTGCCAACTGGACTGTAGTTTACAATACCAACCCAGGCGGCTATGTCACACTACCACCAATCGCAACCTCACCTTATTCGTTTGTAGTGAGTCCATTGGCAAATACTACTTATAGCATCGTGTCTATTACCGATGGCAATGGTTGCGTCAATAATAGCATAAGTTCATCGGTGAGTGTGGATGTAAATCCTTTACCTACAATAGATAATCTGGTTAACAACTCTTCCACTCCTTTATGCGTAGGCAGCACCATTCGTTTGGATGCTACAGCCACAGGATTTGGCAGTAATTATGTTTACCGATGGTATTTTGACAATCTGGTGACACCGGTTTATGAAGGGCCCAACGCCTTTTACGAAATTGCCAGTGCCACACTAGCCAATAGTGGAACTTATGGGGTACAGGTGCGTGACGAGAAGGGCTGCTGGAGCAGCATCGAGACTTTACCCATTACTGTAAATGCCAATCCCATTCCTACACTTGCCTTTGATGGTGCGCAGTTGCTTTGCGCCGGTTCATCGGTTTCGTTTGTAGCAGGTGGTGGCAACAGATATGTATTCTTTGTAGATAACGTTGAGTTACAGGATGATTCTTCTCCGAATTTTTCGCATGTGTTTGGTGCAGGCATTCACACTGTACGTGTAGTAGTGTATGATGGAATTGGCTGCTCTGCCGAGACATCGATGACATTCACTGTAAATGCTCTGCCACTTGGTACCATTCACCATGCCACTGCCTCCGATGCCGAAGTGTGTATTGGAGAGTCAGCAACATTGGAAATTCGTGGATTAACCGGAAGTGCCAACTGGACTGTAGTTTACAATACCAACCCAGGCGGCGATGTCACACTACCACCAATCGCAACCTCACCATATTCGTTTGTAGTGAGTCCATTGGCAAATACTACTTATAGCATCGTGTCTATTACCGATGGCAATGGTTGCGTCAATAATAGCATAAGTTCATCGGTGAGTGTGGATGTAAATCCTTTACCTACAATAGATAATCTGGTTAACAACTCTTCCACTCCTTTATGCGTAGGCAGCACCATTCGTTTGGATGCTACAGCCACAGGATTTGGCAGTAATTATGTTTACCGATGGTATTTTGACAATCTGGTGACACCGGTTTATGAAGGGCCCAACGCCTTTTACGAAATTGCCAGTGCCACACTAGCCAATAGTGGAACTTATGGGGTACAGGTGCGTGACGAGAAGGGCTGCTGGAGCAGCATCGAAACTTTACCCATTACTGTAAATGCCAATCCGGTTTTAACTTTACAATTGGCAGATCCTTCCGCATCTATTTGTGCTGACACTGATGTGTCATTTACTGCCACAGGTGCAGATGATTATGCCTTCTATTTAGATGGTTCTGCTGTTCCTGTACAAGGACCTTCAACAGATGCCTCAATTACATTGAATCTTCCTGCAGGTAGTTATAGTCTTCGTGTAGTTGGTTCAGTGGCAACAGGTTGTGTTGGAGAGACCAATCTCAATTTCACTGTTCTTCCCATTCCGGAACCAGTTCTGAATGTAACTTATGATACACCTTGCGTAGGTCAAATCTATACGTTTACTGCTTTGCCTGCCGGTTATGCCACCTATATATTCACAATTAATGGTATCATTTATAACAATGGTGCTAATAATGTGTTGCAGTTAAGCACGCTTGTGGCAGATGCTTATACAGCTACTGTGACGGTTGGTGATGGAAGTTGCCAGGGAATCTCTGATGCTGTTAGTTTTGAAGTAAATCCAATTCCATCCGTTGTCTTGCTATTGGTTGATGCTACGCAGGCAACCGTATGTATCAATGAGGATGTGGAGTTTGTTGCTTCTGGTGCCGATGAATATCAGTTTATTGTAAATGGCGTTCCTGTAGGAACACGCTCTGCGGTTAATACGTTTACATACGCATCGGCAGATAACTTCTCTGTATCTGTAATTGGATATAGTGAATTTGAATGTAGCATGCAAACACCATCGGTTAATGTGGTTATCAGTAAGCCTGTTGCAGGTATCTCCTCTGTTGTTACAACCGATGTATCTAAAAATATTAATAGTATATGTGTTAACGACGAGGTTGAGTTTACCGCAACCGGAGGTACTTCGTATGAATTTTTCTATAACAATGTTTCACAGGGTGTATCAGCAAACGCGCAGTTTGTAGTTAACAATCCTGTAGATGGAGACGAGGTGTATGTACGTGTTATTGATGCGTTTGGTTGTGAAGACATCAGCTCAACACTTACATTAACAGTATATGATCTGCCTGTTGTTCAGATTGACATAATCGAAGGTAACGATGTGATTTGTGATGGTACCTTGGTTACATTCCAGGGCACGGGTGGAGACAGTTTTGCTTTCTATATCATCAGGGGAGGAGTCACTTCTCTTGTTCAGGCCGAAAGTGCACTTGATACTTATTCTACCTCCACACTTCAGGATGGTGATCAGGTATTTGTTGTGGCTCGTGACAATAATTCTTGTCTTGGAACCTCTGCATCCATCGCTGTTACAGTAAATCCAAATCCTGTTGTAACGCTAACATTTAATGTTGAACCTCCACATATTAGCAATGAAAGCACTCTTATTGCAACAGCCGGTGGGGGTGTGGAATATATATTTCTGCTTAATGGAAATCCGGTTGCTGGCGGTTGGGATGACTGGGCTACCAATAATGTTTATGATTACTCAGGGTTAAATGATGGCGATCGGATGGGTGTGATTGCGCGTAATGTTTTCAACTGTACTGCCACTATTGAACGTGTAGTTTCTGTTGATCCTATTCCGCTTCAGTATGAGCTTCGTCCGGAAGAATCTTTCTATTGCGAAGGTGAGCCCGGTGTACAACTGTACCTAACCGGATATGAAACCGATGTGACATATCTTCTGTTTAGTACAAGTGATTTAACTACACCTATTGCCACAGGTGTTTTAGATGGTGGCTTTATTGTTTGGAACAATGTAACAAGTGGTACATACCAGGCCAAAGCTGTTCGTACACCAGGTATTTCAGAAGCATGGATGATAGGAACAGCTAATGTTCAGATGCTGCCGGCTCCGGAAGTTTTTGATTTCACAGATGGTGAATTTTTTACTTGTCCTTCACCTGAATTGATTTTGAGCAATTCTACCGTAGGCATCAATTATTATCTCCGACTCAATGGCAATGTTTTGGTTGGACCTACACCAGGCACTGGAAGTTCTATAAGTTTCGGTACACGTAGCATCGCCGGCGAATATTCTGTTTTGGCTGTTAATCCGCTTACTGGTTGCTCCAGCATCATGAATGGCTCAACACGAATTAATGCCACTCCAAATTCAACGATATACAACCTCTTCTCAGATCCAGCTGATGGTCGTTTCTGCGACGGTAGTGTGGGTGTTACTTTGTATCTCGATGGTTCAGATAATTTTGCCGGATATGAATTGTATCGCAATGGTGAACCACTCACCCCTTCTGTAGTCGAAATTGGTGATGGCGGACAACTGGAGTTTGGAACTTTTAACGTAGAAGGCTATTACAACGTGATGGTAGCTGCTACCGGTGGTTGTCTCTATCCAATGAACAATATCATTCACCTTCAGAGTGTAAACCCCCCAGTGGCAATATCTGTAGAAGCCGACAACGATGGTTCATTCTGCCCGAATGAGGGTGGTGTTGAGATTTGGTTGGCCGGACAGGAAGCCAATGTGCGTTACACGCTTTCGTATGAAGGTACGGATCTTATATCTGTAACCTCAGGTAGTATTACGGATCTTGCCTTACCATTACTATTCCCTGGCACATATAATCAAGCCGGTTTATATACAGTGAAAGGTACATTTATAAATCTGGATTGCGAAGTGGTCATTGGTACCATTAACCTGACTGCGGAAGAGTTACCTATGACCTATGTGTTAACAGGTGATGATGGTTTTTGCGAAGGTGGTGGTTTTGCATCTATACTGCTTCCCGAATCAGAAGTTGGGGTATTGTATGAATTGTACATTGATGGTACTCCTTATGGTGCCAACTTTACTGGCAACGGCGGACATCATGTATTCTCTGTAAATCAGGAAGGAAACTATTCTGTGGTTGCTACTAAAACACACAGTAATGTGGCATGTTCTGTTACTATGCCCTACGGACAGGTTACTGAAAAACCACTTCCTGACCTTACAAAAAATGTGGTTGTTGATTTAGCCGGAGCGGATTGTGAGAATGGTGCAGGTATAATTCTGCTTGCTTCAGAGCCAGGCGTGGTTTACACCATTTGGTGGACCGATGCCTCATCGGGAACTCAGGGTTCAACAGGAATTACTATTACAGGTGACGGTACTGATTTAACATTCCCCGAAGGAATTATAGATAACAATGGCGTTTATCGAGTTTATGCAGAGTTAGATGGTTGTGGCGACTTTCTCGATGAGGCCTTCACTGTGAACGTGCCAAATGTAATACGTAAGTATGCCATCTTAGGCGATGGTAATTTCTGTCAGGGTGATATTGGCGGAATAGTAATCTCTCTTTCCAATTCACAAGCTGATGTGACATATCAATTGTATCGTGTGAATGCAGCCGGAGACATTGTTAACTACGGTAACCCTGTGCAATCTATAGTTGTAGCGAATGATGGAGATGCAGTCATATTTGATGAACTTATGCAGGAAGGTGATTACATTGTGCTAGCAAGCAATGTTGACTGTACCGACATCCCTATGCATGGTAAGATAGTATTTAGATATTACCCACTTCCTGTAGCATTCAGGTTAACTGGTTCGGGTAATTATTGTGATGTTACTTTAGGTGCTGAGATTGGTCTTGACGGTTCTGAAAATAATGTGGAGTACCGATTGATGTATCATGAAGATGATATTAAAGTGCTCAGAGATATTCAAATTGGAAATGGATTCCCAATTCTGTTTAATGGTCAATTTACAGAAGGTGATTATACTGTGTATGCCCGAAACATTATTACCGGGTGTACTTCCAGTATGAATGGTTTGGTAACAGTAGAAAGATTGAATGAACCCGATACCAATGTAACCATTACTATTGCCGATTCGGATATCTGTCCGGATGATAACACAGTAATTACACTGGAAAGTACTGAGCCTGGAGTTGATTATCATTTGTATCACGAGGGTATAGAAATTCAATGGCTCACAGCTGTTGGCACCTCGCTTACGTTTACAGGTATCAACTTGAACGGTGATTATACTGTAGCTGCGTCTCGTAATGGAGAGTGTCGTGTTGATATTTCAGGCTTTGTCAATTTAAATGTGAATGATGCACCTGCGGCTTTCACTGTGAGCTATAGCGAGGATGATGTGTGCGGTTCAGATGCTTTTATTCAAATTGATGGTGTTCAGAGTGGTGTGGATTATTACATATATACTTTTGATGGCACTGATTGGGTAAGATTTGATGAATCGCGTTCAGATGTAATGCCAAATGAAACGACATTTCGTTGGGACAATGAGTTTTTCCTTGATCATCCATGGTTAAATGGTGAGCTGATACAAATTCGTGGAATCAATAATAGCTTGTTTATTTGTCCGCGTGTCAGCGAAATGTTTTTTGTGCAGCTAAAGCCGGCACCAGCTTCATTCACGGTGACAGATCATACTGGTACTATTGTATTGGCTCAGGATGAATTAAGATATTGCAATACTTCTGTGTCTATACAAAATGCTCAGAATAACATTATCTATCGCTTGTTGCGCAACGGAACACGCATTGCCACCATCGAAGGTGACGGTTCTAACATTGAGTTTCCTGTGCAATTAACTGATGGTGATTATCAGATTGTGGCAACTTCCATTGTTTCCGGTTGTAGCAGTCTGCCATTTGAATTCTCTGTTAGTCTGTTGCCCGAAGCGCATCCCGGATTACAACTTTCCAACGTGGGTGGTGATTGCCTATCGTTTGATGTGGTATATGTGTTCAATCCCATTGCAAATGTGGATTACATTCTTTATCGCAATGGTGAAGCATTAACAGATGTTGCAGGTGAGCTTAATGAAACTTTGAATAGACTGGAGTGGCTTGTGACGCATTCAGGTACATATCATGTGAAAGCTGAAATTCAAAATTTTGAAAATGATTGTCAGAATAACATATCTTCAGCTATATCGGTAAATCTGCACTCTGGTTTAAGTGCAATTAATTTGAAAGATAATATCTACGAACTCGACTATTGTTCCGAGGACGAAGGGGTGAATATCGTTGTTGAAAATACTGTTTCAGGCGTATATTATGAACTTTATAGCGAATCTCGTGGTACCATTCAAATTCTGAGAAGTACCGGAACCGACGTTGTATTTGCCAATATGCGCAACAGTGGAAATGGAGATGAGAACTATGAAATTCGTGTGGATTCAGGAAGTAGCTGTGATGTAAGTCTAACATTGACTTTCACCATCACTGAAAACAAAACGCCTGATGGATTCCACAAAGTACGGGGCGACGGTGCCATTGGTGCTTCTGTTATTGAATTAACTGGTTCAGAAGTCGCTGTTTGGTATTATTTGCTCCAAAATGGTGAGATTGTATATGACAAGGTGGCTCAATTTGGTACGGGTAGTGTTTTGAACTTCGGTTCTGTTTCTGAACCAGGTCATTATCACGTGCTTGGAGTTGGCGAAGGTGGATGCTGGAAAGTAATGGATGGCTTTGCCACTATGTACCAGACAAATCTGGTTGCTGTGCCTGACACCCTCTATTTGCGACCAGGCGATTTAATTGGTTTCATCAATCTAAGTGAAAATGATACCAGACTTTCATTCCTGCCATCTATGGATATTTTAGGCGAAAATCTGGAGTTCCAGATTAGCACCCTAAATACATCCGGAGAAGCTATGATTGATCCTCTAACAGGCTTGTTAACCTACCAAAAGCTACCTACATTCTATGGTCAGGATTCTTTGATGTACCGTGTTATCAATACCGAAGCTACATCCAGAGAATCTAACTGGGCCAAAGTGATGATTATGGTTGGTAACAAAGACATCGGCGGTAGCCAGTCGTTCCTGTTGCCCAATGCATTTTCGCCAAACGGTGATGGAATAAACGACCGGTTTGAAATTACCGGATTGGGTGCAACTGAAGAATCTTCACTCGAAATATTTAACCGTTGGGGTACCATTGTTTACCGTAGCGAAGGTCGCAGATATAACAATGACTGGGATGGAACCTCAAATGTGGGAGCAATGGTATCCATTGGAAAGGAGTTACCCAATGGTGTATATTTCTACATTTTTGAAGTGAAGAAGAATGTGGAAGGAAAACTGGTAACGAAACGTTACAGTGGTTATGTAGAACTTCGGCGGTAGTTAAGCTGCTGCTGTGTAGATATTTTTAGTAAGTGTAAATGTTTTTGAAGAACCCAATTGCTAACATGTTAATTTAGAAAACTTAAGCAATTAAGACCCTCAGGTATGGTTAAAAAATATTTCATATTAATTGTTGCGCTCCTAATGGTAACATTGGTTCGGATTGATGCCCAAAATCAGTACCAGTTTAACCACTATATAGCCAACCAGGGTTTGTTAAACCCTGCCTATAATGGAACGCGGGACATCATCAGCGGTCTTATGATTCATCGCAGTCAATGGATTGGGTTGGATGGTGCACCTATGAATCAAGCGCTTAATGTGCATGGCCCCATTGAAGATACAAACGTAGGTGTTGGTCTAGCCCTCGTGAATGACCGAATTGGCTTCACAAATACCTTCGATCTGTTTGGTGCCGCTTCTTATAAAATCCAGTTAGACCGTGATGCGAAATTTATGTCGTTTGGTCTTCAGTTTGGTCTTAGCTCTTTGGTATATGATGGCACAAAAGCAATAGTAGGGGATATGAACGATCCCGTTTGGGCAGGGAAGGAGAGTAAGCTTAATTTTAACTTTGGATTTGGTTCTTACTACTATACGGACGACTATTTTATTGGATTCTCGATACCAAAATTCTTTTCAGATCAATTTGATCAGAACAGCTCCGGGTTCAAGAATACCATCGATTTCAAGAATATCCACATGTATTTGTATGGAGGGTATATTTTTGACTGGTATCCGGTGAAAGTAAAGCCAACAATTTTAATGAAGGAGGTTTATGGAGCTCCATTGCAGTTTGATGTCTCTGCAAATGTATTGTTTGCTGAACAGTTTTGGGTTGGTCTCTCATATCGTACAATTTCTGAGATGGTCTTCCTTTTTGAATACATTATCAATCGCCAGTTTACTGTGCGTTATGCATTTGATTACCCCTTTTCGCCCATAAACAATTATGCCAAAGCCGGTTCACATGAAGTCAGCCTTCAGTTCGACTTCTCTTTTAACAAACGGCCTGGTATGCGATCCATTAGATACTTTTAAACCATTTCATATTACGCAATGGTTTTTAAAACATATTTGGTGAATGTAACGATGTGATTTTGGTTAATAATTGTTATCACATGTTTGTAAGAAATAACCTTAACGCCTAGGTTTAAAGGTATGAAAGTGTATCTTTGGAAAACAGATGTTTTTTTTTTTGAATTAAACATATTGTTGCATTGTATTAGTAAGCCTTATCATAGGGTTTTCACTACTTAAATGTAACTTTTGACTATAAAATCGAGACACATGAAACGAGCCCTAAACTCTATCTTGGTTCTACTTTTTCTGATGAGTTCCGTTGCCGCTTATGGACAGGGAGCCTTGCTTCGTCGTGCCAATGCGCTATATGACAGAGAAGAGTTCTATGAAGCCTTACAGGTTTACCGTCAAATTCAGGCCAATGGAAATGAATTGGATATCGAACATCAGATTAAAGTTGGTCACTGTTATTATCACCTAAATAACATCGATCAGGCCTTTGATGTCTTTCTCAACCTGGAGGATCATCTAAGCGGATATGATCTGTTCGTTTATGCATCTACCTATCACAAAATCGGTTTCTACTCTATGGCCATCGATTTATATCGAAAGGCTCGACCCCAAAACCCAAGAATTCAAGGTCAGATTGATGAGCTCATCAGATCGTGTGAATGGGCAGAACGCAATCAAGCTTATAATCCAAACGTAACTGTTAACCCATCAACGGTTTTAACTTTTGGTCAGTCTTTCGGTATCCAGTATTACGATAGAGGTGTGGTTTATTCATCTGCCTCATCCGATGCTGAAAATGCGCGTCGTGACCGACAGGGACGTGTATTTATGAACCTTTATTATTCTGACCTTGTAGATGGCGAGATTAAAAATACCCGAATATTCTCCGAGAATTTGGTGTTTCCTTATCACGTAGGTGCTATTTCGTTTACCTCTGATTACAAAACGATGTATTACACCCGCTCTGTTAGGGTTAGAGGTGGAAGTGTGCTCAAAGTTTACTCTGTGGTTTTTGATGGTAAAGATTGGGTTAATGAGCTTGAAATAAGCATCAACAGCAATACTTTCAATACAGCACACCCTGCTGTTTCTCCTGATGATCGGTTTCTTTATTTCGTTTCTGATCGTGCCGGAGGATATGGTGGTCAGGATATTTGGGTTGTTGAACGACGTCCAAACCGCTCTTATGGCCCGGCGCGTAATTTAGGTCCTAATGTAAATACTTATGGTAATGAGGTATTCCCATTTGTAAGTAAGGACAATGTGCTCTATTTCAGTAGTGATGGTCACGTTGGATTTGGCGGACTCGATTTGTTTAAAGCACGAAATGTAAATGGCGAATGGCGCAACGTTGAAAATATGATGTTTCCATTCAACTCCACAAAGGATGATTTTGGATATGTAATCGACCCCAACGACCCATCACGAGGCTTTATTTCTACAGGTAGGAGAGGTGATGGTAGTGTGGATGATATTTTTACTGTTATCTGGAGGTTTGATGACGACGAAGAGGAGACGGCGCCTGAGCCAGTAATTCCAATCGCCGGTGTGCCTGAACCAGTGAGACAGGAACCTGTAACGCCTGAACCTGTCAGACCTCAACCAGTGATTGAAGAGCCACGTGTGGATTTAAGTATTTTCCCTTCATCTTTTGCTGGTATAGTTACAAGTTCATTTAATGGTGGAAACCTTGAAGGTGCTACCGTGACACTCAAAGATGCTTTCACCGGTGCCGAAATAGGACGATCAACCACCAGTGCAAACGGTCGCTTCTCTGTGGACATACCGGACAGATACCGCCGCGAAGGGCAAGAATTCGAAGTTGTGTTTAGTAAGAACGAATTTAACCCCAAGAATGTGACTGCGGGCATCATGGATCTCGACGAAATAGGAAAAGCCGGTATCTCAATGACGCCTATCTTTAAGGAAGCAGATTTAAATGAAATTAGTGGTTTAGTTATACCTTATGTAGGAAATGAGATTACAGCGGATGGTTACCGAATTCTAGATCGCGTAGCGGCGTATTTGCTCAATAACAGACATGTGGTTATTAAACTGAATGGACATACCGACGCCCGAGGCGACAGATTCGCCAACCTGAATACTTCACAGTCAATTGCTGAGAAGGCCGAAGCTTATCTTACTTCAAAAGGCGTATCTCCGGATAATCTGATCCCTCGTGGATATGGTGAAAGGTATATTGTAAATAATTGTCGCCGTGGCAAGTTGTGTACCGACCAGGAGCATCTAACTAACCGTCGAGTAGAAGTTGTTGTTTGGCGATTTTTAAGATAATTCGTAATTTGTTTTTTTGATATTAATTTTAGGATGAAAATCCGGATATAGAGTAGGGTTATAAAATTAATTAATCTCTGAGTGATGAAGCTGAGCCGAATCCTGATATTAGCAATTTTGTTATTGGCAAACATTTCCGTTTTCGGGGATAAACTGGCGCATTTGCGTACTGCCAGGAAAATAATTACTGTGAATGAAATTAAAGCACCGTATTATACCATACAGATAGTAGCATTGCAACTCCCTCCCGGCAATCCTGATTTTTTTAAAAATGTGGATACCATCAGGGAATTTGCCTGTACAGATGGTTTTGTACGATACACTGTGGGCGAATATACTACTTTCGGTGAGGCAGCACACGAATTAGATCGAATCAGACAAATGGGTTATGCCGATGCATTTGTTTTAAATACCAGAAAAATTACGTTACGTACAAATGATTATAGTAAACCTGCCGGAGATTTTGTTCCGGTTCCCGGAGTAAGTTATACCATTCAGTTGGCAGCTTTTAGGTTTCCGGTGTATGTATCCCATTTTGAGGGTTTTGATAATGTTCAGGAGTATTTTATGAAGGATCGGATTTACCGTTATTGCGTAGGTTCATTTCAGGGAGAAGCTGCCTTGAATGAGCTGAGCAGGGTTAAACAGTCCGGCTATCCTGATGCATTTCTCGTGCCATTGAGTCAATATTTGCCATATAAGATAGAATAAAACTACATTTGTAGATAAATAATTTGCAGCAGGCCGGTCTGTCGCTCCCGGTAACCCCGGGGGAGGAAAGTCCGGACAACAAAGAGCACCGTGCTTCCTAACGGGAAGATATTCGTGAGGGTATTTAAGCGTAACAGAAAATAACCGCCTGCCTTTGGTAGGTAAGGGTGAAAAGGTGAGGTAAGAGCTCACCGGTGCTGCAGGTAACTGTAGCAGCCGTACGCCACACGGGTTGCAAGACCATGTATATCCCGGTTCCTTTTGGTACAGGGTTGCTCGCTCTGATGTTTACAACCGGGAAGGGTAGGTCGCTAAAAGTGTTGGGTGACCAACATTTAAGATTAATGACAGGCACCGCTTTATGCGGAACAGGATCCGGCTTACAGGCTTGCTGCCTATTATTTTTTCATAAAACAAGAGTCTCGTGATACAAAAAAAAATCAAAGCTGCACATAAATTTGTGATGGAGGATATCTGGCGTATTCGCAGAGATAATACTTCGCGAAGGCAGTTTTGGATTTTACGCACTTTTCGTGTTTTCATTCTTGCCATACGTCGTTTTGTAGCTGATGATTGCCTTGTAAAGGCCTCTGCTTTAACTTATTATTCGCTTTTGTCTGTTGTGCCGGTTGTGGCGCTTGCATTTGCTATTGCCAAGGGTTTTGGCTTTATGGAAACGCTTGAGGCTGAAATTCAACGACGTATTGTTGGTCACGACGAAGTGGTGCAATGGATACAAGAGTTTGCCATCAGTTATCTGGAAAATACCAAAGGTGGAATGATTGCCGGGGTTGGGGTTGTTATTCTCCTGTGGAGTGTGATGAAAATTCTAGGCAATATAGAAGCCTCATTTAATGATGTATGGGATGTAACCAGCTCACGGTCACTCGTTCGAAAATTCAGTGATTACATCTCATTTGTAATTGTGGCTACTGTTTTTCTCATGTTGTCATCCAGTATTTTGGTTTTTATCACTAACAGTGTAGAAATTCTTCATTTAGGAGCTATTGCCACGCCAATCATCACTTGGGCATCGCCATATATACTTATTTGGGCAGTTTTTTCCCTTATGTTTATGATTATGCCGAATACCAAGGTAAAACCCGCCTCGGCTATTTTTGGGGGAGCTATTGCAGGTACACTCTTTCTTGCACTTCAATTCGGATATATCTATTTCCAAATAGGAATGTCGAAGTACAATGCAATTTATGGGAGTTTTGCTGCACTTCCATTGTTTCTTATTTGGCTTCACTCCTCATGGCTTATTGTGTTACTTGGCGCTGAACTCTCCTATGCCCACCAAAATGATGTGAGTTTTGAATTTGAGGCAGACACAAAACAGATGAGTAATTATTATCGCAGATTGGTAAGTTTATTAGTGGTAAAACGTATTGTAGATATGTTTAAAGACGAAAAGCCTGCACCTACCATGAGCGAGCTTTCAGTGACCTTAAAGCTGCCAATAAGGCTTGTTTCTGAGATTCTCAGAAAGTTGGAAGAAGCTGGCGTATTAGTTGAAATTATACCTATGAACAGCGATCGGGAAATTGCCTATGGCCCAGCTTTCGACATTGATAAAATGACTGTTAATTGCATCATCGAACGGCTCGATAGTCACGGTACCTCCGACTTCCATTTTGAAGAGACCAAGGATTACATTAAACTTAAGCAAATCCTCGAAAAGTTTGAAGAGCAACACTCAAAAATACCTGAGAACGTCCTTTTGAGGGAGATATAAATATTTAGCGAGTGCTATTTTAGCGTCAATTTCAGTTATCGTAATCTTTCCTGGTTCACATAAGGGTATTATAGCAATAATATTCTCTTCTGGCATTTTCTTAGCATTTAACAGTTATTTGGTTGAATTTTTGAGCTATGATTTGCAATGTAACTACTCCCATATTTCTGAACAGCTGAATGTATTGTATTGCTTATTTTCAGTGTTTAAGTGAATTTGCTAATCCTGTTGATTTAACATTTAGCTTACATCCTGAATCGTTTGTTATAGCCCTTTGTATGAAATAGCGTGGTTGCATTTATTTGTTTGCAAAATTATCTAAAATTAAAACTTAAATATCTAAAATCACAAATGGAATTTGCCGTAAAAAGTTTAGTATTACGTTAGTTACTTTAACCCAAGTAGATTATGTATATTGCCTTAAACCCAGACCAAAAATGGCGCAACAATTCCGACCGGTGCAATTACCGGTTGGTGATGATAAATACTGCGTTCTTATTGCATGCCATTTTCAAAGCAAGTCATTGCAGACTTCACACCCGTGAAAGCATCCTGCATTTGATAAATGCGAATAGCCAAATTCTCCAAAATTCGATTCTCTCAATAGCACGAACTACCAGTCTCGCTCAAACTGTATCTATCTTCTTTTTAATTAATGCATGTGTTGGTTGGTGTTTCGCCAAACAGCCAATTGGTTTTATATGCTCCTACGGATTTATATGCTGTGCTTGTGCAGCAGCAGCCATCAGCAAATTGGTGCTGTTCTTAATAGTATTTCTTAAGAATAATCAATGCTTATACAATGGTGTTTGTCTGGATAGTACGATGGATAAACGCAAAAAAGTTGCCCAATTTATTAACCATTGAAATTATCAATATGCAGAAGAATGAAAATGAAATAAAGATGACTGTAAGGTTTCAATATATAGTTGGTGTCAGCTAACTGTATTGAATTATGGGAAAAAGAAGAGGAAGCCCCTGTGCTCCGCAGCCCATGCTTCCTCTTCCGACTCCCTCCAAACTCAAAAAAGAAAGGAGGTAATACGCTTGTGAAAAAATAGGTCTGTATTATGCCGAAGTAGTTCGGCAAATGACGGCGTAAAGATAATGAATTAGGAGCACACAGTAACTTAGTTACTCGTGGTTTCGATAAATGTACCTGCCAGGCAGTGATGCATTTTGTATTACAATTTTCTGAACAACGGCTGTTTATGTTAACAGCCAAACTTTAAATCATTTATCATTATTATTATGAAAAAGAAGATATTCTTTGCAATAGCAACAGCTTTTTTTGCAGTGGCAACTGTATTTAATATGAATGCCTTACAAGGTGGCAGTGTTGGTGATATTTCGTTGGATGCCATTGCGGTTATGGCGCAGGCGCAGAGGGAAAGTGGTGGTGGAGGTGGATATACTTGCTCCGCATCAGCAACTTGCTATAGTGTTCAAGGAAAAGAAAGTGGCTCGGTTTCTTGCTCAGGAACCGACACTTGTGTTGCCGGATATGGGTATGTAACTTGTGATGGAAAAACATCATATTGTGCTTGATTAAAAATTAGGGGAGGAAACTCCCCTGATTCAGTAATTTAATAAGTTCAACATAATTTGATATGAAAAAAATGTATTTCCTTATTGGTATTTGTCTTATCCTTTTTTCGTGCAACAGACACAGTGATGACCTAGAGAATATTGAATTGAGGAAAGACTATGGTATCAGTCAATCAGGAGACTCAATCTTCTTCTCCGGTATTCGTTCAATATTTTTTGACAAATATTTATATATGTCTAATTATAGAATGAACCAAATATTAGTTTTGGATGAAACGGGTCATCTTATTTGCACATTAGGATCAGACGGGCGAGGGCCGGGGGAATTTGTTGGGGTCTCCCATATATATGTTTCTAATGATACCGTTTATGCGCTTAATGAAGGCAAAAGATGTATTGAAGTTTATAATATTGAAGGTTACATAAAAACAATACCGCTATATGAAGCAGATTTCCGATTACGTAATACAGGTAGGTTCGTATTACTACACAATAAATTTTACTTTCCTTATGTAACAAATGAAAATAGTATTGTTGAGTATAACCTGCTCCACAAATCAACAAGAAATTTTGGATTACTCGACAGGTTTCAAACTGAAGATCATACTCGGTTTAGAAATGAAAGACATCTTCTGGCAATGAATGAAAAATACTTAATTGCTGTCTCTCATGTTAAACCTGTTATTGAGAAATACAATCTGAATGGAGAATTAATAGCCCAATTAAGCTATGAGAACATTTATCCTGTTCAAAAAAGATTAGAGTTTGTTAACCGTCAAAAAAGTGAAGTTAATAGTGTCTTTTCAGTTGTTTCTGATGCTTATGTTTATTCAAATAAGTTGTATTTGATAATTGTAAGCAATGACGAAGAAAATGTTTCTTCTAATAAGGTATTGGAAATAGAGATAGATGATAAAATGAAAGTTATACGCCTTTACGATTTAGGGGATGGTTGGTACAGTAGTATATGCGTTACAGCAAATAATTTATGGGCGTTTGACACAAAGAGCGATGGCTTAAATAAATTTCCGCTAAAAACAAATTTAGATTGAGATATAATAATTTTCGCAATAATAACAGGTCTCTTAGTCGTGGCAACCAAGTTTAATATAAATCTTTTACAAGGGAATAGTGTGGGCAATGTGTCGTTGGATGCCATTGCGGTTATGGCGCAGGCGCAGAATTAAACAGGGCAAATCGGCCCTGTTGGTTCTAATTGGAGGAGGACAACTTTTGAATGTTCAAAAACTGTAGTTATTGGATTTGATTTCATTCTTAAGATCGAAAGAACGAAAACCACTCACTATACTGCCGAAGGCTGCGGATTCGGCACTGGTTTGTGTTTACCTTCTGTAGGGTGTTAATATTATGATTATTTAATTGGGTCGCGGGCATTTGCCCGCAACTATTTAATTATAAAGTTTTATGAAAAAGGTAATAATCTTGCTTTGGTGTGCCATAACAGTTCTATCGAACTCCTGCATCGGAAAAGTAGGAGGGTCTGTTGATTTTTATGGGTTTGACTATTCTGAAATTGCAACTGATGTAAAGTTGGCAATAGTTGAGGAAGAGGGGAGTGTTGTATTGCCAACAAACTGCATAGAGTATGATACAAAGTTGATGCTGTCTGACGTATTTTCCATGATTGAGGTAGTTCCTTTGGAAAGTTTAGAAAGTTCACTTATTGGAGGGATAGATAAACTTGTATCTTGTGATACTACTATATTGGTAATAGATAAGTATAAGACAAAGTCTATCAAGCAATTTACAAAACGAGGTGGTTTTGTAGGAGTAATCGGAAGTAATGGAAGAGGTCCGGGACAGTACTATGAACCTACAGATTGTGTCGTATATAAGGATACCATACTTGTATATGACCAGTTTCAACAAAAAATTATTTTTTATGGAAATAGAGGAGAGTTTCTTAAAGAAAAGAAAGTTCCATTTACGTTTAATTCCTTTTATGTCTTTGATAATAATAGCTTTATTTTCCAGATGTATGATAATGATAACGATCACATTAATGAGATTTTAGGCTATTCACTTATTTGGTGTGACTCGATGTTCAATATACAACATAAAAGTTTGTATAAAGAAAAAGATAAATACAATACTATGATCAACTCCGGACTGACTCTTGGGCTGGATAAGGTGTATTTTCATCCACCATATAGTGATTCAGTATATCAAGTTGAAGAAAACGGAGTAATAAAGTTAGCTTACCTATTAGAAATGCATACGCCTCTTCCTGCAGAATTGTTGCTGAGAAAGAATGGAGAGAAGTTGTCTAAAATGAGTTACGAAACTCCTAATAATTACATGTTATTTACCGGCATTCCCTATATAAGTAATAAAAAAGTGCTTTATGAAATATCGTTTAATAGAAGAGTTCAATTTGTGTTTTTTCATAGTGAACTACAAAAGTGTATTGCAGGAGATCTGGTAGTAAATGATTTAAGCCGTTTAGTTGGAGGACCTGGCAAACCAATTTTTGCTGGGTCAGATTATTTAATAACATATGAGCACGCATATAGAATTAAGGAAACGATGGAATCGTATAAGAAACATGGATTAGATGTAAAAGATTTTCTTAATGCACGAGAACAAATGGTTGCAGAAAAGCTGAAGGACTATTCAAATCCAGTTTTATTTTTCTATTGCTATAAGGATGAATAGAAATAGGTATCACTGCTTCATAATCGACAAGCCAAGATGTTTATTAGAATAAGATTATAGAAGCATGAAACGAGCCATGTCGAATGCTTCGACACGCAGGAGTATGATTATTAGCGAGATTTATATATTAATTAAATTATAGTCAGATGAAATACAATTTATTAGGCGTTTGCTGTTTGATTTTCGTCTTAACGGCATGTAATACTTAAAGTAAGCACATTGTGGAGTTTGATGATAGAAATGTTATTACATTACGAATTGACCCAAAATCATTTTATGATGGCCAGTTCAGTGATATATTTGAAGATGTTTCTCTTATTCAACTAGAAACAACAACAGAAAGTTTACTAGGGGAGATAGGGAAAATTGAAATCAAGGGAGAAAAAATTTTTATACATGACAGGTCGCTTCATGAAATGAAGATTTTTAGCATTGACGGAAAATATCTTGGCAAAATATCTAATAAACATAATGGATCGGGTGGATATTTTGACATTTCCAGCTTTTCAGTTTCCAAGAATGGTGAGTTGATAGAAATTTATGATAACAGAGGGTTTAAATTCAGAATCTATAACCTTAACAATGAATTTGTCGAAGAGTTCCCTATAAAATGCTAAAACTATGAAAAGTACAACCAGATTAGTGGTTTTTACGTTGTTCACATTTAGTTTCTTTGGGTGCACTGATTCTAAATTGTCGGAGCCTAATGAAATAATTGAATTAGATTACAATCAGGATAAAGACATTTCTGAATCGTTAACGACTCAGTTATTTCAAAATCGTAAATTGATTAAACTAGAAACAACAGAGGAATCAGTTTTTTCAAATATCAATAGACTTATAATATTTGAGGATAAACATTTTATATTCGACCTAGATACGGAGTCGGTATTAATATTTGATGAAATGGGTTCACTTATATCAAAAATTAAACCTACAGGAAGAGGGCCCGGTGAATATATCCAATTGTCTGATATCTCGATTGATCCACAATCAAAACAACTTGTTCTTCTTTGCGCAATTCCACAGATTTTAATCTATTATGACTTAAATGGGCAATATATTAAACATGAGGCGATGCCTGAATTTAATCGAAGTTTTTCAATTGGACATCATTCAATGTATTTTATCAGGTATTTAACCGAAGTGAATGCTAATTTTATTGGCATTTATGCAAATGGAGGATTCAAAGAGTTTTTACCTATAGAGGATTACATTCGGGAGAGGATGGTATATTCGCCTCATCCGGATATTATCCGTAGCGATAATATTTACTTTACCAAAGTGTTTGATAGTAATGTTTATGGTATAACAGAGGATAATGTCACGCCGAAATATACTATATTTTTGGGAAGCAAATCAATTAAATTGAATCTTATTAAACGTAGTAACCTAAGAGATATACAGCGTTTAAGTTTTGAACAAGACTTGATTTATAGGATAAGTAACTTTCGGGAAAGTGACAAGTATTTAACTTTTTCTACTTATCCATTCTCAAGACTTGTTATTTATGATAAGCAAGAGAGACAAGCCAGTTTATACTCCAAATTTCATGACCCTGAAATTGGGTTATATTTGAACAGTAGCATGCACATAGCTCATGATGGAGTTGGTAGCGATTTGGTTTTTATAGTGCCAGCAGAATTGTTTAAAAAAAATATAACGAGATATCTAAACGAATATGATATTGACGACGTTTTGGGTATGTATCGGGAAACGGCTAACGAATTAAATGACACGGACAATCCAGTTTTGATTATTTATACTCTACCATAGCAGAATGTGTTTTAAAAGAACTATCAACACTCCCTTTTTCCGAGCGTGCTTTTTGTGAAATTATCTAAAATTAAAACATAAATATCTAAAACCACAAATGGATTTTGCCGTAAAAAGTTTAGGTTTACGTTAGTTCCTATAACCCAAGTAGATTATGTATATTGCCTTAAACCCAGACCAAAAATGGCGCAATAATTCCGACCGGTGCAATTACCGGTTGATGATGATAACCGTTGTGCTTTTATTACACTCCATTTTCAAAGCAAGTCATTGCAAACTTCACATCCTTGAAAGCATCCTGCATTTGATAAATGCAAATAGCCAAATCCTCCAATATTTGGTTCCCCCAATAGCACGAAATACCAATTTCGCTCAAATTGTATCTATCTTCTTTTTAATTAATGCATGTGTTGGTTGGTGTTTAGCCAAACAGCCAATCGACTTTATTTGCTCCTACGGATTTATATGCTGTGCTTGTATAATAGCAGCCATCAGTAAATTGGTGCTGTCCATAATAGTCTTTCTAAAGAATAATCAATGTTTATCACAAAGGTCTTTGTCTGGCTAGTACCATGGATAAACGCAAAAATTGTTGCTCAATTTATTAACCATTGAAATTTTCAATATGCAGAAGAATGAAAATGATATAAAGATGACTGTAAGGTTTCAATATATAGTTGGTGTCAGCTAACTGTATTGAATTATGGGAAAAAGAAGAGGAAGCCCACAGTGCTAGCCCGCACCCGCTTCCTCTTCCGACTCCCTCCAAACTCAAAAAAGAAAGGAGGTAATACGCTTATGAAAAAATAGGTCTGTATTATGCCGAAGTAGTTCGGTAAATGATGACGTAAAGATAATGAATTAGGAGCACACAGTAACTTAGTTACTCGTGGTTTCGATAAATGTACCTGCCAGGCAGTGATGCATTTTGTATTACAATTTTCTGAACAACGGCTGTTTATGTTAACAGCCAAACTTTAAATTATTAATCTTTGTTATTATGAAAAAGAAGATATTCTTTGCAATAGCAACAGGTTTTTTCGCAGTAGCAACTGTGTTTAATATGAATGCTTTACAAAGTGGCGGTGTTGGCGATATTTCGTTGGATGCCATTACGGTTATGGCACAGGCGCAGGGTGAGTCTGGAGGTGGAAGTGCAGGTAATGGCTGTCCTAGTGCTGCTAATTCTGACTGTGTTACAGATGCACGAGGTAATAAATATTGTCAACATGTATCCGAGCCAAATCACAGTGCTTGCAGTTAGTATTGGTTAAATTAATTTTTGATGGTTGAGAAAAGACTTTCTCAACCATCGTCATAATAATTCAAATGCAAATTTTCTAATAATGAAACATATAACTTTACGAGTAGTTTTAATCGCTTTTCTTATGTATAGTTGCATGAGAGAAAGGAATCATAGAGATCATGTTCCAAAGGTCAGGTTAGATGCAACTAAACATGAAACCCTTAAATTTTCGCTTTCATCTATTGAGTTAATTCAGTTAGAAAGAACTATTGATTCTACAATTCCATATGTACAGAAAGCATACCTTGACTCAAATAATGATAGATTATTTATATTGGCTGATTGTAATCTTTATATATATGATGGCAATGGAATGTATATATCTAAATTATCTATTGGCAATGGACCAGGGGAAGTATTACAGGTGTCCTCATTTGCAGTTGATCCAATAAGCGAAATAATTTACGTGTTAGACATGGCTAGATTTATTAATGTTTATGATTATTCTGGAAACTTCATTAAAAGAACCCAGTTAGATGAATTTTATAGTTCTGATATATTCTCATTAGACAGTAATAATCTTTTTCTAATTTGCAATTTTGTGGGTAAAGGTGAAATGTTCTTCGTTGGTAGATATGAAGTTCCTGTAAATATGATTAGAGAACGATTTGTTTCAATCAGTAATAGTCCTTATGCTATTTCTACTAATCTAATGGTTCAGAATAGTTTTTTTTATAAAGGTAATAGTGTGATGTTCTTTAATCCTAATATATTTAGCTTATTTCAATATAAGAATGAATCGTTTGTGAAGATTATTAGTCTTGATTTGGGAAATAGAAAAGTTCCAGAAGATTTTGCAAAGAGATTTTATGACCATAATAGATCCGCATTCAGAGATGAAGCCAAGAGGAGAAAGTATGTTCCTGTTTTAACTTATGCGTTTTATTATGGAGGATATTATTTAATAGGAATTGATGACGATAGTTCCTCTTGCTATGCTATTAATAGTAGTAATTTTAATGAAGTATATGAGAATAAATCCTTGTCTAGCTACTTCGGGCTACCAGAAATACCTTCTTTAAAATTCCCTCCTGTTGGGTTTCAGGAAGACATGATTCTCTTTGGATGTGATGTTTCTGATTTTTTTGATGAATTAACTCCTGGTAGTACTAAAACCATAGAAATTGCGAATATTAATAAAAAAGTCTGTATTGATGACAATCCAATTATATTGATAATAAGGCAGTAATGGGCTTGTTGTCAATTCTATTTCTCATTATTAAATCCTCACAATGTAAAATTTTATTTATGTTAGTTAAGTTAGATGATTTTCATATAAAGGTTTTTACAAACTCTTCAATTGTCAATAAAGTCTGTCTATTATCTTTGATTATGTCTTTATTGGGTTGTGTGAATTCTAGAGAAAAAGATATACGAAATTGCCTAAACAATGAGCTTTATATTGAAAACATTGATTCCGTATATCATAATCAAAAATTAGTTCCATATTTGGAATTTAGGAAGGAGTATAATTACATTTATGTGGTTTACTTACAGGACGATTGTACACCATGTTATTATAATTATCTTGAATGGTCTAGACAAATGAGTAATCCAGAGTTAGAAACGGATAGACATACAGTATTGTTCATCATTGCTAGTTATAATTATGATGATTTTATAAGGAAGATAAATAAAATCGAAGAAGTAAATAACGATTTTTATATAGCAATTGATCCGAATTTCTATTTTATTGATAAAAATAATAATATTCCCCGATGGATAATTGATGCTTCTGTATTAATCGACTCGGAGAACAAAATAAAAATGGTTGGTGCCCCATGGATAAATGAAGATATGCAAAAGTTGTTTCACAAAACTGTTAACAGTAAGTAGTCAATTGTGATAAACCCCCAACTATAAACCTTAAACCCTAAACTCAAAAACTCTAATCCATAATCCCATGAAACACCTCGTAGCCATATTCATAGCAGCTATTTTCTATGCCTGTACCACCTCCAAAGCCGGCGATGCATCGGAAGGTGATGTGTCAGAAAGCGCCCGTTTATCTTACGTTGAACCCACATCTGTTGAGGTTGGAACAGTAAAAGCCCTAAAAACTGGTTTTCAGTTGGAGTTGGTCAGCAATGGCCGATTAGAGGCTCAACGCAAGGCTGTGGTACCTTTTCGGGTGCAGGAACAAATTAATGCCGTTCATGTAACCGAAGGTGAGCGTGTTGTTGCCGGGCAAGTGTTGGGTAGCGTAGATGCTTTCACCTATCAAAAGCGTTTAGATGAAGCCAATAACCGTTACTTGCAGTCGGTGATCGATTTGGAAGACCGGCTCTTAGGCTTTGGTTATCAGCTGAAAGATAGCACAAAGATTCCTGAAAATATTATGAGCATGGCACGCATAAGAAGTGGATATAACGCTTCTGCCATTGCCGTTGAAGAAGCCAGGCGCAACCTGGGCCATACATCGATATTGGCTCCCGTTAGTGGTGTTGTAACCAACCTCGAAGCACGCATTCATAACCCCTCAAATGCCTTTCAAGAGTTTTGCGAAATATTGGATTTAAGCACCATGCACCTGGTTTTTCATCTGTTAGAAACCGAGATGTTGGGTGTGCAAACCGGCCAGCAGGTCGAACTCACCCCCTTTGCCATGCCCACAGAGTCATTTACAGGCAAAGTAACCAGCATAAACCCGGCAGTTGACGATAAAGGAATGGTGCGTATCACCGCCACCGTTCCCAATCCCGGCCATCGCCTAATGGATGGAATGAACGCTCGCGTGTTGTTAAAAAATGCAGTGCCAAACAGCCTTGTCATCCCTAAAGAAGCAGTACTATACCGCCAAAATCGTCAGGTAGTATTCATCTACGAGAACGGCAAAGCCATCTGGAAATATGTAAAAACCGGCCACGAAAACTCAACCCACGTCACCATCACCGAAGGACTGGAAGAAGGTATGGAGGTTATAGTGGAGAATAATTTGAATTTGGCGCACGAAAGTAATGTTACACGGCGATGAATTTTAGCGACACAGAGGTGATTTTGGTACACGGAGTTCACTGAGGTAGCACGGAGATGCACGGAGTTATTATTATTTACACTTTGTATACTCCGCTCAACGAAGTGTAATATCTATTTCTGATAGACCCCTTTAAAACCTTATAATGATATGAAACATACCCACCTAACTGAAAAAATAATTGGTTGTGCCTTAGAGGTTCATAGAACACTGGGTCCTGGATTACTCGAGTCCGCATATGAAGAGTGTTTGTATTATGAATTGCAAAATGCAGGATTAAAAGCTACTCGCCAAGTTCCTGTTCCAATCATATACAAGGACATTCAACTCGATTATGGGTATAGGCTTGATCTATTGGTTGAAGATAAAGTAGTGGTCGAATTGAAAGCAGTTGAAGATCTACACGAAGTACATGAAGCTCAGATTCTAACTTATATGAAATTTGCCCGAAAAGAGGTAGGGTTATTGATAAATTTTAATGTTAAACTATTAAAACATGGAATAAAGAGGTATGTTTTATAAAAATTGATTTGACAAAATCGGTAACACAGAGCCACACAGAGTTTTACAGAGCTACACAGAGAAAAAATTAAAACCTCCGTGAATCTCCGTGCCACCTCAGTGCCCTCCGTGCAACAATAAAGTAACACAGAGAAAAACCTCCGTGTAATATGAAAGTTTCACAGAGTCACACAGAGATTCACAGAGCTACACAGAGAAAAAACCTCCGTGAATCTCCGTGCCACCTCAGTGCCCTCCGTGTAACAAAAACGGTAACACATAAAAACAAGACATCGTGTAACAAAAAAAAAGAATTACATAGAGATTCACAGAGTCACACAGAGATTCACAGAGCTACACAGAGAAAAAACCTCCGTGAATCTCCGTGCCACCTCAGTGCCCTCCGTGAAATAAGAAAGTAACACAGTGAACAAACTTTCGTGTAATAAAAAAAATGAAAAACTCCTTTTCCATAAACATCATCTTCATACTGCTAACCATCATCGGGTTGGTGTTAATACCTCGTTTAACGGTTCAGTTGAAGCCGCAGCAAAAGGGTAACACCATTCATGTGGGGTATAGTTGGCATGGGATGGGTGCTGAAGTAATAGAGAAGGAAGTAACCTCGCCTATTGAGGGAGCGCTGTCGGCGATGCGAGGTGTAAGCCGAATCACTTCAGAGTCTTACGAAGGGCGGGGGTCGATACGGCTGTCGTTTAAGAAGGGAGTTGATATGGATGCCGCGCGATTTGAGGCTGCCGGCATAATGCGTAGTTTACATAACCGCTTACCCGAGGGAGTGGCGTTGCCGCGCGTGAGTTATGGCTGGGGGGGCTACGAAGATAGTCCTCAGCTATTGGTTTACACCGTTAATGGTGAAGGTAGCAGTTTTGCCATTAAACAGTATGTTGACAGGTATATAGTTCCACGAATAAGCAGCATGCCCGATATTAGCAGTGTTTATTCTTATGGAGCAGCGGCCACAGAGTGGGAGTTAGAGTACGATAAGAACATGCTTAACTCGGTAGGACTAAATGAAAATCATCTGCGTGAAGCCGTGCGAAACCAGCTAGTAAGGCGTGAGTTAGGTGCTGCCATATTAGAGAAGGGTTCAAACACCCAAACCATAAACCTTACTTTAAATGGAATGCCGTCTGATTCGGTTCAATGGAGCGAGTTTATTGTCGGCAACTACAATAACCGTGTTATCAGGCTAACCGATGTGGCAACACCACGATTAAAAGAGAGTGAGCCCCGCTCATATTATCGCGTTAACGGGTTAAGTTCTATTTATTTGGTAGTACACTCAACTCGGGAAGCGAACCAGGTTGAGCTGGCTGCTAAAGTAAAGAACGTGATTGGAGAGCTAAAGCCGGGGTTTCCGCCAAATTTTTCCATGCTGGTTAATTATGATGCTTCCGAAGAGATAAATGCCGAGGTTCAAAAGATTAGTTCAAGAGCTTTGCTGGCACTTGTTATTCTCCTTTTGTTTGTTTTGCTGATAAGTCGCAAATGGCGTTACCTGTTTATTATAGCTTTAAGTCTGTTGGCAAACTTAAGCATAGCAGTAATATTCTATTACTTTTTAGGTATAGAGATTCACCTTTACAGCTTAGCCGGCATTACCGTTTCTTTGGGAATGATAATCGACAACACCATTGTTATGGCTGATCACATTCGGCATTCGGGTAATAGAAACGCTTTTTTGGCGATACTGGCAGCTACACTCACAACCATGGGTTCAATGGTTGTAATCTTTTTTCTGAAAGAGGAACAACGTCTTAACCTCATTGATTTTGCCATTGTTATGATGGTTAATCTTGGCGTTTCGCTTTTTGTGGCTCTCTTTTTCGTCCCCTCATTGCTTCATCAGTTGCCAATAAATAGCTCCAATAAGCGAAGCTTTATTCGCCGACGACGACGTGTGGTTAAGTTTTCGCGTTGGTACGAACGTTTTTTGCGTTTTGGTTTCCGATGGCGTTGGGCATTTATTCTTGTTATAGTTTGGGGATTCGGGTTTCCGGTGTTTTTTATCCCCGATAAATTGGTCGTTAAGGAGGGTGACGACACACGATGGTATCATAAATCCTATAACCAAACATTGGGCAACCCAACCTTTATTTCGGAGGTCAAACCGTGGGTAAATAAAATATTGGGAGGTAGCTGGTATTGGTTTACGAATTATTATTCTTCGTCGGGCTTTAATTGGGATGCTGCACGAACACGGTTATATGCCCGTGGGTCAATGCCCGATGGTTCAACCATTCACCAGATGAACGATGTGTTTATTGGTTTGGAGAATTATTTGGCGCAATTCGATGAAATTGACTTGTTTACAACCCATATTAACAATATCGATAACGCAACTCTAGATATATCATTTAAACCAGAATTTGAAAACGGCTCATTTCCGCACGTGCTCAAAAATGAGTTGATACGTCAAGCCATACAGATTGGTAGCGCCGATTTTTCTATTTACGGTGTAGGACAAGGTTTTAGCAATGCTTTTCATGATGGGATGCGCAATAACCGCATAGAATTTAGTGGTTATAACTATGAGTTATTACTTGAGCAAGCCGCTGTTTTCAGGGATTCATTGATGAAGAATAGTCGTATCCAGGAGGTTATCCTGCAAACGGGCAGTTCGTGGCGAGGGAAACCGCGTTACGGCTTTGTTATGGGACTCAATCCTGATAAGCTTGAAGAAGTTGGCAGTTCTCTGAGAAACATATACTACGAGCTATTGTTTCAATCGCCACGCGAATTATTCGCAGGTAATATACCAGGCAATAAAACATCAACAGCCGTATATCTGAGAGAAGCAAATGCAGGCACAACATCGGTTTGGGATATGAACAACAATATGTTACGTTCCGGCACGGCGGCATTCCGCCTAAAAGATGTGGGTTTCCTGAACCGTGAACGTACGGGTGATATGATACGCAAAGAGAATCAGGAATATAGATTAATGGTAGAGTATGATTTTATTGGCCCCTGGGAGCTTAATAGAAGGGTGCGCGACAGGTATCTTGAAATGATAAACGACCAGTTGCCCGTGGGGTTTGCTGCCATCGACCAAAGTTCATGGTGGGGATGGAACAGGGAAGAGAAAAGCCAATACTGGTTACTGCTTATTGTGGTATTGGTGGTGTTTGTGTTATGTGCCATACTGTTTGAGTCGTTACTGCAACCACTGGCTGTTATTGCAGCTATCCCGGTCTCGTTTATTGGTTTGTTTCTTACATTCTCACTATTTAAAATAAACTTCGACCAGGGCGGTTATGCTGCCATGATATTATTGTGCGGATTAACTGTTAACGCAGTTCTCTACATCATAAACGATTATAATAATATGAAAATCAAAAAGCCTAATCACAATAATCTTAAGCTGTTTCTAAAAGCCTTTAACCATAAAATTATACCCATAGTGCTAACAACCATCTCTACCATAGTAG
The DNA here is from genome assembly GCF_000517065.1 of Alkaliflexus imshenetskii DSM 15055. GTDB lineage: Bacteria > Bacteroidota > Bacteroidia > Bacteroidales > Marinilabiliaceae > Alkaliflexus > Alkaliflexus imshenetskii. Next base: position 84,502 of record NZ_KI912105.1, on the reverse strand, counting down.
GATTGCTGCCATTTTTATTGGCCGGCAAAAACGAGGGCTTCTGGTTCTCATTATCAGCCGGTGCAATAGGTGGATTGGTTTTTTCGCTTTTGGCAGTGGTGGTGTGGTTACCTTTGATTTTGATAAAAAAGTACCAGAGAAACACATGGTAACACAGAGAACCACAGAGCTACACAGAGAAAAAACTCCGTGTATCTCCGTGCCACCCCCGTTCCCTCCGTGTAATAGAAAAGTAACACAGAGTCACACAGAGAACCACAGAGCTACACAGAGAAAAAGTTAAAACCTCCGTGAAATTCTGTGCCACCTCAGTGCCCTCCGTGTAATAAGAAAGTAACACAGAGAAAAACCTCCGTGTAATAAAATTAAAAACTAATGATAAAATTTTTAATTCATCGCCCCATAGCCGTAATAATGACATTTATGGCAATTTTAACGCTAGGCATAGTATCGAGTGGTTTATTACCTGTTTCGTTAATGCCTGAGATTGATATTCCGGAGATTACCATTCAGTTGAATCGACCGGGGGAGTCGGCACGTCAGATAGAGGAGGGGATAGTTTCACCCATGCGGTATAGTTTAATGCAGGTGCCGCATTTAGAGGAAATCACCTCCGAGAGTTTCGATGGCAGAGCTACCATTCGGATGCGTTTTAGTTTTGGCGCTGACATTAATTATGCCTTTGTGGATGTGAATGAAAAAACCGACGAGGCCATGCGGCATCTGCCTGCCGATATGGAGCGTCCGGCAATAATTAAAGCCACTGCTTCCGATTTGCCTGTGTTCTATATCAATATTTGGATGGAGGATTCGGATGAGGTTAAATTTCTGGAGCTTAGCGAACTAATTCGCTCGGTTATTATAAAACGTTTGGAGCAACAGCCCGAAGTGGCAATGGTTGATGTTACAGGGCACATGCAGCCCGAGGTGTATATTGAGCCAAACGAGCAGTTGTTGCGCTCACTAGGTGTTTCGCATCATGTTATTACCAATGCGCTGGAGCAAAACAACCTTTCAATGGGTTCTATCGAAGTTGCCGATGGACAATATCGTTTTAACATACGTTTTGCCAATCGTCTGCGCACAGTCGACGATGTTAAAAACATCCGGTTAAAAGTTGGGACGCGCCTGATGCGTTTGGATGAATTGGCAAGTATTGGTTTGCGCCCAAAACAACAGGAAGGGGTTTTTATGCGAGATGGAATGGCGGCACTATCGCTGGCTGTTATTAAGCAATCCGACGCACGCATGGATGTGTTAAAAGCACGGGTGGAGGAGCTTATTGGGCATTTCCGATACAATTATAAAGGCATAAACTTCGAGATTGTGCGTGACCAGACAGCTATACTCGACCATTCCATAAGCAATCTTCAAACCAATCTTATTTTTGGTGGATTACTGGCATTTTTTATACTCTTCTTTTTTCTGAAGGATGCCCGTTCGCCATGGTTAATAGGTATATCTGTTCCCACCTCGTTGGTAATAAGTCTTTTATTTTTTCATATCGCCGGATTGTCAATCAACATCATTTCATTGTCGGGATTAATCCTCGGAATAGGGATGATTATCGATAACTCAATTATTGTTATCGATAACATCACGCAATATACCGAACGTGGCGAAACACTTGGAAATGCCTGTATTAAAGGAACCAACGAAGTTATAAGACCGTTGATTTCGTCGGTTCTAACAACTTGTGCCGTGTTTGTGCCGCTTATCTTCCTAAGTGGCGTGTCCGGTGCCTTGTTTTACGATCAGGCAATGGCGGTGGGTATAGGGTTGGTGGCATCGCTTATTGTTTCAATCACGTTGATTCCTGTATTGTTTCACCTTTTCAATAAAAAATCGGCAAGTAAAAAACTTGTTACTAAAGGAAGGGTTTCCCATTTTCTTGATAAGATTAATCTTTTTAAAACAGAGACGCTTTACGAAAGAGGGTTCGAAAAAGTATTTCGTCATCGTGTGGTTGTTATGATACTGTTTTTAGCCCTTTTAATTCCGGCTTTTCTGTTGGCTTACTATATGCCAAAGGAGCGTTTCCCGGCATTCACTCACATCGATACATTTATGGTAATTGATTGGGATGAAAACATTACCCTTAATGAAAACGTGATGCGTGTTAACATCATAAAGTCAGAGGCTGTTAATAGGGTGAGATTTAGTAATAGTTACACCGGAACCCAGAACTATATTCTGCATAAGGACTTAGACCAATCAATATCGGAGGCAAAAATATACTTTAAATGTAATAACGATAAAGAAGTTGAACAGCTTAAAAGCCATCTTTCTTCTGTTGTGAGAGCTAAATGGCCAACGGCCATTTTCTCGTTTGCCAATCCTGAAACGGTTTTCGAGAAACTTTTTCATCAAGACGACGCGCTTATGGTGTTTAGGATTAGCGATGAAGGTGCAAGAGGCATTCCCGAATTGGCTAAATCTACCGAGATAGCTCAATTTTTGTCAGACTTAACTAATGGTGCTGATGTTATGGCGCCACCATCGGGTTCACATATCGAGATTAAGGCGCGTAGCGAAATGATGGCTCTATATAATGTGGATCATCAGGTTTTGTATAATCGGATGCTTTCGGCTCTTAATGCATATCAGGTTGGTGTGCTACATACCGGTGTTGGATACGTGCCTATGGTTATTGGTAACGCTCCGGTGCCGGTTAATAAAATGTTTAACGAGCTTAAAGTGTTAAATCGCCAAAATACCGAAATTCCCGTTAGTGCTTTGGTTAGTGTTAGCAATAGAGATGATTATAAAGTTCTGTATGGTAGTACTCAAGGTGCTTTTGTGCCTCTAAATATTAACCGGCTGCCTACCAACAATGTGTCTGATTGGCTTATTGATATATCATCCCAACTAAAGCAAAAGTTCGATGTAAACGTAAATTTTTCGGGTAACTGGTTTGCAGCCCGTAAAATGCTTAAAGAGATGATGGTGGTGATTGTTGTGTCGTTAATTCTGCTCTATTTTATTCTGGCGGCTCAGTTTGAGTCGTTACGGCAGCCGCTCATACTATTGCTCGAAGTGCCTATTGATGTGGCCGGAGCTCTCTTTTTATTATGGATTTTTGGTGGTACAATTAATATTATGTCCATGATTGGTATTGTGGTTATGAGTGGCATTGTAATTAACGATTCCATACTAAAAATCGACACGATAAATCGCCTTTACCGCTCGGGCATGCCCATCGAAAAAGCCATAAAAGAAGGAGGACGGCGACGCTTAAAACCCATCATCATGACAAGTATTACCACTATTTTGGCTCTTACTCCCATTATGTGGGGTAGCGGAATAGGCAATGAACTCCAAAAGCCTTTGGCCTTAACAGTGATTGGCGGCATGGTGCTCGGAACTATTGTGAGTTTGTATTTTATACCCTTGTGCTATTATTATTTGTGTGAAAGAAAATAGTTAGGGTTGATGGTTTTTAGTTTTTAGTTTAGGGTTCATGGTTTTTAGTTGAGAGTTATGGTTTTATGTTCTTGGGGTAATTGGTTTAATAACAGTGGTATATAGTGAGTTGTGTCCGGTTTTGGGATTGCTCTGAACCCTTTAAATTGCAAAAATTATTATGATGAAATTATTAAGGTTTATATTCCCATTGGTGTTTATTGCGCACATTGTTTTTGGCATTTACTGGATGGCTGTTTTTGTGGGCTTAATCTGGCTATCGTTTTGGGTTTACACATCAAAAAGTAAACTGCTTATTAAATTCAGAAGGTTAACCTATCTGGTTTATCCGTTGGTGATTATTGGTGCTGTTTTTCTAGCCATATTTCTTAGGCTATTTGTTTTCGGTATTTATGTTATTCCCTCATCATCAATGGAGCGCACCATTTTTCCGGGCGATGTTGTTTGGGTTAATAAGCTTATTTACGGCCCTCAGGCGCCAAAATCGGTTTACGAGATTCCCTGGCTGGGGGTAGCATATTGGCTCATAAAGGGTAAACCGGCCAGCATTGGCGAAGCTAAATGGGAGAATTACCGATTTGAAGGCTTCGGTAAACCAAAAGTTAATGATGTAATGGTCTTTAATCATCCTTACGATAACGATGTATACATCAAACGCTGCTTAGCCACACCGGGTGATACGTTTCAAATAATCAGCGGTAAAACATTTGTTAATAGCAAGTTGGTAGCCGATGCCAGTGGGGTTATCTTTTACTCTCAAACCGTTTTTAATGAAAATTTGATCGCTTCATCATTAATCGATAGTTTAAATCTCAATATTTATCGTACCAAAAATCCGCTTGCATACGATGGCCATTTAACACAACGCCAGATGGATTATTTAACCTCTTTGCCCGGGGTAGTGTCATCATCCATTAATCCAATGCGACCCGATACAGCTTTTATTGTTTTCCCTTTGCATGATAGTTTCAACTGGAATATTGACGATTTTGGCCCCTATGTTTTGCCGCATAAAGGGATGACTATTGAACTTACCGATTCGGCTAAAATCTTGTACGGTAGAGTAATCACCGAATTGGAGAATCAATCGCTTGATAGTTCGCATTATACCTTTACCAATAACTATTTTTTTATGATGGGCGATAATCGTCACGATAGCGGCGATTCCAGGTATTTTGGACCTGTGCCCGAAAATGCCATCACTGGAAAAGCATCATTTATTATGTATCGTGAAAAAAGCTCCAAAAGTTTTATTGGTCGGTGGTTTTTATCATTCAATCAATAGGTTTGTGTTATTGGTTATAAGAGAAGATTTGTATTGTTATATGCCTTAATCCTTAGATATTTATGATTTCTTTCTTGTATCAAAACCTGACGAAGCAACTTCTTCAACACCCCATTTTTACATATATAAATTTGATTGTAGTCACGCTGTTGTTCGCTTCTTCATTTCAAGTAAATTCAGGCTTTTTTAATCCATTGGTAACAGCCAAGCAATGGGGGCTTGAGCAATGTCTCTTGTTGCTTTTGGTGTTCTACCTAATTTTATTTTTGCTGACCAAAATTATATATGTAACTGCTATTGATGTTTTGGTATTGATATTCTGCGGATGGTATTTCGTGAATGAATCATTGATTTTGGCTGCGCCATATACTTCGACGTTTCAAACAATATTTATAATCTCTATTTGGGGACTCATTTATCTGTTTATTCGATTAAGTACTCATAGGCGAGAGATGCTAATTGGGATTGCAGTTTTATGGCTGGTGGTGTTGTTATTGCAGTCCGTTTTGGGATTAATGCAGTTGTATGGCTTGGAAAAGTCCTATCACGGATTGTTTCGTGTAACCGGCACATTTCACAATCCGGGTCCCTTTTCAGGCTTTATTGCAAGTGGGTTGCCATTGTCCTTAGGATTTCTACTTTATAAGGTGAATCTGTTAGGTGGTTCCGATAATCTGAAAAGTCAAGTATCCAATAATCCACAAAATCATATTTCAACAGGTAAATGGCTGAGTAAGATGTCATTTAATTTTGTTTTAAGACGTGTAGTTCAGTCTCTTGCGTGGCTAAGCTTTGCAGCTATTATTACGGTTCTCCCTCCGGCGCAGTCAAGGGCAGGCTGGGTAGCGGCAGCTGCTGGTAGTTTATACGTAATTGCTGGTCATCCAAATTTTTCTACACTTGTTTGTTCATTAAAAAACAGGTTTGTTGCTATTAATAAGCCTTTCCGAGTTGTTATTGCAGTTATTATCCTTTTATCTGTTTTTGCTGTCAGTTTTGGTCTTTACGCGATGAAAAGAGGCTCAGCCAATGGCCGACTGCTCATGTGGCAGGTCACATCGCTAGTAATAGCAGAAAAACCGTTAACCGGGCATGGAACCGGTGCATTTAATGCGATATATATGACAGAACAGGCCAATTGGTTTGCCTCCGGGAAAGGACATAACGCCCAGGCATTGGTGGCTGGCTCGCCCGATGCCCCATTTAATGAACTGCTCAAAGTATGGCTCGAGAAGGGTTTAATTGCTGTTATATTGGTGGCAGGCATCCTCTATGTTATCTTTTTCAGAAAAAAGGATGATGAACCAGATATTAAATGCCCAGATGCTGATGATAAAACGCGAAATACTGACAACAAGTTGATTGTCTGCTTTAATGGTGCTTTGATTTCCATCATAGTATTTAGTTTGTTTTCTTATCCATTTGATATCAGTTCGTTTGTGCTTCAACTCATTGTTTTAGTAGCAATTTTGGCCAAATCGGGTAAACCTATTCTTGTTGTTAATGGTCTCAAAATTATGTTGCTTAAACTTACTGTAGTAATTTTATCAGTAGTTTCTGTTATCATTTTTGTTCCTCAGCGACAGGCTTATTATGAGGCTATGAAAATTTGGGCTTCTGCCGAAAGCTTGTACAATGTTCGGAATTACCGTCTTGCTGTAGATGCGTATGAAGATGCTTTTCCAATACTAAAATCGAATGGCCTGTTTCTTCAAATGTATGGCAAAGCATTAAGTATGAATCAACAATATGCTAAAAGTAATGAGTTACTGGCTTTGGCACAACAACGTTATAGCAGCCAAATAATACAAAACACTCTGGGCGACAATCACAAAGCTTTGGGGAATTATTCTGAAGCCGAAGAGGCATATACAAAAAGTGTGTATATGATTCCATCTTTGCTTTTTCCCAAATATCTGCTGGCAAAGCTATATGTTGAAAGCGAACAATTTGACAAAGCCAAACTGGTTGCACAAGAAATACTTGACGGGCAAATAAAAGTTGAATCTTCAGCTACCAGAGAGATTCTTAATGAAATGAAGCTTCTTCTTCATCCGATGGCGATAGACTAAAGAGTCGTTTGTCTCTCAATGTTCATATAACAGGTAATGCCGCTCATTCTAAATAAAATAGCGATTTTTTATTACAAGCGTCAGATATACAGCACTATATAGTGTGTGATTGTTAGGCAGTGTTTTGTAGAACATAACAAAGAACTCTAATCGATGCTATGTTCTTCTATAATCCTCAAACTGTACTTGTTAGAAAACAGGTTGTTTGTGGTGTAGGTAGTGAAGCAATTTTACATGGCAAGTAGTCAATTAATAAATTAATCAAATATGAAACTTAATTTTTCACCTTGTGTATTTTTTGTTGTGATTCAGACCGTTTTATTGTTTATAGGATGTAATTCTAATAATAGCAGAAACAATAAAAGCTACTTCGACATAACGAAAATAAAAGTATTCGAAAATGTATTGGAAAGCGTACTGTCATCCGAAATAATAGATGATGTAGAATATATAACATTAGAAAGTGATTCAAATTCAATTATTGGAAAAATAGATAAGTTTCTATTAACTGATTCATATATTTATGTAATGGATGCTGAACAATCAAAAAGGATATTTCAGTTTGATTCGAATGGCAGTTTTATAAGAGTCATTGGTAATTATGGCAAGGGACCAGGAGAGTATCAAAAGCTTGTAGATTTCACCATTTGTGAATTAACTAACCGAATTTTTGTGCTAGATATAAACAGAAAGCTTATCATTTATGATCTTCATGGCGATTTGTTAAGTGAAATGAGAATTAACCAAGGTGACCCATTAAGTTCTCGAATTTTGTCTTATAACAATGAATTATATTTATATACAGGAAGAGGTGGCAATTATTCTTCTGTGTATTCGTTGGTACAACTGGACTCCGAAGGGAATCAAAATATTGGATATTTGAAGTTTGAAAATTATCCTAATCATTCTATATCGATTGCTTCTCCAATATATGTAATCAATGGAAATCTGAAAATGTTTGATCTTTTTGAAGGGGTTTTACTAACAATGGAACAGGATCAGTTTAAGGAAGAATTTCTCTTTGATTTTACCAATAGAACCATTCCTGTTGATGTGCTTTGCAGTTTTGATAAGTATATTAACAATATACATAACTACTCAATGGCAGGTCAATACTTTGTTGAAGGACTGGATAAAACGGAGCATAGCCACCCAAAAAACGGCTTAGTCGAAGTCTGAAAAATGGTCTAAAAGGCGTCAAAAAACGGAGCATTGCCGTTCAAAAACGCTGAAAACGGCCAAAAATGGTTTAAAAAACGGAGCATTGCCACCCAGCCTTTCTCTGGCTAAAGAAAATTGGAAGAAAAACGGAGCATTGCCACCCATTTTAAGTTTGTAACGACTTGGTTTAAAATCCGAAACGGAGCATACCCGTTCACTTTTTTGCCACTATTTTTCTATGCACAAATTGTATAGAGAAATATTAAAGCCATGGCAGGAAAGATAAAAGACATGAGTAAAGTAAAACAAATGCTCCGGCTACATCAAAATGGCGTTTCTAACCGCCAAATAGCCACAGAACTTTCAATAAACAAGGAAACGGTCAATCGTTACATTAAACGTGCTAAAGGAGACCATTTGCCCATTAGTGAATTGTTAAATCTCGAAGACCCGGTATTACAGCATCGGATGACAGGAGGCAATCCAGCCTATGTTGATAATCGCTTCGAAGAGTTAAAAGAAAAACTTTCCTACTACGAAAGGGAGTTAGGAAGGAAGCACGTAACACTTAAAACCCTATGGGAAGAGTATCTTGTTGAAAATCCCAATGGATATAGTCTGACACAGTTTCGGTACCATTTTCGGCAACATACCAAAGCCAAGCGGAAGAACCCTTCTTCGATCTTAAAGGATTTATATGTGCCCGGCGAAAAACTTTTTATTGACTTTGCCGGAGACTCAATGGAATACATTGACCGGAAGACCGCAGAGGTGATAAAAGTACAGGTGTTTGTAGCTTGTATGCCTGCTACAGACTATGGTTTTGCCATGGCTGTCCCTTCGCAAAAGAGTGAGGATTTTATCCATGCACTTACCTCTTGCTTTCATGCGCTGGGCGGCGTTCCCAAAATTATCGTAAGCGATAACCTAAAAGCAGCTGTATCTAAAACCGATCCCTATGAGCCACAAATCAATCGCATCATGGAGGACATGGCTAATCACTATGGTTGTGTTGTAGTCCCTGCCCGTCCCAGGCGCCCAAAGGATAAAGGATTAGTAGAGAATCATGTAAAAATTGTTTATAACCGGGTATATGCTCAACTGCGCAACAGGACGTTCTTTTCTCTGGAGGAGCTCAATTGCGCCATTGCAGAGAAAATGCTGGCCCATAATCGCAAGCGTATGCAACAACATCCATACACGCGCGAAGAGCATTTTTTAGCCACCGAAAAAAGCCAGTTGCAGCCACTTCCCCAAGATAAGTTTGAAGTGCGTCATTATGCTGATTTGCAGGTGGGACTTAACGGCTGCATCTATCTGGGGCGCGACAAGCACCACTACTCGGTACCGCATATTCATATCGGAGAAAAATCACATGTCATCTACACCCGGAATCTGGTTAAAATTTATATCAAAGGCGAATGTATTGCGGTGCATCCCCGAGATTACAAACAGGGAGGATACACCCTTGAGAAGAGCCATCTGGCATCGAACACGCTGGCCTTCCGAGAACGATCGCCTCAGTATTACATTAACAGGGGGCACAGTGTTCTTGCCGAACTTGGCCAGGTCTTCGAATGTATGTTCGCAACAGCCAATGTTCCGGTTGAAACATTTTACAGAGGTTGTGACGGATTGCTTAAACTACAGCGCACCACAGACCCAAACTTGTTTAAAAAGGCATGTGAAACTGCGCTTTTATACCAAAGATACCGTTACGCCTTCATTGATCGCTTGATAAAGTCTAAATGCAGGGGTATTTATGAGATTACTATGAGCCAATCACAACAAGCGTTTCCTTCCCATGAGAATGTCAGGGGTAAAAGCCATTTTAAATAAACAAGTAATAATCATTTAAAAACAAGTGTAATGAATGAAATTGCAAATGAATTTAAGAGTCTAAGAATGCCTGGGATGGCCCAGTGTTGGACGTCGCTTCTTGAAACACGCAAAATCGATGGACTGTCCTTCTATGAAGGCTTGCAAATGCTTTTACAGGCAGAGAAAAACCAACGCAAAGAGAATCGCAATACGCGCTTAATCTCAGCTGCCCGTTTTCGTTACCAGGTTACCATTGAAGAATTAAACTTTGACGCAGCACGCGGACTTGAACGCGGCAAAATAATGCAAATGGCCTCGGGCGAGTATCTTAAGCAGGGAGCTCCTATCCTTATTACCGGAGCCACCGGAACGGGTAAGAGTTGGCTGGGTACCGCACTGGGTTATCATGCCTGCTTAATGGGTTATAAAGTGGCCTACTTCAATATCCAAAAACTCTTTGAAACAATAACCTTACACCGGGTAGAGGCCACATTATCAAAGTTCTTTGATAAAATGGCCAATATGGATTTACTTATTATTGACGACTTTGGTGTAAAAGTGATGGATGGCCAACAGTTATTAGATTTTATGGAGCTTTTAGAGGACCGGCATGGAAGAAAAGCCTCTATAATTATGAGTCAGTTAGCTGTTGCTGATTGGTATGATGTGATGCTCTCAAACACAACCGCTGCTGATGCCATACTCGACAGAATGGTGCATACGGCTTATAGGTTTGAATTAAAAGGGGATACAATGAGAAAACCTAAAAACTAATTTAATTTTGTATTTTCATGGCTAACTTATAAAAAAGTGAACGGATATGGCCGTTTTCCCTGGGTGGGTATGAACCGTTTTTTGCACCATGCTCAAGCGGTAGGGCGGTTTAGAGGGCAAAAGAGCAAATATCAGCCGGGCGAGTAAACGCCTCTCTATAAGAAACTCGGCGAAAAATCGTTGCACCCGTCGATGGCTCGATTCGTAGGTTGCCTGTCCCTCAAATCCTTGCGCAAGCTTTACGAACGAAACCGTTTGTAACTTGCACATTGCACAAACAATTGAAATCGTGCACTTTACCCGTGCTTTATGCCATCCGGTCGTTTCTTTAAACAGTTGGATTAATTCGCTATATTTGTTATCAACCTTGGTGTTCACGTATAGTACAAAAGATGTGGTAATCAGCTGTAATATACTGAATATCAAGGTTTTATCCAAATGCTTTAGATTATTATTTAATTGATTTTCAATTATTTAACTGTTTTGTCATGTACTAAGAAAAAACAAATAACAATTTTTGTGTTTGCTTGGGATGGAAGATTTATTAGAAAAATTGGAAATATTGGTAGAGGACCGGGAGAACATATGCAAATTGGAGATTTCTCAATAGATGAAGAGAATCATGAAATTATTGTAAGTATGGAGATCCCCAAAGAAGTATATAGATATGATTTATCTGGTAATTTTAAAAACAGCTTTAAAGTAAATGATTGTTATGGGGCGCATATTGCAGTTATTGGGCACAAAATTGTTTTAGCTGGGGTAAATGAAAAGCTTAAATATGTAATCCACGAATATGATAAATCCACAGGATTATTCTTAAAAAGTACTTTTGAAAAATGCAGAAACAGTTACAATTACCCAATGATTAGAGGAATGAAACCAACTCTGGTTAAAAGTAACCAGAGTTACTATAATCAACCATTAGACCGGACAATTATTTCCTTTGATGAGGTAGTAAACAAGAGCAAGTATTTAATTGATTTTGGTAAAGGTAATTTGCCTCAATGTATTAATAATGAATTGATTGATTTCGATATTATAGGATATTGTTTTGAAAATAATTATAAAACATTAATCAATGGCTTTAGGGAAAATGACACATATATAAGTTTTCGTTTCGAGCCAATTTCATTTGTTTTATACAATAAAGAGACTAAAGACACGAAAGTTTTTAGTCAAATAGAAGACTCAAATATAGGGGTTACTATTTATGATATTTTCCCTCATGATGGTTCATTTAACGGTATCGTCTCAATTATGGAACCTATGCGTATTATTTTTAGGGCAGAATTATTAGAGAAGAATAATATTGAAATTTCCGATTCAGTTTTATATCAACTACGCGATTTAGTTTCAGAGTCAGATAACCCTATATTACTAAGGTATTCCTTTAGGTAATTTTTTATTTAATATTATTATGAAAGCACTTTGCCTATCCCTTGTTCTATCCTTTGTCTTGATTAAAGCTTTTGGTCAAAAGCAATACTATTTTGACATATCTGAAATAGAAGATGCCTATTATAAAATCAATCTCTATGATACAAAAGTTATTCATGATGCTGATTTAACTTTTGAAATACAATCATTTACGCTTTCACAATCAAAAAGAGGCTACCGTATAAACAAGATTAGAAAAGTAAGATTGAGTGATGCCCTTATCTATGTCACAGATATTAGTAATACGAACTTATTTATTTATGACTTACTGGGTAAAGCCCAAAATAAAATAGATATTACCCGGTATGATGAAAGAGCATGGATAACTGATTTTACAGTGTATAAGGATACTATTTACATTGTTGATAATAGATCATTGTTTTTATTCAAATTTTCAGCACAAGGAGATTTTCTGGCCAAAGAAATATTGACATTTAATTTTGAAGATTTTATGGTCAATACGGCCGGTTTGCATTTTATCAGCAAACATGAAACAGGCAGCAGAAATAATACCTTAAGAATTAATGTGTTTGACCATTCCTTAAATCTATTGAAGCAATATTTTCTCACAAGTAGAACAAATGATTCATTGTTTATGCCGAGGTTTTTCCAGGGGATGGATGAAGAGGTGTTGTTTTCTGTATATCAAAACAATGAAATATTTAATGTCAGAAATAATGTAGTATCTAAATTTATGAGAATAGAGAATGCAAAAATGATTTATAATTACGCTCATGTAAATGGGTTTCATTCCTTTAGGGTCTCCAGTGGGAATAAGATACTTGGTGTCCCTCTATGGACATGTTATGTAAAAAATGGCACTGCTGAAAATGTTAGATTTGAAAATTTTCGAAGTGATGACCTTTCGTTATTTCTGTTTAATGGGTTTGATTGTGGAATCCATCAGGACAAATTCGTTAGCTATTTGGATTTCAATTCTTTTGATTTGTTGCGGTCTATACCTGATATGACATGGAGTCCAGAACATGAAAGCATTAAAAAGGACTTTTTTAAAATAGTTAATCAAATCAAAAATCACCCACATCATGTGATTGTTTTGTTTAAGATTGTCAAAGCACATTCCATTTTGTAGTGATTATATAATCCTGTTTAGCGTAAGTTTATATCGCATGCATTTATTTGTCATTATACACTTTAATATTTTTCAATAGGTCCAAAACTTTGATGAAAATCACCTGTTGGCGAGAGTTTGCAACTCGTGCCCTTATTAATCCTTAAACATATTAATATAAACCCTGCTACCCCAAATTTGTGGATTAGCATCAATACATGGGAGAGATGGCTGAGTTAAATTGAATCGTCAATTGCCTCAAATCTTACTTTATTCAATTTCTGTAATGTTTGTGTATGGTGCAGATATTCAATGCTATATAGCGTGATTGTGATTGTTGATGTGTAAGATTATCTAAAATTAAAACACAAATATCTAAAATCACAAATAGATTTTACCGTAGAAAGTTTAGTTTTACGTTAGATACTTTAACCCGAGTAGATTATGTATATTGCCTTAAACCCTGACCAAAAATGGCGCAATAATTCAGATCGGAGCAATTTCCGGTTTTTGAATATCTATTCTGCGCTTTCATTGCACTCCATGTTCACAGCAAGCCCTGGAAGATTATACACCCGGGAAGGCATTCTGCACTTGATAAATGCGAATAGCCAAATCCTCCAATATTTGGTTCCCCCAATAACACGAACTAACAGTTTCGTTCAAATTGTATCTACCTTCTTTTTAATTAATGCATGTGTTGGTTGGTGTTTAGCCAAACAGCCAATCGGTTTTATATGCTCCTACGGATTTATATGCTGTGCTTGTGCAACAGCAGCCATCAGCAAATTGGTGCTGTCCTTAATAATATTTCATCCGTAAATAATTTATTTGATAATGGTCGGATGGAACTCGCATGAAGAATTTTAATCCGTGTTTGTTTTTAACGAATCATGCTCGTTTCATAAGAATAATCAATGTTTATACAATGGTGTTTGTCTGGCGAGTACGATGGATAAACGCAAAAAAGTTGCTCGATTTATTAACCATTGAGATTATCAATATGCAGAAGAAAGAAGATGTTGTAAAGATGACTGTAATGTTTCAACATATAGTTGGTGCGAGCTAACTGAATCGTATTCCGGGAAAAAGAAGAGGAAGCCCCTAAGCTTCGCCGCTCAAGCTTCCTCTTCCGACTCCCTCCAAACTCAAAAAAGAAAGGAGGTTATACGCTTATGAAAAAATACGTTTGTATTCTGTCGAAGTACTTCGGCAAACGATGACGTAAAGATAATCAATTAGGAGCACACAGTAACTTAGTTACTCGTGGTTTCGAAAAATGTACCTGCCAGGCAGTGATGCATTTTGTGTTACAATTTACTGAACAACGGCTGTTTATGTTAACAGCCAAATTTTAATTCACTAATCTTTATTATTATGAAAAAGAAGATATTCTTTGCAATAGCAACAGGCTTTTTTGCAGTGGCAACTGTGTTTAATATGAATGCTTTACAAGGCGGTGGTGGTGATATTTCATTGGATGCGATTGCGGTTATGGCGCAGGCGCAGAATGAGAATGATGGAAATCCACTTCGTGCTATTAGATACGACGAACTTAACAACTCAAATTATGGTGGATTATTTAATTACCCTGATTTAGCAGGTAGTCCACAGTTTTGTACATTATATGCTAAGTATGATGCTAGTGGGAGAATAGTTCAAACAAGTGAAACTAAATTAGAGGCACAAGGCGGGTTTACCATTTCCCTCGTTACGGGGGTTAAAGAAAAATGCCCTAAAAAGGGAAATGGTTGTACTGTATATAGCTGTCGTCAAACTAACTAATGGTTATTTGCCTTAGGAATAGTGATAATCTTAATTATGGTTTAAGATTGTTTGACTTTATTTTGCTGCATAGTTCTTTGTTATCATGAGGTGATGTCATGTTCCTAAGGTAATCTTAAACACTCAAAGGATTTAACCCTTATAATAAGGCTTAATCAGCTATATTTATTTATTCCTTTTGTGAAATATTTCGAAATAAACCCTGTATCTAACCTAAATTTTAACTTCGTGAAAATCTACCTTGTATTCTTGCCATTTTATTGTCTTATGTTGACGGTTTTATCCGCTTGTAACAATTGCAATATCAATAATGAATCAATTCAGACTTTTGTTTTTGATGCGAGCCACGTCGGGAAATCTTTTGATTTTTCTGAAATTACTGACACAAATTATCTGATTATTGCTCTGGAAACTTCTGAGGATTTTCTAATTGGAGAAGTTGACAAAATTGAACTAAAGAACAATAAAATAATAATTTTTGATAGTATGTCGCGTGCAGTTTATTTATTCAATATGGACGGTACTAGACATAATAGAATATTTAATCCCGGTCGCGGGCCTGGTGAGTATATGGAAATTAGTTCTATGGGAGCTAGCGATTCTGTTATTATAATCTTTGATAATATGTTACGAAAACTCATGGAGTTTGATTATAATGGCATACTTATCCGAGAGGCTGCTTTAAGCTCTGATATTTGGGCAAATGATATTTTTTTCTTTAATGATAACTTGTATTTGCATGTTCATTGGGGTGAGGAAGAGTGGGGCAATAGCCGCTTGTATTTACTTGACGATATAGTAAACCAGAACTATAGATATTATTTGCCATTTGACAAAATACCACTTGCAATTGGCAATAAAGGACCTTCTTATTCAGTTTGCAATGAAAATTCATCATTAATATACTCTGGTTGCGATACAGTCTTTTCAATTTTAAGCGATGGAAATGTGATTCCAAGATATGTTTTCGATTTTAAAGGCAGAAGAGCAATGTACCCTTCAGGACGAATTGAACTTATTTTTGAAGAAAATGAAGATGATAGAATAACTAATATTGAATGGATTAGCGAGACTGATAGATTCTTGTTTGCCGAGATAGGAGCGGTTCGTGACGTTTATTTTTTCATCTACGACAAAAACAGAAAGCGAGGTAACTTTTACGAATTATTTAATAACCTAAATATCTCAAGGTACTTTCCGTTTCATCCTCGTCGCCTTAGTGGTAATCAAGTTGTTTTAACCGAATCTATGTTTAATATGCAACATTTGGTAACTGTTATTAAGGATGACTGCAAATTAGAGGGATTTTATGATAAAACCAAAAGCATAGTGGATAATGGTAAACTTGAAGACAACCCGGTTGTATTTATTTTTAACTTGAAAAATTAGTATGAAACGTCTTGTTTGGTATATTTTGTTTGTTCTTGTATTATTATCAAGTGCAATTTATAGTTTTCATCTGCGAAAACAGCTTAGTGGTGCTGATGCATGCATTCTTATGTATGACAAGAAGTTAGCGTTAATGCATAATTCAGTACAGAATGTTATTAATTGCATGAAGTTGGAGGCTCGATCTGAAGGTTTCAGACTATCACCTGATCTTGTTGTTGAAGATGTCAGTGGTAATATTTCAGCTCTAATGGATGTATTTACAGAGCCAACCTTAGTATATAGGTTGACTGAAATGCATTGCAATTCATGTATCGAACATGGTATAAGATTGTTAAAAGAAGAATGTAATAATACTAAACTTCCTGTAATGATTTTATGTCGATACGAATCTGTCCGTAAAGTACGCGCAATTTGTAATTCCTATAGTATAGATTTTCCGATTTTCAATACCCCAGAAAGATTCAATATTCCCCTTGATGATATGAGTACTTCTTATTTCTTCATAGTAGATGAAAGTTTTAAGTGTTATGGATTTCAAACATTTATAAAAGAGATTCCACTGATTACCGAAAATTACTTAAAAGGAATATGTTCTTCGAGTATGAATTTAAATTTTATCGGGTATTGATTTCGTTCTTAGTACGCCACTAAACAGTTAAATTGTTGAATATCAACAAAATAACGTACTGAGTGGTTGGGCTAAAATCCTGGCATTAAGTGTTTTACAATATGGCTCTCTCGTTGTAGGCAGATATGGCTAATTCAATAGATAAACGCAAAATTACCCAATTTATTCACCAATGATATTTTCAAATTGCAGAAAAATGAAAATGATATAAAGATGACTGTAATGTTTCAACATAAAATTGGTGTCAGCTAACTGTACGATATATGGGAAAAAGAAGAGGTACTATGCATCCAGGACTTATGAGGGATCAATATTTTCCTATCACAAATTTGGCTTACAATATTAACATAAACAGCGAATCTAACCCTTGCTTAATTTTTGCTGAAGAGAAAGGTTCTCTTGATATAATCAAAAAATAATCTATATGATGAAAGCTTCAATGAAATTGTGTGTTTTCCTTTTTATTATCAGCTATATATCTGTTTCTTATACTGATTTACATGACGAATCAAGAGAAAATCCTTATCCATTCGTTGTATCAATTTTCACTAAAAATTGCATTAACAATTCGAATTACGGCACCGCGTTTATTGCGAAACACAATGGTTCTTTATTTCTGATAACTGCCGCTCATGTGGCTCTGGCAATGAAAGATGAATCGGTTATTCAAATTTGCAATTCGGATTTGAGTCAAAAAACAATAAACCTTATTGATATTGTAAAAGATAAAACAATTAATTGGCTGGTGCATGAAACAGCAGATATGGCAATATTAGAAATACCAAAAATAGAGGCAGACTTTGAAATGCATTCTAAACACGCTGTTTCTTCAGAAAAGTTTATTGTAAATAAATACGGTGTCAATATTGGAGATCCTTTTTTGCATGTGAGTTATCCATTGGCAGATTACTTATCTTTCAGAAATGCTTCTGTATTCACACCATATGTTTTTATGGCTTATTCGATTAATTATATAATGGAGCGACCTCGTATTGATAGTCCCAATATTATTAGTGACCAAATAAGCGTAAGCCCTTGTTCATACCAAGGATCAAGTGGGGGGCCTTTGATTTCTTTACAATGTAATGCTAAAGATTTTCAAATAGTTGGAATTAGTCATGGCAATACAAGTGATCTTCAATTTAATCACACGTTTATGAGCATATTTACACCAATGTATTATTTTTTTGATATTGTAGAAGGAAATAAATCAGTAGAGTTCGACTAATTCTTTAAAAAATGAGGCCTGCTTCCTTGGCTCAAATTGCAACTCGAGCCGTTGTAAACCCAGTTGGCTCAAGTCTTGTGAAATTATCTAAAATTAAAACTTAAATATCTAAAATCACAAATGGAATTTGCCGTAAAAAGTTTAATTTTACGTTAGTTACTTTAACCCAAGTAGATTATGTATATTGCCTTAAACCCTAACCAAAAATGGCGCAACAATTCCGACTGGTGCAATTACCGGTTGGTGATGATAAATACTGCGTTCTTATTGCATGCCATTTTCAAAGCAAGTCATTGCAGACTTCACACCCGTGAAAGCATCCTGCATTTGATAAATGCGAATAGCCAAATTCTCCAAAATTCGATTCTCTCAATAGCACGAACTACCAGTCTCGCTCAAACTGTATCTATCTTCTTTTTAATTAATGCATGTGTTGGTTGGTTTTTAGCCAAACAGCCAATTAGCTTTATTTGCTCCTACGGATTTATATGCTGTGCTTGTGCAATAGTAGCCGTCAGTAAATTGGTGCTGTCCTTAATAGTATTTCTAAGAATAATCAATGTTTATACAATGGTGTTGGTCTGGCTAGTACGATGGATAAACGCAAAAATTGTTACCCAATTTATTAACCATGGTAATTTTCAAATTGCAGAAGAATGAAAATGGTATAAAGATGACTGTAATGTTTCAACATATAGTTGGTGCGAGCTAACTGTATGATATATGGGAAAAAGAAGAGGAAGCCCCTAAGCTTCGCCGCTCAAGCTTCCTCTTCCGACTCCCTCCAAACTTAAAAAAGAAAGGAGGTACTGAGGCAAATATACCGATTTTTAAAAAATAATATTGTCGCTTTTTGTATACAAAAAGCGCATATGTAAACGATGAGGAGTATATCTATTCCATCGTCAACTCCATTTTATTATTCGCAAAAAGTTATTTATGTTCTTTTATTTAAGAAAAAAAACCATGAAAAATTATTTATTTTTAATAGTATTTGTGAGCTGTATTATTTTTATAGCTTCGTGTAGCGAAGACAAATTTTCCGACGACTATTTTGACAATATCAGCAACAATGAATTTTTGTCCATTGATGATGATCTGCATGATTTAAGAGTTCTTGTCGATATCGAAAAGGTTGCTATTTTGAAAAAAGCTACCGATAGAGTCTATGAACATGTAAAACTCGTGGATGGATATCTTTTTTTAAACTTGAATGCTAATCAGTTAAGCATCAATGATAATCTGTTCGATTACATAACTTACAATATAAAAAACACTAATAAAGACGTAAAGTCGGGAAGACTAAGAATCTCATTGGATGACAAAGGAATGTTAATATTTGAGGTTACTGAGAGAAATGATTTATTACGAAATCTCGTTCGATTGAAATCAGGCACTACGGAATCTTCTGGAGAAAAGGTTAGTTTAAAGAATAGTAGTGATCAAACTATTTTAAATAAGATTTTGCAGTTATTCAGGGAAAAAAAGGAGGTAAAGCTTACTGAAGCCTTTGATACGACTGACGGTTGGGATCCAAGAGGATGGTTTCAATATAAGGAGGGTACGGCTTATGTAAATGGTAAGTTATGCAAATATAGGATATTGAATAATTGCACTAATTCTGGAGATGATTCGTGTGGTAATAACACTTTAACTAGATATGATAGTTATTCTTATTCAAATGGAAATGTAGAAAAAGTGACAATTATGAGGAATAGTCGAGGTGAACCAGTAATTACAATCACTGAATATAGGTAGCTAGTTAGATAGCGGTTCTTTAAATAGGCTTAGGAACGATTGAGCACAAACAAGATCCTGTTTGCAGCTTTATTCAATAACCATTTTTGTTATAACTCGATTTTACTAATCTTACTAATCTTACTAAAGAACCGCTATCTATTAAGTGTTTATTATGCTTAGTAATCCATAATTTTATTTTTAGAAATGCCCTATGAAATCAATACTTTCTTGCATATTCATTCTTTTGTTATTGTCTTCTTGCTTTGCTCAGAAGAAATGCCTAGTAATCAGAGATAAAACTGCATGCGAAATATCAAAAAAGCAGTATAAGTATTTTGTTGATGTATTAGAAAATACTTATATGATTGAAAATGAACAGCAATTATTCAACTTGTTTCTAAATGATTTATTTACTGCATCTCAGAAGGAAGATATCCTTTTGTTAGCTCATAATGTGGTAGATCTGAAACAAGATATTGAAAGGTTAGAAGAGATTAATATGCTGCTGAAAATTAGAGATATGCAGCATTATTATTATTTCTACCCCGAAGTGATAATAAAGCAGAGGGCTCCACTCGTTTCGCAAGATTCACTGGCTATTAATACAGATCTAATAGCAAGCTTTTTTCCTGATAATTATAGTGAAGCTTATATCGGTAATACCCCATTCCCACACATTATTATAATTAACAATGATGGTGTACAGCCTATATTGTCAGGTATGCAACTGTTCGAAGGTATAAGTTTTGTTCAAGATATAAAGCGGATTGATTCAAAAACAACAGTATATATGGTTGAATATATCGATCATGCAGGTGGTGTATATTTTTATCCTTTATCAGCCTTTATTATAAATAATGCAAAAGAAGAATTACAAAGACCCGAAGTTAGAAAAATTTTGTCTGTTATTTTCTGGAAACTTCTTTGCTTAAATGCAGGGGTGGATTTTTAATTTTACTGTAATAAAAATCCTTATTGTCCCCTCGATTTGTATGAAGGAAAGGTGGCTTCTTTTCCACTTCAATTGATAAAAGTATTAATTACATTTTTTATAGCAAAGAATGCAACTAAAAGGTTTGATTATCTTTAATGTCATTTTTCTCGGAAGTGTATTTCTCACTTCCGAGAAATTTGTAAATGAAACAAATACTCCAAAGTTTTATTTTTTGGTCATTTCTGTGATAATTTTTACTGGAGCCGCTGCTTTAACTAAAAATACAATACGAATTGAAGGAATTAGAAGCCTATTGGTGTTTTGGGGAATAAACGTCATCTGTTTTTTTCAAGCATGTTATGGGTTAGTTCAATTTGTAGGCTGGCTACCTTCTAATAATTTAAGTTTTCCAATAACAGGCAGTTTTGATAATCCAGCCGGATTCGCAGCTGTTTTGTCTCTCGGTTTTCCAATTGGTTTATATTTATTCTCAAAGGCCAAAGGGATTGAAAAATATTTAGCGGGTGCTATTTTGGCGATAATCTCAGTTGCCGTAATCTTATCCGGTTCACGTACGGGTATCATAGCTATAGTAATCTCTTCTGGGATTTTCTTCGCATTTAACCATAATGTGTTGATTAAATTCAGACAACTCCATTATCACAAGCTATTATTAGGCTTGATTATGATTTGCCTTGCGATTGGATTCTTTACTCTTTATTATCAAAAAAAGGATTCAGCAAATGGTCGCCTTTTAATTTGGACAGTTTCGTCTGAAATTATAAGAGACAAGCCTGTTTTTGGCCATGGTTATGGAGCTTTTCAGGCAATATACATGGATTATCAAGCTGAGTATTTTAGAAATAACCCAAATTCTAAATACGAGCTGCTAGCCGATAATGTCAAGCATCCATTCAATGAGTTTATTAAAGTTGCAGTTGAGTATGGATTGGTTGGTTTAATTATTGTTTTTTCGTTTCTATTGTTACTCTTTTGGAATACCGTAAAATTAGAGAGTGTAAATAAAAGACTTGTATTGAGTGGTTTAATAGCATTAGTTGTATTAGCTTTTTTTTCTTATCCATTGCAATATGTTTCAGTTTGGGTTTTTCTAGCGTTTTATGTATCTATTTTGATGCCAAATAAAGAGTACAAAATTAGAAATACCATTATTTCAATTATTTCAAGAGGTGCTATAGTTATTGTGTCTCTCTTTACCCTGCTGTTTTTCTATCAGCAGTTACGAATTGAAATGAAGTGGAAAACAATTGCAGTTAATTCTTTGCGCGGCAATACTCAGAAAATGTTGCCCGAATATGAGAAGTTGTATGGTACTATGTTAAGAAGGAATCCTTTGTTTTTATACAATTACGGAGCTGAACTCTATGTCGCCAGACAATTTGATAGAAGTATTGAGATTATGAAAGAATGTAAGAGAAAGTTTAATGATTATGATTTACAATTAGTATTAGCTGAAAATTATTACCAAATAGGAGATTTTCAAAAAGCCATCCAAATTTATGAACAAGCCTCATATATGATACCATGTCGATTTATACCTCTTTATAAGTGGTTCGAAATATACGAAGAAAAATATCAGACAAGAGACGCGTTAAGATTGGCTTTGGAAATATGCGAAAAAAGCGTAAAAGTTGAATCTACAACGGTGAGCTATATTCAATTAAAGGCCTCAACATATATTAATAAAGTAAGTGAATGCCCGAAACCCGATTCTAATATCATTGAAATTATATATTAATAATCCCCAAAACCAACCTAAATGAAAATTCCTGTTTCAATCTTAAATGCTGGAGGAAGACTAGTCTTCTTCTTGAGTCTATTGTTTCTATCCGCATGTAGTCCCTTTTCTTCCGAAACAAATAAGGCTTTGAAAATGGCCGGAGATAACAGAGTGGAATTGGAGAAAGTCTTAGTATATTATAATAAAACGAATCCTGATTCTCTCAAACTTAAAGCTGCTGAATATCTGATATCTAATATGGCATATCATTATTCAATGTTTGGTAGCGGAATCGACAGCATAAATGATATTTATCGTAGTGTTTATGGTACTCACTTGGAAAAGAGAAATCATGAGTATATTAGGCAATACTCAGCTCTTAATCTTGATGGTTTGATTAGCGTTGAATATGATATTAAACGAGTTACCGCTGAATTTTTGATTGAACAAATTGAGTCTGCATTTTTAATTTATTATAAATACGAATGGTGTCGCCAATATCCTTTTGAGATTTTTTGTGAATACATTCTTCCTTATAAAATTGGGTTCTCTGATACAGTTTATTGGAGAAGTTATGCATATAATAAATATGGCGATTTTTTGGATTACTCTGTTTTTAAAGGAGCTGAATCTCACATTGAGTCCGAATTGCATTGCGATATTGAATCTCTTAAGGTTAGTGTAAATGGTGCGTCAGGAGGTTATACACGCCGAATCTGTAATGACAGTTCGCTCATGTTTGAGATGGAATTTAATGCCCGGGAAGATGGACTCCAGCTTTTTAATTTGCATTATGTGAATGGACACCCCACAGCAGCAAATATCCGCATCATGATCGACAGCCTGGTCGTTGGTGATTTCATATTTCCCTCAACGGGCAATTGGCATACAGTGAATAACGAAGACCCTCCTGTCGAATTTACAGCCAATTTAAATGCAGGCGAGCATATATTAAAAATAGTTTCTCTGGATAAAAGTATTCTGCTTGATTACGTTTTTATTCCGGATTATATATTTATGAAGTTTCCTGAGTCGGTTATCTCCGAAGGAAAGTATTATTTTAGCAACTCCTATGGCAGAATAACCATCGCGGCGGATTCCCTTATCAACGAGAATAATATCAACATTGAGCCAAACCCGCAAAAGGAATGGCCCATACGAATTGTTGCAAAAGATGATAACTTATATCAACTTCTATTTGATGATTCCGGCCTGACAAAGGCCATTGATGCATTCCCTTTCGGAGAGAGCGAATGGCTCATAACCTATAACGACCACGGCTTTCAGAATCAGCTTTGGGCTTTTATTCCAATGAAAAACGGGGGATATCAGGTAAGGAACAGAGAGACAGGTAGAATACTGGCATTTTCTGAGGCCGATGGCATATTGGTTCAATTGCCGGATCAGCAGATGTGCGACAATTTTATCTGGCACATAGAAAAAGCTGAAAATATGAATGATGACTTTATTGACAATACCATAAGAGCCGCACAGAAAATAAGTGAGATAACCAATCGCTTTCACTGGTCCGGATCCTATGCCTCTTTTGGAGCTATTAGTCCCATAAAATTATTGGATTATACATATGGTTCGTGTGTGGAACAGACCGCTTTTCAAACAATGGTGTTGAGGTCAATGGGAGTAGCATGTGCCACTGATTTTGTTTTTAACTACCCCGAACGTGATGCCGGTCATAGCTGGAGTGTAATATTTGATCTGAAGGGAAACACAATTCAAAATAACTGTCACAATCCTGTTGGAGCTGGAACCTGGGTGGATATCTTTGCCAAAGGGAAAGTATATCGGGAAACATATTCAATCAACAGGAACAGCCTTTTTGCAATTAATAAAGGGAAAGAGAGCATTCCAAATCAGTTTAGAAATCCATATTTTAAAGATGTTACATCAGAATATTGCGATGTAAAGAGCATAGATGTGGACATACAATATGATGTGTCGGACGGAAATAGATTTGGTTACCTGCTGGTTTTCAACAATAAGCGTTGGGTGGTGACGGCATGGGGTGAAAAAACGAGAAAGAATAGTGTTAAATTTCAGGATCTTGAACCAAGAGGAATGTATTTGCCTGCATTCTTTGTAAATGGGCAGTTTAAGGCATTTAATGATGCTTTCTACTTTGATTCTCTGGGTATGGTGCAGCATATAAAAGTTTCGGACACAAATTTTAGTGACATTACTTTGAATCGAAAATTTCCCAACAGACTTGTTGATGAAAACTATCACAAACTTATTGTAGGCGGCGAATTTCATGGTGCCAATAAGTCTGATTTTTCTGATGCTGTTACTATTGGTATAATCACTCAGGATATGACCGACCCATTATTTCACATTATCGATGTGGACGTGATTGATAAATTCAAGTACTTAAGATACTTTGGACCGGATGAGGGACGATGCAATATAAATGAAATTGTTTTTTACGATACAAATGGAGATTCAATAAAAGGAAGCATTATTGGAACCAATGGGAGCAGGAATAATTCAGGTAGAACAAAGGAGATGGTTTTTGATGGTGATGTGTTGACCTATTTTGATGCACCGGAGCCATCGGGGGCATGGGTAGGCTTAGCGTTACCAAAAGCCACCCGTATCTCAAAAATTCGTTTTGCATCCCGCAATGATGGCAATATGGTGGAGGTGGGCGATGAATATGAGTTGTTTTATTGGGATATACAGGATTGGGTTAGCATGGGCAGAATAATTGCAGATTCCGACTTCCTGAATTATCAGAATGTGCCAATGGGTGGAATATATTGGTTGAAGAATCACTCTAAAGGCTGGGAAGAACGCATCTTTACTTTAGACAAAAATGGCAAACAGGTTTGGTGGTGAAATTTGGGATGGATGAATTTTACTGCAAATAAAAAGCAGCCCTCCGTGAGAAAGGCTGCTTTTATGATGGGAGCCGCATCAACTGAGTCTAATTAAACTCCTATAGAACAGGAATTTGAGTGCACCTGCTTCGCGAAGATCCTCCGTATCACGAAGATAACCCGAAGGTGAGGCCTGTCCTTGAAACAAATAGCTTACTCGGTATGTTGATAGTGTTGAGTTTAACAATAACTAGCAGCTGATGCGGTTTCTTTTATGTCAATGATCTTACTACAAATATAGCCGTTTATAAGGGTTTCTGCAAGGGAAAAACGGATGCAATCACCACCTGTGCATTGCTATTTTCCTTTGCGCCACGGAAAGTTTCCATAGCCACGCATCATCGATCTGATAGGGAATACACCCTGATTGGCAAACCGGATGTCTTCAATGGTATAAAATGCTTTTGGGTTGTATTCAAGAATTATCTTTGCTACATGTTTATAGTCACTGCGCTTGATGACGCAGTAAATCACATTCACACGTCCACGTGTGCCCATTGCCTCTGTAGTGGTCACACCAAAACCTTCGGTCGACAACCGTTTTATGAGTGCATCGCCAGAGGCAAGCGTTATGATTCGAAGATTCACAAAACCAAGTGCCAATCGCTCTTCAATAAGCAATCCAATATAATTTCCAACTGCAAAGCCTGCCGAGTAGGCTACATAATAGAGCCAGTTGTCGAGGTTCTGGAATATCTTGCTCATGGCTAAAAGCCATATAAACACTTCGAAAAAGCCCAGTATGGGTGCGAGAAACTTAAAACCTTTTGATACAAAAACGATTCTAAGAGTTCCGATTGTAACATCCGAAACCCTGGCGAAAAAAATCATCAGGGGAATAAATATCCAGGTAATCCAGAATGTATCCAAAAAATCCATAACCCAAACGTATGTTAACGCTCAATAAGCTTGTTAAATTTCTCCAATTGAACAATGTATCGGCTGTGCGCACCAATGGCAACCTCTTCATGGTTCTCATCCAAAATCACCACATCAAAAAACAACTTATTCTTCTCGATAAATTTCAGATGTACAAGGCATCTTATCAATACGCCCTCGCCAACCGGCTTAAAGTGTTTGATGTTGATTTCGGAACTGACAGTTTCTGTTCCCTCTTCCAGATACGGCTCTATAAGCATCGATACAGCCTTCTCCATAAACAGGATTAACGATGAGGTGGCCAAAACTGAAACCCTGGAGGTGCCTATGTTTTTTGCCAATTCTTCATTTTCCACCCGCTTTTCAAGGGTGAGGCGCAATCCTTCTTCAATTGTATTGGTGCTCATGGTGTCTCTCTGTTGATTTTTAAAAATGCAATTCCCCCGGATTTTCTTCATGAAAACCCTTAAAAGCTAAGATATTGGTGGTTTACGGAATCGCCTGCTAATGAAAATCAAATTTACCGTTAATAGCGGAGAAAATCAAAAGTTATAAGCGCTTGCTTTAGAATTCAGACGTAAAATGAAACTCAAGTTTTTTAAAACTCTCCTGTGCCATTTGCAGCATGTAGGATGAATCTGCCAGAAATACGTCACGGCCATATTTATCTTTAGCCATATATTGATTCTTGCGTTTTTTGAAATCCTCCAACTCGGCTTTGTCATTTGACTTTATCCAACATGCTTTGTACAGATTGATGGGTTCGTAACGGCATGAGGCACTATATTCATGTAGCAAACGGTACTGAATAACCTCAAACTGCAATGCGCCAACTGTACCAATGATCTTACGTCCGTTAAACTGACTCACAAAAAGCTGAGCCACACCTTCGTCCATCAACTGATCAATGCCTTTTGCCAACTGTTTGGATTTCATTGGGTCTGCATTTTCAATGTAGCGGAACAGTTCCGGCGAAAAGCTTGGCAAACCTTTAAAGTTTAATATCTCGCCTTCGGTGAGTGTATCGCCAATTTTAAAGTTGCCAGAATCGGGTATGCCAACGATGTCTCCTGGAAATGCTTCATCGATAATGGATTTCTTTTCGGCCATAAATGCTGTTGGACTGCTGAACTTCATCTGTTTTTTTAGTCCCACATGCATATAGTTTGTATTTCTTTGAAAATGTCCGGAGCATATTTTTACAAACGCCAAACGGTTGCGGTGGTTGGGATCCATGTTGGCGTGAATTTTAAACACAAATCCCGTAAAGGCTTCTTCTTCTGGCTCAACCACGCGCTTATCGGTGATTGAGGGGCGGGGTGAAGGGGCAAGTTTCAGGAATGCATGAAGCAACTCACGAACTCCGAAGTTGTTTAATGCACTTCCAAAAAACACCGGAGCCAGCGTGCCTTTTAAGTACGCCTCATGCTCAAATTCGGGATAAACACCATCGATGAGCTCCAGCTCTTCTCGAAGGGTTGAGGCGGCACGTGGTGTCACAAACTCTTCAAGTTGGGGATCATGTATGTCCTTTATCTCGATACCATCTTCGAGTGTTTGTTTGTTTGGCGTAAACAGGTATAGGCTCTCTTCAAATATATTGTACACCCCTTGGAACTGGTCACCACTGCCCATTGGCCAGGCCAGCGGACGCACCTTTATTTTTAGCTCCTCCTCCACTTCATCGAGCAGCTCAAAAGGGTCCTTGCCGGGGCGGTCTAACTTATTGATGAATACAATTACCGGCGTGTGACGCATACGGCAAACTTCCATGAGTTTGCGCGTTTGTGTTTCTACGCCTTTGGCCGCATCAACCACAATAATCACACTGTCTACTGCTGTGAGTGTTCGGTAAGTATCTTCCGCAAAATCCTGGTGACCCGGGGTATCCAGAATATTTACCTTATAGCCGTTATAATCAAAACCCATGACCGAGGTAGCCACCGATATTCCTCTCTGCTTCTCAATTTCCATGAAGTCGGAGGTCGCCGTTTTCTTTATTTTGTTAGACTTAACAGCCCCCGCCACGTGAATTGCACCACCAAACAGAAGCAACTTTTCTGTAAGTGTGGTTTTTCCGGCATCGGGGTGACTTATAATTCCAAACGTACGTCTCCTTTTTATCTCTTCTTTAAATGTCATGGTCTTTTTTTTGAGTTTGCAAAAATAGGCAATCTTATTGAATCTTTCATCTAGTTATCTGTTGCGTGTGCACCACTTAATATTCCATTCAATCATTTTTATCTTTTTCTTCGTTTGATTGTTATATGTCAAAGGTTGAATACGTAATCCAAAATTCGGTTCGCTTTAGAGGTAATATTATTTAGGAGCGGTTTCATGGATTGGATTAATTGGGTTATTTTTGAGCGTAGGGTTTGTTGGGCTCTTTTGTAAATGTGTTTGAATAATTGACAAGAAAATAGCTATGAGTTGGAGTAACTATCATGGGCATTGCCATTATTGTGATGGAAAAGAAACACCGGAAGACTACATTCGTTCTGCAATGGATAAAAGAATGCGAGTGATAGGATTTTCTTGTCATGCGCCGGTTCCCTTTCCAACATCATGGAACATGCCTGCCAGTAAGTTGCCTGTCTATCTCGATGATATTGAAGGACTAAAGCAAAACAATGGCAATGGGCTCATTGTTCTAAAATCCCTTGAGGTTGATTTTATTCCGGGTGTAATTGGTCCCGGGAGTCAGCTCATTTTTGATTCAAAGCTAGATTATGTGGTAGGTTCTGTGCATTTTGTGGATGCATTTGATGATGGCACACGTTGGTCTATCGACAATAACAACAGTGAATTTGTGAAAGGGGTAAATGAGATTTTTAACGGTGATGTGCAGGCAGCTGTTACACGCTATTTTTATTTGCAAAATGAAATGTTAACCACGCAGCCGCCCGAGATACTCGGACACATGGATAAAATAAGGATGCATAACGTGGTCTCACCACATTTTGATGAAAATGCGAAGTGGTATCGCGATTTGGTTTATGAAACCCTTAAGATCGCGGCTCAAAGAGAGGTGGTGGTGGAGATCAATACCAAATATTTTTCCAAAACCGAAATGACTTTTCCATCGGTGTCACATTTCAAATGGATGTTTGACAACAATGTAAGAGTTACCATTAATAGTGATGCACATCATCCTGATGCACTTTTAAGTGGATTCTCCGAAGTGGCTGGCATGCTACTGAATGCCGGCTATCGTCATCTCTGGCATTGGGACGGCGGCGAATTTTGTCCCAAACTGTTTGATGAGAATGGTGTAATAAGCAAATAGGTTTTGCTTATCAGATATTTTGAGGCTGCTTTGAATATTTCTAGACTATTAGATGCAGAGCAAAGCGAAGTCCCGTAATGCGGGATAAGACATTTAGACCAATAGACGAGATAGAACAAAAATAAGATCAATCTAATCATCTTTCTGAAATACTTTATCTGTCTAAAATCTTATGGTCTTCGTGTCTATGTCCTGTTTATTAAGTTAGTCTTAAACAGTTAATTTATTTCTCATCAAACTGATATCGAATTAGTGTTATCCGATATCCACAAGCATTTGACCATCACGCACCAGGTCATCTTCTTTCACTGCCACTTTAAGCACTGTACCCGAAGCTGTGCTGTAAATTTCATTCTCCATCTTCATAGCTGATAGCACTACCAAAGGCGTTCCGGCTTCTACTATGTCGCCCGGAGCCACCTTTACTTTAACAATTTTGCCAGGCATTGGGGCTTTTACCAATTGGTGGGTTTGTTTCTTTCTGCTTCCGTTACCCTGAATTGTTATTGCTGGTTCAACGGAGACTTCAAAATAGTTGTGTAGCGTGTTTACTTTGTATGCTCCTCGTGTATCACCCTCAATCATCTCCATATTGATGCTCAGTCCGTTATGAAGAATGGAGTAAACGGCATGTTCAACTTTTACAATATCGAGTGTATATGTTTTGTCATCCAGCGCAATGGTAAATAAATCGCCTTCTTTTTTAAGTACTTTAACGGTTTTTGTTTTATCACCGCTTTTAACTATCATCTTCATGGTTTAACTCTTTTAATTTCACGTGTGGATGATTTTGTTGCCAACTCAATAGGGATTATGTCTGAATAGTCTTCCAAAGTTTTTCCAGTTTGATGATTTTGAGGAGGCATCTTTGTGAAAGTCCATTCTTTTGTGTTGTTTGTTTTGATAGTCCAGATAAGCTATAATCATGGCAATATCTTCACGTTGTTCGCATTTTTGGTCGCCCTGAAGCAGTTCGTCAATGTGCTCATCAATAAAATGGGTGTTATAGTTTCCTTCAACAAATGCAGGAGCCTCCATAATGCGCTGCACAAACGAAATGTTGGTTTTAATTCCGGTAATTTTATATTCAAACAAAGCTCTTTTCATGCGGTCGATGGCTTCTTTTCTGGTTGGTGCCCATATAATGAGTTTGGATATAAGGGGATCATAATATACCGGTATTTCGTAACCTTCGTACACATAGCCATCCGTTCTTACTCCCAATCCCAATGGTTCGGTGATTTGTTTTATCAGTCCCGGACTGGGTCTGAATCCGTTGCCAGGGTCTTCGGCATAGATGCGGCACTCAATGGAATGGCCCCGTTGCTGAATATCTTCCTGGATAAGATCAAGCGGCTCATTCATGGCAACTTTAATCTGTGCTTTTACAAGGTCAACACCTGTGACTCTTTCGGTAATAGGGTGCTCAACCTGTAGGCGTGTGTTCATCTCCAGAAAATAGAAGTTGTGGTTCTTATCCATCAGAAACTCAATGGTTCCTGCGCCCGAGTAGTTGACTGATTTGGCTGCTGAAATGGCATGTAGAGCCATCTCCTGGCGTATAGTATCTGTTATGAATGGCGAAGGAGTTTCTTCCACTACCTTTTGGTGGCGTCGCTGAACGCTGCATTCCCGTTCATATAGATGTACCACGTTTCCGTGGTTGTCTGCCAATATCTGAAATTCAATATGATGTGGTTCAAGGAGATATTTTTCGAGGTATACGGCATCGTTGCCAAATGCTGTTATTGCTTCTGATTTTGCCAGCTTCACCGAGGCTATCAGCTCTTTAGCCGAATGCACAAGTCGCATCCCTTTACCGCCTCCTCCTGCTGAGGCTTTTATCATTACAGGGTAACCAATCTCTTCTGCCATCGAGTATATTTCCGCCTCTGAATCTGACAACGCACCCGACCCCGGCACAATTGGTACATTGGCCTTTTTCATGAGCTCGCGGGCGCGCATTTTATCGCCCATGGCTGTAATGGAGTATGGCGATGGCCCAATGAAAATGAGCCCGGCCGCTTTTACTTTGGTGGCAAATTCAGCGTTTTCTGATAAAAATCCGTACCCCGGGTGTATGGCATCGGCTTTTGCTTTTTTAGCGGCATTTAAAATTGCAGATATGTTCAGGTAGCTCTCACTCGATGGTGCCGCGCCGAGGCGGTAGGCTTCATCTGCATATCTTACATGCATTGCTGAACGGTCTGCATCGGAATAAACGGCTACGCTCAGTATGCCCATTTCCCGGCAGGAACGGATGATGCGTACGGCTATTTCGCCACGGTTTGCTATCAGAATTTTCTTTATCATTACACTTGGTTTTGGCCAGTTTAACTCTCATCTTATCCTGTTTATCATCTTTCAGGAGTAAAGCATTTTTGGGAGGTTGTTTTTGTTAACGCAATTGCATTTTTATTAACAATTTGTTTGTAAAAAGGTTTCTTAAATAGAATAATTCCAAATTACGCAGTTGGTATTAATTGGATTGAACCTTTCGCAAGGTTTCACCTTATATTTGATGTCTAATCTAAAACTAATTACCATGTTGAATAAGAAAGTTGAAAAAGTTTTGGTTGAGCAAATCGAAAAGGAAGGTTACTCTTCTAACCTATATCTTGCTATGGCCAGTTGGGCCGAAACAAAAGGATTGGCAGGGATAGCCCAGTGGTTGTTTGCTCAGGCCGAAGAAGAGCGTATGCACATGCTTAAGTTTGTGGACTATGTGAATGAGCGCGGAGGACGCGCTATAATTCCTGGTTTTGATAAGCCGCCAACAGACTTTGAAAGCGTACAGTCTGTGTTTGAGAAGGTGTATGAACATGAACAGTACGTGAGCAAATGTATCAACGACATTGTTGGTGTGTGTCTCGAAGAGAAGGATTTTACCACCCACAACTGGATACAGTGGTTTGTTCAGGAGCAAATTGAAGAGGAGGCTTCTGCTCAGACGTTGCTTGATAAGTTGAAACTTGCTGGTTCGGGAAGTCTTTACCTTTTCGACCGGGATATTATGTCCATGCGGGGCGAAGCCACTGCAACGGAGTAATTGTAGTAAAACTATTTTTGTACAGGGGAGACTTCGGTTCTTCCCTTTTTTTTTGAAAACCGGTTGGACTTTTATTTGTTTAAGTTGTGCACACATAAATTTAAACATACTATTCAAATGAATAAACCGATAGTTTACTGGTTCCGAAACGATCTCCGCCTTCACGACAACCCTGCGCTTTTAGCAGCCATTGCGAGTGGGAGCCCAATTGTAGCCGTTTACATTTTGGATGATAGCCAGATGACTAATTATCAACTGGGATTTTCTAAGATGGGTAAGTTCCGGTATGAGTTTTTATTACAATCACTGCATGAGCTGTCCGGGCGATTAACGGCGCACGGTTCGCAACTTCTCTTTTTTAGAGGTGACACAACATCCATTCTTCAGCGATTATACAGACTTTTAGACGCCCAATCCATCTTTGCCCAAAATGAGTATGCGCATGAAGAGTTGCTGCTGCAAAACCGTGTGGCATCATTTGCAAAGTTGCAATTGATTGATGGAAGTATGCTGGTAACACCACAATATGCACCTTTTTCCATTGATAAATCCCCATTTTACTACACTGCTTTTAAGAATAAGGTGTGGGAGTTGGCTAATCTCTCCGGACCAA
The DNA here is from genome assembly GCF_000517065.1 of Alkaliflexus imshenetskii DSM 15055. Lineage (GTDB taxonomy): Bacteria > Bacteroidota > Bacteroidia > Bacteroidales > Marinilabiliaceae > Alkaliflexus > Alkaliflexus imshenetskii. The sequence continues at coordinate 51,285 of NZ_KI912105.1, read as the reverse complement.
GTTCTGATATTTTTAGTATTAAACCTTTTCAACCTATTCCTGATGAATTGTTACAGATGTCGTCGGAGATTCCGCTAACTTCTGATGATATAAAGTTTAAAGGGGGAGAGCTGGCCGGATTAAAACATCTGAAGGATTACATTGAAAGTGGCGCAGTTTTAAGGTATGCTGAAACACGCAATCAGCTTTCAGGAGACCATTTCTCTTCTCATCTGGCGCCATGGCTTGCCAATGGCGCGCTTTCGGCCAGGATGGTGATGCAAAGCCTGAATGGTCTTCTGCTGAATGACGAACTGGCTGTTCAATCGGTGCAAACAATAAAGGAGCAACTTATTTGGCGGGATTATTTCCGATATTTGATAATGCGGTATGGTGCACGACTTTTTTGGTTGAGTGGGCTGCGTAGTTCAACTCCGGCAATGTATAACGATTTGGATTCCTTCGACAGATGGCGTCAGGGTAAAACCGGTGTGGACATTGTAGATGCGCTTATGAATGAATTACGTGCCACCGGTTTTATGAGTAACCGGGGCCGTATGCTGGTTTCTTACTATCTTGCAAAGGAATTAAAAGTGAATTGGCAATGGGGAGCTGCCTGGTTTGAGCATCTGTTAATTGATTATGATGTGTACAGTAATTACGGAAACTGGGCTTATCAGTCGGGCAGAGGTACCGATAGCAGAGTGAACCGCCGCTTTAACCTAAAAAAACAAGCCGAAAAGTTTGATTTGAATGGTGAGTTTAGAACGAAATGGTGCGATTTATCCTGATGGTTTAATTTTAATATAACTGATTGTGAAAATATTGGTAATTGGAGCAGGAGGCGTTGGCGCCTATTTTGGTGGTCGATTGGCATTGGCAGGCCACGATGTAACTTTTGTGGCACGTGGGGCGCACGGAGAAGCCATGCGTACAAACGGACTGATGGTAAAAAGTATCAATGGCGACTTTAACCTTAACCCGGTAAATGTGATTTCTTCTATTGGAGTGGATGTGAAAGCCGATTTGGTTCTGGTTGCAGTTAAAGCGTGGCAGGTTAGAGACATAGCATCCCAGCTAAAAGCCGTTGTGGATGAAAATACAATGGTGCTGCCTTTGCAAAACGGCGTTTTGGCAAGTGATGAACTAAAGGAGTATCTACCTGCGAAGAATGTTTTGGCAGGTCTCTGCCGTATCATCAGCAAAATTGAATCTCAAGGTGTAATTAGCCATTTTGGCGTGGAGCCTACCATTGTTTTTGGCGAAACAGATAATTCAAAAACTACCCGGGTGGCTGAGTTGTGCCGTACTTTTAACGATGCTGGTTTCAAATCTAAAGTGGCCGACGACATACAATCTGAACTCTGGAAAAAATTCATTGCTATTTGCGTAAGTGCTTTGTTGGCTGTGACACGTTCAACCTATGGTGAAGTAAGGGAATTACCCGAAACACGCGAGATGATGTTTCAACTATTTACTGAAATTGCCACACTTGCATCCCGCTTAAATGTGTATATCGAAGATGGCTTCGTGGATAAAACCATGGCTTTTATTGATACGTTCCCACATAGTTCCACGTCATCGTTGACCCGAGATGTGTGGGAAGGGAAGCCTTCGGAGCTGGAATATCAAAATGGAACGGTGGTAAAACTCGCACATCAAGCAGGCCTTGATGTGCCGGTAAACAAGTTCATATACCATTCGTTGTTATTAATGGAACAGAGGGCACGCCGTTAACATATTGTTTGATAGATTAAGATCTGATAATCGATTCAATAAGATTGATGTTTATATTTGACCTTTTAGATAATTGGCGTAAATTTCATGCTCATTATGAGTAATGTACCCCAATATTTAAACTGTTGTAGTAATCTTAATCTATGAAACTTATAAATGAGTTTAAGGCATTTGCCATGCGTGGCAACGTTGTTGACATGGCAGTTGGTATTGTTATTGGTGCCGCTTTTGGAAAAATTGTGACATCGGTGGTGAATGACATCATCATGCCGCCCATTGGATTATTGGTAGGTGGCGTTAATTTTTCCGACTTAAGCATCGTTTTAAAGGATGCTGTAGGCGAAAATCCGGCTGTAACCATCAATTACGGCAATTTTTTACAGGTGGTTTTTGATTTTATCATCATTGCATTTGCCATTTTCATGGTGATTAAAGCGATGAATGCCGCCAAGAAGAAAGAAGAGGCTGCACCTGCTGCACCGCCTGCACCAAGTAAAGAGGAAGTGCTTTTAACAGAGATTCGTGATATCTTAAAGAGCAAATAGGCAATAAGCAGCTATCTGAGTCCACTGTGGTCAAATTTTTTACCTCTGTCATTAATTGGCATGTGTTGCAATATATGTGAATGCTCTTTATGATAGCGTTATTGCGCAGTAAATCATGTGGTTAAATAGCTGTTTGCAAGATGTAAAAAGGGGCTGTCTCAGGAATGGACAGCCCCTTTTTGATGAGAAATGAGTTGTTGTTATGCCAACAAATTTTTCAGATTGTTGAAACTTGTCTCAATGGCTTGCATGGCGTTGCCATCACGTGTGCGATCCTGCTCAACAAAGAAATACTTCATACCTGCTGTTTCCTTTACATTGAAGATTCGCTGGTAGTCGATAACTCCTTCACCTACTGGGGCGAAAAACTGGTCCTCGCTGTCTTCCATATCTTTAATATGCCAAAGCTCAAAACGGCCAGGGAATGCTTTCATAACATCAACAGGATCAAATCCGGCACGGGTAACCCAGTAATTATCTAGCTCAAAGGTGAGTAAATCGGGATCGCTCTCGGGCATAAATATGTCGGTGAAAGGAATAAGTCCATCCACTTCGAAGAACTCAAAATCATGGTTGTGATAAGCAAACCGGATACCATACCGCTTCATCACTTCTCCTATTAGGTTCAGCTCATTTACAAACGCACGGTAGCTGTCGGCCGAAACGCGGCGTTCCTCAACCAGCCAAGGCTGCACGCAGTACTTCACTCCCAAATCGGCATGTGCTTCGGCCATGATGTCCACGTTGCTGGTGTCCACGCCTCTTACTTCAACACCTGTGTGACTACTGATGATTTCCATTCCCAGGTCAGAGACAATCTTTTTAAATTCTGCAGGCTTATATCCGTAGAATTTGCCATCACTGTATCCGGCCAACTCAAGATATTGGTAGCCAATGTCTGCTACTCTTTTAAGTGTGCCTACCACATCCTGCGCCATATTGTCACGGATGGTATATAATTGAATTCCAATACCTGACTTTAGCGGTGCAGATTTTGGCGCTGCACAGGCTGAAAGCCCATATTGGCTCAGAATGGCTGTTCCAAACACACCCATTGCTGCTACTCTTAAGAAATCTCGACGGTTTTGTGTTTTCATTTTGATTGTTAGTTAGATGTGATATTTGTGTGATTTAAGTGTTTCAAAACAAAAAAAAGGAATTTTATCGTGAATTACAATATAAATGGGGGTAATTGTTATTTGGCGTTAATGCCAATGGACTGTTTTTATACAAAAAAACCGACATCACTTGCATGATGCCGGTTTTGGAATGAAGGCTATGTATCTTTAATTGCTTTTTACTTCTGGCAGCGCTTTTGCACCGGCATTTAACAGCGGTTGGATGTCGATGTTGGAACCTACCGCCTGCTGCATCCAGTGGTTGGGGGTGAGGCGTCCCAGACTAAATACTCTATCCACTTCATTGGCAAAGGCTCTGTTTCGCAGAAATTCCTCGAGCTGAAACTCAATGACATTGCCATAGGCATACGCCGAGAGATAGAGTGGGTAGCTTATCATGTGGCTGTAAATGGCAAGAATTGGTTCGTCATTGATGCCGTAAACCGGTGCGTAGAAATCGTTCCAGATCTCATTTGCAAGCTCGATGGTTTTATATTTGAGTTGATTGGCTGTTGCTTTTGGGTTTTCATACAGCCATTTCCACACACGCATATCCAGAAGCGATACACCCATGACTTCGTAGGTTGCCCAAATTAAATCAAGTGAGCGTAGCGCCTCCTCTTGTGGATTGGTTCCCCCAATGCCCAGTAAGTTTAAATCTCTTTTTTGGAATATGAAAGCCAGTGCCTCGGTAAAAGCAGTATTTGGAACACCGCTCATCATATAATAATCTAAATCATATAACGAGATGGTTTGTTCCACATTGTGTCCCAATTCGTGCATGGCAATGTTGTATCCTTTGTAGTCCATGCCATTATCGGGCACACGGGTTCTCAGGTACGACTGCATTCCGCGCATGGCGGCACCCCAGGCATGACCTGATCCACGAGCCGGCTCAACTGTTATTCTCTCTGCCAGATAGTTGGCACGCTCTTTCTCGTAGCCCAGTTTTACAAGTAAATTGGCAATATCCTTTTCGTATGCTTCAGCGTCGGGGTATAACCGTCGAGTTTGTTCACTTAGCACTTCTTCATTGATGGAGCTTCGGGCTTTAAACCCATCGTACCAAATGTCAAAAGGTTGAAGCGGACGGCCCAAACGTTCTGAAATTAGGCTCCCCACTTCTTTGAGCAGAGATGAACTCAGGTATTCAATAAAAAGGGCTTCAACCTCTGGCTGAGCAATCTCCATGCTGCCTTCAAAATTTCGTCTGATGTATGTGTCAAGTGGGGTGTAAGCATCCATCTGACGCAGCGCATTGAAGTTATCTATAATTTTCTGGTACCGGGTGTCGGGCTCACTTTGAAGATTAACAGTTTCACCATTTTTATATACGCTGTTTGTGAATGGCGCCCATTGATAGTTGGGATTGTTGATGACATCGGCCGGAATGGTTTGACGAATGATGTGTTTCATCACCTCATAAATCATCTTTTGTTTCTCCAAGCCTTGCTCACCTTCCGGATAGTTGGCTTTTAGCTCGTCGCGCAGGTTCCAATGTGCCAGAAGTGACATGTCATCGGGAAAGATGGTGCGTCCATCGTCGGTAAGCAATTTGCCGGCTTTAATGTTATACTGACTAATGTATAGTTCCGAAGCTGTGCTTATCTGTGAGTAGTTTTGCAAAATAGCTGCCGGTACGCGCGAGGTGAATACATCTCCCAATCGTGCGTAAGCCCATTGCTCTCTACTCCAGTTTTGTCCTGATAGTTCCTTCTCGTTCAATGAATAATAGGGGAAATTCAGCGCAATGTAAAAGGCAATTTTGTTGCTGTATAAGTCCTCCATGAGGTGGGCACCTGCATTGTAGCCACCAAAAGCGACATCAATGGGGAGCACTTCTCCAAATTTAAGATGAATGGGTTTTTGGAGATGAAGTGCCATCAGGTTGAGATGCCCGAAAAGCGTTTCGAGGTGCATACTTACTCTTTCAAAAAACTCTTTCAGTTGCGCGTCGTCAGCAATGAATCTTTCGATGCAGAAGTTTTTGAACGTTTCCTCGTCACCATCTTCGGGCCACCAAAGCGATGCAACGTGTTTTACCCCTTTTTCTATGCGGATGGCATCAGCATTGGGATGATTGTTTCTAATGGTGCCAATGGTTTGGTTAATAACAGATTCACTGATTACCGACTTTTGTATAGCGCTCTGTTTATGAGGTGTGTCACAATTTGAGAACATCATAACGATAATAATTAGGCCTAAGAATAATCTCATATTCGAATGTTTTACATGTTTTACCTAACAAAGATAAAGATTTTACCTGTAACCAGAATTTCTTTTGTGCATAGTTTCGATGTCCGACAGCCTTGATGCTGTGGTATATTGGTATGCCAAACCGGATGTTTGGTTATCTGCTTGTTTGACTAATTATCAGTTGAAGATTCATTGGGATTAATGCTCAAAACTGTAGAAGTTACTGAACCTAGTAAACCCAAGCCATTTTCGATATTTGAGTAAATCGATACCTTTTGAGATAAAAAGCCTTCGTCAACTTCATTGTGTCGTGCCAGTGAATATTGGTATTTATAATAGTTAAGATCAATTGTATTCAAATGAATGTCAAAAGGGGAATCATATTCAATATAATAGAGGTTGAAAGGGATGACAATTTCGTCAATGTTGAGTTTTTCATTGCTGAAGTATGCTCTTATTGATGTAATGTCATCGGTACTATTAAACAACCTTAAATCGTAGCCATTGTAATGAAATTTAATTTTCCTGTCGTAGGACTTGAAGTTGATGTAGTTACTCATGCTTGGAATTGTATCTATATAATCGGTACAATCTACCTCCCATTCTTGTGTGGTTTCATGAAAAGTATAGGTACAATCGGTGTACCTCCTGATATAGTGCTTGTACAAGGCCAGCGAATGAAACTGATCCTGTTGAGCATCGGTAACTTTAATATTTAAAGTGTAGTTGTAAATCTTTGATGTCCAAACATATCCTTCGAAGCCCTCAATGTTTATCTCTTGTATATCTACCTTTACTTCGTTTATTGTTGGTTGAAGTGGTATAACGGTACTGCCCCATGCCGTAGGAAACCCTTCGGCTTTTGCTTCCAGCCTGTATGTGTGGCCATGCTTTGGATAGATGCCAACAGCCGCGTAGTATCCATTGCCAATATATAGGGCATCTGCTAAGTAGTTGTCGTTTTCAAATATTTGAATTTGAGCGTTTTCTATGGCTCTTATCTGACTTCCCTTTTCATATATTGGCATGCTGCTTGTTAGGTGAACCTTCACAATACTGTCCGGATTCAACAAGCTGTTCATCACAAGTTTTAAAGGCTTTTTCTGGAATTCGAAGTCGGTTAAGGTTTTTTCGCAACCCGTAAGTAGTAATGTGGTAATGAGAATTCCTATTGTGTATTTTATCATATTTTTCATGATGATGATGTTGTTTGTTCCTGTTTGATGGAAGTGGTTTGCAGTTGTTGTTGTTAAAATTTGATACCCCATTTAATGTAGGGGATAAAATTGAATACGCTTACCTGCTTTATTTCTCTGCTAACCTCGTTGGTTTGCTCATCGTAGCGGGTTCGGTTGTAGAGCATAAATGGGTTAGAGTTTGCATACACGTTATAAACACCGAAGCTCCAGGTGCGAAAAGTCTTCTGCCTTTGCTTATGCATGTTAAATCCGACATCGAGTCTGTGATAATTAGGCATCCGATAGTTGTTTCGGGTATCATAGTGTTCTATAATGTCATTGTTGCCATTTGGTCTCAACGGTCCCGGTTCGCTGAATGATGATTCGAGTCCCGCATATTGCTCATCAGCCAGTGTAAAAGGATATCCGGTACGATAGGTCCAGTTGGCGCCAAAATCTGTTCGGTTGCTCAATTTGTATGTTGCCACAACTGTAAAATCGTGCCGTGCATCGTAGTTATATGGAAAGGTACGTCCAAAGCTGATTTCCGGAAATGTTCTGTTGGCCCATGAAAGCGTGTATCCCGCCCAACCTGACAGTCGGCCGGAGGGTTTTTGTACCAGAAGCTCAACGCCGTAGCTCTCTCCGCTGCCACTGGTTATCAAATCTTCCCAATCGCCTCTGTTTAATTCGTAAAAACTAGCGCCTTCGGCATATTCCACAAGATGTTTCATCTCTTTGTAGTAGCCTTCCAACGAGATTTCATAAGCGTTGTTGAGTGCGTATGAAAAACCTGCTGCCACCTGCCATGCTTCCTGGGGTCTGGTTTTAGGTGTTGCAGGCACCCACAAGTCAGTCGGAAGCCCCATTGTGGTGTTGGTAATCAGATGTAAATATTGCGTGGTGTAGGCATAAGAGGTTTTGAATGCCATGTGAGGCAGAATTAAGTATCGTGCCGAAAGGCGCGGCTCCACGCTGTGCCATGCTTTATTCTGTATGTCGAAGCGGGATACGTGAAGGCCTGCATTGACCATGATTCGCCGGTTTAGGGTGAACTCGTTTTCCAGATAGGCTTGCAGTTGTCTGGCAGGAATATTTATGTTGCCATAAGTTGTATCGATAGGGGCAGAGCTGTTACCACTCCTGTCTCGCGACACGGTTACCCCGGGGGAGAACTGATGGAAAGTCTGACTAATTCCGAATTTCACATTGTTTTTATGATTTGGGGTATAGTCAAAATCGGCTCTTACAGCGTAATCTCTTATTCGTGAATAGTACTTCTCGTAAAAACTGTAATAGTGTCGGCTGTTGGCATCACCAGAATTATAATCCTCGAAGAATTTAAAAGTGAAGTCACTTAATGTAGCGGTCACATTGAGAAACAAGTTGTTGGTCATGATGTAGTTCCACCGCAGAGCCCCAGTGAGATTACCCCATTGCAAACCAGCCTTATCTGTGCTGTTTCCCCAGTTGTCTTTGGCATAGAACTTATCTTTTCCGGTGTACATGCTCAAATAAAGTCTGTGGCGATCGTTGATGCGGTGGTTTACTTTTGCATTGAAATCCTGTAAATAGTAACCTATCCAGTAATCGTCATCTTCCACTTTATTATAATATGCCTGCAAAGGATAGGTGAGGAGATCAAAGTATGAACGGCGGCCGGATACCATAAATGATGTACGCTCTTTTACGATGGGGCCTTCAATGGTAGCTTGCGACGACAAAAGGCCGATGGATGCTGAACCTTTAAACTCTTTATCATTGCCTTCTTTCATGCGTATATCCAACACTGATGAGAGCCGACCGCCATACCGGGCTGGAAAACCGCCTTTGGTGAGTGATACATTTCTAAGGGCATCGGTATTAAAAACAGACATAAAACCAAATAGGTGGCTTACATTGTACACTGGCACACCATCCAATAGAATCAGATTCTGATCGGGACCACCACCACGTACATAAAACCCGCTCATTCCCTCGGTCCCTCCTTGTACTCCGGGCATCATCTGCATGGTTTTAATGATGTCGCTCTCACCTAATAATACAGGGATTTTTTCTACATTGGCAGGTGATAGCTGTAATACACCCATTTGCGTACTTTCAATAGACTGTTGCGGACTACGACCACTTACTGTAATCTCTTGTAGTTCAATAATTGGTTCGAGACGGAAGTGAATTGTGGTGTCACGATTTAAGCTTAATTCCAGATTGATTGATTGATAGCCGGTGTAGGAGGCTGTTAGTTTTTGCTTACCCGAGGGGAGCTTCAAACTATAGAAACCGTAGAGGTTGGTTGCAGTGCCAATAAACGATACCGGCTCGTAGATGTTGGCCGAGATAAGAGCCTCGCCTGTTCTGGCATCTGTGATAGAACCATTGATGGTAACTGTTTGTGCCAACGCTGAGAGAATATTCAGGCACACAAACACGAATACAAGAAGCGTGTGTTTCATTAAGATTAAGGTTAGGATATTTACTATAATTTTAATCGACGCAAAAATATCAATTTTTATGCCATTTCGTGTTTCGTTTATTGTGAATACATGTTAAATGTGCATTATTGAATTATGTATATATAAGTCAATGCATTAAGACTTGGGGACGTGTTTCTATTAGTTATATGAACCATTTTTAATATCTCAATATTTTTGTATATGTTTGCTTAAAGTAGTGCTGGTGTTTTGAGTGTATAGATTGTTATGTTATTTAGAATGTGTCGCAAAGCGCAATCGGCCCAATTTTTACAGCTTTTTTGTGCATTAGTAGAATCAAAACATTTAGTGCGATTTTTTTGTTATTTGAGTGGATATAAAGGATTGATGATTTTTTGAAACGAGCATGATTCGTTTGTCATATAATACGGATGAATACTCATTATGCGAGTTGTCTCCGGCAAATTAGATAAATTTTTTACAGATGAAACTGGAAACATTGTGCCCCATGTCTGATAAACGCGTGAACAAATGGGTAGCGCGCGTAAATGCTGGCTTAACTTTTTTAATACTGCTGCTGTTTTTTTATACGCATAACCCCCTTATTATGCTGTTCTTAGCTGTTGATTTCTCCCTGCGTGGATTCGACCGCTCTGAATACAGTCCGCTTGCATGGGTAGCGCGTAAGGTTCTGGTTGTGCTTCCATTGAAGCCCAAGCTGATTAATGCCGGCCCAAAATTCTTTGCAGCACGAATAGGATGGTTTTTTTCAGTTCTGGTACTGCTGTTTATTGTTTTAAAGATGCCGCTTACAGCCACTGTGGTAGCTGCAATCTTTACGTTTTTCGCTTTTCTCGAGGCCGTTTTTGGCTTTTGCATGGCTTGTTATGTTTATCCTTATTTTTATAAGTTGGCCTATCATCTCGACTTTATAGATGAGGAAAAAGAGTCATAATTGTTAAGCCCGGAAATTAATTGTTTTAATAATGTTAGCCCATTCCATCGTGGTCTCCGAATTTTCCATCGATGGGGGGGGGCGGTGATAATAGCGCCGGAATTTGCTAACCCTTGTTAAAGTCTATTTTGCAGCTAAGAGCCATTTCTTGAAACCGGCAGATGGTAAGATGTTGTGAAGTAGAGCGGGTGTTTGCGCATCTTTTTTAGTTAGGTTCGAATTATCTCTAATCTTTTTCCGGATTCATAAGATCTATCCAGAACTTCAATTTATTTCGTATCCAATTGATTAACGATAGAGTCCGTTTTGTAAGTTATCTTTTTAACTCAATCATGATGTTGATGATTTTAATACGACTTCGAATGTCTTTGAGTATCGTTGAATCTGAATGTATATACTGAATGGAACAGACTAGTGTTTAACCGGGAGCGTTAAAATAATTTCTGTGCCAACTCCTAATGTACTACTAACGCTCAGACTGCCAAGGTTTCTAGTTACGAAATCCTTCACCATAAGGAGACCTAAACCGGTGCCTTGTTCATTATTAGTACCTAAAGAGTAGAAGTGCTCATCTTTATTGAAGATTTTATCAATTATTTCTTGTGCAATACCGATTCCAGTGTCTTTAACTGATATTGCAATAGTGCTATTCTGATGAGCTGACCTAATTGATATTTTTCCGTTTTCAGGTGTGAATTTGATAGCATTTGATAATAGATTTCTTATCACAGCATGAATCATCACTTCGTCACAAAATGCAACATCAATGTTTGAAGTATACTGACTTATTTCTATGTTTTTCATTTTTGCATTACCTTTTAAAAGTGTAATGCATTCAGTAACAACTTGGTGAATGTTTGTTTGTTGGGCTTTAATGTTTATTTTGTCACTCTGAAACTTAGTCCACTCTAACAAATTGCTGAGTAGCGAGTAAGTTGCATTTGATCTCCCTTTTAAATCATCGAGAAGGTCAATGAAGGTTTGACTGTTTTTGTCAATAAGATCGGCTGATATAAGATCTAAACTTTGAATGATGCTGGCAAAAGGGGAGCGGATATCGTGTGCAATAATTGAGTATAGTTTATCTCTTGTTTTGCTCATCTCAACAATCTTTTTCTTGGCAAATGCCAACTCACAATGATTCTTTACACGAATTAGAAATTCTTCATGCTTATATGGTTTACTTATATAATCAACCCCTCCAGCATTAAATCCCTCCACCAGATCCTCGGTTTGGTTTTTTGCGGTTAAAAAAATTATTGGAATTTCGTGCAGGTAATCTACCTTTTTTATTCTCTTACACAACTCAATACCATCCTCTCCAGGCATCATAATATCCAAAAGAATTAAATCAGGAATTTCTATTTCCAGAATCCTCATTGCTTCAGTTCCATTTTGGGCCAGACTTATTCTGTAGCCAGCCTCTTTGAGAAAATGTGCAGTGATTTTAAGGTTGTTGATTACATCATCAACCACGAGTATATGCCTAGTGTTAAACTCCATAAAATTTCAAAGCTATTAGTCTGGATCAATAATTTTGCTGAATTCCAAAAGCATCGACAATGCTGTATTTCTGGATTCTTTGTACTCTTTTAGATATTTCTCATGAAGGTCACGAAGGAGCTTTAATTGAATGTGATTATTAACCCTTACATATAATTCTTCTTTGCGGAAAGGTTTTGTAAGATAGTCAACACCACCCAATTCAAATCCTTTTACGATGTCATCGGTATCGGTTCTGGCAGTGAGAAAAATAACCGGTATATTTTTCAAGTCATTCTCAGCTTTAATTTTTGCACATAACTCAAAACCATCCATGCCAGGCATCATAATATCCAAAAGTATCAGATCGATGCGGTTGTTATTAAGGATTTTAAGAGCGTTTTCGCCATCAGTTGACAATGCTATTTTATAGCCTTTTTCTTTTAGAAAGTTACCTACTAATTTTAGGTTTTCTTGATTGTCATCAACAACCAGAATCTGAATTTCATTTTTCATTTGCTTAATAAGTTAAATGGATTTAGATGGGTTGTTAGTTTCGAGAGAAGAAGTTTTCTGCACGAAACATCAATTTGTCCAAAGCATCTTGCATTCATCCTTAAATGCTGAATCGATATGTATTCATGCCGTTTTTAAAGGTATGGAATAATGAGGATTATCATTCTGTTTTAGTTTAAATTGTTGGTTTACATTAATTGTTCTCTGCGATTTATTCTATTGTTCATTGAGCTTATTTCCATAAGTCAGCATTTCGATTTCTTTCACCAGATCAGGAAAGGTCCCGATGTTAGCGCGTAAGGATTCTATATCGAACGTGTCAATATCCTCGATTAATTTGTCCGTATAACTGTTAATATACTGGAAGTTGTAGTTCAAAGCAAGTGTTTTAAGCTCTCGAGCAAATGTCTCTATTCTGTATAGAACCAACGTGTCGTTAATTTCTTCCCATAAAGGCATGAATTTCAAGATTAACTCGGAGTATATTTGAGGTACTTCTGCCATTAATTCTTGTGAAAGATTAATTATGGAGAGGTGATCAGTTGATTCAGTTGATTTTTCTGTATTAATTATTACGTAATCCAAATATCGCATTAGTTCTTGGATTAAATCCGATTTACTAACAGGTTTAAACAGTAGTCCATTAAAATTTGAAAATGCCTCGGACTGAACTCTGTTTGATACTGAGGCCGTAAGGGCAATAACCGGAATGTTTTTCAGGCGTGGTTCAGATTTTATGAATCGAGCAACTTCATATCCGTCTATTCCCGGCATTCGGATATCCAGAAGTATCAATGAGGGTTGGGTAAATTTGAGCATATCCAGTGCCATTTCGCCACTTTCAGCTGAAATCATTTCTAACCCGGATTCTGAGAGCAGACTTTCTATTGTTTCAATATTTGAAACCACATCATCAACAATAAGAATTGATGCGTTTTTAAAGATAACCGGATCGACGAATTCGTATTTGTTCTCTTTAATATGTAGTGTATTACATATCTCGACATTAGGGATTTCCAATCGAAAAGTTGAACCAAAATTCACCTTGCTTTTTAAGGTAATACTCCCACCCATTTTCCCGGCCAAGCGGCGTGAAATTGCCAGGCCTAAACCAACTCCTTCGTATTTGCGATTTGATTGTCCGGACTGTTGACGAAATGCCTCAAAAATAATCTCCTGCTGATTCTCCGGTATGCCTATTCCTGTGTCAACAACCTCAAAAATCACGGTTCCGGAGCTTTTCAGTTTTGGCTTAAAGGTCAGGTTGATCCTGATAAATCCATTATGAGTGAATTTCACTGCGTTACCGATAAGATTGAAAATGATCTGTTTGGTCCTTATTTCATCCATTAACAATCCTTCCGGTACCGATTTGTCAATATTTACCGATAATGAAACCCCTTTTTTATCAGCCTTCTCTGTGAAGAGCAATTTAATCTCCTCCAAAATATGAATTAGATTTACAGGTTGCGGCGATATTTCAATGATGCCGGCTTCAATTTTCGATAAATCTAAAATGTCGTTAAGCAACGATAGCAGAAGTCCCCCGCTACCTAAAATGGAACTCACCATTTTTTTATGTTGTGGTTTCTCCAGCTTATGAAATAAAGCTTCGCTGAAACCTAGAATTGCGTTCATGGGAGTACGAATTTCATGGCTCATATTGGCCAGAAATTCACTTTTGGCTTTATTGGCCTGATTGGCCCGGTCGCGTTCTTCTTCAAGTTTTTGCTCATACCTGATGCTTTCCGAAACATTGCGGACAATGGCAATTACCTCTGTTGCATTCATCCGCGACATTCTGGCTTCGAAATAATCAGTTTTACCACCAATGGGATAACTGTAATTAAACTTGAAATTTCCCGTAATCAGACAGTTGTTGATTGCATCCTGAGCTTTGTTGGCAAACTCTTCTGGAAATAGTTCCGAAATCGTTTTATTGATAAATTTTTCCGGAGGCAATATGAGTTCCTCAGACGATGATGACCTGAAGCTTAAAATTTTGCCATCTTGATTAAAGTGAAACAGGATATCAGGTATGGATTGGAGAATCGCACTGTTCTTTGCTTCACTCTCCGATAAGGATTGTTCATATATCTTACGTTCATAAGCATTTGCAATAATCCCGGAAATGGTTCGCAGAAGTTCCAGCTCCGATTTTACCCATTTTTTATAACGCATGCATTCATCGTATCCGATAAACCCGAAAAATCTTGTCTGAACGTACAAAGGGTAAATAATTATAGATTTGATTCCCTGAGGCTCAAGAACCATTTGGATGTCATGAGGTAACTCAAGTATATTCTCCGAATAAAGACAACCTTCTTTGTCTATTAGCTCTTTAAATGATGGAAGGTTCTCATATGGGACATTTTGCAAATCATTAATTTGGGGGGTAATGCCAGTATTACACCATTCATAAGCATTAGAAGTTGCAGAGCCATCAGGCAAATCTTCGAAGATATATACCCGGCTGGCATCTATGTGTTTACCCACAGCTTTTATTACCTTGTTAATTTTACTGCCAAAAGTGTCGAGTTGGTTTAATTCTAATGCGATATCAGATAACAGGGCTTGTTGCTTTAATCCCATTTCTAGCGCATCACTTTGCTCGCGAAGCTTCGACTCAACTTTCACCCTTTCTGTAATGTCTCGACTAATCCCTATTATAGCATCCTGGTTTTGCCAGATTCCTCTGGTGACTTTGGTTTCTACAGGTATCAAATTTCCTCGTTTGGTAACCAGCGGAATTGTACATATATTTTCATTGCCTGACAGAATCTCATCGAATACCAATTTTGCAGAATCCCACATGCTTTTAGGATGCACATGCAGTATGCTTTTATTTTTTAGTTCATCATGATTGTACCCTAACCTCGCATTTACTATGGCATTGGTATGTATAATGTCTCCCTTCGTATTTAAAATGAATAGCAAATCCTCAATGGAGTGAAAGAGGGTTTCCATATCCTGTTTGTCCTGCCGGATTTTGGTCTCGTGCTTAGCCTGAATGATAAACGATCCTGCCATATTTGCAATAAGTTCGAGTATTTGGCGACTGCATGCAGGCACTTTAGTATGTTGATGGGAGGCCATGTTAAAGGCAGCTACGACATTATTACCATATATAATTGGAATAATCGCCAGAGCTTCCAGATTTTCATTCAGTGTCTCTTGCTGATCTGGTAGTAATTTATAGTTGGTATATAGTGGGGCTTTGTTATTAATAATTGAAGTGTTGGCTGATTCTTTTGGATAGTATGAAATGGTGTTGACGAATTGCTCCGATAATCCTGTATGAAATACCAGATTCAAACTTCCATTGGTTTCATTAACCAGATAGATCCCGCCACAGTCCATTTCAGTATGTGCAATGGCAGTATTCAGACATATCTTTAATGTTTCGCTTAAGCTTTTTGTAAGACCTAAACTTCTTCTTAGTTCATATTCAATATGTTTATGAATGTCAGCGAGTTTTCTGTCTGTTATGTCCAAGTGGGTTCCAACAGCCCTAAGTGGCAATCCGTTTGAATCACGCTGAATTACTTTACCTGTGTCTAATACCCATATCCAGTTTCCGTTTTTGCTTTTTATCCGATGTTCAGTTTTATAAATTTCTGATTCTCCATTAAGGTGTTTTTCCAAATTTTCCTCTGCGGAGACTTTATCATAGGGATGTACAAGTTTTTCCCAAGTTGAAATATGCGGTTCAATTTCATCAGGCGAATAGCCTAACATCGAACACCAGCGTTTACTATAAAAAACCTTGCCAGTAGAGATCTCCCAATCCCATAGTCCTGCTTCACTACCTAATAGGGCCATTTCCAGACGCTCCGAGTTTTGTTTCAGAATAAATTCATTGGCTTTAATTGATTCGACATTCATACAGGCCAAACAAGCTAGTGACAATCTTGCGTTTATTTCCTGGAGGTTAAGAATAATCTCGTTATTCAACCTGTTTGTTTTTTTGAACAAAACCAGAAATCCAAAACCATTAAGGGACATGATATGGTAATAAATCCCAAATGATGTTTTACCCGTTGCTGGAAGTGAGTCATTAAATGATTGGATTTCAACTTCTGAATCAAATATATGTGGGATATTTATTTCCGAACTATATCTTTCGGCTATTCTCAAGTTAATCGGTATTGTAAAAAAACGGTTGGATCTAAATCTGCCCGATTCTTCCTTTTTTAACTGATACACCACGCCGGCAGCACAATTGAGCTTTCTAAGATAGGTGAGCATGGCATGTTGAAGCATCTCTTTAATATCCATGCTTTTACCAATTGACATGGCAAGCTCGTAGAACACCTGAATTTGTTGTGCTGAATTATTCATAGTTTCGCGATTAAAAACATCCAACCACAGATGTTTTGTTATGAAATTCCAAATAGTCCTTTTTATTATCGGCAATTTCACCAATTGATAAAACACCTAAAAGGGGAAGGTGATTACATTCAGAACTCACTTCTTCTAACTCAAGATAAAAATCATCCTCTAGAAACAGAACCCGCGAAACACAATCGACAAGAAACAAGAGGTTTTTGGGCGGCTCACCTTTATTAGCAATTGCCATAATGGTTGCGTTACGAGCAGCTTTAATAAGGTCTTCTTTGTTGCCATTCATAATATGAAGAAATGATCCAACTTCAACTTCACCTACACATAATAAGGAGTTGTTTAATCCAACCGCTATGGGATCACGAATCACTTTTTCGGCATCGAGTTTGTGTATTCCGAAAGGAAAGGATTTCGCTATCGAAAAAAAGTTGTCGGGGGTAATTCCGGTTGATTTCTCTCGATTAAGAACGCTTTTATACACCTCAAAAGCCGGCTTATAGTCGAGCTCTTTTACGCAGGTTCCTTCGGAGGCAGTAACTTTAAATGGTCCGGCAAGTGAGGACCAGCCGTGACTTACACCTATTCCTGATTCCAGATCAAAAGCTGCAATAATGGCCGAGTCCTGAAGCAATCCTTTATTTGAGAAAATACAGGGCTTTTGTTCCAAGCTAAGAGACCCGCAACCGCCACCGATATAATTATATTCAAGACCCATAGTCATAAATATGGAATCAATGAAATGGTTCGTCCTTTTAGAGAAACCATCTATGAATACAAAAAGACTTTTTGTATTAGTTGTAAGTCTATCCGACAGATTTAGCAATTGGTCGTTAAAGTCAGTTGCCGGAAGACTTATGTTTTCAATCAACTCAACGTCAGTGTGTAATTTGAACTTAATTATAATAAAGCCCTTTTCAAATTTCTTCTGTTGAAAAATTAACCCTGGGAATATGCCTCCAAACAAAGGTTTTTCTATTGCTCTCAGAATTGGGTCAATTAATACCGGATCGTAATTGTTTCCATCGGCAGCGAGTATTAATATGGATGATACTTCAGAATCTTGATTAATCAGGAGAAGACGTTGTTTTAGCTCATCAATCAAGGGGGCATCACAAAATTCAAATTCCATAGGTATGCTTTAATTAAATATTGTAATAATGTCAATAACACAGGATTCTAATGCGAAAAAGAAAGTCAATAATGAGTGAATGTGTCATAATCTTGAATTTTGATTGTATTAATAGATGACTTCTTATTGGATTGGTTATGTGATTTTCTGAAAGCATCATTGTATTCGTTAGTTAATGTTTTTCCGTTAAAGTCATTTTTTATTATACGATATACATTAATTCTTTGTTTGAAATATGGACTATTAAGTCATGAATTGTTTAGGATTTATGACGAGAATAAACATGGATGGACCTAATTAAGTTTAATGCGTTGTATATATTATGTGATTGCCTAAAAAAAACGTAGTTTTGCCATTATGAATAAGGTGCCTTTGTGCATAAGAGGGAATCCGGTGTAAAACCGGAGCTGTACCCGCAGCTGTAATCCTGCAAATTTTACGACTTATTGCCACTGTCCGGATAGTATTAGGATGGGAAGGCGTCGCAAATTAGGGAGAGCCAGAAAACCTGCTTTGTTCGTTTATCAATACCGGATGGTAAGGTGACCAATACCGCACCATCTTCTTATGAACCAGTTAACTTTCGGGAGAAAAAGTTATGGCAAAGATACTGTGCCTTGCAATTCTGTCATTAATTCTTTCATGGTCCTGTTCAGGTCCTGCACGTTCGGTACACACTTCGGTAACTGAACTTATTTCCACTTCCGATTCTGTTTATAGACCCAAATATGCGCGTGGTTTTGTAATACATTATCTCGGTGATGATAAAATTGTGGAGGTGGCCAATCCATGGGACTCAACTCAGGCTTCGGACTATTTTTTTATCGATAATTCAGGTACAGTTAAGTTGGAGAGTATTCCATCTATCAAAGCCCCGGTTCTTAATTGGTCAGCATTCTCGTCCACTCAGGTAATTATGGCCGATGTTTTGGACGTGCTACAAACACTGAAAAGCGTTGCCGAACCTGAGTATATCTCCAACGAATTTGTTAAGCAAGGGTTGAGCGAACGGCTTATTCGAAACGTAGGAATGGCCTCTTCGCCAGACATGGAGGTGCTGTTGCTATCAAATCCTCAATTTGTATTTGTTTCTCCTTTCAAGGATAATCAGTATGAGCAGCTTAAAGAGGCAGGATTGGTTGTTATTCCAGATGCCGGTTATCTTGAAAATGTGCCATTGGGGCGCGTGGAGTGGCTTGTTTTTTTCGGTGCGTTCTTCAATCGTGAAGCTGATGCATTGCGCTATTTTGCTTCTGTTGAGCAACAATATTTCGAGGCAGTTAATGTGACGTCGTCAGTTTCGGTTCGTCCCTCAGTAACCACAGGTTATTTGTTTCAGGATGTATGGTTCTTGCCTGCCGGCGAGAGTTTCCTGGCAGAATTATTCAGAGATGCCGGTGCCGCTTATCCTTATGCCAATGTGTCGGGACGAGGCTCTCTTGCTTATGATTTCGAAAAGGTTTTTTTTGATTGTCACGAATGTGATTATTGGGTTCTGACGATAAATCATCCTGATACTTTTACGTATGATCAGCTTCACCGTATGGACGAGCGTTACGCCGGGTTCAGCGCTTACAAAAATCGAAAAGTAATCTATTCAAACACAGCTTACTCCATGTTTTTTGAGAAGGCGTGGATAGAGCCACACATCATTTTGAAGGATCTCTCAGCCTATCTTCATCCCGGTTTGTTCGACAACCACCAGCCAGTGTATTTTAACCTACTGAAATGACTGCAATAATTAAAAAAAGAAAGCATCTTTTGCGGCTCACAATTCTTCTAATTATTGGGTTGATATTGTTTATGCTGAACATTGCGCTGGGGTCGGTTAATATTCCGCTTAAAGAAGTTGTTAAGGGGCTGCTGGGCTATGAAACGGAACTTGAGAGCTGGAGTTATATAATCCAAAGGTCACGTTTGCCACAAGCCATAACAGCAATTCTGGCCGGAGCCGGTCTGGCAGTTGGGGGCTTACAGATGCAGGCACTGTTTCGCAACCCGTTGGCCGACCCTGCCATTTTGGGTGTGAGTTCCGGTGCCGGCTTAGGTGTGGCCATGGTGCTTATGATGGGAAGTTTTGGTGGTTTTGCACTGAGTGCCTTGGGATGGATAGGTCACCTGACGGTAACTACAGCTGCATTTGCAGGCGCAATGGCTATATTGTTTCTGGTGTTGCTCCTGGCCAACCGTTTGCGCGACAATGCCATGTTGCTCATTGCGGGCATTATGGTTGGTTATGCGGCATCTGCTCTCGTAGGTGTGCTAAAGTTTTATAGTATGAAGGAGGATGTGCATGCCTTCGTAATCTGGGGGTTGGGTAGTTTTTCGTCTGTATCGTGGACTCGGATGGAGGTGTTTTTTCCTGTGGTGATGGTCGGGCTTATAGGCTCTCTTTTATTGATAAAACCTCTCAATCTGATGGTCTTAGGTGATAATTATGCAAGCAATCTGGGTGTTAACATCCGCATGTCGCGATTTCTGATTTTGGCATGCACCGGATTGCTTACCGCGGTTATCACTGCCTTTTGCGGACCTATTGCCTTTTTAGGACTGGCTGTGCCTCATCTTACCCGGGGTTTGTTTAAAACATCTAACCAACAAGTTCTTGTGCCGGCGGTGATGGTAGCTGGAGCTATTCTTGCATTGTTCAGCAACTTAATTGCACGCCTGCCCGGTTTTGATGGCGCTTTACCCATAAATGCAGTTACCAGTATGATTGGTGCTCCGGTGGTGATTTCAGTCATTTTAAACAACAGAAAGCTAATGGCCGGAGGGTGAGCATTATAACTTATTATGGATGTACGTTTTACTGGAACTTAATATGGATTACAGATAGCATAAACGGATGAGCGAATTGATTTTAACAAAAGCATTGTCGGTTGGATATAAACAGGGGCGCAACAGCTCTCCGCTTCATTCCAATATCAACGTTAAGTTGATGCAGGGTGAGTTTGCCTGTTTATTGGGGCCAAATGGTGCAGGAAAATCAACTTTGCTAAAAACTTTTGCGGGCTTTCTTCCAAAAATATCTGGTGATGTTTACATCAACGGAAAAAATCCGGATAAACTCAATGCAGCAACCAAAGCAAGGCTCATAAGCGTGGTTTTAACAGAGCGGTTAATGGTTCCAAATATGACTGTTTATGATTTGGTGGCGCTTGGGCGTAGTCCGTTTACTGGTTTTTTTGGACGGCTTACGGGTAAGGACCGGCAACTGGTTATTAAAGCCATCGGTGATGCCGGTCTCGAGGGTTTTGCCAATCGTAACCTCATGGAACTTAGTGATGGCGAAAGGCAGAAGGCGCTCATTGCCAAAGCACTCGTGCAAGAAACGCCGCTTATTCTTCTCGATGAACCCACAGCTTTTCTGGATTTACCTTCACGGGTTGAGATAATGCACCTGCTGAAAAATCTCGCCCATAAAAAGCAAATAGGCGTGCTGCTATCAACACACGACCTCGATTTGGCACTACAAACAGCAGATAAAGTCTGGCTTTTGGCAGCCGGTTTGCCTATGGAAACTGGTGTTCCCGAGGATTTGGTACTCACCAATGAGTTCCGTAAATTCTTTGAGAGGGAGGGAATTTTATTTGACAATGCCACAGGGCATTTTACCATGGCCGGTGCACATGTTAAATCCATCCGTCTTATAGGTAAAGGGCTTGAATACAAATGGGTGAGCCGTGCCCTCTCGCGTCAGGGATTTACTACATCTGATGATCCTTTTAGCCGACTACAGGTCGAAATCAGAAGTGACAGCCAGAGAGAATACATCCTATCAGGTCCTGACGGCGTACCTATCAGACTCAGAACCATCGAAGATTTACTCGAGCAACTCAAGATGGCAGAAAAACGGCAGTCTCTGACAGAATAGCTGCTTGCCTGACCATTTGTCATATTCTTTCCTTTGGCACACCCTTTGAATTAGAGACATCGCAAAAGTAAGGCATCTTGTCTGTTGACGTTTGCCTATACCTTATCCTAAATTTATTGTTAATCTAAAATTTTTAAATATCGAGTTATGCAAAAAGGAACAATTGGTGTAAGTACGGAGAATATTTTTCCGATTATTAAAAAATACCTTTATTCCGACCATGAGATATTTCTTCGTGAGTTGGTCTCCAACGCAGTGGATGCTACTCAGAAACTTAAAACTCTGGCCAGCGTAGGCGAGTTCAAAGGCGAACTGGGTGAACTCACCGTGCGTGTTAAACTGGATGAGAAGAAGAAAACCATTACCATCAGCGACCGCGGTGTGGGGATGACGGCCGATGAAATTCAGAAGTATATTAACCAGGTTGCATTTTCTGGGGCAAACGAGTTTCTTGAAAAGTATAAGAAGGATGCCAATGCCATCATTGGTCACTTTGGATTGGGCTTTTACAGCTCGTTCATGGTTGCCAAAAAAGTTGAAATCATTACGCGTTCCTTCCGCGATGATACACAAGCGGTTATCTGGAGCTGCGATGGAAGCACTGAGTTTACCCTGGAAGAAACCAAAAAGGATGATCGTGGTACCGATATCATCCTATACATCGACGACGAGAATCAAAACTTTGTTGACAAGGGCGAGATAAGCCGCCTTTTGAAAAAGTATTGCCGTTTTCTGCCTGTGGAGATTGCTTTTGGCAAGGTTACGGAGTGGAAAGATGGCAAAGACGTTGAAACAGATCAGGATAATATCATCAATGAGACGAGCCCCCTCTGGACGCGCAAACCTGCAGATTTAAAAGAGGAGGATTATCAGAAATTCTATCGTGATCTCTATCCGTTCTCCGATGAGCCATTGTTCAACATTCATTTGAATGTGGATTATCCGTTCAACCTTACCGGGGTGCTCTACTTCCCCAAAATCAAGAGTAATATCGAAATTCAGAAGAATAAAATCCAACTCTACTGTAATCAGGTGTATGTAACTGATTTTGTTGAAGGTATTGTACCTGAATTTCTGACTTTACTGCATGGTGTGCTTGACTCACCGGATATTCCGCTTAACGTGTCCCGTTCATACCTGCAGAGTGACTCTAACGTGAAGAAAATATCCAGCCACATCACCAAAAAAGTGGCCGACCGTTTAGAGGAGATATTCAAAAGTGACCGTAAGAACTTTGAAGATAAGTGGGACGACCTGAAGCTGTTTATACAATATGGTATGCTTAGCGAGGAGAAGTTCTATGAGCGTGCTGCCAAGTTTGCCCTGCTCAAGAATACCGAAGGTAAATATTTTACCTTTGAAGAGTACCGAGATATCATCAAGGCCAACCAGACTGATAAGGACGATCAGGTTGTATATCTCTACAGCACAAATAAGGATGATCAGTATAGCTTTATTGAGGCTGCCAAAAACAAAGGTTATGACGTGTTGCAGATGGATGGCTATTTTGATAGTCATTTTGTGAATCATCTGGAACAAAAATTTGAAAAAGGCCGCTTTGTGCGCGTCGACAGCGAGGTGGCGGATAAACTTATACCTAAAAATGACACCCACGAGTTAAAGCTTACATCTGAGCAGCGTGAAAACTTAACCACCATATTCTCGTCGCAGGTACCTCAACTAGCCAAATCGCATTTCATGGTTACTTTTGAGGCGATGGGTGAAAACGATACACCGGTGATGATTACACAGCAGGAGTTTATGCGCCGGATGAAAGAGATGAGCGCACTTCAGGGCGGAGGTATGATGTTCTATGGCGAAATGCCCGATAGTTATAACCTTGTGGTGAATGGAAACCATGGGTTGGTTACCCGAATTGTGGAAGATGTAGATGAGCAACTTGGCGAGAAGCTCAAAACCATCTCGAGCCGAATATCTTCTCTTGATACCCGTAAAGCCGAACTCGAAGCAGCCAAAAAAGAGAAAAAAGAGGAGGAGATTCCGGTTGCTGAGAAAGAAGAGCTGGATGATGTGGAGAAGAAAATTGATGAGCAAAAGAGTAAGCGCGATAGCATACTGAAGGACTATGCCACAGGAAACAAACTGGTATCCCAGCTCATCGATCTTGCCCTGCTTTCCAATAACATGCTTAAAGGTGAGGCGCTTAGTAAGTTTGTGAAGCGCAGTATAGAACTTATTTAAGCTTTATACAAACCATATATATCTTCAAGACCGGTGTCCATTTCAGGACTCCGGTCTTCTTCATTTTTAAAAACTAAAACTGCGCTTAGTGGTTTCCCTTGGAATCGTTCTTTTAAATGGTCTATTATTACTTGCGACTATTTGCCGCAGGATAAAATTATCCATTTATAATTTGTATCTTTGCGGCTTCGTTTAGAGCCTATCGAAAGGCGTTATTTAATAGTTATTTATGTTATTTAGTTCTTTAAATCTTATTGATTCTATCCTGAAAGCCGTTGAGGAAGAGGGATATACCACCCCAACACCAATTCAGGCCGAGGCCATTCCGGAGGTTTTATCAGGCAAAGACCTGTTAGGTTGCGCCCAAACAGGCACCGGAAAAACAGCAGCTTTCTCAATTCCAATTCTTCAATTACTATCTCAAAACCATACAAACAGACATCGCAGCCGAAATATTCGGAGCTTGATTGTTACACCAACCAGAGAGCTTGCCATTCAAATTGATGAGAGCATCAAAACTTATGGAAAATATACAGGACTCACCAGTACTGTGATTTTTGGTGGTGTAAATCAAAACCCACAGGTTCGTGCTTTGCGCGCCGGTGTAGATATATTGGTTGCAACTCCCGGCAGATTGCTCGACCTTATCAATCAGAAGGTGATTTCCCTTCGAGAAATAGAGATTTTTGTCTTGGATGAGGCAGATCGGATGCTCGACATGGGCTTTATTCATGATATTCGCAAGCTTCTCACGTTTCTGCCCGCTAAAAAGCAGTCGCTGTTTTTTTCTGCAACCATGCCGCCCGAAATTGTGAAGCTGGCATCTGGTATACTAAAAAATCCAGCCAAAGTGGAGGTTACACCTGTATCGTCAACTGCTGAAACCATTAATCAATCCATCTATTTTGTAGATAAACCGAATAAGCCTTTGCTGTTGCTCGATATACTGAAGAATAAGGACATTAAAACGGTTTTGGTTTTCACCCGCACCAAACATGGTGCCGATAAGGTGGTGCGATTCCTCGATAAAAATAAAATCAAAGCGGAAGCAATTCATGGCAATAAGGCGCAAAATGCCCGTCAGCGTGCGTTGACAAATTTCAAGGAACAGACAACCCGTGTTTTGGTTGCTACCGACATTGCCGCAAGGGGTATCGATGTGGATAACTTGCAATACGTTATTAACTTTGACCTGCCAAATGTGCCAGAGTCTTACGTACACCGTATTGGCCGAACGGGAAGGGCAGGAGCTGATGGTACTGCTTTATCATTTTGTGATGCCGAAGAAAAGGCTTTTTTGAAGGATATAGAGAAACTCATTAATCTGAAAATTAATGTGGTTGAGAATCATGACTATCCGTTGATAGATCACAACCCGGTGAAAGCACCTAAACAACAGAGGCCGCCACGCAAAAAGTCCATGGCCGAAGGCAATCAACCTGCACGTCGACCCAGAGAAGAGAAAAAGCCGTTCTTCAGGAAACGCGCCTGATATTGAGTATAGCCCGAAGCCTTTATTCAACAGTTTGGATATAGAGAATTAGATGTTTTAGTAACGGTGTGTTGTTTGGTTTTTCTAAAACCGGGTTTATTTAAAATCTGATTTTTAATCGAACAACCAACAGTTACTTAATTTTTGTTCATAAACAGGAAGTACCTTGAATTTAGTAGCAAAAACTTTTCACGGGCTGGAAGAAGTTCTGGCCAAAGAACTGGAGGCCATCGGCGCCAGAAATATTAAGATTTTAAAACGGGCAGTCTCTTTCGACTCCAATAAGGAGACGCTCTACAAGAGTAATCTTTATTTGAGAACGGCACTTCGTATTCTGCAGCCGCTTACCACATTCACGGCGCGAACCGAAACGGAGCTTTACGATAAGGTAAAGGCCTACAATTGGGCGCCATACATGCGGAATGACCAAACGCTGGCCATCGATGCAGTGGTGTTTTCCCGCTTTTTCACCCACTCAAAATATGTGGCGCTAAGGGTTAAGGATGGTATTTGTGATCAGTTCAGAGATAGCACTGGCATTCGCCCATCTGTTAACTTACATCGGCCTACACTCATGATTAATGTGCATGTGGCCGAGGATAAATTCACGCTTTCGCTGGATAGTTCAGGTGAACCGCTTAACAGGCGGGGTTACCGTACGAAAGACCATCCCGCACCAATCAATGAGGCACTTGCTGCCGGTATGGTGATGCTCTCTGGTTGGGATGGCAAGTCGCCATTTATGGATCCCATGTGTGGTTCAGGCACAATTGTAATGGAGGCGGCTATGATTGCTGCTAAAATGGCTCCTAACCTCAAACGCGAGGAGTTTGGATTTCAAAGATGGAACAATTATGATCCCGAATTGTGGGCTCAAATTGTGAAAGAGGCCAAAGAACAGATTGTTCAACCTGAAGCACGAATTACAGGAAGCGACATTGACTTACGTTCCATTGATGTGGCCAGACAAAGCGCATTGGATTTTGGGCTAAAGCAGTTCATTAATTTCTCAAAAATGCCATTTGTTGAGGCAATTCCCATTGGGAAAAACGGAGTGTTGATAATGAATCCGCCTTACGATGAGCGGTTAAAAAACAGCGAAATCGCAAAGCTCTATATGGAGATTGGCTCTCAGTTTAAACACAAATTTACCGGCTGGGATGCATGGGTTATCAGTTCCAACTCTGAGGCATTAAAGCTGGTAGGATTGAAGCCTGCTGAAAAACATACATTATATAACGGCGCCCTCGAGTGTCGGTTCCAGAAATTCTCGATGTATGAAGGCTCAAAAAAAATAAACCGCTCCAACGGCCCTCGAAGAAATATGCCAAAAGATGTGTAGCGCTTTGTCTGCACATTAGTAGGTGATTATTTAAGTTGGTGTGTATGTAATAATCTGGATGAATTGCGTTCAGATCAGGAGCATTGTTTGGTTGGTACCGATAAATTTCTATAATTTGCCTTTTTATTGACAGGTATCATACGGTAATTTTAACCGCAATGTCACTACCTTTTCATTTTGAAATTTTCAATTAAACTGACAATCATGAGTAAAGTAATTATCAGCAGCTTTGAAGAACTTGAAAAATTAGTAGGTCACGAGTTGGGTATTTCTGATTATCATCAGTTTACACAGGATCAAATCAACTTGTTTGCCGATGCAACACTTGACCATCAATGGATTCATACCGATGCCCAACGCGCTAAAAGCGAGTCGCCTTTTGGTGATACCATTGCTCACGGTTATCTCACGCTTTCAATGCTGCCGCATTTGTGGAATCAGATAGTGGAGGTGAAAAACCTGAAGTTACAAGTAAACTATGGCATCGAAAAGTTTAAATTCAACCAGCCGGTGCTTGTAAACAGTAGGGTTCGACTTTCTGCAAAAGTAATTGCTGCAGTGAATCTGCGCGGTGTAACAAAAGCCAATATAGGCGTTAAACTTGAGATTGAAGGGAATAAGAAACCTGCTTACGAAGGCGAGATTGTTTTCCTATACCATTTCAACTCCTAGTAAGTTCAGTAGCGTTCAAATAAACCAAATGCCGAGGAGTCTGTTTATTACGTAAACAATGAACAGATTTAATCGGCATTATTTTTGACATTAACTTCAAAACTTATTTCTATGCAGACGATATTAAAACTTTCAGCATTTTTACTTGTCATCTTGCTTTCGTCCTGTAACGATGGCAAAGTAAACTTCTTCACTGTTGACCAGGACATACAGTTTGGGCGTGATGTGGTGGAAGAGATAAAAGCCAACCCTGAACAGTATCCAATTCTCGACAGGAATGAGTTTCCTGAAGCTTATGCCCATATCGAAAGGGTGCGCGATAATATTCTTAAATCGTCGCAATTGAGATATGCCGACCGCTTTGATTGGGATGTGTATATAATTAACGACGATGTTCTTAATGCCTTTGCATTACCCGGCGGTACAACTTTTTATTACACGGGTTTGATTAAGTTTTTGGACGATGAAGCTTCATTGGCTGGTGTAATGGCCCATGAAATAGCCCACTCCGACCGACGACATTCGACCAATCGCCTTACAAAGCAGTATGGCTATTCCGTTTTGCTTTCATTTATTCTGGGCAACAATCCATCCATTGCAGCCCAAGTGGCAGGTCAGTTGGCTATGGGACTAGGTACCCTGGCATTTAGCCGTGAAGATGAGTATGAGGCTGACGAATATGCTGTACGGTATTTGAGCGACACCGATTACGATCCTCGTGGCGTAGCTTATTTCTTTATAAAGATGGACCCGGATGAGACTCCCAAAGCAATGACATATCTGAGTACTCACCCGTCACCTCTTGACAGAATCGAAAAGATTATGCAAAATCACGTGAAGTACGGAGGCAAAGAGGGTGACAGGTTTGAGAGCCGTTATCAGGATTTTAAGAATAGCCTTCCATAGATTCTTGCAGATATAATATACATAAAGAAACTCTGTGAACCGGATTATTATTCGATTCACAGAGTTTTTCTTTTACTTAAGGCCGATCATGTGTAATCCTTGTTCAAATCGGATGTCAACAGGTATTCCGGAATCATTTATTCGGTAGAGGTCAGATTGGAGTTCGGCGCGTATTACGCCATGACTTGCCAATATGTTCAGAGCGGCCTGATAGTCTCCATCACCTTGCATCATCAAGATTTTTGCCGACAGCTCATTTATCGCATTGGTCATTGCGTCAAAGTTTACCATGTAGGTGCCGTTGTGTTCATTGCGGGTAAACGCGCCCTTTTCCTGAAAAAAGTAAAAGCTAATCATGTTGGATTTTCCATGTGCCGATGCAGCTCCAAAGCGCACCGAACGGAAAATACCTGCCATAAAAGTCACATAATTATCCATCAGGTCTTTCTCACTCAGTTCTCCCATTTTTACAAGTTGTGCCACCATATAAAGACCTAAAATATCTGCTTTGTTCTCTTCAATGGCAGTGGATGTTTCACGCATTGCCTCACGTACATCGCCTTTGCCATTGATGGTATTTTTAATGCCAAGCCCGTGTGCCACCTCATGAAACATGGTATTCTCAAAAAATGCATCAAATGTGATATGGTTTCGTTGCGTCTCGTCAATGAGTAGTTGGCTAATGGGCACCAGTATGTGGTCGAATTTGTATCGCATGGAGTTTTTTAGTTGCAATTTGCGACTGCCCTTCTGTATGTGCACCTCCGGATCGTTGGGCAGATTGATGGCAATGGTTTTGCTGCCTGCGTTACAGTCGCCTGCATAAAATATGGCATCATACACACCCATATCGCTATCGCTGCCTGGTGTTTCTGATTTATATTGCAGTGCCACCGGCAGACTCTCTTGCAGAGCAGGGAGCAATGCCGTAAAACGGTCGAGGCGCCTGCTCCATTCCAAATCCTTAATCAGAATATATGCTTCGTGGGCTGCTTTATAATTAAACAACCTGTCTTCATAATTTTCGATAGGGCCTACAACAAAATCAATGTTATTGTCGCGCATATCCATCCAAACAAGGTCACTGGGCAAATAATCGTCTGTTAGTAAGGCTTCGGCCCGGAGGTTCAGATAGTTTTTCAGTGTTTCGTACTCGGCGAGTTCAGCCGCTTTGCGCATTAGCTCAGCTGCCTTTTCATGCTGTACGCGGTAGGCTTTGCTGTATGGCACCGAAACCAGTTGACCGTTATTATCACGTTGAATGAGGGTGTATAAACTTCTTTTATCCGGTGCATCAAAAGAGTCGAACTCCTCGGTGGTCATATCTGATGGGTAAAATCCTGCACCCATAGGTTTTTCGCCATAGCCTTCGATAAAAGGTTTGTTGTTATTGAGGCGCTCCCATGGGCCATAATTGATACGCACAAATTCGCGCGTAGCTTCATCGCTGATTGACTCCAGAAGTGGCATTTTATCCCCGTAGGATTGCGTCCAGAATATCTCATCCATTATTTTTGCCACCTCAACAAGATAAGGCAACATTTTTCTTTCGTTTTCTGATAGGTGAGAGATGTCGGTGGTGAGATCCACCTTCACAAAATTGTCTACTTTCATTTGCATTTCGCTGGTTGTTTGTTTGTGTTGACAAGATAAGCAAACCAGGCATATAGCCTGAACCGCAATTACTGTTTTAATTTTCATGCTGTTTGAGTTAATGAAATGGATGATGATTCTGATTCAATATTAATTATTACAAATCATCTGCTTTTATTGTTAGAGCACAATGTGTAATCGTTAAAAAATTATAAATTTGCTAGCCGTTTATATCGAAAATTTCAAAGCATAATAATGATGCAGTTATGCGGTTTTAGATTTAAAAATAGAACCTTTTTCTTAAACGGACAGTTGAATGGTAGCAAGTTCAGAACAAATTTAATATGTATGGTTCAATCACTCAATCTATCTATCCGATTTGTTTTATTTGTTTGCCTAATAACTT
This sequence comes from Alkaliflexus imshenetskii DSM 15055, assembly GCF_000517065.1. Lineage (GTDB taxonomy): Bacteria > Bacteroidota > Bacteroidia > Bacteroidales > Marinilabiliaceae > Alkaliflexus > Alkaliflexus imshenetskii. The sequence continues at coordinate 21,187 of NZ_KI912105.1, read as the reverse complement.
CCATTACCGAATTGTCTGGACAAAATGTAAGGTTTAGCAAATATTCCACCAATAATGGCTTAACAGATAACGTTGTTTCATCAATTCTTCAGGATCAAAAAGGGTTTATTTGGTTTGGAACAGAAGATGGGCTTAACCGATTTGATGGTTTAACTTTTAAGACATACAGAGCAAACCCTCAGATAGAAAATTCTCTTTTAAATCCGAATGTCTATCGGATTTATAACGATAGTAAGAATAGAATTTGGATAGTTTACAGGTCGTTGGCTGTATTAACGGTGTTCGATCCATCCCGAGAATCTTTCACTCATTTTTACCCGGATATATCAAATCCTGAAAGACTTACGAATGGGAATGTACTTGATATAATCGAGGATAACGATCAAAACATTTGGATTGCTACGCAATATGGCCTTAATCTTTATAATGAGGATGGGAGTTTTAAGCGATATTTGAAATGCGGTAAAGGCAAATCTATTTCTGATAACCGATTGTTTGGCTTATATAAGGATAAAACAGGTATCATCTGGATTGTGAGTCATTCAGGTTATGATTATTACAATCCTGCCACTAAAGAGTTTGGACACTTAAACGCTGTGGTCTTTGATTCATTAACGGCTCAGTATTTTTCAAATCATGAGATTAAGCCTATATTTTTTTGTGATTCAGATGATAAGCTGTGGTTTGCATCATCCCATTATTTGTTCAGAACAGAGCAATCAATCAACAGCGATCCTTCCTCCTATTCATTTAAAACAATTGATATTCAAAACATCCCTGTATTGAGGAATTTGCCCCGGTTCATAAGAAGTATTGAAGAAACGGCCGATAACAGTATTTGGGTTTCAACGCCATATGGGTTGGCTCGATTGAGGCAGAATGAAGGTGCTGTAGATGCTATCAAAAATTACTTTGCTGATTTAAAATATTATAATAAAGCTTCGATAAATACATTGAGTGAACTCTTGAAGTCCCCTGATGGAGATATTTGGTTTTCAGGTGCACTTGGTTCCAATTCACTAGGACTAATGCAGTACAATTTTAGCGAAGATAGATTTATTGAATATCGAAACATTCCTTTTGATATAAATAGTATATCACCTGGAGAGTTAAGTTTTATTTTTATTGATCGAAGTGGGTGTTTATGGGTTAGTGTGTTAAATCGAGGTATTAATGTATTGGATTTAAATCGGAAAAAATTTAACAACTTTTTCTAAGTACATGACAAAACTTTGACACATTTGTTAAATTCGTTTATATCCAGTGTGTTCGACAATGCATGAGCAATCCGAATTAACCCATACTTGAAGAAACTGAAGGCTCTTCTTCCGTGTTTTTTGACTTTTAATTGTGTACAATTTTTTCATGTTTGTCTATACCAGCGAGGTAAGCCCAAATAAATGCAATGGAAACAA
>NZ_KI912105.1:18177-19672 GCF_000517065.1 Alkaliflexus imshenetskii DSM 15055 | reverse complement strand
TCCCTCAAATCCTTGCGCAAGCTTTTACGAACGAAACCGTTTGTAACTTGCACATTGCACAAACAATTGAAATCGTGCACTTTACCCGTGCTTTATGCCATCCGGTCGTTTCTTTAAACAGTTGGATTAATTCGCTATATTTGTTATCAACCTTGGTGTTCACGTATAGTACAAAAGATGTGGTAATCAGCTGTAATATACTGAATATCAAGGTTTTATCCAAATGCTTTAGATTATTATTTAATTGATTTTCAATTATTTAACTGTTTTGTCATGTACTAAGGTCGCATAGAGTCAAAATCGCGTTGAGATTTTGACTCTATGCGACCTGTTTTTTCATCCTATGGTATTAGTTAACGCCTGATGATATCATGTGTACCAACCGTCTACATTTGAAAAGCGAGTTATTAACAACTACATAACTATAGGTAGTTTCTTTGTTTTTGTTCTCTAATTGACACTTTATCCAATTGCTAAAATCATACACTATTGGGATATACCTGATGATAAGTAAAACCGTGAAGCATTGCATTTAAGATATCTAAACACTACTCCTGCAACGTTGATTTTGAATATAGATGTATTGCTGACTAAAATCTATAATTATAAATAGTTGAAGGTACAGGCTGGAGTTAGCTATTGAACTATATATGCAAACTCTGAACTAATTCTGCAAACTATGTATGATGTCAAAAAGTGGTCAGTTTTATGCAGAAATGATTCAGTTCTGTTTGAGTGCTATGTTTATGTTTGTGCTGTTAAAATGTGTTTAAAATTGCGACTAAAATCGAACAAGATGAGCTATGATAATAATTTTTTTAGGAATAAGCCTAAGATGGCAAAAAAGTCTATGTTATTAGAGATTATTGTTATAGCCATTATTATAATGTTAACAATTGCTATGATTTTGTTATTCTAAATATTATCAAAACCTTAAAATTTAATTGCGTATTATGGTTAAACCTCAAAAAACACAGTCGTATTCTAATAGAGTTCAATTCTCATTAAATTCAAACTAAAAACAAATCTATGAAAAGACAAAGGCGAAATCTATATCAGTCGGCCAGACTGATTGCGGTACTATGTTTTGTAAGCTTTTTGGGCTTACACACGTCAGGTATTGCGCAACAAACGAGTGTTCAAATTACCGGAGTTGTTTTAGATTCTGGTGACAAGCAGCCTGTTCCCGGGGCTTCTATTATTGTAAAAGGAACAACCAATGGAACAATTACTGGGCCAGATGGGTCATTTTCATTGTCTGCACCATCAACCTCAACATTGATAGTCACATTTATTGGTTATAAATCTCAGGAGGTGCAAGTGGCTGGTCGAACACATTTAAACATTGAGCTGGACGACGAGTTAATGCAACTCAGTGATGTGGTTGTAATGTATGCATTCGGTCTGCCACGTATTGTAAAAGTAAGAAAAATCCCTAAGCCGGAAGGCCGACCTAGGGTGGTGAAGTGTTCTAAAGTGTAGTGGAATCTATTAG
>NZ_KI912105.1:10072-18077 GCF_000517065.1 Alkaliflexus imshenetskii DSM 15055 | reverse complement strand
TGGATTCCTGATACTCTTGATAGAGTTGCTTGAAGGTCGTATGTGTCATCCTCATTTTTTGCCTTCAAAGAAACGACTGCTTAGCTTTGATGACAATATGTACTAGGCCGAATGCTTACGTTGTAATTGGTTATGGTACTCGTTCCAAGCGAGATGTGACTACAGCCATTTCTACAGTTTCTTCAAAAGATAGTGAGAAAACTGTTGCAATGTCGCCTCAGATGGCCATGCAGGGTACTATGACTGGTGTGCATGTGTCTTGAAATACCGGAAACCCTATGCAACGACCAACTGTTCGTATTCGTGGAACCAATACATGGGGGGTGACTGAACCACTTTATGTGATTGATGGTGTTGCGATTACTGAATTTGGTTCAGGTAGTGAAGGAGGGCATGCGGGTAACCAGGATTTGCGTGGTCCTTTAAACATTATGACAATGATTGATCCTAACGACATTGAATCAATTTCGATTTTAAAGGATGCTTCTGCTGCTGCAATCTACGGTGTACGTGCTGCCAACGGAGTTGTGCTCATAACAACAAAGAAAGGCAGGAGAGATAAACCATCGGTAGATTTTAGTGCACGATATGGTATACAAAGCATCACTCAGGAACTTAATTGGCTATCGACACCTCAATATGCCAAATTCGTTCCCGAAATTTGGGCCACTAATCCGGATTTAGCTCCTGCTCCTGAGAATGCTGGTCGTTTTGATCCTAACGATTCAAGGTACCTTGGTAATTCCCCTACATACAATTGGCAGGATGCAATTCGCCACAAAAATGCACCAACTTCGGATGTGTCCGTAAGGGTTTCTGGGGGTACTGAAAATACTGACTATTATGTTTCGGTAGGTCGTTCAGATACAGATGGAACCCTCATAAATACTAACCTCAGTCGATATTCAGGAAATGTAAAGATTAATACAAAAATAAATGACTATCTGAGAACAGGAATTAATTACAGGTTAGTAAGTGCAGGGGGTGACCATAATAACATGAACTATCTGGATAATGTGAAGAGTGCGCCTTGGCAGCCAATATACAGTGGTCCCGGAATTCCAGGTTATAGAGGATTTGCATATACCGTTGGTGGCTTGCAGCCTGATGGAAGTTATTTAAACCAAAGGCTTTACGGTTTAGGTACGCGTATTAATCAAGTGGGGCGTTCATCTGTTAATTATACAGAATACACTTCTCTGCGCAACATGGGTACTATTTATGCTGAGCTCACCCCATTTAGTGGATTGTCGTTAAAGTATCAGGTGGATATGGATCTATACAGCACCAAAAGAAAGAGTTTCTCTGATTTCGATGCTTCTGCATTTGATCATACTGCTGGTAACAGTTATGGGAAAGGTGGTGGAAAGTCCGTAGGCAATCTTGTACATAGGGATATGACTAACTTTAACTATATACAACAGTTTACTTCAAACTATGCCCGCTCATTCAATTCACATAACTTAGATTTATTATACAACTATACGAATCAGGAGTATGGTGCTGAGTTTTCGGATATGTCAACTGAGTATGTGACTTCTAAAAAGAAAGCACTTCATAATATCGGTGGAGAAAGTCGGTTTACCAACACTTTTACCGGTACCCAGCGTCGTGCGCTTCAAGGTCATCTGGTGCGTGTTGGATATAATTTCTCCTATCGCTATTATCTGGATGCCACTGTGCGTAGAGATGGTTCATCAAGGTTTGCGCCTGAAAACCGTTGGGGTACATTCCCATCATTCTCAGCTGCGTGGCGTATGAAGAATGAGTCATTTATGACCAATATTGGTTGGATTGACGATTTTAAACTGCGCGGTGGCTGGGGTAAACTAGGGAATCAGGAAGTGGCCGATATGGCGTTTTTGTCAACAATTACCCAAAATGCTACATATAATTTTGGATCAGATCCTTCCCGATATATCGGAGGTGGAGTTCTTGGTACTGGTGCAATCATTACCGGTATACCCAACAGAGAACTCAGATGGGAAAAAACCACCACCACCAATATCGGTTTTGATGCAATCTTGTTTAGAAACCTGAATTTTTCTGCCGAATACTATACCAAATTAACCGACGGTATACTTCAGCATATTGATTTGCCACTAAGTGTAGGGGTTCTAAATTTCCCAAGTGCGAATGTGGCAGAAGTATCGAACCGTGGCGTTGAAGCATCCGCAAACTACTCCAACCGGGTAGGTAATCTAAACTATTCTTTTGGTGGTAATATTACAACTGTTAGAAACCGTGTGTTGAAGACCTATAAAGGAATTCCTTCAGGCACAATTGAAGAAGGTTATCCGTTATTTTATCACAAAGCTTATAAAGTTGGTGGTATATTCCAGTCAGATGCTGAAGCTCAGGAATGGAAATCAAGGTATTCTGACACAAACTGGACAATGGTTGGATCTGTTGGCGCTGGTGATTTCTATTTTCAAGATTTAAGAAGCGCGCCTACTGAAGAGGGAACTTTCTATTCAAGTGAACCGGATGGTAAAATTGACAGCTATGATATGGTATATATCGGAAAATCCATTCCTGGGTATTTTTACGGTATTAATTTAAATCTGGAGTACAAGGGATTGGATTTTAGTGCGTTGTTCTCAGGTGTTGGAGATGTGATGAAATATAATTTGGTTAAGGCCAATTCCTTTCATCCAACCCAAAGCGATAATGTAACCACAATGGTATACAAACAATGGACACCTGAGAATCCTTCTTCGGAATATCCTCGACTGGTTTTTGGTGATCCAAACAGAAACCTCCGTAATTCAGATTTCTTTTTTGAGAGTGGTGCTTACCTTAGATTGCAAACTGTACAGCTTGGCTATACCTTGCAAGATGGTGTTTACAATCGGGTAAACAATCATATTAAGAATATAAGATTATATGTATCTGGTTCTAATTTGATGACAATCACCAAATATACTGGCATGGATCCCGAAAGTGATATTTACCCTACTCCAAGGATTTTCTCAGTTGGTATATCGGGTAGATTCTAATTTGCAAATCTTAAAACATGCGTATGATGAATAAAATTAAATATTTGGCCATTATTTTTCTAGCTATAAGCGGACTTTATGGCCTTAACTCATGCTCAGATGAGTTAAATGTAGATCCTACAGCTGAATTAGAGGGAGATTTTTACAACAGTGAACAAAGGATGCAACAAGGGGTTGGAGCATGTTATGCCATGTTTGCCAATCTATACGGACCCGTATTGAATGACCCTGGAATGCACGCCATGTTTATGCTGCCTGGTGATGATATCTCTAATTTTGATTCAGGTAATGCTGCATTCGCCGCTTTTTCTGGCCTAAATGAATCTAATGGTCAGGTTACTTATGCCTGGAGAAGGTATTATCAATTGCTATATCGTTGCAATTTTATGTTGGAAAAACTTGAAGAGGAGGAAGTGAAAGCGCTTTATCGCAGAGACGGTCTATGGCAGGCCAACAAAGGTGAAGTTCTCTTCTTAAGGGCTTGGGCATATTATCGTTTATACGACTGGTTTGGCAAGGCGCCATTGCAGGATAAACGTATTCCAAGTATTGGAAGTGCCATTTTACCTCCATCTGAGGGAACTCAAATGCTTGATAAGGCTATCTCTGATTTGAATTTGGCTGTTGAGCTACTACCAAATGTAAACTATTGGACTCCTGCTACGGAAAAGGGACGGGTATGGAACGAGAGTGCCTATGGATTATTGGTAAGAGCCCATGTGTTGAGAGCCAGACATACCAAAAATGCCAATGGTGATTATGCGAAAGCGATTACAGCATTTGGAAAAATCACAAGCCGTGAGTTGGTAACCTTTCATTACAACTTCAGCGTGCATCATGAAAATAACAAAGAGTCATTGTTCGAATTTCAGGCAAGTAGTGCGCCTGCAATGGATAACGCCTGGCTGGATAATGATTTTGATGTAAACATTGGCCAAATGGGAGCACAATATCACTACTTTACCAACCATTGGGGTAATTATATGTCGGGAAAGTATGGTCCATCATTAAAACTACGAAATGCCTTTGAAGATGGAGACCCCAGAAAGGCCGAAACATTCGCTCCAATTTTTACCAATGTTAATGGTAATGTAAATGTTCCTCAGCCCTATCCCTCCTGGGATAAGTTTGGTGGCAATCAAATGCAAAAGTATGTTAAGCCAGGTCATTGTGAGTTTGAAAGAGACTGGGGGCTTAGCTCACCCAATAACTATAGGTTAATGCGTTATGCCGATATCAAATTGCTGGCTGCTGAAGCTTATTTACAAACAAATCAACCAGCTCTGGCATTAAAGGAGGTAAATGATATTAGAGAAAGAGCAAGACGTTCAACTCCAGATGGTTCAATTTCTTCTGTTCCTGCTGATTTAACAGCTGTTACAATGCAGGATATTATGGATGAAAGATTACGTGAATTGGCTGGTGAGGATGGAATACGTTGGACTGACCTCAGGAGTTGGCATAGGGCAGGTTATATTGATCTATCTACCTGGACTGCTAGTGATTTTGGGTTTGAGTTTGACGCAGAAAATTTCCGTTTGAGCATACCAACACACTTATTGTTTCCAATTCCCAAAAGGGAGCTTGATACCAACCCTCTGATGGCTGCAAGTGGAAACAATCCTGGTTACTAGTTTAGATTAGTTTAGTTAAGGATTGATTATGAGGAAACCGGACCGCAGAGTCGGCCGGTTTCCTCTACAATTTGAATTTTTTACCTTCTCCAATACCTGTAAGTAATTCAAAAATCTGGATAATCAGTAGATGAATCAATTAAATATAGAGATTAAGCGTCATAATTTTTAAAACATATTCTGCAAGTGAAAAAACACACATATATATATCTGTTGTTATTGTTAGGCGGATTGTTAACAATACATTATGCTTTGCGATATAAGGTGAAGCCTCGAATTGCTGGTTTTGAATTGGCAAATAACGTATTAGGTGGAGGTGGATATGTTACAGGTTTACTACAGCATCCATCTGATGGGCAAGTTGTTTATATAAGGTGTGATGTGGCTGGCGTTTTTAAAAGTGAAGATGGGGGCAAAACCTGGGCATCCAAAAATAATGGAATGAGCAAAAGCCATCATCATAGTGTTGAAACAATCACTATAAGTCATCAACGTCCCAATGTGTTGTTTCGCGGGTCAGGCGAAGCCCGTGATGGCAGAATTTTTGGCGATATTCACAAATCAATGGATGGAGGTGATACTTGGATTCATGTTTCTGACCTCATCAATTTTTATGGAAATGGTCTGACAAGGGCCAACGGTGAAAAAATTGCCGTTGACCCTCATAATCCCGATGTAGTTATTGCAGTTGGATATACATCGGGCGTATGGAGGAGCGATGATGAAGGAATTAAATGGAACTACAAGGGGTTAGCCGATGTGCCAATGGGATTCCTTGCCATCAATCCTTATTTTCCAAACCGCTATTACATTGGAACTTTAAGTGAGATGCCAGAGGAGAGTTATTTATATCCTGAGGGTAATAAGCAAACGAATGGATATGGTGGATTGTATTTTTCTAATAATCTGGGGCAAACATGGGAATCTGTTTTTTCTAAAAAAGGTGCAGACATTACTAATATTACGTTTAGTCCATTAAACCCAGATGTGTTTTATGTTACTATTAAAAAAGATGGTATATACAGAACTGAAGATGGGGGGAGTCAGTTTACAAAACTTACGAATGGGCTTCCGGTTGGCGATTACACCTGCGCTGATATTGACATCTCACCAATTAATCCGGATGTGGTATATGCAGCCATCGAAAGATATCCAAGTAATATATTAATAGTAGAATTTCCAGTATACGTTTCGATTGATGGTGGTAACCATTGGCAACTTGTTAAAGAAAAGTACGATTGGGGTAAAGATTTTGTTGGTTACTCCGAACATTATGAACGTGTAGAGCAAATGGGTTGGGCCATAGCCAAACTTAGAGCCGACCGCTTTGTTGAAGGAAAGCTTTTTTTGTGTAATTGGTTTGGTGTTTCAGTAAGTGAAGACAGCGGAAACACTTGGAATGGCAACTATTTTAGCGGTATAGGTAATATTTGCCTGGAATATATTACAGTGGATCCCATAGATGAGAATATCGTATATTTTGTTGGTGCCGACGGACAACCTGCTGTAAGTCATGATGGCGGATTGACATATGAGTTTTTTAAATATATTGATCACCCAAATAATTACTATTGCAGTACTGCCATTGCTTTGTCTTCGTTTCAGGCCGGAACGGTCATTTATGGCATTACGAATAATCATGAACGTCTCAGTGCCATTGCGCGTAGCCATGACGGTGGTATAACCAATCAATTCTTATTGCATTTATCTCAAGGGTTATTTGTTCAGGCACTTCGCGAAGATAAATTCACACCAGGGCGCTTCTATGCTTATATTGATGGAGATATTGAAAAGGGTGCCGGACTCCTGGTTTCAAACGATTGGGGTGAAAGTTGGGAGAATTTAAATGTTGGTCTACCGTCGCATATAAAGAGTTTGCCACATCAAAGATTCTTTATAGAAAATGAGTTGCTCTCAGTTGTAGTGTATCAAACAAAAAATGCATGCGGTACAAACCAGCTGATGGCAATTGATTCACATATGCCAAATACAATATATTTTGGCGAACCTACCGAAGGTTTGTTTGCATCTTATGATGGGGGTGAAACCTGGAAGAGTATCGGAAATGATTTGCCATTTCAAAGATCCAGAGCATCGGTATTGAATACCATTGTTTGTGATCCCAATATTCCCGGAGTTGTATATGCTGGTTTTATTGCTGAAGGATTATGGAGTTCAGGTAATTACGGTGCTTCATGGGAAAAGGTTTATCCTTTAGATGATTCCAAATTTAATGCCTCCTCTATTGCTATTCCCAGAAATGAATCCAATGAATTCTTAGTACATGACAAAACAGTTAAATAATTGAAAATCAATTAAATAATAATCTAAAGCATTTGGATAAAACCTTGATATTCAGTATATTACAGCTGATTACCACATCTTTTGTACTATACGTGAACACCAAGGTTGATAACAAATATAGCGAATTAATCCAACTGTTTAAAGAAACGACCGGATGGCATAAAGCACGGGTAAAGTGCACGATTTCAATTGTTTGTGCAATGTGCAAGTTACAAACGGTTTCGTTCGTAAAGCTTGCGCAAGGATTTGAGGGACAGGCAACCTACGAATCGAGCCATCGACGGGTGCAACGATTTTTCGCCGAGTTTCTTATAGAGAGGCGTTTACTCGCCCGGCTGATATTTGCTCTTTTGCCCTCTAAACCGCCCTACCGCTTGAGCATGGACAGAACCAATTGGCAATTTGGGAGCTTGGATATCAACATATTGATGCTCAGTGTTTGTTATAAAGGCGTGGCCATTCCGCTGCTGTGGAAACTTCTTCCCAAACGTGGGAATTCAAATGCCACAGAGCGCCAAGAATTGTTTGACGACTACATCGAGCTATTTGGTTGTTCGTCCATCTCTGGTTTCATGGGCGATAGGGAATTTATTGGCGATGAATGGTTTGGGTATTTAATCCTTAATAAGGTGCCATTTTATATCAGGTTACGCGAAAACATGAAAGTCCGTGTGCCCGGCAAAGGCGAAAAAAAGGTCTTCTGGCTATTCAACCATCTACGGGTTGGCGTACACATGCATTACAGCGGGTTGGTCCATTTGGGCGGAAACCTTGTCTATTTGTCAGCTATCAAAACCATTGATAAAGCCACAGGTAAAATTGAATTTGTTATCATTGCATCGTTCAACAAACAGGACCAAGCACTGATTAACTATAAGGAAAGATGGCAGATAGAAACCATGTTCCGGGCCATGAAAACAAGTGGTTTCAACATAGAAGACACACATCTCAACAAGCTTGAGCGCTTATCTACCTTGATATCCGTTGTTTCCATTGCATTTATTTGGGCTTACCTCGCTGGTATAGACAAACATGAAAAAATTGTCACAATTAAAGTCAAAAAACACG
>NZ_KI912105.1:3724-9972 GCF_000517065.1 Alkaliflexus imshenetskii DSM 15055 | reverse complement strand
TATCTACCTTGATATCCGTTGTTTCCATTGCATTTATTTGGGCTTACCTCGCTGGTATAGACAAACATGAAAATTGTCACAATTAAAGTCAAAACACGGAAGAAGAGCCTTCAGTTTCTTCAAGTATGGGTTAATTCGGATTGCTCATGCATTGTCGAACACACTGGATATAAGCGAATTTAACAAATGTGTCAAAGTTTTGTCATGTACTTAGCAATGAATTATATGTTGTATGCGAGCCATTGTATTGGTCCGACTGTAAATCTGCCATAATGTACAGTAATGATAATGGCAAATCATGGGTTGATCTTTATAATCCAATTTTAGGCGCAGTGCGCTGGAAAGGAGTATCTGTGTCAGGGCAAACAGGTGTTTTACATGCTATTTCATGTGGTAATGGCGTATTTAGAGGCGTATGGAATTAACCCTCAAGCAGAAATAATGGCTTAATAACTGTTTAGAAGATTGTAGATAGTTCATAAAATCTTGCCGCCGAATGGCGGTGAAGTTGGATTGGCTTTAATGATAATAGGGTTTCTATCCTAACCTATTTCCAGATGTCTGGATCACGTTTTTCATTCGTTTGTGGTTCTTTAAAATTATCCACTAATGTAAGATTATACTTTGTTTCACATTTTTCATTTTACTCAGCGCAATCATTTAACCGTCGCCTGGCTTAACTCATTGTTCTGTTTATGCATTATGGAGATTAGGTGAGTTTTTGTATAAAACTGAATTTATTGATATGAGAAATTCGATTTGCTTGATGGTGTTATTGGTCTCAATGTCTATTATACAAGGCCTGTCGGCCGAAAAATACCTAATTGTAAGGGTTGACGACATGGGGTCATTTAATGCTGCCAATCATGCATGCCTGAAAACTATAAAATCTGGCATTGCACGCAGCGTTGAGGTTATGGTGCCCTGTCCCTGGTTTCCAGAGGCTGTGAAATTACTCTCAGAGAATCCAGGTATTGATGTGGGCATCCATCTTGTGCTCACCAGTGAATGGGAAACTTTAAAGTGGCGACCGCTAACAGATGTTCCAGGATTGATTGATTCTGCAGGATACTTTTATCCGTATATCTGGCCATGGGAAGGAGCAGAAGAAGATATTTTTCTAATCAATAAAAATTGGTCATTAGCTGAAATAGAGAAAGAACTAAGAGCTCAAATAGAGACAGGGCTTAGATTTTTACCAGGTGTTACGCATCTTTCCACGCATATGGGCTTTACATCCATGCACACTTCTGTTCTTGATCTGGTTAAGCGCTTGGGTGATGAGTATGGTCTTCTGACTTCAGAATCGGTATCTCTTAAAAGATTAAATGGTTGGGATTGGGATTTGCCCAAACGAAAACGTATCCGACAGTTTATTAAAAATATTAAAAGGATTGATGAAGGATATTGGTTGTTTGTTGAACACCCGGGAATGGATGTAGATGAAATGAGAAGTGTGGGCACAAAAATAGCTAAGGATAGACAATTTGTAACAGAGATTCTTACAAACTCAAAAGTTATGCGGGCAATCCAAAAAGAGGGTATCACGCTTGTTGGTTATGATGAAATGGACAAGTTAATCAAGCAGTAAACACTAATTGCTTTTACTCTCTGACAGTTTTGTGTTAAAGATTATTCATCAGGACGATTGATGAACATGTTTTACTAGTATAAACGTTATTGCAATGAATTTATTCAGGAATTACTTCTCATTATTAGTTCTGGCTCTGATTTGCTTCAGCTCATGTAAAAAGGACGGTGAAGCGATTGATGACATTAAGGAAGAAATGGATATGTGTACAATTTATGTAGATATTCATCAGGAGTTTCAGGAAATAGATGGTTTTGGCTTTTTTGGAGCTCATGATGTGTGGTGGGCAAACTCTCAGAACCTTTGGAACGAAGAGTGGGGCATTAAGATAATTAATGACTTAGGTATAACAATATGGCGAAATGAATATTTCCCTCCGGCAATATCCGGTGCCAATCAGGATGCCGATTGGAATAAACAAAAACCGGTTGTGGAAGGTCTCAAGCGAAGGGCTGATGAGGCAGGCGTAGACCTTAAGTTTATTTTTTCCGTTTGGAGTCCTCCGGCAGATTTGAAATGGAAATGTTCATTTGCCTGGGCTGGAGACGAAAACGCAATACGTGAGCCCGGAAATGTGTCTACTAAAAACGGGGGTACACTAAATCCGGAAAAGTATAAAGAATTTGCAGAATGGATCATTGACGGGATTCAAATGTATAAAGATTTAGGTATAGACCTGTATGCATTAAGTCTGCAAAACGAACCATTGTTTAGTCAACCCTTTAATTCATGTACATATACAACTCAATGGTATTGTGAGATGTTGAATGCGGTTGTGCCAAAAGTAAAAGAGGCTTTCCCCGATGTGCTGATTTTTGGCTCGGAGAACATGCTCGAAATGGAAGGTAAGGAGAATAATTGGCGTTGGTTATATCATAATGCGATAAAGAACAATGCTGCAGATAATGTTGATATACTGGCTGTTCACGGTTATTCTGATGGTGTTGCTCCAACTTCAGGTTCAGAATTGGTGCAGATGTGGGTGAATCATACCGAACAGTTTGCCAAACCTCTTGCCAAACCGGTATGGATGTCGGAGACTTCCGGTTATAGTAACAATTGGGAAAAAAGAAATTCAACTCCTGGAGCTTTAAATCTTGCTATGGATATTCATACTGCTTTGTGTTATGGAAACGTGTCTGCGTGGGTGTGGTGGCAAGGTAGTCAGTCTGTTAGGGACAATTTTTCACTCATGAGCGGATTAAATACTAGTAAGAAGTATTTTGTGTCAAAGCATTTTTATCGCTTTATACGTCCAGGTGCCGTACGAGTTAGCGCAGAATCCGATCAGGAGGAAGTGTTAGTATCGGCCTGGAGCCATAAAGCCAATGGAACTCAGACCATTGTTGTAATTAATTCTTCAGCATCTAGCAAAGTGATCAGGTTAGTCGGAATTTATTATTCCGATCAATTTAAAGTGTTCCGAACATCTGAAGGAATTGAAAATTGCGTATATGTGTCAGATTATGACGCGAATGGAAATGGAGTGGTGAGTCTGCCTCGATATAGTATTTTGACATTGCAAACTGGTGGAGAGCCCTTGTAGGAGAATTAATTATCCGGTAATCATTTAAATTCTATTGTAAGATGGGTAGAGTGTTTTTGATAATAGTGCTGTTATGCGGCATCATATCTGTAAGTGGACAGGGTGTTTCAGATTGGTTTCCGTTGAAAGCAGAGGAATCTTCGTTAGGGTCAGAAATAGACATGTCGGCATGGTTGGATAAGCCTGCCGGTAAGCGGGGTGTTTTATTAGTTAATGGTAGTAGATTTCAATTTGAAGATGGTACACCAATTAAGTTTTGGGGCACCAATCTCTGTGAGCGTAATGCTTTTCCTTCTCCTGAGAAGGCCGTTGAATGGGCTAACTTTCTAGCTTCATATGGATTTAATGCTGTGAGGTTCCATAAATTTACATGGGATGCAACCGATGGTATTCATTCTACAATAATTACCAATGATAAATGGGAACGTTTCGATAGGTTTTGTCATGAGTTAAGGGAAAAAGGGATCTACTATGGTTGGTCGCATATTTATGGCCATCGGGTTGCGCCTGCCGATAGTAGTCGCTTATTGGCATATAATGAAATAATGGAAACTGATTTTCCCTGGAGACACTTAAGCCGAAGCACTGCAGCTCTGGTAAATTTTGCTGATGATTTACAACAGCTAAATATTGAGCTGACGGTTAATATGCTCAACCATATTAATCCTTATACAGGATTACGTTATGCAGATGATCCGGCACTTAATTTTATAGAGTTCCAAAACGAGGACAATATATTTTGGGCAGCCATTGAACGGAGTTTAGAACAGGCTCCAACCTACCGTAAATTGTTGTGTCGTAAGTTTAGTGAATGGCTTCGGGATAAATACCAAACGCACGAAGCGCTGTTAAATGCATGGAACCATGAGGGATTGAATGAAGGTGAGCATTTAGATGCCAATAATTTATATCCTCAGCCCAACCATGGTTTTTTTTCATATGAGTATCAGGTTGCAAAACAAGAAGGGCGCTCTGTAAAACAACATGTAGTTGATAAGTTCAGCTTCCTTTATGAAGAGCAAATGAAGTTTTATCGAAAATTTGAAATGGCCGTCAGAGAGACTGGCTATAAAGGACCTTTAATTGCAAGTTGTTGGCAAGCTGGTGAAGGATTAACACACCTGTTAAACTTGCATGCTGATTATGAAATTGGTGTTATTGATCGCCATAATTATTTTGGAGGTGGGCAGGGACACAGTCTAAAGCCAGGGCCATTTGATAATTCTGCCATGGTGTCCAATATTGGCTCAGGCCTATTTGGCACAGGATTGCAACAGGTGAAAGATCGGCCTTTCCTGTTCTCGGAATGGATGAGCTTAATCCCGAATGAATATACTGCTGAAAGCGCACCAATTGTGGCTGTTTATGGGATGGGACTTCAAGGCTGGGACGGCTCTTATGTATTTGCTACAGATTTTCCCCATTATACCAATACCATCCAAACGCCTTGGGGTGGGGTTTATAATGCTACTTCTCCTACTCAATTGGCGTTGTATCCTGCACTTGCTGCACTTGTTTTTAGAGGTGATGTGAAGGAGGGTGATATAATTGTTAATAGGAAATTTGGTCTTTCAGACATTTTTCAGGGGAAAACAATTATTAATGAGACAATTCGTCAGGATCATGACCGCAAAGTATTAGATGCTGACTTCCCTTTGAAATCATTGGCCGCTGGGAGAGTAACTTTGGAATTTACCGAGAACTGTTCTATGCTCGAAACTTTTGGACTATCGGAATTAATAGACCAAAACAATGTATACTCAAATACTGGGCAGTTGATATGGAGTGATTCTGGTAAGGGTTACTTTACCATTAATACAGATGGAACTAAAGGATTGGTTGGTTTTGCTAAGGATAAAGAGTTTAACCTTGGATGTGTAACCATATCTACCAGCAATGATTTCGCTGTAATACTCGTAACAAGCCTCGAGTCTGATAAGGGGATATATGATGCGTCAAGAATTCTTGTGACAGCTATTGGACGGGCAAAGAATACCGGAATGGAAATTTGTCGCGAGCGTTCTGAGTTAATAAGTGTTGGTGATGCGCCTATATTGGTTGAGCCTGTTGACTTTGTACTTGGTATTAAGCGGAGCAAAAAACCACGTATTACAATATTAAATCACACGGGTCACAAAACTGATAAAACAATCAAGTACAATAAAAGAACTTCGTTTAAGGGAAGTAGCTCAGAAGCTTTTTATTATCTGATTGAGTATTAGTCTAATCGATTCTTTATTCTCTATTGAAACTAATGAATCATATTGATGAAATGACAAAGCCACGTATTTATCGGTTTAGTATTTTCCATAAAGATATTTTAGATGGATGTTTGCTTAATGAAATAATAGAAAATAAGTTTCATAGCGAAATCATCCTGAATCGAGGTTCAAAAGAAAAGGATAGTTTAAACGCATGGGAGCATAAGCTTGCCAGAGCTAATATTGTCGAGACTAAGTGGGTGCATCCAATTGTTGGTAATGATATGGGGCAAATGATAAAAATTTCGATAGTTTGAGACTTGTTTGTTGTGAAGATTATGAGTTTATACATTGTGTTGAACTAAATCCCTCCGGGATAGCCTCTTTCAAAAATAGCATTAATCTTTTTAGATGCAAGCCGTTATAACTGCATTACTCATTTTTAAATTATGCAGTTATGAGAAAGAAAACAACCTTAACGATTGTAGAGCACGCCTTCGTTCTGGTTCCGGAGTTTAAGGCCAGGGCTTTAAAGATGGAGCATCAGGTGGTACTTCGTGGACAGAGTCAGAGCACTCTGAATAATTACATTCGGCGCATAGCGCTGTTTGTTATCCATTTTAAACAACTGCCCGAAGACGTCACCGAAGATGAAATCAACGAGTATCTGGTGGCTTTGGCACGCGATGTCAAGGCCCCTTCGCGGAGCAGTTTCAAGCACATGGTTTATGGCCTAAGGTATTACTACCGTTTGCTGGGCATGAACAAAAAGGCCATTGCTTTGCCTTCATTAAAGCAAGAGAGCAAGTTGCCGGTTGTGCTGAACCGCCAGGAGCTAAAGATGCTGTTTTCGGCACCTACGCTGCTTAAGCACCGAATTATCCTTACGCTGATCTATTCTGCCGGATTA
>NZ_KI912105.1:0-3624 GCF_000517065.1 Alkaliflexus imshenetskii DSM 15055 | reverse complement strand
CAATAATTTTGTTCCACGCCACCAGAGGTATACTGCACAGCTTTGGGTACACGCATTACGGTTGTGAAACCGGAGCCGTTGCGGTGTTACACACTTGGGGGCAGAACCTTTCATTGCATCCGCACTTGCACTGCATTGTTCCGGCAGCAGGATACTCGTTGTCGGGAAAATGGCGCCATATCGGCAAATATGAAAATTATCTCTATCCGGTGCACCAGTTGAGTGCTGCCTTTAAAGGTAAATTTCTGGACAGCATAAAAAGAGAACTGCGAAAACTATCTGCAATGGATGGCTTCAAAGTCTGCATTGAAGCCGCTCATCAAAAAAGTGGGTCGTCTATTGCGAACCCTCAATGGCTGGCGCCGAACATGTCATCAGGTATCTGGGGCAATACACCCATCGCATTGCCATCAGCAACCAGCGGATATTGAATGTTGACTCAACAAATGTCACTTTCGTGGCTAAAGACTACCGCGACCGGGCACAAATAAAACCGGTATCCCTGAACGGAGAAGAGTTTCTGCGTCGATTCTCTTTGCATGTTATGCCAGATGGTTACGTGCGTATCCGTCGGTTCGGTATTTATCATCACACCACAAAACTCCATCTGGATTTGCAATTTGTGCCCGATGAAAAGCCTGACATTGACCAGATGACAGCTAAACAAAAGCCCGAAACGGCTCCAGAGCGCATTTTAAGATTGACAGGATTTGACATAACCAAATGTCCGCATTGCAAAACGGGTCGTCTGATTGTCATCAGAACCCTGCCCAGGATTCGGTCACCCGCAGGGCATCTGCCTTCTATGCTTTTTGATAAGTTGCAGTAACCAACATTACATTCCCTTTAAAAACTTCATTCACATGAGGTTCGGCATCGTATTGCCTTGACGGTGGGTTTTAAGCCCAAAAGAAGCTGGTTTTCAACATTTGAAACACAAAGACCACTCATCTCTTAAACCGATAAGGTTAAAAACAGCACGAACGCAGCATAGGCGTTCTTGCCAAAAACATCAAAAACCGACAAAAAGTCCATAGTTACCAGTTGTAGTTCAGACGGGATGTCGTTCAACCTGGAATAATCGCTGGGTCGTGCCGACCGCTCATATTCCTATATATTTGTGGTTGTTTTTATTGAAAAGGTTAAATCGTTTTATTCATGAATATTTACTGTGTTATGAAATATCTACTTGTTTTTAGCTTAATGATAATGTCAATTTCCTGTCAATCTTCATATCCTGAGGTTGAGCAATGGCATACATATGAAATTACTCTTTCTTCAACAAATAGTTATGATAATCCATACACCGATGTTGATGTCTGGGCAGTATTCTTTAATCAGGCAGGTGACACACTAATACGTCCAGGATTCTGGAGTGGAGGAAATAGTTGGAAAATTCGGTTTGCCACTCCCGATGACAGTTCCTTTTGGAGTTGGAAATCATTTAGTTCAAACATTAATGATAGCAATCTTCACGGCAAGATGGGTCGGATTAAATCAATCCCATCAAAAAGTACAAATCGCCTTTTAACAAATGGATTACTCGAAATGTCACCCGTGGGTCGTAATGTAGTTCACAAAAATGGACAATCATTTGTTATCGTTGGAGATACTCCATGGGCTCTTCCTTTTCGAGCAACAATTGAACAAGTTCAGGAGTATGCATCTTTTCGAAAGGCTCAAGGTTTTAACACAGCTCTCCTGATGGTTGTTCAACCTGACATGGATGCAGATGGGCCTTCTGATAGAGGTGTATGGGAGGGTTTCGCAAGAGGCTTTTTTGATTTGCATAAAGGTCATATAAACCAGTTAAATCCTGAGTATTTTAATTATTTGGATACACTTATTGATATTCTAATTGAAAATGAAATTGTGCCTGTTTATCAGCCTTTATTTCATGGTTTTGGATGGAAAGGGTTACGGGTTTTAGGTAATGAAGTTGATTCAGATGAATATGTTCGGTTTTGTAAATACCTCCTCGCCCGATATGGTAGCAAACCAGCTATGTGGTTGTTAAGTGCAGATAACGATGGGAAAGGGCCTGGAATTGTTGAAAGTGGATTAATGCTGGAAGAGTGGGATTGTTATTGGCAACCTACCGGCCTGCATTACAACCCATGTAGTGATTTTCAGGCTCCATGGGCAGATGAGATTGATCATGTGAGATGTTTTCATTATGATAAGTCATATCAGGATGCTGAATGGTTGGATTTTCAGTGGGCACAAACAGGACATAGTGGAGTTCATGATTTTTCCAAGGTATGGAGAATGTACGATAATCATCCGATAAAGGCTGTTGCAAACGGTGAACCTACATACGAAGGTATGGGAGGAGGAAGTTCTGGTTTAGGCTGGTGGCAGGGTCACGATGCGTGGATGCAATTAATGTCAGGTGGAACCATGGGCGTAGTATATGGCGCTGCTGGGCTTTGGCAATGGCAGGTTACTTATGATGAGCCTGGATGGGATAGTTGGGCCTCCCAACGTATGAGCTGGAGAGATGCCATGAAACAGGATGGAGCAAATTACGTTGGTTTAATATCCAGAGTGTTTAATGACTTGAACGTTCGTGATATAGAACGCAGGTGGGATTTAAATATAGAAAACCATCCAATGTTGGTAAAGGGTAAACACCTATATATTGCATATCTTCCTCAAGGAGGAGTTATAACCATTCCCCAATTAGCAGACGATATGAACTACAAATGGTTTAATCCGGTAACGGGCCTGTTTACCAATCTAAATCCAACTTTTGGGACAATTAGTTTTACCGCTCCCGAAATCAAACCATACGTACTGGTGATTACCCGATAGCATGATAGGATAGGATTTATTTAGGAATCTATAACTTAATCTTAATAGTTGATATAAATGAAGATAATAACCCCTTTTAGTTTGCTGATATGCTGCTACATCCTCTTCTGGTCTTGCGTATCATATGACCATAGTGATATGGCAATTAATGCTATTCCTGTGAAAGTAATTTTTGATACAGATATGGGGTCTGATTGTGACGATGCGGGAGCTCTTGCTGTGCTGCATGTCCTTGCTGATAGAGGCGAAGCCGAGATTTTAGCTTGCATCTATAGTTCAGGTACTGTTCCATTTGGCGCAGGAGTCATCGAAGCTATCAATATTTATTACAATCGCCCTCATATTCCAATAGGAGCAAATTATGATCCGGAGGTGGGTGATCCTCATGACAAAATGGACGCTGAGAAGCTAGCCAAAGATACTACTGCATTTAAGAACAGAATTATTACCAATTTTGATGTGCCTGAGCAAACTCGCTTAAACCGTAAGGTGCTTATTGAGCAGGAGGACAATAGCGTTGTATATATAACAGTGGGCCATACAAAAGGATTGTATGATCTGTTTGTATCGATATAATAGCAAAAAATAGTTGGTAGAAACCTCTGTATGCATTGTATCTATTGCGATTTGAAAGAGTTTATTGAAATTGGTTTCAATAAACTCTTTTTTATGATAATATCCAAGAAAAAGCGCTGTTGGAGTTGTGATAGTTTAGATGTAATTAAGTGGGGAAAACAGCAAGGTAAGCAACGCTTCAAATGTAAAAATTGTGGTATACTGTTCACCTTTACAAATCAAGGAGTAAGTCGT
>NZ_AJUM01000005.1 GCF_000517065.1 Alkaliflexus imshenetskii DSM 15055 | reverse complement strand
CAAAAGTTGCCGTCATCAGCAAAGGATGCATATCTTTCTTTTCCAGTCGCTGGTTTGCCCATTCAATCAAATCTTGCATTTCATTGGGCGTTAAATGTGGCTCTGTTGTCCTAAAAATAGTCCGCTGCGTACCATCGGGATAATTCGCAACAACCTGATTCGACAGGTTCTTGTATCTTCCTTTGTGAGTCTGGTCTTTATCACTATGTTTTAGTAATGTTCCATGCAGTTGATGAATATATCTTTCCGATATTTCGATGTCGGTATAATTCTCTAAAATTATTTCCAATGCCTCATAATAGCCTACAACTTCCTGTTCGTCGCGTGATTGCAGCTTTGTTATTTTTACTGATTTTAAGAGCTTTTCTACTTCTTCATCAGTTAGGGTTGCCCCTTCAATTCGAGTGGATGAACCAATACTTTCAATGGTAGCTATCTTTCTTAGCTCCTTTAAATAGCGGCTTTCACTATTTTCAATAGCTTTCCAATTTCCCTTGAAAGAGTCTATTATGCTTAACTTTTGGGTAATCTGCTGATAAACAGCCCCGCCAAATTCAAGTTTATTGTTGATGTTTTTAGACATATCCATAACGTATCCATATTTATCCAAAAGTAAAAATTATTCTTTTATTTGCCTTATTTTAATGGATGATATTTCTCCAGTTCTTTCTGTAAATCCTCCAAGGTATCCATTCTATAACGTTCGGTGCTGCTTACGTATTTGTGGCCGGCCATGTATTGCACTTCTCTGAGGTTGTAATGTTTGAGCCAATTGGTAATGGTGCTTGCACGGATTTGTGCCATGTTTGTGAGTCTGGGTTCATAGCGCTTTATCATGGCTTTTATTCTGGACATGCCGCGGATTAGGCGCTTTTTGTGGAACAGGTAATTTCCTTCTATTTTATCGTTTAAGGACTTTCTATCAGTTAAAAGATATTCGTGCAGGGGTAGTATTTGAAAGGGTTTCAGGTCTAAGATTCTTTTGTTTGTTCTTTTGGTGGATGGAACGTATATCTTGCCTTTATCAAGCTGCAGGTGATGTAATTCAAGCTTTGCCAACTCTTGTTCCTGCAGACCCTGATAAATGCGCAGGCCTAAAATAAGGTGGTAGATTCTTAATGTTTTTTTATGTGTCCATGGGCTCTTGCTTTCCGGGAAGTTCTGGTAGATGTGGTCAAGCTGTTTTTGGGTAAATAAATCATGGGGCATTCTTCGTTGAACACCTTTTACCCGTATGGGTTCTGCTACATTGGGCAAGGCTTTAAAGTCTAAATAATAGCTGATTTTCTTTAGCTCCATGTTGATGGTTTTGGGACCTATTCCCTGGCCTTTACGATAGCGGATGTACCCCATCA
Source organism: Alkaliflexus imshenetskii DSM 15055 (assembly GCF_000517065.1). Lineage (GTDB taxonomy): Bacteria > Bacteroidota > Bacteroidia > Bacteroidales > Marinilabiliaceae > Alkaliflexus > Alkaliflexus imshenetskii. Next base: position 876 of record NZ_AJUM01000005.1, on the reverse strand, counting down.
GGGTTTCATGGTCGATTGGCTCAACAATTGGCTCAATTGGCTTTTCTCTTTCAATTGAAGAAAAAGAACTTAAGTCCTTATTGGCTGATGCATTCAAATAAGGTTTGAACTTCTTTTCAACGAAAAGAGTGTAATCAAGGATGGTGTTCTTACCAAAGCCTTTGCTTGTAAGGTACTTTTCAAAGCACTCTGCTTCGCTTTGCTCTTTGGATTTGGCTTTACTCAGCATTCCTCCTCCTTTGCTAAGTGAGTATATTTCTGTGTGGTTTCTATCGATTTATGACCCAGGAACAGGGCTATGTTTTCTAAGCGCATACCATCTTGCAAAAGATGTGTGGCAATGGAGTGCCGCAAAATATGCAGGCCAAAGGATTTTTGTTTCAGCATTTCATTGTTGGTTTTACTTTTCAGGAGCTGCAAGCGGTGGTACATGCCCTGTATGCTCCATCTTACGCCACCCCGGCCAAGTAATAAAGCCTGGCTTGATTCATCGGGGGCTTTGGATTGCTTGGCGTGTAACAATTGGGGCCTCTGGTTAATGATGTATTCTTGAAGGTCGGCTTTTACTTGTTTGCTCATGGGTACGTATCTTTCCCGATAGCCTTTGCCTTTTCGTACATACAAAAGGTTCTTTTCAAAAAGCAGGTCGCTCAGGTTAAGAGCGGCTCCTTCGCTGGCTCTAAGGCCACAACCATAGAAGATGTCAAGCATGGCGGTATCTCTTTGGTTATAAAGGTTCGTTTCGTCTTTGGCTGCCTGGTAAAGGGTCTGTATTTCTGTTTTAGATAGGTAGGTGGCGGTTTCGGTGGTTTTGAGTAATTGCGGCTTAATTAGGATGTTTGCCTTTTCGGTCAACTGTAAATATTTGCTTAGAAG
>NZ_AJUM01000004.1 GCF_000517065.1 Alkaliflexus imshenetskii DSM 15055 | reverse complement strand
AGGAGTGATATGCTGATACTGGGCTGTGTGAAGATAAATCATGGTTGTTGTGATGTCGGCATGACCCAAAAGCTCCTGTAAGGTTACAATGTTTAAGCCCTGCTCCAATAAATGGGTTGCATACGTGTGGCGTAAGGAGTGAAGGTTCACGTTTTTAGAGATGGTGGTTTTTTTTAAGGCTTTCCCGCATAACCCAGGATAATCCTTTGACGCTGTAGCGACCATCAGCCTCTTTGCCATTGAATAACCAAACATGCGGATTCTCGGCTCTGAGATATTTTTTGAGCCCGATGACCATTATGGCGGACAAAGGCACAATCCGATCTTTCTTGTATTTGCTCTGGCGGATGTGGATGACCATGCGCTCAAAGTCAATATCGGATATCTTAAGGTTGATGACCTCTTGCCCCCGTAATCCGGCAGAATAGATCAGCGTAAGGATAATTCGGTGCTTAAGCAGCGTAGGTGCCGAAAATAGCATCTTTAGCTCCTGGCGGTTCAGCACAACCGGCAACTTGCTCTCTTGCTTTAATGAAGGCAAAGCAATGGCCTTTTTGTTCATGCCCAGCAAACGGTAGTAATACCTAAGGCCATAAACCATGTGCTTGAAACTGCTCCGCGAAGGAGCCTTGACATCGCGTGCCAAAGCCACCAGATACTCGTTGATTTCATCTTCGGTGACGTCTTCGGGCAGTTGTTTAAAATGGATAACAAACAGCGCTATGCGCCGAATGTAATTATTCAGAGTGCTCTGACTCTGTCCACGAAGTACCACCTGATGCTCCATCTTTAAAGCCCTGGCCTTAAACTCCGGAACAAGAACGAGGGCGCGCTCTACAATCGTTAAGGTTGTTTTCTTTCTCATAACTGCATAATTTAAAAGTGAGTAATGCAGTTATAACGGCTTGCATCTAAAAAGATTAATGCTATTTTTGAAAGAGGCTATCCCGGAGGGATTTAGTTCAACAATGTATATACAAAATAGGCGAACTAGTAGTAAATTCGAGGGCTGTAGCCCGCTTCATCTTCATCTCGGTTTGATAGGATTGAAGCCCGCTATCGCCTACTTCGTATATACTAAACGTTATGCGCAATGCTACAAAAAGACCAGCAACAATTGACTAAACATAGAAAATATGGAAATAACATTTTACAATAAGACTGGACATCCACAGATTTATTTGTCTGTTGAAAATGATAATTCTTTTTATACATGGGATGGACATGCAGTTGCCTATGTATATGATGATAAGATTTATGGTTGGAGAGGAAAACATATCGGTTGGTATATTGACGGGATTATTTTTGATTTACATGGTTACAGAGTTGGTTCGATAAAAGAGAAATGCCCTTATTCTGTATACTCTGAATATTCTAAGTATTCTAAATACAGTAGATATTCGAGATATTCAAGATACTCACCTTATTCAAAACCTTCTTTTAGTTCATCGTATTCAAATACTGATTTAATTGATTTTATAACCCAAGACAAAGCCTAAAATAAAATTAACATGGACACAAAATTTTACATTGATACAGAAGCTAATGATGATGATGCTTATAAATTGGCTATGCAGTTTGCATGTGAACTTGCAAAAAAGGATTCTTCGATAAAAAAAATAGTTCTCTATATTCACACTAAGCAAAATACAGGTTGGTTTGAAAGATTGTTTGGTTCAGAAACAGTTAAGAAGCTATTTAATGGTTTGAAGTTTACCGATTGTCCTGTTCCATTCAAATTTGAGACTAAGTTGACTTATAAAAATGCAATTTATGGTAATGCATCAGATATTGTAATATGTTGTGGAATTGACTCTGACGATTTATTAAAAATTGATGATTATTATTCTGTGAAATATATTATTGCGATTCCTTGGTTAAGGAAATTAACAGATAAATGGATAAAAACTTGGAGTGCTATTGAGATTTCGGGCAAAGAAAAAAAAGAAGAATCATTTCCAGAACCGAGTTGTATAGTGAAACGTGCAATGCAACAATTGACAGGTTCAATAAATATGTCGACTGGAATATCACACCCAATGGATAATGATAGAGCTAAAACCTTTATTAAGGCTTTGCATAAGTACGAACCAGAGTTAAATGCAGATATTGTTGGTTCATATTTGGTTAGAGAATTAAATTGGGATACAAGACACGCTAAGGATATAGAAAAATTAATTGAGACATTAAATAGCGGTCGTTTCTTTAAAGGTGGCGAAAAGACAGGATTACAGGATTACTATAAAAGGTGGAAAAATGAATGTAAATAAGCACAGCGCATAATATATAGGAATATGAGCGGTCGGCACGACCCAGCGATTATTCCAGGTTGAACGACATCCCGTCTGGACTACAACTGGCAGCTATGGACTTTTTGTTGGTTTTTGATGTTTTTGGCAAGAACGCCTATGCTGCGTTCGTGCTGTTTTTAACCTTATCGGTTTAAGAGAAGAGTGGTCTTTGTGTTTCAAATGTTGAAAACCAGCTTCTTTTGGGCTTAACCCTCCCCGTCAAGGCAATACGATGCCGAACCTCATGTGAATGAAGTTTTTAAAGGGAATGTAATGTTGGTTACTGCAACTTATCAAAAAGCATAGAAGGCAGATGCCCTGCGGGTGACCGAATCCTGGGCAGGGTTCTGATGACAATCAGACGACCCGTTTTGCAATGCGGACATTTGGTTATGTCAAATCCTGTCAATCTTAAAATGCGCTCTGGAGCCGTTTCGGGCTTTTGTTTAGCTGTCATCTGGTCAATGTCAGGCTTTTCATCGGGCACAAATTGCAAATCCAGATGGAGTTTTGTGGTGTGATGATAAATGCCGAACCGACGGATACGCACGTAACCATCTGGCATAACATGCAAAGAGAATCGACGCAGAAACTCTTCTCCTTTCAGGGATACCGGTTTTATTTGTGCGCGGTCGCGGTAGTCTTTAGCTACGAAAGTGACGTTTGTTGAGTCAACATTCAATATCCGCTGGTTGCTGATGGCAATGCGATGGGTGTATTGCCCCAGATACCTGATGACATGTTCGGCGCCAGCCATTGAGGGTTCGCAATAGACGACCCACTTTTTTGATGAGCCGCTTCAATGCAGACTTTGAAGCCATCCATTGCAGATAGTTTTCGCAGTTCTCTTTTATGCTGTCCAGAAATTTACCTTTAAAGGCAGCACTCAACTGGTGCACCGGATAGAGATAATTTTCATATTTGCCGATGTGGCGCCATTTTCCCGACAACGAGTATCCTGCTGCCGGAACAAT
>NZ_AJUM01000003.1 GCF_000517065.1 Alkaliflexus imshenetskii DSM 15055 | reverse complement strand
AAAATATCTCAGAGCCGAGAATCCGCATGTTTGGCTATTCAATGGCAAAGAGGCTGACGGTCGCTACAGCGTCAAAGGATTATCCTGGGTTATGCGGGAAAACCTTATGTAAGCCAACCTCTCTCTCAACGTCAACCTCCACTCTCTACACCTCGATTACCCCTCCCCCCCATTATCCCACGGATTAAACCTTCTAACCGATCATTCGCTTCTTAATCATCCCAACTTCCCAACATCCCTTCTTTATCTCCTCGCAGCCCAGCACCACCATATCCTTCCTCTCTTCCTCTTATACACGCTCAATAGTAACCCCTTTCTTCATCCCCCACAAACTGTATTAATACCTTAGCCCATAAACCATAAGCTTGAAACTGCTCCGCGCATGATCCCCCACGTCGATCGCCAACTCCCCCAAACACTCGCTGATCCCATCTTCCGCTACGTCTGCACACAATCATTTAAAATATATAACCAAAGTCACTCTCCACCGAATCTACTTCTTCCGAGTCCTCTAACTCTCCCCACGAAATACCACCTGACGCTCCCTCTTTATAGCCCTGCCCATAAACTCCACACCAACAACCAGGCCCCACTCTCCAATCTTCAACGTTGCTCTCTATCTCATACCTACATATCTTAAAAACGAGAAACGCAATTATAACATGCTTGCATCTAACCACATTAATGCTATTTCTCAAATATGCTATCCCGCATGGATTTAGTTCAACCCTATCCATAGCGCAGTTACACTTCCACTATCAGACCCTTGGGAGCTCTCTTTCCTTAACAAACTTCACCACGTTTCCACGTTTCTATTCCTCTAGGAAGTGGCTGCCCAGTCAACTACTATCACTATCATCACTATCGCAGTCTCCTTTCGATTGCACTCTTGTAGCGGTAGTAACATGACACTAAAATGTGGGAACTGCGAAGACGATCTGCAATGGATGGCTTCAAAGTCTGCATTGAAGCCGCTCATCAAAAAAAGTGGGTCGTTTATTGCGAACCCTCAATGGCTGGCGCCGAACATGTCATCAGGTATCTGGGGCAATACACCCATCGCATTGCCATCAGCAACCAGCGGATATTGAATGTTGACTCAACAAATGTCACTTTCGTGGCTAAAGACTACCGCGACCGGGCACAAATAAAACCGGTATCCCTGAACGGAGAAGAGTTTCTGCGTCGATTCTCTTTTGCATGTTATGCCAGATGGTTACGTGCGTATCCGTCGGTTCGGTATTTATCATCACACCACAAAACTCCATCTGGATTTGCAATTTGTGCCCGATGAAAAGCCTGACATTGACCAGATGACAGCTAAACAAAAGCCCGAAACGGCTCCAGAGCGCATTTTAAGATTGACAGGATTTGACATAACCAAATGTCCGCATTGCAAAGCGGGTCGTCTGATTGTCATCAGAACCTTGTCCAGGATTCGGTCACCCACAGGGCATCTGCCTTCTATGCTTTTTGATAAGTTGCAGTAACCAACATAACATTCCCTTTAAAAACTTCATTCACATGAGGTTCGGCATCGTATTGCCTTGACGGGGAGGGTTAAGCCCAAAAGAAGCTGGTTTTCAACATTTGAAACACAAAGACCACTCTTCTCTTAAACCGAAAAGGTTAAAAACAGCACGAACGCAGCATAGGCGTTCTTGCCAAAAACATCAAAAACCGACAAAAAGTCCATAGCTGCCAGTTGTAGTCCTGACGGGATGTCGTTCAACCTGGAATAATCGCTGGGTCGTTCCGACCGCTCATATTCCTATATATTGGCAGTAGTAAATTTTTATCATTCAATTTTTATTGTACCTTTTTTGCTATCCTTTTTCCCATTAGGATATTTAACCTCTACCACCCAAACATAAAATCCTTTTTTTATATTCGAAAATTCTAATTTATCATTTATGTCATTGGACGAAAGCACAACTGTTCCCCATCTATCAAACATCGACAGTCTATACTTAGGTAATTCACAATTACACCTAACTATAAATTGATTTGTACTATCAATAGGATTCTGGTTTAAAATCATCTCTGAACTAGTTACACTAATCGAACAGGTATCCATGAACTTTGCATTTTTCCTGTCAACTTGACCAAACAAGTGTCCAGAAACTATGAAAAGGACAATTGTTAAAATATATGTTTTCAATCTCATGTTATATGTTTTATTCTTTATACCAATTAGAGTCAATAGGATACATGTATAAATTCTCACGAATATATTTGATGAATTGATACATTCTATTTACTTCATCAATGTTTTGATATTTATCAAAGTTATTATATTCAAAATAACGATAATACGAATCTGTAGATATTTCAGTTACTACAGTTAAGCTTGTGTTGTTAAATAAACCATCAAGCATTACTGAATCTTGAAATACTTTGATGTCACTTATCGTAGGAAGTTCAATAATTTTTAAATCCATTAATTTATTAGTGAAGTCAACCCACCCATTTTTAGGGTTATTAATTGTAGTGTCTTTGAAACGATTTATCACCTCATATTCTCGTGTTGGATTAAAGAAAATATCAAGTTTGTAATATTTTGCAACTGGTTCTTGTCCATTTTTATAGTTTAATTCTATTAGTTCTCCGAACTGATAAAGATTCTCGGGGTATGTAAACCAAAGTCGAATCTGTAATGAATCAAATCCGTTTTCAGGAATTGACAAATCAAGTTGTTTCTGTTTTTGTTTAGTGAATTTGTAATATTTAAATAGCTTATTGCTTGGGTATCTTGGTATTTCTTTTTTAATCGAATTGTCAGGAATTCTCGGGGAACTTGTTGGAATCCGAATTGGTAAAAGAGTATTGTAACAACTCGTCAATATAATACATGAAAATAAAATTATAATTCCGTTTTTTATCATAGTTATCAATTTTGCAGGGTGTCTTTTTTTATTACTGCCAACGGATACATGTATGAAACGTTGGGGATTGCGGGCTTCATCACTGTCTGCCGTTGCAAAAGCTGATGCGGGGCAGAATGCTTCAAGTAACCACTTAAACCCCAATGTTTTATACATGATGTTGAACTAAATCCCTCCGGGATAGCCTCTTTCAAAAATAGCATTAATCTTTTTAGATGCAAGCCGT
>NZ_KI912104.1:3710-4943 GCF_000517065.1 Alkaliflexus imshenetskii DSM 15055 | reverse complement strand
AAGCCTGATTGGAGCAGAAGTCTCGTACGCTTAAACTGGATTCCTGATACTCTTGATAGAGTTGCTTGAAGGTCGTATGTGTCATCCTCATTTTTTGCCTTCAAAGAAACGACTGCTTAGCTTTGATGACAATATGTACTAGGCCGAATGCTTACCAACTAATCTCGTTTAGGAGTAACCTTTTTTACAATAAACTCTAACAAAACAACGATTAAGCTACCCACCATTAAAACAAAAACAATATTGGCCAAAATGCTATTGTGTTTTATCAAAATTTCATCTCCTCTTTTTGCATGAACTATCTGGTATTCGCCATGCAACTTATACACCCACAGTTTAACTTCATCACCAGAATTAAACAACTCTGCATATTGAGTTTTTCTATGAATAAATCGATATGTAAAAGAATTCAACCAAAGAGACATACAATCATGGCTAGTCAATCTTCCACGTGCTGCAATAAATTCATTTTTATCATCACTGATTATCTTAACAATAGAACCTTCAACCTTAGGATAAAAGACCAACAATCTTACTCCAAAGACCAAAACGAGAATAAAGGCCGACACTAAGACAATCTTTGCTAAAAGAAATACATTATCCCAAAATGCACTTTCTTTATCTATTCTATTCAACAATGTTCTCATTTTCTAAAATTTCAATTATAGAAAGCATATCTGTAGATATACTTTCTATTTCTTTCTGCGTTAGACTATTACTAACTATAGAAGAGTTCATAATTACCCTCCAGCTATTACTCAAATTAACATAATCTAAAGCGATATCACCCAATGACTTCTTACTTAATAACCCTTGGATCGTTGGCGAGCCTAATGTCAAATAAAGACTAATTTTTTCATATTGGTCAAGAAACTCTTTCCCTTTCCCATCGCCAATCTTACTGATGCTCTCCTTGATTGCCTCATTGGTTAGAAGCACATTAATTGTCGCATCAACCCTATTGATGTATAATAAGGATTTAATCAATGTCCCACGTAATCCGGAAGCGACTCTACCTGTTGCTCCTAAAGGTGTAAATGACGATACAATTGTCACGGCATTACCTGCTAATCGAATCCCTTCCTTATTTAATGCCTCGTTTCGCAACCAAGGTAAAACAAATGCAGGCATTGACACGATTCGGCTTTCCTGTTCAGGTGGCAATTCATAAAAAGATAAATGCTCCTCAAAATAAATAACAACAGGTTCAAATGGATTTATCTCAACATTTAC
>NZ_KI912104.1:0-3610 GCF_000517065.1 Alkaliflexus imshenetskii DSM 15055 | reverse complement strand
ACAGGAAAAGACGGTTGTTATCCTCACCGGTGATGCCGCTTTGGCCGATGAGCTGGTTTAGCTTTTGGATTAGGTCTGGCTGTTGCAAAAAGGCTTTGCATCTCGCCTGCTGCGCAAGGGTTAGGGTTTTATCGCTGTCTGCATCTTTGGTGCTTTGCTGTAGCTGGCTTTCCCGGTATTCTTCCAGCAGGTCGGTTAGTTGCGATAGGTCGTTTTCTATAAGGTCGCTTCTGAGTTCTAGTTTCTCTGCGGCTTCCCGGGCTTCTTTTCTGACTTGCTTTTCTTCGTACAAATCCAATCTTGTGCGGTATTTGATGGCGGTTTCCAGATGCTGGACGTCCAGACTGATGGTCATGCGGTCGAAGGTCTTGGGCAGGCTGCCTTTTACAATGTAGCGGGCTGTTTGGGTAGTATAAGTGATTTTGTTGGGCTGCTCTGTATTTAAGGGTGATTGGGTTTGCGTTGTCTGCAGAGCTTTGGATGGGTCGCTTCCTTTTTCTTCAATTGAAAAATCTTCAGTTGAAGAAAAAGATGGTGGTAAAGGTTGGTGGTTGGTGCTGCCGGCCGGCTGTCGTTCATCTATTAGTTGCAGGATGGCTTCCTTTCCGTAGTTTATGTAAAGGCTGTTGATGTCTTCGTCTTGGGGAGTGGCGACAATGCTGATTTTGACGCTCTGCCCTGCCAGTTCCTCGGCGTATTTAAGGGCTCCATCTTTACCGGCCTGGTCGCCATCGAAAAAGAAGATGATTTCCTTTTCTGTTGTTGCGGTTATTTCTGAAGGTTTGCTCCATGCCGTTATGGCCCTCTTGTGTTCGGTGCTTAGGCCGTTGGTGCCGTAGGCGGTCAATATCGAAGTATCTTTTAATTCTGCGATTTGGATAAGACTGGCAGCATCGATGATGGCTTCGGTGATGATTAATGTTTGGGTGTCATGTGACGGATAGCTTGGATAAAGGCCTTTGCGGTTTTCGCTGTAGTAATGGCGGCCGTATTCAATGTTATAACCGTTACTTTCTGTTATTCTGCGGCCGTAGAGGCTTGTGATGTTGCCCGCCTGGTCTTTCAATGGGAAGGTGATGCACTGTTTGAGTTTGTTCCAGTACTGGCCACTGTTATAGCCGATTTCCATTTCGGGGCTTAGGCCACGGCTTTTAAGATAGTCTAACGCTTTGGGGCTGCGGGGAAGGCTTGCTATTTGCCGGGCAAAAAGCCCTGCAAAATCTTCTGCCTTCCCCTTGGCAGCTCCTTTGGATGCAATCCCCATTACATCTTTAGCGTTGGTTTCTTCTCCGGATAGTTCTACAGCTTTCTTTAAGGCTTTCCCGACGCTATCGGCCGGGACTGCCAAAAATTCATTTGCTTTAAGGATGGCAGCGTGCTTACTGCACTTTTCGTATTTCTCAATAAATTCTATCTGGTCACCGGTAGCACCACAGCCAAAGCAATGGAAGGTGCCGGTTTCGGGGTATATTTTGCAGCTTGGTTTATCGTCTTGGTGGAAGGGACATTTGATGTGGTTGGCTCGCCCTGGGCTTGTCGAAGGGTCTGGTTTGATGCCGTAATGTGCCAAAACCTTGGTTATGGGTAGTTGTTTTTTGATGTCGGGGATTTGCATTGGAAAAAAATTAAAAAAATTCATATATCATTTACGCTTCAAAAATAGCATATCCGATTTTAAAATGCAAGTCTTATATGATTTTGATACAGCAAAAAAGTATTGTAACTTTACACAAACACTGTAAAACACGCTTTTTATATAGCTTATACGATATGTCATTCGGGAAAACAATATCTGCAGAAAGAAAGAAAAAAGGATTCTCGCAAGAGGAACTTGCCAAAATGGTAGGTACAATTAGCGTTACCATCGGTAGGTATGAACGTGATGAGATAAAGCCTTCAATCGACATTGCTACCAAAATTGCGGATGCTTTGGGCGTCTCTCTTGACTATCTTACCGGGAAAACAAACATAGAATTGGATAATTCTATTATTAAACGGGTAGTGGAGATTCAGAGCCTTCCAGATGAAGATAAGAAGCACATATTATACGCTCTTGACGGATTATTGCAAAACGTCAGAACTAAATTGGCTTTTGGAAAATGAAAACAACCTACTAATAAGGGGAATTCAAGCTACAATTCTCCTTATTGCAAAAAAAATCATGAATTCTAACAATGCTTTTTTTTGATTTAATGAGAAATCTAAACTCCAACCTCCTCTCTTCTGTATGAAATGTGATAGAATTATTTATGCCATTTGAAAACGAAATAACTCGACCATAAAAGTGGGGTTGAAACCTATACCCATCAATATTTACACTAAAATTAGTTAAGGAATCCAAATAGAATCGCTCTTGAAGAAAACAAACATCAATATAATCATCGGTCAAAAAAATATTTCCAACAATTTTAAAAGTAGGAAAAATAATCGACAGTAAAATCATCATAAACAAATACAAAACGCCAAAAAGATATAAATAGCGATAACTTGCAAGCGGGTTAAACAAACTAAGAATCAAAACTATTGCCCAGTACAAAATTAACATTCCTGTCAGGAAAGAAAAAAGATGATAGTATATATTTTTTTTCCGTTCTACAACCTCTAAGCTAATTGACTTCTCCATAAACACTTAATCTTTTTTGATTAAAGGATAATTATTCCTTGCAGCATTAATTAACCCATTTACGTTCCCTGATATCTCCAGCAATTCTATGGTTTTATCAGATAATTGAATAGTTTTTGATGTTCCTCTTAAAACACGAACACCAGGAACTATCACATCAATTGCATTTTGCGCATAGTCTATATTGTTAAAATCCTGAACTTTAATTCCGTGCATCTTCTCTAACATCACATAGTGAACTACATTTTTACCCATTTTCATTTCAACAATTGATTTTACTTGCCCTGCAATTGGAGTCAATGAGACTGCTATATCAATACTTGCTACCATTCCCATATATTTAGTTATCTCATGCAAGTCTAAAAGCTCTTGATTATTCAATATCATTTCTTCCAAGAAATAAAGCATACTGCTATTAATTGCACGCATCTCATGCATTACTGCATAACAGTTTATATATTTGACAGTTAACAACTCTTCAATATGGCTTGGAGGTGGAGGGATCCGTATGGTAGATCCAGGAGCAATAGAAATCCCAGAATTATACAGCATAATGTCATTAGAGTTAACTTCAAGCCTTTTCGCCAACTGAGCAACAGTCTCACTCGGTTGTATCTCATATTGATAAAAATCATAAAATTGGCCTAAAAACCAATACCAATCGCTTGAGTTTTTATCACCCGAAAAAACATCAGGGGTTATTAAATTCCACTTATTATCTCCTGCATACAACCATAATTTTTCATCTCCTTCTTGATAAAGTTGTGAATGAGAACTAATAATATCAACACCTTAGTACATGACAAAACAGTTAAATAATTGAAAATCAATTAAATAATAATCTAAAGCATTTGGATAAAACCTTGATATTCAGTATATTACAGCTGATTACCACATCTTTTGTACTATACGTGAACACCAAGGTTGATAACAAATATAGCGAATTAATCCAACTGTTTAAAGAAACGACCGGATGGCATAAAGCAC